>JAJFKE010000048.1 GCA_021773355.1 Gammaproteobacteria bacterium | reverse complement strand
TTCATCGCCTATGTAGTCGTCCAGTGCTTCAGGAAATAAGGTGGCCTGGTGTCGGGCTTCGCCCTGAATAAATCCGCTCATCAGATAACAGCCTTTAGGAAAGGCTTATTATACCTTGATCAGAGTTTTCACACAGTCTGGGCACTTAGTGATCCGGGCTCGGTGGTCATTACCGAGGATGCAGCCACTCGTTTCTTCGGTTCCGATGACCCCATGGGCAAAGTGCTGGAGAGTCTGCGTGGTGATTTTAGGGTAACCGGGGTGATCGAGGACTTCCCAGCCAATTCCCATTTGCAGTTCGATGTATTCTTCTCGGCGCCGGACTTTCTCGCACAGAAGGCGACTGAGCGGGATGAATTCGATGCGGTATCCTATTTGCTGATAAACAGGAATGCCGACCTGGCCGAACTGGAGCAGCGCATCCCGGAACTCATTCAGGCGAATGTGCCGGAGCAGTTCCACGACCTTATCGGCATCCGCCTACAGGCGCTACCCGATATCCACTTCGGTTCCAGTGAGGTGCGAAGCAGCGTCAGCGGCAACGGGGGGCAATTCAATACCGTCGTCATCCTTGCCGCCATTGCCTTTTTCATTCTATTTATAGCTTGTATCAATTACATCAACCTGGCCACCGCACGGGCCGTCAGCCGCGCCGGCGAGATCGGCGTACGCAAAGTGATCGGCGCTCAGCGCCGGCAACTGGTACTGCAGTTTCTCAGCGAATCGATCACTCTGACCTTGATCGCGTTCATAGTAGCACTGGTGGCAACCTGGGTGTTGCTGCCACCGTTCAACGGCTTCGCTGGCAAATCATTGACCCTGGTCGGCCTGCTGGATCCGTCTCTAAGCTTTGGCATTGTTGCCTCCGCCGTCGTGGTTGGCATCACCGCTGGCACCTATCCGGCATTTTACCTGGCCAACACCAAAATACTTGCAGCGCTGCGGGGCAAAGAAAAAGCCAGCCGCGCTTCCTTGAATCTAAGGAAGTCACTGGTGGTGGTGCAGTTCTTCCTATCGACAATCCTGCTGGTGGCCACTTTTGTGGCGATCCGGCAAATGGACTTTATCAACGAGCGCTCCCTGGGCTTCGACCCGGAAAACATCGTGGTAGTAGATATCAACAGCGGTGCATCGCGCGGCGGCTATCAGTCAATCAAGAATGAATTCCTCAGCGATCCCAATGTGCTGTCGGTGAGCGTCACCTCCCGGGTACCGGGGGAGTGGAAGAACATTGTCCAGGTCAATGCCCTACTGCCAGGGCAGGATATCAGCCAGGCAATACGCAGCAGCTTCATGGGAATCGATCAGGATTTCTTCGAAACTTTCGGCGTGGAACTCTTGGCGGGACGTAACTACAGCGGCGGCGACGCGGATGTAGCTAACGTAATCATCAACCAGCGACTGGCGCGCATGCTGGAGTGGGATGAGCCCCTGGGTCAACAGCTACAATTGATCACTCTCAACGGCAGTACCGAACTGCTCACCGTGATCGGGGTGGCGGAGGATTACCACTTCCGCTCTTTGCATGAACCCATTGGTCCGTTAATTCTGGGTGCATGGAATAATCCTATCCAGACTATCGATTACTTCAGCGTCAAGATTCGCGGTACCGATGTCGCCAGTGCGATTGAGCACCTGGAAAGTGCCCAAGGGCGATATGACCCGGACACTCCATTCGAGTATCACTTCCTACAGGATCAGATCACGATCTTTTATGAGTCAGACCGCCTGACCACTGCCCTGTTCGGCATCGCCGCTGGTATCGCGGTATTGATTGCCTGCCTGGGTCTATATGGCCTGTCTACTTTCGCCACACTGCAACGTTCGAAGGAGATCGGTATTCGCAAGATTCTCGGCGCCACGGTGTCCCAGATCATTACGTTATTGTCAGTGGATTTCATCAAGCTCATCCTGTTGGCGAACCTGATCGCGTGGCCAGTTGTGTTCTACCTGATGAACCTGTGGCTGAGCAGCTTTGCCTACCACGCTGCCATGGGGCTGACCAGTTTCCTGTTGGTGGCACTGTTCTTGGTAATCGTTACCTTCTTTACGGTGAGCGGCCATGCCGTGCGAGTAGCGTTGGCGAACCCGGTGGAACGCATCCGTTATGAATAGGCAGGCTACTGTCTCACATCAACAAGCAAATAATATTGCTTCCCATAGGCACCTATTGAAACACGAACGACCGCATTTGGCTGCGGATTCAATCGATCTCGATAAATAGGAACCCTCGCCGCTCGATAGTCGGAACCCAATTCCATTCCGAATTATCTAGCACACTCTTGAAAATAGGCAAGTTTGATCGCTCGTCCGCTATCAAAATACGTGTACCTGACTTTGAAGCGGACAGCAATTTCTCCAATACGACCTTGCGATCTTCGAATTCAAGCATATGCAGTGTTCGGTCTACCACGATCACATCAAATGGACCTATAAATTCGAAACTACGAATGTCGGCTGCAATCGCCTGAACAGATAAGTTTTCAGCTTGAGCGTCCTTTTGAAGATCGCGAATTCCGGACTGAGATATGTCTATTGCTGTTACATTATGTCCTTGCCGAGCAATAAATAATGCATCCCTCCCTTGTCCACACCCGACGTCTAGGACATTTAGTGCTGTTCGGTCACAGTTCTTGAAAAATGTCACAAACTCCTTCGTAGGACCGCCAAGGCCATGTCGATTTTCAGCATAAAATTTTTCGTAGTCGGTAGTCATCTGCGAACTTTGCCATGAAATCGCGGCGTTGGCTAAGTGATTCTGCCCTTTCGCTATTGGCACGAATGGGTCCTTCCCAGGGATATTCAGGCAGCGCAACAAAGCTCTAATTATCAAAATTTTTCTCGAGTCGGTTGTTGTTTAGTTATGCATATAAACGAACCCTATTGGCTCTACAAATCACGGCTCATTAAGACCCTAGGTGTTTCACCACAATCGCTTGAGCGGTGGGGCTGTAGCAGGTTGGCAGGATCGGGAGAGAGGCCTTCTACAAGCGTGTAGATATAGGACAAAACCGGACTCAATACAACAACCAAACCGCCGTCTTGGCCGAGTTTACTCACGACCTCTATACAAGGACGCTAGACAGTTTTACGACCACCGGGGCAGGGATGGTTTATCTAGCTGAGAGTGGGCACATCGTTTAGACCTTGCAGATATCAGGGATTGGAAAAAGCGTTGGCAGTCCCTTTACTCCGATTTTCTCGATGATTTGACGTGCCTGGATATATTCGCTGCTGAAGCACAGCAAGGGACACAAACAATTTAACCAGTACTACAAGCATGACCATGACTTTGCATTGGTCGCTCCCTCATCGCAGGAGCATCTAGTAGCTAAATTCGGATAGCTGGCTCCTTAAGTTGTTAAATTGTTTGTGTCCCGCCTGTTCCCTTTAGGGCCGCAATCAGGCGCTGATTTTTTGACATTATTTACCGTTCATTTGTGTAATTCCGACCATTTTTTGCCGCCTGCCTTTAGCTAGGACTAACCTAACGGTCAATATCCTGATATGAATTCACAGCCAAGCCTTAGGTTTATCACGCCACCCCACGTACTTCATTTCACATGATAGTTAGGCTCAAAAACTAGGCACAAATTTTGCTCTTATCTTATGTAAGTAGGTAGATTTTCAACAAGTCTCCTTCAATAGTAGGAGCAACTAGGCAGCTCTGAGTAGCAGGGCTTGAAGCAACATGTGAAACAGCGCAACTAAAGCAAGAGGAATATCATGAAAGCTTATAGGCCGTTAATCACCATCATTCAATATAGTATGTCAACGGCGAGAGGGGCCATATTGCAGTCCACTTCGTTTGACAGTTTCGAGAAAGCACTTCGACCGCCTCCGCTATGTGCGGGAACCGAATCAATTGTTATCAAGAACAACGAAGCTGGAACCGTCTCAGTATTTACCCCGGATAGTTGCGACTTTCATAGTCAATTTGCAAGAGAACTCAATGGAGTGTTCGCTGATGAAAGCCACTAGGGTCGACTCACCGGGTAGAGCATTCACACTATCTATTCTTTTGTTACTGCCAAGCCTGGCCTGTGCCCAGTGGGACTTTAACAGAATCGAAACGCTAACAGATGAGGCAAACAAACTTAAGGAACAGGGCCTATTCAGTAGTGCCTATGCACTCTATCCGACGATTATGCATCAGATGAGAATTTCTGAGGGTTTATCTAGTGTGAAACAATTGCCGTACCTATTTGAGATGGCTGCTTGGCATGAAAATAAGCGAGAATTCGAAGAGGCTGACGGGTTGTTGTCCAGAGCGGAGTTTTATGCAGACAGAAATCCAAATCCATTAAACCATTTCAGACTATTGGTTCGGCAAAGAATCTACAATCCTGATGAGCAAAGCTGCTTCAAGAGGGTGGACAATAGGTTTTTGAATCCGAGCAAAGATTGTGAGCAGGAAAGATACTACCGGGCCGAATCGTTTATTGCGGCCACAGAGTTAATGCAAAAAGTCGTTGAGATATCAGACGACAGGAGGACAGATCTAAGGATATTAGCCAAGCTGGCAGAATTCACCGCTTACTCTGTATATGGAGTAGATGGCCCGAGTGTGGTTATCGAATCCCGTGGTGGATCGATTTACACAGTGGAGAATAATTTGGTGCGGGAAAGATATCGGTCTCAGAAATGGTCGAAGATCAGACAGAATGTACTGGCACAACTTGAAGTAGAATTTGAATAGGAGTGTGTATAAGGAGAAGGGGAAACAGGGGGCACGAACAACTTAACCAGTACTACAGCATGACCATGACTTTGCATTGGTCGCTCCCTCATCGCCGGAACATCTAGTATAGTAGCTAAATTCGGGCAGCTAGCTCCTTAAGTTGTTAAATTGTTCGTGTTCCTGATAGTGCCCCCGACTTATCAATTCGAACAGAGAGCGTGATCGTTTAGCTTAGCGATTAATTAGCCTTCCAGCAGGCTTCGCCTTCAATGATGAACGGCTCCTGTTGGCACAAACTACCAGTTTGCTAAAGATCAGGTGAACGCGAAAGAACGACCCAATCCGGACAGTCGACAATTATCATAAGCAGAAATTTTTCACGATGTAACCTTTTTCAAACTCACTGCATCTAATACCAAACAGCTAATAGGTCGGCCTAGGGATTACCTGTGGGTCCTTCCTTTTTATATCGTTGAGGATAGAACATGACAACGGAATACTCACGAATTATAGGTAGATTGAATCGAGTATTGGGGTATCTGGTCTTTAGTATTTTTAACTTGTTGAACATACATGCCCAAGATATAGAGGAGAATGTGGTGTCTAGCACGATCACAGCGGGTGATTCCTATGGACGAAGAAGTAGCACTCGATTTCCTTCCAATCCTATTGGCTACTATTTTCAGCTAAGTGAAGCCAGAGCACTGAAGAATGCGGGAAACTGTACTGAGGCAGTAGTTCTTTATGAGCAATTGACTAGCGAATACCGCGATGATAGCTCTAGCTGGTATGACTATGGCAACTGTCTTGCAGAGTTGGATCGAATAGAAGAGGCCATTGAGGCTTTGGAAGAATCAGTTGCACTGGGAACAACTTATTGGGGAACAAATCCAAGCGAGCACGTTAAAGAGGTGTTCTTGAAAATTGGGTTACTTTATACCGAAGGAGAGAAAAACGAAATAGCTGTTGAATGGATCAAAAGAGCAGTTGATGAGAACTATTGGCAACTTCCATATCGAGAATATTTTCCTGAATTAGCTGCTCTTCTGGATTCCTACTCGGTCGAATTGCCGATCGGAAGGCAACCCGATGGAAATTTTACCCGCACTCAGAAGTGGCGCTATGATATCTCCTATCTAGAAGATGTCGTTCGTAATCACCACTACAACCCTAACATTAAGACATCAGAATTGGAGCAAAGACAGACATTGAGAGAGTTGTCAGACAACATTCCAGAACTTTCAGATAGACAAATTGCTGCTCGCTTGTTTAGGTATATAGGGATGCTAGGTACAGGTCATGACATGCTGTATGCCAACACTGGCCTACAATGGTTTTCGTTAAAAACCTATTTATTTGCAGACGGCCTCTACATAATCGAAGCTGATAATGAGGAGTTAGTTGGAGCCAAAATAGAGAAATTTAACAGTACTAGTGCCGATAGGGCCTTTGAGTTAATAGCCAGTAGCATGGCTAAAGACAATAATATGTGGCCTCTGCTGCTTGGAATGCGATACATCATGAGCCCCGATCTACTGGAAGAGTTTGGTGTGGTAGAAAATTCAGAAAATGTAACTCTTACTCTAACTGACCAGCAAGGGAATACGATAGAGGTGGTACCTCAATTACGACCATATAAAGCTGGCGGACTTTTAGGCCTTACTGACAGCGAAAACCCGCTTTATTTGTCCAGGCTTGGTGCGCCTTTCTGGTATACCGAATTACCAGAGAGCAGCGCTTTATATCTGCAAGTAAATACAATGAATGAAACCTCGCCGGGCGATTTTTCGAGGATAAGTGACGAGATTCGAGCAGCGGCAGGAAACCCTAATATTGAACATTTAATCCTCGACGTAAGACATAACTCAGGTGGCAGCGAGGCACTTTCAGTTCCGATTACTCGGGCGTTGACACACTTTGATGCTAGCCCCGACAAAGGCGATATCTATATATTGATAGGACGCAATACTTTTTCTGCCGCACAAATCCTTATTGGCAGTATAGAAAAATTCACCGATGCAGTATTTGTAGGAGAGCCTAGCGGTTCAAGTCCTATTTTCCCCGGCCCGATATTTCAGTTTCAATTGCCTTTTAGTGGGGCCATTGGATCGATTGCAACTTCTAGTTTTCAGACTACAGGGCCTGGTGATAGTCGTATTTGGGTCGCTCCAGATATTCCGGTTACTCTCACTTCTCAACAATATTTCGCCGGTGAAGACCCTGTTTTAGATACTATTAAAGAAATTATTTCTCTTGATGAAGGGGGCTTGTAAGTTCCCTTGATCACCGTATTTTTCCCTTGCAGTTAGCCAGCTCAAATGACCGCTATCGGCACAAACTACCAGTTTGCTAAAAATCAGGTGAACGCGAAAGAACGACCCCAAGCAGACATTGCGGGAATCCTGAAAATGCCCCTTATTTCTGCAATTTCCAATCCAAAAAAGAGAGTCAGTCTCGCTTTCTCTAGGCACTTTGCACGCTTTGTGGGAAATTGTAAGCTGGTTCCCTGTGTTTTCAAACACTTACGGCCTTACTTACCGTACATGGAGGAAACCCTGTATCTGAAATACGAGTTCTCGTATCCCAAGATATGAGGACCCCTCGCTTTGTATAACCCGGATTGAATGCCTTTAAGACAATCTATTCCATTTCAATCAGTTGCGGCATAAACTGGGGAACTCTATTTCACAACGACTGTCGCAGATAAAGAGCCCCAAAAATAACAAAGGGGAACATCAAGCTTAATAAGAAGCCGACAGGCACTATCACATGGCTAAGCCAGAGGACTATTGGGAGTCGCCGGACGGACCCGAGCCGCATGAGGAAGAACGGCGCAGCGGCAAACTATTGTTCTTTTCAGTGGCCGTTTCCCTGTTCCTGCATATTACGGCTGGCGCAGTATTCTTCAGTTTGCAGATTGGCAGATCCCCCGAACCAACACCCGACACCGTGCGGATTCAATTAATTTCCAGCAATCCTTTGCAAGAACAGTCTGAGGAAGTAGCGTTTGTGGAACCGTCGCAGCCCGAACCGCCAGAAGAAACAATCCCCGATCCTCCGTCAGAAGAAATTGATTCTTCCGAACTTGCCGAAGTGTTGGAGGAACCAGAGGCGTTGAGTCCGGTTGAGACGGAAACAATCCAGACTGACATAGCAGAACTAAGCGAAGCCATCATTCCGGAACAGGAAATTCTTACTCCTGTACAAACAGAACCTTCCTTGCCATCGATCACCGAGGTGCGGCGATCCGTACTGAGTGTCGATGCAGAAAGAAGTAATAAAATTTATCTTTATGATTGCAATCAAATTGAAGAAAGCTCTGGAATAAGAGACTGCAAACCGAGGGACAATCGAAACTATCAATCCTTAACTCGCAACCCTACCTATGAGTCGTTTAATCCCCCCTGGGAGATAACTCGAAGTCGTCAAACGGTGGGATTCATGGCAAAGCATTCGGAAGACCTTTTAGAGCAACTACGTGCAAGTGGAATTTCCGAGGGATTAAGTGATTATCTAATGGCGGAGGTGGAGGCATCTTTAGAGCTGTATACAAACACTGGCAATAGAACCGTAGAACATATGATTCGGATGACGGATCGAAGTGCGGCTGCGCAAATGATAGAGGCGATCTTGAACGATCCATTCGTGCGAATCCAGTCACGACTCCTTAGAGAAAGATCCTACAGTGAATGGATGAAGGAGGACGTAACAGAAGAGTGTAGCTTCGCATTAGTACTAAAGATCGCTACGCTGCGAAGTTTTGGATGTACATTCTAGCTTAAAGAAAAAGGGGACAGACCACGTTTTCCAATGTCTGCTACTGGCAATCTGGGAAGGTCACAACTCGATTTTTTTGCTGGTTTGAGTGTCTGCTGTGCCCGATAGAGGACATTCACCGATTCAAATCAGCAACGGGTCAGAACGACCCTGAGCCGCCAGTGAGCGTTTGCTCGATATGGCTGAGGCTGTGTGAAAACAGGTCTTCCAGTATAATACTCCCATTGGGTTAGGGAGACTGATATGAAACGATTTATAGAAGGAGAAAATAGAAGTCAAAGCAGCTTGCTTCCAGAATCCTTAGAAGATTACGTCACAGAAGACA
>JAJFKE010000047.1 GCA_021773355.1 Gammaproteobacteria bacterium | reverse complement strand
TTAGAATTCAGAGAGTAAATTCTATGGCCGTGACCAGTTGACCGTGAAACAGTGATTGTTCTTGAACAACCCCTTTGGTACGCTGCCACGACAAAGTCGCTTGGTAATTAGTCCGCCAGTTTCCCTTGGTAATGACACTATTACAATTTATTAATTAGTTTCCAAGGCAGCAGTCAAGGCATCTGTATAAGTAGCGAGATCAAAATAGTCTCGCCACATTTTGATCTTGCCGTTCTCTAACTCGAAGTAGCCAAAACAAGGCAGGTTCACCGGCTTGCCTGCAACAACGGTTTTGTCCAGTCTTTCAACCATGACAATATTCCCTTCCGTCAGCAGGCTGATTATTTCCCAATCGGTACTTCCCCATGGACGAATAAAGCCGGCGATGAATTGTTCGATGTTTTCGCGGCCTGTTATTTCGGAGGAAGGGATGTTGTAATAGGTACCGTCTTCGGCGAAATAACTAGCAAGCTTTTCTGCGTTTAAATTTGACCACTCGGAAATAAATTCTCGGATAGTTTTTTCATTTTCAGACACGTTTATGTTTCCTTGTGCACTTGTTTGCATAGCTAAGCCTAAATAAATTAAGAACAGTAGCAAAATTCGGGCTAAATTTTTCATCACATTATTCTCTCTTTTTTAGTGTAAATGCTAAATCGATTGGGAAAGTTTCTGTTGATCACCGACAACGACCTCTGTCTGACATTTCCAACACACTTCAAAACTGCCGTCATTCTCTTCCTTCCATTCGGTGCACACCCAAGATTCTTTGAGCTCGGGATTGAGCAACTGGTTTTCTATGATCGTGGAAGCTTTTTCGTAATCTTCGTCATGATTGATCCACAGTTCGATATAGGTGTTCTCAATGCCGTGTCTGGCACTCATAGGGGCGACATGTTCGCCCTTAACGAAGGCAGCAATATTATTTAGTGCGAGAATATTCTTGGCTGAATGCACCACGGTGATATTGTCATGTGTGTAGACAAGCTTCATTTTTCATACCTCACAGCGATTGTTCGATACAGTGTTTCACCACTGGAACTAAAGTATCAGACTAATGATTCTTATTGTCCATTTTAATTAGCGATTACTCTTTCTCCACGAAGGCTTGCAATCTGTCTATCGCATCATCCCATTGCGACGATACGCTTTCCAGGTAAGTTTGTAACTGAGCCAGGGATTCTGGCACCAGAGTAAATTGTGTCTCTCGACCGACGCGGTGAGAAACTACAATACCGGCGTCCTCCAGCACGCGAAGATGTTTAGTCACTCCCTGGCGGCTGAGTTGTAGACCGGAACTTAGCTCGGAGATTGAGTTGTTGCTGTCGCTGCCCAATCGTGTGAGTAGCTGCAAGCGTGTGCTATCTCCAAGTGCTGCAAATGCGGCAGAGGCCTGCTCCTGCTTTTCTTCAGCTTTCAACATGAGTCGCTATATTCTGTTTTTGTGCTTCCCAACCTTCTGCATTCCTGCGCAGGGCATCGACGCGGCGTTCATCGTCGGGCAGAGACGCGAATCCAGATTCCGTGATGGTGAGTCGGGTACCGCTGTCGATTGGCTCCAGTTTGAATTCCACCAGAGTTTCCATGCCGTCCTCTGGCTCGTCGTCTGTAGGACACCAGGTATAGGCAAAGAGTTTCTCTTTATCCATGGTTTTCACCGTGGCTTCCAGTCGCATGTGTTCATAGCCCGGGTAGGTAATATTACCCTCGGTTTTTTCACCCACCGCAAATGGCTTCTCGAGTGCTACTCTAAACCATTCACCAAATTCATTATGGTCGGTTAGTGCGCGCCAAACGCGTTCCACGGTTGCGTTCAGATCTATTGTCTTTTCAATTTTATCTTCCATAGTGTGTCTCCAGCGTAATCAGAAAAGCTATCGAGCTTTAATTTTGCACGGCTGAGGTTTAAATGCAACCAAAAGGTTGCATTTTTTAAAGTGGTGGCGGATGTAGAGTTTTAGGGACCCAATGCAGCCTCACAGCGGCAGCCGAACTAGGCCTGTCTAGAGCAGGACTAAGGGCAGGGATCTTCACCCTGAACCGGCGCAGTTCCTGAGGGCAAGAATCTACAGGGGTCATCTTCGCCCAGCGTAACGCGAACACCGGTACGGATCAGCGAGGAAGTGCCAGGTCCCTGAAAGAATTGATAACCTTCTCTGGATCTCATCCAGGCGGAAGGGCCACCAATATACTTGCCGGCCTTCGCGGTTTCATTCTTGATGCGGCTCACCAGGTCTTCGTACACCGGATCGCCTTGACGGCGGCCGCTGAAACTACTCAGATCAGAACTTGCTACAAACACCAGGTCGACTCCGTCCACAGCGGCGATCTCATCAGCTGCCGCTGTGCCTTCTTCGGTTTCGATCATGGCGATGACCATAATATTGTCATTCGCTGCCGCTCGATAATCGCGGCCCCAGAGTGCACCGTATTGTCCACCGCCTTGACTGCGTCTGCCCACGGGAGGGTACTTGGCGAAACGCACTGCTCTCTGCATTTTCTCGGCAGTATCCACCATCGGTACGATGATGCCCAGAGCACCAATATCCACGGCTTTTTGAATATCGCCTTCGGTCGCGTCAGGTACACGAATAAAGGGAATTGCCGGCGCGTCCTTGCAAGCCCAGATCATTCTGGCTACATCGGTATAGCCGAGATGACTGTGCTGCATTTCAATCCATATGTAGTCATAACCGGAGTTTGCCATGGCACAGTAAATGTCGGGGTCAGGCGTGGAGACAGTGCCACCGACAACTTGCTTACCCTCGGCTAGTTTTGTCTTCACGGTGTTAAATATTCGCACGTCAGAAATTGATTGCTGGGCGTGGCTTGTGGATAGCAATGTACTGAGTGTAATAAGCAACAGCGTAAGTAGTTTGCCGTATCTAGTCGATGCTATTTTCATTGAGTCTGCCTCTATAGAAGGGTTGTTATCGTTCATGGACTAGTATCTATGTCCTTATAAACTAAATCTCTGAAATCATCGCCGCTCGAGATTTTCCAGCTGCTTTATCGTTGGCCTGTTGTTGACGTCGACGTTCGCCGCGAAGACGTAATTCTTCTCTGTTACTGTCATCTATGCGGGCATAGTCTGCGCGCCAGTTATCATCTTTCCAGGTAAATGGTGTTCGTTCAGTAGATCGAGCTTGCTGGGCATGTTCGATCAGGCCTAAGCCTTGCTGAATTATTTGCAGTTGCATGTCGCTATCGTAGGGCTTGCCGCAGGGGTTTCCAAGCGGGAAGTCGCTGTGCAAGTAACGAGGCACGCCGCAATATTCGACTATATCCATGGCCGATCCAATCACCAGCGTCACAATGCCGTTGGCTTCAAGATGTCGAGCAAGCAGACTCACGGTCTGGTGGCAGACGGGTCACAAGGGCACCAGTATGGCGACGTCTACTTCGTCCTGTTGACAAAGAGCTAGAATTTCAGGGGCATCTTTCTCAATCGTGTTGCGTTGGCTGTATTCGGTTGGAATCGAGTAGAAGCGCTGCGTCAAGTCGCCGATAAGATTTAATTGCGTGCATTGCCGGAGCTGCTGCAAGGGAAGAAAGGATGCCACGTCTTCTGTATGGGTCATGGTCTTATGCCAAGACAGTTCATCGGTATACATGACGCTTGGTATTGGATCGCTGGGACTGGCGTACACCTGACGCTGCGCCCGACCTGGTTCGGTATCGGGCATTGCGGTGGTAATTACAGCAATTCTTGCTTTGCTCAGGGGTTTTTGGAGTACGGTAAAGGGTACATCATCGTAGTGCGCCCATTGATAATCCTTGCTATAGCCCTGAGCACGGTAAAAGTTCCGCGTTCTTTCCATATACGGAACGTCGTATTGATCCACTAAATCTACCCCTTATTATGCTTCTTGGTGAAATGACCATGAAACGCCGTTGCCGTGGTGAAGTCAACATAGACCATGTTAATCTTGTCTCATTACAAAACTGACTTCACTTAAATTGGAAATAGATCAATGGCAACAGACAACAGGGTTACGGGTTCTGCATTAGTTCGGTTGTTGACGGCAACTGTTTTTCTATTTTGCACAATGTCCGGGCAGCTATGGGGACAACAGGGAGAAACCGCCATGAGCAGTGAATCACCAGTAGCGGGAGTAACATTTCGTTTTATTCAGGCCAATGGATTGAATATGCGAATCGCTGAGGCAGGCGATGGGCCGCTTATTCTATTGGCTCACGGTTGGCCAGAATCCTGGTATTCCTGGAGACATCAAATAACCATGTTGGCCGATGCCGGTTACCATGTGGTGGCTCCTGATATGCGAGGCTATGGCGAGACCGACAAACCAGCGAATGTTGACGATTATGACATTGTACATTTAGCCGGAGATATGGTCGGGGTATTGGATGCCTTGGGTGAAGAAACGGCGATTTTGGTCGGTCACGACTGGGGGTCCATCGTCGCCTGGAATACGGTGCTTCTGCACCCCACGCGATTTAGCGCTTTGATTGCCATGAGCGTCCCCTATGGCGGTCGTGTACGACAGTCACCGATGGAAAGCTGGCGCGCCGCCTACGGTGAAAATTTCTTCTATATTTTGTATCACAACGAGCCCGGAGCAGTGGCCGAAGCAGAGTACGATGCCGATCCACGAGGGCTACTCAGTCGCTTGTATCTGTCGCCAACGTCTCCACGGGAACCGGCAACAATTACCGATCCGCATCGTTCCGCCGGCGGATGGATTGGACGTCTAGGAGCCCCATTAGGTTTGCCCGACTGGTTAACCGAAACAGATCTGGCCTATGTGGTGTCGCAATTTGAGAAGGCGGGTTTCCGCGGTGGGGTTAATTATTATCGCAATTTCCATCGCAACTGGGAGATAACTGAGAACCTTGAAGGAGTGAAAGTACAGGTTCCAACACTGTTTATTGCAGGCTCAAGAGATATTGTAATTGCCGGTGCAAATAAAGCGCAATTAACCGCAACCATGTCGCGAGCAACAGAAGACTTGCGTGATGTTGTGCTAATTCCTGAGATAGGCCATTGGGTGCAACAGGAAGCGCCAGAACAAACCAATGCCGCAATGATGAAATTTTTGAACGACTTGTAGCAGTAGCGTGTTTAGAATTTTGCAGCTAAGCGAACGATAAGGGAAATAGCCGGGTTCTGCTTGCCCGGCACATTCTTGCTTAGACCTGCGAGACCAATTACTTGCAGCTGGAGCAATCTAGTCAGCTTCAATCGCCACAATAAAGTTGACTGTTGAAAGACCTTCGCGCAATTGTTTGGCGCTTTGATAGGCATCGGAATACCAGAATTCTTTCAGAGCATCCATGGATGGATAGACTTCCAGCGTCACATTCCTGTAGGGCCAATTTCCTTCCAGAACCAGGGGCGGTTTCGATGTGGCTAGCATTTGTAACCCTGCTTCTCTCGCCAATGGTCCGGCAGCGGCGGAATAGGGGCCGTAATCCGCACCAGGCTTGCGGTCGGAACTGACGATCATGTAGGCAAGTTTGGCAGACTGTTCTGCAGCGCCTGCTGCCGAAAGACTGATACCGAGGCCAATGCCCAACGTAAAAATTAGTAAGCCCGAAAATAGTTTTCTCATCAGTATTTCCTTAGTTGTCGCATTATTTTTTTGACTATTGAAACGGCAGGCTGGATATCACTTTAGCAATAGAGCCGCTATTCGATCCGAATGGGAAGCAACAATTCGCTATCTGCCGGGCGTTGCACATCGAAGGCTTTCAAGGTTATTGCCACAAAGCTGTAGTAGCCTATTAAGCCAGTGAGGTCCATCACACCTTCATCGCCAAAGATGGCCAGGGCACGGGCAAAAGTCTCGGAACTTACTTTCTCTTCGCTGATGACCTCTCTGGCAAATTGAATAATCACTTTTTCGGTTTCTCCCAGGCCATCGATGTTGCCCCCACCATCTATGGGTTTTCTATAGCGCACTATGTCTATTATTTCTTGTTCAAGACCAGCCGTTCTAGCCAGAGGTTCATGGGCCGTGTATTCATATTGGTTGTTTATTTCTCGGGCCGTGGAAATGATGGCAAGTTCAGTGAGGCGCTGATCGCGATCTGATCCATAGCGCACACGTTGGCGCACATCGAACAGTGCCTGGGCTAATTCGGGACTGTTCATCCACACGCCTATGGGACCGCGCAAACCTGTTTCATAACCTGTGCCGGGACGCACATAGGTGTCAAATGCCGCTTTGCCAACGCTGTCGAGATCTCCTCGTTGAACCTGAGGTAGCCTCGCCAAAGAGTCGGTAAATATATCATTCGGTAGCTCTGCGGCCGACAGTGCTCTGGGCATGGTAAATCCGGCTTCGGCTGCTAGCAATGGCGTTGTAAGTCCGGTGCAAATTAGTAATATTACAAACAGAAGTTTATTTTTCATCGGTATTTGACCCTTGGTGTCACACACAGTGACGGCGACTTTTAAGAAGCATAGCCTATGTTCAGGAGAATTCGCGATCACATTGTGGTATTTTTTCACATGGCTTCGATTCTGTTTTCCTGAGAGCCAGCCTGTTAGAAACTAGACTTGGAACAGTGTCAGCCTCACTTTCCAAACTTAAGCATCCGGTAAATTATTTATGAGAAATTCAATTGCTGCAGCGGCACTGCTTTCAATTCTCTGTCTCTCGACTCAATGGACAGCTGCTCAGGCTTCAGAGGCTCTTTATTTTCCTGCCTCAGATGACTCCTGGGAGGCAGTCGATCCAGCTAGTGTGGGTTGGGATCAAGACAAGCTGAACCAGGCGCTTGATGTTGCAGGTGCCCGCGATTCCAGTGGCGTAGTAATTCTTTATAAGGGAAGAATTATGGCAGAGCGATATTGGGAGTCGCCGAACAACTCTTCACGCTACCGAAATATGGTGATGGGCAGGGATTCGAAAGGCAGAGCTATAGAAGATGTAGCCTCGGCACAGAAGAGTGTTGTCGCCGTCTTGACAGGTATGGCGCAGGAGCGCGGTTACCTGCAGATTGATGATTCGGTTTCGACTTATCTAGGCGCAGGCTGGTCTAAGGCAAGTCTTGAACAGGAAAGCGCGATAAGCATACGCCACCTCATGAGTATGAATAGCGGCTTAGGAGTGGATTTTTCCTTCGAGGCAGCGCCCAACCAGAAGTGGTTGTACAACACGCCGGTCTATCATGTGTTGATGCGCGTGCTTGTAGCGGCAACGGGCATGGACAGGCATTCACTAACTCGGGAGTGGATTACCCAGCCTCTGGGTATGGAAAATTCCTCCTGGACAGATCGGCCCTGGGCTAGCTCCGATATCGCCGTGGGTTTTTCCACGACTACTAGAGAGTTAGCCAGATTCGGCATTATGATTCAGTCCGGAGGACGCTGGGGTGACAGTGTAATAATAGAAGACAAAGATTTTCTGACTGATATGTTAAGGCCTTCGCAATCACTTAATCCTGCCTATGGCTATTTGTGGTGGCTGAATGGCCAGGATTTTTCTCTGTCTGCTGCGGCGGCAAACCGTAAAAATGGTGCGTTGATAGCCAGTGCACCGAATGACCTCGCGGCTATGCAGGGTGCTCTGGATCGAAAATTGTACTTGGTTCCCAGCCTGGACCTGATCGTAACTCGTTTGGGAGCCAGTGGCAGAGCTAATGGCGTCAGCTTTAACGACAGTTTTTGGCAGGCGCTAATTCAAGCGGTTCCCGATCCTTAAATTTAAGTGTTTGATCTGAATGGTTTCAGAATATCGCTTTCAAAATAGCTGCAGGTCATTTAATCTGTTTCGATTGAATAGTCACGCCGCAGCCCAAGTTGCGGCGATTCGGAGTGAGTTTATGTCTTTGAAATTAAAGCAGTATTCACGACAGAAACTTTCTAAAATAGTTCCTCGATTCAGCCATTCCCTTGTAATACTGCTTTTCACCGTGCTTGCCTGTCAATTCGCTGTAGGGGCTGATGAATCACTAAAGCAGGCAATCAACGAACACTACGATTCTCATCTTTCTGATCTTTTTTTGTGGTTTCACCAAAACCCCGAATTAAGTTTTCTTGAACAACAAACTGCCGCCAGGTTGGCACAAGAGCTTCGTGATCTGGGAATCGATGTGACCGAGGGTGTGGGGCGGACGGGTCTGGTGGGAATGATTGAGAACGGGCCCGGACCGCTGATTATGATTCGAGCGGATATGGATGGCCTACCCATTCTTGAAGACAGCGGCCTAAGTTACTCGTCGCGTAGGCGGCAGATTAATCTGGATTCTGAAGAGGTGCCGGTGATGCATGCCTGCGGTCACGATATGCACATGACCACATTGGTTGGCACAGCGAAAATGTTAATGGACAATCGTGATGAATGGGGCGGTACCGTGATGCTGGTAGGGCAGCCAGCAGAAGAAGTAATAAACGGTGCCAAGGCGATGCTGGAAGACGGTCTATATGAACGCTTCGGCGTGCCTGATTATGCAATTGGCCTGCATGTAAGCTCGGGGGCTCTAAGCGGCATGGTTACGGTTCGCGAGGGTATCGTGCAATCCAGTTCGGATAGTGTAGATATTAAAGTTCGAGGCATTGGTGGCCACGGTGCCTACCCGCATCAAACTATCGACCCAATCTATGTCTCCTCGCAATTGGTCATCGCCTTGCAGGGCATAGTCAGCCGTCAGATTAACCCCCTGTCTCCAGCGGTGATTACCGTTGGATCCTTTCAGGGTGGCAGCAAGCACAATATTATTTCAAACGAAGTGAATTTACAGTTAACCGTGCGCACCGATTCTGAACAGACCAGAGATCAAGTGTTGGGTCGAATACGTGATACGGCTGCAAACATTGGTCGGCTAAATGGATTGCCCGATGACTTGCTACCCGTCGTGCGTATGGGCTTCGAAAGTACGCCTACCAATATCAACAACAACGACGCAGTGCAAAAAGTGCTGCCAGCATGGACAGAGCAGTTTGGTTATGACCCTCTGCTGACATCGCAGCGGCCTGGTATGGGGGCAGAAGACTTTGCCTATTTCACTCAAACAGAACACAAAGTGCCTGGCGTGTTCTTTTCAGTAGGAGGCACACCGCCGGAATTGATGCGAGAAATATTGGCAGGAAATACCAATGCGCCGCCCCATCATTCTGCATTTTTTCTAATCGATCCGAACTCCATAAAGGCAGGCGTGGAAGCTATGTACACGGCGGCGGTGCAGCTACTTAATAATCCCTAGCTCGCACGACAGTTAGCCTGGGCAGGACTCATAAAATACCGGGAAACGAATATCGAATACTTTGTCACTGCCGGGGCTCTAAAATTAAATCTTCGAGCCTCAAATTCTAAAATTCAAGGAAATAAGAATGCAAACCCCAATTGCACGACTAAAGAAGAAGCTCGTTGCCTGTGTGTTAATGAGCCTGCTTTATCCAACTTTCAGCATGGCTGCGGACGCACCTGCATCCAGCACTTTTACCGAGGCTCAGTTTGACCGTGGAGAGGCTTTATATCAGCAACAATGTGCAGCCTGTCATGGCGTCGAACTGGACAGTGCGGCTGCACCGGAGCTGGTTGGCACTACTTTTCGCAAGAGTTGGTCGCGCCTGGGTGCAAATGTCGCCGAACTGTTTAATAGAATCAGTACCACCATGCCACCTGGTCAGGCAGGCAATCTTGACGAAGCTCAGAATCTTGAGATACTGGCTTATATTTTAGGCCGCAACAATGTTTTGCAGGGCAGTGAAGAGCTAAAGAACGACTATAACTATTTGAGTGCTATTCCCATCTCGCGCGGTGATGAAATCCTGGATATAGCGGCGACCTTTATCGAAGGCATTTATGGCATTGAGCCCACTGGTTCTGGTCCCAGCTTCGATGAGCTACTGAACGCGGCCAATAACTCCAAAGACTGGCTTTATCACAATCAGAATTATCAAGGCACTCGCTATTCAGAGCTTACTCAGATTAACAAAGCAAACGTGGATGGCCTGCAACAAGTCTGTGCCTATCAGCTGAACAACAATGCCACTATGCAAACCGGCCCCATTGTTTACCAAGGCGTGATGTATGTAACTAACGCTACCCACACAGCAGCAATAAACGCTGCAACTTGCCAAAAAATTTGGAGTCACGATTGGCAGCCCAAGGATCGAATGGTATGGGGAAATAATCGTGGCGTCGCCATTAAAGACGGCTACGTAGTCCGCGGTACAGCCGACGGCTATCTCATGGCTCTGGATTCGGCAAATGGCAATTTACTTTGGGCGCGACAAGTCGCCGATCCATGGTTAGGTGAGACCTTCACCATGCCACCGATGATATTTGAGGACAGCATACTAATTGGGCCAGCCGGCAGTGAGAATGCGATTTCCGGCTGGGTTGGCGCATTCTCCCTAAATGATGGTGACTTGATATGGAAGTTTCTAACCGTGCCCGAAGCGGCGGCTGGCGGTGGTGAGACCTGGGGAAACCCGGAAAATATTCCCTTGGGTGGAGGGGCGGTGTGGACCCCTTTGAGTATGGACTTGGAAATAGGAGAACTTTACGCAGCGGTAACTAATCCAGCGCCTGACCTACCCGCTTACCTACGTCCGGGAGAAAACCTTTACACCAATAACATCATTGCTCTGGATGTGCGCAGCGGCGAGTTGAACTGGCATAAGTCCATCGTGCCGAATGATGATCACGACTGGGATCTTACTCAGGTGAGCCCGGTATTGAAGGCCGGAATTAATAATGTGTCTCGAGATTTTGTGGCCACAGTAGGCAAGGACGGAGTTTTAAGAGGGCTAGACAAACAAACCCATGAGATTCTTTATGAGACGCCAGTCACCACGATTTTAAATGCTGAAGTGCCGGTTACTCAGGAAGGTGTTTTTGCCTGTCCTGGAGTCTATGGAGGAGTTTTGTGGAGTGGCCCGGCTTATCATCCCGGAGAAAAACTTCTTATAACTCCTTCTATTGATTATTGCGCACAGTTCATCGCAGCTGAAGAAGTGGAGTATGTACCAGGTCAACTGTATATGGGAGGAGGTGTGCGTCCTGATCCGGATGCACAGACCGGGTGGCTTACCGCCATGGATGTAGAGACTGGAGCGATTCGTTGGCGTTACCATTCGCCCACGCCCATGGTATCCGGCGTTACTACCACCGCTGGCGGACTTGTTATAAGTGGTGAGCTTACCGGGAATTTATTGCTGATGGACGCCGGATCCGGCGAATTGCTAAATAGTATAAACAGCGGCGCACCAATCGGTGGTGGAATCGTGACTTACGAGGTTGATGGCAGGCAATTCATCGCCACCAATTCAGGCAATGCCATGCTTACCTTTCGAACCGGCACTGAATCCAGTAGAACGGGAAGTATTATTGTTTACGCCCTTCCTCAGGAATAATGGCGGCTACTTTTACAGGAGATGTTGGGGTAAACGGCAGCAGACAGGACAGAACCTGAGATATCCACACGAAATCCTGAAAACGCAGCCTCAATTTTATTTTAAATTCAACGCTAAAGTAAGTCTGCTGTAACGGAGATGTTTCCTGGGAACAATCAGGGCCAGAGGCTCGTGAGCAGGGAGCATCTCCGTTACAGCGGGCGATATAGGGTAGCCGGTCCAGCCCAGCTGCCAGAAACAGGGCTATTGCGTGGCTCACGGTCCTTTGGCCCTGATTGTTCGCAAACAACAGCCCAGTCTCTGGCTCAGAGTTCAAGATTTAGTGGCTAAAAGCACGAAACAAGTTAATCCATTGACTTGGCTCGGTGCTTTGTGGAGATATCTCAGGGACAGAGCAAATAACTCGCTAATGATCAATCTGCCGTTTGCCTGCGATTTTTTCCATTGCTGAATTGTTAGTAACCCTTTTTCAATTCGCCATTCTTGAGTCCGTCTACGGACTCATCTCTTAACCATTGCAGGCTCGCATCGAATAATAACTCATGGTTGATTTCCCACATGGCGTTATGTGATGAGCAGGCCAGGTCTAATAATACTTTTTCGTCAGTACCTAGATCTTCATACAAATTCCTAACACTTGATGGCGGGACCTGCGCATCATGTATAGGTGAAACTATAAGCATGGGTGTTAGCGTTTTTGCTACCACTTCCTTGTTCCATCCCCAGGTTGTAGTGCGGGGTGCTCGCCGTACTCCGGTTCCCCAAGTTGCGCCAACTGGATCTGAATCAAGCATGGCCTGCCATACCGCAGCGCTTACTGTTGCTTGATATTGATTCTCGCAGCCAACTTGCCGGTTCCAGTTGTTGCTAAAATCTTGTAAAGACTGCTTGGTAAATGCAGCACCCGGCGCGGGAATGCTATCAGGCGGGTTAGCGGAACGATTTCGTCCATAGGCCGGTGCAAGCAGTACAATGCGCTCGACTTTTTCGGGGTACAGGGCAGCGTAACCAGCTGCGCGAGGTCCTCCCAGAGACCAGGCCACCAAATGTACTTTCTCCACTGAGCGAATCTCGCGCAAATAATCCACTACACTATCGATGTCGTGCCAATCAGATTCGATAGTAGTTGCTGCGAAAGGATAGCTTGGAGAGCAGGGCTCAGATAACAGTGCTGGAACGAACGACGCCTGTTGAGCTTCAGAAAGGTTGCAGATGTCATTCATTACCGCAGGGCGGGTAGAACGACCATAACCTGTGGTATCCATAGAGAAGGTGTCATAGCCAGCCTCCGCCAGATATTCCATCCAACTATAGCCTTCGTAGGGTACATCGAAAGCCACTTCTGCCGGAGTTCCGGCGCCGTGAATAAACAAAACCACTCGACCGGCAAGGTCATCGCTGCGTAAGGCGGTACTGGCCTGAGTTCTTTCTCGCACATAGATCTGTGCTACCTGGCCTTGCATCGCAGGTGCCTTGGAGATGTTCGCTACGTAGTGATCGATGCTTAGCACTTCCTTTTGCGCAAAGCCAAGCTGAAGCGTGAACAATAAGAGAGAGGCTATGGTTATTTTTATTCTGGTCATCGGGTTCTCCGCTTTAATATTGGCTTGAGGGCATCGGGTCAGTTAATCAGAGGGTCCCTAGACTCTTACACTACGCGTTTTTCTTTAAGATCCGCAATTTCTGCTTCGCTGTAACCAAGTTCCTGCATTATCTGATCTGTGTGCTCACCCAAGGTCGGTGGCCGGGACCGGATTTCTCCCGGAGTTTCTGAAAGCTCAACCGGGGTTTTCATTAACGGTGCCGGTTTGTCTAAGCCTGGATACTCCACCGGCTGAAACAGACCCTTGGCAGCAATATGGGGATCATCCAAAACCTCTTGCGGCGACAGAATGGGTCCTGCGGGCAAGCGCGCTTCTTCCATCGCTGACAAGACTTCCTTTGAAGTGCGCTCGGCGCACCAGGCTGCCAGTCGCTCGCTAATCAATTCGCCGTTATCTCCGCGGGAGATATCGTCCTTAAAGCGCGGGTCGTCAAGCCAATGTTCTTCGCCCATTAGATCTGCCCAACGTTTGAATAAGGGGCCGCCTACAGATTGCACTAGTACCCAACCGTCTTTGGTCTTAAAGGTATCGGCGGGGCCCGAGGTTTGTGATCTATTGAGCGTGGCAACTCGATTACGTTGTATCGCATTTTGCTCTATAGCGGTTCCGTTCATCATAGTTAGTGCGGTGTTAAACAGAGAGCCTTCAACCATCTGGCCCTTGCCGGTTTTCTGTCTTTCGTAGAGGGCCGCCATAGTACCAAAAGCGGCCAGGCTGGCAGTGCCAAAATCGATAAAAGGTGGGTAGGCCTTCACTGGCTGGTCTGGCGTACCGGACATATACATGGCACCCGACATTGCCTGTCCCAAACCGTCGAAGCCCACTCTGTTCGCATACGGGCCACCACGGCCAAAGGCGGAAATAGTGGTTAGAATAATATCCTCTTTGCTGGCTTTCAGGCTTTCATAGTCCAGTCCCATGGCTAATAGAGTGTCGGGAGGCAGGTTAGCGATAACCACATCCGCAGTCTTGACCAGCTTTTTGACGATTTCCCGACCTTCAGGCTTCATCGGATTCAGTGTTAGGCATTTTTTATTCCGCGCCAGTTGCATGAAAAGGGCGCCATCGCCTTTGTCGCTGATAGGGGACAGAAATCGATCTTCACTACCGTCGATCTTCTCAATTCGAATAACTTCTGCTCCCATATCTCCTAACAGCGTGCCGCAGTAGGGGCCAGCGATGTAGCGGCCAAAATCCAGTACCCTAATCCCTTGTAAAACTTGAGTCATATATGTGTCCAAACTGTAAGAATGTTCGCATCCTAGATCGTGAATATTAGCATAAGTGGCTAATATGTAGAGATAATTTACCTGTAGAGAAATTTTACATGTCTGCTCAGTTTTGTGAGGTGGTTAACGTATTTAGCTGTCGTTGTTTTGCATAATCATTATCAAATGAGACGCCAATCACATTGTCCACAAAAAAACTTAAAGATGTTGGATAGTTGGTTTAGCAGATTTAACCTTAGGAGAAGCACGTGATGACTTTGGCCGAGAAGAAAGCTCCACAACAAGCTCTATCAGAATTAACTTCAATATTAAAGAAGCCCTATCAGGACGCCTGCAATATCTGCAAGGGAGCGGGCAAGATCACTGATAACAGTATTTGCCCCAAATGTAAGGGGTCCGGACAGCGACTGCTTAAATTGTTGTAAAACTTATTCCTTTCCATCCTCGATGTTTAAGCTCGGAAACCAGGGACTAGTTTCCGGGCTTCTTGTTTGCCCCACAACACTGCTTTACAATCTCAAGACTACGCCGCAATGCGGAACTTCTCTCACTGCTGTGATTCTAACGAATACAGTAAGCAAAGGTTAGCCACATGAATATTTGCCAAAAGTCCAAGTTCGGCTCATTGCTGTCAGTTCTCTCATTTTTTCTCATTTGCTCAATTCCTTTACAGGCAGCGGAGTTTCCAGGCTATGAGGTGGCTCCTGAACGTCGTACTACTGGCATTGGTAAGTTCTATATGGGGCGGGAAATTTCCTTCGTGATGGGGCATCAGGCTGCAGCCTGGTTGAACCGTCCGGGTCGTATACAGGAGGAAATGCCTGATGAAGTTGTCGCCAATATGGGGCTACAGGCAGACCACGTGGTCGCTGATATTGGCGCTGGTTCGGGTTATTTCTCCTTTAGAATCGCGAAACTGGTGCCGGACGGCAATGTCCTGGCCGTAGATATTCAGCCAGAAATGCTGGCCTTGATCGAGCAGCGCAAGGCACAGGAAGGTGTTACTAATATTGAGGGTGTACTGGGTAAAGTTGATGATCCCAATCTTCCGCTCAACTCAATTGATGCGGCGATCATGGTTGACGCCTATCACGAGTTTGATCACCCGTTTGAGATGATTAATGGAATTAATAACGCGCTGAAAGTGGGTGGCAGAATCTTCTTGCTTGAATATCGTGGCGAGGATGCCTCGGTGCCGATTCGACCTTTGCATAAAATGACTGAAGAACAGGTGGTTAAGGAAATGGGTGTATTTGGTCTGGAATGGACTGACACATTGGATTTTCTGCCATGGCAACACATGATGGTGTTCACCAAGGTGAGGGCCGAATAGACTTTAAGCTCTACGGCGAGCCTGTCCGGCTCGCGGTTTATTGAACGCTAATTAGCGATTAATCAGGTGGCTTGCTCTGTCTGGACGCTGCACTTCTCGCAATTTTTTCCTGTTTCGTTCTAGCGACCCTCTGATTAACTCCAAACCAAATGCCCCGAAGGGCGCGGCCTGAAGCACCCATTTTCGTCGTTGCTAAGGGAGTGACCATTAGCGGCAAACGGCGTCTCCAGGTCACGCAGAGGCAGTTTGGAGTTTATCAGAGGGTCCCTAGTCCTCTCCCTTTTCTAATTCAATCACGCTGCTTTTAACGGCGTAATTAATTGCCTGCGGCATGCATCTATTGAGACGGCTAGCGGCATCAATTAGACAGTAGTGAAAAAAATTACAGATGAGATGTAACTCTTTGGCTGGATTGGCGTCTTATCACTAAAGCAATTAGATTTTCGGTCGTAACATTGTTGCAATCATGTACTAGTAGTATGGCCGAAGCTCGCTAACAGACTGAACCGCTACCTTTTAGTATGTAGAGGAATGGGGCCATGACAAATCACCGGTACACACAAATAATTGTGCCAATTGACAGGTATATAAGAAGCCTGACTCCGAAGGCGAAGATGGTAGTGGGAGTATTGGAAGGAAGTTTATTGATAGCGCTGTTTACTTCTTTGATTTTCTACGTTCACTAATCAGTACCAGACATCGAGTGCAAAAAAAAAGACAGCCTGGCTGTCTTTTTTTTGATTTAATTTGCGAACTAGAAGGTGTGTCTTATTTTAAGCGCATATTTAACTCCACTGCCGAAGCAAGAGTCTTCAACCTCTTCCACTATGCCAGCAGTAGTCGCGCCTACAAATCTAATACGTTCTCTACAGCGCATTTGGTCATTCGCATTTTGAATATCGAAGCGAATGGTTGCGCTATTGAAGGCCTTTTTCTCGGCGAAAAAATTAAGTCCATAATCGCCAATTTCTGTTTCTGTGTCGATAATATCGATTTGCGTTAGACCGCTGCCGTCACGTGCAGAAGTAAAATAACTAAAGCCATAACTGAAATCATATTTGGTGATGTCGTGTCGAAAGTTTGCGCGACTGAACCAACGGCCATTTCTGCGCAGCCGGCGCTCGGTGCCTAGAAATGGATCGGTCACTGCTGAATCTTGCACGCTGAAACCCAGAGAAAATAGTGCGTTAGGAAGCCCTAGATATCCCAAGCGAGTGCTGGCGTCCAGATTGGCGCCATAGCGCTTGCCATCTCCGATGTTGCCACGCGCCGATTGCAAATCCGTGGCACTTGGAGATACGTCGATGCGATCGATTACATCTTCGAGATCACGATAATAAAATTCCGAATTTAGAACGCCGACGTTATTGGGTAAACGATATTCTAAGTTTAGTTTGTAGTTCCACGACTGTTCCTGGGCAATATCTGGATTTCCTGCTTGGGTGTCCTGGTCATCGTCGGAGTTGTCGGCAGAAGTACTAAAATCAGAGAAGCTTAACTGAGAAACGCTTTTTTCAATAGTTGCTCGTAATTGCAGTGACTGAGTTATGTCGAATCGGTAATCCAGCTTAGGACGGACGAAATCGAAGTCTCGTTCATTAGTGACATCACCCGATTGGGTAATAGTCGAGGTCTCGTAAATCAGAGAGCTTTCCAAGGACATCCTGTCATTGAGTTGCCAGTTATGAATAGCGAAATTCTCTAATCGAATTTCTTCTACCGTGGAGCTGCTGTTGCTTACCGGTTGGGCCACTAAGCCGCCGTGGGCAGCCGAAGTTGCCCCGGTTCCGCTAAGACCTAAGCGTAGTTTTGAATCGCGAATTGTTTGCGCTCTTTCTACTCCAAGTTCCATGCCTTGATTCGGGCTCAGATCGAAGGTGTAGGAGGTTCTGCCAATTCGTTCTCTGTCACGGCCAGCGGAGAACAGGAAAAGATCTTTACTTTCTGATTCCGCAAAAACATCGTAGCGCTCTCGTGTGTTAGCAAAATCCCTATCGTTAACGATGAATAAAAATCTAAATTTACTGCCGTTGTTAAATCCGTACTCGTAGTCGCCACCCACTTCCCAATTGTTCCTGTCACTTTGCTGGTCTTCACGCTCGCGCGAGCTAAGCAGGTTGCCGCTAGAATAGTCGTTTATGATTCTATCGACGTCAGAGGGAGGACTGCTTTCAGCGTAGAGGCCGTTTAATTGAATCATGCTATTTTCGAATTGATAGCCTAGATTGAAGCTGGTTTCGAATTCAGTTTGATCGCGAATTTTCTCCTCTTCACGAGTTTCCAATAAATCGCCGTTGGCATCGCGGCTGAATTCCTTGGTAAATTGATTCTCATATCGTGGCTCAGCTTCGACATGAAAAAGATAATTAAATGCACCTGTCTGGCCGGTATATGAAATCTTTGCGCCGGGGTCTACAGTGCCATCATGCAGTCTATCCATGTTAAGTTCGGCAGATATGCTAGAGCGGGATTTAGCATCTAAAAGTACAACATTCACAACCTGACCACCGCCACGGATGTCCATTTCTTCCGAGGTGCCGCGGATGATTTCGATGTAATTCACCTGATCTGCAGCTATACGGCTTAGTTGGCTTCTACCTTCATTGCTCTTGCCCGTTGTGCGCTGGCCATTAATCAGGATCTCTCCTTCGCCAGAGCCCAGGCCACGGCTATTGCCTCGATTGTTGCGGTTGCCGTTCAGAGCGAGGCCAATGCCTGGTATACGATCAATCATGTCGTTCACGGAAACCGGAGAGTATTCAGCAAAGAAGTCGGCTTGATAGACTACAGTCGATTGGTGGGCAACCTGGTCGGCAGTTTCTTGTGCAATTGAGTGACCAGCGGCTGCTATGGCCATGGTAAGGATGCTAGGTCTGAGGAATTTTCCAGCTCGCGAGAAATGCCGAGTTATTTGAATGCTGCGAAGGTGTTTCAAGTAATACTCCAAACTCATGGCAATTGGTCACTGTAAGAGGCCCAGTAGGTTGAATTACTGACTCATTAATAGTTTTGGGTGGATTAGCGGATACCGCTTAAACGAGGCGCGATTATACAGTCGGGTACTCTGCAAAACTGTGACAAATTGTGCAAAAAAGATGGCAGAAGTGCCACATTTAGGGGTTTTGTGATGATTTTCACATCGCCCAAAGACAATGGATATCGACCCCTAAAATGACAGCTTTAGGAAATGTTGGGAATTAGTTTCAAGATAGTCGGTTGGCTCTGACTTAAAAAGTACCGCGAACCTTGATGGCGTATTTCTCCCCAGTGTGGCTACAGGAATCTTCTA
Organism: Gammaproteobacteria bacterium; assembly: GCA_021773355.1. Taxonomy (GTDB): domain Bacteria; phylum Pseudomonadota; class Gammaproteobacteria; order Pseudomonadales; family Pseudohongiellaceae; genus UBA9145. The sequence continues at coordinate 256,286 of JAJFKE010000047.1, read as the reverse complement.
TCTCGTTAAGGGTTCCGGTGGCAATGGTGCCGCCGATATAGCGAGTGCGAATTCGACAACGCTCACTCTCATGGATATTTGTCGCCTCGAATCGATAGGTGAGTCCAGCCCAGCCCTGCAGTTCCAGAAACAGAATGGAGAAGGCGTCGGAATTATAAGACTCGATCTTGTCAATATCGTAGACCTTGCTGTTGTCTTTGATAGTGTTGCGGTAGGTCAGGCCGTAGCTCATGTTGAGTGAGGGAAGGTCATGCCGAATGCCGAAATTATAGCTGCCTCGACCCTGTCGATTTAGGCGACGGTCAATGCCCAGAAAGGGATCGGTGACGCTGGAATTTTCTAATTCGAGCCGCGAGGTAACCAGAATTTCTGGAAGGTCAATAAATCCGAGTCGCAAACTGGCGTCGAGACTCAAGCCATAGCGCTCGCCATCACCGATATTGCCATTGGCTGACAAAATGCTGGTAGCAGTGGAGACATCAACTTTATCAATTACGTCTTCCAGATCATGAAAGAAAACATTGGTGTTTAGCACCCCATTGTCGTTATTGAAACGATATTCGAGGTTTAGGTCGTAGCGCCATGATTGCTCCTGTCGTAGCTCTGGATTTCCTGCAATCGCATTTTGATCATCATCGCCCGAATTAATATTCGCAGTGAAATCGTTAAAGCTTAACTGGGATACATCTTTCTCCACAGTGGCACGAAATTGTAAGGCTGGAGTTATATCAAAACGGTAATCGATTTTGGGTCGGACAAAATCGAAGTCTCGCTTCTTACTGACATCACCGGACTGTTGGATTTCTGATGTCTCGACGATAAGCGTGCTTTCCAGAGACATGCGATCATTGATTTGCCAGTTATGAACCAGGAACGACTCGTAACGAATCTCTTCCACCGTGGCGTTGGCATTAGTTACCCGAGGAAGACCGCCGAATGCCTCGGAAGCGATTCCGGAACCTGAAAGCAGGCCGAGTTGCAGAGAGGAATCCAAAATGGTCTGTGCGCGCTCGATACCGATTTCGATATTTTGAGATTGCTTGAAGGGAAGGGAGTAAGAGCTTCGAGCGATGCGCTCTTGGTAACGATTAAAATTGCCGAGGAATAAATCTTTCTCGCGAAGGCTTCCGTCTATTTGAAATCGCTCTCGTTCGCTATCTTCTTCCTTGTCGTTCACTATGAGCAAGGTTTTCCATCGTGCGCCATTACTAAATGTATGTTCGTAGTCTCCGCCGATTTCCCAAAACTCGCTGCTGCTATCTGTATCATCAAATTCTAGGGAATCCGTTTTAGGCGTGCTCAGAAAATCAAAGATGGTTCTGTTTTCAATGCTGGGCGCATCACGGTCTTCATATTGGGCATTGAAATGTGCAATATCATTGTCACCGAATTGATAGCCGAGATTGCTTGTAAAAATTAGCGGTTGTGAATCTGTAATGCTGAGTCTGCTAACATTGTCATTGAGAGTGCCGTCTGCAAGTACGCTGGATTCAAAGCCCTTTCTATTTTCCCATCTGGGTTCCGTTTCTGCGCTCATTAAATAATCCAATTTGCCGCGTTGACCGGTTAAGGAAATTTGCCCTCCGGGCTTTAGCTCACCATCGTGCAGATGATCGGCATTGATTTCGTAAGCGATGGAGGAGCGGTTTTCCGCCTCCAACAAGACAATATTGATTACTTGATTGCCGCCACGAACATCTAAATCTCCAGATGTGCCACGAATAATTTCTATGTACTGCACTTGATTGGCAGGAATACGGCTAAGTTGGCTATTACCCTCGTTCTCTTTACCGGTAGTGCGTCTGCCGTTAATTAATATTTGATCACCGCCCAGACCGAGTCCGCGCCGACCGGCTCCACTCGAACTGCCCGGGCCGCCATCGCCACCACCACCACCGCCGCCACCACCGCGCGCGACGTTGATGCCGGGAATGCGGTCTAACATATCATTCACCGAGAATGGCTCGTACTGATCGAAATATTCGGCAGGATAGGTGATGGTGGAGTCACTGCTGGAACTCGATGGCTCTTGGGCCGCGCTCAAAGGTGAAACCAAAACCGCACAAATTATCGAAATCAGGAAAAATAGCTGGTTCGGCGCTGACTTACGGCTCATAAAAGGCTCCGGCATATTGATTATCGGGGCTCCATGGCTCTCAGGAGTGAGGGATGGGCCGGTGGTAAATTTGGGCGTAAGTATGCACACAATTGGCCTGCTTAAATATCCGTGATTGGGACTTATTTGTGACATTTTGTAATGTAGATTTAAGGATCACTGCTTTGCGCTTAATCGGCTAATTGAGGATAATGGCGACCTGCGAATTAGGCTGGCCGGAAAGGGAATAACGAACCAGCCGTACACTTCAAAAAGCTTAGGCTGAAAATTTAGATAAACCAGAGGTTTAAAATGCAACGTGAGTCAATGGAAGTTGATGTAGTCATTGTAGGTGGTGGACCTGCTGGTTTGTCCACAGCATGCAGGCTATTGCAGATGGCGAAGGAGGCAGAAAAAGAATTGTCTGTCTGCGTGCTGGAGAAAGGATCGGAAGTAGGAGCTCACATTCTTTCAGGTGCTGTATTTGAGCCTTCAGCCTTAAATGAACTGTTTCCAGACTGGCAAGAGCGCGGCGCTCCACTGAATACTGCTGTGACCGGTGATGATGTCTATTTTTTGTCGGGAGCAGAAAAGTCATTCAGGTTTCCGGGGCTATTTGTGCCACGCACTATGCACAATGATGGCAATTACATAATTTCCCTGGGCAATCTGTGTCGATGGCTTGCTGAACAGGCTATGGAATTGGGTGCTGAAGTTTTCCCCGGGTTTGCGGCGGCGGAAATTCTCTACCATGAAGATGGCAGTGTTAAAGGTGTGGCAACGGGTGACATGGGTCTGGATGCAAACGGTGAACAAAAACCTTCCTTTGAGCCAGGTTTCGAATTTCATGCCAAATACACCATTCTCGCAGAAGGCTGCAGAGGACACCTGGGTAAAGAACTAATTAGCAAATTCCAGCTCGACCAGAATAGCGATCCGCAACATTATGGTATTGGTTTGAAAGAAGTGTGGGAGATTCCAGAGCAGCAACATAAAGAAGGCCTGGTGGTCCACACCGCAGGCTACCCGATGATTGGAGATAGTTTCGCGGCAACCAGCGGTGGTTTTCTCTATCATCTGGAAGGCAATCAAGTTTCTCTAGGCTTGATTGTAGATCTAGCTTATCAGAATCCGCATATTAGCCCCTTCGATGAATTTCAGAAATTCAAACATCATCCGGTTATCAAGCAAACTATATCCGGTGGCAAGAGAATAAGTTATGGAGCTAGAGCATTAATCAAGGGGGGGTTGAACTCTCTGCCAAAAATGACTTTTCCAGGAGGTTTGTTAATCGGATGCGATGCGGGAACGATGAATGCAGCGAAGATAAAGGGTAGTCACACAGCGATGAAGTCGGGAATAATTGCCGCCGAAACTTTGTTTGCCGCGTTGAGTAATGATTCGACGGAGAAAGAACTCACAGACTACAGTGTGCGTTTTGCGAATTCTGATTTACACGACGAGTTGCACAAGACACGCAATTTCAGTTCTGGTTTTCACAAATTTGGATTTTGGCTGGGCAGCGCTCTGACATTTATTGAGCAAAATATTTTCTTCGGGAAATTTCCTTTAACATTCCATGATAAGTCTGAAGACTATGCACAAATGAAACCGGCGGCTGAGTCTGCCCAGATTGAATATCCGAAAGCCGATGGGGAAATTAGTTTCGATAAACTTTCGTCTGTTTTTTTGTCCAATACCAATCACGCAGAAAATCAACCCTGCCATCTGCACTTGAAAGACGCATCGATTCCTATTAGTCACAATCTACCGATCTATGATGAGCCCGCTCAGCGCTATTGTCCGGCGGGGGTTTATGAGGTGGTGGAAGAGGCCAATGGCAGCAAGAGATTTCAGATTAATGGACAAAACTGTGTTCATTGCAAAACTTGCGATATTAAAGATCCATCGCAGAATATTCAGTGGGTTGTGCCAGAAGGCAGTGGAGGCCCCAATTATCCTGCGATGTAGCAGGCAAATAGTACGGAAAGGAGGCTGTAATCATGCAGTTTTGCTTTAAGGGTGAAGCTTTCGCGTGCTAAAGTAATCTGCTGGAATTAATTACATTAACTCGGTGCTTACTTCCATGTTGTATCATCTATCGGTGATTCGCTGCAGTCTGTTACTTCCCCTCGGCCTTGGGCTGTTACTGTTGCCCGTAACGGGTGCTGCGCAGCAACAGCTTTTAACAGAGCGCTGGGTCGAAGTTCAGAGTGAAAATTTCCATATCTACAGTCAATCGTCCTCGCGGCAGACCATCAGGTTTGCAAACGAGTTAGAGCTGTGGCGGCAACTCGCAGCCTTTACCATAGCCGGCGTCGACAATTTCCCTCAGGCCAAGGTGCCGAATCATGTCTATCTATTCGATGACGTAGAAACCCTGCAAGCGATTGTCTCCACCAATGACATCGCGTTTTTTTCCCCTAGCCCGCGTGCGAATTTTATGGCCTTGGCAGTGGACAATGAGAATTCAATTTCCCTGGGTTTTCATCACTATATTCATTTCTTGGTTCGAAATTTCACCGATTTGCGTCTGCCTCGATGGTACGAAGAAGGCCTGGCGGGCTATATAGCGAGAATGAAAGTTGATGGCGCAAATGTGGAATTCGATCGCTTCAGTCTTGATGGGAACGAGAAGCTGGCCATACTCTCGGAATCCTTGCCAATGGATCGCTTGCTATACAGCGATGACGCATTGGCTTCTCCAAGAATGATTCAAATCGCGAATCTAAAGTCCAGCGCAGTATTGCACTACTTGCTGCATGCTTATGAAGAAGAGGGATTCGTCGATCGTCGAGAGCAGCTGCAAAATTATATACAACTGCTGCTGGAAGGGCGTAACCCCCGCTATGCCTATGATCGCTCCTTCGATGTGACTACCACCCAGCTAGACGATGAATTCCATTACTATTTGCGCAACAGCCAGCGGCCGCGGGGCACGATACAAAAAGGCTTAAGCACTGCCGCGGCGGAGATCGATGGCGTCGTCATTGCAGATGCCGCGTTGGTCTCAGCCCTGGCTGAATTGGCTCTAAACTCCGGCAGCTTTGAAGTGGCTCAGCTACTGTTCCAGGCGACTATTGATAGCGACAAGGGGATGGCCAGAGGACTCTCGGGAGTGGGTGATGCCCTGCGTATGCAGGAAATTGAAGGCATTGATCAGCGCATCGCCAAGTATTTTATTGATGCGGCGGAGCTGGCTCCAAATAACGTCAATATTCTTCTGGACTATGGTGAATATTGGGAAGCGGAATTAGAAGATTGCGAGAATAACTGGCCTGCCGGTCAGCGAGAATTAATCGCTTCTGATGTCTACAAACACTTCGAGCAGGCAGTGCAGCTGGCCCCTCAGAGTCCGGAGGCGAATCTCGCCATGGGGCAGTATTATCTGCTGGAAGGTAACGACTGGCGGCAGGGTGCTGTGTATCAGAAGAAGGCGTTTGAGTTGCTCCCGGCGGATACCTTCGTAATGGAGCAGGCCGTGAAGTATGCTATTGCCGCAGAGGATTACGAACAAGCGGAAAGGCTGATTAACGAGTTGGCACAGCCAATTCATTACTTCGGAGAGCCGCAGTGGGTGTCCGATCTACGCCTGCGCTTGTTAAGAAAACGGCGTAGTGAACCCTACAGCGAATGCAATTGATTATGTTCAGAGAATCTCAATTATCAGTCATGTGAGTTTAACACTAATGCGCCTACTCTATTTTCTTTGTTGCCTGTTCATATCCTTAAGCAGCTACGCGGATTCCCTGGATTCTGGCGTGGCAGAAGACAGTTTTTTACTGAAAATCTCCGAAGCTTTGGCGGCCTATGATATCGATGTTGTATCCAATCTTAACCAACGAGATGTAGTGGCTCAGCGTATTCAGCGACCAAGACTTGGCCGATTTCCCGATTTACCCTTAAACAGATTTCCTGACAGCGAAGAGATTGAAAATTGGGAAACAGAGTTCTTAAGCGCAGAAGTCGGGGGTTTGGCAATAATAGCCAATCAAGATCTGAGGCAGATTGAAGCCGATGAGGATTTTCTAAATCATTGGTTTAATACCAATGAGCCGCAGAGACTGTTCGTTACTTTTATTGCGGCGGATTTGCTAGCGGCGCAAAAAATTGAAACTGTTGTCAATGCTTACGGTTTATCGACGCAGCTTTACCATGCCAGAGAAAACGCCGCAGTCGTCGGAAACTTGTATGCAACGGCAGCACAGCGTTTGGCGATTGATAGCCGTGCTGCTCGCCGCTATCGCACTGCTGTAACCGAGCTGGAATTTCTTGGCGAACGAGTGCGCAAAAATTCAAATTCATTGTTTTCTGATGACGGAAATAGAGGCGACAGGTCGCTGGCAAGAAGAGAACCTGCGGTTTTTCTCAAGGAGACATTGGGAGACCAGTTTAATCAATCTACTATTAGGGAAATGGTGGTGCCTGGAGGGGTTGCACTGGGTGAGACAGCTTCTCTTGAATTTGTGCCGCAGGAATTAATTTATAAGAATGGAGAGTTACAACTTGTAGATGAAAATAAAATTGCCTGGACGCTGCCTAAGATTGCGCCCGCGGACATAAAGGCTCTGTTTGATTTTGTTATACGCTCCGAGGCGATTGGATCCGATGCTATAGTGGATATTGATGCCGATGGGCGAGTACGTATTTCCTCCGCGCTTAGAAACACTGACGTAGGTTTTGCGATAATGCACGCTGATACTCAGCCCTTTCAGTTTGTGCCCAACTTATCGGTAACAAAGAGTGTGGTGATTGATACAGACGTTAGCTGGCAAAAAGCCCCCGCGGCTAATAATCTGCAATTCAGTTCGAATTATGAAGTCCGTTTCTTATCAGCTGATAATATGCGTATAGCTCAGACTCGGGTGGCGCTTGAATATCAATATGAATCCCTTGGGCATAGCATGCGGTATTTAGACGCCTGGGGCAGAGATTTAGGCAGATTGGACGAGAATCTCGATTATGCCGGTCTTGGTTATAGTATGCTGGATGTTGCAGGCTATGCTGCGTGGGTGGGCCTGCTGCGGCTTCTGCAGGAGGGTGACGTGTCATTCCTGCGGGGGCGTTATGAGTTCATGAAAATAGACAAGGCTGGCAAAGACACGCCTGCTCGATACTAATGCTATTGGATCGACATTATGTGGACGACAGTGATAATCGTAAATAAGAGTCTCAAGAGCATATCCGGCCTTGTGTTGACGGCTGTGCTGGTGAGCTGTGCGAATATCAATTTGGAAACCAACTTCACCCGCGATGAAGAGATTCACACTGCCATTATCGATCAGACAGCAGATGCGTTTCTGGATATTGATCCTCTATTTATATCTGATGAAGTAAAGCAATTCGTTGACGCCTATATGCATCCTCGCGACGGAGAAGAAGTTCGTGTGGATAAATTGCAGGACTTGCTGTACGGCGAAGAGTTCTTGAATGTGCAGTATTCGAGTGAGCAGACCCATACGGCGATGGAGGCGTTTTACGCGCGCGAGGGTAATTGTCTTTCTATCATGAATTTGTATGTGGCGATGGCTCGGTACGTGGGTATCGATGCGAATTTTCAAACCGTAGATGTGCAGCCCAACTGGGATCGTCGCGGTGATTTATTGGTGTTGAGTCAACATATCAATGCCAGCGGGCGATTAAGTGCCCGACGTACCTATATAGTAGATTTCACTCCAGAGATATCTTTGCAACAATTAACATCAACTATTGTAAGCGATCAACATGCGCGTTCCCTGTATTTCAATAACCTTGGAGTGGAGGAATTGATAGACGGAGAATTCGAACAGGCATTGATTTATTTCAAGAATGCACTCTTTTTGGATAAGGAATCCGCCATTGCTTGGAATAATATTGGCAGCACCTACAATCGCCTCGGTAACCCTCAATTTGCTGAGTACAGTTATCGTATGGCATTTAATATTGATGACAGCAGTGCAACAGCCATAAATAATCTTGCCAAATATTATCATCGTACTGGTAATTTAGAATTAGCGAGAGAGTATGAGCAAGCGATCGAACGATTTAACGATAGAAACCCTTACTATCATTTTGCTCAGGGTAGTGTGGCTTTTGAAAAAAATGATTTAGAGACGGCCCGCAAATCTTTTCGCAGGGCGCTTAGACTAAAGGAAGAGGAGCCTGATTTTTATTTCGCCCTGGCCAATGTTTACTTAAGAATGGGAGACGAGGCAGAAGCGAGACGTTACGCGGACACTGCAGGTGAATTACTCGCCCTTTACGACAATATTTATCAGCCAAGCAATGACAAGGTAAAAATTATCGACTCTTCTTCAATACTGCGAGATTCCAGCCCCAGCATAAGTATTTTCGCACCAGGGCGAAGTAAAAGGCGGAATTAATGAGCATTTTATGTAAAAAATGGAATGACCAATATAGCCTAGTTTAAGTCTGCGTCCTGCCAGTAGCGCGTACCCTTGATAGTTGCCTGCAGAGCGAGCCCGCTTTGAGTCATTTGGTAGACGGTTACATTATCAACAATTGCTTCACCTGCCACTGCAGCCCCCAGGTCTCCGGCCTTGGCTGCGGCATCAGCCTGACCACCAACCGACAATCCCACATCCATAAATCGATTCAATGCATCTGCATTATGAAAGATAAAAACAGCTCGGAAGTCCTTAACGCCAGCCCCTATACCAATGCCTATTTCACCCATTCTCATATAGGTGTCAGAATTGGAAGCGTTGGAATGAACCACACCAACTCCGCCACCGAAACTGGCAAGAATTAGGTTAATGTTCGCATTGGAGAAAACCGCGTAGCCACTGGCTGCAGCTATCTGCGCTCTGGTGTCGGGTTTGATCCCGTACAGTTCTGCTAATACTTCTTGCCGCATTGACTGTATAGCTTGCCTGCGCTCGCTGGGTGTTCCCCTGGTCATGCCTGTGGTCGTGCAGGAGACAAGCGTAACAAGCAGGACTAGTGATATGAAGCCCTTGCCCCAAGGGCTATTGGTTTGTGTGCTCATGCGTACTACTCCGGATTAATTGATTTCACTGGTGAAGGTATATCCTTCCACCAGTTTGTGGACTTCGGCAATTCTATTCTTATCATCGACTGAAATTCTGAGAACCAAACCCCGTTTCTTTTCCATTTCACTAGTCACCACGGCTGCAATGTCTTGTTCGGCAAGTAATTCTCGTACCACTTGCTCAGAAATTTTCTGACGCAGGGTCGGTCTGTAAATTTTGCCGACGGCCGTGAGAGGCATGGTGTCGACAAATTCTATTCGTTTCGGAACCGCTGCCCGCTCTGAGATTGCATTCTTGCAGTGTTCGACTAAATCATCTTCGGAAACTCCGCTGCTGGCGATTTTCACAACATAGGCCATCGGTAATTCACCGGCATAGGGATCGGGCAAGCCTATTGCTATGGACGTCACTACGTCTGGGTGGGCGTTTAATGGTTCCTCGATTAATTCAGGGTCAATATTGTGGCCGCTACGTATAATTAAATCCTTGGCGCGACCAGAAAGATAGAGAAAGCCGTCGCCATCCATGTAACCAAGGTCGCCAGTGTTAAACCAACCATCCTCGACCCAGGCTAACGCGTTATCGGTTTCGCTTTTGTATCCCGCAAAAACCTGCGGACCCTTGACAAGAATGACCCCACTCTCGCCTAGGGGACAGTCTTTGTTCACAGTGATTCCATCAACATGAGCAATCCGAATTTGAGAATAGGGTACACGCATGCCAACACTGCCAGGCGGCTGAAACTGCGGTGCTCTGGAAATCAATGCTGTAGTTTCCGTCATACCATAGCCATTGCCGACCTCAACCTCAAATTTTTTCTCAAAACTCAACTCGAAGGGTAGTGACAGAGGCGCCGCGCCGGAATTGATGTTGGTTAAGCTGCTGATATCGGCATCGCCAACAGGGATGTCGGCCAAAGCCATTAACACGGTGGGCACTGCTGAGAACTGTTTCACTTTGAAGCGTTCAATGTGTTGCCAAAAATTCTTCATCGCCGGTGCTGAACGAAAGCCAGCTGGTGTCATTAACACGATGCGATAACCCACTGCGAAGGCGGCAATACCCTGAATAATGCAGCCATAGATGTGGAACAATGGCAGGCCGCAAAGCACAGTATGTCGTTCCATGTGAGCGGTATACACTTGCATCAGCTGCCCCAGAAAAGCCATATTACCATGGGTTAATTGCGCAAGTTTTGGCCTGCCTGTTGTGCCGCCAGTATGAAAGAAGGCGGCAATTTGATCTGCGCTAAATTCTCGGTCGCTTTCTAGCGAGTCTGAGCCCATCTTTGAAATCGCTGTGTCGAAATCCAGAACTTCTACTCCGTCGTTCGAATTGGCCTGTGAATCTGGTTCACACAGGCCGCTAATATTTACTTCCAAAATTGCAGCCACCGAGGGGCAGCTGGATACGGCAGTGCGCACTTTTTCATTGATGTCGCTGTGTTGGGAACGGGCCAGACAGATTACGACCTTTGAGTCGGCGGCTGAAACTATTTCGGCGATATGCTCAGCTTCCAACATTGGGTTAATAGGGTTCGCGATCCCGGCCGCTTGCGCGCCCCATATTGCGTAATGAGTTTGTGGCAGAATCGGTAGAATAATCGATACCGCGTCTTTTTGGTGCACGCCTAACTTGTTCAGTAGATTTGCGGTTCGGGTGATTTCGCGGCCCAGCTGAGCGAAGCTAATGGTAGTGGCTGGCTCATCAGGCAAGCCCTGTAACAGAAATTCCAGGGCGCTGTCTTCGCCGAAGCGTTCCGCACTGTCCTTTATCAGCTTGTAACTGTCGGTATAGGGAAATTGTTCTTGCAGAGGTGTTTTTTCGAACGCTTCAACGTCTGCAATGGTTTCCATTATGGGTTCGGCTGTAGGTAATTTGGACAAGTCTATCAAAGCTAATACTCCAGATTCAGGCTCATTGTTATTCTCATTGCAGGCAATTCTAAGATCCCTGCTCCGCAGTTTCCAGACACTTGTCTTGCAGGGGGGTTATAGCATGGAAAGAGATTTTGGCCCCGCAAGAATCGAGTTTAGCTTTCTCGTGCGTTGGAAAATTTTACCATCAGCTCCAACGCATTACGGTATTGAGACTGGGGCAGCGCAGATAGACACTCCAGGGCCTGGCTGGACTGCGAATCAGCCAATTTTCGAGCATAGTTTAGGGCGCCACAATCCTGCACGATTTCGATTACCTGACTGAGAGTTTCAGGCTGCAATTGCTCCTCGGTCAAACACTTCCTGATTAAATTGGCCTGCGCCTCACTTCCGTGTTTTAACGCGTAGATTAGCGGTAGCGTTGGTTTGCCTTCGGCCAGATCGTCGCCAATATTTTTGCCCAGGGATTCGCTATTACCATCGTAATCGAGCACATCATCGATCAATTGAAAGGCAGTGCCCAGGTGCATGCCAAATTTCTTCAATGCGAGTTCTTGTTCAGCACTGGCCTGTGTCAGTATAGCGCCGCATTGGGCGGCAGCCTGAAACAGAATTGCGGTCTTGTCCTGAATGACCTGCATGTAATTTTGCTCGGAGGGATTGGGGTTGTTTTTGCTTATTAATTGCAGAACTTCACCCTCTGCAATCTTGTTCGTGGTGTCGGCGATTATTTCCATGATTCTCATATTGCCTATGCTGACAAGAATCTGGAAGGCTCTCGAATAGATGAAGTCTCCTACCAAGACGCTGGATGGATTATTCCATTGTGCGTTGACCGTTGGTCTGCCTCTTCGCAGCGAAGACATATCCACCACGTCATCGTGCAGCAGCGTAGCGGTATGAATGAATTCGATCACCGCCGCCAGAGAAATATGTTGCTGCGTGTCAATATTGCAGGTCTTAGCTGCCAGAAGGACCAGAATTGGGCGCAGGCGTTTACCTCCAGCCTCCACAATATAGTGGCCGATATTTTCAACCAGGGGCACCTCAGAGTGAAGCTGGTCCACTATGAACTGATCCACTGCCTGAAAGTCGGATTCGACTATCGATCGAATTTGCTGATACATGCTGGTGTGTTACTGCTCATTTTCGGCTAATTAGTAGAATTTGGCTAAACCTGAGCCAAAACTCCGTGAGCACGCATGCTAGGGAGCGAATTAGGCTCTGTCAAGCGTTGCCCTGCTTGTGGGTGGTGTAGCCATGGACAGAACTGTTAGTCACAGAGACCGGCTAAACACGTGGTGTTGCACAATCTACCAGGTATAAATCTACTTGCCTCGGGGCTGTTGTTCCCGTAAAATGCCGGCCCCTAAAGGAATGGGTCCAATTCCCATTTAAAAGGCGGTATCGGAGAGAATTATGTACGCGGTTATTGAGAGTGGTGGCAAGCAACACAGGGTTGAAGAAGGTGAAGTTCTTCGACTTGAAAAACTGGAAGCCGCGACGGGTGAAGAAGTAAGTTTCAACAATATTCTAATGGTAGGTGAAGGTGAATCTGTGAAGATTGGCACACCCTACGTACAAGGCGGTCAGGTTACGGCAGAAGTAGTAAAACAGGGTCGTGCAGCGAAAGTCACGATTATTAAATTTAGTCGCCGTAAGCATTCGCGTAAGCAACAGGGTCACAGACAGTGGTTTACAGAAGTTAAAATCACTGGAATTAGAGCATAAGGCCGGGAGTTAGGTAATGGCACATAAGAAAGCAGGTGGTAGTACTAATAACGGTCGTGATTCGGTATCGAAGCGACTGGGTGTTAAATTGTTTGGTGGTGAGGTTGCTAGCGCTGGAAATATCATAGTGCGCCAGCGTGGTACTCGGTTCCACCCTGGAGAAAACGTAGGTTGTGGCAAAGACCATACCTTATTCGCCAAGGCTGATGGCGTAGTTAAATTTGCCGTTAAAGGTCCACATAACCGAAAATTCGTGAGCATCGAAGTAGCCTAGTAAAGTGCGTTGTTACTAAAAAGCCTCGTCGTTCGACGGGGCTTTTTAGTTTACGGGTTCGACCTAATAGAATTCGGTATAAGCTTTGATTCGTTCTTGAATGTAAACAACTGGTCAACTACTAAGAGACAGACGTGAAATTTGTAGACGAAGCGGAAATAACGGTTGAAGCGGGCAACGGAGGTAACGGCTGTCTCAGCTTTCGTCGCGAAAAATATATCGAGCGCGGTGGGCCAGACGGTGGCGACGGCGGCGACGGCGGCAGTGTGTTTATGCAAGCTGATGCATCGCTCAACACTCTGGTGGATTTCCGTTTCCAGCCCCGTTACCGGGCGCAATCGGGCCAAGGCGGCCAGGGCCGGAACTGCACCGGCCGGGGCGGCGAAGACTTATTAGTTAGGGTACCTGTGGGTACCACGGTTATCGATGTAAATACTGAAGAACTAATTGCAGATTTAAACGTTGCCGATAAACCGGTGATGGTAGCCAAGGGCGGCTTTCACGGCCTGGGTAATACGCGTTTTAAATCGAGTACAAACAGGGCTCCGCGCAAAATCACAAAGGGCTCGCCGGGGGAAGTGAGGAAGCTGCAGTTGCAACTGCGCCTGGTGGCTGACGTAGGCTTGTTAGGTTTCCCTAATGCGGGTAAATCGACCTTGATTCGATCAGTTTCTGCGGCCACACCAAAAGTCGCCGATTACCCATTTACTACTCTAGTGCCAAATTTGGGAGTAATTAGTCTGGGCATGGAACGTAGCTTTGTAATGGCCGATATTCCAGGTCTAATTGAGGGTGCTTCTGAGGGTGCAGGTCTCGGGTTTCGGTTCTTGAAACATCTCTCTAGAACGCGATTGTTATTGCATCTAGTTGATGCGCTGCCGGCGGACGGCAGTAATCCGGTGGATAACGCCGAGCAAATTATTACCGAATTACAGAAATTTAGTCCAACGCTTGCTTGTAAGGAGCGCTGGCTAGTAATCAATAAAATCGATTTATTAGATGCAGAAAGCTTGCAGCAATTGAAACAGGAGCTGCATAGCCGTCTATCCTGGGAAAGTGAAATTCATGAGATTTCAGCGCTAAATAAAGCAGGCTGCGTGCCCCTGTGTGAGGCATTAATGCAGTCTATCGAGGCTCATAGAGTAAAATTATTGGACGACGAAGACTATCGTGAGGGGCTGTTGCAAAAAGAAGCAGCGATGGCATTCGAAATTAGACGCAGTATCGAGAGTACTAAAACCTCCAGGCAACAGGGCGATGACCTCATTGAAGGTGAGCTGTCAGACGATGAAAGGGACCATGAGTAGGCACCAATACAATGCGAGATAAGATTAAGAATTCGAAGCGTTGGGTGGTTAAGGTTGGCAGTTCTTTAGTGACTAACAATGGTCGCGGACTCGACCTGGCGGCCATCGAAGACTGGGCGGGCCAACTCGTAACCATGCAAAAAAATGGCATCCAGGTAGTACTGGTGTCTTCCGGCGCTGTTGCAGAGGGCGTTGCTCGTTTGGGCCTAAACTCACGACCCAAACAAGTGCAACTTCAACAAGCGGCTGCGGCGGTGGGTCAAATGGGTTTGGTTCAAGCATATGAAAGCTGTTTTATGCGCCAGGGTGTCCACGCCGCGCAGATCTTGCTGACTCATGATGACCTGTCTGATCGTACACGCTACCTCAATGCGCGGAGCACTCTAACGACCTTGTTGGGAATGGGAGTTGTGCCGGTCGTGAATGAAAACGACACCGTAGCAACCGCCGAGTTATGTTTTGGCGATAACGACACCCTGGCTGCACTGGTCGCGAATCTTGTCAATGCCGATGTGGTTGTTATATTAACCGATCAGGATGGCTTGTTTGATGCCGATCCAAGAAGTAATTCTGCTGCTAAATTGATCAATGCTGCCTCTGCGGTGGACGGCAGTCTAAGTGCCATGGCAGGAAAGGGTAGCAGCCTTGGCAGGGGCGGCATGATGACGAAGCTTTCAGCTGCACGCTTGGCCGCCCGTTCAGGCACTAACACCGTGATAGCAAACGGTCATGAGAAACAGGTTCTGTTACGGCTACTGCAAGGCGAGACCATAGGTACTCTGCTGGAAGCGGACAATGAGCCGGTGACCGCGAGAAAACAATGGTTGGCCAGCCAGCTAAGCTTAAAAGGAAAGCTTGTTTTGGACGCAGGTGCCGTAAAGGTGTTGAGAAATTCCGGCAGAAGCCTGTTGGCGGTTGGTATTCGAGAAGTCTCTGGAAAATTTAACAGAGGCGAAGTGGTTTCCTGCGTCGATGAGTCAGGTGCAGAGATCGCCCGTGGCCTGGTTAATTATGGTGAAGATGAAATAGAAAGAATAAAAGGGCGGAGCAGTGGAGAAATTGAAAGCCTTTTGGGCTACGCGGGTGAAGAAGAGATTATCCATCGTGATAATTTAATTCTGAGCGAATAGTCACTAAAGTTGATTGCTAAAATTGGCAAGAATTCAATCCATAAAAAAACCGGCACATGCCGGTTTTTTTATGGATTGAAAGAGCTATTTCAGCGCTTTTACCGCCGTGTTCAATCTGCTCTTGTGTCGTGCAGCCTTATTCTTGTGAATAATGCCCCTATCCGCCATTCGATCTAATACAGGAACCGCGGCATTATAGGCCTCGGTTGCGGCGCTGTGATCGCCACCTTGAATTGCAGCATCTACTTTCTTGATCTGAGTGCGCACCATGGATCGAAATGAAGCATTGTGGCGACGACGAACTTCGCTCTGTTTTGCACGCTTGCGGGCTTGTGGAGAATTAGCCAATTGGAACTCCTTTTTGAACTAGTCCAGTATTGACCAGTAGATTATTTCGTTTCAGTGGGGTGTTGATTATTAGGCAACATCCCCCGATTTCAGAGCGCGACACTATGCCGTTTTCGTCTCTTGATGTCAATAGCCGAAAATCTGAGCGTGTCTTGCTAAGCCCTTAACAATACTCAACTTATTGATGAATACCCCTGATAGGGTAATAATCGCCGTCCGAGGATTGGAGCTGGCGATTGTGGCAGAAATTTCAGGCAATGCCCTCAAGGGCGGCTCGATTCGAGCAGCACCACTACATTTGGCTGCAGGAACTGCCATAATTGCGACTTTGTCAAAGTGACCCCAAGGCTAGCTACCGCATGATTGAACCCCACTCCGTTAGCGCAATATCTCCAGCGGATTCAAACAACAACGAGCCCAGCTTATTGAAGTCCAGCGGTGTCACCGGTTCAATGACCATGGTCTCGCGGGTTTTGGGTTTGGCGCGTGACGTGGTTATTGCCCGGGTGTTCGGTGTTAGTGAGGGCACAGATGCTTTTTTCCTGGCCAATAAGATCCCAAATTTTATGCGCAGATTATTCGCAGAAGGCGCGTTCAATCAGGCCTTCGTGCCGGTGCTGTCTGAATACCGAAGCACGAAGTCATTGCTCGACGTGCAATTATTGATCAACGCAGTCGCCGGCAGTCTGGGTGGCTTTCTGTTTCTGCTTACCTTGCTTGCCGTGATAGCAGCACCTCTGATCGCGATGCCTCTGGCTTACGGGCCTATCGAGTTTGAGCTGTTGGTGGAGATGCTGCGCATTACCTTTCCTTATTTACTGCTGATTTCAATGACCGCCTTGTGCGGGGCGGTTCTGAATAGCTACGGCCGATTTGCGGTGCCTGCCATTACACCGGCATTGCTTAATATCTCCTTGATTAGTTGTTCATTTTTTCTGGTTCCCTATATGCGCGTACCGGAGTTGGCATTGGCCTGGGGTGTTCTAATAGCTGGTGTGGCCCAGCTGCTGTTTCAATTGCCTTTCCTGGCACGTATGCGATTACTGCCAGTGCCGACGCTGGTCAAGTTTCATGAGGGCGTGGATCGCATCAAGAAGTTAATGGTGCCTGCACTGTTCGGCGTCTCGGTGAGTCAAATCAACATGCTGTTTGATACCTTTATTGCCTCACTACTGGTGTCCGGCAGTGTGGGCTGGCTGTACTTCTCTGACCGCTTGATGGAATTGCCATTGGGAACTTTTGGCATTGCAATAGCCATAGTTGTGCTACCAAGTCTTTCCAGGAAGAGCGCAGAATCTTCCCTGGATGAGTTTGCCCAGACTCTCGA
This sequence comes from Gammaproteobacteria bacterium, assembly GCA_021773355.1. Taxonomy (GTDB): domain Bacteria; phylum Pseudomonadota; class Gammaproteobacteria; order Pseudomonadales; family Pseudohongiellaceae; genus UBA9145. The sequence continues at coordinate 239,205 of JAJFKE010000047.1, read as the reverse complement.
TTGGGCGTTTCGCCTGGTGGTGTTGATTGCAGTTCCGGCAGCACTGTCTTTGATTCTTATTGCTGAGCCGCTGCTGGTGACCTTGTTCCAGAATAGCAATTTCTCGGAAGCGGATGTAGCTAGTTCGGCCGGCAGCCTTAAAGCCTATTCATTCGGGCTAATTGCATTCATGGCTATTAAGATTTTTGCACCGGGCTATTACGCAAGACAGGATACCCGCACCCCAGTAAAGATAGGAGTGGTGGCCTTGATAAGCAATATGGTTTTGAATCTTGCATTCTATCTCTATGGTTTGGCTCATGTTGGATTAGCGCTTGCGACAAGCTTGGCGGCGTTTCTGAATGCCGGATTACTGTTGCGTGGTCTGCAGAAGGTTGGAGTGTTCAGTTTTCAATCGGGTTGGTTAGTGTTTTTATTGCGAGTTTCCATAGCGAACTCTGCGATGGCGCTATTCTTGATTAGTTTTTCCGGAGAGTGGCACGCGTGGTTGGATTGGAGTACGCCGGCAAGAATAGTTCAACTAAGTATTCTGGTTGTTGGCGGGATTATTATCTATGCCGGCATGCTGTTTATCGCTGGCTTGCGTTGGCGGCATATTTATCGTTAATGAATTTAATCCTGGATCATTGCTTTTTCTACTGATGGCAGTATTGCGATGTCATCGGTAGAATTCAGACGAGGATCCCTAGAAATAAATAATATGAAACGGGTTTATAGTACGGACAATATCGCTAAGGCTTGGAATATAAGAAATGTACTCGAGCAGTACGATATTCAAGCGGTGGTGAGAAACCAGCAATTGTATTCAATCGCTGGCGAGGTTCCAATAACTGAGTGCATGCCCGAAGTATGGGTGAAGCCCTTGTACTTTGCCCGAGCCGAGCAAATAATTGCAGAGATTGAAAACAATCCAGTGACAGATGGTCCGGATTGGCAGTGTCGGGAATGTGGTGAAACTAATGCCTTAAATTTTGCTCTGTGTTGGAAGTGTGAAGCAAGTGATGACAAGTTTTCCCTAGACTAATGCATATGTTTAAAAAGTTATGTCTGTTATTTCTATTATTGACAAGCCCTGTGGTTGCAGTGGCCGAATCAGCTTGCGTCGTGTTACTGCACGGCTTAGGCAGATTGTCCAACTCCATGGGAGAGTTGGAGACCAAGCTAGGCCGAGCTGGCTATGAGGTGGCTAATATCAAGTACCCATCCCGAAGTTTCGCCGTCGATATTCTGTCAAAGGATGCGATAGGACGAGGCCTGGATCAATGCAGGAATACCAGTGAAGATAAAATCAACTTTGTTACTCACTCGCTTGGTGGAATATTGCTGAGATACTATCTGGCGCATGAGAGCATCGATGAACTGGGTCGAGTGGTTATGCTCGGTCCACCGAATCAGGGTAGCGAATTGGTCGATGGTCTGTTACCGATACCCGGGTTTCGATTTATTGGTGGTCCTGCTGGCGTTGCGTTAGGCACCGGTGTGGGTAGTGTTATTCAGGATTTGGGTTCCGTAGAATTTGATCTCGGTGTAATCGCCGGAAGCACCAATATTAATCCGCTCGAATTTCTGTTTGTCCCCGGACCTAGCGATAGTATCGTATCTATTGAAAGCACAAAGGTAGAGGGCATGAAAGCACATCTAATATTGCCAGTCACACACACTTTTATGATGCGAAATAATGAAGTAATCGATCAGACAATTCACTATTTGAAAACTGGTTTCTTTATTTCGGTAAGCGAAGAAGCTGAAGCCAAATGAGCGAGTCTTCCACTGTTTATATGCCAAACCCTGATCAGTGCTCAGTAGCTGAAGAACTGGGTATTGACTCTACCGATTTGCTGAACACTGATATCGCAGTAGCGCTGATCGAAAATAAATTGGGAGTGAATTCTATCGAAGTTCTTGCTCGCTGGTTCATGATGAGCGTTCTACGTCATGTGAACAGAGCGAGTTGGGCTGAGATTTCTGAAAACCAGATGGATCACGCGCGGCAGGAAAGTTTAGTAAAAGATTGTTTGGCGGTGCCTGGGTTTGCAACCTCATTGAAGACTGTATGCAAAGACAATAGAACGAAATACCGGCTAGTAGGATTTGCCAGTAGTAAAAATCTGGATCGTGGAGTGCTGTCTACCGCCACCAAGGCTTATAAAATCGCAGTCCAGGTTTTGGCTGAGGCTGGTTTGGTCGAAGAGCGAAAGTCAGGGAACAGTAAAAACAAGAAAGTAGCGGTGGCTGCTTCCCATGTCTTAGCAGACATCTCTCAGAAAACCGCCGTAGGACGAAGGGCGGAGCGGCGCGGTTACCACGGGGATGATTTTATGGAGGTGGATGAAGCCATTTCCAAAAGCAATAGAGAAGAATCGATGAGCAAAGAGGAGTTTGCAGACTTGGAAGCGGCGCTGAGCAGGAATGATCCTGAAATTGCCCAGCAGGATTGGAATTACCAATCGAAAGAGGACAGGTGGAGCTTGATTTTGGGCCTGTTGGCGGGTGTTGGTTTTTTTGTGTTTGTGGCTCTGTTGTTTCTTTAGGGACCCTCTGATCATCTCCAAACCAACTGCCCCGAAGGGCGCGGCTTGAAGCGCCCATCTTCGTCGTTGCCGCTCGTACTAGGGAGTGACCATTAGCGGCAAGCAAAGTCTGGAACCTGTGCCCTTCAGGTCAAGCAAATTTGAAGTTAATCGGAGGGTCCCTAGCTTATCTTCCTGTCAAACTGAAAATTGAGTTAGGCGCGAGACATAAATTTTCCTGATACTGTATTGACTTTGATGACCTCGCCCGGTGAAAGATATTCGGGGACCTGAATCTCCAGTCCCGTAGAAAGTATAGCCGTCTTGCTTCTATTGGTAGCCGAGGAGCCTGTCACCGCCGGCGGTGTGTCGGTAATGGTTAGGTTTACCGATTGCGGTAGTTCAATTCCAAGTAGGTTGCCATCCATAATCAAGGCGATAATGTCTTCTTGTTGTTCCACCAGGTAATCAATCTGGCCCTCAAGCTGATCTGCATCTATGGCATATTGGCTAAAATCTTCCATATTCATAAAATAATAGGTATCACCGTCTAAATAAGAGTATTGGACTCCGGCCCGGACACAGTCGGCTTCTTTCAGGTAGTCATCTCCCTTGAAGGATGAGTCGAGTTTTTGATGGCTTTGCAGATTATTGAAACGCACCTTGTATAGCGTAACGGCACCGCGTGAGGAGGGACTTTTGCTTTCGGTCTGCTTGACAATATGAGGAATACCGTCGATATCGACGATCATTCCACGTTTGAGTTCACTGGCTTTGGGCACGGTGGATTCCTTTCTAAAGCATAGGTAAGTTGTAGTGTTCTTTAAGAGAGATCAGCTAAACATGCATAGGCGTGACATTTGCCGACTTAAGTACGGTGCAGAATTTACCGAATACGGTGCCTGCTGTAAACATTAAGACTGTGCCGACTGGGTTTTTACGCTGCTATTTCGGGTTTTAGGGCTTTGAATACAGCGTTATTTACACCATAATCCGGAATCCCAAAAAAATGTAGGTTTAGTAATGTCAGATCGTGTATCGGAAGTTGAAAATCTCCACATCATTGGCCATGAAGAACTGCCTTCGCCTGCTGTGTTAAAGACTGAATTTGCTCTTCAGGGCCAAGCCTTGAAAACGGTTCGCAGCGGTCAGCGTTCGGTGAAGCAGATTCTCGAACATCAAGATCCCCGACTTATCGTTGTGGTTGGTCCTTGTTCGATTCATAACCCCGAGGAAGCGCTTGAATATGCGCGACGACTCAAGCCTCTTGCCGATGAGCTTGCCCATGAGCTATTGATTGTCATGCGGGTCTATTTCGAGAAGCCTAGAACCTCAGTTGGCTGGGAAGGCTTGATCTACGATCCTCATCTCGATGGCAGTCATAAAATAGATCACGGCTTGCGGATCGGGCGTAGACTGATGTTGGATATCGCAGATATTGGGCTGCCAATAGGCATTGAGGCGCTTGATCTAATCTCACCGCAGTACCTGCAGGATCTTGTGGCATGGACGGCAATTGGTGCGCGTACGACTGAATCACCCACTCATCGAAAATTGGCGAGTGGAATATCTTCTGCGGTTGGTTTTAAGAACAATGTCGATGGCGGCTTGATGGTCGCAGTTAACGCGATTCGTTCGGCATCAGCTACCAATAGTTTTATTAGTATAACGGAAGAAGGTAAGGTCGCTCTATTTCGAACCGGGGGAAATCCCCATTGTCATGTTATTTTAAGAGGGGGCAAGTCACCCAATTACGACCAGGCAAGCGTTGCGGCCTGTGAGCGGGAATTACAGAAAGCAGGGCTCGATGAGAATATAATGATCGATTGCAGCCATGGAAATTCGAATAAGGATCATAATAACCAGAAACTGGTTCTTGCAGAAGTGGCCGACCAGATTCGAGATGGTAATAAGTCCATCATCGGAGTCATGCTAGAAAGTAATCTCGAAGAAGGAAATCAACCCATTCCTGCTGATCTCGATGATTTGAAATACGGAGTCTCTATTACTGATGCGTGCATCGATTGGACTTCTACAGAACAACTACTTCGAGAATTTGCCGAGGCAATTTCCGAGCCTTTGAAATCTCGGACAGCTTGATTTAGATCAACAGCCAAATCTCCTTAGTTCATTAAGATATTAGGCGATGGATGGGTGAATCCATCCAGCGGGTATTTAGTGGATCCCTCGACGTGGAACCAGGGAGGCTGTCTTTGGCACAATTTAAAAAGCTGCTGTTAGCGCTGGATTTGACTCCCGCATCAAATTTATTGATCGGGCAGGTTGTCCAGATGTGCAAAGAAGAACTGGATTGTCTGCATGTAGTCCATGTGATTCAGGAGGGCATGCATGACGCCTCATATTTTGATCTGGATAGCCATGTCCAAAGTCTGTTAGATCGTGCAGAGTCACAGCTGAAGAAGCTATTAGTTAGCAATGGCTTGAACCTGTCAGATGATAAAATTTACTTGCTCCGGGGAGTACCTGCTTTCGAGATTAAAAAACTGGCGGGACGAATTGGCGCCGATCTGTTAATAGTCGGCAGTCATTATAAGGAAGATGATCAAATGCGCTTGCCCGGCACTACGACCAATTGTGTTATGCAGGGAATGGAAGCAAATGTGATGGCTGTCAGGATATGAGAAAGACAGCCTCTCAGGCCTTGCGCCGTGATGGTGAAATCTAAAACTATCACCGGCAAGGCGAGGAGATCGAGCCGCCTGGAGTAATCAGGCTTTTAGTATTGCAGCCAGACTCGTTGCCAGGTATTCAATGTTCGCATCGTTGATACCAGCGACGTTAATGCGGCTGGAATTTACCAGATAAATGCTGTAATCATTTACTAGCGATTGAACTTGATCGACGTTCACGCCCAGAAAGGAAAACATGCCTTTCTCACGCTCGATAAAACTAAAATCCTGCGGTATACCGATAGATTGAATTTTTTTGACAAATTGGGCGCGCAAGCCGTTTATGCGATTGCGCATTTCCGTCAATTCAGCATCCCATTCCTGTCGTAAACTGCTGTCGTTTAAGATTAGCTGGACTATTGCAGCACCATGATCGGGTGGCATGGAGTACATGGCCCTTGCGGCCGCTGCTATTTGCGTAGTGGCTACTGCAGTTGCTTCATCGCTGTCGCAAATAAGTGTCATGGCGCCGGTGCGTTCGCGATATAGGCCGAAATTTTTCGAACAGGAGCTTACCACTATTAATTCAGGTAGGGTTTCCGCAAGTAATCGCGTGCCGTATACGTCTTCTTCGAGGCCATCTCCCAATCCCTGGTAGGCAAGATCGATAAACACGGTAAATCCTTGTTGCAGCGCAACATCGCGAATTCTCTGCCATTGTTCATGGCTGAGGTCAGCTCCACAAGGGTTGTGACAGCAACCGTGTAATAAAACCACATCGCCACTGCCAATCTTACTCAAACAATCAATCATTTCCTCAAACTGTACGCTGTGACTGGCATAGTCATAATAGGGGTATTGTTCGATCTTAAGACCTGCAGAACCCAGTAGCGGAACATGATTAGCCCAGGTCGGGTTGCTTACCCAAACCGTAGCATCTGAATTAGCGGATTTAATGAACTCGGCCGCAAGGCGAAGCCCTCCGCAACCGCCAGGAGATTGTACGGTGACTCGCCGCTTGCCAAGACTTTCTAGCAGAGACTTGCCGAGAAGCAATTCGCCCACTATTGCATTGTAGTCGGCGGCACCAGTAGGCCCCACATAAGTTTTCGTTGTTTGAGATTTGAGAATAATATCCTCAGCTTTTTTAACTGAAGTCATAATGGGTGTGTCGCCCAATTCATTCTTGTAAACGCCAATACCCAAGTCAATTTTATTGGGGTTGCTGTCGGCACGGTAACTGGCCATTAATCCCAGGATGGGATCTGCGGGTAGAGCTGAAAGTGATTGAAACATGATATTTACTCTATCTTCTCTGGTGGGCTTTGAGGGTGTTTTGTAATAGTGAGGCACGAGTCATCGGACCAACACCTCCGGTTACGTAGGTAATATAGGAACACTTGTCTTTAACGTTTTCAAAGTCAACGTCACCGACATTTCTAAAACCTGATTTTTTGCTGTCGTCGGGCACGCGAGTCTGGCCTACATCAACCACGACGGCACCCGGCTTGACCATATCGGCGGTGACGAATTCGGTTTTGCCTATTGCGACAATGAGTATATCCGCGCTGGCGCAGAGTTCGGTGAGATTCTTGGTGCGGCTATGGGCAATAGTAACCGTTGCATTGCCCGGATTGCTGTTGCGTGACATTAACACCGCCATCGGCGTGCCAACGATATTGCTGCGGCCTAACACTACACAGTTTTTGCCTTCTGTTTCGATATCGTAACGACGAAATAATTCCATGATGCCGTTAGGCGTTGCCGAAATAAAAGTAGGTAGCCCCAAGCTTAACTTGCCGACGTTTTCTGGACAAAAACCGTCGACATCTTTGGCTGGATCGATAGCCAATATCACTTTGTTCTCATCGATATGAGCTGGTAGTGGCAACTGCACTATAAAGCCATCAATCGCCTCGTTGCGGTTCAGTTCATCAATCTTGTCGAGTAATTCCTGTTCGCTGATTGTCGCATCGAGGCGGATAAGAGTTGAGTCGAATCCAACTTCCGCGCAGTCCTTCACTTTGAACGCCACATAGTTTTCTGAAGCACCGTCGTTGCCTACCAGCACCGCCGCCAGATGGGGCACACGATCTTTGCTCGCCCTAATTTCGGAGACCGTTTGGGCGATTTCTTGACGAATTTGTTCAGAGCAAGACTTGCCATCAAGTAATTGCATAGTGATATTTCCAGTTTATTGCTAGTGCTGAGGTCTTGACTCAAGCGCGGGTGTTGCTTTCAGCGCTGGGAATTGCGTAGTTCGAAGCGGCTGTATGATAAACGAGCTGGCAGTTTAGCTCAAGCGTGCTGCGTGAATTTGCTTACCACTTGCCGTTATTTTCCATACTTTTCCAGGGTTCTTCGGCAGGCAAGGGGTTTCCCTTCTGCAATAGCTCGATGGAGATATTATCTGGAGATCGGACAAATGCCATATGACCATCGCGCGGTGGTCTATTTATGGTGACACCGGCGTCCATTAATTTTTTACAGGTTTCATATATGTTGTCCACCGCATAGGCGAGGTGGCCAAAGTTTCGGCCTTCGCCGTACTCTTGTGGATCCCAATTATAGGTTAACTCTACTTGCGCCTCTTCATCGCCTTCTGCGGCCAGGAACACCAGGCTAAACCTGGCTTCTTCAAAATCGCGGCGTTGTAGTTGTTTGAGGCCAAGATGTTGGCAGTAAAAATCCAGAGATTTATCCAGATCGCTAACTCTAACCATGGTGTGCAGGTATTTCATAGGAGCTTCTCGTTTGCGGTTGATTCAAGAACTAGAACAATACGACAGATCTGATACTGGTGCCTTGATGCATCAAATCGAAGGCTTTATTGATGTCTTCCAGCGGCATGGTGTGGGTGATCAAGGGGTCAATCTGAATTTTTCCGTTCATATACCAGTCAACAATTTTTGGCACATCGGTGCGGCCCCTGGCGCCACCGAAAGCAGTTCCTTTCCAGGAGCGACCGGTAACCAGTTGAAATGGGCGTGTGGATATTTCCTGTCCTGCACCTGCGACACCAATGATAAAAGACTCTCCCCAACCCTTGTGGCAGCATTCCAGCGCCTGACGCATGGTATTAGTATTGCCTATGCATTCGAAGCTGTAGTCCACTCCACCGCCAGTGAGATCGATAATGGCCTGTGTAACATCATCTATTTCGCGCGGGTTAATGAACTCGGTCATACCAAAGGCGCGGCCAAGGGATTCGCGATCGGGATTAATATCCACGCCAATTATCCTGTCTGCTCCCACCATTGCAGCCCCTTGAACTACATTTAGGCCAATTCCTCCGAGACCAAAGACAGCCACGCTGCTACCGGGTTCTACCTTGGCATCAAAAGCGACCGCGCCAACCCCGGTAGTTACGCCGCAACCTATATAACAGACTTTGTCGTAGGGCGCGTCAGCGCGAATCTTGGCCAAGGCTATTTCCGGAAGTACCGTGAAATTGGAAAAAGTGGAACAACCCATATAGTGGAGTATGGGTTTACCATCCAGGGAGAAGCGACTGCTGCCGTCCGGCATTAGGCCCTGACCCTGGGTAGAGCGAATAGACTGACAGAGATTGGTTTTCGGATGTAAGCAAAATTCACATTGCCGACATTCCGGTGTATACAAAGGAATGACCGTATCACCCACCTGCACAGAGGTGACTCCTGCACCAATTTCCACCACCATGCCAGCCCCTTCATGGCCCAGGATTGCTGGAAAAGCACCTTCGGGATCGTCCCCAGAGAGGGTGAAGGCGTCTGTGTGACATACGCCAGTTGCCTTAATCTCTACCAGCACCTCACCTGCTTTAGGTCCCTCCAGGTCAACCTCAACTATTTCCAGTGGCTTACCCGCTTCGAATGCTACAGCAGCGCGTGATTTCATTGTTTTGCTTCCTTGTTGTGGCTAGCTAGATGAAGCATTGTAAAAGACCCATTGCCCCAGCGGCAATAAATGATCGACTGTGTTTTAGCAGAGCTGCTGGAACCCTATCAAGCTGGAGCTTACTGGAGGAAGCGAGTATTATCGTCAACTCAATTCCACGCAGAGTTGCTTCAATGATTAGATTTGCGTTTCTGTTTTTATTTATTTGCGGGAGTTCGCTACAAACAGGCTTTGTCTCTGTGGCGATTGCGGCTGAGCTGGATGACAACGTGGTTTGGATCGACGTGCGCTCGGCGCGAGACTATCGCCGGGGACATCTTGAGGGAGCGCTTAATATACCTCATGGTGATATTGGGCATAAGATTTTCCAAGCAGTGCCGGATGTCTTTAAAGAAGTGCATATCTATGATGGCAGCCAGGGTACTTTCGCAGGACTGGCATTGGAAATGTTAATGGAAATGGGTTTTCAGGAAGTTATAAACGAAGGCGGCTATGAAGCCCTGCTTGCAAAGCAGGGTGGTAGGGAGTAGTACTTTAACCGCCCATCTAGTTATCACTGAGTTTTCCCGCTTTTTTAGTTCAAGCAGCTATTCTTTGGAAGGTTGCACTGTTTGTATCCTCGCTTATGGAAATTGCAATCGCCGCGCTGGTTATCTTCGTCGGCTCATTCATTCAAAGCTCAATTGGTTTCGGATTGGCTATCGTTGCCGCACCGACTCTGTTCTTTATCGATCCTCTGTATGTACCGGCACCGATAACCATTTCGGCGCTAACACTATCGCTGGCAAATTCTTATAGTCACTGGCGTTCAATATCGTTTCGCGGATTAAAATTTGCCATCATTGGTCGTGTGCCGGGCACCATAGCCGGTGGCTTCTTGTTGCTGTGGATTAATCAACAGGCGCTGGCGTTGTGGTTGGGAATTTCTGTTTTGGTGGCAGTGGGATTAAGTATGAGTAATATTATCTTCAAGGCGAATTCGAAATCTCTATTTTTTGCAGGATTTCTTTCCGGATTTATGGGGACCAGTTCTTCCATTGGTGGTCCACCGATGGCCTTGGTATTGCAACATCAGGAGAACGATTACATACGTGCGAATCTCGCCGCATTCTTCGTGGTGAGCTGTTTAATGTCCCTGGTAATGCTCTTTAGTATAGGCCGTTTTGGCATGCAACATATTATGATTTCCCTACCGCTAATGCCGGCGACCTTAGCAGGTTACTGGTTAGCCATGCGAACTATGGATACAATCTCTCATCAAAACTTACGTCGAGTTTCACTGGCGCTATGTGCAATTGCGGGCAGCGCAGCTATTGTCTCTTACTGGTTCTAATTGCAATTCGTCATTCCGCTGAGCTCCATGAATCTATTTAAATGTGATTTGTTGCGGTACACTCGGGTGGTTCGCCCAAATTCCTGTTTGCTCGAGAGGAGACCTTTATGAAATTAACAATTACTAGAAAATTAATCGCAATCACATTGGTCGCGGTATTCAGTCAGTTTTCGCTGGCTGACAACGCTTCTGCCCAGAAGACTATCGCTGGCATTCTTAATAACCTGAACCACTTTCCATCAGATGCTGACAAAGCTGCCTTAATGGCTATTGCAGAAGATGATAGTGTGGGCCGAGGGTACAAGGCCTTGGCTACTGCGGTTGCAAATATTAGCCATTCTGCAAATGCCGAAGGGAAAGAGGCCGTGGCTCAAATCATGGCGGCAGATCAAGCGCCAGCAGAATTGAAAGTTCTTGCCGAGATAGTGGGTGGTATTAACCATACGGCCAGCGCAGATGCCAAGGCTAGATTGGCTGCAATGCTCTAGGCATGCTGTACCGCGATTGAGCGAAGTAAGAAAAGTATCTACCTAAAAGGCTTCTATGCATGTGAATAGAAGCCTTTTTTGTGTTTAACTATTGCAGGCAGTAGTCGGGCATAGATAGAGATGAAAGATATCGGTGCTTAGGTGGTTCCATTTAATTGGAACCATACTGCAGGAAGGTTAATTTAAAACAAGAAGTGAGAAGGAAACAGCAAGATGCCCGCTTGGCCAGTCGCAATCAGTATGGAGTCCTTCAGTGAAGCCTGGGATTTAGAGGGGGAATCTTTTTGGCGTAGTGTTTTTGACATGCACAAACAGAAAATGGAAATCAAAAATCCTAATATCGCCATCGTCAATCTTGAGAAAATATTTTCCGCTACCTTTGATTTAGCCAACTCCAAAGGCTTCCAGGCGATGAGTCTGAGAGATTTGAGCCGTGAGGCCGGTATCAGCATGGGCGGCCTGTATGCATATATTGGTAGTAAGAACGATCTGGCTTCGGTAATCGAGGGCGTGCTGCGCAATTATATTGATCAGATAATTGGTGGTCTGGCGACGCATCAATTGGAACCTCTGCAAAGCCTGCGCGCAATAGTTTTCGGTGAAATCTATACCATGGAAAAATTGAGCCCCTGGTATTACTTCTGCTTTATGGAATTGAAGGGTTTACCTCGGGACCAACAACAGCAGACCTTGGAATTGGAGTTACGTTTCGAAGGGATCTTAATGGATGCTATTCAAGCTGGTGTAGAGAGTGGTCAATTTATTTGCGATCAACCAGAATTATTAGCCTCTCAAGTTACAGCGCAACTGCAACAGTGGCATTTAAAACAATGGAAGTTCAAATTACGCGAGATTGGAACCCAGGACTATGCGCAATTTGTGTTCGAAAGTTTATTGAAATGTTTACAATATTCAGGTGACACTGAAGTAAGCAAAGCAGCCAATCATAATGAGAATCAACGGGCCCTGGCTTAGTCAGAGGGGCCCTGGCTATTTTCTGCGCGTATACCTTTCTTTGTAGCATAAAACGCTCGAATTTCTGCCATGTCTTTTTCCAGGTCACCGCTAGGATGGAAGAAGTCAGCTAAACCACCCTCCTTTTTAGCGGCGTCCACATAGCCCATGAGTATGGGCACGCCAGCATTGTTGGCAATGTGATAGAAACCGGTCTTCCAGCTTGCAACTTTACGCCTGGTTCCCTCTGGTGGTACCAGCACAACAAATTTATCGTTGTTTTTGAACTGAATGACAATCTGGTTCACCACGTTGTGCGACTTCGCCCGGTTTATTGGAATGCCGCCCAGCCATTTCATGAGGCCAGAAAAAGGGAAAGGAAACAAGGTGTGCTTGCCCATCCAATACACTTGTAATTTTAATTCCAGGACAACCAGCAACATCAGCGGGAAATCCCAGTTACTCGTATGAGGGGCGCCAATGAGTACGTATTTTGGACATGAAACTTTGCTGCCCACGGCCTTCCAACCAATTAGCTTAAGTATCAGGATAGCTATAAAGCGGAGCATGGGCGTAATTAGTGGAGTGGAAAATACCGTGGTTCGCATCGTTATAGATTCTGATTATACGTCTGCGAGTATAGCAGTGCCTCTAGATATCGGGTAGTCACTTGAAAAAGTGACTACCCGAGCGCTGCTTCTGTGTTAATCGTAATGAAAGGTTACTGTGAAGTATTCCTTACGTTTGGCTTGAACGCTTATATAGTCGATATAGCCCCTGGTCCTAATAAATCTGCTAGGGTGGTGCAGACTCAATGAGTATCCTCTTGGGCTAATTAACCGTTTTCTTGGATACGATATAACATCTTTTACATGGACAGCCTCATGTTCGATGCCGGTAAAGGTAAGGCCCGTTACTGGCCGATTAGGATAAGGGTTATCGATAACGCGTGTTCGACGTGAACTTCCTCCACGAATAGGTTCGCTTGTATAGCTGGATTCGCCATACCCATGTCTGCCGGAATGCCTATTGTCAAAACTATCATTATGACTTCGATTTCCGTAAGAGTCATTTCGATTAGAGGTATGTCTTGCAAACCCCCGTTCATACCGTGACCGAGCGGATCGACCTCGAGCAAAGTGGTCTGTTGGTTCATCGAGAAGATAGGCTGAAGCGATATCCAACAAGCTGTGTGATGCATTGTAATTACTGTGGCCGTCATCGGCATTAACCATACTTGATCCCAAGATTACAACCAGGGAGCAAGCGTAAAGTGTTGTTGTTAGTGCAGTAGTCATAGCAGTTCTCCTCTCGTTATGGCTCATATTACGCCGCACAGATGAACCACAAATGAACAAGGTATGTGATTTTATTGAGTTAGGACGAAAGGGGTTTTGTAGATTTCTAGGGACCCTCTGATTAACGACCCCAAATAATCATGAGTCGTCACCGAATAGTTGCTTCAGCTCTGCTAGCGCCTTGGCTGCTTCGGCGGGGGAGCTGTCTTGCTGTTCTTCGACGGGCTCCGATTGATCTCCGAATAGTTCAGCCAGGCGAGCCTTGGCTTCCTGTGCGGCAGCATCATCTTTCTTCTGAAAGGCCTTGGGATTTACCTTGAAGAAGTCACAAAAATTGGCTTTTTCCTTGTCCAGGACAAAATCGGCTCGATCTTCAGTGCAGTCATCGGCGGCGCCTGCAGAATAATTCATGCAAGAAATACAGGAGTGCAGGTCAGCATTGCAGGTGCTGCATTCCTCATAGCGGGAAAAAGGCAGCAGCAGATTGCGTAAACTCGTTCCGCACTTCCAGCACTGTATGGTGATACTGCGACTAGGCATAGTTAACAGTCCCGAGATTTCAAAATTTGCTCACCAATCCTGAAAACAGCTTTGTAGGTCTGGGTCACAAAGTTGCTTGGTGCCACCGTTTATGGTGCCGATGTACAGAAAGCCGATTATCTTTTCCTGCGAGCTAAGTCCTAAGCCGCTTTTTACAACAGGGTTGTAGGCCAGCGAACCGGTTCGCCACATGGCGCCTACGCCCTGTGCAAAGGCTGCGACTAACATGTTCTGAATCGCAGCGCCGGCTGACAGGTCTTGTTCTATTTCTGGTACTTTGGGGTGCGGCTTATAGCTGGAGACACAGACAAGAACCAGGGGTGCTCGTAGTGGCTTGCTGCGCAGTTTCTCAACCGCGCTGTCATCCAGTTCTGCATCGCCATCGAGTCCTGCCTGTACAAAAAGCTCCCCTAATCGGCGCCGTGCATCACCTTTTACAATTAGAAAGCGCCAGGGACGCAACACGGCATGATCCGCTGCCCTGAATGCTGCCTTGTAGATGTTGTCCAGCATCACCTGGGAGGGTAGTGGATCGCTGAGCTTGGGTACGGAACTTCTCAGGTGTAAAGCGTCTAAAGCATCCATGGTGCACGGGTATCCGAGTAAATAGCTGTGATTCGAAAAGCTTAAATCCCTGGCCTGCTTTCCGAGCATAGGCAAGCATAAAACAAACAGCACGCACAGGAAACCGCTGAACCAGTGCGGATTAATTAACCACAATTTTTACAAGGGTTTGTGTGGGGCAGTTCATGATAATTGTGCACGATGCTGGTATACTTTTATGTTTCTCAGTCGATAGCAAATGGATACAGCACGAGTGCTTCGTATCACATCACAGCAAGGATCAGGCTGTTAATATTTCGGCGAATGAGTATCTCAATATAGTAATCAGGATCACCCTATGAATTCCAAGGCAGATGTTATTGCAGTCAGCACCGAGCGAGCTGCTTATCCTCAAGACAAATCACGCTGGTTTGGTAGCGTGAAGAAAGAGAAACTGCGCCTGGCGTTTTCTTTTTACTCGCCCGATGGCAATGAAATTGCCATGCCCATCGCCAGTATGTCAGCCTATCTGAAACGTGATTTTCCGAATGTGGAAATATTGCTGGAGCCTGTTCTGATTTTACGAGATGCTGAGAAGTATACTCCAGAAAATTATGCTCGCATGATTCAGGAACTGGAGGCCGATGTGATCGCGTTTTCCATCATGAGTCCACATTGGTATCCGATGGAGCCGTACTTTTCCGAAATTAAGAAGTTGATGCCGGATATGCCTTTAGTTATTGGCGGTTATCAGGCCATGTTGTCTCAGGAACAAACAATAGAAAACCCCGATGTAGATTATATTTGTGTGGGTGATGGGGAGTACGCCATCGGTAATTTGGTTCAGCATTTGAAGGGAACAAAAGATGGTCCTGCGGATGGCATGTGGGAAAAAATGATAGATGGCTCCGTCTACGAAACAGAGGCACATCAAATTGGTGATCTGGCTTCCTTGCCGTTTCCTGACTACGATGTATTCGAGAAGGAGAATGGTTTCAAGGATGTCAATTCTTCAATATTTGGTCCGAAAGGGAAACTGGTGTTACCGGTAATGACCGGCCGCGGCTGTCCTTATCGCTGCACCTATTGTTGTAATACACCTATCTTGGAAGGTTGGAAGACAAAGAAAACCTTCCTTAGAAAATACGATCCACAAGACATGGTGGATGAACTGATTCGTCTTAGAGACAAATACGGTGTAGGTTATTTTGAATTTTGGGATGAGCTGTTTCTTTCTAATCTAAAGTTTGTAAGAGCATTTTTTGAACTCTATAAAGATCAGATTCGCCTACCGTTTTCGATTAACTCTCGTGTCGAAGTGATGAATGAAGAATTCTGTAAAACAGCGGCGGAAGCTGGCTGTCATACAATATGGTTTGGCATTGAGAGCGGTGACGAAGAATTCAGAGCTAAGATGCTTGGCCGCAAGATGACCAACAAGCAAGTCATTGAGGCCGCAGAAAATTGCAAGAAGGCAGGTATTAATCGCTTGACCTTTAATATTGTTGGCGCACCGTTAGAGACTGCTGAAAACATGCGTCAGACTCTAAGGCTAAATCAAACCATTGCTCCCGAACACTTTTTCTTTTTCCCCTATATTCCGTTGCGTGGAACGCCGCTGTATAACATAGCCAAAGAAGAAGGTTTGCTCCTTACAAACAAGAAGAACCTGCATTACCTATCAGCTGCCAACGACCAGCAATTTACGCTCAATATGAAAGAGCGTCCCGAATTGCTGACGGCGGAAGACTACAACGAAATCTGTATGCAGATGTTCGCCTTTCAACAGGCTAATAATAGGTTAAATTATGATGACTCACCGGGTGCTGCCACGGTGGAAGATAAGAGCTTTAGTCTTGTTGAAGATGCTGCAGAGGAATCGACGATACCGGTTCCACAACCAGAAGCCGCTTCAATCCTGGATGGTGTTAAGAATTTGTTTCGAAGTTAGTAGCCGATGTCGAGCTAAATAGCCCGCTATAAAATCTAAGCGGCGTTTTCCGCTGAATCTGCAAGAACCTGCTGTTCCCCCGACAGCGCTCGCCTGAATGCGCGCCAGGATATGGCGGCCATCATCAGATTGCCACATAGGGCACCGGCGAAGAATCCTACTAAACCAAATAGCTGACTGCCCACATAGGCCAGTGGCACGTAGAACACAAAGAAGCGCATTGCACTTAAATACAGAGCAGACATGGGCCGGTGCAAGGCATTCAAGGAAGAGTTTGTGAGGATGATAATACCTTGCATCCCATAACCCAGTGGTAGAATCCATAGGAAGAGTTTTATTGTTTGAATCACCTCGGGATCATCTGAAAATGTCGACGCGATCAACCCAGCACCGATTGCCAGGCCGCCGTAGACAAGCAACTGCCAAGTCAAAATAAACTTCGTGGAAAGCCGGTAAGCCTCCTCAACCCGATCGATCTTTCCGGCACCGAAATTCTGACTGATCAGCGGTGGCAGAGAAGAAGACATGGCCAAGATAATCAAGGTGGCTATGGGTTCTAATCTCGCGCCTACACCAAATGCTGCAACCGCTGTATCTCCAAAACTGGCGGCGATGGCGGTCATCACCCCGGCTGCCAATGGAGTCATCATATTGGCACCGGCGGCAGGGATGCCAATGCGAAGCATTTCACGACCTGATGTAAGCATTACCGGCTTGCTGGGCAATGAACGACTCACAAGCTCTTTCTTTATGACCAATAGGTACATCAAATAGAAGTAGCCGACACCCCATGCGACTACCGTGGCCCATGCAGCCCCTTGAATACCCAAGGCAGGTATTGGACCAAGTCCGAATATAAAAATGGGGTCTAGTACCGCGTTAATAAATCCTGCACCTGCCATTAAAATGCTAGGAGTCTTGGTATCCCCGCAGGCTCGTAACACGCTGTTGCCGGTCATTATGCACACCACCATAATGCTGCCTGGAAACCACACCACCATATATTCTCTGATAGATGGCATCAGTCTCTCGCTGGCACCCATCAAACGAAATATATCGTCCATGAAGAACCAGCAAATGAAGACGATGGCAGTGGCTAGCAGTAACGAGATGTAGTTGATTACGGTGGATGCTTCTTTCGCTTTTTCGTATTCGGATCTGCCCAAATATTTGCCGACCACAGCAGAGGCACCTATGCCCAGCCCGATTGCTAAACTCATGATGGTAAAAGTTACAGGAAAGGTAAAACTGATTGCGGTAAGAGATTCTGTACCGAGAAAGCTGATGAAGAGTGTGTCCACCAGGCTGAAGGTAAAGAGCATCAGCATACCGATTATCATCGGTGTGGTCATACGGACAAGGGATTTTTGAATGGAGCCTTCTGACAGATTGAAACTGTGTTTATTGCTATTCGAAGACATAAAATTCAGTTATCCAGTTGGGTCGGCCAATTCAATTAGAAACGCGCAGGCATTCTCTACGTGTGTGGCCTTGTTCCCTAATATACCGGAATTTTCAGAACAACTTTCAGCAGACACAGAAAGTTGCAAAGCTCAGTCAGACAGGCCTTGCCTTAATTTGCTCAGTTGTTTGAATATTTTCGGATTTCCAAATAATAATTCACTCGCCGTGTTTAGATCGGGGTTACCAGACTCGCTACCCAAAAGCCCGCCGGCTTCCTGTAAAATGAGTTTGGCGGCTGCGAGCGTGGTCTTATTATCGTTGCTGCCCCAGCCACCCTGAACTCGGTCCGCAGCAGTTTGAACGATATCCAGGGCAGTACATCCGGATATTCGCGGGCTTGCTCCGGCATTCATTATTTCACCCTGCAAGCCCAAGGCAAGCTCCCTGGGGACGGCATCGACATTGAGACTGACCAGGCTGCCCTGAATTTCCGTGCGTCTGCCAACGCGAATGCGATGGGAATTCAATCGTGCACCAGCGCCGCGGCTGGCAACGAATTCCTCTCGCAGCAGAGGGTTGATGATAACAGCGTGTTGAACCACACCCTCAACTTGGCAAGCTATTGAAACAGCAAATTGCGTGTAACCGGTGGCAAAGTTTCTATTACCTAGAAGAGGATCTATGAGCCAGACTGTGTCTTTTTTCTCACCCTCTCGCAGGCCCGAGGCTCGCGAATGGAAACTATGTTCGGGGTAGGATTTTTCTAAATGATAGAAAATTGTCTTTTCTGCTTCCAAATCCATGGAGGTCAAAAAATTTGAGGGGTCGTCATTGATTATCTTAATTCTGTCTAGTCGATCACTGCTGTGAGCGAGGGCCTCGGCTGCATCTCGCGCAGCTTGCAGGGCAATATTTACCAAGGGGTGCATTTCTGAATTCCTGACCAAACTAGGGAACGAATCTGGGTTGGTTCCCAGCTGAATCGGATTTGTAGGATGATTCTTTAGGAATAAATCCTTGCGTTCGTCTACGCTACAGCCGCCGAATTCTGGCGCTATGATAGCAAACAAAGGAAAGCATAAGGAAACAATTACAAGCATCTATATCTACGCTGTATTTGCCCGTAGTTAGCCCGCCGCAATCGTCTGATCCTGCTATAATTTGCGGCTTGGTTTGAATGAGTAGTGCAAATGTTCGATTATAGTCAAGTCTGCGTAGTTCTGGTGAATACCTCGCATCCAGGGAATATCGGTGCTACGGCTAGGGCCATGAAGAATATGGGTTTAAGCAAGCTGACTTTGGTGCAGCCAGAGGATTTTCCCAGTGGCGTGGCTGTCGGTAGGGCCGTCTCCGCCGTGGATATTCTCGATAATGCCCGTGTAGTTTCTAGTCTGCAGGAAGCGGTTGCGGATTGTGGTCTGGTAATTGGCGCGAGTGCCAGGTCCAGAAAAATACCCTGGCCCATGGTGAATCCGGAACAATGTGCGCAGAAAGCCGTCGGTGAAGCTAGCATAAATAAGGTTGCTCTGGTGTTTGGCCGGGAAGATGCTGGATTGAATAACGAGGAACTGCAGCAGTGTCATTTCCATGTGCAGATTCCCACCGATGCTAACTATAGCTCCCTAAATTTATCCGCTGCCGTGATGGTAGTCTGCTATGAGTTGCGTAAAGCGGTGTTAGCCCTTGAATCGCAGCCACTCGTCGAAGAGGATGAATTCTGGGATCAAGAGAAGGCAAATGGCGAGCAAGTAGAACACTTCTATGTGCACCTTGAGCAGGTAATGACGGCAATAAAATTTCATGATCCGAAAAACCCCAGGCAGCTAATGCAGCGAATGCGCCGCCTATTCAGCCGTATTCGGATCGATGTAATGGAGATGAACATCCTGCGCGGGATTTTGTCGAATATTGAATTCAGGCTGGAGAACGAGAAAAAATTGCAAGCCCAACTGCGAAACAGAGAAACCATGGATAAGTAACAGACCTAGGGACCCTCTGATTGACTCCAAACTGCCTCTGGCTTTTGGCTTGTTCCAAGGTTGAGGCGTTTGTTTGAAGGCATGCGTCGGCCTGTCGAGAAGAGACAAGGAAAAGATCGGGGCAAGCTGGTGCCCCGAAGGGCGCGGCCTGAAGCGCCCACCTTCGTCGTTGCCGTTGTTGCTAAGGGAGTGACCCACGCGGCAAACGGCGTCTAGAACCTGTACGCTTCAGGTCACGCAAATTTGGAGTTAATCAGAGGGTCCCTAGAATTTGGCTGTGGACTGATAGTAGGAATGCACTTCTGGTACTGAGCCGTTGCAAGCGAGCAATTAATCGAACATCGAGAGTAATCGAAAGTGGCAAGACAAACATTTTATTTTAGCGATGGACCGTATTTGCAGGCAATGCATGGCCTGTATTCCGCAGTACGTGGTGCAGAAGCTTTTGTCAAATTTGTCGGTCAGCCCCGAACAGGTAAGAGCGGGGTCTGTGAAAAGTTAACGCAGTTTTTACGCCATAAAGATTATCGGGTTGTCTACTTTGACTATGCGGTTGAATCTCCCGATATGCTGCGCAGCATGTTAGCAAAGGAAATGGATATTCCGGACACCTTCAATTTTTTTAGGCAGCTGGAAGACGTTCGCGTATCAGACTCTGACAAACCTGTAATTATCATCTTCGATGACGCTCATCTATTAAGTGATATAACACTAATAGAAATATACCGCTTGACGGAAGTGCAAATTGCAGGGAAGAGAGTTATTAATGTTGTTTTGTGCGGTGAGCCAATCTTGGAAAAGCGCCTCAACAGCAAGCATGAATTCAAGTCTTTGCTGCATCAGGTTTCCCATAATTTCTTGCTGGAACCTATGGATGCAGAAACCACGTCGCACTTTTTGCTCGCCTTTTTTGAGAAAATGCATTTACCCGGATTGCAGCTGGAACCCGCTGCCATGTCTCAATTCTATAAGTCCTGCAAAGGTTTTCCTGGTCCCGCGTATTCCCTGTGTCAATTGATTTTATCCATAAGGGAAGGTGATAGGGAATTGCAGACCGTGAGCAGAGAGGAGTTGTTGCGTGCAATCAGGAGTGCCGACAGTGAACAACCTATCCGCAGCGGTGATTACAGAGTTGCGAATCGCTGGTTGCTAATTGGACCAGTAGCAGTAGTCTTGGTCATTGGGTCTTTAGCGATGCTTTTTCAGCAATTGAATACACCGGATAGTGGCAACAATGATGGCTTGGCAGGCCAACCACAGACTCTGCTCGCCGACGATGCCAATCAGGCTTCACCTTTCGCGGTTGATGAAACAACCCTGTCCTTGGTAGAGAACAGTACAGAAGAACGAACAAATGATGGAGGGGCTAATACGCCGGCAGATGTAGTAACGGATGATCAAGCGGCAGCAGTTTCGTTACGCGAGCAGCAATTGATCGTTGCTGATGCCCCGTTTACCGATTCTAATCTGGCATTGGTAACGGCACAGGAAAGAGGCATTGCGCTTGAGGTCATTGCGGAACCAGAGTTTGAAGAGTTGGGGACTACGGGCACTGTTAATCTTGACGCTGGTGATACTCCTACTTTCTCTCTTAGTAATGATGAGGAACCGACAGAAACAAGCATTAATCTGGCTGCGGTGCCGGAAAATGCGCTTGCTGAATTACCGATTGAGAGACAGAGCGAGGTCCAAACCGATGTCTCCGGAAACCTTTCAGAAACAAATCAGGCACAGCAAACTATCGAAGATTCTTCTGCTGTTGCAATGTCGCCATCTTCTTCGCAAGCGACGCCGCAAAGCAGTGTGCAAACCTGGTTGGATGCCTGGCAAGGTCAGGATCTTGAGGGTTATTTCTCCAGCTACGATAGTGCATTCGTGCCTCGCTACCATCGCAGTAAAAATGCCTGGCGTAGTAATCGAGAACGAGTGATAGGCAATGCTGGCCAGATTAGTCTGACACTTTCCGATTTTGTCATCGTAGGTGAAGATGCGCAAAACATTGAGGTGCACTTTTGGTTAGCCTATCGGTCACCCACCTATCGAGACGATACGCGAAAAAAATTGATACTCAGAAAACTGCCCGCCAACGAACAGGAATCGGTAAAATTTTTAATCCTTGAAGAGATAAATCTAGAAGTCAGGGTGTAGTGCTTCTGAATTTGCGGGCGGCTAGCGTCTGCGCCGATTACTGATGGGTCGTTTTGTGGGCGCAGCTTTGGGTATCAAACACTTGTCACTATCGCCTATTAGATCCGTTCGGCCCATCTCTTCTAGCGCCTGCCTAAGCATAGGCCAATTTTTTTCATCGTGATAGCGTAAGAAGGCTTTCTGTAAACGACGCTGATCTATGTCCTTGCAGATTGACAGTTTTTCGCTTTTGTAACGAACTTTTTCTAGTGGATTTCGCTCCGAGTAATACATCGCGGTGGCAAGTGCCATGGGCGAGGGGTAAAAAGTTTGCACTTGATCTGGCTTAAATTTACGCTGCTTAAGCCACAGGCTCAGATTTAACATATCTTCTGCATCACTACCGGGGTGAGCGGCAATAAAATAGGGAATTAAATACTGCTCCTTACCGGCTTTTTTCGAAAACTTGTCAAATAATATTTTGAAGTCATCGTACGCGGAAATTCCTGGCTTCATCATTTTTGACAGAGTCTTGTCTTCACTATGTTCCGGTGCAATTTTGAGATATCCGCCAACATGGTGCGTGACCAGTTCTTCGACGTACTCGGGGTCTTTCAGAGCGAGGTCATATCTTAGGCCTGATGCGATCGCCACTCGTTTTACACCGGGAACCGCTCTGGCTTTCCTGTATAACTGTGTGGTCGGACTGTGATCGGTATTCAGATGCTTGCAGATGCTAGGGTAAACACAAGATAGACGCTTGCAGGACTTTTGAATTTTCGGCGACTTGCAATTCAATTTGTACATATTTGCAGTGGGGCCGCCAAGATCGGAAATGGTACCTGTGAATCCAGGCACCTGATCTCTTATTTTTTCGATTTCACGCAATATTGATTCCTCGGAGCGACTCTGAATAATGCGTCCCTCATGCTCGGTGATAGAGCAGAAGGTGCAACCGCCAAAGCAGCCGCGCATGATATTCACTGAGGTCTTGATCATGTCGTAGGCTGGAATTCTAGCATCGCCATAGGACGGGTGTGGCCTTCGTTGATAGGGGAGATCGAATACCCAGTCCATCTCGTCGGTTTCCAGAGGTATGGGAGGAGGGTTCACCCAAATTTCCTGCGTGCCATGCTTTTGTACCAGAACCTTGGCATTGTATGGGTTGGCTTCCTGGTGCAGTACTCGCGACGCATGGGCGTACAGCGCGGGGTCATTTGTCACCTTATTGAAAGAAGGCAGTCTGATATAACAAGTCTCGGAATCGTATTTCTCTTTTCGCTGCAGCGGCAATGGAATAATTCTTACCGTCTGTTCGGCTTGATCTGCAGGGGCTGATTTTTCTGCTGCATTCTTGCTTGCTGCCTTGTCATGAAAATCGTAAGGATTTGGTATTTGGTCAATCTTTGAAGGCCAGTCGATACGGGTTGAATCGATTTCTGTCCAACCTTCTGGCAACTTCGATTTTACCTTCGCAGTGCCGCGCAGGAATTCGAGTTCATCCGCAGACTTTCCAGCAGCCAGTCTGTGCGCGACTTCGACCAAAGCTCTTTCGGCGTTTCCGAACAAGAGAATATTTGCATTCGAATCAATTAGAATTGATCGACGTACGCTGTCACTCCAATAATCATATTGGGCTATGCGTCGCAGGCTTGCTTCGATTCCACCTATAACAATTGGAGTGTCGTAATAGGCCTCCCGGCAACGCTGACTATAAACGATAACAGATCGATCCGGCCTTTTGCCCGCCTCACCGTTAGGCGTGTAAGCGTCATCGCTGCGCATGCGCAAATCTGCAGTGTAGCGGTTTATCAATGAATCCATATTGCCGGCAGTGACGCCGAAAAAAAGATTCGGTTTGCCTAGTACCTTAAATGGTTTGGCACTGTCCCAGGCTGGCTGCGCTATTATTCCAACCCGAAAACCTTGGGCTTCCAGCAGTCTGCCGATTACCGCCATTCCAAAGCTGGGATGGTCTACATAGGCGTCTGCCGTGACAATGATGATGTCGCAACTGTCCCAGCCTAACTTATCCATTTCTTCACGAGACATTGGTAGATAGGGTGCCGTGTCAAAACACTCTGCCCAATATTTCGGATAGGAATAGAGCTTAGGCGGCGCCTTATTCATGTCGCTGGGCCGGGCTTTCTTGCTATGTATTTTAGACATTGTTTGTTGCAAACTCTGATCGTTTCTCGCGGGCGGTTTAACTGCTTGGTATGTCCACAGCGGTGACTAAAAAAATTGATCTAGAGGAAGTTCGTCGCCATTAACGCGCAGCACGCTATCTTCAAGACTGGCTTGAATGAGTAATCTGCCATTGTTAACTGTTAGATAGCCTTGCTGCACATAAGGATCGACCATTTCGGCGAGAGGGCTTCGCAGTATGGCTTCCAGATCGAGCGATACATCAAGTACCAGGGTGAGTGCTGCCAACGCGGCATTAAGGTCTAGCTCCGCCACATTGTTTAGGTCAGCCAGGCCAGCCCATTGCACGCGAAGGTCGGCACTGTGCTCGCCATCGAAGGCGTTTGCCCTTAAAAAGTTATTTAATTCCAGCGTGTTCTGCAGTGAGAGTAGCAGTAGTTCCTGACCTAGCTCGCTGAGCTCTGCAGTGACTGCGTTCGGGTTTGAATTCATTTCCTTCTGTAGATCGCTTAGCAATTGGTAATAGTTGCGAATTAGTTCGCCATCGAGTTGTTTGACTTCACTATTCCAAGTCAGCGAGCGGATCGGCAGGTCGCCATCAATATCTGCCACACTTATGTTTTGATAGGCCTCAATGTTTTCTGACGACGTGGCCGAGGAGCGTAGGCCGTACTCGATCAGAATATCAGAGACGGTAAATGGCAAGGGTGCGGTGCTGCCTATGGACGGGATGGAAAGTTCAGCGTTGCTGTCCGCCAATATGTCATTCATTTGTTCAGTAACGCTGTGCAATGAAACGCCGGAAATGGCTATATTGGAGTTGGCGCTATTTTCTGTAGCGCTGAGCTCGCCCATGTCCAGACTGAAGTTGGCTGACTGGTCTTGATTGACATTGAAGCTGGCGCTTAGCCCTTCGAACTTAACCTCGCCGTCGCTGCCAGCATAATCGAGAGCGGTGATGTTCATCCCCAGGCGTAGAGACTGATTGAATCTTGCGAACAGGTTTAAGCTCACATCCGGTAGTGGAAAAGGGAAGTCCGCGATAGCCAGATCAAATAGTTCATTGCGAAGACTCGGCTGGATATTAGCAAAGGCCAGACCGATGCGCAGGCCATCGGTGGTTTGCAATAGTGGTCCGTGGTCGATAGTAAAATCCATAAGCAATGAGACGCTGTCGGTCCCCAGGGGAGTATAAATGACCTCGATTATTGCAGAGCTGCTGAACCAACCATTGTCGAATTCATTGCGGCGAATTTCTAATTGGCTTGCAGATTCTGGAGGAATAAGCGCAATCAGGTTATCAATGGTGGCGCGTTCTATGCTGGAGCCAATTATCTTCGGGCTAACAACAAGGGTTAGCGCGATGACGATCAATGCCGCTAGAGTGATTTTTACTGAGCGAGCTTGCATGACGGGTCCGAGATTTGCTTATTGCCAGAGTTGCTGTAGTCAGCGAAGCGCCCCACTATAACAGAATTCCAGCCCTTCATATGCTTTGCGATTAGTAGGCGGTGATCTTGTAGGCGCAGCGTCTAGCGCCTTTTAGCAAATGATCGGTACGCGTCACGGATGCAATGCCAGAAAATAGTCGCTGAAAACTATCCAATTCAGATTTACAAAACTGTTGGCAGCTTTCGGCGGCCGCACATATTGGGCAGTGATTCTCTATCAGCATCCAGCCATCGGGTAGCAGACGTACCTCAGCCATATAGCCTTCATCACTGCGTAATTGCGCAAGACACTCGATTTGCTGTTGCAGTCCGGTTTCGGCCTGACTTAGCTGTTCTCGGTAATGTGCTTCTATCTTTTCGCTGCGGCTATCAATTAATCGATCCAGAGCCTCCCCACCCAGAGACGAGCGAATAACATCGATGAGTTCCAAGGTGGCCTGCGAATGAGTATCCGGGAATTGACCATGGCCTTTCGCGCTTAGTTTCCACAAATGCACAGGGCGGCCACGGGTCTGTCGTTCTTCCTGGGTTTGGCGGATAAAACCCTTGGATTCTAAATCCATAAGGTGCTGCCGAACCCCCATAGTTGTCATATCTAATTGTTTTGAAAGAATTTTTACCGATTGCGGCCCCCGCGTTTTGAGACGGTGCATGATCCGAGTCTGGCTCTTGGGCAATTCCACAGTGTTTACTCGTAAATATTCGTTGGGTGCATTATCTGTGTAATCGGCATTTTAAACAAAGTGTTTACTTTCTTTAAATGTTTTTGTACATTTCATTAATTAGTAAAATAATTACTATACATAAATAAATACCTTCTCTATTACAGGACTTAATAATGCAAATACTTGAGCATATACACATAAATGTTGCCTCATTAGCCGCCACCGCGGAGTTTTTACAGCTGGCTGTGCCTGCCTATAGCCGCAGAGGGGGCGGCACTAGCAGCAGCTATGGCGATTGGCTGCATATTGGCAGCGAATCAAACTACATAGCCCTCACCGAAGTGAAGGGAGCTGAACCCATGGCAAATTTGCGCCACATAGGGCTGCAGGTTGATAGCGTGGACGCACTAATCAGTCGATTACATGCTGCTGGTATCGAGCCAAGCGACAGCAGTGCCTTGGACGAGCACCCCCATAGGCGCAGAGTTTACTATGTGGACGGAAATGGGCTGGATTGGGAATTTGTCGAGTATTTGTCGGATCAGCCTTCACTAAGAAACGACTATTCACATTGAAGGCCCCTTTGGGTAGCATGACTCGCAGTTCCTGGCATCAACCCAATCACTAATTCTTTGTAAGTTGCCGGTTTCGCCGGATAAGGTACACATGAGTTTTGACGCGCCGTTATTGCTAACCTTTGTTGCCTATCTACTATTAATTTTGTTTCTGGGAATCAAGGCCTATAGACGCACTCACAGTCTTGACGACTACATCTTGGGTGGCCGCAAGCTGGGCGCTGCGGTAACCGCGCTCAGCGTTGGTGCTTCCGACATGAGCGGCTGGTTGTTATTAGGGCTACCTGGCGCTATCTATCTGGCCGGTCTCAGTGAAGTATGGATTGGCATAGGATTGCTTATAGGCGCCTACTTTAACTGGTTGTTCGTTTCCAAAAGGCTGCGTGTGTACAGTGAGCACGCCAAAAATTCTCTCACGTTGCCTGACTATTTCGAAAATCGGTTTAATGATGAGACAAGAGTCCTACGGCTGGTATCGGCATTCGTAATTTTGCTGTTTTTCACCTTTTATACTGCCTCCGGCTTGGTCGGGGGCGCCATACTTTTCGAGAACAGCTTCGGTATGGAATATACGACAGCATTGCTGTCCGGTGCCTTTATTATCGTTGCCTATACTTTTATTGGAGGCTTTCTGGCGGTTGTCTGGACCGATGCGGTGCAAGCCGTGTTAATGCTAATCGCCTTGATCATCGCGCCACTGGCAGTGGTAAGCGGCAGTGGTGGTGGTGAGTTGGTGCTGCAGCAGATGCAGGCTGTTAATCCCGAAAGCATGAAGTTGTTTAGCAATATGACAGTGCTAGGTTTTATTTCATTAATGGCTTGGGGATTGGGCTATGTAGGGCAACCACATATTCTGGCGCGATTCATGGCAGCGGAAAATACAGAGAAACTGGTATCCGCCAGACGCATCGCCATGATTTGGATGGTACTGGTGCTATTTGGTTCAGTGGCGACCGGTTTAGCGGGAATAGCTTATTTTGCAGACCAACCCCTGGACAATCCCGAGACGGTTTTTATCGCCTTGAGTCAGCAGCTTTTCAATCCCTGGGTCGCAGGAGTGATAACTGCCGCGATTCTCTCGGCAATTATGTCTACCATAGATTCACAGTTATTAGTTTGTTCCTCGGTAATCAGTGAAGATTTTTACCGTGTGTTTGTTCGCCCTCATGCCTCAGAAAAAGAATTGTTAGCGGTTAGTAGAGGCGCCGTAATTGCCATAGCATTACTGGCCTTGTTCATAGCCAGTGACAGAGAGAGCAGGGTATTAGATCTGGTTAGCTACGCCTGGGCAGGTTTTGGTGCGTCTTTCGGGCCGGTCATCCTGTTCTCACTGTTTTGGCGCAAGATGACGGCAATCTCAGCCATAGCAGGCATGATCGTCGGTGCGGTAACGGTTGTTGTCTGGTCGAACTTACAGGGCGGACTGTTTGATCTGTATGAGATAGTGCCGGGGTTCGCTCTTGCATCCTTAGTCATCGTGGTGATTAGTAAGCTGAAACCCGAGTCTGATAGTCAGGCGCTACAGCAATTCGAGGAAGTGGAAAAGCTGATAACTAACTGAGGGTCATTCTAATATGTGGAATGCCATCTTCAGCATAGGGTTCCGACTCCGTTTTAAACCCTAGCTCGGTATAAAATTTTTGCAGATATTGCTGGGCAGATATGGTTATCGCCACATTTGGCCAGTGCTCATGGCAAAAGGCAATCGATTGCGCCATAAGAGTTTTCCCGTAACCGTCACCACGAACCGTTTTGCTAGTGACAACTCTGCCTATAGATGCATTGTCGTACTTTACCCCTGGTGGCAGCAGGCGCGTATAGCAAACAAGGTTTGATTCTTCGCCGTCTGAAACCAGTTGTGCCGTGACATGCAGGGCCTGCTGATCGAAACCATCGACATCTTGATAGACACAGTCTTGCTCAACAATAAAAACCTCGGCTCGCAATTGTAAAATGCCATACAAACTGTCTACGCTCAGTTCATCGAATCTGCGACATGTCCAAATCAACTCTGAGCCCATACTATTATTATCCTCAACACAGTTTCTTAGAGTGGCCTTAAAGGATCGGCCAAAACCAAGAGCTATTCTAGCTCATGTGGGGTGATTATGAGATGGTCTGTATTGAGATACGAAGGCGGTCATTGGCGTTATACTTCTGCAGCCTAACTAGGCCTCGGTGGCACTAATTGGATAACGCGGCCCCTTCCTAAGGGAATATGATTTCCAAAGTTTCGATTTAACAGCTCATATTTATTTTAAAGCATAAGGATAGTGGGCGTGGCCTAACTGAACCTCATACAGATCGTGCTATACTTTTGTCGCTAATTTGCCCCGGTGGCACAGCTGGATAGCGCGGCCCCCTCCTAAGGGGCAGGTCAGAGGTTCAAATCCTCTCCGGGGCACCACATTAAGAAACCCGCTTAGGCGGGTTTTTTAATGGGGAGTCCGAAGGAGACACCGATAATTTAACGACTTAGCCATGGGAATCGCATTGGGTTTTTCGCTAAATCATTATGTTGTTTATGTTCCCCATTTTTACCAGAGTAATTTGATCAGTATGTCATTAGTATCAAACTACGCTGATCCCTTTTGATTTCTCCCAAGCAGCTACTTGAAAACGAATCGGTGTGATTTCTAATATACTCTGTGTGCAGTGAGTTCTAATTCCGCAGTTAATTGAAAGCAGCACTAGCTAAAAGTGGTTACAATAAATAGGGCATAAAGATTCTTTTAGATTAGGAGAATGTATGAATTCGTTGTTGGCATATGCCTTCGAAAATGGTGTTGCGACTATACAGCTCGATGACGGCAAGGCCAATGTCATGAGCATCCACATGCTTGCTGAAATAAACGAAGCACTGGATCGTGCGCTTGCGGATAGGGCCGTGGTAGTAATTACCGGTCGGTCTGGCATATTTAGCGGAGGCTTCGATCTCAATGTTTTTAAAAATGATGCGCAGGAGTCAGTTCAGATGTTAGAGGCTGGGGCGCGCTTGACTGAGCGATTGCTGTCATTTCCACGCCCTGTACTAGTTGCCTGTAGCGGTCATGCAATTGCCATGGGTCTGTTCATAGTCCTATGCGGCGATGTTCGTATAGCGGTCGATCAAGATGCTCGATTTCAAGCCAATGAAGTGCAAATTGGACTAACTTTGCCAAGGTTCGCCGCTGAAGTTTGTCGTCAGCGCATGACACCCGCCCATTTCAATTTAGCCGGTATCACTGCACATTCCTATTTGCCGCCAGAAGCATTACAAGCTGGCATCGTTGATGAAATTGTCAATCCAGAAATGCTATCGTCAGTTACAGCAGAGCGCGCACAGAACTTAGTATCTTTGAATGCTGAAGCATTTACAGCTACAAAATTACGCCTGAGACAGCCTGTAATTACAGCACTAAATGCCAGCATTATTGAAGATTTGTCTGGGTGGAACTCGCGATATCTCAAACAGGTTTGACTAGTTGTCGAACTCCACATCTGTTGCGGTCAAGACTGCAATAGAAGCAGCTTTCACAGCTTCTTGCAGGGGGAATAAATATCTTGATAACTTTAGAGCGTCAACTCGTGGATATGGATTAGTTAAGTTATTAGCATCCTCTAGAGAATTTTCAGGAACCAGTCATACTCAAAGTAGTAGTATCCCATTCTGATAATGGTCAAATAGTTAAGCGCAAGGACAATGCCCTATGAAATCGCCAAACAGCTTAGCTCTAATCGCTCTTCTGGCAGGATCGCTTCTAATCGCTCCCCCAAGCCTTGCTCAACCCGGTGACCGCTATCACCGAGTCTCAATCGCCCACGGCGGCGCCAGCCAGCACTTACCGTTTAGCTCGCTGACGGCTTTTAAAGCGGCAGTAGAAATGCGGCCGGATTACATAGAAACAGATGTTCAGCTGACTAAGGACGGGGTGCTAATTTGCTTTCATGATCTGGCTTTAGAAAATCGTACCAATGTGGCGGCGCTATACCCCGATAGATTCACCGAAGTTGAAATAGCAGGAGAACTGGTTAAGACCTGGTATGTGAATGATTTCACCCTCGCCGAAATTAAGACGCTGGATTTCGGCTCCTGGTTCGATCCCAGGTATTCAGACGAACGAATTGTCAGCTTTCAGGAACTCATTGATCTGAGTAGGGGTAAGGTCGGTCTTTACCCGGAGACTAAGGACCCTGATTTTTATCGGGCGCGGGGACTGGATATTGATCTGGCCTTGCACCAGCTGTTTGTGCGCAACCAATTAGATACGGCTGAAGGGCAGGTGGGCACACCTATTGTCATACAGTCCTTTCATGAAAGCAGCCTGCAGCGCCTGCGAGACTTGAACGGTGATAATTACGCATTGATACAGCTGGTATGGGAAGGACAGGACTACGATTATTTAAGTGATGCCGGTTTGCGTCATATTGCCACCTATGCCGATGGTGTGGCGCCGATACTGCGAATGGTAATTCCTCCCAACGCTGACCGCATTGCAGCTGCTCACGCGAATGACCTCTGGGTTCACATCTGGCACGCGGAAGCGGGTTTTCCTCCTATCGGTTACAGTTCCAAGAGTTATATGACTTATCTGCTGGATGTTCTAAAGATAGATGGTCTTATGAATCACGAGCCTGACCAATTTCCACTTTAGTTTTTCGCTCCATCGGCCGTGATAGAAGCACGGCGGCTGGACGGGATTTTGTGGAAAACTTCCTACACGCAGGTCAATATTTAAATGTTGGAGCTTCTGTGCGGATTTCTACCCATCCTTCCCAGAAGTTTACCAATAATGGTTTCCCACGAAATTATTAGGTAAATCTTCCCTAGTTTCAGTTCTGATATTACCCTCAAAAACCCTGTTTCAAATCTGAAATCCGGGTGATTTTTGCACTTATCAGTATGTGCAAAATCTAAATTTCAACTAATTTTGCTTTGTTAATTCCAACGTATTGACCCCCTCTCTTAGTTGGGAACAGAATCCCCTATCCTGCTTTCAAAGGGCTAGGCGACGAGTGGACCTACGACACATAAAATTCGTTGCACAGCTTTGAGAAGTAATTGAAACATTCAAGGCAGCATCAAAAGGAAGGTGTCATGAGTAACGTGATTAATATGAGCGATTACCGGAAAAAGCTGGCCAGTGAATCCAGCGATGCAATTCGCGATGGATTAATTCCCATCGAGTTCGCCATGGGAATTGGCGATCGAAGCAAATGTCTGGACAGGATAGCAAAGTACGGCATTAGTTCCATTCATGTACGTATGGTGAATGACGAGCCAGGAACATTGCTGTATTTGATTGGTGTGGGTGATGCTATCGATTTGAATAAGCAGATTTTGGCCAGCGAAGAGATTTCAGAAGAAGAAATAGAGCGTCGTATCGACCTTATTCAAATGATGGAAAACATGAACTTCGTAGGTATGGATAGTTTATGGGAGTCATTTAGCAGTCAAAGTGAAAGCGTAGTTTAGGGTAGAGCGGTCGGTACCGTTTTACCCCGCCTCGAAGTAGGGTAATTTCTGCATGGTCACCGTTGAATCAGGCTGATCTGAGAGCCGCAATGGCGAAGCTGAGGCGGCCACTTCCCTGGACAAAATGGTTAACAGCAGCGAAGGCCGGTCCAAAAAATTGTTATAAGCCAGAATTTCATTGCCCTGATTGTCTTCTTTTTCCTTACTCTTCTCTAAAACACGACTGTCAGCGCTAATGTTGTGACTGCTGACGGCAAGGTAAAGGCGCTTCTTGGCCGTTCCCCGATAAAACATACGAGCAACAATTTCCTGCCCGGTGTAGCAGCCCTTATTGAAGTCAATCAGTCCGGAGATGTCGTAGTTTAGGAGCTGTGGTGTGAATTCTTCAGTAAGCGCAGGCGTGACATGAATAATTCCCGAGGCGATATCTTCGCGCCGCCAGCGGTCCAGCTCAGCGCTTTCTTGCAAGCCATGATTCGATATGAAATTCTGCTTGGCCTGCTTGCTGTGAAACCAGATTTCAGCACGCCGGGCGGGGCCGGGTAACTTGATGAAGCTGTAATCTGAGTTTTGAACCAGATTGTCATCGTCTGCTGGCAAGTTTATACCCAGTATCCGCAAGGCTGTTTCAACACTATCATCCAATACACCGATAGCACTGATGTTTACATCATCAGTGCCTGAATTTAGCACGGAGATATTCACCTTGGAGAACACCGCATACTTTGACAGAGTAGAGACTATCGCTGTCGCCATGCCTTGTGCGCATTGCAGAATGCAGTCATCTTCGTGCTTCAGGATTCGAAAGTCTGCTATAACTCGGCCCTTTAAATTACACAGGGCGCCCGTGAGGCTTCGGTGCTCGGAGAGCAACTTTGTATTACAGCTTAGCTGCCCCTGCAAGAAGCTAACGGCGTCAGCACCGCTTACGCGGACGAATTCGTAATGGTCTAAGGGGTGAAAGTCGATAACCATATTGTCGATAATACCGGCCTGTTAGGATTCTGGAAGTGACTGTCGCAACTGGAAGCAATTTTCCGCATAATTCAATTCTCTGACAACTGTCTTCATAGATGGCGACTAAATGCAGGAATTCAACAAACAGAAAATATTTTGGCACAGTCGTCGCGGTATGTTGGAACTGGATTTATTGCTGGTACCCTTCGCAACAGACGTCTTCGAGACGCTTTCTAGCCAAGATCAAATGTTATATAGCGATCTATTGGAACAGGAAGATCTGGACATATTTTCTTGGTTAATGGGTAGAGCCGAACCCGAAGATTCGCGCTTGAAAGGCATAATTGAGCAAATTCTGGCGCACAACAACAAAGCGATCTAAGCTGAAGTGAGAGGGTGACGAAGCCCTACTGTTATGAACGTCAGATGGACCTGAATCACTGCAAAAGCTGTGTTCTATAAAACTTCATACCCGCATGCTTTGTTTCGAATTACATTGCTCTCGCATAGAGCTGGGCTTTGTCAGTACTTGTCACCTCTGTGCCTTGTTGTCGGTAGCTTAT
This sequence comes from Gammaproteobacteria bacterium, assembly GCA_021773355.1. Lineage (GTDB taxonomy): Bacteria > Pseudomonadota > Gammaproteobacteria > Pseudomonadales > Pseudohongiellaceae > UBA9145. Next base: position 205,755 of record JAJFKE010000047.1, on the reverse strand, counting down.
AGCGACCTGATAATGCTGCTGAGTTTGATGCTGGCCAGTGCCGTGACAACCAACTATATCAAATATCTACGAGTCCTCTACAAGACCTTTGTTAGGCCAATTTCAGGCAGCATTGAGATCAGCCCGGCAATCCTCAGCATAGGTCAAGATTCCGCCCAGTTGCGTCAAAGGGGTGGTCTAGTCACCACAGAATTACCACGCGTTAGTTACTGGAGTGAGTATCTGCTGGTGTTGCATTTGCGAGCAGAGCAAGATTATTCCACAGATGGATCTGCAATACCCAAGCGATCTCGCAAGGCTATGAAGCTAGTGCTTTGGCCAGATTCTCTGAGTCGCGCAGACAACAAAAAGCTGCGTCGTTATTTGCGCTTCGATTGTCCAAACACTTGAGTGCGCGGCTAATCTGCTGAGCGAGGGTGGAGGATGGTGTCCATAGCCTCGTTATTCGTGTCGGGGTAGTCGAGGGTAAAATGCAAACCTCTGCTCTCTTTGCGCTGCAGTGCGCAAGCAATAATAAGCTCTGACACCAGTACCAGATTGCGTAGCTCCAGCATGTCCTTGGTGACTCGATGTTTGATGTAGTAGTCCTGCACTTCTTCCCGCAGAATTTTGATGCGCCGTTCTGCGCGCTGCAATCTCTCATTGTTTCTAACTATGCCGACGAAATCCCACATGCAGCGCCGCAGTTCATCCCAATTGTGAGACACCAGTACTTCATCGTCTGAAATAGTCACGCGGCTTTCATCCCAAGCTTCGATATGGGGGCTGTGGGAGGTAACGGCTATTTTGCTGTGAATGTCTGCTGCGGCACCGAATGCGACCACAAAGCATTCCAGCAGTGAATTGCTGGCCATGCGATTGGCTCCATGTAAGCCGGTAAAGCTGGTCTCGCCAATGGCGTACAGGTTACTGATATCAGTCTCGCCGACCTTGTTAACCATGATGCCGCCGCAGGTATAGTGCGCGGCCGGAACCACGGGGATGCGTTCGCTGGTAATATCGATGCCAAATTCCAGACAGCGGCTATAGATGGTTGGGAAGTGTTCGCGTATGAAATCGGCTGGTTTACGACTAATATTCAGATACACGCAGTCACAGCCCAAACGTTTCATTTCATGGTCAATGGCTCTCGCCACGATGTCTCTGGGAGCCAGTTCTTCGCGGCTATCAAAATTAGGCATAAAGCGGCTGCCGTCAGGCAGTTCCAGCGTAGCACCTTCACCACGAAGCGCCTCTGTAATCAGAAAAGACTTTGCATGAGGATGGAACAGGCAAGTAGGGTGGAATTGATTAAATTCCATGTTGGCTACACGGCAGCCAGCTCGCCAAGCCATGGCGATACCATCCCCGCTGGCCCCATCTGGGTTTGTGGTATACAGATAGGCCTTACTGGCACCGCCGGTTGCAAGTGCCACAAATTTACTTTTTATCAGATCCACGCAGGCGGATTCTTGATTAAGCACATAGACACCCACACAAACGGACCCTGAACTGCCTTCCTGCTCCTGTGTCACTAAATCTACAGCGGTACATCCGGCTAGCAGTTCGATGTTAGGATGGGCCTGTGCACGCTGCTGAAGGGTCTCAAACACTGCCTTGCCGGTGGCATCAGTGGCATGAATAATGCGGCGATGGCTGTGACCGCCTTCTTGAGTGAGGTGCAGCGAGCTAAGGTCGGCGTTCACAGAATCTGTTTTCCTGGTATCGCCCAGGTCTTTGGTAGTAAATGGTACTCCCTGACTAACTAACCACTTCACCGCATCGGCACTCTCTGTCACGATATGCTCTACCATATCCTCGTGACAGAGACCGACCCCGGCAGAAAGAGTGTCAGCAACATGGGATTCCACGCTATCTGTTTCATCGAGTACGGCGGCTATGCCGCCTTGGGCATAGAATGTGGCACCTTGATTGAGATCGCCTTTACTGAGAACTGCTACCTTAGCGAAATCTGCTGTTTTCAGAGCAAGAGTGAGGCCTGCAGCACCGCTGCCAATAATCAGAATATCGAAAACGAAGTTTTGTTGTACAGCAGAGGGGTTCATAGAGTCTAGGTCAACTAATTGGTTTAATTGACTTTTTTGGTTCTAAATTAAGTTCTAGAATGGCTGTGCCGATTATGACTGCTGGTAACAATACAGGCTACTAGCGCTTGATCAAGAATTCTTGCACAGAATTATAGAATTTCCCTAGAAGAATCCCGTTAAAGTGTCATCTGGACAAAATAAAACTGTCATAATTTTATAGTTTCTGAGAACTTTTGCACGCCATCGCTGTCTATCACAGAGAATGAAAGCATTTGTTCCAAGTGGTGTCCTACAAAAACCCCAGCATTAACGGAGTTGGAACAGATGTCGGATGATACGGATCAACAATTAGTTGACCGGGTTTTGAGCGGGGATAAGCACGCATTTAACCTATTGGTATTACGTTATCAGCACAGAGTATTGGCCCTTGTAGGACGTTTTATCCACGATAGTCATGAAGCTGAAGATGTTTGCCAGGAAGCCTTTATCAAAGCCTACAGAGCCTTGCCTCTGTTTCGCGGTGACAGTGCTTTCTACACTTGGTTGTATCGTATAGCCGTTAATACGGCGAAGAATTATCTGGTCTCTAGAAACAGAAGACCGCCGGCCAGCGATGTCGACATCGAAGATGCTGAACAGAGTGAAGTGGGGAGCATTTTACGGGAGATCGAGAACCCGGAAAGCAAGCTGATAACCGCCAAGTTAAAACTGGCGATAGAGCAGGCGATAGAAGAATTACCGGAAGATTTGCGCACAGCCTTTACGCTGCGTGAATTTTCAGGCCTGAGCTACGAAGACATTACCGAAGTCATGGATTGTCCAGTAGGCACAGTACGATCGAGAATTTTTAGGGCAAGAGAAGCGATAGACAAGAAGATTCAAGAATTGCTTTGAAGGAATTGAATTAGTTGTAGATGGAATTGTGGTAGTAGAGCAGAAATTTATTTAAGTTAGTGTTAGTAAAGAAGAACCACAGAGGTGCTGAATGAGTCAGATCGATAAAGAGTCTTTATCTGCCCTGTTAGATAATGAAGCAGATGATCTAGAGTTACGTCGCTTGCTAAAATCCTGCGAGCAGGATCCGGCGTTGCTCAAGACTTGGGAGCGATACAGTTTGGTTCAATCTGTATTACATGAATCGGCAGTACCTGTCAGTGCAAACCTTAGCCAAAGAATTGCAGATCAAATTGCAGCGGAGGCTCCACTATCGGTTGCTAGAGCTGCATCTCCGCAGCCAGCATGGCAGCAGGGACTGGCAAAAATGGCTATCGCTGCATCGGTGGCTGCAGTGTTCCTATTTACCGTACAAATCAATTTAGATGGAGGGGCCGGTTCAGCAGCCGTTCCCACTTTGGCCGATCAATCCAGCGATCTTACCGATCCTGTCAGCGCCGATTCCACTGCCGAGAATTCATTACTTACAGAGGCAGCCAGCGGCGACTTTACTCTTGCTAATGGCGGCAGGGTGCTAGAATACATCGACAGTATTACGCTCGACGATGAAGAGCCGGTGCGAATTGAGCATATTCAAGATTCTCCCCTATACCGTCTGGTTAATGAACTACAAGCGAAACCTTAGACTCGCCAGCCAACTCTCTAAGATTCTGATCTACAAGGCCTTAGTCATCGCACAGCCGGAATTGTCGGCTTGTGCGCTCCCCCTGCCCCTGTGCTAAAGTACGCTCTCAAAGCAGAACCGATTCAGCATAGGCAATGACTGCATGCGGGTCTGAATGTAGTTCATTGACGCGGAAATCTTTTATGCGAATTATTAGTGAAGCAAGCCTCAAATTTCTAGCGGTTGCCGTTATTCTGGTTCTATTGCCTTCATTTAGCGCCCCTACTCAAGCTGCAGATGCCCTGCCTAATTTTGCCGATCTGGTGGAAAAAAATGCACCTTCGATTGTTGAGATATCAACAATCCGACGTGTTGCTGCGCGCAGCTCCATAGGTGACGCAGAAATTGAAGAATTATTGCGCCGGCTAAATCCGGGAGAAGAGCCGGATCTGGATATTGAAGGTTTGCCAGAACAAAGACAGACAGGAGCCGTGGGCTCGGGTTTTCTGATATCAAAAGACGGTTACGTCATGACTAATAATCATGTGGTAGCAGATGCGGACGAAATTCAGGTTAATCTAAATGATCGTCGTGTGTACGATGCGAAAGTCATTGGTTTGGACGAAGCGTCAGACCTCGCCTTGCTAAAGATTGATGCGAACGATCTGCCGTTTGTGGAGTTTGGTGATTCCGACGTATTGCGGGTGGGGGACTGGGTCTTGGCCATCGGTTCGCCTTTCGGCTTGGAGTTTTCAGCCGCCGCTGGCATCGTTAGTGCCAAGGGCCGATCTATGCCCGGCAGGTCCACCTACAACTATATGTCATTCATCCAAACCGATGTGGCGATCAATCAGGGTAACTCCGGTGGACCACTGTTCAACCTCGACGGAGAAGTCATAGGTATAAATTCGCAGATTCTAAGCAGTACCGGTGGTTCGAATGGAATTTCTTTTTCTATTCCCAGCAACGTAGCCATGAACGTAATGGAGCAATTGCGTGATACGGGAACGGTAGAACGTGGTTTGTTAGGAGTACGCATGCGTGAGGTAGACTATGCCTTGGCCGAAATATTCAGGATGGAGCGGCCGCGCGGCGCCTTTGTCGATGATGTACAGATAGACAGCCCGGCAGCGAATGGCGGCGTAGCAATCGAAGATATCATTCTCGAATTCAATGGCCATGAGATTGAACATTTTACTGACCTGCCGTTTTATGTGGGCCAATATCGACCCGGTACCGAAGCGGACATTCGAGTTTACCGTGAAGGTGAAATGCGGAACCTAACAGTGGTTCTGGGAAGCTCTCCAACTAATAGCGTGGTAGTGGCAGAGCCTGAAGTCGTTAGGGAGAGAAATAATCCCCTGGGCTTTCGGGTGAGTGAATTGAGTGCAGATGTACGCCGAGTGACGGGTCTGGCAGGCGTTCAAATAGCTGAATTAGATGATGGGCCAGGGCGCGAAGCGGGTTTGCGAGTCGGAGATGTCATCGTTTCCTTGAATCGACAGGAAATAGATTCCGCCGACAGGTTCGCCAGCATTGCCAGCAATTTGCCGGAGTCCGGCTTTGTTCCCATTCGAATCTTCCGCGAAGGACAGGGCACAACGTTGGCGCTTGAACTCAAGCCATAAGCCATATCCAATCTAGCAGGTATTGGGCCGGTAACCGGCGCGGTCTGGGTATTTCGGGCCTGCTATGCTATTGAAACTTCCTGACACCCGGCTTCATATGCTGTAGACTTGCCGGCTTGTTTGCTAGCTGTCTGAATTCCCCACAAGTGACCCATAGACCCCGTGACTGACCTAAGCCATATTCGAAATTTTTCGATAATAGCCCATATTGACCATGGCAAATCGACCCTGGCCGATCGCTTCATCCAAATGTGCGGTGGCCTTACTGAGCGTGAGATGGATGTACAGATATTGGACAGTCTGGACATTGAGCGGGAAAGAGGCATTACCATTAAGGCACAGAGTGTGACCTTGCACTACGATGCCTTGGACGGTAAGCGCTACCAGTTAAATTTCATCGATACTCCAGGCCATGTTGATTTCAGCTATGAGGTATCCCGCTCTTTGGCGGCCTGTGAGGGCGCGCTGCTGGTGGTGGATGCTGGACAGGGTGTGGAGGCGCAGTCGGTGGCCACCTGCTACACCGCGATAGAGCAGGGGCTTGAGGTCATTGCGGTTCTGAATAAGATGGATCTACCGCAGGCAGAGCCCGATCGTGTGCGCACCGAGATAGAAGAAATTATTGGTATCGATGCGCAAGATGCCGTCTGTGCGAGCGCCAAGACAGGCCTGGGCATAAATGAAATCCTGGAACAGATTATCCACAAGATTCCGCCTCCGCTTGGTGACAGAACGGCAGATCTACAGGCCTTAATCATAGATTCCTGGTTCGACAATTACCTGGGCGTAGTATCTTTGGTGCGGGTGATGCAGGGAACCCTGAAGAAGGGTGACAAGATTATAGCCAAAACAATAGGCAAGGCTCACGTGGTAGACAGTGTCGGTGTCTTCACGCCAAAGCGAACCGAAACCGGTGCATTGGCGGCGGGAGAAGTGGGCTTTATCGTGGCTGGCATCAAAGAGATTCTGGGCGCGCCGGTTGGAGATACTATAACCCTGGCAAGCAGCCCAACTGTGGAAGCCCTGGCGGGTTTTCGCAAGATTCAACCCCAGGTTTACGCCGGGCTGTTTCCGGTTTCCTCTGATGATTTCGAGAATTTCCGCGATGCGCTTGCCAAGCTCACCCTGAATGACGCATCGCTGCATTATGAACCTGAAAATTCCGATGCCTTGGGCTTTGGTTTTCGTTGTGGTTTTCTCGGCATGCTGCACATGGAAATTATTCAGGAGCGCCTGGAGCGGGAATACGATTTATCGCTGATTACTACGGCGCCAACGGTAATCTATGAAGTGTTACTCGAAAATGGTGAACAGCTTCTGGTGGACAGCCCTTCGCGCCTACCACCGGTGATGTCAATCGCTGAGATGCGTGAACCCATCGTTCTCGCGAATATTCTGGTGCCGCAGGAACATCTTGGCAATGTGATTACCCTATGTGTAGAAAAACGCGGTATTCAAAAAGACATGCAATTTGTCGGTAAGCAAGTGTCACTTAATTACGAATTGCCCATGAATGAGGTGGTTCTGGATTTCTTCGACCGACTAAAATCTACCAGCCGTGGCTATGCTTCCCTCGATTATCACTTTGTGCGCTTCGAAAAATCCAATTTGGTACGTTTAGATATTCTGATTAACGGCGATAAAGTAGATGCTCTGGCACTAATTGTGTATCGAGATCATGCCCATTCCAAGGCACGTTCTCTAGTGGAAAAGATGAGAGAGCTCATTCCGCGGCAGATGTACGATGTAGCTATTCAGGCCGCAATTGGCGGCCAAATAATTGCGCGGCAAACGGTTAAGGCACTGCGCAAGAATGTAACGGCAAAATGCTATGGCGGCGATGTGTCGCGAAAGAAGAAATTATTAGAAAAGCAAAAAGCCGGTAAAAAAAGAATGAAGCGGGTTGGTAATGTGGAAGTTCCACAGGAGGCTTTTCTGGCCGTTTTGAAAGTAGATAGCTAAGCGGATTTCATGTATTCAATCACAGTGATGCAACTGGGCAAGAAATAAGCAATGGACATAGATTTTTCATTAGTATTAGTAATTCTCGTTAGCATTTGCGGGCTTCTGTGGTTGCTCGATAGTTTGCTAATCAAGAAACATCGTTTGCAGGCAGTGCTTAACTACGAATCCACGCATGCGAAAGGGAAAAATGAAGAGCAAGTTACTCAAACAATAGCTGGTTTATCTCAGGAACCGCTACTGATTGAATACGCCAAGTCATTTTTTCCGGTTCTACTAATTGTCCTTATGCTGCGCTCGTTTCTGGTCGAGCCATTTCAGATTCCCACCGGTTCAATGATTCCAACATTGGAAGTGGGCGATTTTATTTTGGTAAACAAATATGCCTATGGGATTCGACTTCCGGTTATAGGCACCAAGATTTTGGATGTGGATGACCCTGATCGCGGCGAGGTCATGGTTTTCATCCCGCCTCATGAGAATAAGTATTATATTAAGAGAGTTATTGGGCTGCCGGGCGATACAATTCGATATGAAGATAAGAGACTATACGTTAATGGCGAAATAATAGGCGAAGAATTTGTTGACGATATTCTGGTAGATACAAATCTTGGGGATTTGCCCGGAACGCTGCATCTGGAGACCATCAATGGCGTAGAGCATGCCACGCAACACATAAGTGGAATTGCCCGACAACGATCTCGCACCACTTGGATAATACCAAATGGACATTATTTTATGATGGGGGATAACCGTGACAATAGCAGCGACAGTCGTGAATGGGGCACGGTGCCCGAGAAAGATATAGTTGGTAGGGCTATAGCCGTGTGGATGCACAAGGATCCGGGACTAAATTTGCCAACTTTTGAGAGAAATCAGCGAATAAAGTAAGAGATTTGTGATAGCAGTATCAGATTTAATGGCTATAACTCCATAAGGTAGCGAATCCTGTTAGCAGCCGATTTAAATAAACAGAAACACTAACTTTCCTGCGGGTGAGATCATGAAGCAACTACAATCAAGAAACCTGGTCAGACAACAAGGTGTATCCAAGTTTGGGATGTTAATGGTTTTCATTTTGATCGCCACGTTTCTAACTTTCGGCTTGAAGGTTGTCCCGGTGTATGTCGATCATAACTTGATTACAGGAGTCTGTGAGGAGCTAATCGAAAATGGTGAGGCGGCTAATATGACGCTTACCGATATTCGGCAGCGTGTGTCCAACACTCTGCGTATTAACAGTGTAACAAACTTTGATCTCTCAAACATTACCCTGCGCAAGGAAAATGATAAACCTATTATCACCATAGCCTATGAGCGGCGAGTTGAATTAGTTGCGAACCTTGATGTCGTGGCGAAGTTTGATACCGTTTTGCAATAAATGGTCAAGAAATTAGAAAAACTTCAGCAATCTCTCGCCTACCAATTTTCCAACCTGGATCTGGCACAACAAGCTTTAACGCATCGCAGTGCCAGCAAATCACACAATGAACGCTTTGAATTCTTGGGCGATTCGCTGTTGGGATTCATAATCGCAGAAGCACTATTTGATCTTTACCCTGAGGCCAGTGAAGGAGAGTTGAGTCGAATGCGGGCTAGCCTTGTCAACAAGGCGTCTTTGGCAGCCATCGGTAGAGAACTGCAGCTTGGCGAGCTTTTGCAATTGGGAGCTGGGGAATTGAAAAGCGGTGGCATGGAGCGAGATTCAATTCTGGCGGACACGGTTGAGGCTCTCATCGCGGCGATTTACTTAGATGGTGGCTTAGAAGCATGCAAACAGTTTGTAAAAACGATTAATGCGCGTAACTTATCTACCGAGGAGGGCAGCGCCAAGCAAAAAGACTGCAAAACCAGGCTACAGGAATTATTGCAGGCGCAGGGAAGAGCCCTGCCCAATTATGAAGTGGTAGAGGTGTCTGGCGCCGCACATGAACAAGTGTTTCATGTAAGTTGTAGCTTGGAATTTCTGCAGAAGAAAGCTGTAGGCATCGGCTCCAGCAAGCGGCTTGCCGAGCAACAAGCTGCAGAAAAAATGCTGGACTCAATCGAAGAGTCAATTGGAGAGCAATAATGAGTGACTCTGCACAGCAGAGCAGTCCGCCTAGCCGCTGTGGTTATATCGCTATTGTGGGCAGGCCGAATGTAGGCAAGTCAACCTTGCTCAATCATTTGCTGCGACAAAAAATCAGTATTACCTCGCGTAAGCCGCAAACCACCAGACACAGAATCATCGGCATTAATAGTGATGCTGATAGCCAATGTATATTTGTTGACACGCCGGGCTTGAATTCTCGTTTCAATAAGGCTTTGAATCGAGTAATGAATGACACTGTGCTCAGCGTGATTAAAGATGTTGATGTAGTGTTGTTTGTGGTGGAGCGTTTTATATGGAACGAAGCCGATCAATTCGTACTGGATGCACTGGCTAATACGAAAGTGCCAGTATTGTTGGTGATTAACAAAATAGATTTAGTACAAGACAAGACAGAATTGTTGCCACACATAGCCGAACTGACAAAGAAACGTGATTTTGCAGAAATAGTCCCGGTCTCTGCATTAGGTGGCCATAATCTTGAAACTATTGAAAGCTTGGTAAAAGCGCTTCTGCCAGAAGGTCCATTCCTGTTTCCCGAGGATCAAATTACCGACCGTAGTTCCAGATTTCTAGCTGCCGAAATGATTCGAGAAAAAGTAACGAGACAACTAGGTGATGAGCTGCCTTACGAAATTACCGTTGAAATAGAGAAGTTTGAAAAAGCTAAATCAGTGTTGCATATCCATGGTCTGATTTTGGTCGATAATAGAGGCCAGAAACGAATTATTATAGGAAAGGACGGCGACAGGCTAAAACAAATAGGGACGGCCGCCAGAGAGGACATGGAAATCACGTTTCAGAGCAAAGTCATGCTCAATCTATGGGTAAAAGTTAAGTCGGGCTGGGCGGATGACGAAAGGGCACTGCAGAGCCTCGGCTATGTGGACCGTTAGCTCTCAACTGGCTGTAAATTATGGATTCAAGAGTCTCACTTCAGCCAGCCTATTTGTTGCACAGTCAACCGTTTCAAAACACCAGCTCGCTTGTTGATTTCTTTACCATGGATTACGGCCGTGTTCGAGCCGTCGCCAAAGGCGTGCGTAGCGGAAAATCTAAATATCGTTCTCTGTTGCAGTTATTCCACCCGGTTCTGGTTTCTTTATCCGGGCGTGGCGAATTGAAAACAGTCACCGGAATAGAAAGTAGTCTCAGCGCAATTCTACTAAAAGGGGAGCGTCTGTTCAGCGGTATGTACATCAATGAACTGTTAACGCGCCTGCTGTTGAATCATGTAGAGCACAAGCAACTGTATCTTGCCTATCAGGATACGCTGGTTGCACTTCAAGGGAGTGGTGATGTGCAGCTGGTGCTGCGACAGTTTGAACTGTGCCTGCTGACGGAACTGGGCTATGGCATCAATCTTGAATCGGATTGCCATACGCATGAGGCAATAACCGCAGATGGGCAATACCGATTTATGCCAGATATCGGATTCGAATTATTGATTGATGAAGCGCAACATAGCAGTAGTAGAGTCTATAGCGGTGCACACATAGTGTCTCTGCGGGAGCTGGATCTAAGTGATAAGGAGGTAGCGAAGACGGCCAAACGCTTATTGAGATCAGCGCTGGCTGCTCATCTAGGCGGCAAGCCCCTCAATAGCCGCAGTCTGTTTAGCAAGCAGAATTAAAACCCCCTGGTTCAACGATTCTGGTTTAGCCGCTATAAGGCCAAGCTCTGGGCTGCTTTCGCCCGCTGCTGTTTCCGTGTAGAATTTTGCGCTTTCCGCCACCTTAACCGTTCTGTTGATCAGCCTTTTTCCCATGTCCTATCAAACTATTCAATCTCAAATTGGTAACACACCACTGGTGAAATTGCAGCGCATGCCCGGTGAAACCACGAATACCATTTTGGCTAAACTCGAAGGTAACAATCCCGCTGGCTCTGTTAAAGATAGACCGGCCCTCAGCATGATCCAACAGGCAGAACTTCGAGGAGACATAAAAGCAGGTGATGTGTTAATAGAAGCTACCAGCGGTAACACAGGCATAGCGCTGGCGATGGTCGCCGCTGTGATGGGCTATAAGTTAATTCTGATCATGCCAGATAACATGAGCAGCGAGCGTAAGGCATCGATGTCAGCCTACGGTGCCGAGCTAGTTACGGTGTCTGAACAAGAAGGAATGGAGGGAGCGCGGGATCTGGCCCAGCGAATGCAGGATCAGGGTAAGGGCAAGGTGCTGGATCAATTTGCTAATCAGGACAATCCGAACGCACACTATGTTCAGACTGGCCCCGAAATTTGGCGTGACACCAAGGGTGAAATTACTCATTTCGTTAGTTCCATGGGAACTACCGGTACGATTATGGGGGTTTCGCGTTTTCTTAAAGAACAGAATTCAGAGATCGAAATTATCGGCCTGCAGCCCAAAGAAGGTTCACGCATACCCGGCATTAGGCGTTGGCCTACAGAATATTTGCCAGCGATTTTTGATAGTAAGCGTGTGGACCGCATCATCGACGTTGATCAAAGCGATGCGGAGCACACGATGAAAGAACTTGCCAAGCAAGAAGGCATTTTCTGCGGGGTTTCTTCCGGTGGGGCTATTTACGCGGCGTTACAATTATCGCGAGAAATAAGCAATGCGACTATAGTGGCAATAATTTGTGATCGCGGCGATCGTTATCTTTCCACGGGTGTATTCGAATAATTGTTGAAGATTTTGATACACGCTACACAGCCGCAGATGGCAGCTAATGTAATTCTCTGCTTCGGTAAGCCCCGCAGCAACATTTTGCACCTCAAGTAGTAATCTATATGAGCAGACGCAGACAAGGACGCGGCAGGCTACCCAGCGAGCCGGTAATCCTGGATATAACTTCCCTGAGTCACGAGGGACGAGGTGTAGCTCATATTGAAGGTAAGGTAGCCTTCGTCGATGGAGCGCTGGCCGACGAGCAAGTCTCAGCCTCTTATGTGCGACGACGTGGTCGATTCGACGAACTGAAGACAGCCACCGTACTTTCACCATCCCCTCTTCGTGTAACACCTCCCTGCGGCTATGCAGGTTTATGCGGAGGTTGTTCGCTTCAACACATGGATGTTAATGGGCAAATAGAATTCAAACAGTCGGTGTTATTAGAGCAATTGCGGCATGCAACCGGTTTAGAGTTGGACAATCTTGAGATTCTGCCAAAGTTACAAGACGCCACCGAGCACTATCGGCGCAAGGCTAGACTGGCAATTCGCGTAGTTAACAAGAAGGGCGGAGCCCTGGTAGGATTTAGGGAAAAATACAGTAGCTTCATCACCGACATGAGCGACTGCAAAGTTCTTGTTAAGGAAGTGGCCGAGTTAATACAGCCACTGCGGGTGCTGATTACCGAGTTGCGCAGTAGTCATAGTGTGCCGCAGATTGAAGTGGCGGTTGGTGAGGTGTTGGATCAGTCCAAGCATGAGAAAACTCAATTAGCCCAGGCCTATCAGCATCGGGTTGCACTCGTGTTCCGTCACTTGCAGCCCTTTACCGAATCGGATAACACCGCTCTGCTCGGGTTTGCGCAGAAACATGAGATTGATCTGTACTTACAGCCCGCTGGCAATGCTTCTGTACATAAAATATTTCCCGCAGATACCGCAGAGCGTCTGCAATACTTCCTGCCTGAGTTCGATTTGCAACTAAACTTTCATCCTATGGATTTCACGCAGGTCAATGCCGGTATTAATCGCAAGATCATCTCGCGCGCGCTAGAGCTTTTAGAGTTAGAAAAAGAAGATACCGTATTAGACCTATTCTGCGGCCTGGGTAATTTTACTCTAGCTATTGCTCGTCAAGTGAGGCAGGTGGTTGGCGTCGAAGGTAGTGAGGAAATGGTGGCTCGCGGTTTTGAGAACGCCACGCTAAATAGGATAGCTAATGTCCAGTTCTATGCTGCGGACCTGTTTCAAAGCATACACGCAAAGGAATGGTCTCAGCTAAAATACAACAAGATACTGTTAGATCCTCCTCGTTCCGGTGCAATAGAAATAATCGCAGAAATTGCGAAGTTGCAAGCAGAGAAGATCGTCTATATTTCCTGCAACCCAGCGACTCTGGCCAGAGACTCCGCCGAGTTGATAAAAGCGGGATACAAGTTGCGGGCAACTGGTGTTATGGATATGTTTCCACACACAACGCACGTGGAGTCGATGGCTGTGTTCCAGCTAGGGAAAAAGGGCTAGTAAAGGCGGATTAACGCCACAGGATGAGCATCGGTGAGTAAAGAGGCAGCTAACAAGCGAGAAGTCATGTCAGCGATAGAAAAACTAATTGCCATTATGACCATGCTGCGTGACAAGAAGCATGGCTGTCCCTGGGATTTAGAGCAAACCATTAGTTCATTACTACCCTATACATTAGAAGAAGTGTATGAAGTTGCAGATGCAATCGAGAACAATGATCTGGTGGAGTTGGAAGATGAGCTAGGGGATTTGTTGTTTCAGGTAATTTTTTATGCACAAATAGCTAGCGAGCACGGCGCTTTCGACTTCCAGGATATAGCGACAGCGATTAGCAACAAATTAGTTCGTCGTCATCCCCATGTATTTCCAAATGGAGATATAGGTCAGTTTGGCGTAGAGCAAGAGATAAGTGCTGAGCAAGTAGTTGTGAATTGGGAAGCTATTAAGGAAGCAGAACGTGAAGAAAAAAGCTCAAGAGCTGGTAAAAAAGCGAATTTGGAAGCTGTCAGTTTGCTAGATGATGTGCCAAGGGCATTGCCCGCTATTGAGCGGGCACGTAAGCTGCAAAAAAGGGCGGCACAGCTGGGTTTCGATTGGGCAGAGATTAGCCCGGTACTGGATAAATTGAAGGAAGAAATACTAGAATTTGAAGAGGCCCTGGCTCTTGGCGATGTTGAGAAAATCAGCGATGAGTTAGGGGATGTGTTGTTTGCCACTGTCAATCTGGCCAGGCACAGTAATGTTGAACCGGAAGTTGCGCTGCGATCGGCAAATCGTCGCTTCGAAAATCGTTTCAAGTGGATTGAATCTGCACTTTACTCTCAGGGCAAAGCCTTACAAGATGCTAATTTACAAGAGCTGGATACGCTTTGGAATCAAGCCAAAGCCCATGGCTTGTAAGGGTAAGCAAAAAATAGAAAAAACTGCCGCAAAGGCGGGGTTAAGCACCATCAGACTTTAACAGTTAGGAAACGGGAGTTGGAAATGAGAGTTATTTTGTTAGGGGCGCCTGGCGCGGGTAAAGGCACACAGGCGCAATTTATCTGTGGACAGTTTAACATCCCACAAATATCTACAGGTGATATGTTAAGAGCTGCCGTAAAAGCGAAGACAGCATTAGGCCTGCAAGTAGAACAGGTTATGGCATCTGGTGGTTTGGTTACCGATGAAATCATCATAGCTTTGGTAAAGGAACGCATTAAAGAAGACGACTGTGAGTCAGGTTTTTTGTTCGATGGTTTTCCACGCACAATTCCTCAGGCAGAAGCGATGGTTGAGGCCGCTGTTCCAATAGATATCGTTTTAGAGATAGATGTTGCTGACGATGAGATAGTTAAACGGCTGGGGGGTAGACGAGTGCATCCCGGTTCAGGTCGGGTTTACCATATCGACTTCAATCCTCCGGCGATAGCAGGTAAAGACGATGAAACCGGGGAAGATCTTATTCAGAGGGAAGATGATCAGGAAGATACCATTCGTACGCGGCTGGAAGTCTATCACGAGCAGACTGAACCCTTGGTAAAGTTTTATCAGAGATTGGAAGAACAAGGCCAAGCTGTAAAAGTGATTAAGGTCGACGGCGTAGCAAGTGTTGATTCAATAAAGGATCAAATTCTTTCGTCTTTGGCTTGATAGCAAGTCATTCCGATAAAAACCCAGGCTTAGGCCTGGGTTTTTTGCTTTTGAAGTTAGTATTTTTGCAAATGACCGATTTCTTGTAACGAAAATACTCACAGCGGTTTCTCTAGTTAGCCTCACTTATTAATATTTTTCTATTCTTGTTAACTACTTCACAGTTACACCGGCATAGTACAAAGTATTTTGTGTGTCGGTTTTGATGCAATTCTAATTAGCTATATGGAGTATTGATATTGTTTGGGAAGGACATACGGGCTTAAAACAATAAATTTTCAGTCAAAAACATTCATATTGATCAAAGTTTAGTCAATTAGGCGCTGTTATGAAGTCGCGTAAAGAAAGTTGGCAAACATATTGCCGTTAGTGCAGCAATTTAAATCATGCAATTGGTTAAAAATTATTCATGTTTTCTTAAAGTTTTCTATTCAGCAAGCGAAATAGAGGTTGATGCCATGTAGAAGTGGGTATTATGCATGGACTGTTTAAAAAATTATTTAACTAACAGTTTATTTGCAACAAGATTACTGTAAGCCAGATTATTTATGTGATATGTTGCCGGCGAGCAGTGGGTACGATTGTTAAACTTAAGCGGGCACGATTCATAACCTAGGAGAGAAACGAGTATGGCTAAAGTTAAGGCAAAAAAGAGAAAACCTGCTAAGAGAAAGTCAGCAGCTAAGAAAGTTAGCAGCCCGGCTTTGTCTAAAGCAAATGCCGCAGTAGCAAAACTTGAAAAAGCAGCGAAAGCGGCAGCAAAGAAAGTTGCAGCCGCTAGAAAGAAAGCCGTAGCTGCAAAGAAAGCTGCAGTTAGAGCGAAAACAGCAGCAAGTAGGAAAGCTGCAAAGACAGCACAAGGCGCAGTGAAGAAAGCGTCTGCCGCAGTTGCTGCAACGAACGCCAAGATTAGAACGGCGAAAGCTAGAGCCAGGGCTGCAGAGTCCGCAGCAAAGGCAGCTGCAGCTAAAGCCGCTGCATCAGCTAAGGCCGAAGCAGATCTTATTAAGGCAGTAAAAGCATTCGCAGCTAAGTATAAAGCCAAGCAAGCCAAGGAAAAAGCAGCGAAAGCTGCGAAGCAGGCTCGCAAAGATGCTGCAGCAGCTAGAAAGGCAGCTGCCAGGGCTGCTAAAAAGGAAAAGGCTGCGGCCAAGAAAGCTGCTGCCAAGGCTAAAGCTGCAGCGCGTAAAGCCGGCAAGAAGAAGCCAGCTAAGAAAAAGGTTGCTGTAAAGAAGAAAAAGAAAGTAGTTAAGAAGAAAGCAGTAAAGAGACGCTCGGCAGCTAAGAAAGCCTCTCCTAAGAAAGTTGCGAAGCGTAAGCCAGCTGCGAAGAAGAAAGCGGCCAAAAAGAAGGTCGCTAAGAAGAAAGTAGCCAAGAAGAAGGTTGTTAAGAAAAAGGCTAAGAAGAAGGTCGCTAAGAAGAAAGTAGCCAAGAAAAAGGCAGTAAAGCGTAAGCCAGCTGCTAAGAAGAAGACGGCCAAGAAGAAAGTAGCCAAGAAGAAGGCTGTAAAGAAAAAGGCCAAGAAGAAGGTCGTTAAGAAGAAAGTAGCGAAGAAGAAGGCGGTAAAGCGCAGAGCAGCAGCGAAAAAAGCGGTAAAACGCAAAGTAGCCAAGCGCAAGGCGCCTGCCAAGAAAAAAGCGGCAAAGAAGAAGGCCGCTAAAAAGAAGGTCGTAAAGAAAAAGGCTAAAAAGAAGGTAGCGAAGAAGAAAGTCGCGAAGAAAAAGGCCGCTAAGAAGAAGGCGCCAGCGCGTAAGAAGGTAGCTAAGAAGAAGGCGCCAGCTCGTAAAAAGGCAGCGAAGAAGAAAGCAGCCAAGAAGAAAGCGCCAGCTCGTAAGAAAGCCGTGAAGAAAAAGGCGAAGAAGAAAGCTGTTAAGCGTCGTTCGGCCGCTAAGAAGGCTGTTAAGCGCAAAGTAGCTAAGCGTAAGGCGCCTGCTAAGAAGAAAGCAGCCAAAAAGAAGGTGGCGAAGAAGAAGGTTGCCAAGAAAAAGGCTGCTAAGAAAAAAGTAGCCAAGAAGAAGGTCGCTAAGAAGAAAGCAGCCAAGAAGGTCAAGCGTAAGGTAGCGAAGAAAAAGGTCGCTAAGAAGAAGGCGCCTGCACGTAAGAAAGCTGCCAAGAAAAAGGCTGCGAAGCGTAAACCGGCTAAGAAAAAGGCGGTAAAACGCAAAGCAGTTAAGAAGAAGGCAGCTAAGAAGAAAGCGCCAGCGCGCAAGAAAGCAGCCCGAAAGAAGAAATAGGACTGCAAGCTGGATTGAGTGACTTTAGCCAGAACACCCACCGACTGCGTGTCCGCTCGCAGTCGGTGGGTGTCTACTCAAACCTTTCTCAAAAATCCCTGTTGAATTGCATCAACGGGGATTTTTTCATTACAGCACTGGCTTCTACCAGATCGGCCGTTTCTCTGCTCCGTGCTAAATGATGACTGATATTCTGACCATTGACACATCTTCTGACAATTGTTCGGTTGCCTTGATGCATAGCGGCAAACTGACAGACCGAATTAGTGAGTCTAAGCGGCAATCCGCACAACGTGTTCTACCGATGATTTCAGAACTACTTGCACAGGCAGGAAGTAGTCTTGCGGAATTGGATTTAATAGCTGTCGTTGCGGGCCCAGGATCTTTTACCGGAGTGAGGATAGGAGTGGCAGTGGCCCAAGGCTTGAGTATGACTCAAGACAAGCCGGTGATAGCGCTTTCATCGCTAGCCTTAACGGCGATGGCAACTGTCAAACAATCGAAGAATAATTATGTGCTGGTGTGTGAGGAAGCAAGAGAGAGAGAGGTGTATTTCGCGGCCTACCGGAAATCAGAGAAGCTGGGTGTCGAATTACTGGGGAATGAACAGGTTGCAGTGCCAGAGCTGTTGCAGGTATTGCCTGAGAACACGCTGGAGCAACAATGGGATATGGTCGGCAATGGCTGGACTAGGCAATCTGATATTCAGAAAAGGCTAGGCTGCAGGGTATCAGACAAGATTATCAGCCCGATAATCAGTAGCGAGATTATAGTTCAATTGGCAACACTCAGGTTTGACGCAGGCGAGGCTGTTACTGCAGAACAATTAAGACCAAATTATGTAAAAGAGCAGTTGAATTACAGCTAGACTCAAGCACATTCCTGCACTAGAGGCTGAGGACAGGCGTTGAATTTAGATTTCTTCCAAGCAACTTTCTTATCTGTTTTGCAAGGAGCGACAGAATTTCTGCCTATTTCTTCATCTGGGCACTTAATTCTCCCGTCGCTGTTGTTTTCCTGGAACGATCAGGGTTTGACCTTCGATGTTGCAGTGCATGTAGGGACATTGCTGGCGGTGGTATTTTATTTTAGGCATGACCTTCGAAGACTAGCTCTAGCTGCACTTGAAAGCACGATACAAAGAAGAAATTCAGGGGATTCCAGATTGGCCTGGATGCTGATCGTCGCCACCATTCCTGCAGGCTTGGCTGGATTATTATTGGGCGGCTACGTTGAACAATATGGCCGTTCGCTTTTGGTAATTGGCCTTAGCTCTATCGCATTTGGCTTATTGTTATGGGTCTCGGACCGAAATGGAACTAAGCAACGAGCCCTGTTCAACATCGATTGGAAGACCGCTCTCATTATTGGCTTTGCACAAATGCTGGCGATAATTCCTGGTACATCTCGTTCAGGTATTACCATGACCGCAGCGCTTTTTTGTAATCTGGACCGTGCCGCCGCTGCGCGGTTTTCGTTTTTGCTGTCCATACCTGTTATCGGTTCCACCGGGCTGCTAAAAGGTTTGGAGTTGCTTGCAGAAGGCACGGGGACTCTGAATTGGATGTTGTTACTGTACAGTGTGCTGATCTCGGCTGGAGTTGCCTATGCTTGTATTCATTTTTTCCTTCAGTTAATACAACGCATCGGTTTCCTGCCGTTCGTAATCTATCGAGTGTTGCTCGGTATCGGTCTGATATTAATTGCCCTGTGAAGATCGCTGTTGCACAGACAGAGTGTGATCAAACACATAGAGCGAGTTTACTTGCCGATAGCTTGGGCCTACCTCTGATAGAATTTCCACAAACCAGTGGCGATTACAGTGAACTGGAATACGACTATTTCCTCGCCTATCAAGATTCCACATTAGGCCTGCACAGTATGGATTCGCAACAAGCGGCTGTGTTGTCAGTCGATTTCTCCGACCCAAAGCTCAATTACCGTGTAAAAAGTTCTATTAAGAGCCAGAACATTGTCAAGGCAATCGGTATCAAGGGACCTTTAATACCAACGGTTTTAGACGGCACAGCGGGCCTGGGTAAGGATGCTTTCCTACTTGCCAGTCTTGGGTGCAAAGTCACCCTCCTCGAGCGTTCACCGATCGTGCATGCGCTATTGCAGGACGGGCTGGCGAGGATCAATCAATACGATGAGAGTACCGCTGCGGTGTTGAGCTCTATGCAGTTACATTATGGTGAGTTCACGAAATTCGGATTTGAAGCGCAGCAATTCGATGTGGTTTATCTGGATCCTATGTTTCCCGAACGTCGGAAAAGTGCAAAGGTAAAAAAAGATATGGCACTACTACAGCAATTACTCGGTCATCAAACAGACGATGAAGACTTGTTGCTGCATGCCCAAAAATTAGCGCGCAGGAGGGTGGTGGTTAAGCGGGCGAAGCTTTCACCGCCGTTAAGTTCGCAGAAGCCTGACATTCGATTTAAGGGAAACAGCAGTAGATATGATGTGTATCTGTCAGGCTAGCCATTGGCTAAGGTCTATTATAAAAATAGCAGAAAATTGAGGTCTAGTTCTTTGCCGTCAACAGCCGCTGCATAATGTTTTGATAGATTTCAGAGAGCTGGTCTAGTTCCTGTACCGACACTTTTTCATTTATTTGGTGGATCGTGGCATTACAAGGCCCCAGTTCGACCACTTCAGCACCCGTAGGCGCAATGAAACGACCGTCAGAGGTGCCTCCGGCAGTCGACTGATCGGTGTCGAGGCCGCTAAGATATTTAATGCTTTGTGTTACAGCTCGAATCAATTTGCCAGAATTTGTTAAAAATGGCTCGCCCGATAGATTCCAGTGGATTTGGTAATTCAATTCGGCCGCGTCCAATAGTCCTGTAATTTTTGATTTAATCCTATCGGCATCCAACTCCGTTGAGAAGCGCAGATTAAAATCGATTTCTATGGTTTCAGGGATTACGTTGTTGGCACCGGTTCCTGCCTGCATATTCGATATTTGAAAACTCGTTGCGGGAAATGACGCATTACCGTGATCCCAGCTACGCTGCGTCAATGCTGTCAACACTGGTAAGGCCTTGTGTACAGGATTGAGGGCAAGCTGAGGATAAGCTACGTGGCCTTGTATACCCTTTACGATCAGTTTCGCGCTTAGAGAGCCGCGTCTACCGATCTTGATGGTGTCTCCCAGCGTCGCGGAGCTGCTCGGCTCACCCACCAGGCAGTAATCAATATTGATGCCCCGGCTAGCAAGCTCTTGTATCACCTTTTTAGTGCCGTTGACGGCTATCCCTTCTTCATCGCTGGTAATTAGAAACCCAATGCGCCCTTCGATCTTGAAATCTGCGAGTAAGCGTTCAACTGACGTGACCATGGCTGCTAGAGCGCCCTTCATGTCTGCGGCACCGCGGCCATACAGAAAACCATCCTCGACTGTGGCGCTATAGGGGGGAAACTTCCACTGATCCAGGGGGCCGGTTGGCACTACATCGGTATGCCCGGCAAATACAAACAGTGGACCGCCATCACCAATAACAGCCCACAGATTAGTGACGTCTTCATACTGTAGCGTTTCAACCTGAAAGCCTAAAGCCGAGAGTCTGTTGGCGATAATCTGCTGACAGCCCTCATCGGCGGGTGTCACCGAAGGAAGTTGTAGTAGTTGCTTAGCGAGTTCTAGAGTTGCGCTCATCTTTGATTCTGCTTCCGCAAGGGAGCCTGCCTAGTTATGACTGTGCAGGTCTTCATTCAGTCCAATTGAAGTTTTCAGTGGCACACATTCCACGCCCCCCGATAGAGAATTACGTCTATACAGTAAGTTGGCGATGCCCACCATTTGTCTGGCTTTTACTGTCTTTTGTAGCTCACCGTCACTGCTGAGTACATTCAACTTCGTGCCGGCGGTCAGATAGAGTCCGGCTTCAACTATGCAGCCATCCGCCAAAGGAATGCCAATGCCGGCATTAGCCCCGACCAAGCAATTCTCTCCTACAGAAATAATCTCCGTGCCGCCGCCGGAAAGTGTGCCCATGGTGCTGCAACCGCCGCCAAGATCGCTGTTGGCTCCTATCATTACCCCCGCAGAAACCCTGCCTTCGATCATGGCGGGTCCCTCCGTGCCTGCATTGAAATTGACGAAACCTTCATGCATTACGGTAGTGCCAGATCCTAGATAGGCGCCGAGTCGCACTCTGGCAGTATGCGCAATACGCACACCACTGGGAACTACATAACTTGTCATCTTTGGAAACTTGTCCACCGAGGCAACTTCCAAGGGTTTTCCTCGCAATCTAGCCTCCAGCTGACGCTGCGGTAATTCGTCCACATCTATGGCACCTTCATCGGTCCAGGCAAGATTAGGTAGAATTGCAAACAGGCCATCCAAATTCAAAGAGTGAGGCTTGGCCAATCGGTGAGAGAGCAAATGCAATTTTAAATACGCTTCTGCGACAGTCGTTGGAGCGGTGTCGACACTTAAAAAGCACAACACTATCTTTTGTGTGCTGTTGCTCATTTGTCGAAGTATTTCGGCTTGTTCGGCAAAACCTGCGTTCAGCAGCGTGACGCATAGGGTGCTAGCAAGTTCTGCATGTAATTCGATAACTGCGTTCTGTCCGGAATCTATACCACAGGCTTTGCTAACACCGCTCGCCAGAGCAGGCGCGGGATTTCTCATCAGACATGGATAATACACCTCAATGATGTCATCTTTCGAATTGCGCGTGGCAATACCAAAACCGAGGCTGTGTATAGCTGTATCGTTCATTTTTTCTTAATCCTTGTTGGCAAATAGTCTAACACTAACTTTTATGAGTCAGTTGCTCCCTTGCACTAGTAGTTGAATTTTTTCTTTATCGAAACCTAGCAGCCATTTGCCATTGCTCTCGATTATGGGTCGCTTGATTAATGAAGTTTCCTCGTGCATTAGTTTCTCGGCTGAGTTGGCGCTTAAGTTTTTCCTGACGCTTTCTGGAAGTTTTCGCCAAGTTGACCCTCGGGTATTGATCAGTTCTTCATGGCTGAAATGTTGTAGAAACCTTTGAATCAGTTCTTTGCTGCAGCCCAGCTTTTTGTAGTCATGAAAGTCGAATTCGACTCCAGATTCCGTAAGCAACGCCCGCGTCTTTTTGATGGTGTCACAATTGTTGATGCCGTATAGGGTTGTCATTATTCAATCCAAAAGTTTTATTGTTCGGAGGCTCCCTAGAAATCCAGTCTTTTCTTTAACTCGGAATTTATTGCCGATTTAATATTCTCGATCAGTAGTTCATCCCTAATCGGCTTGCCGGCCTGATCGGTTACAAAGAATAAATCCTCAACCCTCTCGCCGAGAGTTGTAATGCGTGCATCTTTCAAGTTTATGGAGTTTTCAGCAAACACCTTGCCCACGCAGGCCAATATTCCTGGTTGGTCGGGACAATTGATCTCCACGGTGGAATAGTCGCGATTAGGCGCGTTCAGCCAGTTAATCTCAATACCTTGGCTAAAGTATTTGTCCTTCCGACTGCGACGGATTAGCGCGGGAGTGATGGCAGCACCCCCAGATGCGATATATTGTGTAACAATCTTCTTTATTTCCGCCAAGCGCTGCGGATTGTTACCAACCGGCTGCCCGCTGGTTTCCAATACCGTATAGGTGTCCATGCAGTGGTCGTTGTCAGAGGTAAATATCCTGGCGCCCTGAATGTTCAGATTCAATTTCTCAAAAGCTGCGGTAGTGTTGGCAAAAAGGAATCTGCTATTAGTTGTATAGATAAAAATCTGCGTAGCGCCTTCCACCGTATTCTGCATAAGATCATTAGTGGATACCAGCGGTCCTGAGCCAGAAAAAGTCGCGATAGCGGTGGTATGCCAGACAATATTCGCCGCAGACTCGCGCAGAAAGTACTCGTCATTGGCATTCGCCCAAATTTGCTGGATTCGTTGCTCTTCTATTCCCCTATCAGCAAGCTTTGACAGAGCGGTTTGTTTTTTGTCGGCAATTCGTTCCTCTCGATCTCTGGGGTTTTCCAATCCCAAGCGTAACGCGCGCTTGGTGTTTAAATATAATTGCTTCATTAAACTTGCGCGCCAGCTGTTCCACAGTTCCGGGTTGGTTGCCCTGATATCTGCCACCGTCATCGAATACAGATAGTCCAGATGTAATTTGTCCCCCATGGCGGTGGCAAATTCATGAATGACTTCCGGATCGCTAATGTCTTTGCGCTGTGCAGTCATGGACATGAACAGGTGTTTATCAACTAACCAACAAACCAGTTTTGAATCCCAGCTACTCAGTCTATGGCGACTGCAAAAATTTTCCGCATCGACCATACCAAGAGTCGAATGATCTCCACCGCGGCCTTTCGCAATGTCGTGATATAGACCTGCTATATAGAGCAGCTCTACTTTCGGTAAATTTTTAAAAAGATGCGCGGCCACGGGGAATTTCTGTGCGGCATCTGGCAATCTAAACTTGCGCATATTCTCCACAACTTGCAGCGTATGTGCATCCACAGTGTAGATGTGGAAGAGATCGTGCTGCATTTGGCCAGTGATCTGACCAAATTCAGGAAGGTAGCGCCCGAGTATGCCATAGCGAGCCATGCGACGAATTTGTAGAGTCATTTTATGTGGCGAGCGCAACAGCTCCATAAACAGAGTGACGTTGCGAATGTCGTGTCGGTAGTCCTCGTCTATCAGGCGACGATTATCTCGTAGCAGGCGGATGGTAGAAGCGCGGATAGCCTCTATCTTTGGGTTCTGTGCCATTAACACGAAAATTTCTAATAAGGCCGACGGATAGCGTTTGAATACATCTGGGTAAACTACTTCGATGTAACCATTACGAATCTGAAATCTCTTGTTGATTGCTTCGATCTTGACGCGTTCGCCTTCGCGTAAAATAGCCTCATCGAAATGCTGTAGAAGAACGTCATTTAGGGCGCGCAGATTTGCTACTGCACGATAGTACTGCTTCATCAGTTTTTCGACGCCCAAACTTTTCTCATCGTCTTCGTAACCAAAAAGCTTGGCCAGTTCTCTCTGTTTATCGAACAGCAGACGGTCTTCGCGCCGGCCTTCCAATAGGTGTAATCCATAACGCAGCTTCCAAAGAAATTGCTGGCCCTTGTTCAGCATCGTTTCTTCGGACTCTTTCAGAAATCCTAGTTCTACCAGATCGTGAAACGAACTGGCTCCGAAATGGCGTTTGGCTACCCAGGCAATAGTTTGAATGTCTCTCAGGCCACCAGGGGAGGTCTTAATATTGGGTTCCAGTGCATAGTCGATATCGTGGTATTTCTGGTGGCGAGCATTTTGTTCATCCCATTTAGCACGCAGGAATTTTTTTATCGGCCAGACTCTCTTTCCCGTGGTGAGCGCAACCATCTCGGTCTGTAATTCTGAGGGTCCTATCAGTGTTCGAGACTCCATCAAGGCAGTGGCTACAGTTATATCGTTGATAGCTTCGGTCTTGCACTGCTTAATCGAGCGCACGCTCTGACCTATCTCTAAACCAATGTCCCAGAGCAGAGTTAGAAAAGAACTGATACAGCTCTTGTAGCGACTCGCATTGTCCTTACGGGTCAATATCAATAGATCAATATCTGAATGTGGCAGCAGTTCTCCGCGTCCGTATCCACCTACCGCAACCAAACTGATATCCTGATCATCGGGCCAAGCCTGTGCTTTCCAGACCAGAGCTAGTATTTGATCGATTACCCAAGCGCGGGCCGTTACAATTTCGGTGATACTTAAATTTGCCTTGTAGCGGTCGTTAAGAATGTTGTTGGCGGTCTCTATAGCTTGCTTGAAGTGTTGGATGTGATTGCCGGGGTTACTTAATTGAGTTTCCAATGCGGAAATATCCAGCAGGGTGGAGTTAGGCTCAAAATTTTCCTTGGCATAGGTCCCGGCAATGGCGAGATTGTCCGGATTCACAGTGTTTCGTCGGAGCGTCGTGTTAGTACTTCACAACCAGCATTGCTTACTACCATCGTGTGTTCCCATTGCGCAGAAAGTCTCCGATCCTTGGTGGTCACCGTCCAACCGTCTTTTTTAGAGAGTTTCGTGTAACGACTGCCTGCGTTAAGCATCGGCTCAATGGTGAATGTCATTCCCTCTACAATACGCATTCCTGTACCGGGCCGACCAAAATGCAAAACTTGTGGCTCTTCATGGAAAATGCGCCCAATGCCATGGCCGCAATACTCACGCACGATAGAATAGTTATTTGCCTCTCCGTGTTGTTGAATGACGTGCCCGATATCGCCAAGGGTAATTCCCGGTCTTACAATATCTATTGCCTTGTACAGACATTCTTGGGTGACCTTTATCAGGCGCTGGGCATGACTGGGCACCTCGCCGACACAGAACATCTTACTGGTGTCGCCATGAAAGCCGTCTTTAATAACGGTGATATCTATATTGAGGATGTCGCCAGATTTGAGAATCTTCCCGTCGCTGGGAATGCCGTGACAAATAACATGGTTTATAGATGTGCAGATCGACTTGGGAAAGCCGTTGTAATTGAGTGGGGCGGGCACCGCCTGTTGTACTTCCACAATGTACTTATGGCAGATTCGATCTAGTTCGCCTGTGCTAACCCCAGGTTGAACGTGGGGGCCAATCATTTCCAGGACGTCGGCAGCTAGTTTGCCAGCCACACGCATTTTGGAAATATCTTCTGCGGTCTTAATATGAATCGTCATGAATCTACCAATGAATTGCTGTTGATTATGCCGCTAGCGACAAAAGCCCGCTATTGTAAAGCAGG
Organism: Gammaproteobacteria bacterium; assembly: GCA_021773355.1. Taxonomy (GTDB): domain Bacteria; phylum Pseudomonadota; class Gammaproteobacteria; order Pseudomonadales; family Pseudohongiellaceae; genus UBA9145. Next base: position 179,732 of record JAJFKE010000047.1, on the reverse strand, counting down.
AGCCCCCTTTGTAACAGTGGATAGCGGCATGCCCGAAACGACCGGAAGCAAGCTCCAAATGGGCGTTGCGAGGGCGGGTGAAGTGATATTTCCTTTCCGTGGACGCGCTATTGTGGTATAAAGCTGCGCGTTTTCGTCGTTGCTGGCTCCAAACTTTCAGGAGTTTTGAATTAATTACGAAAGCCCATTAACTTTAATTAACGTCGCACATGCACCGTCACATGAGTTCTGGGTGCCTCTCTGAGCAGTTTTCAGATTGGTTGAGCCATGGGGTGTATGGAGGCCTAACCCAAACCGAAGGATACAACATGACTGTAAGTATGAAAGAGATGCTCCGTGCAGGAGTTCATTTCGGGCACCAGTGTCGCTATTGGAACCCAAAAATGGAGCCATACATATTTGGCGCCAGAAACAAAATTCACATCATCAACCTCGAGCACACCGTACCTGCTCTCAATTCCGCACTTGAAGAAGTTTCCTATCTTGCTGAAAAGAAAAGGAAAATTCTATTCGTGGGCACCAAGAGAGCGGCTGGCAAAATTATCAAGCAAGAAGCAGAGCGCGCCGGCATGCCCTATGTGAACCATCGCTGGCTCGGCGGCATGTTGACCAACTACAAGACAATTCGTGGCTCAATAAAACGCCTGAAAGATCTTGAGCTACAGGAAACTGATGGCACACTTAACCGTCTGACCAAGAAAGAAGCGTTGATGCGTACTCGAGCCAAGGTAAAACTTGAGCGCAGCATTGGCGGTATAAAAGATATGGGTGGACTACCCGATGCGCTGTTTGTGATCGATGTAGATCATGAACGTATAGCAGTAACCGAAGCCAATAATCTAAGGATTCCAGTAATCGGCGTTGTAGATACTAATAGCAACCCCGAAGGCGTCAATACCGTGATTCCTGGTAATGATGATGCGATTAGAGCGATTCAGCTGTATGTACAAGCTATTGCCGATGCCTGTGTAGAAGGGCGTGCAAAGAACGGCCCCGCTGGGAGCGATAGCGAATTCATCGAAATAGAGGATGATGCGGAAGCAGTGGCGGAGGCAACGGAAGAAGCGCCTGTAGCAGAGGCTGAGGAAGAGTCGGCTGCCAGCGCTGAGCCGCAGGATATTGCAGAAGCCGCTGAAGTTGCAGAGGCAGTCGCAGAGACAGCCGAAGTCGCAGAGATAGCTGAAGTTGCAGAGGCAGCTGAGGTTGTCGAGGTAGCAGCGGCAGAAGAATCTGTTGTTGTGCCGGCGGCGGATCAAGCGCCCGAAGCTGAAGCTAAGGCAGTCAAGAAAGTTGCTGCCAAAAAGGCACCGGCCAAGAAAAAGGCTCCTGCCAAGAAAAAAGCAGCTGTTAAGAAAAAAGCACCGGCCAAGAAAAAGGCTGACGAGGCCGAATCCTAACACATGGCACATTTCTGCTACGCAGAATTCCCTGCTAAGCAGTAGTGAAAATAGAGTTAGTGAAAGGGGGCGCATAGCCCCCTTTTTACAGGTGATTTAATTGAAGAGTATGCTCTTCGAAGTGATTAGAAAGAGGCAACAAAGATGGCAAATATAACAGCGGGCATGGTTAAGGAACTGCGGGAAAGAACCGGCTTGGGCATGATGGATTGTAAGAAAGCGTTAAGCGAAGCTGATGGCGACATGGAAAAGGCAATAGACGATTTGCGCAAGGCAAGTGGTGTCAAAGCTGCAAAGAAAGCGAGTCGGGTTGCAGCTGAAGGTGTGGTACTGACGAAGATTGCTCAAGACGGAAACTACGGCGTAGTGGTTGAAGTAAACAGCGAAACCGATTTCGCGGCGAGGGACGAGAATTTTCTTGCTTTTGCACAACAAGCTCTTGAGCTAGCTTATTCAAATAGCGAGGCCGATGTTGCGGGACTACTAGATGGCGGTTTGGAAGAAGCGCGTCAGGCATTGGTGCAAAAGATTGGTGAGAATTGCAATCTGCGAAGAATTGAGCGCCTGAAGTTTGCCGATGCGAATCAAGGTATAGTTGAAAGCTATGTGCACAGCAATAACCGTATTGCTGTATTAATATCTATTACCGGTGGAGATGAGTCTCTGGCACGTGACATAGCAATGCACGTGGCAGCTGTGAATCCACTGGTTGTTCGTGCCGAAGATGTGCCTGAGGGTGAGTTAGCCAAAGAATCAGAAATATATTCTGCGCAGGCGCGAGAGAGCGGCAAACCAGAAGAAATTATCGAAAAAATGATCACTGGCAGATTACGTAAATTCGTCGCTGCAGTGAGCTTGCTGGAACAGCCCTTCGTCAAAGAGCCGGATTTAACTGTGGGTAAATGGCTGACCGAAGCTGGAGCCGATGTTGTACAATTTGTGCGTTTTGAGGTAGGTGAAGGCATCGAAAAAGATGATGTCGATTTTGCCGATGAGGTAGCCGCTCAAGTCAAAGGCTCCTAAACACGAAGCCAAGCAGGAATAAGCAGAACATGCCGAATAAGGAACGTAAGTACAATCGTATTTTGTTAAAGTTGAGCGGTGAGGCACTCACCGGCGAAGCCGATTTTGGTATCGATCCTAAAGTGCTTGATCGCATGGCTGTTGAAATAGGGCAATTGGTTGGCCTGGGCGTACAGATTGGTCTGGTAATTGGTGGCGGTAATCTGTTTCGTGGTGCCGCCCTGCATGAAGCCGGTATGGAAAGAGTCACTGGCGATCATATGGGGATGTTGGCGACTGTAATGAATGCGCTAGCGATGCGTGATGCCCTCGAAAGAGCGAGCATTGCGACTCGTGTGATGTCCGCTATACCAATGAGCGGCGTAGTCGAACACTATGATCGTCGTACTGCTATCCGTCATTTAAATTCTGGTGATGTGGTCATTTTTTCCGCTGGTACTGGAAATCCATTTTTCACAACAGACTCTGCCGCCTGCTTGCGCGGAATCGAGATCGACGCCGATCTCATTCTAAAGGCAACAAAGGTCGATGGCGTATACTCCTCTGATCCAGAGAAAAATACCGATGCAGTTAAGTACGATACCTTAAGTTACGATGAAGTCATTGAGAAAAAACTCGGCGTTATGGATTTGACCGCCATTTGTTTGAGTCGTGACCATCAGGTTCCTATTAAAGTGTTCAATATGAATACACCTGGGGCCTTGCTTAACAACGTAATGGGTAAGCCCGACGGTACCCTTATTCAGTGATTCGAGTATTCAGCAAGTGGTGTAGTGTAAAAGTCGAAAAGAATGGCATTAGCCTCGAATAGATGTTCGGCTAAGGCACTGGAGTTAAAACATGATCAATGAAATTGTAGCCGACACCGAAGAGAGAATGCAGAAAAGTATTGGCTCTCTGGATGACGCGTTTAAAAAGATCAGAACCGGAAGGGCACATCCTAGCATTCTGGACAGTGTAACGGTCTCTTACTACGGAACCGATACGCCGCTAAATCAATTAGCAAATATCAATGTAGAAGATGGTCGATCCCTGATTATCTCTCCCTGGGAAAAACCATTGATAGGCGAGATAGAAAAAGCAATCATGAAATCGGACTTGGGTCTTAATCCCTCGAATAACGGCGACACGCTGCGTGTCCCAATGGCTCCGCTTACGGAAGAAACCCGCAGGGAATATACTAAGCAGGCCAAGTCAGAAGCCGAAAATACCAGGATAGCAATTAGGAATATTCGTCGTGACGCGAACTCAGATTTAAAAGAGCTCGAAAAAGAAAAAGAAATTAGCGAAGATGAGTTGCGTAGAGCCGAAGATCAGGTTCAAAAAATCACTGACAAATATGTTGCGCTAGTCGAGTCATCCTATCAGGCCAAGGAAACCGATTTATTGTCATTTTAAAAGGCAATAAGGTCGAATATAAATTAAGGAGCCTCTGATTAAATCTATATTGGCTTCGGGTAGTCGCTGGGGACGTGGTAACTGTTAATGACACCTGATACGGATCCAGATATACCTCAACACATAGCCATAATCATGGATGGTAATAATCGCTGGGCAAAGGCACGAGGAATGCCTGCCAAGTCCGGCCATCGCTACGGTGCCGAAGCGGCTCGTGAAATTGTTAATTCCTGCCTATCCCGGAACATCAAATACCTAACACTGTTTGCCTTCAGCAGTGAAAACTGGCTGCGCCCGCGACAGGAAGTTCAGGGTCTAATGGCGCTCTTTCTATCTGTGTTAAAACGCAAAGAAATTAATCAATTGCACAAACACAACGTACGGCTTCAGTTCATCGGGAATCGTGATAGCTTTTCACAAAAGCTACAGAAGAATATGCACGAGGTAGAAGAACTTACTCAGAATAATACTGGTACTACTGTGATCGTAGCGGCAGACTATGGTGGGCGTTGGGATATATCAAACGCTGTTTCAAAAATAGTGAACGAAGTGGCAGCTGGAGCGATATCGAAAGATTCGATTGATGTAGATCTTGTTCAAAGGTACACAAGTATTAGCGGCTATCCGGATCCTGATTTATGTATTCGTACCGGAGGCGAGCGTCGCTTAAGTAACTTTCTGCTCTGGCAATTTGCCTACACCGAATTGTATTTTACCGACTGTTATTGGCCAGATTTTGACGATGTTCAGTTCCAATTGGCATTAGATGATTTTGCAAAGAGGCAGCGACGCTACGGCAATCATGATGAGCAGGAATATTCGGACGAATAAAAGTGTTAAAACAACGAGTCATCACCGCTGTGTTACTATTGTTGGTTCTAATTGCCGCTACCACCCAATTGTCTTCTTTTTATTTTTCTATTTTTACTTCCGCCATAATTCTGTTAGCCGCTAGGGAATGGGCTGGGCTAGTGGGACTAGGGGCTGGCAGCGCCAAATTGAGCTATTTGTCCAGCATCGGCGCGATGCTTGTGGGCTGCTTTTTGCTCTTGGGTATAGCGCCCGAGGCACAGAGTATAGATATGCTGCGAGCTAGTTTGATCTTATTGCTTGGACTGTTGTTCTGGTTATTATCCCTCATTTTTCTTATAGGTTATCCAGCAAATAGCTCGCTCTGGAATAATGATTCGAAAATAGCATTAATGGGAGTGTTGGTATTGATTCCCACCTTCGTTGGAATAGTCAGCCTTAAGTATTTGATGCCCTCGGGATATCTGGTTCTGGCATTGGTGATATTGGTCGCTGCGGTAGATATTGGTGCCTATTTCGTTGGAGTAAATTTCGGTTCCAGAAAATTAGCGGCTGCACTAAGCCCCAAGAAATCCTGGGAAGGTGTTTGGGGGGGTATGTTCGTTTGTCTGCTCGTCGCTAGCGGTTTTATCTGGTTGATGCACCGTTACCTGCTGGCTTTATCGTTGCTCGAAATTATTGTCTTACTCGTTCTGGCTGTGGGCTTGACATTTTTTAGTATAGTAGGGGATCTCATCGAGAGCATGCTTAAGCGAAACCGCGGCATTAAAGACAGCGGGACATTATTACCCGGACATGGTGGCATACTCGATCGGGTTGATGGCTTGCTAGCGGCTACGCCGCTATTCGTTCTGGTGATGATGTTTGTTGTCGGTGGTCGTACCTAGGTGAGAATTTAACGTGACTAACAATACTCGTAAAATCAGCATTCTGGGTTCTACAGGTTCAATCGGTGGTAGTACGCTTTCTGTCATCGATGAGAATCCGCAATACGATATCTATGCACTAACAGCATTGAAGAACGTCGATTTGCTTTTTCAGCAATGTAAAAAATATAAACCAAAAATTGCAGTAGTAGGCAGCGATGAGGCGGCTGTTGAATTTACCACTTTATTAACATCCAGCGATCTGAACATTACTGTATTGGTGGGTGAGGCCGGATTGATAGAAGCCGCCAGCAATAGCGAAGTCGATATTGTTATGGCTGCCATAGTAGGTGCTGCGGGCTTGGAATCCACACTGGCGGCTGTTACCAGCGGTAAGCGACTTCTGTTGGCAAACAAGGAGTCTCTGGTCATGACCGGAGATTTACTAAAGCAGGCGGCGTTGCAATCAGGCGCAGAAATACTGCCAATCGACAGTGAACATAATGCAATTTTTCAATGTTTACCTGTTGCGCTAGACAGTCTTAACAGGCGAGAGAATAGTTTTATTCGCAAAGTGGTACTCACCGCATCGGGTGGCCCCTTCCTCAATACTCCTCTAGAGCAACTTGCCTCGGTTACGCCAGAGCAAGCCTGTCGCCATCCAAAATGGTCCATGGGTCGCAAGATTTCAGTGGATTCAGCAACCATGATGAATAAAGGGCTGGAATTTATTGAGGCCTGTTACCTGTTCGACCTTGACTGTTCTCAGGTCGAAGTGCTGATACATCCGCAGAGTATTGTTCATTCAATGGTGCACTATGGTGATGGTTCGGTGATTGCACAAATGGCTAACCCCGATATGCGTATTCCCATTGCCTATGGCCTTGCCTGGCCACAGCGTATCAACTCGGGTGCGGCCGCACTGGACTTGACTGCGCAGGAGCCATTGCAATTCTCTGCGCCAGATTTATCAAGATTTCCCTGTCTGCGGCTCGGAATAGAAGCGGCGCAGGAGCGCGGCAGCGCGCCCGCGGTCTTGAATGCGGCGAATGAGGTGGCAGTGGAGGCCTTTTTGGCAGGCGAAATCGGATTTACTGAAATTCCCTTAATAATTGAGGCAGTTAGGTCGAAAATACCTTGTGAAGCGACGCCAAGTCTCGCTATTATTCAAGACCTTGATCGAGAAGCAAGAAGACTATCTAACGAACTGATATCAAAGGAATTATTTCAATGGGCCAGCGTCTGAAGCGAATCACCTTGAAGCAACATCATGATACTTGAAATTATAATAAGCGTATTGGCCCTGTTGGTTACACTGGGCATATTGGTGACAATCCACGAATTTGGTCATTTTTGGGTTGCCAGGCGCTGTGGAGTAAAGGTATTGCGCTTCTCCATCGGCTTTGGCAAGGCTGCCAAAAGCTGGATAGGCAAGGACGGTGTGGAGTATGTTATCGCACCGATTCCACTAGGCGGTTACGTGAAAATGCTGGGGCAGGAAGATACCACTGTCACTGACAGTAGCTCTGTTCCAGCGAGTCAGAAGCACCTCTCCTTCGCCTGTAAACCACTATGGCAGAGAATGGCAATCGTCGCCGCAGGACCCATCGCGAATTTCCTGTTGGCAATATTTGTATTTTGGTTAATCAATATTACCTATGGAATTTCTGGGATAGCACCGGTTGTCAATAACGTCATTGAGGATTCAGTCGCTGATCGTGCAGGATTGCGAGCAGGCGATGAAATTTTAGCGGTTGATGGTCAGGAAACTATAATCTGGCAGCAAGTTAGCCTGCAAATGCTTGCGCGCCTTGGAGAGACTGGCACTATTTCTCTGACTGTGGATCCGGCTGATTCCAGTAGTCTGCGTGAAATAATATTGCCAATCGATGCCTGGATGGGAGCAGAAACGGCACCGAATCCGGTGGCTGATTTAGGCATTATTCAATTCGAGATTCCGGCGATAATAGCCAGTCTGGTCCCCGGCGGTGCTGCACAGGCCGCTGGATTGTTAGCGGGTGATGAAATCGTTGCGGTAGATGGCCACCTCATACGTGGCTGGACTCACTGGGTCGAGGTTATAAGAACCAGTCCGGAACTCACGCTGAATGTAGTGGTCAAACGTGGTGGAATCGAAACAGACTTACGCTTGCGACCGACAGCAGCAATTTTAGAAGATGGCACCGAAATAGGCAGTATTGGAGCCTATGTAAAAGAAACCACTTTGGCGGAATTGCTGCCGCCTGAGATGCAGCGACAGGTAAATTACAATGTAATTTCTGCAGTGCAACCAGCTTTGCAAGAGACTTGGGACAAGTCGGTCTTTGTACTTGATTCCGTAAAGAAAATGGTTGTTGGCTTAATTTCAATAAAAAATATTAACGGGCCGATAACGATTGCACAGGTGGCAGGAGAGACAGCTTCATACGGTCTCCATGTTTATTTAGGTTTTTTAGCCTTGTTAAGTATTTCTTTAGGGGTGCTTAATTTGCTACCGATTCCTGTATTGGATGGTGGTCATCTGCTTTATTACGCGATCGAGGCAGTTATAAGACGCCCGGTGCCGGAGAGAATTCAAGCCTTTGGTCTGCAACTAGGATTGTTGCTGATTTCAGGCATTATGGTTTTAGCTATTTACAATGACGTAAATCGATTGTTGTGAAATCGATAATTGTACGAAGAAATAATAGAAGAAAATATTTATAACTCGCCGCCAAGTTACACAATAAATTGAGAATGCAGCGCAAATGAAAAAAGTTATTTTTTGTTTGTTGGTGGCTTTTGGAATTTCAAAGTCCCTCAACGCCCAAGAATTCGTAATAGCCGATATTATTGTCGATGGCTATCAACGCATATCACCCGGAATAATCTACAACCTGTTGCCTGTGGGTATCGGTGATGAAGTTACCGCCGGCACCTCGGCACAAATTATTCGCGAGTTATCCCAGTCTGAATATTTCGATGAGATTGAAGTATCTCGTGAAGGAAACATTCTGGTAATCACCGTCTTGGAGCGGCCGTCGGTTGCTGAAATTACAATAGAAGGAAATAGCGTTCTCGAGACTGAGGACATTATCGAGAACATGGCGACCGCCGACATTGCAGAAGGCCAAATTTTTACACGTGCAGCGCTTGAAGTTATTCGACAAGGAATACAAGACGTCTATTCTTCGAGGGGTCGCTATGGGGCTGCGGTTGAGATTGAAGTGGAAGAGTTGCCTCGAAACCGTGTGGCAATCAGCCTCAATATTAATGAAGGTGAAGAATCCCGAATACGTCATATAAATATTGTTGGCAACGAAGCTTTCAGCGAAGAAGACCTGTTTGGCTTGTTCGAACTTGGTACCAAGCCTTGGTATCTTTTTCTTAGTAGGCGCGATCGCTATTCTCGCGAACAGTTTTCTGGTGACTTGGAACGCCTCGAATCTTTCTACCTCGACAATGGCTATGTCGAATTCAATATCGATTCAACACCTATCTCCATCACACCCGATCGAAAAGAAGTCTATATAACCGTTAATGTAAACGAAGGGGATTTGTTCACTATTAACGAAGTCGATCTTGCCGGCGACCTTGTGGATGCTGAAGATTTGCTGCGCGCCGCTGTATTCGTGCGTCCGGGACAAATTTATTCTCAAGGCTTGGTTACCGGTACGGAAGAAATCATGGTGCAGTTTCTCGGTAATCTAGGCTACGCCTTTGCTGAGGCTACCGGTGTACCGGAAGTCAACGAAGAAGATCAGACGGTCGATGTTACATTTTTTATTGAGCCAGGAAATCGTACTTACGTTAATCGAATAAACTTCGCAGGCAACACATCAACCGCAGATGATGTTCTAAGACGAGAGATGCGACAACTCGAATCGGCGCCAGCATCAAGTTTGCAAATAGAACAATCGAAGATAAGGCTGGAACGACTAGGTTATTTTGAAACTGTCGAAGTGGACACCTTGGAAGTAGCTGGCACAGAAGATCAGATCGACGTCAACTACGATGTATTAGAACAGAATTTTGGTGCGATTAGTCTCCAAGTAGGAACCGGCGGCAACGGCAATTTTTTCATCAGTTCCAGCCTGCAGGCGCAAAACTTTTTAGGAACGGGTAAAACAGTAGGCATTGGTATCAATAAGAGTCGTTTTCAAACCGGCTTGAACTTTCAATACCTCGATCCTTACTTCACTGCGGATGGGGTGAGTCGAGGATTTAACCTGTTTGCCCAAAAAATTGAATCACCTTTCAATGTATCCGATTTCAACACCTCTTCATTTGGTGGCTCTTTTAGCTTTAGCTATCCCCTGAGCGAAATTGAACTACTAGGTTTTGATTTTGGTTACACTCATACAGAATTGAGTGCGGGCCTAGGTTCTGTGCAAGAAATTGTTTCCAGTCCAACCTTTTTCGAAGGTATTGATAAATACGTAATTACACCAGCAAATGCGAATGCTTTTGATGGCCCGGTAGTCGATGCCGTATTAGGAGACGTATCCAATCTTAGTCCCCTGCAGTTGCAATCGAATCCTGAAAAGGGTTTCGTGGATAAATTTGGCGATACTTTCGATAATTTCACAATCACTGGAAACTGGTTTCGAAATACTCTAAATCGAGGCCAAATGGCTACTAATGGAACACTTCATAGCGTGGGTCTCGAAGTAACCTTGCCGGGTAGTGATTTGCAATATGCGAGCATCAATTACAACAATCAGATGTATTGGCCGCTCACTCGCGATCAGAGTTGGGTAGTTGGCTTGAGGACGAATCTGGGTTATGGCATCGGTTATGGTGATACTACCGAGCTTCCGTTCTTTAATAATTATTTCGCCGGCGGTCTGCAGTCCTCAGGTGTCGTCCGTGGCTTCGAAGAAAACAGCCTGGGCCCGCAGAGTACCCCTGGAGCGCGATATCTTACTGATTTTGGGCTCACTCTTCTGCGCGATGAGAACGGCGAAATCCAGCGCCGCGAAGATGGTTCCGCTGTTGGTTTCAACCGAGATGTGGGCTATGAAACAGTTCCTCTATTTGACGAAAATGGCCAGCCGGTGCTGGACGCCAGTGGAAATCAGGACATAGCGCTGGCCGTACAAAATTTCTTTCTGGATGAGGATTTTGACAGTTTTGGTGGTAATATACTGGCCACTGCGACATTGGAGCTGTTATTTCCACTGCCATTTATAGAGCAGTCTGGGCAAGTACGATCGGCTTTCTTTATTGATGCAGGAAATGTGTTTTCGTCTAATTGTACAGAACGGCAGACACTGCTGAAAAACTGTACGGATTTCGATTTCGGTGAATTTAGATATTCCGCTGGTATCAGCGTCACCTATATTTCTCCTTTCGGTCCGCTCACATTTTATGTGGCGAAGCCATTTGGAAAAGATGGAGACGATACAAAGAGTTTCGATTTTACAGTTGGAAATGGCTTTTAGTTAGCTCTTAGTACAGCCAGTACAAGTAAGGCCCAATATTGGATTGAACTGCGTGAGTTGAGCGCATTTCATGTGTGATTAATTAGTAATATTTTTGCTGAATAAAAATTTGGCAGCTAGAGCAAGAATTGGAGAATTACCGTGAAAACATTTAAGAGTCTAATTGTCTGTATCAGTCTGGTACTTGTTTCTCAAGGCGCCGCTGCTCAGGGCACCAAGATAGGTGTGTTGAATGCCTTACAGGCATTATTTAACTCAGATGCAGCTAGAATCGTGCAAGAGGAATTAGAGCAGGAATTTAGTTCAGATGAAGCGAGGGCCACAGATTTGACTGAGCAGTTGAATGCACTACGCGAAGAATTTCAACAGAATGAGGCGGTAATGAGCGAACAGGAAATTAGTCGCATGAATTCTGATGCGCAAGATTTACAGGTTCAGTTGCAATTGATTTCAGAAAGAGTACAAACGGCGCTGCAGGCAAAGAATCAGCAATTCTTGGAAAGTATGCAGGCAGAATTGGCGGCTGCAGTGACAGACGTTGTAGCTGAAGGTGGCTACGACCTAATTCTAAACGTGGATAGTGCCCCTTATTTTGCGCCGGTATTAGACATTACCGCTAAGGTTACCGCAAAGTTAAACCAAAATTCGCAAGGCGAACAATAGAGGGAGTATTCCCGATCAGGTTAGTGTCAGGTGACACATAATAAAAGCTACACACTGGCAGCCCTAGCAGAGTTACTTGACGTCAAACTAATCGGCGATGAGCAATGTGAAATAACTGGCTTGGCTACTCTAAAGGGTGCTGGACCAGGACAGCTCAGTTTTTTGAGCAATCCCATCTACGCAGAACAGCTTGTAAGTAGCAGGGCTTCTGCAATCCTTATCGAAGAAAAATTTATCGAAAGTTGTCCTGGAAACAAACTGATTTCCGCTTCTCCCTATGTCGCGTTTGCCAAAGCGACACAATTTTTTGATAACTCTCCCAAAAACCCTGCCGGGATTCACGCAAGCGCTTGTGTTGACGAGACAGCAGTGCTGGGAAAAAATGTAAGTATCGGTGCAAATGCTGTTATAGAAGCCGACGCTCGCTTGGCCGACAATGTGGTTGTTGGAGCTGGCTGTTACGTTGGAGAAGCTGCCGTGTTGGGCGAATCTTGCAGATTACATAGCAACGTCACTTTATATCATCGGATTACGCTAGGGCTCAACGTAGAAATACATTCAGGCAGTGTTGTTGGTGCAGACGGTTTTGGTTTCGCTTTTGATGGAACAAAGTCGGTAAAAATTCACCAGTTGGGTAGCGTAGTTATCGGCGATGATGTTGAGATTGGCGCTGGCACGACCATAGACCGCGGTGCGCTTGAGAACACGGAAATTCACAATGGTGTAAAAATAGACAATCAGGTACAAATTGCGCATAACTGTAAAATTGGTGCGCACAGTATTATTTGCGGCTGTGTTGCCATAGCCGGCAGTGTAACCGTAGGTCGCTATTGCATTATGGGTGGAGCTTCGGGAGCTGTAGGCCATATATCTATTGCTGATAAAGTTCAGGTAAGTGCAATGTCGCTGGTTAGTCAATCCATCACCGAGGCCGGCAAGTATTCCTCCGGCACTATTCAAATGAAGACAGCTCAGTGGAAACGAAATGCTCTGCGGTTTCAGCAGTTGGATAGTATCTCCAAGAGACTGAAAGAAATTGAGAATTCTACCGATAAAGGCTAAGTAACTAATTCTGAGGTAGGCTTGAATAATAATGCAGCACACTAACCTAGTCGCACATCCTACTCGTGTGCATGACCGTACAGAGAACAGCACATGATCATGAATGTCGATGAAATAAAAGAATACCTGCCGCAGCGCTATCCCTTTTTGTTGGTAGACAGGGTGGTTGAAATTGAATTAGGTAAATCGATTGTGGCCTATAAGAATGTCACCGTAAATGAGCCTTTCTTCAATGGCCACTTTCCTAACCAGCCGATTATGCCTGGAGTACTTATAATTGAAGCTCTGGCTCAGGCTGCAGGAGTGTTAGGATTTAAGAGTCAGGAGAAGAAGCCCAAAGATGGGTATCTCTACTATTTTGTGGGGGCGGACGATGTGCGCTTGAGAAGGCCGGTAGTACCAGGAGATTGCCTAACGCTCGAAGCTGAAATTGTTGCCAATAAAAGAGGTATTTATAAGTTTGCCTGTCGTGCTTCCGTAGCTGAAGAGCTGGTAGGAACTATGACCATAATGTGCGCTGAGAGGAAGGTGGATGTCGATTGATTCCAGCGCCAGAATAGACCCAAAGGCTGAAATAGATTCCGATGTAAAAATTGGACCCTGGACAATCATTGGGCCGAATGTGCAAATTGCTGCCGGTACGGTCATCGATTCCCATGTTCTTATCCGCTGCAATACCAGGATTGGAAAGAATAACCGCATATTTCAATTCAGTTCTGTGGGTGAGGACCCGGCGGACAAGAAGTTTGCGGGAGAAGAGTCCTGGCTGGAAATAGGCGATAACAATATTCTTCGCGAAGGCTGCAATTTACATCGAGGTACCGGCGTAGGCGGAGGTCTTACTCGCCTCGGTAGCGATAATTTACTAATGCCCTATGTGCATATAGCCCATGACTGCATGGTAGGAAGTAATACAGTATTCGCCAACAACGTCGGCATATCGGGCCATGTTGAGGTGGATGACTGGGCAATTCTTGGCGGCTATGCCGGGGTCAATCAATTTCTGAAAATCGGTGCCCATGCCATGGTTGGTGGAGTAACTCACATCGATCACGACGTCCCAGCCTATATGATTGTAAGTGGGCAGCCAGCTGCCGTAAGAGCAATCAATAGTATTGGTCTTGAGCGACGTGGCTTCGACAAAGACACCATCAAAACGCTTCGTACCGCTTTCAAAGTCATTTATCTTCGCGGCCACTCTCTGCAAGAAGCGATCGTGGAATTGCAAGTCATGGGAGAAGAGTGCGAAGCCCTGCAGATCTTGATTGACTCTCTATTGAAGTCCGAAAAGGGCATTCATCGATAAATTGTACGCGTTCCTGAGCAGATAAACTGCCTCAGAAAAAGGGGCGATAACTGAAACAAGCCACTAAGCCCTACTTATGAGCAAAGCCCCCATTTTTGGAATCGTCGCTGGAGAGAAGTCCGGTGATATTCTGGGCGCTGGTTTGATGTTGGCTTTGCGTGAGGATTTTCCCGATGCTGAATTTGTGGGAGTCGGTGGTCCAGATATGATTGCTCTGGGCTTTCGATCTATGAACCCGATGGAGCGTCTTTCGGTTATGGGCTTTGTCGAACCACTGGGTAGGCTGCCCGAGTTATTCGCACTGAAAAAACGCCTGCGTGAATATTTTGTCGAGAACCCACCTGTAGCTTTCATTGGCATAGACAGTCCTGCCTTTAATTTACGTTTGGAAGTCGAGTTAAGGCAACGGAAAATAAAAACCGTGCACTATGTGAGTCCAAGCGTGTGGGCTTACCACGAAAAGAGGATTCACAAGATCAAGCGTGCGGTCGACTTGATGCTTACACTGTTTCCCTTTGAAACGACTATCTACCAACAACACGGTGTCGCAGTAAAATGTGTGGGGCATCCCTTAGCCGATACCATTGGTTTCGACGATAAGAAACTTGAGTGCCGGGAAGGCTTCGAGTTAAATCCTGATGACCAGGTGGTTACCCTGATGCCCGGCAGTCGTGGTGGAGAGATAAAGCGACTCGCTCCGGTATTTCTGTCTGCAGCGCTGGAATCCTTGCAGGACTGTCCACAATTGAAATTTTTGATTCCCTATAGCAGTGCCTCCACTAAGGTGCAGTTAGCAGGCCTGCTTAAGGAAAGTAGCATTTTTCAGGGTGAGCAATTCAGATTGGTGGATGACTCTCACGCAGCAATCAGTGCGGCGGATCTGGTTGTGCTGTCTTCCGGTACGGCTACTCTGGAAACTCTCTTGTTACGGCGGCCGATGATTGTAGGATATAAATTAGCTGCCTTTACGTTTGCCATAGCCTCACGCCTGGTGAAAATTCCCTTCGTCGCTCTGCCAAATCTATTGGCTGGCAGACAGTTAGTCCCTGAATATATTCAACATCAGCTTACTGTAGAGAAGGTGCACAACGACATCGTGAAGTTTATGACTGGCTCTGAAGACCAGGATCAATTAATGCAGGAATTTGATTCAATTCATAAGAGCTTGCGACTCGATGCGTCCAAGCAGGCCGCGAACGCTATTATCGAGCTAGTGCGGGAACCAGAGTCGTAACCCATGAGCACAGAATCTGCTATTCACACTCTGGGCGACACCTTTAAACTAGTGGCTGGCACTGACGAGGTAGGGCGCGGACCCCTTGCCGGAGACGTGGTGGCGGCAGCGGTAATATTGGACCCCAAGAATCAGATCCTCGGCTTGAATGACTCTAAGAAGCTGAGTCACAAGCAAAGATTGGAATGCTTCAAGGCGATTGTCGAAAGTTCATGCTGCTATGCTATCGGCAGAGCCTCGGTCGCAGAGATTGAACAGATAAATATTTTGCAAGCGAGTCTGCTGGCGATGCGGCGCGCGGTAGCGGCGCTGACTCCACAGCCAGACTTCGTCTATGTGGATGGCAATCGCTGTCCTGAATGGGGTTACCCTAGCCAGGCGGTGGTTAAAGGCGACTCATTGATCCCAAGCATATCGGCGGCATCAATAGTCGCGAAGGTTAGCAGAGACCAGGAAATGCTTGAGCTCGACGCGCAATACCCAGGCTATGGTTTTGCCAGTCACATGGGCTATCCCACGCCGGCACATTTGGCGGCGCTGGAGTCATTAGGGCCTACTCCTATTCATCGACGAACTTTCGCACCGGTTGCACGAGTGCTTAAATTGGCTTCAGATTTAGGGGCTCTCTGATTAACTCCAAATTTGCGTGACCTGAAGCGTACAGATACTAGACGCCGTTTGCCGCTAAACTTTCGATTAAAAAAAGGGTATATTGTGGGCTTGCTCGCAACCCTATGAACCTTGCTAAATGTCCGAAAACTCCACGCATCAATCCTTCGCCCACCTGCGGCTTCACACCGAGTTTTCAATCAACGATGGACTGGTTACCGTCAAGCCACTTATCGCCAGACTGCGCGCACTTTCCATGCCCGCAGTTGCTATTACCGATTTGTCGAACATGTTTTCCCTTATTAAGTTTTATAGTGCGGCTCTAAAAACGGGGATTAAACCCGTTTGTGGTTGTGACGTATTGGTGGAAAGCGATGATCGCTCAAAACAGACTCGTCTGGTTTTATTGGTAAAAAATCAGGCCGGTTATCTCAGTCTTACAAAATTAATTTCAGAGTTGTATACCGAGAACCCGAGTCAAAGTGAACCGGTAGTTCGCAAATCTGCACTGGCAGGAAGGGTTGACGGACTGATCGCATTGTCCGGGGCGCAAAACAGCGATGTGGGGTCTGCCCTGTTAGCGGAAGAGCCAGAACTCGCCAAAAAATTGCTGCAGCAATGGCAGGAGTTATTTCCAGACAGTTTTTACCTGGAATTGCAGCGAGTGGGGAAGCCTGAAGAGGAAGACTATATAGACGCAGCCGTGTTATTAGCTTTGGAAACCGCTTGTCCGGTGGTGGCGAGCAACGATGTTCGCTTCATCGATCAGGATGATTTCGATGCCCACGAGGTACGTGTTTGCATTAACGAGCGGCGCACACTCAATGACCCTCGTAGACCACATAATTATACCGAGCAGCAGTACCTGAAGAGCGCGCAGGAGATGGCCAAACTGTTCGAGGATATTCCAGAGGCGATAGAGAACGCCTGGGAAATTGTAAAACGCTGTAATCTGACACTCAAACTTGGAAAGCCCTGTCTGCCGAATTACCCAGTTCCCGATAACATGGAGATGGAGCAATACTTCTCAGATCTAAGTTCAGAGGGTCTGAAGAAGCGGCTATCCAGCCTTTACGGTGAGGATTACCAAAGCCAGGACATTGAGCAGCCTTACTGGGAAAGATTGCGGTTTGAGTTGGGTGTGATTAATCAGATGGGCTTCGCCGGCTACTTCCTGATTGTCATGGAGTTTATTCAATGGTCCAGGGACAACGGCATACCGGTAGGGCCAGGTCGCGGATCTGGTGCAGGATCAATTGTTGCTTATGCATTGGGTATAACCGATCTGGATCCGCTGAAATACGATCTTCTGTTTGAGCGCTTCCTTAATCCCGAACGTGTGTCGATGCCAGATTTTGATGTGGATTTTTGCATGGAAGGTCGGGACCGTGTCATTCAGCACGTGGCCGAGCTGTACGGCAAGGACGCGGTAGCGCAAATAATTACCTTCGGCACCATGGCGGCAAAGGCGGTGGTGCGTGACGTGGCGCGAGTACAAAGCAAACCCTATGCTCTGGCGGACAAACTTTCCAAGTTAATTCCCTTCGAGCCGGGGATGACTCTGAAGAAAGCATTTGAAGTTGAACCTCTGCTTGGTGAGTTTGTGGACTCCGATGAGGACGCGCAGGAAATAATGGAAATGGCCTACAAGTTGGAGGGCATTACTCGCAACGTCGGCAAACATGCCGGTGGCGTGGTAATTGCACCCACCAAGCTGACCGATTTTACTCCGCTGTATTGTGATGAAGCCGGGCAAGGGTTGGTAACTCAGTTCGATAAGAACGATGTTGAAACTGCAGGTTTGGTTAAATTCGATTTCCTGGGACTGCGCACCCTGACCATCATCGATTGGGCAGTAAAGATGATTAACGCGCGCGCCGCGGAAGGCGAAGCAAAAGTTGATATATCTCGTCTGCCGCTCACCGATGAAAAGGTGTACAAGCTTTTGCAGAAGGGTGAAACCACGGCAATATTCCAACTCGAATCCCGCGGCATGAAGGACCTGATTAAGAGACAGGTGCCAAATTGTTTCGAAGATATTATCGCACTGGTTGCGTTGTTTCGTCCCGGACCTTTGCAGTCGGGTATGGTTGACGATTTTATCGATCGCAAACACGGACGCACGCGCGTAGTTTATCCCCATCCAGAATTGGAGCCGGTGCTCAGTAATACCTATGGAGTCATTCTGTATCAAGAACAGGTGATGCAGATAGCTCAGGTGTTGGCCAATTACTCACTCGCCGGCGCTGATATATTGCGTAAGGCCATGGGCAAGAAGAATCCGCAGGAAATGGCGAAGCAGCGCAGCTTATTTCTGGCCGGAGCAGCAGCGAGAGACATAGATGCAGATTTGGCAGAGTCCATTTTTGACTTGATGGAGAAATTCGCCGGATATGGTTTTAATAAGTCTCACTCCGCCGCCTACGCACTGGTGTCCTACCAGACAGCCTGGCTAAAGACGCATTACCCTGCCTGTTTCATGGCGGCGGTACTGTCTGCTGATATGCAGAATACCGACAAGATCGTCACCCTGATCGACGAATGTCGATCCATGAAGTTAGTTATCGTTCCGCCGGATGTCAATCGCGGTCAATTTAATTTCACGGTTAACGATAGAGATGAAATCGTGTATGGATTGGGCGCTATAAAAGGGCTTGGGGAAGGGCCTGTAGACAGTATTCTGGCGGCGCGGGAACAACGACCCTTTACCAATTTGTTGGATATTTGCCAGCGTGTCGATTCGCAGAACGTCAACAAGCGCACCATGGAAGCCTTGATTCGCTCTGGGGCGCTGGACAATATGGTTGCAGGGGATCTCGACTATTCAAGAGCGCTGTTGTCGGCGTTGTTGCCTCAGGCGATGCAAGCAGCGGAACAGTCTAACCGTAATCATGCCAGCGGTGTGGATGACATGTTTGGAGAAATCGCACCGGCTGGAACTGAGGACGCTGACCTTAGCGCTTCCAATATCAAGGTGCGAGCCTGGGCAGAGCAACATCGTCTGAACGTGGAAAAAGAAACCTTGGGCCTGTGGTTATCGGGTCATCCTATCGATGAATTCTTGCCAGAATTATCACACATCACCAAGGATCGTTTGGTGAATCTGCGCCCGGAGCGGGGCCCGCAGACTGTTGCCGGTGTACTGCATAGTATTCGCACCATGAAGAATAAGGCAGGTGACACCATTGCATTTCTGGTATTAGACGATCGCAGTGCACGCCTGGAAGTGTCCCTGTTCGCCAAGGAATATGAAAAATACAGAGAAACCCTGCAAAAAGACCTGATCATGGTGGTCGAATGCACGGTCAACGTTGATGACTATAGCGGTGGTATGCGTGGCCGTGGAAAGAGTGTTATGACATTGTCAGAAGCCCGAAAACGCTATGCGCATCGGGTTGCGTTAAACTTACAGGCGGAATCTCTATCAAGCGGATTTTGTGAACACCTGGCGAGGATTCTTGAACCCTACCGTAAGCCAAATGTACACCCAGCTTCGGTAGAGCCTGTGAGTTCATTGCCGGCTGCTGGTGTTGACCGTAGTTCAGGCCAAAATGAGGGTCGCTCAGTAAATTTTGGCAATAATGGCCAGTTGCAGAGCCCAGCTGAGGCCGAAGCTCCGGGCTGCCAGGTAATGGTGCGCTACCAGCGTTCTGATTCCATAGGGTGTATAATGCTGGGCCAGGAATGGACAGTATCGCCAGCAGATGACTTAATTCAGCGTCTGCGTCTGGAATACGGCAAAGACAAAGTGGTGCTGAGTTACAAATAGCCGGTTATTACCAATAAATAAGCAGGACAGATTGAGTGCAGCATGGATCCTAATTACCTTGAATTTGAACAACCCATTGCCGAGCTAGAAGCCAAAATCAGCGAATTGAGATTGGTGGGCAGTGACAATGAAATTAACATCAGCGAAGAAATTCAAAACCTGAAAGACAAGAGCGTAAAGCTTACTGAGAAGATCTATTCCAATCTCTCGTCCTGGCAAATTTCTCAAGTCGCCAGACATCCACAGCGTCCCTATACTCTCGACTATCTTGAGCACATATTTACCGATTTTGATGAGCTTCATGGCGACCGTTTGTTTGCCGATGATCAGGCTCTGATTGGTGGGCTTGCCAGGATTGATGGTCGTCCTGTAGTTGTGATTGGGCATCAGAAGGGTAGAGGCACCAAGGAAAAGGTTAGGCATAACTTTGGCATGCCGCGTCCAGAAGGTTATCGAAAAGCACGTCGTCTGGTTCTACTCGCAGAGCAATACAGTTTGCCAGTATTAAGTTTTATAGATACACCTGGCGCTTATCCTGGTATGGATTCTGAGGAGAGGGGAATTAACGAAGCAATCGCCGAAAACATGGCGATGATGTCGCGAGTGCGAACACCGTTAATAGCTACGGTGACCGGTGAAGCTAACTCCGGCGGCGCTATCGCCATTGGTGTCTCGGATCAACTCAATATGTTGCAGTATTCAACCTATACAGTAATCACCCCCGAGGGCTGCGCTACTATCCTATGGAAGTCTTCGGAGCATGCTGCGGCTGCGGCTGAAGCCATGGGTGTAACCTCTGAGCGTCTGCAAGAACTAGGTATTGTCGATCATACAATTCCGGAACCCTTGGGCGGTGCCCATCGAGACGTGGCGGCTACCGCGGCGAGTCTCAAGGCGGCGCTGATTGAACAGCTCGATCGCTTGACCGCCATGGATGTTGGCGAGTTGGTGGAGCGGCGCTACAAACGTTTAATGAGCTATGGCATATCCAGCTGATCGTCAACAATTTAGGTGGTAATTCTTTTATACCCTGACCGGCCCTCGATGCGCTGATTCAATCGCTGGCATACCCCCAAATCATGAGTTATTCCCCGCAGTTATTTCAAGAAAAATTACAGGAAGCACTATTGGAAATAGCTTCCTGTCCGTCTGTGCTTGTCGCTCTCAGTGGCGGCCTGGATTCTACTGTACTGTTGCATAGCTTGGTGGAATTGTCAGCGCAGTCGAAAGTAAATTTCCGCCTGCGTGCACTTCATGTCAACCATCAACTGCAAGACAGGGCGAACGAGTGGCAACTTCATTGTGCGGCACTATGCCAACAACTGAATATTGAATTCAACAGTATTGCGGTGGACGTCGCTACAATATCCGGCGTGGAAAATGCTGCCAGGGAAGCGCGCTATCAGGCTTTCCGCGAGGCACTGAAAACCGGAGAGGTGCTGCTGCTGGCACACCACCGGGACGATCAGATGGAAACCTTGCTGCTGCGTCTCATGCGGGGTTCCGGTAGTCGCGGCCTTAGTGGCATTCCGCGCTCCCGTGAGTTAGGCAAGGGCACTCTACTGCGCCCCCTGCTTGGCTTCGACCGACAGGATCTGTTGCTGTATGCAAAGCACATGCAGCTAAAATGGATCGAAGATCACTCTAACCGCGATGAAAATCACGACCGTAATTATTGCCGGCATAGTGTGCTGCCATTGATTGAATCCAGATGGCCTGGTTACAGAGAAAGCTGGAACAAAGCGGCGCTGCTAGCGCAGGAAAGTGAGAGCTTGATGCAGGAGCTGGCGTCGCTTGACTTGGCGTTGGTATCCACCGCGTGCAAATCCATTGTCGATATCGACAAGATATTGATCTTATCGGAACCCAGAAGACGCAATCTACTGCGCCACTGGTTAGCCGGATTGGGATTGCCTGAACTAGGTTGGAACCGACTACAGCAGCTAAGCAAGGAAGTATTGCTCGGCAGCGCAAGCAGTAGATTCATGGGGCCCGGATTTCAATTACAGCGTTACAAAAATCGCTTGTACGCATTACAGCCTGATGAATTTTCGAGTGAGACTGCTGAAGAGCAGCTGCAGCAAGCTTGGGATGCAAGTAGGCAGAGGGAACGACCTCTGGCAAACAATGGCAGTCTATGCAGTCGTCAAGCCGAAGGCCGCGGAGTATCGGTGACTGCCTGCACGGAATTGAAAATTCGCTATCGGCGTGGAGGAGAATACTGCCAACTTAGTGGCCGTCCCAGCAAATCCCTTAAAAAGATATTGCAGGAGGTCGATATGGAGCCCTGGCTAAGAGACCGTATGCCATTGCTGTATAGTGGCGATGATTTGGTATGTATACCAGGTGTGGGAGTTAGCGAAAATTTTGCCGCGAAGGCTGGCGAGCCCGGTATGTTGCTGGAGTGGAATAGACCGAAGCTGATGATTCGGGTTTAGTGGGAAAATGTAGTCATAGCATTGCCGGGACTTGTTCGCACAATAAGTCTCCCAAATGACATTTCAGATTGTTCTATGGAAGGGCTTCTGGTAGGCTGTAACTCCATCTGCGTGAGTTGGTGCACGACCAATTTTTCTTTCTGGATGGGGCTCGAATGACTCGTTATATTTTCATTACCGGTGGTGTGGTTTCCTCACTGGGCAAAGGCATTACTTCAGCATCTCTGGCGGCAATTCTCGAAGCCCGCGGCTTAAAAATCACCCTGTTAAAGCTGGATCCCTACATCAATGTGGACCCGGGTACCATGAGTCCATTTCAACATGGCGAGGTGTACGTGACTGAAGACGGTGCCGAGACCGATCTTGATCTCGGTCACTATGAGCGTTTCAGTCGCACTACCATGTTACAAACAAACAACTTCACTACGGGTAAAGTCTACGAGGAAGTTCTAAAACGTGAACGTCGCGGCGATTACCTGGGTGCAACCATTCAGGTTATTCCCCATATTACTGATGAGATTAAACGTAGAATTATCCTCGGTGCCGGTGATGCCGATGTCGCTCTGGTTGAGATAGGCGGCACAGTGGGTGATATTGAATCACAGCCATTTCTGGAAGCGGTAAGACAATTACGCGTAGAACTCGGCGCCGACGCAGCTCTGTTCATGCACCTTACTCTGGTTCCCTATATTGCAACCGCAGGGGAAACCAAGACCAAGCCTACGCAACACTCGGTCAAAGAGCTGCGTTCAATAGGTATTCAGCCGGACGTACTGATCTGTCGATCCGATGTGGAAATTGACGAATCGGCGCGACGCAAGATTGCGCTTTTCACCAGTGTTGAACTGCCGGCAGTAGTGTCATTGCCGGATACGGATTCAATCTACCGCATACCCTCAATTCTTGGTGCTGCCGGCCTCGATGAGATCGTGACCAAGAAATTCAATCTGGAATGTCCAAAGGCCGATTTATCCGAATGGGATCGCGTCGTTGAGGCCAATTTAAACCCGGACAAGGAAGTAAATCTGGCCATGGTTGGTAAGTACATGGATTTACTTGACGCCTATAAGTCTCTGAATGAGGCCATAATCCATGCCGGTATTCATACTCGAACCAAGGTAAATATCACCTATATCGATTCCAAAGACGTCATCGATAAGGGGGTCGAGGTACTGGAAAATCAGGACGCGATTCTGGTGCCAGGAGGTTTTGGCGAGCGCGGTGTTGAAGGAAAAATTATGGCCGTGCAGTACGCCCGTGAAAATAAGATTCCCTATCTGGGAATCTGTCTCGGTCTACAGGCAGCTGTTATCGAATATGCGCGGAATGTGGCTGGTTTAAAGGATGTGCACAGTTCGGAATTTGCGCCAGCCTGTGAAAATCCGGTGATCGCTCTCATTAGCGAATGGACAAGCAAATCCGGTGCCACGGAATTTCGCGACGAGAACTCCGACCTGGGTGGCACGA
Source organism: Gammaproteobacteria bacterium (assembly GCA_021773355.1). Taxonomy (GTDB): domain Bacteria; phylum Pseudomonadota; class Gammaproteobacteria; order Pseudomonadales; family Pseudohongiellaceae; genus UBA9145. The sequence goes on along the minus strand of JAJFKE010000047.1, from coordinate 156,267 downwards.
TGCGACTAGGAGGTCAGACCTGTTTGCTACAGAAAGACTCAACCACGTTTGACTGCTATGGCAAGGAAGAGATTTTCGAACGTCATCGCCATCGATATGAATTCAATAATGACTATATCGATGTGCTAAGCGAGGCCGGCCTTAAGCTGGTAGGCAAATCCGTTGATGGTATGCTGGTCGAAGTGATTGAAATCCCTGATCACCCCTGGTTCGTGGGTTGCCAGTTTCACCCCGAGTTCACCTCCACCCCACGCCACGGCCATCCCCTGTTCAAAGGGTTTATTGAGGCTGCCGTAAGGCGACACCAGAGTGTGAGTGAAACAGAAGAGTTGATTACTTCACCAAAGCTGGCAGTAGACAACACTCAAGTCTAAGCAGCACAGTATAGGACTCGGTACGGATTCATGACAGCGAAGCAAATCAAGCTTGGGAATTTTACTATTGCCAACGATCAGCCCTTCGTCCTGTTTGCCGGGATGAATGTGCTTGAATCTCGCGATTTGGCCATGACTGTTGCCGAGCAATTTCATACTGTCAGCACAGAGCTCAATATCCCCTATGTGTTCAAGGCCTCCTTCGATAAGGCCAACCGTTCCTCGGTAGCATCCTACCGCGGTCCCGGCCTCGAAGAAGGTTTGAAAATCCTCGCTGAAGTGAAACAGCAATTCTCCGTACCAATAATTACCGATGTCCACGAAGTTGCACAGGTCCAGCCAGCAAGTGAAGTGGCGGATATCTTGCAACTACCCGCATTTCTGTCGCGGCAGACAGATCTGGTGGTGGCCATGGCGAAAAGCGGCGCCGTTATCAATATTAAGAAGGCACAGTTCCTGGCTCCACAGGAGATGGGGCATATAGTTAAGAAATTCGAGACGGCAGGCAATGATCGAATAATCCTCTGTGAGCGCGGCAGCAGTTTCGGTTATAACAATCTGGTGGTTGATATGTTGGGCTTTTCTGTAATGAAGCAATTTGCTTGCCCGTTGATGTTCGACGCAACCCATGCCTTGCAGAAACCAGGTGGACTCGCCGATGCCGCTGACGGGCGTCGAGCCGATGTCACCTCGCTTTCCCGTGCAGGACTGTCTCAAGGCATTGCGGGCTTGTTTATCGAGGCCCACCCAGATCCCGACAAGGCGCTATGCGACGGACCTTGCGCCCTACGTTTGGACAGTATTCGACCCTTCTTACAGCAAATGCGGGACCTGGACACCCTCATCAAGTCCCTGCCAGATATCGATACAGCCTGATATTTGGCCTATGTTTAACTTCTCTTTTAGAATTAAGTAACTTTCATAAGGTATTGAAATGGCAACAATTAAGAATATTAGAGCTCGGGAGATTCTCGACTCTAGAGGAAACCCGACCATTGAGGCGGACGTTGAACTGGATAGCGGCGTATTGGGATCAGCCTGCGCTCCGTCTGGAGCCTCAACCGGCTCCAGAGAAGCGCTGGAACTGCGCGATAAAGACCCGGCCCGTTACTTGGGCAAGGGTGTGTTAAAGGCGGTTCAGAACGTCAACACGGAAATCAGACAGGCCTTGCTGGGAAAGGATGCTGCAGACCAACAAGCTATCGACAGCGTAATGCTGGATTTAGACGCTACGGAAAATAAGTCCAAACTGGGTGCCAATGCGATTCTCGCCGTGTCTCTGGCTGCAGCCAAGGCAGCAGCCATCGAAGCCGGTATTCCTCTGTACGCGCACATCGCCCAATTAAATGGAAGTACTGGCATCTATTCATTGCCAGTTCCCATGATGAATATAGTGAACGGTGGAGAACATGCCGATAATAACGTGGATATTCAGGAGTTTATGGTTCAGCCCACTGGTGCACCTAGCTTCTCCGAGGCACTGCGCTATGGTGCGGAGATCTTTCATGCACTGAAATCGGTGCTGAGCAAGCAGGGTTTGAGTACCGCTGTGGGAGACGAGGGTGGTTTTGCTCCCAATCTACCTTCCAACGCTGCTGCCCTCGATTCAATTCTCCAGGCCATCGAAATAGCGGGTTTTCGACCTGGCGCCGATATTCACCTGGCCTTGGACTGTGCTGCCTCAGAGTTTTATGAGGACGGCAAATATCAGCTGAAAGGCGAAAACAAGAGCTATGATTCAGGGCAATTTGCTGATTATCTGCAGGGTCTGGCTGAGAATTACCCGATTTTGTCTATAGAAGACGGCATGGATGAGAGTGACTGGGAAGGCTGGGCTAAATTATCGGCCCAGATAGGCGATAAAGTTCAGTTAGTAGGTGATGATTTATTCGTCACTAACACCCGTATTTTGCAACGTGGGATAGATGAGAGCATCGCTAATTCGATTCTAATCAAGTTTAATCAGATTGGCACCTTGACAGAGACTCTGGCCGCAATAAATATGGCGAAAGCGGCGAATTACACGGTGGTGATATCACATCGCTCTGGTGAAACCGAGGACACCACCATAGCCGACCTGGCAGTTGCCACGGCGGCAGGGCAGATAAAGACCGGCTCTCTATGCCGTTCTGACCGCGTTGCCAAGTACAATAGATTGTTGAGAATTGAAGAACAGCTGGGCAGTAGCTCAGTGTTTAATGGCATCAAGGAATTTTCTAATTTCACCGGCTGAGCCTGGCCGCTCTGGAGTGAGACGTTGCTAGCAACCTTGAGCTCTATAATCCAGCAAAGAAGCTTATGAAAGTATTGTTCGGTTTTCTCGCATTTGCGTTTCTGGTACTGCAATACCAACTTTGGCTTGGTGACGACGGTGTGCGTAGTTTAAAACTATTGGAGCTTGAGTTGCAGGAGCAACGAGCCGGCAATGAGCAACTTCAGCAGCGCAATAAGCTGGTTGAAATCGAAGTGCTGGATCTTAAGAACGGGCTGGAAGCCGTGGAAGAAAGAGCCAGGTCCGAACTCGGCATGATAGAGAAGGGTGAAACTTTTTATTTGCTAGTGCCTGCCAAACAATAATCAGCCCAGAGTTTCGTCGGGCTCATTTTGCAAAGAAGACATGATTATGACTATTTGGGCTGTCTTGCCAGCTGCTGGTGTCGGTCGCCGCATGGGATCGAATATCCCGAAGCAGTACCATACAATCCATGGTGTCCCGCTAATTCTGCATTCCTTGCGTCGTCTGAATGCTGTCACCGCTATACAGAAGATCATAGTCGTACTGCATCCTGAAGATCTATTTTGGCCGAAGATTCAGACGCAGATTGAGGGGGAACTTGAAGACCGAATAGAGATTGTTATGGGTGGTGACGAGAGGTATCGATCTGTTCTAAATGGCTTGAATAGCCTTTTAGCTGTGGCGCAGAATGATGATTGGGTAATGGTGCACGATGCCGTAAGACCTTGTGTGCGCTCGGCTGACATTGAAAACCTGATCGCCAGCGTCGCACAGCACCCAATAGGAGGATTGTTGGGTTCTGCAGTAGATAATACCTTAAAAAGAGTGGATGAAAATTCCGTGGTAATGGAAACCGTTGATCGTGGGTCATATTGGAATGCACTGACGCCGCAGATGTTTCGCTATTCTTCGCTCAGAGAAGCTATCGAATCAGTGGTAACTACAGGCGCTTGCGTAACTGACGAGGCGTTGGCGATTGAATTGGCTGGGTATAAACCTGTCATGGTGGCAGGAAATAAAGACAACATCAAAATAACCCACGAGGCGGATTTATTATTGGCCGGTCACATACTTCAATCACAGGCGGACGAAGATGAATCCAAATAAACTACGTATAGGGCATGGCTACGACGTGCATCGCTTCAGTGAGCATTTCGATGAAACCAAGCCTCTGGTGCTGGCTGGTCTGGCCCTGCCGGATAAACTCACCCTGTTGGCACATTCAGACGGTGATGTAATTTTACACGCAGTATGTGACGCCATATTAGGTGCGTTAGGAGAGGGAGACATTGGCCAGCATTTCCCCGATACCGATGCACAGTATTCTGGTGCTGCAAGTGGTGGCTTGCTCAATCAGGTGCTGACGATGATGGATTCACGGCAACTATATCTGGTAAATGTTGATATTACCGTGGTAGCTGAAGTGCCTACATTGAGTCCGCATAGAATAAATATGATTTCCAGCTTAGCTAATTTGTTGGAGCTGCCTGAACAACAGGTCAATCTTAAAGCCACGACCACGGAAGGGTTGGGCGCCATTGGTCGGAAGGAAGGAATTGCCTGTACGGCAGTGGTTCTGTTAGCTGGTAATGCCTGAGGCAACTGCTGCGCAATCATCAATTCTTCAGCCGGTGGAATTTACCGGGCTGGATAGCCTTGCTTTTGCTCATGGCTCCCCAGATTTAGGCGCCATTCTTAAACGAGAATATTTGGATTTCCGTGTCGATGAGCAATTGGGTTTCGAATTCTCTGAACAGGGCGAGCACCTCTGCATACGCGTTAAAAAGACAGACCATTCTACAGTTGATGTTGTCAAGCGGCTCAGCGAGGTGACCGGCGTACATCGATCAGCCATTGGATACGCAGGGATGAAGGATCGCAGAGCCGAAACCAAGCAGTGGTTTAGTTTACAACTGGCAGCAGATAAAGAAGTGACGCTGAATCAATTCGAGAACGAGTCTTTGCAAATACTGGAGCGGCATCGCAACTCGCGCAAAATCAAGATCGGTAGCCATAAGTCTAATCATTTTCAAATCAGGCTGCGAAATTGTCAGGGCCCGCAAGCAGATTTCGAAGCAAGACTCAATACAATCAAAACCGCAGGTGTGCCCAATTATTTTGGTTCACAGCGTTTTGGTCATAACTTAACTAATTTGACTCAGGTTCAGACTCTGATGCAGTCTGAGCTGGGTATAGAACCTGCCATTGGCGGCCGTTCCGTCATGCCTAAGCAAAGATTTAAACGCGGCATGTTGTTTTCTGCGGCGCGCTCATACCTGTTCAATCAGCTATTGTCCAACAGATTGCAACAGGGTAGCTGGAATAAATACCGGTCTGGCGATGTATTGAATCTTGATGGTACGGATCGCTGCTTCCTGCTGAAAAGCGAATCAGACTGGGATCAGTTGCTACAGCAGAGGCTGGATGGTTTCGATATTCATATCACTGGCCTGTTGCCGGGATTGCAAGACAGCAAAGATAAATATGTAAGCAGCGGCGAAGCGGCCGATATTGAAGATGCGGTATACGGACAATTTGGCGTCCTGATGGCAGGGCTGCGGCACTTCGGATTGCAGGCCTCACGCAGAAGCTTTCGCTTTCGGCCAGTTGATTTGAGCTGGCAGTGGATGCAGAGTGACCCCAGGTTGCCTGAGGACACTAGGCCAACGCAGGCTAGTCAGGACTTGTTGCTGGACTTCAGTCTGGTAAAGGGAGCCTATGCTACCAGTTTGCTAAGGGAGCTCTGTGTCACCGCTGAGCCAAGACAGTAATCATGATCGATCACAAAGGAATTCAGCTTTGAGCAGTAATGGAAATAATAGGCCAAATTTGAGCGGAATCGGGATGACCTCGCAGCGTACCCGAGAACGACTTCTGGGCAGATTGATCGATCAGGGAATTAACAGCATGGAAGTGCTGGACATAATTCGCTCCACGCCAAGGCATATATTTCTCGATGAGGCTTTGTCACATCGCGCCTATGAGGATGTAGCACTTCCGATTGGACACAATCAAACCATTTCCCAGCCCTACGTAGTAGCAAGGATGACCGAAGCCTTGCTGAAGAGTGGCGCGGTAGAGTCGGTGTTAGAGATTGGAACCGGATGTGGCTATCAAACAGCAGTGATGGCGCAACTTGCAAAAACTGTACACACGGTGGAGCGCATCAAACCGTTACTTGACCGCGCCAGGAAAAATTTGAAATTACTCAAGCTTCGCAACATTAACTTCCGTCATGGCGACGGCAGTGCCGGTTGGGAAAACAATGGACCTTTCGATGCCATTATTACTACGGCAGCGCCGCAACAGATTCCCCGCGAATTATTTCAGCAGCTTAAGCAAGGTGGCCGCCTGGTAATTCCTGTCGGCGGTGATAACCAGCAGGAGTTGCAGCTGATCACACGCCATGGTGATGATTTTAGCGCCGAGGTGCTGGAGGCTGTACGCTTTGTGCCTCTTCTTGTCGGTCAGCTGCATCACTAAACTTGATATCCAAACATTCAACGACTTGACCATGTCTAACAACTCAAGCACGCATGATCAAAAATTCCGGACCTCGCTTAATTCTCTGCGCGGCAAAATAATGTTATACCTGAAAGGCGTAGCCATGGGTTTGGGCGATTCCGTGCCTGGCATTTCTGGTGGCACCATCGCCGTGATCACAAAGATTTATGATCAACTGGTTTTTTCAATTAGCGCGATAGACTTGCGCGCTTGCAGCTTGTTGTTTACTGGTCGAATCTCTGAGGCATGGCAGTACGTGAATGGCGGTTTTTTGTTGATACTGGCAATGGGAATTCTCTCGGGATTACTGCTGTCGGCGAACACCGTGTTGTTTCTTTTGGAAAATTATTTCCCGCCCTTAATGGCTTTTTTCATTGGCATGGTACTGTCTTCCACCTGGCTTTTAAAAAACGAATTCACCCTCAACGCCTGGCAAAATATTCTCGCACTTTTGCTGGGCTTGTTGTTGGCAACGTTAATCGGTTTCATAAGTCCACGCTCGGCGGAACTGTCTCTGATTTATGTATTTTTTAGCGGTGCAATCGCCATAAGCGCAATGATACTACCAGGACTTTCTGGTGCATTTATTCTGCTGCTATTGGGTGTGTACGAATTTATTCTTGGCGCGCTGGTGGAATTTAATTGGCCCTATATTCTGGTATTCGTTCTTGGCTGTGCTACTGGGCTGTTGATTTTTTCCCGAATTTTGACCTGGTTATTACTGAAACATCATCAGCTTAGTTATGGTTTTATTACGGGCATGTTGCTGGGCTCCCTGTCAGCACTCTGGCCATGGCAGCAGAGCACCGATTCTCCGATGTTACTAGCATCCTCAATTACTATTGTGTTGGGAGTTGCAGTTGTTGTATTACTGCACACAGTTTTCGCTTCTCATCCGCAGGAAAAATCTGATTAGTATGCTTGTGCAGAATAAACATTCACGTGCCTATGCTGTATCCGTTTTCTCGGGGCTGCTACTGCTGATTAGTGCCTGTGGTGGAAATTACCAGGCACCGGTTTCCGATCAGGGAGAGCGGCAGGTAGTTAATGCACCTATTATTGTCGACAGTTCTACGCCGGATAGCAGCCTTAGAATCGAAAATTCCAGACCAGTAACAGTCTCTTCTTCCAGCGCTAATAGATCGACCACTACTGCCACCACAGCGGCGATAGCTCGAACACCGGCTCAGAGTTCGGCTGCCCCGACTCCCAATAGTGCCAGCTCTCATCGAGTTCGTTCCGGGGATACTCTGTTTTCAATTGCCTTCCAATATGACCTGGATTTCCGTAGTTTGGCAATAGCTAACGGTTTGAACCCGCCTTATACGATATTCGTCGACCAACAGATAAATCTAAATCTCAACAACATCGGTGCAGGCTCAAGTACCCTGTCTAACTCTAATCTGGGTACCGCAGTGAGCAATAATTCCGTGGCCAGAGCACGTGCAGGTAGCAGTTCTTCTGCTGCGGTGTTGCGGCAGCCAGTAGCAGCGTCGGCGAGGACGCTACAATGGCAGTGGCCCCATCAGGGGCGTTTGTTAAGAGGTTTCCAGACAGGTATCAATAAGGGTGTAGATATTGGCGGTAGAAGCGGAGACCCGGTGCTGGCGGCTGGAGATGGCGAAGTGGTGTATTCCGGTCGCGGTATTCAGGGAACTGGTGACCTGATCATAATTCGTCACAGCGATCGCTACCTGAGTGCCTATGCGCACAATAGCGTGATGTTAGTGAGCGAAGGCAGTCAAGTACTAGCAGGTGAGAAGATTGCCGAGATTGGTGAGAATCCGGCTGGAATTTCGATGTTGCACTTTGAGATTCGTGAAGACGGTGACTCGGTTGATCCGTCGAGGTTCTTGCCTTCAAGATAGCTACCTCAGGGTCAGGTAGCTTGCAGAAGGGTGTAAAACAATAAATTAAACAGGGCGACGCTGCAGCGCTAGCGCTCCAGGTATTGCAGTTTGTCGGTCTTGTCAGTCCATTCCTCTGCATCAGGCAGAGCGTCTTTCTTCTCGGTGATATTTGGCCAGATTTCTGCCAATTCCGCATTTAGCGCTAAAAAATTCTGCTGATTTTCTGGTATCTCATCTTCAGCATAGATTGCATCTACCGGGCATTCTGGCTCGCAAAGCGCACAATCGATACACTCATCCGGGTGAATTACCAAGAAATTAGGGCCTTCGTAAAAACAGTCCACCGGGCATACTTCAACGCAGTCCGTGTGCTTACAACGAATACAATTATCACCTACTATGAACGTCATGTTGTCTCCAAACCTTGCTTCGTTAAGCTAAAAATCAGCTCAAAATTCGATTTTCTGCGCTTCAATTGGCCAGCGTTTCACTGGCTTGAATTAAGCAAACTTTCCGCCGTTGCCGTGGCTTCGCGGCGTGCATTCTATCAGTTTTTTTCGGCAGTTTCCCATCCGGCTGCAGCATTTATTACATCAGCAGGTCGGGTTCCTAAGGTTAATCCTGAATTCAGCTGTTTCAGCCGATTAGAGGTCTCATGCACAGGATTACGGCGCCTCACAGATTAGGGCCCTTCAGTCTTGAAGCTACCCAGACCCTGAGATATCCTCAGGAAATATTGAGCCACGCAATAGCCCGGCTTCTGGCGGCTGGACTGGGCAGAATACCTCATCGCCCGCTGTAACGCAGATGCTCCCTGCTCACGGGCACCTGGCCCTGATTGTTCCCAGGAAACATCTGCGTTACGGCGCGCTTACTTCAGCGTTGAATTTAAAATAAATCTAAGCCAGGGTTTTCAAGATTTCGTGGGAATATCTCAGAACCAGACCCTATGGCTAAATGAAGTGCTGGCTTCAGTTTCGATTTTCAGACCCTATAAACTCCGTGCTGTTGAAATTGTGGCTGTAGTTTGGGCTCAAGTAAATCTAAGACGCCTCAACCTCGGAACAAGCCAAAAGCCTGAGGCAGTTCGGAGTTAATCAGAGGGTCCCCAGTTCACTGCTTAGATTTTTGCTTCAACTCATACAGGATTTTCAGGGCTTCTTTGGCAGTAATCTCATCGGGATCCAGGCGCTGCAGATACTCGACTGCCGGGTGCACTATGGTGGCGAACATTTCACTTTGCATGGGTTCGACTGCGGTGCGATTCGAGGAGGTTGCTGTTGTTGGCAGCGGCGATGCATCCTGCTCCAGTTGCTGTAGCTTATCGCGGGCACGTTGTATAACAGCTCGGGGAATTCCTGCCAGTTGCGCAACCTGCAATCCATAACTCTGGTTAGCTGGGCCGGATTTTACTGCATGTAAGAACACTATGCCGTTGTCATGCTCAACCGCGTCCAGATGAACATTCACAATATTGTCGAAAGATTCGGGCAGGCTGGTTAGCTCGAAATAGTGCGTGGCGAAAAGGGTATAAGCCTTAATCTGCTCGGCAATATGCACCGCGGCTGCCCAGGCAAGTGAGAGCCCATCAAAGGTACTGGTACCGCGACCGATCTCGTCCATTAACACCAGGCTATTGGCGCTGGCATTGTGCAGAATATTGGCGGTCTCCGTCATTTCTACCATGAATGTAGAGCGGCCACCGGCAAGATCATCGGAAGAGCCTATGCGAGTAAATATTCTATCGATGGGTCCCAGTTTTACGACGTCGGCAGGGACGTGAGAGCCGCATAGAGCCAGTAACACGATCAATGCCGTTTGTCGCATGTAGGTGGATTTGCCACCCATATTGGGCCCGGTAATGATTAGCATCTTCTGTTGCAGATTAAGGCAGAGGTCGTTGGCGACGAAGGTTTCGGTCGTGACTTTTTCTACCACCGGGTGTCTTCCGCCTTCAATGATAATTCCAGGTTCGTCGCTTAATTCCGGTTGGCAATATTCCAAATTTACCGCTCGCTCCGCGAAGCAGTTCAGCACATCCAGTTCTGCCAAGGCTTCCGCACTGGCGATCAAGCCACGTAGATCGCTGGCCAATTCCTCCAGCAGAGACTCATACAGTGCTTTCTCCCGGCTCAGGGATTTGCTGCGCGCACTAAGCACTTTGTCTTCGAATTCCTTGAGTTCGGGAGTGATGAAGCGTTCGGCATTTTTTAGGGTTTGTCGCCTTATGTATTCGGCCGGCAACTCCGTGTCTGCTTGTCCTTTGCTGATCTCGATGTAATAGCCGTGAACTCGGTTGTAACCTACCTTTAATGTGCTTAATCCAGTTCGTTCTTTTTCCTGCAGTTCCAGGTCCAGCAGAAACTGGCCGGCGTTGCTGCTAAGATTGCGCAATTCATCCAGCTCGGCATCGAAGCCCTGGGCGATTACACCGCCTTCGCGGATAACCACCGGCGGGTTTTCCTCCAGTGCCCTCATTAACAACTGCGATTGCTTGGGGAACTCACTGATTAGCAGGGCCAGCTGCTTAATAGAGTCCGATTCGGTATCACTCAATTGTTGCTGTAGTTCTGGAAGCAGCTTAAGTCCATCGCGTAATTTGGCCAAATCCCGTGGTCGCGCCGATCGCAGCCCCAGGCGGGCGAGGATTCGTTCCAGGTCACCGATGCTTTTTAATACCTCATGCAGTTTTTCAAAGCGGTAATCTTGTTTAAGTGCGGAAACCGCCTGTTGCCGCAACTCCAGTTGCCTGCGCTCGCGCAGTGGACGATTAATCCAACGCGACAGCAATCTGCTGCCCATTGCCGTCGCAGTTCTATCGATAACCGCAAGTAGGGTATTGTCTCTGCCGCCGGCCAGATTCATGTCCAGTTCCAGATTTCTCCTGCTGGCGGCATCGAGGATCACACTGTCATCCAGTCGTTCTACCTGAATGCCTTGAATATGGGGCAGATCAGATTTCTGGGTTTCTCTGGCATATTGGATGAGACAGCCGGCTGCCTGTAGCGCCGTGGTCATATCCTGGCAATCGAAGGCGGAAAGATCTTTGCTGTGAAAGTGCTCGCTCAGAATTCGCTGCGCATTATCCGACTCGAACTCCCAGACCGGTCGTCGACGTTTCGCCGGATGCGTCAGCGCAGCGTCTACTTCTGTGAGTTCCTCTTGTATCAATATTTCGGCAGGTCTGATGCGACCAATTTCTGAGCTTAATGCATCCAGACCCAATGCCTCACTGAGCACGAATCTGCCGCTGGAGATATTCATAAAAGCGATGCCGTAAATTTTATTTCTTGCCCCGGCTGCGGCGGAGGAAGTTGCTGAGCCAGAGATGGCCAGCAGGCAGTTGTCTCTGCGTTCATCCAACAGTGCTTCATCACTGACTGTACCGGGTGTGATGACCCTTACTACTTGCCTCTCCACCGGCCCCTTGCTGGTAGCCGGGTCACCAATTTGCTCGCAGATTGCTACCGAGACACCGGTTTCGACTAATTTCGCCAGATAACGATCCGCCGCGTGATAGGGAATTCCACACATTGGAATTGGTTCCCCGGCGGTTTTGCCTCTGGCAGTTAGGGTGATGTCGAGAATAGTGGAAGCGGTTTTTGCGTCGTCGAAGAACAATTCATAAAAATCTCCCATGCGATAGAACAACAGACTGTCCTGGTGCTGGGCCTTGATGCGCAGAAATTGCTGCATCATGGGAGTATGGGCTTGTGTGTCGGTCAAAGGGCTAACTGCTGAATCAAGTGAGATTTTTTCAACTTTGTTGATGTTTGTTTTGGCATTGCTGCTGGAGAATTCTACACGGTTTGACTGAGCGGGGGCATAGCTAATTCCTGTAGCTGCGGGTTCGCAGGCCTGGGCGATAAAAGCCTCATCTGTTAGCTAAAGTTCGGGTCTATGGGCTGTTCCATTCACTCGCTTTAGTCGCTAACATGGAACCATGTCAGACACACTTTCTAGCTCGATTCCTGAACTGGTTCAACAACTCGCTGACAAACTCCTCGCCAAAAAACTAATCATCGCCACCGCCGAATCTTGCACGGGCGGATGGATTTCGCAATCTCTTACCGCACTGGCAGGAAGTTCCGTCTGGTTCGATAGCGGCTTCGTCACTTATTCCAATGAGGCTAAACAACGCTTATTGAATGTCCCCGAAACCTTATTTGCAATGGATGCTGCAGGCGCGGTAAGCGAAGAGGTTGTGCTTGCCATGAGCGCCGGTGCGATTCACAACAGCCGTGCAAATGTTGCCATCGCCGTCAGTGGCATCGCTGGTCCGGACGGTGGCTCCGATGAAAAACCCGTGGGAACGGTATGGATTGCCTGGCAATGGGAAACAAAAAGTCTGGCTCGCTGTTTTCATTTTAGCGGAGATCGCGAGTCCGTAAGGCGGGCGACGGTGGTTGCGGCACTGGAAGGTTGTCTGCTGTTAGTTGATTAGAGAGAAAAACTAAAGGATTTCTGTTTTTTGCCAATATACTGGTTGTATATACAGTAATTATTTGTTTAAATTTGCACTGTTCGTATATACAGTAGTTAGGTCAGGGCCGACCAGGTCAGGCACTACGGCCATTGGACGGATTTAGGATAGTTAGGATAGGTTTAGGATAAACGATAAGGGCCAAGACGATGCAGAGCACGACCAGATTAGCCCCGAATAAAACAGCAACTAATACCGCAACTAATACCGCAACAACAGGATTATACGATTTATGGCTGAACTCGATGTTACCCACTGTGGGTACATCGATGGTCACAGCAGTGACATCGAGTGCTAGCCACCAGATACGCGATCAACAGCCGAAAATAAGACGCAACAGCCGGAAAGCTGCGGCAGTAGGCGCGCGGTAGTAGGCGAGAGATACAAGGCTTAGAGCTAGCTGGCTCAGGGTTTAAGATTTGCAAAAATTTAGCAAGTAGCTGGGGACAGGCTACTATTTAGAACTCAGGAAACTGGGTATTTAAGGGGCAACCCGACAACTGCTTTACTCATGGAACCAGGCTTCAGTTGTGAATATAAACACAAGGAAAACATAATGATTGAAGATAACGGCAATAAAGAAAAAGCATTGGCAGCGGCTCTGTCGCAAATCGAAAAACAGTTTGGTAAAGGTTCCATGATGCGACTCGGGGACACCGATCGTGAACCAATTCCAGCTATCTCCACGGGTTCTCTAGGCCTGGATGTGGCCCTCGGCATAGGCGGTCTTCCCCGCGGTCGTGTGGTTGAAATTTACGGGCCAGAGTCATCGGGTAAAACCACCTTAACTTTACAGGTTATCGCCGAAGCACAAAAAGCCGGCGGTAGCTGTGCCTTTATCGATGCAGAGCATGCACTGGATCCTATCTATGCAGAAAGCCTGGGTGTCGATGTAGACAATCTTCTGGTCAGCCAGCCTGACACCGGAGAACAGGCGCTGGAAATTTGTGACATGGTAGTGCGCTCAGGTGCTCTTGACGTTGTGGTGATTGACTCTGTAGCAGCTCTCACTCCCAAGGCGGAAATCGAGGGAGACATGGGCGACAGTCATATGGGCCTTCAGGCTCGCTTGATGTCTCAGGCACTGCGCAAGATGACTGGCAATATCAAGAATTCGAACACTCTTGTTATTTTCATTAACCAGATTCGTATGAAGATAGGCGTTATGTTCGGTTCTCCCGAAACCACCACCGGTGGTAACGCGCTTAAGTTTTATTCCTCTGTACGATTAGATATCCGCCGTATCGGTTCCATCAAGGAAGGCGATGAGGTGGTTGGTAATGAAACCCGCGTGAAGGTGGTAAAGAACAAGGTAGCACCACCGTTCAGACAAACAGAATTCCAGATAATGTACGGCAAGGGTATTTATCATCTAGGTGAGGTTATCGACCTGGGCGTGAAGCAAGGCCTGGTTGAAAAATCTGGTGCCTGGTACGCCTACAAAGGTGAGAAGATAGGTCAGGGCAAGAAGAATGCTGGTCTATATCTGGAAGAGAATCCGCACATCGCTGAAGAAATCGAACTGCAGATTCGCGCTCAATTACTGGGTGGCGACCTAGCCAAGGAAGCGGCCAATTCGGAAGATGATGCCGACACACCTGCAAATGATGATGTGGTCGTCTTGGCTGACGCGAAAACCAGCTAAGCGTGTTACAACAGGGCTCTCGCCGCAACGGTCTCTGGCCGTGGTAAGCAGCAAGGACCAAGCCTATGCTGGCAACATGTGGCGAGGCAGCCCAAGAAGTATCAAGATAAAAGTGCCTGAAACAACATCTTGTAACGATGTCCCTGTTCTCCGGCGGGCCGCAATGGATTATTTGGCTCGCCGGGAACATTCTTATTACGAGCTAGTTCAAAAGCTCTGCAAAAAATTTCCCGAAGTTGACAGAAACCTGCTAACAAGCGTGCTGGATAAATTGCGCTCACAGGGGTTGCAATCGGACCAGCGCTTTGCTGAATCTTATGTTCGTTACAGAAAGTCCAGGGGCTTCGCCTATACACATATAGAGGCAGATCTACTGGCACGGCAGGTACTGGAAAGCACAATTGGGAAATATCTACAGCGCGAAGATACTCATTGGCAGCAAGCGGCCACTGCGCTGGTCGACAAGAAAATGCGTAGCCAGCAAGCCATCCAGCATGGGTCGAAAATGCATTTGAAATTATCCAGATTCCTGGAGTCCCGAGGCTTTGGGCCGCTGGAGATTCGCTGTGCCTTGGAAAAGCACATGGCCTGAATTGAGTTCAGTTATCAGCCTCTGTAGCTGATTATTTGGCTGGGAATAGACTATAATCTGCGCTTCCAGAGATTTAGTACAATTCAATGCAACTGCTCTTCAGCGTAAAACCACCTAAAATTTTAGTATTCATCAATGCCGGTTTGGCTTTGTTGTTTAGCTCTGCCGTAAGCGCTAATAGTTTCTCGCAAATCAGCCTCGCTGCGGGACACGAAGATAACGTGGCTCGTGGCGAAGACAGCCGCCATGAGCGAGGCTCCAGTTTTCTCAATATTGAATATTCCCTGGGGAAGCTCTACGAGATAGGCCTAAAAAATTCACTGATAGTTTCCGCGCAGGTGAACGCATCCAGATTCGAAGATCTCCCAGGATTCGATAAACTCGGCGCAGGGGTTTCTGCTAACTATAATCATAAATGGGGTCTGGGCGCCTACGCGCCGCTGTTGGCCACAAGTATTAGCTATGCCGTGGAAGACTATGATGGTAGGGCGCGAGACAATGAACTGCTAACGGTGGATGTAAGCTACCTTAAACGACTGTCACCAGCGTGGTTTTTGTCCACTGGAGTAGATTATCAAGATAGCAGCAGCGATTCGCTGCCACATGATCCGGTAATCTCAAGTTTTGGCTATGATCCCGACTTGAGTCTGCCCTTTGAACTATTCGACTATGATTCACGTAGTGTGTTTGCGGATTTGGAATACAGCTTCGAGAATGGAATGTTGCTTAGCGGCGGGTTTAGACGGGTAGATGGATTTACAGTTTCAAGTACCACTGAGCCCAGTTTGAATCTGTACAAGGTGGCCGAGGCCTTCTATAGTGATTCAGCTTTTAGACAGGGTTGGGTTGCCTATCAGTTAGAAGCGAAAACAAATGAGTGGTCTCTCGGTCTTAGTATTCCTAGCAGTAGAGATTCTTCGATTAATTTTGCTTACAGCTTGTACGATATATCGGGTGTTAGTGGGCACGACTATCTGAACAGGATTTTCTCCATATCCTTTGTGCATGATTTCTAGGCGAACAGGATTGTACTAACTTGAAAAATCAAAACACGCAATTGACGAGACGAATCCTGCGAAGAGTATTTCTTGCCTGTGTATTTTTGGGTATATCATCTTCCGCTGCTGCTCAGGGTATTAGCTTGAGTCTGCGAACTGTTGAGGGAGAGCCGATTGTTGATGCCGTATTGGAATTGCTTCCCAGCTCTAATAACTTTAATAGCTTTAATAACTTTGCAAACACAGAAACTTCAAATCAGGCCGAGATCGATCAGCGTGATAAAGAGTTCGTGCCCTCGGTCACGACGATTGCCGCGGGGGGAAGCATAAGTTTTCCTAACAGCGACGATATTCTTCACCATGTATATTCTTTTTCTACCGCAAAAACTTTTGATACGCCCCTGTATGGGAGCGATGCCAACAGTGACTACCGCGAAGTATTTGAAGAAGCGGGTGTGGTTGAGATCGGTTGTAATATTCATGATTGGATGTTGGCCTATATCTACGTTGGCGAATCCAGTTTAATGGCAATCAGCGATGATGACGGCCAGGCCAGACTCCCTGACGTGCCTGCCGGGGAATACACGGTTAGGATTTGGCATGCACGACTTGACGCTGCCGATAACCGCCTTCAGCAAACTGTCATTATTGAGGAGGGTCCGGTAGTCGAACTTGATGTACGCGCGGAACTTGTTCGAGACCGGCGTGTACGCCGCGCCCCCTCTGCAAATCGTAAACGTTACCGTTAAGGGTGGCGCGACGTTTGTCTTTTTCATTCATGAACGATGTCGCAATCCCTAGTCACTGTCATAAATCCTTTAAGCTTACGTTCATTATGCCGCCAGCTCTGTCCTGGTTTTTTCTGAAATGAATGCACTAAACTCGATATTTAGTTTTCGCAGCTTTCGATCCAGACTTATTGTTTTCTTACTGGGCATACTTATTCCCGTACTTGGAGGAATTTTCTATTACGTAAATAGAAATAACAATGAGTACACGGAAGAAACAATCAATAGTTATTTGGAGCTGGGCGCCGATGTTTTTGATTACACCAGAGAACAGCAGGCACTAACATTACAGGCCATAACAAATAGTCTCACGGGAGATTTTGGCTTTCGCACGGCCTATGCAGCTCAGGATCCTGCCACTCTATTCGATGCCGCACTGAATATTTTGGATCGCTCTTTGGATAATGCTGACATGCTGCTTATCGTGGATCTGGACGGCAGGGTTGTAATCGATACAGAAACTCAAGGCTTCGATGAATTAGAGGGATCATGGAGGGAGTTGATTGACGCCGCCGATGCCAGCGAGGATGGTCGTTCTGACATGATTATCACCATCGAGGGGCGCCCCTTTCAACTTATCGCCCTGCCGCTGTATTTACCCAGGCAGGTGGCCTGGATCATTGGCGGTTTTTCTCTAGATGGTGAATTTGTCAATCGCGTTGCGGAAACCACAGTCTCGGAAGTCAGCATTATTAAACTTGAATTAAGTAGACAGGCAGCTGGGTCTAAACCGTCGGTCATAGTGTCCACCTTGATCGAGTCGAACCAGACGGCATTGGCACAGCAACTTGTATTTGAAGAATCGCAGATTGCCGGTCTGCAGCGAATCAGTTTCTCTACTCAGGACTACGCCTCCTTATTGCGCCGGCTGTATGGTGAGGAGGGTGATGCACTGCAAGTCTTCGCCGTGATTCAGCGCTCTTACGATGAAAACATTGAGAACGTAGTGCAGTTCAGGTCCTTGTTGATCCAGTTTTACTTGTTAGTGCTGGTTATAAGTCTGCTCGCGGTCCTGTTATTAGCTCGTTCAATTACTACACCACTGTCCAAGCTTGCCGCTGTTGTTAAAAAAATAGAAGAGGGTGACTACGGCAGATCTGTCGTCGTTGCATCCCGTGATGAGATCGGAGAACTCGCTGACTCGGTTAACTCCATGGCGCGGGGATTAGCCGAGAAGGAAAAAGTGCGAGATTTGCTAGGTAAGGTGGTTTCACATCAGATTGCCGAGCAGTTATTGAATAACCCGGTGGAGCTGGGTGGAGAGGAGCGGGTGGCAACTATTCTGTTCTCTGATATTCGAGGCTTCACAAGCTTCTGTGAAGGAATGCCTCCGAAACAAGTATTGAAAGCCCTCAACACCGTGCTTAGCAAAATAAGTGATATCGTCGAGTCTCACCAAGGTGTTGTGGACAAATATAGCGGTGACGCGGTGATGGCCCTGTTTGGTGTACCCATCAAGGGAGAGTCCGATACGGCGAATGCAATGGCTGCAGTATTGGAAATAGTGGCTGCGCTGAAAGAGACGGATTCGAGGCTTTCTGCCTGTGTGGGAATTAACACAGGCAATGTGGTGGCAGGAAATCTCGGCTCTAGCAACCGCATGAATTACTCAGTAATTGGAGATACCGTTAATCTGGCAGCAAGACTAGAGAGTCTTACGCGGCTGTATAATGTCTCCAATATAGTAAGTGAAGCCAGTATGAATGATGCAAAGGACTTCGTTTATCGCGAACTCGACGAGGTGTGCGTAGCTGGAAAGTCTCAATCTGTTCGTATCTACGAATTGATTTGTGAGAAAGATAAATTGACCGACAGGCAGGCAGAAGAAATTAGGAAGTTCGAATCAGCCTTACATTGCTATCGCGCGCAAGACTGGGAGCAGGCTGAAACTCTGTTTTCAGAACTTCAGGGAAAATGCGACAATGCACAACTGTGCCAAGTCTATCTGGATCGAATCACAAATTTTAGAGTCAAATCGCCTGGCCAGGATTGGCAGGGTGCATTTGTTTTCGGTAGTAAATGAAGGCAGATAAGCGCTGCACATCACAACCACCTAATTGGAACATCCCATGAAACTGATCAAACCCTTTCGCGGCCTAAGACCGGGCCGAGAACTTGCGGCGAAAGTCGCCTCCCATCCCTATGATGTACTGAACCGCGAAGAAGCGCTGGAACTGGCAAAGGATAATCCGTTCAGCTTCCTACATATCAATAAGCCCGAAGTTGATATGGATGCCTCGGTGGATGTTCACGACCCGTCGGTGTATAGCAAGGGGCGCGAGAACCTTGATCGCTTTCAGGCAGAGGGCACGCTAAAACAGGACAGCGAAGAAAAACTGTATGTGTATAAGCAGGTCATGGGCAGTCATGCACAAGTTGGCTTGGTGGCCGTGGCCTCTGTGGAAGCCTATGAGAAAAACCTGATCAAGAAACATGAATTCACCCGACCAGAAAAAGAAGACGATAGGGTGAATCATATGCTGGCCTTGAATGCTCAGGTAGGTCCGGTATTTCTAACCTATAAAGCGGACGCCGAAGTCGATGCGCTGATTGCGGAAGTGACTTGCACAGAACCTGAATACGATTTTAGGGCGGAAGACGGCACTCGACACATATTCTGGGTGATAGAGGACGTGACGCTTTCGGCAAACATTGAAACCGTGTTTTCCCGCATCGAATATTTGTATGTGGCGGATGGTCACCATCGATCGGCAGCAGCCTCTCGTGTGAAGCATATTTGCCAAAAGAAAAATCCAGATCACAGTGGCAGCGAAGCTTACAATTTTTTCCTGGTGGTCTTGTTTCCCCATAATCAAATGCAAATACTCGACTACAATCGAGTGGTGAAAGACTTGCACGGCTGTGAGCCTGAAGCGTTTCTTGAGAAGCTCAGTACCTGTTTTGATATCCAAAAAACCGATCTGGGCAATGCCAAGCCAGCACAGGCCAGACAATTCGCTGTTTACCTTGAACGGCAGTGGTATCGGTTAACGGGTAATGAAAACTTAACTAACAGAATTGATGATGCCGACCCGGTCAAGAGCCTGGATGTTAGTATCTTGCAGGATTTTATTTTCACACCATTGCTTGGCATCGTAGATCAGAGAACTGACAACAGAGTAGATTTTGTCGGTGGTATTCGTGGCCTGGCGGAGTTGGAAAAACGTGTAGACTCCGGTGAGTGGGCTGCGGCAATAGCGCTTTACCCCACTTCCATTGAAAGCTTGATGGCGATTGCCGATGCTAATGAGGTGATGCCGCCGAAATCCACCTGGTTCGAACCAAAACTAAAAAGCGGACTAGTTGTTCACAAACTCGATTAGTAGATTCAGATTAGCTTTTTGCCGAACAGCAGTTTTCAATACATAGCTGCGGTCCGTAATTCTGTAAACGGCTGCCAAGAATAGAACTTCTGAATTGAAAGCGAAGACAAACATAGTGTATGAAGACGTCGCCTAGTATATGTGCGGTGTCATTGAAGAATTTCATTGTCTTGTCCCTGTGTTTGAGAGCATTTGCTCGTGCTGTGTTCTGGTATTCGTGCATTGTTCCCCTATTAAACGCTTCGTAGCCCGAAAAGGTTTACACGGGGAGATTAAATATTGGCCGCTGCTCTCGAAGCTTTAGGTCTTATTGAATATTTTGCGGACATTGCTGCCGAGTTATAGAGCCTTGATTCGCCATCCTCCTTGTCTTTACTGTTTCCTGGCTTTGACCTCAGTCTAGCGACCAGTTGGAGAATGAAACCGGGGCATTACCATGATTGGCAACGCCCCGACCCCAGAGTGATTTCCCGTATTACAGTCTTAAACGGTTAATTACGCCGCGTCCTGCTTGTTGACATCAATCAACGGTGTTGTGTTGCTGCCGATGTCAATTTTTTTGGGCTTCATAGCCTCAGGAATCTCTCGTGCCAGGTCTATAGTTAATAGACCGTTGGCAAGCCTGGCTCCGGTAACTTCCACGTGATCCGCCAGTTGGAAGCGCCTCTCGAAGTTTCTGGCGGCTATGCCCTGATGCAGGTAGTTACGGCCACTGCCGTCTTCGCTGGTTTTCTTGCCAGTTACCGTCAGGGTTAGCTTCTCGGTCTGTATATCCAGCTCTTCTTCAATAAAACCGGCCACAGCCATGGTTATTTGATATTGGTCCTTATCCAACAGTTCGATGTTGTAAGGCGGGTAGCTCGTCTGGTTGGCTTCGCTGCGGTTGACTGAGTCCAGCACTGAAGAGAGGTGATCAAAACCAACAGTGGAGCGGTATAGGGGTGAAAAATCAAAATTACGCATAATCATATCCTTGCTTTAAGCGATATGGTGTTAAAAGTATTTCGCCCATCTAGTGATCGGGCAGGGAACAAGCCTCCCATGAGCACTTGCTACGGAAACAAATATGGGGATGGCTCAGTGGATTTCAAGCGAAAGGGAAGCAGCTGTTTCGGCGCTTATTTATAGTGGTTTTCGTCTGGATTTTGCCCCGCTAACCCGTAGTTAAACCCGAGTCCTTATAATCGACATTAACGGAGCCGTTCAAGTTTCCAGCGAGTTTTAGGGAATATAGATTAAAAATAAATATAGTTATTACAAATAGATATACTCTAAAAGCGATTTAGAATATAAAATTGATCTGCTAAGTCCTTAATGGCTCTTTATAGCCGCGACGCCGCCAAGCATCATCAGCACGCCGACGATTCGCCATAGATTAATTGGAATTTGCGGATTTCCAAAAGCACCCAGATGATCCAGTACTATGGCCATGGCTAATTGCCCACAGAGGATGGCCGCCGTGGTCAGACCGACACCTAATTTCGGGGAAACGAAGATGATAGCCACCATATACACAGAGGCTATAAGTCCGCCCAGGTAAGCCGTCGCCGGGGAGTTACTGATATCGGCAAGGGAAGGGAAGGAGGGCCGCATAATAAGTGAGGTGAGGGTCATGGTGAGTAGGCCCACTATCATGACGATAAGGCCCGCAGAATAGGGGCTGCGGGTGATTACGCCTAATTGCGCGTTGAATACCAATTGTAAGGGTATCAGAGATCCGGTAACGAATGCGGTGGATATCAGGAGTGTGTTATTCATTACCGTGCCTCGGTTTTATTGAGAAAAAAGCTATTAAATACATAGAATTACAATAACTAATTAATCTCCAATCAGATTATCTAGATAACCAGTAAGTCCATAAATTCATTCACTGGAGTCTGTTCCAGCTTGTTCTGATTCTTGCACAGGGCAAAGATTTCGGCGCAGCGCTTGGCCGGAAAGCGGGTCGCCAGATTCGCCTTGAACTTGTCCTCTAGTAGCGGGATACCTTCCTCGCGGCGGCGGCGATGGCCAACAGGGTAGTTGATTTCCACCTGCTTGGTGCTGTTGCCATCCTTAAAATACACCTGCAGGGCATTTGCAATAGAGCGTTTCTCGGGCTCCAGATATTCCTTGCTGTAGGTGGGGTTCTCATGTATCTCCATTTTCTCCCTGAGCCGATCGATTATGGGATTGGCTTCGTGGAAGGAGTCTTCATAGTGTTCAGCCACCAGATTACCGAAGGCCAGGGGAACCGCGGTCATATACTGCAAACAGTGGTCACGGTCCGCTGGGTTATTTAATGGGCCGCTCTTGCTGATGATGCGGATCGCCGACTCGTGGGTGTGGATGACAATCTTCTCGATATCGTCCAGGCGGTCTTTGACCTGCTCATGCAACAGCACCGCCGCTTCAGCGGCAGTTTGTGAATGAAACTCCGCCGGGAAAGATATCTTGAACAGGATATTTTCCATCACATAGCTTTCGTAAGCCCTGGTAAATTTAAAAGAATTACCCTTGAATGAAACGTCATAGAAGCCCCAGGTTGGCGCGGTTAGCACACTGGGATAGCCAATCTCTCCACGCATGGTGAAATCGGCCAGCCGCACCGCACGGGAAGTGGCATCGCCGGCCGCCCAGGATTTACGCGGACCCGCATTGGGCGAATGGCGGTAGGTGCGCAGGCTGGAGCCATCAAGCCAGGCCTGGGACAGGGCATCGATTATCTGCTCACGACTACCACCAAGCATCTTGGTAGCAACAGCGGTAGAGGCCACTCGCACCAGCAGCACATGGCACAGACCTACCCGATTAAAACTGTTCTCAAGTGCTATAACACCCTGAATCTCATGGGCTTTTATCATGGCGGTTAATACGTCATGCATAGTTAAGGGAGCCTTGCCAGCCGCGATATTCTGTTGCGACAGGAAGTCCGCCACTGCCAGTATGGCGCCCAGGTTATCTGACGGGTGGCCCCACTCAGCGGCGAGCCAGGTATCGTTATAGTCTAGCCAACGTACGATACAGCCTATGTCCCAGGCCGCCTTCACCGGATCCAGTCGAAATTGCGTGCCGGGTACGCGGGCACCATGGGGTACCACAGTGCCTTCTACCAACGGACCGAGTAGCTTGGTGCATTCGGGAAAGCGCAGGGCTAGCAGGCCACAGCCAAGCGTGTCCATCAGGCAATTACGCGCGGTATCGTAGGCTTCTTCGGAGTTTATCTCGTAGTCGCAGACATAGTCCGCGATATCTACCAAGACCTGATCTGGCTCGGGTCGGCTGTTCAGTTCTACATTATTTGACACGTTTTAATCCTTATAAAATAAAAAGATAGAGTGCTTAGTTAAAGTTAATCAACATAGTTTACGATTGCCTGTTCAGCCCTCAGCCCTCAGCCCTCAGCCCTCAGCCCTCAGCCCTCAGCCCTCAGCCCTCAGCCCTAACCTTGGCTCGTGAGGCTGTTCTCTTTTTGGGCTGGCATTTACGCCTGTTCATCTTGCTTTGTCAGCAAGCTCAATCATAAGAAGCAGCTGTGCTCAGTTTCCCGAGATTCTGCAGTTAGTCAGTCGCTATGAGCAATTAGACAGCTACATCAGGCTTTATTCGCAAACGGCGAACCTGCTTAGCGTGCTGCGATGTCCACCCATTCGGCCGTCTCGGGGCCGGTGTAATCCGCGCTAGGCCTGATTATGCGGTTATTCGCCCGCTGTTCCTTCACATGAGCTGCCCAGCCAGTGAGTCTGGACATCACGAAGATTGGGGTAAACAGCTTGGTTGGAATGCCCATGAAGTGATAAGCCGAGGCATGAAAGAAATCGGCGTTACAAAACAGCTTCTTCTCACGCCACATAACCTCCTCGCAGCGTACTGAAACTGGATAGAGCACTGTATCGCCAGTGTATTCAGCCAGTTTCTCCGCCCATTGCTTAATAATGGTGTTACGTGGATCGGATTCGCTGTAAATGGCGTGGCCAAAACCCATGATTTTGTCCTTGCGCTCTAACATCGCCATGATTTCCCGCTCGGCCTCGTCGGCGCTGCTCCAATTTTCGATCATATCCATGGCAGCTTCATTGGCGCCTCCATGCAGCGGGCCGCGCAGGGTGCCTATGGCGCCGGTAATACAGGAATGCATGTCAGAGAGCGTCGAGGCGCAGACTCTGGCACTGAAGGTAGAGGCGTTGAACTCATGCTCGGCATACAGGATGAGGGAGACATTCATGACCTGGCTGAACAGCTCGTTCGGCGTCCCACCGCCCAGCATATGCAGAAAATGTGCCCCGATAGAGTCATCATCCAGAGCGGTATCTATGCGTTTGCCTTCATGGGAGAACATGTACCAGTAGCAAATAATGGACGGGAACAGGGCTAGCAGGCGGTCGATCACCGCGTCCTGCTGTGAAAAGTCAGTTTCCATCTCCAGATTGCCCAGCATCGAGCAGCCCGTGCGCATCACATCCATGGGATGAGCGCTGGCGGGAATTCGCTCCAGAACATCTTTTAGTTCTTGAGGAAGCTCCCTTAATATTTTGATTTTATTAGTATAGCTATTGAGCTCAGCTTGAGTTGGTAGCTGTCCTTTTAGCAGCAAATAGGCCACTTCCTCAAATTTAGCCTTCTCCGCCAACACGCTAATATCGTAGCCGCGGTAGGTGAGGCCGGTACCGGTCTTGCCCACGGTGCAAAGCGCTGTTTCACCGGCTACCTGCCCGCGTAATCCTGCGCCGCCTAATTTTTTCTCCGCCATGTTTGTTCTCCATTCCAGGTAAATTCTATGTTCTTGTTTAATGCCGATTAAGAAGATCTTCGGTCAGTGTTATTGCATGATTAGTTAATCAATTGTCCCCCAGGGGCTTGTTAGTCTCACTATCAATCTTTGATTAGTGCTCTGAGCAGCTCCTTTCGCCTGTTATCTGCAGCGACAAGCAATTGCGATGTATAAAGTTAATTAAGTGGTATTACTTATTGAAACTAATACATTAATCTATTCTTTTTCACTCTGAAACAAGGCATCTAACTTCTGCTCATAGGCATGGTAGCCGAGTACCTCGTACAGCTCCATTCTGGGCTGCATCTTGTCCAGACAGGCAGTCTGATCCCCATTGATAGCAATGGTTTGATACACATCCAGGGCGGCCTTGCTCATAGCCCGGAATGCACTTAAGGGATACAGCACCATGGCTACGCCAGATTTGGCCAATTCCTTACAGTTAAAAAGGGGAGTTGCCCCAAATTCCGTAATATTCGCCAGCACCGGTACTTTCACCGCTTCCACGAATTGACGATATTGATCCAATTCCAGTATAGCCTCCGGGAAGATAGCGTCAGCACCGGCTTCCACACAGGCAACGGCGCGTTCGATAGCGGCATCCATGCCCTCAACAGCGAGGGCGTCAGTTCTGGCCATAACCACGAAATCGGCGTCAGTCTTCGCATCAACGGCGGCCCTTACCCGATCAACCATCTCTTGCTGGCTCACGATGGCCTTATTCGGCCTATGCCCGCAACGCTTCTGCGAGACTTGGTCCTCTATATGCACAGCGGCGGCGCCCGCACGCTCCATGGCCTTGATAGTACGGGCGATATTGAATGCGCCCCCCCAGCCGGTATCTATATCCACCAACAGGGGAATTTCAGTGGCATTGCTGATGCGCTCAACATCCAGAATAACGTCATTCAGGCTGGTAATACCCAGATCCGGCAGACCATAGGATGCATTTGCGACGCCGCCCCCGGAAAGGTAGATGGCCTTATGTCCGGAATCTTCGGCCAACATCGCGCAATAGGCGTTGATCGTGCCGACAACTTGCAAGGGATGGTTCTCTTCAAGCGCCTTACGAAACCTTGCGCCGGCAGTAAGTGAGCTCATAACGTACTCCTTAAACTAAGTGTGCTTGGACTTCTAATTTACTGATTTAATTGATTTATTAGTGTCTTTCTGGCGCCTGCAATATGTCTCTTCATCAACATCTCGGCGAGTTCTTCGTCTCGATTCTCCAGCGCGTCAACAATCTGGTGGTGTTCTTTAAAAGCCTGTTCCGGCCGCGAAGGGCCGCTGCTGGTCTGCACACGATACAGGCGCAGTAGATGGTATAGCTCACCACATAAGAAGTTGAAAAGACGTGTGTTTCCGCTGAGTTGCACAATCAGGTAATGAAAATCCAGATCGCCTTCCTTCTGGTAGTACAGGCGACCATTCTCCGACTCTATCTGCTTCTCATGATTCGCCAGCAATTGGCGCAGTTTCAGGCAATCCTCCGCAGTAGCGCGGCTCGCGGCCAGGCGACAGGCCAGTCCCTCGAGAGACTCTCTAATTTCATATATTTCAATGGCTTGCTCAATATTTAGAGAGACAACCTTAGCACCGACATTGGGCGTGATCTCCACTAATTTGCAGCCCTCAAGCCGCCGTATAGCTTCGCGCAACGGACCACGGCTAATGCCGTATTGTCTGCTGAGTTGGGGTTCGTTGACTTTCGAGCCAGGAGCGAGCTCGCCTTTGACGATAGCTGTGCGGATTTGGTCGAAGACCGTATCGGCTAAAGTAGAGGGCTTTGAGAGTACTTCGGCTTCCATGAGTAAATATGTCAACAATGTTCAATGAAAGAAGCGATTATGCGGTATATATCTACGGTAATCAATTTAATTGTTGACAATATAAGCGTGTGCGGAGGAAGCGAGTCGACGTTCTACCGATTTTAGGAGTGGGGCAGGCCGTGAATTTTGGGTTCGGGAATTGGATCACCACATTCATTTGCAGTATCGATCCATAGCTGGATAGCGTCTTTCACGTTCTGTAGCGCTGATTCATAAGAATTGCCGTGAGCCATGCATCCAGGAAGCTCATTAGCCTTGGCGACATAGCAGTTGTCCTCTTGGCTCCAATAGATAGTGGTTTCGTACTTAAGCATTAGAAGGCTCCTGAGGTGCCATATTTTACAAGCAAAAAACGAATTTGTCTTACTTGATAAGGCTTAGCCTGATGCCCGTCGCGCTGCAAATTAATCTTCTCGGCTATGCCTTTTTTTCGAAAAATATGATGACTCCCCCTGATAGATTCCGAGAACCCTTGCTGTTTTAATAAATTGCACAAGTCGTTGAATGGAATGTTTCTATCTGCATTCCCTGTAAGTATTTTGAGAGCAAGTTTTCCATGTTCTCCGCGCCTGCCCATGAATTATTCGCCTTATCTATTAACAGAGGCTCCTCTCCCTATAGCATAGTAAGTGATACCGATTTGCGCCATTTGCTCAGGATCGTAGAGGTTTCGACCGTCGAAGATGACTGGATTTTTAAGAGTTGTCTTGATGTGTTCGAAATCCGGTGCGCGGAAGTGTTGCCATTCGGTGCAGATGATTAGGGCGTCAGCGTCCAGCAATGCCTCATCTCGGGAACTCACCAGTTCTAGCAAGTTCTGATCAGGGTAGATGCGCGCGGTTTCGCCCATAGCCTCCGGATCGTGGGCTTTGACACTGGCTCCAGAGTCCCATAGCGCTTGCATTAATACACGGCTGGGCGCTTCCCGCATATCGTCAGTCTTAGGCTTGAATGACAGGCCCCATATAGCGAAGGTCTTGCCTTTGACATCATCTTTAAAGTGTTGATTAACCATGGAAAATAGTCGTGTTTTTTGACGGTTGTTAGTTTTTTCCACTGCATCTAATAAGGCCATGCTGTAGCCATTGTCATCCGCTGTTTTAGCAAGCGCCCGTACATCTTTAGGAAAGCAGGATCCACCATAACCGCAGCCTGGGTAGATGAATTGGTAGCCAATGCGAGGATCAGAGCCAATCCCGAGACGAACTTGCTCTATATCGGCACCAAGGGTTTCAGCTAAGTTGGCAATTTCATTAATAAAGCTGATCTTCGTGGCGAGCATGGCATTGGCCGCGTACTTTGTCAGCTCCGCAGAACGAATGTCCATGTAGATCATGCGATCAGAGTTGCGATTAAAGGGGGCATACAGCTCCCTTAGCACTTTTCTGACTCTACTCGAATCACTGCCAACGATAATGCGATCCGGCTTCATAAAATCAGCTATTGCGGCTCCTTCCTTCAGAAATTCTGGATTAGAGGCAACTGCCACGTCCAGGCACAGGCCACGTTTCTCTAATTCTATCTGAATGGACCTTCTTACCTTATCCGAGGTACCAACAGGAACCGTCGACTTAGTCACCACCGTTTTAGGCTCGTCCATGTATTTGCCTATGTTAGCGGCTACATTAAGTACATGACTTAAGTCTGCTGATCCATCTTCATCTGCTGGTGTTCCTACAGCTATTACTTGTAACTGACTAAATTTTATAGCTTTTTCAGTATCGCTTGAAAATAATAAATCTCCTGATTTGCTATTGGATATAACTAACTCTTTCAAACCAGGCTCGTAGATTGGTATATCGCCACGGTTGAGACCTTCGATTTTAGCCTTGTCCACGTCCATGCAAAGAACCTGGTGTCCCGATTCTGATAAGCACGCTCCGGTCACCAAGCCTACATAGCCTGATCCAAAGATAGTTATTTTCATGCAGTTAAGTCCAATTTCTGAGAATTTGTAATAAGCTTTGAGCGGGCATTATAAAGATAGACCATAACAAATCATGGGCTTGCCGAGTCATGATTAGAGCTGTCGTTCAGTAATTGAACAAAAACTGCGTTCAAGTCTTGAACAAATGACTCAGAAGGGTACACTCAAACTCCCGTTTTCCCAAGTCTGTTTATAAGGAAAGCTGAAGAGAAAGGCGCACTCTAACGTGGGCTTTATTGGCGGTAGCGTGTCTAAAAGCAAGAAATCTATCTGAGTGTCTATTGTTAGAATTAACTTAAACCTTTTATAAGCAGCAAGAAAAAAGTTCAATATCTAATTGATATTTATAAGAATATGAAAGAAATTTTTTCTCAAAACAACAATTGCGCCTGGTTTGTTCTCTATACCAAACCTCGGCAAGAGGGTATCGCTGTAGAAAATCTGGCACGTCAGAATTTTGAAGCTTACTGCCCTACTATAGCGGTAACGAAGCGTCGCAATGGCAAATTGGTATTGCTTATTGAGCCTTTTTTCCCTCGCTATATTTTCCTTAAATTCAACCTGGAGTCTGATAATTGGGCACCATTGCGCTCTACCCGAGGTGTCTCGGCATTGGTTAGGTTTGGCGGCGTGCCCAAGGAGGTGCCACCCAGACTGATTGCCGCGCTAAAGGAGAATGAAAATTCTGAGCATTTACAGGAAGTTACTCAGAAAACGTGGAAGTCGGGAGATATTGTTGAGATTGAGCAAGGGCCGTTTGCTGGATATCGTTGTATTTTTCAGGCTTCGAAAAGCGCTGATCGCGTTGCGGTGCTACTAAACATTGTTGGGAAACAGACTCAAACCACGCTTTCGAAGCAAGATTTGCAAGTTCCGCAGTTCGCGTAAAGCACACCCGTACTATTCTTTAAGAAATCATCACTTTTACAATCTCGATAATCGGACCCGCCAAGAACGCCGGGAGTTTCCAGCTATGCAAGACGAAATCACTTATAAATTACTAAAATCGATAGACGAAAACCCCGCGCAATCGCAGCGTGAGCTGTCGCGTCAGATGGGGATAAGTTTGGGTAAGATCAACTATTGCCTGAAAGCCTTAAAAGACAAGGGCTGGGTGAAGGCGAAGAATTTTAGTCAGAACCCGAACAAAGTCGGCTACTTTTATTTGTTGACGCCTTCAGGAGCCGAAGAGAAGGCGAGGGTTACCGTCAGATTCCTGAAACGGAAAATGCAGGAATATGAGGAAATCAAACAGCAGATTAGAGTTCTGCAACGTGAAGCTGAGTAATAGGTGATATTTTGCCGCAGAAATATCAAAAAATGTACGTAGAATTAAGCGGTTAAAGGCGGTAATATTTGCAGCCCATTAGCTACTGGCGTTCACTCATTAACCATGGCAACAACAAAGACAAGACGACTGATGAGAAATAAATCGAGAACACAGTCATTGTGAACGTAAAAAAGATTATTGAAATAAAAATCCAGAAGTAACCAATGAAAACGCAGCAACTACGAATTTCTATTATCCGCAAAATAATTGCCGGACTATTCTTAGTCTGCATAGCAACTCCTTCAATGCTCCATGCGCAATTACCTAATATTACCCCTGAACAATTAGAACGTTTAAGGGCGCTTACGCCTTCACAAAGAGAGGCTCTACTGGGCGCCACCGATAACGCCCAAATACAAAACCAAAGCCAAATAGAAGCAGATGCAGTAACCGTAATTCCAAGAGAAGTCAGTGCGACGGATGATCAGGATTCTATACAGCAGAATGCACAGCAAGCTCAGGGGATAGGTCAGTTAGACGAGGAGGTTGAGTTACAGGTCACTTCGGAACCTTTACAACAGTTTGGCTATGAATTATTCGCAGGGACTCCTACAACCTTCGCTCCAGCAACCAATATTCCGGTGCCCTTGAACTATGTCGTTGGTCCTAACGACACTGTCATTATCCAGCTCTACGGTCAGCAAAACGCACGGTACGAAATCGTAGTCACCCGCGAAGGCGTTCTGCAATTTCCTGCTGTGGGTCCACTAAATGTAGCCGGCTTGACTTTCGAGGATATGCGGGAACTCATCGATACTACTGTAGCAAGTAGCCTGATAGGCCAGCAAGTCAACGTGACGATGGGTGCTCTGCGCTCAATCCAGATATTTGTATTGGGAGAAGCCTTTCGTCCTGGGTCCTATGTAGTCAGCTCGCTTTCAACAATGACCAATGCGCTGTTCTCCAGCGGTGGAGTTACGCGGGTAGGTTCATTGCGGGACATACGCCTGATGCGCCAGGGCGAGCAGATTACCTCGTTAGATCTCTATGATCTTTTGCTGCGCGGTGACACCAGCAGTGATGTCCGGCTGCAACCTAACGATGTTATCTTTATCCCACCGATAGGAACCACCGTAGGGATCGCCGGAGAAATTCTACGTCCAGCAATTTTTGAGTTGAGAGAGGAGGAAACTGTCGCGGATGTGCTGCCTTTGGGTGGTGGCTTTCTTTCCACAGCCTATCCGCGCATCTCTCGTATAGAGCGCATTAATGAACTAGGCGAGCGAACATTAGTTGATGTGGATCTCACTGGGGATGACGATCTTGCCTTTGAAGTGCGAGACGGTGACGTTATTCAAATCTATTCGATCCTCGATCAGGTTGAAGGTGTTGTCATGCTCGAAGGACACGTAAATAGACCCGGAGGATTTGAATGGCGCGATGGAATACGGATTAATGACATACTGCCAAACGTCAGTGCAATGCTCCCAAATCCAGATCTTGAATACGCCCTGATTGCTCGGGAAGTTCAGCCAGAAAGGAATTTGCAAATTTTGAATGTAAATCTGGCTGCTGCTTTCACTAGTCCCGGATCAGATGCCGATGTTGAACTGCAATCCAGAGATCGGCTTTTAGTTTTTGGCGCAAGAGCTAGTCGCCAACAACAGGTACAACAGCTAGTTCAAACCCTTCGCAGCCAGGCAACTTTTGATCGGCTTCCCCTTGTTGTTAATATCCAGGGTAATGTACTTTTTCCAGGCGACTATCCGCTGCTCGAGGGAATGACTCTCGATGATTTGGTTCGCTTTTCGGGTGGTCTGGGGTTCAACACCGAAATAGACTACGTACTGGTCGAGCGCCAGATCGATCTCGAGGGGAAGATCGAAATGATAGCTAATAGATTGAATCCCGACACCTTGCAAACGGTTTCCCCGTTCGAGCTTCAAGCAAATGATAAAGTTATTGTATTTAACGCTAACCTTGGGAGAGAAAGTTTCTTACAAGATTCACTAGATCGATTGCGAGCGCAAGCGGACACGAGCAACCCTACGCAGATAGTCTCCATTATCGGGAGCGTCCGATTCCCGGGGTTATACCCCCTGCAAAGAGATTTGACTGTTCAGGATTTCATCGATATCGCGGGTGGCATGACTGAAAGCGCAGAAACCAAGTATGCAGAAATTACAAGGTATGATGCGGAACCAACTATAGGAAGAGTAATAGATCATGTGGCCATAGATTTACAGAATCAGCGTAATGGCGAACGAAGCCTAAAACTTCAACCATTTGACCAATTGACTATTCGACAAATGCCGAATTGGACCGAAGTCGAAACAGTAACTATACAAGGAGAAGTGAATTCACCAGGAACTTACGTCATTAGGCAGGATGAACCTATTACTAGCCTGATAGAACGAGCGGGGGGATTTACTAGATACGCAGACCCTGATGCAGCAATATTTTTGCGGGAAAGTTTGCGAGAGACAGAGGCACGCTTAATAGCTGAATACAGAAACCAATTGGAAAGCGATATTATCACGCTGCGGCTGCAGCAGTCGGTTGTGGGTCAAAATTCAGATAGGGTTACAGGGGAGGGGGACTCGGAAGCTATTCAACTATTGAATCGGATTCAGTCGCTAGAACCAGTTGGTCGTCTCGTAATAGATTTGCAGAGTATTCTGGCTGAAAACAATAGCCTGATTCTACGTGAAAACGATCAATTGCTAATACCAAGACTACAACAGGAAATAACTGTGTCTGGCGAAGTATTTCGGCCCACTTCGCATCTCTTTGAGCCAGGAAGTTCTTACAGTGACTATATTGCAGCAAGTGGTGGTCTTACTGATGATGCTGACAGGGAAAACATTTACGTAATTCGGAAAAATGGAGAGTTGGAGCAATTATCACGAGGCTATTGGTTTTTCCAAAATAGAGCTTCGGTTGAACCGGGGGATACCATTGTGGCCCCATTTGACGCGTACAAACCCTATGGATTTTTTGCCTGGACTCAAATCGCGCAGATTGCCTCCAGTCTAAGTACCACTCTGCTTTTGATTGATCGGATTACGTCCAACGACTGAACAGTTGAATTCCTTTCGTGATTCGTATGTCAAAAGCGATTGCTTTGTAAGCTTTTTCGATTTTTCTAGTTGTCATGTTTTTCGAGAACCTACTTTGCTTAGCCAAGATCAAGCTGTAGGGCCGGGCATAATTGGATGGCTTGTTTGTCAAATTTTTGGTGATTTAACTTGTTGCCTGATGCGATCAATAGTTCATTGCAAGTACTTCCTACTCTATACTTGATGAATTCAAGAAGGACAAACCCTTGAGCGATAAAAACACCCCAGGGCAGTTTCAGCAATCACAAAATGAGTCCTACCCTCCAAATCTCAATTACCAATATGAGGACGAAATAAATCTGTTGGAACTGTGGTACATACTTTGGGGCGAAAAAATTGTCATTATCGCCATCACCAGTTTCTTTGCCATTGCCTCGGTTGTATACGCTTTGTCGCAAACCGAGATTTACCGCGCCGAAGCACTGCTGGCTCCTGCGGAAGTTCGTCAGTCCAACAACCCTCTTCTTGGTCAGCTTGGTGCCGCTGCAGGCATCATTGGCCTCAATCTAAATAACGAGGGAAGTGATCAGATTAGTACCGCTATGGCCATTCTCCAATCTAGGGAATTTGCTAGACAGTTCATCGACAAGCATAGCTTGTTGCCCTATTTGATGGCGGGTAAGTGGAACAAGGCAGAACAGCGCAGTGTGATTGACCCCACGCTCTATGATGCGGAAAGTGACGCTTGGCTGAATCAACAACCAAGCGAATGGGAGGCCGCTAATAAATTTAACGGAATTCTCAGCGTTAATCGCAACAGAGATACCGGTCTGGTCACTGTTGCTATGGAATGGCACGACCCTAACCAAGCACAACAGTGGGTCAACTTGATGGTGGCTGATGTCAATAATTTATTAAAGCAACAGGACTTGGAAGAAGCCTCAAGCGCGATTGATTTTTTGCAACAACAACTGCAAAACACACAACTGGTGGAAATGCAGAGAGCTTTTTATCAATTGATCGAATCCCAGACTCGCATCGTAATGTTGGCGGATGTTAGAGACGATTATGTGTTTAGATTTATTGATCCGGCGGTAGCGCCTGAGGAAAAGATAAGACCGCAGAGAAGGCTTATTTGTATTGTTGGCACTATGTTAGGCGGAATGTTGGCTATCATGTTTGTATTTATTAGACGCTTCTTTAGACAGCAATTCATCGCGGAATGAGTAAGGTACTTATTACCGGAGCCGACGGTTTTATGGGCTCGCATCTCACTGAAGCTCTGGTTCGCCAGGGCCACGATGTTAAAGCATTTGTTTTGTACAATTCGTTTAGTTCCTGGGGCTGGCTAGATCA
Organism: Gammaproteobacteria bacterium; assembly: GCA_021773355.1. GTDB lineage: Bacteria > Pseudomonadota > Gammaproteobacteria > Pseudomonadales > Pseudohongiellaceae > UBA9145. The sequence continues at coordinate 122,283 of JAJFKE010000047.1, read as the reverse complement.
TTGCGCGGAAGATGTAAAAGGAAAGTTTGCAGTATTTGCCGGTGACATCCGTGACCCCCATGGTGTGAAGGAAGCAATGAAAGGCTGCGACGTGGTGCTGCACTTGGCCGCATTAATAGCCATCCCGTATTCTTATCATTCTCCCGACACATACGTCGACACTAACATCAAGGGCACACTTAATGTTCTTCAGTCAGTGCGAGAATTAGAACTAGAAAAACTGATTCACACGTCGACCAGCGAAGTGTATGGCAGCGCGCGTTTTGTTCCTATTACTGAGCAACATCCATTACAGGGGCAGTCGCCTTACTCTGCTACTAAGATTGCGGCAGATCAATTGGCATACTCATTTTTTACTTCGTTTGGTTTGCCGGTAATTATTGCTAGACCCTTTAACACCTATGGCCCGCGACAGTCTGCTCGTGCGGTAATTCCAACCATAATCACACAGATTGCTCATGGGAAAAGACAAATTAAACTCGGTTCTGTTACGCTCACACGTGACTTTTCCTATGTGCAAGATACGGTTGCGGGTTTTATTGCTGCGATGAATTCTGATCAAGGTTTGGGTGAGGTGGTGAATATAGGCAGTAATTTCGAAATATCCATAGGTGATACGGCACACCTGATCGCCAAATTGATGAATGCAGATATAGAGATAGTCTGTGATGATCAGCGAGTCAGACCAGAGAACAGTGAAGTTGAGAGATTGTGGGCCTGTAACGATAAAGCCAAACACCTATTGAGTTGGCAGCCCGAATATGGAGGCCAAAAAGGACTTATGCGCGGGCTTGAAAAGACAATAGATTGGTTTCGAGTACCAGCAAATAGTGCACTGTATAAAGCTGGCTTGTACAACATCTAATTACCATGACGAATAACTCTCTCGAAGATCAGATAGTGAAGGCTATCTCATCTGTGGTTGGGGATGCTCCGGTTAGTTTGCATGAACCATTGTTCATAGGCAACGAATGGAATTACCTCAAGGACTGTTTGGACAGTACTTATGTTTCATCGGTCGGAACCTATGTTGATAAATTCGAAGAAGCCCTTAAGAACTGTACTGGGGCTAAGTATGCTATTGCAGTGGTAAATGGAACCTCGGCTCTTCAAATGAGCTTACAACTTGCGGGAGTTAGTTTTGACTGTGAAGTGCTTGTGCCGGCGCTGAGTTTTGTTGCAACGGCAAATGCAGTGACTTACGCAGGCGGAATTCCCCACTTCGTTGAGTGTGAAGAAAGTACTCTAGGTATCGACGCGGATAGGCTAATGAATTACCTAGCCGATATATCTGTGGTGGAAGGCGGTCAGTGTATCAATCGTTCAACCGGCCGAGTTATTAAATCAGTTGTTCCAATGCATACATTTGGTCATCCGGTAAATATGAAAGGCCTGATGAATGTAGCAAAAACTCATAAACTCAGTATTGTAGAGGATGCAGCGGAATCATTGGGGAGCGCCTATGCTGGGCGCCATACAGGCACTATTGGCTTGTTAGGAATCCTTAGTTTTAACGGCAACAAAACAATTACCACAGGTGGTGGTGGAGCAATCTTGACCAATGATTCTGAGCTGGCAAGTCTTGCCAAACACCTAACGACAACCGCGAAAATAAACCATGACTGGGAGTTTAGTCATGACCGAGTAGGTTACAATTTTCGATTACCGAATATCAATGCAGCTCTCGGTTGCGCGCAATTGGAACAACTACCAAAATTCATCGAGGCTAAACGAAGTCTTTTTGCGCAGTATAAACGGGCATTCGCGGGTGTAGATCAACTGCGATTGGTTGCCGAGCCAGAAAATTCTTACAGTAATTACTGGCTACAAACATTGCTATTGTCAGAGTCGGTGGAAAATAGGCGCGATGATATCTTGTCAGAAACGAATCGACGGGGTATCCAAACCCGGCCTAGCTGGAATTTACTTCATACTCTGAAGCCTTACAAAGACTGCCCAAGAATGGATTTGCCAGTAGCTGAATCATTGCAGCGGCGAATTATCAATATTCCAAGTAGTAGTCAACTGGCAGGAGGGCTAGTTGACTAAACCCCAGTTACTGCTAATCGGTGCCGGCGGACATGCGAAAGCTTGCATAGATGTGATCGAGCTGGAAGGAAAGTTTTCAATCGCTGGATTGGTCGGCTCTGTGGATGAAGTAGGCAATGAGGTATTGGGCTATCCCGTGCTGGGAAGCGATGTGAATCTTCCTCTATTGCTTGCAAAAAACGCAAATGCTCTGATTGTTGTTGGCCAGATTAAATCACCAGATTTGCGCATTCGGCTTTTCCAAACTCTAAAAGAAAACAATTGTGCGCTTCCAGCCATAGTCTCTCCTTTAGGCTATGTGTCAAAACACGCAAAAGTGGGAAATGGGACAATCGTTATGCACGGAGCAATTGTCAACTCCGGGGCAGTTATTGGAGCTAATTGCATAATTAACTCTCAAGCTTTGATCGAACACGACGTCCATATATCCGACCATTGCCATATTGCGACGTCCGCTGTAATAAACAGCGGCGTCAACATAGCAGCAGGAACCTTTGTCGGAAGTAACAGTAGCTTGAAGCAAACCATTGCTATTAGCGAGCGTTCAATTATTGGCATGGGCGAATCGGTGAGGGACGACATCTTGATCGATCATGCGGCAACAAAAGAGAAATAAAGTCTTGAAGACACTAATTATTGCGGAAGCGGGAGTAAACCATAATGGTGACCTACAGTTGGCCTTCGAGCTGATTGAGGCTGCAGCAGAAGCTGGGGCTGACTTGGTGAAGTTCCAAACTTTTAGTGCGGATCGCCTGTTAACACGTCGCGCTAGCAAAGCAAATTATCAGATTGAGTCGACTGAACCGAAAGAAAGCCAATATGATATGTTGAAGAAGCTTGAGCTAACTGAACACATGCATGAACAACTTATTGCTCATTGTAAATCATGTGAGATAGGCTTTTTTTCAACGGCCTTCGATATACCAAGTCTCGATCTACTCGTTAAGCTAGGGCTAAAACGATTCAAAGTATCATCAGGTGAAATTACTAACCTGCCTTACCTTCGCCACATAGGTGCGTCCGGCGGATCAATTCTACTTTCAACCGGCATGGCTACTATGGCTGAGATCGGGGCGGCGCTGGAGATTCTGCAAAACGCTGGCACTGCGCTCTGTGATATTACCGTCTTGCACTGTAATTCAGAATACCCCACGCCAATGGCCGATGTGAATCTGCGTGCAATGCTTACAATAGGTGAAGCCTTTAATGTGGCAATTGGTTATTCTGATCATACCCTAGGGATAGAGGTGCCAATAGCGGCTGTAGCAATGGGCGCAGCTGTTATAGAAAAACACTTCACAATAAATCGCGACTTGCCAGGACCGGATCACAAAGCGAGTCTTGAAGTAGCAGAATTGAAGTCGATGATAGTTGCAATTCGTAACACCGAACAGGCGATGGGAAGTATTATAAAAAGTCCTAGCACCAGTGAGTTAAAAAACAAGGATATTTGTCGTAAGTCTATAGTAGCTGCTTGCTCGATCGATGCTGGAGAAATTTTCACGGAGCTCAACCTCAGTACGAAAAGGCCAGGCTCGGGTTTATCTCCTATGCTTTGGGATCAAGTAATAGGCCGAAAAGCCAAACGTGATTATGCGGCCGATGAGTTAGTCGAATTATGAATAACAAAATCTGCGTAGTAACTGGCAGTAGAGCTGAATATGGATTATTACGCTGGGTGATAGAGGGCATACGGGGATCAGATGTTCTGGACTTGCAGATCATAGTTACGGGGATGCATCTTTCGCCGGAATTCGGCCTGACTTATAGAGAAATAGAATTCGATGGATTCGCTATCGACCGCAAAGTCGAAATGTTGCTGAGTTCCGATACACCCGTTGGAGTGACTAAATCGATGGGTCTTGCCATGCAAGGCTTCGCGGACGCTTTGGATTCATTGCAGCCAAATCTGGTATTAATACTTGGAGATCGTTACGAGATATTTGCCGCAGCTTCAGCTGCCATGATTGCACGCATCCCGGTTGCTCACCTGCATGGTGGAGAAATTACCGAAGCTGCGTTTGATGAGTCTATCCGGCACTCTATAACTAAAATGTCGCATTTGCATTTTGTAGCGGCCGAAGAGTATCGTCAGCGCGTCATCCAGATGGGTGAAGATCCGGCCATTGTATTTCTGGTCGGCGGGCTGGGTATCGATAACATTCTCAATTTGCCACGAATAGATCGTGCATCGTTAGAACTCTCTCTGGATTTCAAGTTTGGTGAAAAGAATTTACTTATTACGTTTCACCCTGTGACTTTAGAGCATTGTACCGCAGCTGATCAGATGCATGAGCTGCTTGGAGTCTTGGGTGCGCTAGAAGATACTAATTTTATTTTCACTATGCCCAATGCAGATACTGGCGGGCGTATACTATTTGAAATGATTGAAGAGTTCGTTGCTCATCATCCGAATGCCAAAGCATTTACATCACTGGGTCAGCTGCGATATCTATCGACCATAGCACAAGTGGATGGTGTTATAGGCAACTCTTCAAGTGGACTAATTGAAGTTCCCAGTTTAAATAAAGGAACAATTAACATAGGCAATCGACAGAGGGGACGACTAAAGGCTAAAAGCGTAATTGATTGTGAGCCAACGCGAGATTGTATTTCGGCAGCTTTGGAAATCCTATATTCGAAAGATTTTCAAACCAATTTGAGTTGTGTTCGTAATCCCTACGGTGAAGGGGGTGCAAGCCTGAAAGTGGTTGATGTGTTGGAAAAATATGAATTTACTGGCAGTGTAGTGAAGACATTTTATGATTTACCAGTGTGTATAAAACAATCATGAATATTGATAACAAATGACCGATACAGCTGAAATTTGGCGTCAAGCCATCTTGTCTGCTGACTCAACCATCCAGCAGGCAATCTTAAATCTTAATCAGGTCGGAATAAAGATCGTGCTGGTTGTGAATTCAGACGGCGAATTAGAAGGCACTATTTCTGATGGCGACATTCGGCGTGGCTTACTGAAAGGGCTAGATTTAAATAGTTCTATCGAAAGCATTACCCATCGAAATGCACTGGTTGTACTTCCAGGTCTGAGGCGCGAGATGGTCATACAGTTGATGACCGCGAATAAAATACAACAGATACCTGTAGTTGATGAACATCATCGTATTGTTGGTTTGCATCAGTGGGATGAGATTGCCAGGATAACTTCACGCCCCAATCTTGTAGTGATAATGGCCGGCGGTAAGGGCACGCGTTTGATGCCACACACAGAAAACTGCCCTAAGCCGATGGTGCCGGTGGCAGGCAAGCCAATGCTTGAGCACATTATTGAGCGAGGTAAGCAGGAAGGCTTCAGCCAATTTGTGCTTGCTATTCATCACTTAGGCCACGTGATCGAGGATTACTTTGGTAACGGCGAGGGTCTAGGGGTGAAGATTGATTACTTGCGTGAACATTCCCCTTTAGGCACAGCTGGTGCATTGAGCTTGATCAACCCCAAGCCTGATGCGCCGTTTGTGGTTACCAATGGTGATGTGATTACTGATCTACGCTTTGGAGAATTATTAGACTTTCATTGTCGATATCAGGCGACCGCCACAATGGCGGTGCGTGTGCATGAATGGCAGCACCCATTTGGTGTGGTGCAAACTCAGGGTATTGAAATTGTCGGATTTGAGGAAAAGCCTGTAGCGCGCAGTCACATCAATGCAGGGGTTTATGCCCTGTCACCTGAGGTTCTGGATGAACTAACTGCTCAGACACCTTGTGATATGCCTGCGCTTTTCGAACAACTGCAAGCCAAAGCTAAACGCACAGTAGCTTATCCAATGCATGAGCCGTGGCTGGATGTGGGCAGACCAGGTGATCTGTCTGAAGCTAACAGTCAACAAGAAGAAGGGTTTTAATTGAGCACGGCCGCCGAAAATTTACATTGGTGTAGCAATTGCTTGTCGATGTCAACGCGGCCACGCATCTCATTCGATGCGAAGGGTTTTTGTAACGCGTGTGTGTGGACAGAGAAGAAGAAATCGCTTGATTGGGAATCCCGACAAAAAGAACTGGAACAATTGCTGGACAAACATCGTCGCATCGATGGTGCTTTTGATTGCCTGGTGCCAGTTAGCGGAGGTAAAGATGGCTCCTACGTTGCTTACAATTTGAAGCATAAATACGGCATGAATCCGCTCGCCTTAACCGTTACGCCTGCACTTGCACTTGAACTTGGGGAGCAAAACCTAAAAGCATTTGTTGCAAGTGGGTATAACCACATTACAGTGAATCCAGCCCAAGAAGCTATGCGAGTACTTAACCGAGTCGGCCTATTTGAAATGGGGTTCCCGTACTATGGGTGGCTGATTGCGATACAAGCGGGCGTAATTCGTATGGCTAACAAACTAGGGCTTGGATTGATATTTTACGGAGAGGATGGCGAGGTGGAGTACGGTGGCACAACTGAAACAGATAAAAATCCAATCTATGATGTGAATTACATGAAGAAAGTTTATCTTGAGGGAGGGCATGAAAAAGCGCTCAGGGAATCTGGATTACCTGAGTCAGAATTATTTTTCTTCCGATTCCCTAGCGATAAAGAACTGCAAGAGACGCCAATGGACATTACTCACTGGTCCTATTTTGAAAATTGGGATCCTTATAGAAATTATTTAGTTGCTAAGGAGCACTGTGGTTTAAAAGAAGCGGAAAGTTCTAACGCTGGAACTTTTACTAATTTTTCTCAGAACGATCAGGCTTTGTATGCACTTCATACTTATTTTATGTATCTAAAATTCGGGTTTGGGCGTGCCAACCAAGATGCAAGTATCGAAGTTCGTCGTGGTGCAATGGATAGACAGCAGGCGGTGAATTTGGTGAATCTCTATGATGGACAGTATCCGCACGAATATCTGGAGACATACCTCGATTATTATCAGATCAGTCGAGTTGAGTTTGATGCAACGCTTGATAAATTTGCAAACAAAGACCTGTTCGAAAAATTCGATGGTTACTGGAAGCCCCGGTTTACAGTGTCGTAATTATTAATATGTCTGTCATTATTGTAGATTGTGGCATTGGGAATCTTTGGTCAGTTCGAAGTGCACTGCGATATCTAGGTTACGATGTGATTGTAAGTTCGGATCCGAAGGAAATCGCACAGGCTGATGTGTTGATTCTTCCAGGTGTCGGATCGTTTCGTAAAGCTATGGAGGCGCTACGCACCAGCCATATAGACGAAGCTATAGTAGAGGCTGTTAAAGGTCGAGGGCGCAAGATACTCGGGATCTGCCTAGGAATGCAACTCCTGGCTAATTTCGGTGCGGAAGATGGTGAAACTGCAGGCTTAGGGCTAATTCCCGCAAATGTAGAGCGCTTTGCTGTTGAAGCGATGGGCAGATTGAAAGTGCCACATATTGGTTTCAATCAAGTGCGTAGTGAGAGTCGAAGTTTTCTTTTTAAGGGCATATCGTCATCTGCCTATTTCTATTTTGTGCATTCTTTTCGATTGCTAGCTGACGGTCTGCCGGGCCACGCTGGGCTATGTGACTATGGTGAGACCTTTTTAGCGGCCTACGAGAATGAAAACATTTTTGCGTCGCAATTTCATCCTGAAAAAAGTCAAACTAACGGCTTAAAATTGTTAAAAAATTTCCTAGAATACTGAGCTCATGCTAAAGAAACGCATTCTGTTTACCTTGTTGTATGACGATGGGCAATTCATGCTCAGTCGCAATTTTCGATTACAGAAAGTAGGTGATTTAACTTGGCTGCAAAAAAATTATAATTTTGCTCATATCTCTTTTTTTATAGATGAGTTAGTGGTGTTGGATGTCTCCAGAGGCGAGCGAAACCTGAGTGCGTTTTGTAAAACTCTCGAGGCGCTTACTCACGGATGCTTCATACCAATAGCTGCCGGTGGTGGACTGCGATCCGTTGATCAGGCGCGACGCTTACTTAGGTCTGGTGCTGACAAAGTGGTTGTTAATACGCCTGTATTCAGTAATACCGAATTATTGAAAAACTTGTCCCAAGAGTTTGGTCAACAATGTGTGGTGGGCTCCCTGGATCTAAAACGCTCACTAGGTGGTGATTACCAGATATTGGTTGATTCCGGCACGCGCGCGTTGAATAGCGTGGCGTCAGAAGAATTACAGCGACTCAGTTGCGATGAGATTGGCGAGTGGTATGTGAATTCAGTGGAGCGCGATGGCACAGGGCAGGGGTATGACCTTGCACTATTAGATCAACTGCCAGCAACTTGGTCGGTTCCGATTATACTTGCCGGCGGCGCAGGGAACGCTTCCCATCTTGTGGCTGGGCTATCTGATGAAAGGGTCGATGCGGTGGCCACAGCGCATCTATTTAATTTTGTAGGAGACGGTCTGAAGCAAGCAAGGTTGTCCTTGCTTTCCTCCGGGGTCGAATTGGCGAACTGGCCTGATGTTGACAAGCTTCTAAGTAATTCTGTTTCTAATCAAACGATAGACGTGTGTTGATTAGTCGGATTTTAATTGTCGGTCTCGGTAGTATTGGTAAGCGCCATCTGCGTTTGGCACGAGAGATGCTGCCTCTAGCCGAGATTGGGGTATTACGACACAAAGCAGACTCTACTTTGCCTGAAGGAGCTGACCATATTTTTTCCTCGATAGTTGAGGCACTTAAGTTTTCACCGCAGATTGCGGTGATTGCCAATCCAGCAACCCTCCATCTTTCAGTTGCAATGCCTCTGGCTAAGGCCGGTGTGCATTTGTTAATCGAGAAGCCGTTATCTGATTCTGTGGTAGGTGTCGATGACTTGCTAGATACCTGTCGCAATATCAACATAGTATTGGCCACAGGATATAATTTGAGGTACTTGCCCTGTTTACAAAAATTCAAATCGATGTTGGACGAAGGAGTGCTTGGTGATTTGTATTCTGTCCGAAGTGAAGCTGGACAGTATTTACCGTCCTGGAGACCGGGAACGGATTATCGACAAAGTGTATCAGCACAACGTGCGCTTGGCGGAGGAGCACTGCTTGAGCTGAGTCACGAAATAGACTATTTGCAGTGGATATTTGGTGATGTGAGTTGGGTACAGGCTTCGATAAGCAAACAAAGTGATCTGGAAATCGATGTAGAAGATACTGTACATCTTATAGTGTGCTTTTCGCCGAAAATGAATAAGAAACCACTGATATCTTCGCTCAGTTTAGACTTGATTCGATCAGATAAAACCCGGGTTTGCACCGCGATCGGAGAAAAAGGGAATTTAAGATGGAATGGGATTGCAGGTACGATTGAGTCACTTGGTAGAGACGAGCGGCAATGGCAGGAGGTTTTTAGGCGTCAAACGGTCCTTGATGAGAGTTATCGTCATGAATGGAAAGATTTTATATCTAGCATAGAACAGAATACGAGGCCCGCTGTGAGTGGTGAGGATGGGCTAAACGTATTGCGGGTGATTGAAGCGACAAGACAAGCAGCAAACGTCAGCAGCAGAGTACATTTAAAAATCTCTCATACTGTGGGAGTGGGTTGAAAGTAGTGAATATTGTATCGTGGATTTTTGCGCGGGGAGGGTCGAAAGGATTGCCGGGAAAAAATATCCGTCCTTTAGCTGGAAAGCCATTGATTGCATGGTCTATTGAACATGCAAAAGCTGTTAAGCGAATAGGGCGCGTGCTTGTTTCGACCGATTGCCAAGAGATAGCAAATGTCGCACTCGAATACGGCGCCGAAGTGCCTTTTATGCGTCCGGCTGAACTGGCTGGTGACACTAGTGCTGAGTGGTTAGCTTGGCAGCATGCGCTTAATTATCTTCAGAACATTGATGGATTCTTGCCTGATGTTATGGTTTCAATACCGACTACAGGCCCGCTACGATCACCCGAAGATATCGAAAATTGCATCAATGAATTCGAAAAGGGAGATGCAGATGTCGTGGTGGCGATTACCGACGCTTATCGTAATCCTCACTTCAACATGGTCAAACAAAATCTAGATGGTACCGTTTGTTTGGTCAACCCGTCCCAATCTGAAGTTAGCCGACGGCAAGATGTCCCAGTGGTATATGATATGACTACTTTGGTTTATGTCGCCAACCCCACCTTCGTGCTCTCTCATCAATCTATCTTTGCCGGTCGAGTACAGGCGGTCCATGTCCCTGTAGAGCGCGCAATTGATATCGACACTTTGTTGGATTTCGAAATAGCCGAGTTTTTGATGACAAAGAGAGCGAAGAAACTGTGACTACATTAAAACAATTGATGGATTTGAGTGGTCGTCGGGCACTTATCACCGGAGCCACCGGCCACCTAGGGCGCATGATGGCCGATACACTTGCTGAATTAGGGGCTGATTTGCTACTGGTTGACCGACCTGGTTCTAATTTCGAACCATTGAGACATGAACTGCGCGAGAAGTGGCAAACGAGAAGCGAGTCTTTGGAGTGTGATTTAGAATCTGAACAGGAACGCTTAGCGATGATCTCGGCAGCGAAGGGAGACGGCGGGGGGCTTAATATCCTCATCAATAATGCTGCTTTTGTGGGTACTGCTGATCTTGAGGGCTGGGTTGTTCCCTTCGAGGAACAAACGTTGGGTACTTGGCGTCGAGCGATGGAGGTCAACTTGACCGCCGCATTTCATCTATGCCAGGCCTTCACCCCTAGCCTGCGGGCGGCAGAGGGCGGCAATATCATCAATATCGGCTCTATCTATGGTGAACATGGCCCCGATTGGCGGTTGTATGAGGGCACATCCATGGGCAATCCAGCCGCCTATGGAGCCAGCAAGGGTGGGCTTATTCAACTGACCCGTTGGCTGGCTACCACTATCGCCCCCGACGTGCGAGTCAACGCTATTTCACCAGGAGGAGTGTTCAGGGATCAGTCGAAATCGTTCGTCGAGCGCTATGTGGCCAGAACTCCAATGGGGCGTATGGCAACGGAAGACGACTTTAGAGGGGCGGTTGCCTTTCTGGCCAGTGACTTGTCCAAATATGTTACAGGACAAAATATGGCAGTGGATGGAGGTTGGGGTGAGTGGTGAGTCTAAAGAAATCGAGCTTTTCATAGAATAGATTTAATGAATTTTGGATTACAAGAAGATATAGCTCTGCCGCTGGTATTCATTGACGGCATAACTCGCTGCGGTAAATCAGCATTCAGTGGGATTATTCCCTCTCTAACTAAGATGGAACAAATACAATTCTCTACAGAACTTGAACTGATTGTATCTGGATTGTCGCTGGATGGACTAAACATTCAATACGCGAAATCTTTTGTGAGAATTCATTTGAATGAGCGTAGCTATAACTTACATTTGTCCAGAAATGTAAATTTCCGGCCGAGTGATCAAACTGGGATAGAGAACTTTAAGGATCCTAATATTTACATTGAGCGACTGAGCGCGCCCGAAGGTCCAAAAGTTGTTGATATCTGCAGAAGTAGTGAAAACTACCTACCATTCCAATCTCATGATTTCCTAGTTAATCTTAAGCAGCTTAGCGCTCTTGATTTAAATTACAAGATGCTTTCTTTATGGCGGCATCCTATTGATACGATTTTTTCTTGGTGGACACGTGGTTGGGGTGAGAGATTTAACGGTGATCCAACAGGGTTCTCGTTGATCGTGCAAGGCGAAGTAGAGCAGTATCCTTGGTATGCAGCAGGTTTTTCAGGTGAACTCCAGGGTCTAAACCCAATGGAAAAATGTATAAGGATTGCAACTAATTTACTCACTAGGGCTGTTGATTCCTACAGGTCAGCAGAAGATCAAAGTGGAATTCATATTTTCAGATTTGAAGAATTCTGTGTAAGTCCTAATTCTGAGTTAGAAAAGATATGCGATTTCCTTAATGTTGACTGCACAAACCATACAAGAGAAAAACTGAAGCTCGCAAGGTTTCCCAGAAAGATTGATGAGCAGGAAAGATTGACTAAATTAGAGAAATTTCGATCTGAAGTAAGAGAAGAATATTTTGACTTGCTGATGGAGCACGCGAACCAATATGAAGCCGACTGTTATGGTTTGCTTCCATCAAAACCAGGTTTCAAATACTAGATTATTGGTAAATGAGTAGTAAGACAAAAGCACAAATGTTATTAAATCTTGAAGACAAGCTAGTCGGATTCAAGATACCACCCCTAATAGCTATTAACGCAGAAGAACTAAGAAGAACTTCGCCGGTAGATTTGGCGTCATTAGTGTCTGCCAACTTCGGGGTTCAACCGCTGATTGTTCGTTCTTCTGCGTTTGGTGAAGATAGTGCAGAATCAAGTAACGCGGGGGCTTATGAATCGATTATGCGTGTTTCTTCAAAAAACCCTGAAGAGCTTTTTGATGCCGCACACAAAGTGCTTAGCAGTTACTCCATTAAGGAAAATAACTCAGAACAAAATGAAGTAATTTTTCAGCTTATGATCGAAGACAGCACGATGAGCGGTGTGATATTTACACACGAGCTGAGCAGCGGCGCACCTTATTATGTCATCAATTATGATGACATTTCTGGCCTTACGAATTCTGTCACTGCAGGGGTGGGCGAGAATGCAAATCGAACGCTTTACATTTACCGTGGTACCACAGAGAAATTGCGATCCTCTCGGTTTGTTAAGTTGATGGCAGCAGTGAACGAACTAGAGCAAGTTTTGAACAGCCAATTTTTGGATATCGAATTCGCAATAGACGCGGACTTGCAGCCATGGCTTTTCCAGGTACGGCCAATAACAACGAAATCCAATTGGGACCGTGCTCTTTCAAAACGTATAGATGCTGAGCTGCTAGGCATTCAGGCATTTGTGTGTCGACGCTTTCAACAAGCACATGGAATTTATGGCAAGACTACAGTTCTGGGTCAAATGCCGGACTGGAATCCAGCTGAAATAATTGGGCGAGCACCACGAGCGCTAGCGAGATCACTATATCAAAAGCTCTTAACGGACAACGCTTGGCGCATAGCACGTAAATCGATGGGATACTCAGTGCCTTCTGGGCAACCGTTGATGGTTTCGTTGGCAGGCCAACCTTTTATTGATACCCGGCTCAGTTTTCACTCCTATCTGCCGGCGCTGCTTCCTTCTTCCGTTGCGGAAAAGTTAGTCGACGCATGGGTAGGAGAATTGCGCCAACATCCTGAGTTGCATGACAAGATAGAATTTGAGGTGGCTATTACTACCTTTAGTTTTGATATTGATACCAAGCTAGATCGCCTTAGTGCTGTGCTCACCGCTGAAGAACGGACTCTGTTTCGCGAACTACTTCGGAAGCTTACCGTTCCTCTACTAGAAGGTATCGGAAAAGGGAGTATTGCGAGGGCACTGGCTAAAGTGGAGAAGCTAGTCGAACAGCCGATTCAGTCGGTTGATTCCGGTCTAGCCGGTTTGTATAGGCTAATTGAGGATTGCATTAGTTTGGGTACAGTACCCTTTTCGGTGCTAGCGCGCCATGGCTTCATCGCACACACATTGCTACGGTCGCTGGTAGTCCGAGGTGTGTTTTCAGATGATGATATTGCTTTGATGTTAAGGGGTGTGCGCACCATAGCGGGAGACCTGCGTGAAGATATGCACTCGCTACAAGACGGCTCTATTTCGAGTGAATCTTTCATGTCCCGCTATGGACATTTGCGGCCGGGAACCTACGATATCCTCTCTCCACGCTATGATCAGATAGAAGTCTTTGGTTCACTAGAGATGGATCACACTGAAGAGATGGAACAGATTGAAGCATTCTCCATAAACCCTAGACAACGCGAGGCGCTTGATGTGCTTCTACAAAATGAGAACTTTGCTGGAATTGATGCAGAAGGTTTGGTCAACTATTGTTCAGCAGCTATTGCGGGACGTGAGTACGGCAAGTTTGTCTTTACTCGTTCCATTAGCGCTATACTCGAATCGATCGCGCACTTGGGAGAGCAATATGGACTTAGCCGCGAGGAGATGTCGCATGTGCCAATCGATGACTTGCTCGATGTTGCCTCCAGTAGCACAGGAAAGCCTATTGAAGAGCATTTACGGGAAATATCTGAGTACCACGCTGGGCGTAATGTTCTGACATCAGCTATTCGCCTGCCGCAGATATTGTTTGATGAAGCTGGGGTATACGTAGTGCCTTTTCAGATGAGTCAACCAAACTTTGTTACGTCATCGAAAGCTAGTGCCGAGATAGTGAAACTTGATTCACGTCAGTCAGCTCCAGACTTAAAAGGCAAGATTGTCCTGATTGAAAATGCTGACCCGGGCTACGATTGGATTTTCGCTCAACCGATTGCAGGTCTTATTACTAAGTTTGGAGGTGCGAATTCTCATATGGCCATACGTTGCGCGGAATTTGGAATACCCGCTGCCATCGGATGCGGAGAGCAGCGCTTCGAATCCTGCTTGAAGGCCAATCACATAATTCTGAACTGTTCTGTGGGCCAGATAACTATTCTAAATTGAGCGAGGTGGATTTATGGTCGTATGGATTATTGGCTTATCAGGTTCCGGTAAGACAACACTGGCGGAACAAGTGATAATTGATGTACGGCAGCGAGGGAAAAATTTGGTTCTACTCGATGGAGATAGAATGCGCGAGGTTTTTGGTAATGATCTAGGTCATAATATCGAGGGGAGGCGAAAGAATGCTGAACGAGTCTGCAGGCTGTGCCACCTACTCGATGAACAGGGAATAGATGTCCTCTGTGCAATTTTATCAATTTTCCCGGAGTCACGAGGCTGGTGTCGTCAGAATCTTTCAAGCTATTTCGAAGTGTTCATCGACGCACCTGTAGCAGATCTTGTTAAACGCGACTCGAAGGGAATCTATGCACGTTATCTGAGTGGAGAGCTTCATAATGTTGCCGGTTTCGATTTGGAGTTCCCAGTGCCAGAGGCGCCAGATTTGCTAATCTCTAATATTGGCTCCCGCGCTGATTTGCTCAAGTATTCACCCGAGATTGCTGAAAAAATAGCCGGTCCTCTTTAATGAATTACCTGTATACGGCGAGCGACAGACTTGCGCAGCCTCATGATTATATGTATTCGGAGTTTGGTGGAGAAGACTTTCTTCGCTGCTACGTTTCGGATCGCATAAACCGAGTCCGAAATTTGTGTCTAGAAACTGACAATACAAGCTTTAATCAAAAATATCTGATACGTATCTATGAATTAATTCAATCAACACTTCAATCTGATGAAACATTTCCAGCCCCAGCTTTAAAGGACTTACTTGCCGAGTTCAAGGGCGATATACCGTCCAAGATCGAGAATCCCAATTCAACTTTGGGCTTTACTAGTTTTTCAGTAGATGCCGCAGTAGTTACCAGCGATCTTTTAGAAACCTTGATCGAGGCTTTGTTGATAAATGAGAACAGCATTGATGTAAAGTTATGGCTAAATCGATTGGTCCAGCGATTTGAAGTCACGAAAAAAATATTTGTAGAATATGAGCCTGGTTTCAGAAAGGGTAGCGAAGCAAATGATGACATCTATCTTTATGAACGTTTTGCACTTGTTCTTGCGCTGGCATACGTTAACTTTCAGAATCTTCAATACCTCAGCACTTTGCTAAAGTCGCTAGACTTGCTTTTGTCTCTGTCCGCCAGTTCCCTTGGGCGTAGAATTGGGCGAAGCAGCGCTGCATTGCTTGTGGCTGTTGAGTTGTACGCGGTTCAAAATTTGGCAAAAAACAAAAAAGTAGCTCTTAATGTCGAATAATTTTGGACTAATTGCTGCTAACACTTCTCGTACACGAGCGTATCTCGCTGCATTGGAGCGACACGAACTTCTACCATGCTGGGTGCTTTTACTCGATGATGGTTCGTTAGAGTCAACCGCTGGTCAGTCTAGTGAATCAGTTATGCGGCCTGGATTGTCCGGGTTGGTTTCGGCGCAGGGTTGCTGGAGTGAAATAGATTTTGATCCGGCAGCTCCACTAATTCCCATGCTTGAGCGTTTAAATCTTTCATTCAAGGTAGTTGCCTCGCGGGACATTAATGACCCTACTGTAATTCAGGAAATCTCTCAATGCGAGCCCTCAGTACTTATATACTCTGGCTATGGTGGTGCGCTGTTGCGTAAGGAGGCATTGACCAGTGGCAAACGGTTTTTGCATGTTCACGGTGGTTTCCTGCCCGAATTTAAAGGCAGTACCACTAACTACTACAGCTTGTTGAGTGATAACACACTCGGGGCATCGGCTATTTTTCTGACAGCTGACATTGACTGCGGCCCAATACTTGCTCGACAAGCTTTTCCGCCACCGAAAGATCTCAAACTGATTGACCATATCTACGATTCGGCTGCGCGGGCAAGGGTTCTAGTCGATACCTTGTCTGCGTTTAATCAGAGCGGTGATTGGAAAGTTGAATTACCAGAAAACATCGGTGGCGACACTTACTACATTATCCATCCAGTACTCAAGCATATTGCTATTTTGGGCAAACGCATCTGAAGTTGTTGTAGCTCTTGAAGAACTGACTCGGCCGTATTAGAAGGCAATTACGTATAGATTGTGGAAACAGAGTTTAAAAAGGTAACAGTTGCTGTTAGTCAGCGAATAGACAACGTTGAAGCTCGTTTCGAGATGCGCGATGCCCTGGACCAGCGGCTTGTCAATTGGTTATCTCAGTCAAACAGTATTGCTGTTCCTGTTCCCAATACTCTTCTTGACGCGAAATTAGTTGTGGATTGGTTAGAAGCTGTAAGTCCGCAGGCGGTAGTTTTGAGTGGTGGCAATGACATAGGTGAATACCTGTCGCGAGATTTGACAGAAACTGAGCTGCTGAAGTATGCGAAGGAGAGACAAATTCCACTGCTGGGTATATGTCGAGGAATGCAGATGTTGGGGAATTGGTTTGGGACAACTCTCGTTCCAGTCAATGCTCATATCGCTACCCGTCATCAATTATCAGGCGAAATAACCGGTACTGTGAATAGTTTTCATGGCTTCGCTCTTAGAGAGTGTCCGAAAGAGTTTTCCATATTGGCACGAAGTGAAGACGGGGTAATTGAAGCAATCCGGCATAACAGTCTGCCCTGGGAAGGATGGATGTGGCATCCTGAGCGAGAAGGTAATTTTGAGCTGAGGGATATTCAACGTTTGAAGGCTTTATTTCATGCAGGGTAGAGCTGAACTAATGTATGGTGACTTAACTTACACTGCGATCGACGGTGGTTGGCAATGCCGAATTTAGCACGCGGGTTTGTACCAATATTTTTTCGTGTAGGCTGCATTTATATAAAGGATAACGAGACAGTGCTTTTATGAAAGCCATCATTTTAGCCGCCGGCCGCGGCAGTCGCATGAAGGACCTAACTGACGATCAGCCAAAATGTCTGGTTGAGGTACAAGGCAAAGCCTTACTTGATTGGCAACTCGATGCAATCAACGGCGCCGGCATTACAGATATAGCGATCGTTAGCGGCTACAAGCGAGAACTGCTTGCTGACCGAGGGATTGTCGAATTTCACAATCCCCGATGGGCTGATACAAATATGGTGTCATCCTTGGCCTGTGCGCAGGAATGGCTCAAGGTTGGCCCATGTATAGTCAGCTATTCAGATATTTTTTATACAGCGGCTGCAGTTAGCGCCCTGATGAGTTCTGATTCAGACATAGCCATCACATATGATCCCAATTGGCTTGAGTTATGGAAAGATCGATTTGCGGACCCGTTAGACGACGCTGAAACCTTTAAGGTAGATGAGGATGGGTTTCTAACTGAAGTTGGAAACAAACCCAAAATAGTAACTGAAATCGAAGGGCAATATATGGGGTTATTACGATTTTCACCTAAGGGTTGGGCAGAGGTGGAAAGAGTTTGTGCCGGGTTGTCGAAAGCAGAACGAGATCGAATACACATGACTGGTACTATTCAAAGGGTAATAGAATTTGGACAAACACAAATAGAAGCATTGCCCTATCTCGGGAAATGGGGCGAAGTTGATTCCGAGAATGATTTGAGAGTTGCTTCTTTGTGAGAAAGCTAGATTACTATGACTATATGAAGGCTGCAGAAAATTTTGCAGGTCGAGAACTGAAAGTTGAGTGGTAAATCTGAACTGCCTTCTAATAGATTTCATGCGCTGTCAGAGGATGATTGGGCAGAAAAATTTGTCATGATTCTTAGTAGGGCAATTCATGACTGCAAGGAGGCTTTCGGGCGCTGCAATGTGATGCTCACCGGCGGGAGAAGTGCTGAAAAACTCTATACGACTTGGGCAGATAGACCAGCTGCTGAGGAATTAATCGATGTTGACTTTTATTTTGGAGATGAGCGTTGTGTGACGCCCGAACACTCTGAGAGCAACTACGGGTTAGTTCTTCGCACTTTATTTAAAGCCGGTGTGCGAGAAGGTAGTACAGTGCATCGTATGGAAGCAGAAAGAGAGGATATTGAAAAAGCAGCCAGTGGCTATGCAGAAATACTTCCTGAGCACATAGACATTTTGCTTCTCAGCATGGGGGAAGACGGTCATATCGCTTCCTTATTTCCTCATTCGTCTGCCTTGCAAGAACGTCGAAGAACAGTATTGCCAGTAACACACCCAATGACAACACAGAAAAGACTGACGATTACTCCGTTGGTTATTCAGTCGGCGAAGCAGATTTTCGTTATGGCGTGTAGCAATAGCAAATTCGAATTTCTTAGTCAATTGAATCTAAAACCCAACGATTACCTTACCATCCCGGCACGACTAGCGCTACGTGGGGAGTGGGTGACGCATCCGTAAATCATCACTATAAAATTAGCGGCTTTGAAAAAAATACTCATTACCACCTCATCGTTCAATCTCAATAACATGCCACAGGTAGATATGTTTCGTGATGCTGGTTATGAGATCGTTCTAAATCCTTACAAACGTAGATTAAGTGGGGAGGAGGTTGGTTCGCTTTTGACTGAAGATGTGGTGGGTATGATTGCCGGTGTCGAACCCTTGACTGAGGAAATTCTGACTTCGGCAAGAGGCCTAAAAGCGATCGCGCGCTGCGGAGTTGGGCTCGACAGTGTTGACTTGAATACTGCAAAATTGCTAGAGATTCTGGTTTCGAACACACCCGATGCGCCGACTCTTCCCGTTGCCGAACTTACACTTGCCCATATGTTGAATCTACTGCGTAGAATCTCTAACACAGATAGACAGATTCGAAGTGGCCAATGGCAACCACAAATGGGCAGTCTGTTATCTGGCAAAAAAGTTGGTATCGTCGGTTTTGGCCGGATTGGTAGCAAAGTAGCTGAGCTAGTCACTGCGTTTGGGGCCAAGATATTGGCTTATGATCCTGAAGATATCTCTTGGAAGTCAAACGTAACTTCGCTGCCATTGGGTTCATTATTGTCTGAGAGCGACATCATCACTTTGCATGCTCCCTACACTCCCAAGCTCCACCATTTCATCGGGGACAAGCAATTTAGTCTGATGAAAAAAACAGCTTATTTACTTAATATTTCGAGAGGTGGTCTAGTTGATGAAACGGCACTTTATGACGCACTAGTGGAGGGACGTATTGCGGGCGCCGGTCTCGATACATTCGAACAGGAACCTTACACCGGGCCGCTGTGTGAGCTGGAAAATGTGACACTCACCGCCCACATGGGCTCTTACGCACAAGAATCCAGGGCGAAACAAGAACAGGAGGCGGCGGTGAACCTTGTCGCCGCCTTTAAAGAACTGAAATTAATTAAGTGATTTGTCTATGAAAGCAATGGTGATTGGTGGAAGTGGCTTCATGGGTAGCCACACGGCAGATGAACTCACAAGAAGAGGTTACGATGTAACAATCTATGATCGAGTAAGCTCGCCGTGGCTGCAAGCTACGCAAAAAATGGTCGTTGCAGACTGCAGCGAAGATGCCGCATTGACAGAGGCGATGAACGGAATATCTCTGTTGTATCACTTCGCGGGAATTGCGGACATTGTCCAATCAAGAGAACAACCCTACGAAACTATCGATTCAAATGTGATGGGACTGACGAAGGTGCTCGAAGCGGCCAGACATGCAAAAATCGAAAGATTCATGTACGCATCGACAATGTACGTTTACAGTAATTACGGCTCTTTTTATCGGGCCAGCAAGCAAGCAGCAGAGATTATCATTGAAGCCTATGCCGAACACTTTGATCTCGAGTTTACCTTACTACGATATGGTTCGCTCTATGGTCCTCGAGCTCAAAACTGGAATGGCATACGTCGCTTTGCTTCGCAGATCATTCAAGATGGTGGACTCGATTATAGTGGGAATGGATCCGAGATGCGTGAATACATCCACGTTCATGATGCGGCACGGCTAAGCGTTGACGTTTTAGATGCTGCGTTTGCGAATCGAGCGATCACAATTACCGGCCAACAGTTGATACCGGTGGATGATTTGATATCTATTCTCTTCGAAATAGCAGGTCGTCGTCGGGAGGTGCGTTACCACGGGGAGAGCTCAGCGCAAAATCATTACGGCCATACCCCCTACCGATATACACCTAAAGCAGCCAAGAAACTCGTTCCGAATGAATTTGTTGACCTAGGTCAGGGCCTGCTCGATGTGATCGAAGAAATCTACCGGGAAGAGGATCCTGATGAGAATTGATTCGTATAAAGTGCTTTTTTGGGACTTTGATGGAGTAATCAAGGATTCAATAGACGTCAAAACAGAGGCCTTTGTCGAGCTCTTCGAACAATACGGCAGTGAAATTATGACAAGAATCAAAGCGCATCATCTCGCTCATGGTGGTATGTCCCGGTTTGAGAAAATTCCACTCTATGCGCGCTGGACTGGTCATGAACTCAGCGATAACCAGGTACAAGAATATGCCGAGCGATTCAGTAAAATTGTTTTTCAGGGTGTTGTAGACTCATTTTGGGTTCCTGGTGTCGAGCGCTATCTGCGTAAAAACGATCATAAACAAATATTCGTACTGGTGTCTGCTACACCGCATGACGAGCTGAATGCGATACTGAAAGAGCTAAGTTTAAGAGATTGTTTTAAGTTGTCATACGGTTCACCCACCGTAAAAAATGATGCAATAGCGAACTCGATAACAAGCCTTTCAGTCCGAGCGTCGGATTGCCTAATGATCGGCGATGCGCAGGCGGACTTGAAGGCTGCCTACGACAACCGCATAGATTTCCTTCTTCGTAGGCACTCATCAAATGAGTCTGTGTTCAATGATTATAATGGTCCCTCAATTACGGATTTTCGTACACTATGAATCGACTTGAGAAAATTAAGACTATACGCAACCATCTTGGTTCAGACGGTGTCTCGATCGGCAGTTGGATTCAAATTCCCAACGCTTCCGTAGCAGAGATTATGGGGCAAGCAGGATACGACTGGGTGGCGGTTGATATGGAGCATGGAGCCATTGGTTATGATCAATTGCCAGACCTGTTTCGCGCCCTTGAGCTGGGTGGCACACTACCCTTGGTTCGATTAATAGAGGGAGACAAAAGAGACTGTAGGCAGGCACTCGACGCAGGAGCTGGCGGTGTAATCGTGCCGATGGTCGAGTCGGCGGAACAGCTTCTGGACGTGCGCGACGCCTGCCGTTGGCCTCCCGCTGGTGCGCGCGGAGTCGGCTTTTCACGAGCTAACCTGTTCGGTAAACATTTCGATGCATATCGCGCAGAAGCTCAGGCGCCATTTTTGGTGGCGATGATAGAACACATCAATGCGGTGGATAATTTAGAAGATATCCTTGCCGTTGATGGCCTGGATTCGGTCTTGATCGGCCCCTACGACCTATCAGCATCCATTGGGCTTACCGCTCAATTTGACGCCCCTGACTTTTTCCAGGCAATGGAACGAATACGGTTGCTCTGCATACAAAAGCAAATTCCTTGTGGCGTGCATGTGGTAATGCCGGACGCTTCTGAACTGAAACAACGCATAAGCGAAAGCTATCGATTCATAGCATACTCGATCGACGCAGTTTTTCTGAACGTGTCGGCAGCGAAACCTGATCTCACGGGCTAACGAAGATAGTTGTAAATCGAAGGTCATCGATGACGAGAGTATGGGGTAGTTGTCCATGGCAAGTGACAGACTTTGAATAGAGTTCAAACTTCTATAAAGAGACCTTGCTCAAGCTAAAAGCCTGGGCCACATATTTTGAGGAAAATCCAGACTATGTATGCATTGCTTCCCATGAAAGAACATTCGGAACGGGTTCCCGGGAAGAATTTTAAACTGCTAAATGGAAAGCCTTTCTTTTTTTATATTGCTGATACATTAAAGGCAAGCAATCTGTTTCGGAAGTTGGTGATAAATACCGACAGCCGCCAAATTGAGGACTTGGCTAAAGAACATTACGGGGAGTGGGCTATGATTATCCAAAGGCCGAAGGAGTTACAGGGTGATCATGTGCCTATGAATGCGATTATAGCTCATGACATCAATACTGTGGGATTTGACAACGATTTCATGCAAACCCACAGCACGAATCCGTTCTTGAAGGTCGGGACAATACGAGCTGCAACGGAACTATACACCGATGGAAAAGAATCGGGATGCTTTGACAGTCTTTTTGCTGTGAATGTGCTAAAAACTCGACTCTATGACAAGGATCTGGTACCGATCAATCACAATCCAGCTGTTCTGGGTCGTACCCAGGATCTAGAAGTCATTTACGAAGAAAATTCAAATTTCTATTTCTTCTCAGGTGAGTCATTTCGTAAGAGCAACCACAGAATCGGCCAAAGCTCTCGAGTCTATGAAATGCAGCGCAGAAGTATTGAAACACTAGACGTAGATGAACCGTCGGACTGGGGACTTGCCGAAGCCTTGCTGAAAGCTGGTATCACTACCTCTTGATTTAATAGAATTTTTGGCATATTGCGAATGACAAGTAAATCCTTAAAGAAAGTTTACCTATTGTTACTGGAGACTCAGGAACAATATCAAGCCTATGTGGAACAGAAGGAAAGTCTGGAGACACATGAGTTGTCAATCTGTTGTCTTTCAGTAGCCGCAATAGATTATTGTAAGAAAAATGAGATACAGTTCCTCTTGCCCGAGGATTGCTACACCGATGAGGAAAGTGATCATTATCGAGATTTGTCAGAGCAAAAAATTCGAGAGCTTGTGAAGAGCCTCAACAACTTCTATCACCAGAAATTTGGGGCAAATGATGGTTTTCTGTTTGATATGGGAAACTATCATTTTTTCATGCTCTACCACTTCTATGGGGCATTACACTATCGCGCTTTTTTTCTGTGGAAAATCATTAAAAAACACAATGTCGACCGAATATTGATTCCGCAAGAACCAAAAACTACTTCAGTTACCAGACTATTCCCTGTTAGTCAGTATCCAAACTGTTACTTGGATCTTTGTTTAAATAGTGTCTATATGGAGAAGATTATTCCCTTACCAATGAAGTCTGTAGTTGTTCGTAGCTATGCTTCACCGAGAACCAAACTTCGTAGCGTCATTGGCAAGACTTTCAGAAAGTTTAGAATATTCAATGACTATTTGAATCACGTGCAACAAAATATAGTCGTTAGTCCATGGTCGCTTATTTTCAACCGCTCAAGAACGAAGGTCTTGCTGTTAGGTTCTGCTGGACCCTGGAAGCATGTGTTCCCTGATCCGCGGCTTAAAAATAATGTTAGCGTGTTCTTTGAAGCTGACGAAGTGTCACTAGTACGCGGTGATATAAAAAACTGGTTCTCAGAATGGTTCAATTGGAATGATGTTTTTTGTGGCTTTGAAGTGTCTGCCTTAGGGTTCTACGAAATGACAAGAATTAAGGTGCTTTCCGAAAAGTTTGTTGCATCGCATCGGAAGACTCTTAAGAGAATTAAGCAGCAGAACGCCTTGATATATTCTGGTTCACCTTATGCGTCACAACAATATTTTTTGTCAGTGGCAAAACACCTCGGCATACCACGTGTATGCTTTCAACACGGGGAAATGTCGCTCTATCATCCTGGCTTGTGGTGTGCATCATCAGAGCTGCTTTATATCAGTCACTACTTTAGTTATGGCGATCAAGTCTCACAGGAAAAAACACGAAGCGCAGCTGCTGTTCCAGGATTTGACAAGGCGATCAGTATAGGTTCACCCGCGTTGGATAAGCTCAAGAAGACTGCACTGCAGGAAAAAGATTGCATACTTTATGCCTCTGCCAAGTTTCTAAATTATTCGGCCAGTTTTGTTCCTCGATATATCGACGTTGCAGTAAAAGACAGTCATGATTTGCTCATCGATTATTTTGAGCAGTATCTGGACATGAATCCGGGTTCTCAGGTTATCTGGAAACATAATCAGGAACGTCTAACTGCTCAGGCCACAAAGAATGTCCAGAAGGTTATAGTTATCCGCGAAGAAAAAGCATTTACTGAGTTGCTCCCAGAAGCACGGATCGTTGTTTTAGACAGACCTTCAACGACTTCTCTTGAGGCTTGCATGACCAGAAAACCATTATTCGTGTTACTTGCTAACAGGAATTGGTATTCATTACCTGAGGAATTACTAAGAAAACGTGCGGTGATTGCCTACACAGTATTGGAACTCCGAGAAGCCATTGATAAGTTCCTGACAAAAGGCGTTTACCCTGCGGATGTCACAAATAAAGAGTTTGTAATGGCCTATGGCTGTCACCTAGACGATGGGTTGTCAACGCATAGGGCAGTTGGCGAATTGTTCGGTGTGATGGCTGGAAATATTTCTGGTGAAGCGATTGCTAATGCTAAAACTAATCCTAATGAGGAGTCATCAATTTGAAAGCTGTCATTCTTGCTGGTGGACTGGGCACTCGAATTTCAGAAGAAACCCATCTTAAGCCCAAGCCAATGATCGAGGTCGGGGGTCGGCCCATTCTGTGGCACATATTAAAGCTTTACTCAGCCCATGGTGTTAACGATTTTGTGATCTGTTGTGGTTATAAGGGCTATGTCATCAAGGAGTACTTCGCAAACTATTTTTTACACATGTCGGATGTGACTTTTGATATGTCGAAAAATAAGATGAAAGTGCATCAAAAAAAAGCTGAGCCTTGGCGTGTGACTCTGGTGGATACTGGTGATACCACCCAAACCGGTGGACGCTTAAAGAGAGTAGCAGCTTATCTGAAGGGCGAGGAAGATTTCTGCTTCACCTATGGTGATGGTCTCGCCGATGTTGATATCTCTGCAGCCATTCGTCTACATCGTAAGCATGGTAAGTTGGCCACTATTACTGCAGTACAACCACCCGGCCGCTACGGTGCGTTGAAACTCGAGGGAGGACAAGTTACTGGTTTTACGGAAAAACCACGAGGGGACGGCGGATTGATTAATGGTGGATTCTTTGTACTTTCCGCCGGAGTGCTCAAACTAATTGAAGGCGACAATACCAGTTGGGAAGGTGAGCCGCTAACTCAACTTGCAGCGATGAATGAAATGATGGCCTACGAGCATAAGGGATTTTGGCAGCCGATGGACACTCTACGCGACAAAGTCCAGCTCGAACAGTTGTGGGATTCGGGTGGAGCGCCGTGGAAAATTTGGAGTACTGGTAGTGAAGGATGAAATTAAGTCGAGTAATTTCGGCGTCTCGGCAAATGTTAGCAGCTATTCAAAGTATCAATTATCTCGGTGTCTAAATCATGATTAATCAGATTGTAAAAGAAGATCTAGAACAGATACACAGTTCTGTAGCAGTGGACAAATTAACTGATGCCACAGTACTGGTAACTGGTTGTGCTGGATTTTTAGGTTTCTACATCATGCAGTATCTTGTGCGCTATTCAAATACCCTAGGTATAAGACAAGTTATTGGTCTGGACAATTTCCTGTTGGATCGTCCTGAATGGCTTATGAAACTGGAAAATGAATTTCCTGACCTTCTCGATCTAAGAGAGTTCGATATCACAAGAGACAAAATTTCCGCGATCAAAAGTGCAGAAAGCGCTACTCATGTAATTCATATGGCATCCGTTGCTTCGCCGTTATTCTATCGTCAGTATCCGATCGAAACATTAGATGCAAATATTTGGGGCCTACGTCAGTTACTTGATTATTACCGTGAATCTAATAACCTACGAGGGTTTCTTTTCTTCTCATCAAGTGAAATATACGGAGATCCGATTTCCTCGGAGATTCCCACCGACGAGGAATATCGTGGGAACGTGTCATGCATAGGCCCTCGTGCGTGTTACGACGAAGCAAAACGATTTGGCGAGACCATGTGCCAGCTTTACGCAAAAACCTATGACATGCCCATTACTGTCGCGCGACCGTTCAATAACTATGGTCCAGGCATGCGGCTGGGTGACAGGAGACTGCCAGCTGATTTCGCCAGCTGTGTGATGGAGAATCGGGATATCGTAATTCTCTCTGATGGCTTGCCAACTCGGACATTCTGTTACATTTCCGACGCAATTATAGGTTACATGAAGTGCCTTCTTCATGGTAAATACGATTACTTCAATATTGGCATTGATCATCCAGAGATAAGTGTTAGAGACCTTGCCGGTATATACAAAGTGGTTTCTGATGAATTACTTGGTATTCAAGTCTCAGTTTCCTTCGAACAAAGCAACGATTCAGATTATCTCACGGATAATCCCAATCGGCGTTGTCCTGTAATACAGAAAGCGCGATCACTATTGAATTATGATCCCAAGATTCTTGTCGATGAGGGGGTCCATAGATATTTATCTTTCCTTAAATTTGAAAAGGAAGTGATATGAGGCTGGTAGTTGTGGGTACAGGTTATGTTGGTTTGGTATCTGGAGTATGTCTGGCTGCTAAGGGGCATCATGTTAGCTGTGTGGACATAGATCAAAATATTATTGAGTCGCTAAATCAGGGCGAGCCTCATATATATGAGAATGGACTATCTGGTTTACTTAAGGACGTCATTGAAACCAAGCATTTCAGGGCGACTACTAATTTGGTCGAAGTTCTCGGCAGTGCAGAATTGGTTATCATCGCAGTAGGCACGCCCTCTGACAATGGCGCAATAGATTTGAGTCACATAAAGGTTGTAGCTAGAAGTATTGGTGCTTACATTAAATCAAGCGGTCGTTCTTTGGTAGTGGTTGTAAAAAGCACGGTTATCCCAGGAACAACGGACACAATTGTAAAAGAAGAAATTGAGGCAGCATCAGGGCAAAAATTCCCAAACTTTGGTTTGGGCATGAATCCGGAGTTTTTACGGGAAGGGGAAGCGATTGACGATTTCATGGAGCCAGATCGCATAGTGATGGGCCACGAGGATATTCGTGCCCTCAAAGTTTTAGAAGAACTTTATGCGCCGTGGTCATGCGAAAAAATCAGAGTTAACACCCGAACCGCCGAGCTTATAAAATATGCGAACAATGCGTTATTGGCTACGCAGATTTCCACAATCAATGAAATTGCTAACCTTGCTGCGGCGCTGGGTAATATTGATTCTATGGATGTTGTTCGTGGGGTTACGTTAGACAAACGTTGGAGCCCATTCGTTGATGGTAGGCGTGTTTCGCCGTCAATTCTCAGTTATCTAATACCAGGTTGTGGATTTGGAGGCTCATGCTTTCCAAAAGATGTGCAGGCATTGCGCTCGCAAGGAACTAATTTAGGCTTGGAAATGCTAATGTTAAATAGCGTACTGGATGTGAATGATGCGCAACCCCAAGAGGTTGTTAATATTCTTGTAAGAGAACTGGGAGACTTAGCTGGTCTGTCGATACTAGTATTGGGCCTAGCATTCAAGCCGGGTACTGATGACGTGCGGGGATCGGCTTCACTAAAAATAGTTGCCTCTCTTTTACAACAGAATGCATTTATAGCAGCGCATGATCCTGCCGCGATTAATAACTTCAAGGAAGCAATCGTTGACGTAAAAAAAGCAATTAAGTACGTGAGTGACTGGCAAGCGCAAGTTGAGAAGGCAGAGATAATTATCATCACTAGCAAATGGCCTGAATATGACTCCCTTGCTGACATGGATACTCACGAAAAGGTTGTGTTCGATGCCCGCAGAATGTTTAGTCCGTCAGATTTTACGGAATCCAAGTATCTCACCATTGGGCGCAATATGGCTCGACTATGAAATTCGATCCAGCACCGCTAAGAAGCAGTCCCGTCGATATAAAACTTCGCCCTGAAAGTGAGGGCGCTGTGGGTGTAGAAATAGAACGAACATAAATTTGCGAAAGAGGGCTAGTAACGCGTGCCTTGCAACATAGTAAGTAAAAGTTTGAAGGCCGATGGCAAGGATGTTTTCACTTCCTGCCAACAGAAGCATCAATCTGTGTGCCTCCGAGGAATTTTCTCCGGCATTAGTAAAAACTCAACTTTGAAAATATTTGATGCGATTGATTTCCTAAAGACTGCTAAAGCGAATGGGTGGACAGAAAACTAGCAGGCTTAAAGCAATTGTTAAGTATTCGTTGTAGCCAAAGCTATAGTCGTAGTAACAGCTAAGCAGAGCATATATAAGGAGTAGAGAAGTGACGAACAAAGAAGATGTATCCAGTGGCGTAGGTTACCTGTCTGTACCATATGGGCAAACAGTCCACGGCGAAGAAGAAATCGCTGCGGTTGTCGAGGTCTTAAGAACGTCAACTATGATGGGAAAAAATGTTCAGGCTTTCCAGGAACTAATCGCAAATCTATTTTCCAAACGTCATGGAATTATGGTGAATTCGGGGTCATCAGCAAATCATTTGGCAATCGAAATTTTAAAGCTTGAACCTGGATCTGAAGTTATTACTCCGGCGGTAACTTTCTCCACAACGGTTGCTCCAATTGTTAAAAACAGTCTGATTCCTTCCTTTGTGGATGTAGCCGACTCCAGCTTTAATATAGACGTTAATAAAATTGAAGAAATGATCACCCCAAAAACCAAATTAATTATGGTTCCAAATCTATTTGGCAACATGTCAGATTGGGATGTAATTCAGAGTATCGCAGAAAAACATAGTTTGAAAATAATTGAAGATTCATGTGATACTTTGGGCGCAACGCTTCGCGGCAGGAAAACTGGTGAGCGTTCGCATATAAGTACAACAAGCTTTTATGGTAACCATGTTATTAACTGTGCTGGTAACGGCGGCATGTTGTGTGTCAACGATGAGGCTTTGGCTAGACAGGCTTTGTTGCTCAGGAGCTGGGGACGAAGCTCTTCGTTATTTGTGGAATCAGAAAAAATTGAAAATCGTTTTAAAGATGTGGAACTAGACGGTATTCCCTATGATCGTAAGTTTATCTTTGAAGAAATTGGTTATAATTTGGAGCCTTCAGAGATGGGAGCTGCGTTTGGATTAGTCCAGCTCTCTCGTCTTGAAGCCAATATTCAACTGCGTGAAAAATATGTTGCAAGCCACATTAGTTTTTTCAAGCCATATGAAAATTGGTTTATATTGCCACAGCAAATGCCGGACTCGCGGACAGGCTGGATGAATTTCCCGTTAACTATTCGTGACAGTGCGCCATTTGATCGTAAGACTTTACAAATATACTTTGAGCAGCATGGGGTGATGACGAGACCTATGTTTACCGGAAATATAATGCGGCAGCCGGGCTTCAAGAACATTGAAAGTAGGGCTCCTGCTGAAGGTTGCCCAGTGGCTGATAGTATAACAAGGGGCGGAATCTTAATTGGATGCCATCACGGGTTAACGGATGAAAAGGTTGCACACATTTACAATGTTTTCGAAAGCTTTAGTAAGCGCTACAGCTAGTATATTTTTTCCTGCAAAGCATTTTAGTGAACGATGCCGCGCTTACCAAGAAGGTTTTTTTGGCAGGAATTTTCTATTGCTACGCCAGGGTTATTAAAAAACCAGTTGTTCAAAATAAGGTATTGCGAAAATAACCAATTGTAGGCCAACAACTCTTGTGACTGGCGCGACCGGCTTCGTTGGTAGGCAGATCATGCGGTTTTTGAATGAGCAGGGCGTCGACATTATCGCAGTCGTACGTGAAGGAAAGGAAACTGAGATACAGGCACTCTCGGGCGTCTGTCGGATTATCGTTACTTCTGACTTGTTCGCTGAAAGCTCAGAGTGGTGGAGCAATGCCTGTTTCGACGTAGATACAATTATTCATTCAGCTTGGTATGCTGAACCTGGAAAGTATCTACAGTCCTCACTAAATCTGGATTGCCTCATTGGTACGCTTTCGCTTGCTCGTGGTGCCGCTCAAGCAGGTGTCCGGCGAATTGTAGGTATCGGAACTTGTTTTGAATATGATTTTGGCGTTAACGTACTATCAGTTGCATCTCCTCTTAGACCGCTAACACCCTACGGTAGTGCAAAAGCCGCGGCCTTCATGATGCTTTCGCAATGGTTACCGATACAGCCTATAGAATTTGCCTGGTGCCGGCTGTTTTACCTTTACGGCGAAGGTGAAAATGAACGCCGTTTGGTACCATATCTGCGCGCCCACCTAGCAGCTGGTGAAATAGCGGAGCTAACTAGCGGGCGGCAGGTACGTGATTTTATGGATGTTTCCGATGCGGGGCGTCTCATTGCAGAGATCGCCTTGGGATCTCAAAAAGGCCCAATAAATATTTGTTCAGGAATTCCTGTTACCGTGCGTGAGCTGGCCGAAAAAATTGCCGATGAATATGGTCGCCGAGATTTACTCAAGTTCGGCGCTAGGCCCGATAATTTGGTAGACCCTCCTTGTGTAATTGGATTACCGGGAGGTGAGAAGTCTGTGAATGCCAACACTTAACCGTCACTATATTTGAGAAAGATGTTTAAAAAACCTAAGTGAGTTCAGGAAATACAACCTTACGATTCAGTGTCGTGCTACCTGTTCGCAATGGGGGCGAGTACGTCAAGGAGTGTGTGGCTAGCGTATTGAAGCAATCCCATGCTGAGTTTGAGCTTTTGGTTCTGGAAAATTGCAGTACAGACGGTACTGCTGAATGGTTGCAGTCGATTGATGACGAGAGGGTCACGATCGTCTGTGCTGATCGACCATTGTCACTGGAAGAAAATTGGTCCCGAATATCAGCGATTAAGACGAGTGACTTTCTGACAATTATCGGCCACGATGATTCGCTCGACCCAAACTATTTGGAAGTCATGTCGGCCCTAATTAACAAACATCCAAAAGCAACGCTGTATCAGACTCATTTTCAATACATAGATGGGAACGGGAGATTTCTCCGACATTGTTTGCCGATGTGCGAAGTTCAGCAGGTGCATGAATTCGTAGCCAAGCAATTCATGCGAACGCTGGACAGTATGGGTTCAGGGTTTATGATGCGCCGTAAGGACTTTGATACGGTTGGAGGATTTTCTAGATACCACAATCTCATCTTTGGAGACTATGAACTGTGGGTGAGGCTCGCCGGGCTTGGATATCTTGCGATTGACCCCGCCGAGTGTTTTTATTACAGGGAGCATGCCAGCGCCTCTGCGAGTACCCAGGTCGTCGAATACCAAGGCTGTCTATTTAAGTACATGCTATTTCTAGACAACGAAGCGAGGAAACATGCTCACCTTGAAGATGTTATCCGTCGATACGGTGCCAACTATATCGAGTACATGTGTGAAGGGCTTATTAATAGGGGGCTCACTATCAGACGAACGACGGATAGAAAGCCAGCGTCCCAGATTGCGAATGAATTCCATTCATTCAGTACCAGCTTAATGCCTGATGGATATATGGTGAACCGGAATCCGCGAATACGAATCGCGATATTGGTAGACAAATGGATTATTGGACGTGCGGCTTATCTATCTATTCTAAAAGTTAGAGGGTTACTTCGATCAATGCTAAATCAGGACGATAGAGCCGAACGAGCATGAGTCGTACTCACCTATCAACAAAAAAAGCAAACTATGAAAACATATCTGTATATTAGAACGTATTTGGACAAGAGCTCCGCAAGCGGAATGTCCGGTCGTAACGTGCTAGCAAAAAATAAGATGGAAATGATCACGACCTGCATCAAGTCTCTTGCACTAGATGAAATAGACGATATTCACACCTGCGCCTGTGTGGATAATTCGAGCGACGAGTATACAAAATTTCTGGAATCCGAATTTGACGAAGTGTTCCACACATCAGAAGGTTTTGACGTAAACGATCATCGAGGAAAATGGCCTGTCTTTGGTGGCATGGGTAACCTTATAAAGGTCATGAACCATATCTCATCAAAAGAACACAACAAAAACGATATAGTTTTAGTGCTCGAAGATGACTATCTTTTTAGAGCAGATGGATTGCGAAAATGGATTCAGGCTTGCTCGGAAATCGACGGGTTTGTAAGTCCATTTGATCATCCTGACAGATACATTCGAAATGATGATTTATTTTCCCGCAGGTCGGATATTCTGATAGTGAATGATTTGCATTGGCGGACTATTGAAGCCACTACAAGTGTGGTCGGTGGAAGATATGAATACTTCGAAAGAACAGCATTTTTGCGAAAAATACCGAGATTTCATGTTTGGTTTTTTTGGCCGTCGAGGATTTTCGGTAAAGAGCTGCCCTCCATTGATAGAGTCTTCTATAGGAGAGCCTACCTCTATCTCAGAATTAGACTGTTCTCTCCTATTCCGGGCTTGGCGACACATTTATCAAGGTTCATTCCACCCCAAAATCCACGTGTATTTAAAAAAGGTGTGATCGTACCTGAGACTCAGCTCAGTCCAGGTGTAGACTGGGAGAAAAGATTCCGTGAGCTTGCGGGTGAATCTTGAGCTTGGCTATGTCTCAAAGCAGGCCTTTAATGATATGTCGAATGCATGAATTATGAAAAACTCTGAACAAGAATTTCTTAAAAGCGCGCATGGCGGCGATAGTAAAATTGGCGATATAAACGCCATCTTGGAATGGGTCAGAGCGCAAAACGATCGAGTTGAGGTGGAAGTTGAGCGGATAGCATTCAAGGACATGACACACTGGGGGTTTGATGCCCTGAGTGGCTCACTTCGACATGATAGCGGACGTTTTTTTTCTATAGACGGGATACAGGTTTCGACAAACTGGGGAACGATTTCTAGCTGGAATCAACCGATCATTAATCAGCCTGAAATAGGATATTTGGGATTCATTGTAAAAAGAATTAACGGTGTTCTACATTTTTTGGTGCAAGCCAAGATTGAGCCCGGAAATGTGAATCATGTTCAGATTTCGCCCACAATTCAAGCAACTCGCAGTAATTACACCCAGGTTCATAAAGGTAGAAAGCCCTTATATCTAGAATACTTCCGGAATGTGAAATCAGATAACGTATTGTTGGATCAGCTACAGTCTGAGCAGGGTGCTCGGTTTTTAATGAAGCGAAACAGGAATATTATTATTAACGTAGACGAGGACATTCCGGTTTATGATAACTTTGAATGGCTTACGCTCCAGCAAATCAAGACTCTTATGCGATTCGATAATCTAGTAAACATGGATACTCGGACCGTCATATCCGGAATTCAGTTTAGTGATCCGAGCGTTACATGCACAGATGCATTGCGATATCTGGCAGATAGTACAGAAACAGCGAAATTTGAATATGAGTCCCTTAAATCTGTCGTGACAACAGAGGGTGCAGTACATTCTATAAACGGAATAATACATTTTCTTACCGACATCAAAAGCAGATATGACTTGATCGTTGATAGGATACCGTTGAACGATGTAAAACAGTGGGCTGTTCTCCCGGATGAAATCTCTCGTGGTGATGGGAAGTACTTCAAGGTTATTGGGGTGAATGTAGCGATCAGCAACCGTGAGATCATGTCTTGGCAACAACCGATGATCCAACCATCCCAGCCCGGCATCTGTGCATTTGTCTGTAAGAAAATCAATGGCATTCTACATCTCATCGTTCAAGCGAAATTGGAGTGCGGGAATAGAGATATCGTTGAATTGGCGCCCACGGTCCAGTGCCTCACGGGAGACTATCGTCAGCCCGATAGCCAGCCAGTACCTTTCCTTGATTACATCTTAGGAGTTTCGAGGGAACAGGTAGTTGTTGATTGTTTACAATCGGAGGAAGGCGGACGGTTCTATAGAGAGCAGAACCGGAATATCCTTGTGATCGCAGATGAGTCCTTTCCTGACAAACTTCCAGATCACTATATCTGGATGACCTTAAATCAGTTGTTTTACTTCAACCGGTTCAATAACTATTTAAACATACAGGCACGAAATCTTCTCGCGGCGATCGCATTTTCATGAATACTAAGCAATATACAAGAGTCGGTGTTCTTGGCGTGGCGTCAATTGCGACACGTTCGGTAATCCCTGCAATTATTTCCCTGCCAAACCAATACAAGTTGGCAGGAATTGCTAGTAGAGATTCATCTAAGGCAACTACAAGTGCTAGAGATTTCGGCTGTAAGGCCTATGAAAATTACGAAAGCCTATTAGTTGATCCAGACATTGATGCTGTATATATTCCTCTTCCCAATTCGTTACATTACCCATTCGTTATTATGGCTCTGGAGCAAGGCAAGCATGTTCTGGTTGAGAAGTCATTAGGCTGTAGCCTTATTGAAGTTCAGCAAATGGTTGAATTAGCCAGCGCAAGGAACCTCGTATTACTCGAAAACTTCCAATTTCGCTTTCATTCGCAACTCGCAACTATATTGAAGCTTACTAACGATGGCGTGATCGGAAATTTGCGCTCTGTACGGGTAGCATTTGGTTTTCCTCCATTTGCAGACGCGGACAATATTCGTTATAAACCCGAGCTGGGCGGGGGGGCGTTGCTAGATGCTGGAGCCTATGCAATGAAGATAGCACCTTATTTTTTGGGTAAAGATCTCTCGGTAGCTCATGCTTCCATGGCTTTCGATTCGGCCAGAAATGTTGACATCTGGGGCGGCGGGATGCTGCAGCAAAGTGGTGGCGCACTGTTCGGTCATTTTTCTTACGGCTTCGACAACTATTATCAATGTTCGTTGGAATTATGGGGAAGCCTGGGAAAGCTCACTACCAACCGAATATTTACGGCCCCTTCTAATTTAGAGCCTGAACTACTTGTCGAAACAAGCCATGGTGCCGAACGGAAAGTCTTGCCAACTGATGATCATTTTAAAAACATACTAAACTACTTTTATAAACTCATAAATGGCGATGCGTCAACGGCCCTTGAATACGAAGGTAATATTCAACAAGCCACGCTAATTGATCAGTTCAAAAATGTAGTCACTACTAGCTCGATCTCTTAGTTGTTTTCCCGTTTGGCCCACACAACAGAGTATCTAAATGAAATTAATAGAACTTAATACTAATGTCGATGCTCGGGGTTCCTTGACTTCAATAGAGGAAAAGCTGGATGTCCCCTTTGATATTAAACGGTGTTATATCGTTCACCATGTCTCAGCGGAAAGGGGCGGACACGCCCATCCTGATACTCAGCAGATAGTAATTGCCACTTCAGGAGCCGCGCGGTTGAACTTGCACGATGGGCTGGAATCGATATCCCATCGGTTGGATTCTCCTGCAACAGGTTTGATCATAAACCCAATGACATGGATTGAAATGACTGATTTTACCAGTGATGCAGTTTTGGTCGTGCTTGCAAGTACTCATTATGTTCATGAGAAAACCATTAGAGACTGGGATCAATTTTTAAAATTGAAAAAGTCACAATGAATAGTAGCAAAAATAATGTATCAGATTTGTCAAAGAGAAACTCTGAAATTCCTTTTGGTTATAATTTTAATGAAAATAGGATGAAGAAGTGTCTAAAAATAATGAGTCGAATCCCTCCTGGTGAGTTTCTCGACTTAGGCGCAACTCAAGGTGGGTTGATGCAAAGAATGATAAGCCAGGGATGGAGAGCATATGGTGTTGATATAAATCCTGATAATGTGGACGTTTGCCAAACCAGAGGGCTGGAGGTTTGGTTGGCCGATCTTTCTATTGATGAGTTGCCATATGAGAATGATCGGTTTGATTTGGTGTTTGCCGGCGAAATTATTGAGCACATAGTTGATACCGACAAATTCTTGCAGAATTTGGCTCGCTGTCTAAAGCCATCTGGCAGTCTTATTATCACCACCCCAAATCTTGCTAGTTTTGAGAATCGCATAAGACTACTATTTGGTGTATATCCTGAATGGGTCGATTGGTGTACCTCTGAGGGCGTCGGGCATGTACGCGCATATACTGTAAAAATCCTAAAGAGACAACTTGCCAAGCATGGGTTTATTACTCTCAATGTCCTTGGTAGTTTTGTCCCTTACCTCCCACGTCAAGTCATGAGTAAATATCGATTGCCCGAATTTGGAGTTATGGGCTATGTTTTCCCAAAATTGTCTGAATGTATGATTATTCACGCCATAAAATCTGTTGATTGATACGAATTTGGGTAGTTGGTCATGATGGATTTCAATCAAGTAATGTCGTTAGCATTCAGAGAGTTTCACCACAAATTTTCTGCGCTTGCTTGTCCGACCTTCAGTAAACAGGAAACTGTTACATCACTCTACAAATCAATCCAAGCTAGTGCCGAAAATGAGAATAAGCCTCCATTCCCTTGGCGTCGGTTATTAGAGTTTGCTCCACGGTTGTTGTTGATGTTCGGTCGAATATTGTATGCCTCTCAACGCTTCAGAGTGCGTAGGCTCCCGGAAGGAGCGATAGTTTTTAGAACGTGGCTCGTGCCTCGAAGTTTTGTAAGGGCTGAGTTGGTTGATGACTATTTTCGCAAGCTGCCCGAAGACCTTGCAGCATATGAAAGCGTAGTGGTCAGTTTTACGTCGACAGATGTGGGTCTGCTTAATCATTTTGGGAGAGCAAAGCGAGGTGATAATCAGATTATTTCATATGGGCTGCTAAGCGTGTTGGACGTTGTGAGCTTGTTTTGGAATTATATGTTCACTGCATATGTACAAACCCGGCAAAAGTATCATTTGAATGGCAGGGATGTATCAGCGTATATCAATCATTCGCTCCTGCTCGACTATTTAGGGTTGCGTTCGTTTGAAGCTTACGCTGAAAAGTATAAGTGTGAAAAACTTATCCAACACCGCATCAAAGCATTCGTTTACATATTCGAAAACCAATCCTGGGAAAAGACCTGCTGCGCCACACTTAGAGGGCATGACATTCGTCTAATAGGCTATCAGAGTAGTGGTTTCTCACCGATATTTCTTAACTTCTTTCCGACTGATTTAGATAGCCATCAACATCCCATGCCAGATGTGCTGTTGACCGTGGGTGAATATTTTCGGAAATACCTTCTGGAGCACGGGCACTATGCTATTCCTATTGAATCATTTGCCGCGCTTCGATTCTCTTATCCGTGCGAAGGTGGTTTTTATACGGTTTTGCCGGCGAATCAAAAAATTCTGGGTCGCATACTGTATGCGTTTCCCGTCCATATTGATCAGTATGCAGATACAATTAGTGACTTGGTTCAAGTGTTTGGGGGTAGTGGGATAGCAGTTGAATTGAAGCTGCATCCACTGTATCGATTGAGCGATGTAAAAGCCCTCTCCAGGATCCCGGAAAATTTTCAGATTGTGACTGATGTAGATATGGACTGCTTGCGGGATAATTATGACTGTGTGTTGTTTAACGACAACTCTTTCGGTATTGAAGCTTTATTGAAAGGGGTCAAGTCTTATCAATATAGCAGAGACGGTAGTTTTTCCGATGACCGCTTTATGTATTTCGACTTATGGCAGGTTAATTACCAACTTGCCGACCTCCGTCAACTGAAAGACTCTATTCAATCAGGTTCTTATGACAAGAAATTCGACCTCGAAGCAGTTATCGATTACATCAACGGAATGTATCGCTCATATACACAGAAGAGACTTGACTGGTTTCGAGAAATCTTAAAGACCGCTTCTGCCGCAGACTAGTGGGACAAAATCATTATCTGTATACGTACATGCCTTACTTTAGCGTAATAATTCCAACTTATAATCGGGCTGAGAAACTTGCGATGACTGTGCAATCCGTGCTTGAGCAGACTTTCGAGGATTTTGAATTATTGCTGATGGATGATGGCTCAACCGACAATACAGGGGAGATGGTAAGCAGCTTTTCGGATTCCCGCATACACTATGACTGCGCGCCAAACTCAGGAGGACCTGCAACCCCGCGAAACCGTGGCATTAACCTAGCGTCTGCTCCCTGGATTTGTTTTTTGGATTCGGATGATATTTGGTATCCAACCCGGTTATCCGATGTCGCTCATGCCATCTCACAAAAACCTGAATCCGATGTATTTTGCCATAATGAGATGCTGCATACCGAAGGTACTAACAAAAAGAGTTTATTGAAGCATGGACCTTACGAAAGGGATTTCTATCGCATTTTGCTCACCCAAGGGAATAGACTTTCGACATCAGCCGTTACAGTGCGGGCCGACTTTTTACTGAAACATAAGCTGCGGTTCAACCAGGCTAGCGATTACACTATTGTTGAGGATTATGATCTCTGGCTTCGTTTAGCCAAGCATGAAGCGGGATTTTTGTTCATTTCCAAACCTCTCGGTGAGTACATTATCGGAAATGACAATATTACTCTTGCGACTGCTAGGGCGCGTCATAACCAGCTGGTTGTGTTGAAGGACCATGTTTACAACATTCAACAATTCGAGCCCGATAAAGACAAGTTGTGGTGCCAGATCCATTTGCGCCTTGATCTTGAAGAAGCGCGTGAACTAATACAGCAAGGCAAAATTGCTAATGGTCTGCGCTTGCTTGCAAGCAAAGCTGCTTCACAGCCTGTCCAGTTGCTAAAAACACTCGCAACTAAGCTTCGGAACAAATTCACAAGGGTTTGCCAGCGCTAAATTAGACTGTTTTAAAGCTCATATTCCGAGTACTTGGGGTGGTGTCGTATACATCACTAAATTCTTGTTGTTCAAGACAGAAAAGGTTTTAGAATCAATGAAAAAAATTCTTGTCACCGGCGGCGCCGGTTTCCTAGGCTCCCATCTTTGCGACCGTCTAATAGCGGATGGTCACGACGTGCTCTGTGTAGACAATTTCTTCACGGGGAGCAAACGGAATGTAGCCCATCTCTTAAGTCATGCTAATTTTGAGCTGATGCGCCATGACGTGACCTTTCCACTCTATGTAGAAGTTGATCAGATCTACAATCTTGCCTGTCCGGCCAGCCCTGTACACTATCAACATGATCCAGTACAAACTACCAAAACCAGCGTGCATGGTGCGATCAATATGTTGGGACTGGCTAAGAGAGTGAAGGCTAGAATTCTGCAGGCTTCCACCAGTGAGGTTTACGGAGACCCAGAGCTGCATCCACAGCCTGAGAGTTATTGGGGCCGCGTTAACCCTATTGGAGTCCGCTCCTGTTATGACGAAGGGAAGCGCTGTGCAGAGACACTATTTTTTGACTATCACCGCCAGCATCAAATGGATATCAAGGTGGTTAGGATATTTAACACCTATGGACCGCGCATGCATCCCAATGACGGGCGTGTGGTCAGTAACTTCATCGTTCAGGCATTGAGAAATGAAGACATCACTATATATGGTGATGGTCAGCAGACCAGATCCTTTTGCTATGTAGATGACTTGATTGAAGGGTTTGTTCGTATGATGGCTAGTGAGCAAGGATTTACAGGCCCCATTAACCTAGGTAACCCAGGTGAATTCACGATGCTAGAACTTGCTGAAAAGGTGCTTAAGATGGTTGGGTCAAAATCGAAATTGGTTTTTATGCCGTTACCGATAGATGACCCTAAGCAGAGGCAACCTGATATTTCGCTAGCTGGGAAAAATCTCAATTGGTCACCAACAGTAGCTTTAGATGACGGGCTGAAGGAAACGATTGCATATTTTAAAGAAGTGCTCAAAGAGTAATTACCCATAGCTGAATTTGCTTATCTGGCATCTACCGCGCAAATTATATTCTCTCAATAGATCGAGCTTCAGTACATGCCATTGTTTCGTGAAATTCTAGGTTGGAGCTATTTTCCACTCAGATTTAAGAATCAAATTGCCAGGAATATGCGTAGAGAGCCGCGTTTTCAATTGCGTGTGCTTAGTTATCATGACATGAGCCAAGCTGATGAGGTTCTATTTGAGAGGCAATTGCGTTGGATTATGCGAAGCTGGGACATCGTCACACCAGAGGAGTTCGCGGCGATGATTGACGGCGACATACCTATTGGCCGCGACACCCTTATTTTGACATTTGATGACGGCACCGTCTCCAATTTGCGCGTGGCTGAGCGTGTGCTAAAACCTCTAGGTATTCAGGCACTGTATTTCATTGTCACCCAATATGCTTTGCTTAGCGAAGAAGATGATTGGCAAGAATTCGCTTCTCGGCGAATCATGTTAAATCAAGAGCCAAAAGCAGTCCCTGAAGAATTTCGCAACATGACAATTACTGATCTGCAGACATTGCTTTCGGAGGGTCATACGATAGGCGCGCACACCGCGACACATGCTCGGTTGTCTGAATTGGAAGGAGAAAGCTTGTACGAGGAAATTGCACTGGGTGCCGATTTGCTTCAGGATCGATTGGGGACGCATATCAGGCATTTTGCCTATCCCTTCGGTAACTTTGAGAGCATCAGTGCCAAAGCTTGCGATGTGGCGCGACAACGATTTGATTATGTCTATACGGGGATGAGAGGTGACAACATGCCTGACAGGACATCTTGGCACCTGCGGAGAGAATCGAATCATCCTCACGACAGCCTCTGGTACACCGGAGCATGTCTCGAAGGGGGAGCCGATTTTTTATACTCAAATAAGCACAGGATTTGTGGTGAGTGGGTCGATTGAGTCGTTGGGAGCCCCAAAGTTAGCCAACTCGGCATTTTATATAAGGTATTCATGGACTCCCTAAAAAAGAGATATTTTATTAAGCTCGCTAAAAGTAGTATTGATGCGTTGATTAATGTGTCTCTACTATTATTCGTGCCCCGTGTACTCGGACCTGTTGCATATGGCAACTTTAATTTTATTCGCAATTCGTTCCAGAGCATCATTGCGCTGTCCGATCTGAACCTAGCCTCGGCGCACATTAACCATGCAGCTAGAAAGGACAACTCACACCTTGCTACTAACGTTTATTTTTCTTACACATTGCTGGTTGGCCTGGCAATATTATTATTCGTTTCATTTACTATCGTTACTGGACTGAATCGGTACGTTTTTCCGGGGCAGAGCGCAGGTTATCTGTTCATGGGTACATTATTGGCTTATCTGATGTACTTGTTTACTGCGTTAATGGGGCTTTCAGATAGCAAAGGCACAACCTATGGCTTTGAGTTACGCAGTATTGTCGTCAGCGTAGTGTTGTTTGTTGTCCTATTGTCGCTATTTTTGGCTGGGGTCCTAAGTCTGACAACATTCTTTGTTCAGCGGATCGTGTTGTATATTTTTCTGCTGGGCTTCGGTGGTTGGTATCTCCATAAAAAGATGCATTTCAGGCCACAGCTTATTAATCCGAAGCAGCATGAAGCGCGGATTATTATTCGTGAGTTCTTTGCATTTTCTAACCCTCTCATCGTTTTGTCTGTATTGGGCATTGCATTTGGGCTTTTCGATCGCTGGTTTTTACAAATTATTTATGGGTCCGCATCGCAAGGATTTTTTAGTCTTGCTTTCTCCTTAAGCGCCATTGCCGGTTTATTTCTAACACCTATGACTCCGTTGTTGATGCAATCTGTTGCCAAGGCAGACGAAAGTGGTGACTTGCATGGAATAAGGAGTGCGTTCGAAAAGGTTAAATTTCTCTATCTGATTGGCGCATTTCTATCGATCTTCTTCATGTTTCACACCGGTGAAATTATCGCGCTCATTGGCGGGGACGATTACAATGGGGCGCGACTTACGGTTCTGATCATGTTTTTGTATCCGATTCATGTGGTTTACGGACAGTTCTGTGGGGGCGTTCTAATAGCGCTACGCAAGACGAGCTTGTATCGCAACATCGCCTTAGTCTCCTCCGTCGTTGGGGTGATTATCACTTATATTTTACTTGCTCCTCGATCATTCTTGATCCCAGGTGTGGAATTGAATTCAATCGGTTTGGCCCTGAAGCTGGTGTTGATTCAGTTTTTCTCGGTCACAATACAACTCTACTTCGTTTGCAGGATAGTCAAGGAGAAGATTTCCTGCTATCTCCTATCACAACTCATTATTCCACTTCCCATTCTCCTCGTCGGAGTGGCGGAGTGGTTATTTCGAGAGCAAGCTGCATTGTCTTTTCAAGGTGCTCTGGAAAATGGTCTGAGCCTAGCTGTCTCGATGACAATCTGGGCGTTGGTGATCGGCGGCGTTATTTGGCGTTTTCCTGGTTTGGCAGGATTGGATAAGCCCGGCTTACAAAACACGGTATACCATTTATTCCCTGCACTGCGCAGTAAGCTACAATGAGTTTGCTAAAGATTTTTATTGCATGAATTTTACCCGCATTACTCAAGCACCAGTGCCTGGGCTTTTCGATTTATTAAGAACGCCGTTTATGGCCACTCCCAAAACTGATGTCCTGTCCGCGGTTTGGACTCGAAAGGGCGATATCGCGCACTGGTTTTCTCGTTCCGCTTGGTCACTGGTCATCGTTGCCCGATGGTGCCAACTCTTGAATAAGACCTCCAGCGTTACTGTTTGGGTACCTGAATATTTTTGCGACGAATCGTTGACTTTGCTTCGCCAGATGGGAGCACGGCTTGTGTTTTACCCCATTAATAATCTCATTCATCCCGCTGTCGATGAGTTCCCAACCGTTACTGAAGAAAATCGACCTGATATTTTTCTGCTGGTGCATTATTTTGGCGAACCAACACCTTTTCAGGAAGCATTGGAGTTCAGTGAAGCTCATGGTGCATGGCTGGTCGAAGATGCTGCTCACGTACAGCGCCCAATAGCGGGGGTGGGAATGGCAGGAGACTTTGTGCTCTATAGCCCGCACAAACATCTAGCAATTCCAGATGGGGCGGTTCTGGTGGTCCGAGAGAGTGGCCCTGCAGCCTTAGGGCTGAAGCCAAATGGATTTAAGCTGCTTGACGGGCTTGTACGCGAGACAGCAAGCGGTGAGAGCAAGCTTAGACGAGCCACTGTGATGTGGCTGGTTAAACGATTGCTGCAACGGCTAGGGGTCAGACCACTGCATAGATTACCCGCATTCGCTGTAGATACGAAGGTCGCCAAGCAACTTGATTGCGTGCCAGAAATGAGTGTGCTGGCGAAACGCTTACTCGTACAGGAACTCCCACATCTGTCTGAGTATGAATCGCACCGGACACACTATGCGGCCGGGTGGGCACGTGTAATCCAGGAAAGTTTCCCTGCAGTGACCTTCCAACAAATGTCCGACGGTAAAGCTCCTTACCTCGCTTATGTGACAACTGCTGATCAGGCAGCCACCGAACTGCTTTACACTCGCTTGCTGGCAGCAGGTGTGCCGGTCACCACTTGGCCGGAT
Organism: Gammaproteobacteria bacterium; assembly: GCA_021773355.1. Lineage (GTDB taxonomy): Bacteria > Pseudomonadota > Gammaproteobacteria > Pseudomonadales > Pseudohongiellaceae > UBA9145. The sequence goes on along the minus strand of JAJFKE010000047.1, from coordinate 79,022 downwards.
TTGCCTCATGAAGTGATCGCCAAGGGAGAGCAATCAACTGGGCGCCGCCTACTGCATACGCGTGTCTACCTGCCCGTGCATCAATCCTTGTCGTCAGAGCAGATTGCAGACTGCGGCAATAGAATACGCAGAGTACATTTGTCCGGTTGGCGTTTACGGCAGATTTACTCCAAGCATGAATGGGAGAGCTTATGGCTTGGCTGCCGGCGTAAAAGCCTACCACAGACTTGGGAGTATGGATCAGCCAAGGCGATGGCAGAAAAATGGCAGGTCAAACGCTTTGTTGTGCTTGACGGTAACGAACTTCCCACTGCCCTGTTTCAAGTCTTGATCAAGGGCGTGCCCAGTTTGGGTGGTGCGGCGCGCGTTAACCGCGGGCCCATAATGCTGGGAGACATTAAAGGTGATGACTCTAGCCACCTGCCATTGCACGCAATTGAAGTGCTGGTACGCGAGTCAATTCGTCACCGATGGTGGATGATGCAGATCGCACCGCTTTTGCCCCCCAATGATGAGGTGAAAGCCAGGTTGCGCGATTTGGGCTTTAGAAAACAGCCTATTTGTCCAATGGACTCGGCATTCTTGTCCTTAGAATGCGGTAACGAAGCGTTGATGATGGGGTTCAAAGGAAAGTGGCGCAACTGCTTGCGCAAAGGTCAGAAACTTGGGGTGACGGTGAAGCGTGACGATGGTGGACAGGTGTATTTTGCTTGGCTGATCGATTTGTACTGTCAACAGCAGCAAGTGAAACATTTTGACGGTGTATCCGCGCGCATGCTTCAGACATTAGCAAACAAGCAGAGCCGAGTATTCAAGTTCAATCTGTATGTTGCGTTTCATGGTGCAGCCGCTACCGAGGCCTCATTGTTGGGTGTATTGGTGACGCTTCAGTTCGGTGATGTCTCAGAATATTTGATCGGCGCTACCAATGATAGAGGGCGTGCAAGTCAAGCCAACTCGGTGCTACTGTGGGAAGCTATTCTGGACGCTAAGAGAAACGGTTGCCGCTGGTTTGATGTGGGTGGGCTTGCCCAAAATACCCCTAAAGGCATTGCCGATTTCAAACAGGGCTTGAATCCCAAATCGTATGCTCTAGTGGGGGAATGGCGGAGGTGGTTTTGAAAGTGATGCCACGATGAGCGGTATGATGCGGTTGCCGCGGCAAAAGTCCGTTGGTATTAATGGCATTCTTCAACTCTGTAATGGGGTCGTCTTCTGCCTGATTTTGTTTGGATTCTTTCGGGGCGAAGTTGGCGATCACCCCTACATAGACTGGCTCACTCTCGTTCTGGGGCTTGCTCTATGCCTACAGACTCAACTTGTTTTATTGCTAGAGCGACGCAATCCGGATCCCTTCGTGCTGATCATGGCGTACTTGCTGACTTTCTTTTATGCGTTGCGCATCTTTACCTTGTTGTTCTATCCCGTACAGGATGTATTTGAACGATATTCATACGGGCCATCCGACTCGAACCACGCGCTGCTCTATATGCTGATCGCCAACATATTCCTTTATGCGGGTTTTTATCAAGTAAAACTCCGAGGTTCCGCTGAGATCGAAACGGCCAGTTATCAACCTAGAAGGCCAAGAATTGGTGTTGCTTTGTTTGTTATTTCGTTGCTGTTCGGGTTGCTGCTACAGAAGCAGTTACCCGAATCCATCGCACCCTTTATCAATTTGATCTACAACAATTTTTTGGTACCAAACGTTGTCCTGATGGTGTTGGCTGTTTATGTATTGGTTTTTCTAAATCGTCTACCTTCTGTATATCTCAAGATAGTTCTGAGCGGCGCTGTGATTCTGATGTTTTTGCAAACCCTTGCTTTTAGTCGCAGCGGATTGGTGACGCTTGCCGATAATTTCTTAATAGTGGTTCTGGCCCTATTTCCGACAATCAGATGGCGTCGGAAATATGTCGGCATATGCCTTGCATTAACGCCTTTGTTACTGGCTTCGGCCTTCTTTTTTTATGCTGTATCTACCACTACGCGTCAGGTAAGAGGCGATACAGGGAGTACTTTGGCAGAGAAGGTCGAATTGCTACAGGCTTCACGGGAAATACTCAGAGAGGACCCGCGAGCAGATTTTTTCATTGGCCTGGCCTTAGCCCGGGCGGGTTATTTTGATTATTCCGCCGAAATCATTGCCCATAGCGACAAATACTCCACTATGTTCACCGTTGGAAATTATTTCAAGAGCATCATAGATAATGTGTTATCGCCGGGATTTGATGTATTTGACCAGCCAACGATAACTGCTTCATTAAAGTATGTTTACAGTAGTAATCTTGGTGTTTTATCGAGGAAGACAGAGCAGCAGGCTGGTCACTCCGACCACATCGGGATTTACGCCGAGATGTATGCCTTGTTTGGGTATGCGTCATTTCCAGTGCTTTTTCTCCTGGCCTACAGCCTGAAGAAAATATACCGGCGTCGGTGGGTCGTCGATCCGGCTAAATACGGCCTAATTCGAGTTCTGATTCTGCTGTTGTTCTACCGATTAATGAATAGTTTCGGCTTGGACGGGATTCTCTTGGATCTAATTGCTACGTCTATCTCATTTGTAGTTATCTATCGGCTCATTTTTCTCGTGATTCGATTTGAGGAGAGTAGTGCACCGGAGTTGCACGAAACAGGTTTGGTTGACGCGAAATGAAAATCCTCTACCTCTATGCCGAAATTATGGGCTATACCATGGCTACCATTAAGGCCTTGGTCGAGCGCGGCGCAGAAGTGCATGTAGTACATTGGGATCACAAGAAACTCACGCCCTACCATGCCCCGGAATGCCAGAATGTGCATCTACACAAGCGATCGGCGATGAGTGTGAAAGCCATACAGCGCCTCGCCATGGAATTCGACCCGGCGATCACCGTCGTGTCGGGGTGGCAGGACCGGGGCTATATGACAGTGGCGCGCCAGTTGCGTACGCAAGGGCACATTGTTGTAACAACCTTAGATGGCCAGTGGCATGGCTCATTGCGACAACAAGTGGCGACTGTAATGGGCGCCGTGGGTTATTTTTCGCGCTACTACAGCCATGCCTGGGTATCGGGGGTATACCAATACGAATACGCGCGCCGGCTAGGTTTTGACAAGAAGCGTATCGTCTATGATTTGTACAGTGCTGATTTGAGCCTGTTTCAAAAAGCCTATCAAACTAGTCATGAAAAAAAACGAAATTGTTACCCTCATAGGTTTTTGTTTGTCGGACGCTTCGAGCTTATCAAGGGACTGGATACCTTGTTGGAGGCCTGGCGGATCATTGGGGATAGCAGGAGCGATTGGGAACTGGTTTTAATCGGCAATGGTTCATTGAAAAGGACGCTGCTGGGTACACAGGGGGGTATAGCAAAAGATTTCATGCAACCTGAAGAACTTATTGACGAAGTTGCCAATGCCGGTTGCTTTGTCCTCCCTAGTCGCGGGGAGCCCTGGGGAGTGGTGCTCCACGAATTCGCAGCAGCCGGCCTGCCGCTCATTGTCTCAGATGTGGTGGGGTCGGCGAGTACCTTTCTTATTCCGGGGCTGAACGGTTATTCTTTCACGGCCCAGAACGCTAATGAGTTAGCCGGGAGAATGCTTCGGATTATAGACTCTGCCGACCAGGAACTATTGGCGATGGGTTCGGCATCCTATCAACTATCCCATCGAATCTCTCCACAATCCTCAGCTGCAAATTTGTTATCAATAGTGGTTTGAAAATTGTATGCAGTGCTGATTGGTAAGATATGTTTTTATTCGTTCTGTACAGATATATAGCCTAAGTATTGATTTCCAGATATGTATTCCCTAACTACGATTATGAGATTATCAAATTGAAGAAAATGTATTTACAATTCGGCTCTGGCGACAAAGCTGCTGAAGGATGGACTAATTTCGATGCATCTCCCACGCTGCGGCTGCAAAGAATTCCATTTCTAAATTTATTGTTCAAGTCAAAATTCAATTGTATTTTTGACAAAGAAATTAAATATGGAGATATAGTAAAGGGGCTACCCGTTGACGATGACAGTATTGATGTGGTCTTCTGCTCGCATGTTCTTGAACATTTGTCTTTGCAAGATTTTCATAGTGCCCTCGATAACACTTATGGGATATTGAAACCCGGAGGGATATTCAGATGTATTCTGCCAGATTTGTACCAGTATGTTATCGAGTATGTCAACAATATTAGTGCTTCTAACGAAGATAGGAATAGGGCCTCACTGATATTTTGCGATGAAACCAATCTAGGATTGGAAGCCAAAAGACGAGACTTAATAGGCAGGATAGTACAATCATTTGGAAACAAGATGCATTTGTGGATGTGGGATGAATATTCCTTAACTGATGCATTAAAATCCCATGGCTATGTTGATATCAAACCCTTCCAATTCAGTGGTAATACGGACAGTATTTCAAGCAGGCCAGAAAAAGAGTATCAGTTTTACCGAAGTTTTGCCCTCCAAGCGATAAAGCCTGGTCCTTCTTGAAATTGTATCCACCATCATTGTAAGCAATGCACGGCCCCGTCGGAGCAGCATCCTTCCAAGACCCGCGCAATGTTGACTGGGTAGAGGTGGTGCTTGTCATAAGGGCTCAAAAAAATTAGGTTTTTGGGCGAGCAATATTAAAATGGCTATTTTCCTATATATAAACATCCACTTCAGCTATCAGCAGAAATGATTGGCGATAAAGAGACAATGCTAATCAGAAAATGTCGATCCTTAAGTTTCGTTGGCTGATATTTCAATTCAATATAGGAGGGTTAACTATAAAATGCGGCTTTCTATTAGAAATATTTTAGAAACCACACATGCAGTTGCAATTAAGCTGCGATGAACGTTAAATCTGTTTTAGTAACCGGTGGTGCCGGATATATAGGTTCACATGCTGTCTCGGCATTAAATGACGCTGGCTATTCGGTCACCGTCCTGGATAATCTCTCATCAGGTTCGACCATTGCTGTTTTATCGCCAGCGAGATTAATTGTTGGAGATGTATCGGATGAAAGCGTATTAGAAAGTTTATTTAAAAATAACAAATTTTCTGCCGTAATGCACTTCGCCGCTAGCATTTCTGTCCCTGATTCTATCTCTGACCCGCTTTCATACTACGACAACAATGTAACGACAACGATCTCACTTCTAAAGTTTGTAGAGCGATATAAGATTCCGTACTTTGTGTTCTCATCCAGCGCAGCAGTATATGGAAACCCAGAAATTACACCGGTTACGGAAGCGACCGCTGTTAATCCAGTTTCCCCATATGGTCGCTCAAAACTTATTGGTGAGATGATGATACAAGATTTGGCTTCTTCAGCTCCATGGTTTAACTATGTGCTGCTTCGTTATTTTAATGTTGCGGGTTGCGACCCTAATGGTTTGTTAGGCCAGCATAATTACCACTCAAAGCATTTAATAAGGCTGGCCTGTCAGGCTGCATTAGGGGTAAATGAGGAGCTACAAATATTTGGAGATGACTATCCAACTATTGATGGTACAGGTGTTCGAGATTTTATACACGTAAGTGATCTCGCCCAAGCCCATGTTGTAGTGCTTAAAGATTTGCAAAAAGGAAATGATTCGGGAGTATTTAATTGCGGTTACGGTACAGGATATAGTGTCCTAGAAATAGTAAGTGCAGTGAAGGAAGTTTCGGGTAGGGATTTTAATGTGGTTATTGGACCACGGCGTGCGGGAGACCTACATGAGGTTGTGGCCGACACGAGCAAATTGCTAACCCAAACGGACTGGCGTCCTCTCAACCAGGATATTAACGCTATTATAAAAAGTACTTTGGAATGGGAGAGGAAGTTAGCAATACAATGGGAATTACTGTAGGAATTGACGCCATAAACCTTCGTCAAGGCGGTGGTGTGACTTATTTAGTCGGTCTGCTGAGTGCCGCTAATCCTAGTCGGCTTGGCGTGGAGCGTGTTATTGTTTGGAGCGGCAAGGCTACGTCAGATCAATTGGAGAAATTTCCCTGGTTGAAAGTAATCAACCCGAAAGCAGCAGAAAAAAATGTATTTTTAAGAAGCTTATGGCAACGGTACTCACTGTCATCAGCAGCATTAAAAGAAGGTTGCGATGTTTTATTTGTTCCCGGCGGGAGCTACCGAGGTAAGTTTAAGCCTGTTGTAGCAATGAGCCAAAATATACTTCCCTTTGAATGGCGTGAACTGAGACGTTATGGCTTGTCCGTAACGGGCTTAAGACTTGCGTTGTTGCGTGTAACCCAATCACTCACATTCCGCTCATCACAGGGCATAATATTTTTGTCAGAGTATGCTAAGCGATCTATTTTGAGTCAAATCTCTAGTTCAAAAGGCGACATTGCAGTAATCCCCCATGGATTAACTGAGAGGTTCTTGTGTAAGCCCAGAACACAGAAGGATATTACTGAGTATTCTTCAACTCGCCCATTTCGCCTTGTGTATGTATCTATTATTGATCTGTACAAACACCAATGGGCAGTGGTTGAAGCTGTGGTGAAGTTGCGGACCGAGTATGGTTGGCCGTTAGTCTTAGATCTTATCGGACCCAAATATCCGCCAGCTCTGCGCCGACTCGAAACAAGCATCCAAGAACATGACCCAAACCGTGCATGGGTACGCTATATAGGTTCAGTACCATATAAAGAACTACACGAATTTTATAATCGAGCAGAGTTAGGAGTATTCGCTTCCAGCTGCGAGAATCTGCCTATTGTGTTATTAGAAACTATGGCATCTGGTTTGCCCATCGCTTGCTCTGATCGCGGACCCATGCCGGAAGTTCTTAGCGATGCTGGGGTCTATTTTGACCCCGAAAAGCCTGAGTCTATCGCGGACAGTATAAAAAAGATGATTAGCTCAAAAGATTTCCGCGCTACCTTGAGTGCCCGAAGTTTTAAGCGCTGTGAGCTGTTTTCATGGAAAAATTGTGCGGAACAGACATTCTCATTCCTCGCGAAAATTGCCCGGGAAGGGAAAAGTCACTAATGTGCGGTATTGTAGGTTTTTCAGGAGATGTGGATGCTGGTTTATTGAGCGATGCTCTAGATGCCATTGCTCATCGCGGGCCCGATGATTCTGGTATTTATTCCGATATAGCAAGCAACGTCGGTTTGGGTCACTCAAGACTTTCTATAATTGATTTATCCACACATGGGCATCAACCCATGCTTGGGCTGGATGGCAAAGTTATTTTGATCTTCAATGGGGAGATTTACAATTTTAAAGAGTTAAGAATAGACTTGGAAGAAAAAGGGTATGAATTTGTAGGACATTCCGACACGGAGGTGTTATTGAATCTCTACATTGAATATGGAACAGAATTGTTATCCCAGCTAAATGGAATATTTGCAATCGCAATTTGGGACAAGCGCAATAGTACTTTATTCCTGGCCCGAGACAGTTCCGGAGTAAAGCCTCTTTATTATAGTTGTTCAAATACCTTCTTTATTTTTGCAAGTGAAATTAAGAGCTTGGTGTTGTTGGAGCCGGCTTTTATTGGCTCTCAATATTTAGACAATATCGCACTACATCGATATCTTAGTTTTTTATGGTGTCCTGGAATTAGAACGCCATTTCAAGGAGTTAAAAAGCTGCGGCCAGGAGAGGCTATACTAGTACAAGAAGGGGCGATACAAAAAAGATGGATCTGGAATCAGCCGTTAGGCATTAACGCTGGAAAGAAATTGATTTCGAAAACAGACGCTATCCAGGGCGCTGTAAAACATCTGAGAAAGGCGGTAACGCGTCAAATGATCGCAGATGTTCCGGTGGGAGCATTTCTTTCCGGTGGATTGGATTCCAGCGCTGTTGTCACCTTTGCAAAAGAACAAAATCCAGACATTCGATGCTTTACCATAGACATCGATGGCGGTCAGGAACAAGGTGTTGTGGATGATCTTCCCTATGCACGACGCGTAGCAAAACACTTAGGAGTCGCTCTGGATGTAGTAAGTGTTCACTCAGATGATATGGCTGCGGATCTACAATTCATGATCACTCAACTCGATGAACCTTTAGCAGACCCAGCTTGTCTCAATATTCTATATATAAGTCGACTAGCAAAGGAACAGGGTATCAAAGTGCTTTTGTCGGGAGCAGGAGGCGATGATGTTTTTTCAGGTTATAGACGCCATACTGCGCTGAGCTATGAGTACTTATGGCGTTGGCTGCCCTATTTTATCAGGCATCGTTTAGCGTCGTTAGATGATAAACTTGACCAACGAAATGCCTTTAAACGCAGGTTAACCAAATTTTTTAGCGGTGCTGAACTTGAAGGAAATGATCGTATCACTAATTATTTCCTGTGGGCGTATGCTAAGGATCTGGAGCCGCTATATTCAACAGAATTCCGAGCTGACATAGAAATAGGGTCAGCTACAGCACCCATGCTGGAGTATCTTTCAGATTTTCAGAGCACAGTGTCTCCTCTTGAAAAGATGTTAGCTCTCGAAAAAAGGTTTTTCCTGGCTGATCATAACTTGAATTACACTGACAAGATGTCGATGGCGGCCGGAGTGGAAGTGCGTGTACCATTCTTGGACAACGATCTACTAGAGTTTGCAGAAAGTCTCCCTCCAAACATGAAACAACGAGGCAGACAGGGGAAGTGGGTGCTAAAAAAGGCGATGGAGCCTTTTCTACCTAAAGACATAATTTATAGACCGAAAACCGGGTTTGGAGCGCCTTTGCGTCGATGGATTCAATATGATTTAAATGGGTTAGTTCGTGACTTATTGTCGGTGGATAGCTTGAAAAATAGGGGCTTGTTTCAACCCGCCGCTGTTCAACAGTTAATTGAAAAGAATCAATCAGGAGCAATTGACGCTAGTTATACACTTTTCTCGCTTATGTCGATCGAAATATGGTGCCGGAATTACGTCGACAACAACGGAGGCGTATCTTAAAGATGAATCAAAGTTCACAGAAACAGGCTGTTCATGATTACTGGAACAAAGCAGCTTGTGGAGAAGATCTTTATCTGGCAGAAATGGACAAGAATGGATATAAAGATCAGGCGAAAATTAGATACGCTCTTGAGGGAAGTATAATTATTAGGCTGGCAAAATTTTCCGATTCTGCAGATTTGAAAGTGTTGGAGATAGGGGTCGGGCTCGGGGCAGATCACCAGAAATTCTCTGAGGCGGGTGCCATACTTTATGGGATTGATTTAACCGAGCGTGCAGTCGAACACACACAGCGGCGATTAGCGGCATTTGGATTAGACTCAAAGTTAAGTCTGGGAGATGCCGAAAACCTTTCGTATCCAGATTCTTTTTTTGATGTTGTCTATTCGTGGGGCGTATTGCACCATAGCCCAAATACTGAGAAGGCGATTTCCGAAGTCTTTCGTGTGCTAAAACCGGGCGGTGACGCAAGAATCATGATCTATCACAAATGGAGTATGGTCGGTTTCATGCTATGGGTGCGTTATGCCTTACTTCAATTTAAACCCTGGTTAAAAATGGATCAGATTTACTCCGCTTATTTAGAAAGCCCTGGGACCAAAGCGTATTCGATTGAAGAAGGGAAGCAGTTATTTGCTAAATTTAGTGAGGTTTCAATTACTACACCTTTGACGCATGGTGATTTACTGGATTCTCCAGTTGGGCAACGTCACCGCGGGCCGATATTGAATATTGCCAGAATATTTTGGCCGCGTTGGTTGATTCGAAAGTTATTACCAAGCTCTGGTTTGTACATGCTTGTAGATGCGCGGAAATAGAATATGAAGCAGCTTTTCCAAAACCTTTCAAACGGAAGTACGCGAATAGTCGAATCACCAGATCCTGTAGCTGTCTCTGGTACCATCGTTAGCACCACAGCCCTTACTCTGATTTCTTCCGGAACCGAGCGCATGCTAGTGGATTTTGGAAAAGCCAATTTATTAGACAAGGCTAGACAGCAACCCGAAAAAGTAAAGATGGTATTGGAAAAAATTCAGACAGATGGCTTGATGTCAACTATTGAAACGGTACGCTCAAAATTAGGACAACCCATCCCATTAGGTTATTCCAATGTAGGGATAGTTGAGGACGTCGGTTCAGATGTCGCTGAATTTAGCATCGGGGACCGTGTCGTTTCTAATGGCTCTCATGCAGAGATGGTAAGGGTTTCAAAAAACCTCTGTGCACGTATACCAGATTGCGTAGATAATGAAACCGCCAGTTTCACTGTTGTTGCTAGTATCGCCCTGCAAGGAATACGTCTTGCATCACCCTTACTGGGGGAGTCTGTTGTCGTTACCGGTGTCGGCCTAATCGGTTTGTTGACAGTGCAACTGTTGAAAGCACAAGGTTGTCGAGTGTTGGCTGTTGACATGGACGAACGGAAATTAGCACTGGCCAGTACGTTCGGGGCCGAAACTTGCAGTCTCTCCAGCGGTGAAGATCCAGTCGCAGCGGGACTGGCTTTTAGTCGGGGTAATGGTGTGGATGCGGTAATCATTACAGCTTCCACAAAATCAACTGATCCGGTTACTCATGCCGCACGCATGAGTCGCAAAAGGGGACGCATAGTATTAGTCGGTGTGACCGGTCTTGAATTGAACCGGGCGGATTTTTACGAGAAGGAACTGACTTTTCAGGTGTCTTGTTCCTACGGGCCGGGTCGCTATGATGCGGACTATGAAGAAAAGGGCCAGGACTATCCCATTGGCTATGTGCGCTGGACCGAGCAACGCAATTTTACCGCCGTTCTGGATTTAATGGCCGCAGGCAAGCTGGATGTAAAACCCCTTATCTCTCACCGTTTTCCATTTGAGGAAGCAACAGCAGCCTATACTGAATTGTCGGCTAGCAAGTCAGCGATGGGCATCTTGCTAGAATACAGCTTAGATAGAGAACAACGGCAGACACGCACTTTCCCTCTTGCACCAGCAAAATCCTATGCACCAGACTCACCTGTGCTTGCTTGTATCGGGGCGGGTAATTATGCCTCGCGGGTGTTAATACCAGCATTTAGTCAGGCAGGAGTGAGACTTCACACTATTGTTACTTCTGGCGGAGTGAACGCAGTATTGCAAGGAGAGAAGTCGGGGTTTGAGTTAGCTTCGACAGATGTTGAGCGGCTATTTACAGAAGAGGAAATAAACACCGTTGTCATTGCTACACGTCATGATTCCCATGCTGGCCTGATCGTAAGAGCCCTCGAAGCAGGCAAACATGTATTTGTGGAAAAACCCTTGTGTCTTACTTTGGATGAACTAGCCGAGATAGAAACAGCATATACCAGAGCTAATCAACTTGTGATGGTTGGATTCAATAGGCGTTTTGCATCTCAAGTGCAAAAAATTCGTAGCCTGCTCGAAAACTCTTCTGGCCCGAAGAGTTTTGTTATGACTGTAAACGCTGGTTCCATTCCAGGAGGTCACTGGACGCAAGACAGGGAACAGGGTGGTGGTAGAATAATTGGGGAGGCCTGCCATTTTATAGACCTTCTGCGTTTTCTTGCCGACGCTCCTATTGTTAAATCTGCACTATCGGCAATGGACTCGGAGTATCGTGACACCGCCACCATAAGCTTAAAATTTGCCGATGGCAGTATTGGCACAATCCATTATTTTGCCAATGGCGATAAATCATTCCCGAAAGAAAGGTTGGAAGTGTTCTCCTCGGGCCGAATCTTGCAGTTGGACAATTTTAGAAAATTAAAGAGTTTTGGCTGGGCTGGTTTCAAAAAGCAAAATTTGTTGTCCCAAGACAAAGGTCAAACTAAGTGCGTATTGGCTTTTGTTGATGCTGTTAAATTGGGTGGCGTGGCACCAATTCCTTTTGCTGAAATATTGGAAGTCAGCCGTATAAGCATCGAGCTATCCGGCAAGGACGCTCCTGATTAACAAAATAGCAGTCTGGACAAGTAAATTGCATTACATGTTGTGTAGATAAGCTGCGCATTCTGTATCTTCTACTTGGGCTGTTGACTGGCAGTGGAAGCGGACTTGGACACTATAGACTATTGAAAATAGATTGAAGGTTTTATGTCATTAATTGATCTTATCGCTGGTGCCAGGCCTAACTTCATGAAGATAGCACCCATCATCAAGGCAATTCAAAAGCAACCGGATTCAGGTCTTCGCTATCGTCTAATTCACACAGGCCAGCACTATGATCGGTCATTGTCCGGTAGTTTCTTTGAAGAGCTAGGCATACCGGATCCAGATTTCAATCTTGAAGTAGGTTCAGGATCTCAATCGCAGCAGACGGCGAATATTATGCTGGGTTACGAGAAGATTTTATTGGATAGCAAGCCTGACCTTTGTCTGGTAGTGGGTGATGTGACATCTACCTTAGCCACGGCAATTGTTGCGCAAAAAAGTTGTGTTCCTGTTGCCCATGTCGAGGGAGGTATTCGTTCGGGAGACTGGACGATGCCGGAAGAAATTAATCGGCTTGTTACAGATGCTATTTCAAACTGCTTCTTTACAACTAGCGAGAATGCCGGATCAAACTTATTAAAGGCTGGCGTTCGCAGAGAGCAAATACATTTTGTCGGCAACACCATGATTGACACGTTGTTGGCGAACAGACGCAGATTTTCTCAACCTTCTTTCTGGAGGGAAAAATCGTTGGAGGCAGGAAAATACTTTGTGTTGACTATGCACCGGCCCTCCAACGTGGATGATCAGGCCCGATATGCCAAGTCGCTGGCAGTGATTGCGGAATTGGCGAGGGGATTGCCGGTAGTCTATCCTGCGCATCCGCGTACCGCAGTTTCACTTGCGAGCTTTACACTACCTGATAACTTAATACTGGTTGAGCCGCAGTCTTACTTGAGCTTTAACTACCTTGTCGAAAATGCATTCGCAGTTATTACCGATTCTGGTGGTATAACAGAGGAAACTACAGTACTGGGCGTGCCATGTATGACACTGCGAGACAACACTGAGCGACCAGAGACGATCACCATAGGCAGCAATGAACTAGTAGGTTCTGATCCAGCGAAACTTGCACCCTATATGGAAAGACTCTTTGCCGGACAATGGAAGCGCAGTGGTATTCCTGAAAAATGGGATGGCAAGGCTGCAGAACGGATCGTGTCTGTGCTGGTGCAACAATTGTGTAAATGAACAATCCCGCGCTCTACTGGCACACCCTCAAATATCTCAAACCCATTCAGCTTTGGTATCGGTTGTGGTTTCGCCTCTATAAGCCAACACCCAAACCAATTCCCACGCCCGTTGCTAGAAAACCCTCCCTTCTATGGACTCCTTGCTTCCGTTCTTCATCAATGCGTGATCACGCTACATTTGAGTTTCTCAATCGATCTATCACACTCCAGTTTCCACGGGATTGGACTAATGAAGCGCTTCCGGCTTTGTGGTTATATAACTTGCATTATTTTGACGACCTCGTCGCCGAAGGTGCTGCCGGCAGAATTCAATGGCATCAGGAGTTAGTTGCGCGATGGATTGTCGAAAATCCAGCGACCGAAGGAGTGGGGTGGGAGTCCTATCCAACCTCATTGCGAATAGTAAATTGGGTAAAGTGGTATCTGGGAGGAAATGTCGAGCAAGCAGGGATTTTAGAAAGCATCGTGCAGCAGGCAAGCTGGCTGGAACGACGTATTGAGTATCATCTGCAAGCTAATCATTTATGGGCCAATGGAAAGGCGCTGCTGGTAGTGGGCGTGTTAGTGGATGGGTTGGATGGAAGTCGTTGGCTCAGAAAGGGAGAACAGCTCATCACCGAACAACTGCGCTCGCAAGTTCTGGTTGATGGAGGGCATTTCGAGAGAAGCCCTATGTACCATGCCATAGTGCTGGAAGACGTGCTGGACCTGTTGCAGTTAGCCACTATATTTCCCGGGATGATGTCGCCGTCTCTTGTCGACGAGTTCGAAGTGAAAGCTCGTGCCATGCTTGGCTGGTTAGCGGCATTGACCCACCCAGATATTGGAATAGCATTGTTCAACGATGCCGCGTTAGGGATTGCGCCTGACTACGATTCGTTACAGTCCTATGCGACTGCTATTGGCGTCGATGTTGAGCTAAAGCCGGCATATGCTGTGACCAAACTTTCGGAATCGGGTTATGTACGCGTACAGAATTCGAATATGGTATTGCTGTGTGATGTAGGTGAACTGGGTCCTGATTTTCAGCCAGGGCATGGGCATGCGGACACTTTAAGTTGCGAAGTATCTCTGTTTGGTGCGCGATTTATTGTAAACAGCGGTATCGATCGTTACGAACCCAGCGTAGAGAGACTTCATCAGCGTAGTACCGCAGCCCATAGTACACTGGAAGTGGATGGTGAAAATTCCTCGGAAGTGTGGGCCAGTTTTAGAGTGGCCCGGCGGGCCAGACCCTTTGCGCTCTCTGTGAATGAAACCGAAGAAATGGCATCTGTAAGTTGCAGTCACGACGGCTATTGTCGCTTGCCCGGAACAGTAGTCCACAATCGTACTTGGGAGCTTCGTGAAAACAGTTTGGCAATTACAGATAAACTCACTGGAAACTATGACAAGGCTGTAGCTCGCTTTTTTTTGCACCCGGCAGTTGATGTCGTAGAAGTGATGAAGAATGGTTGCAAGGTGAGGCATTGTAACCAGGTCGTCAGGGTTGAAATCCTGGGAGGCGAGCTAGAAATCGAAGCTAGCAATTATTATCCGGAGTTTGGAAAATCGTTGGAAAATCGTTGTTTGGTAGTGCAATTAAAGCAGCCGAAATGTACTTCTTCTTTCTCTTGGCAAACGTCTATTCTCGAAGCTAACTCAGGTCTATAGCTACTCCATTACATGCATATCCTCTTTCTAACTGACAATTTCCCACCAGAAGGAAACGCCCCAGCCACACGAACATTCGAGCACGCACGGGTTTGGGTGGAACAGGGCCATAAAGTAACGGTTATAACTTGTGCGCCGAATTTCCCTGAAGGGAAAGTCTATGCGGGGTATAAAAATAAATTTTTTCAAAAACATAGTTTGGAGGAAATAGAGGTATGGAGGGTGAAAACCTACATCACCGCTAACGAAGGATTTTTCAAGCGTTCGCTGGACTATCTCTCGTTTATGTTCGCCGGTTTTATTGCCGGCTTGTTTGTTAGAAAGCCTGACATAGTAATTGCAACCTCGCCTCAATTTTTTTGTGCCTGTGCTGGTTGGGCGCTGGCCTTCTGCAAGCGCAAGCCATTCGTGTTTGAGCTACGGGACATCTGGCCCGCCTCGATCGCGGCTGTGGGTGCATCAGAGAATTCCCGTCTCATTAGAATTCTGGAGAAGATTGAGTTATTTCTGTACAGACGAGCGGCATTGATCGTCTCAGTAACGCATTCGTTCAAGCAGGAACTTAGCGCGAGAGGTATTGATGCAAAAAAGATTACGGTGATTCTAAATGGTGTCGACCTTTCTGCGTATCACATGCAGGGAAAGAATCCCCAGCTCGCCAGCCGCTACAAAATAGAAAACAAATTTGTTGTTGGATATATAGGCACTCACGGCATGGCACATGCGTTAGAGACACTGACTGAATCTGCTGAAAAATTGCGAGGCAATTCTGACATTATATTTCTTTTCGCCGGTGGCGGCGCAAGAGCCGACGAATTGGCTCTTGATGTTACCAAACGAAACTTAAAGAATGTATTGGTTTTAGGGCGTCAACCGAAACAGAATATGCCGATGATTTGGTCGCTGTGTGATGTCTCTGTCGTGCATCTGAAAAATACGCCGCTGTTCAGCAAGGTGATCCCATCAAAAATCTTTGAGAGTTTCGCGATGGGCCTGCCGGTTCTGATTGGTGTCCCGGAGGGTGAGGCGACTGCTTTGGTCGAGGCGAACCGGGCGGGCATTGTGTTTGAACCGGAAAACTCTGACGACCTGTGTATGGCCATACAAGAACTGAGCAGCAATGAGGCCAGAAGATCTCAAATTCAGAAAAATTGTTTGATGGCTGCAAAAGAATTCGATAGAAGGTTGCTTGCTCTGTCGATGCTCGATGAACTTGAGCAAGTAGTCTCCCGCTAGTTGGAAATCGGTACTCTGTATGAAATCTATTAAGCAGCTATCCCACCTTGACAGCTTAGAAGCCGACAGCATTCACATTATGCGTGAAGTAATGGCCCATGCCGAAAACCCGGTAATGCTCTACTCAATCGGTAAAGACTCGGCAGTAATGTTACACCTCGCCCAAAAGGCTTTTTACCCTAGTCCGCCGCCATTTCCCTTACTGCATGTAGATACTCGCTGGAAATTTCAGGCTATGTATAAATTTCGTGACGAAATAGCAAAGTCCCTCGGTATGGATCTGATCGTGCATATCAATCCAGAAGGAATCGCAAATAATATTAATCCATTCGATCACGGCAGTTCCCAACACACAGATGTAATGAAGACTCAGGGCTTGAAACAGGCTTTGGACAAATATGGATTCGATGCCGCCTTCGGGGGCGCTCGCAGAGACGAGGAGAAGAGTCGGGCCAAGGAGAGGGTGTTCTCTTTTCGTAGTAAGGCACACCATTGGGACCCGAAGAATCAAAGACCGGAATTGTGGAGTCTTTACAACGGCTATAAGGCGTCAGGCGATAGTATTCGAGTGTTTCCATTGTCGAATTGGACCGAACTCGATATATGGGAATACATCTATAGAGAGCAAATTCCGATAGTTCCTCTCTACTTCGCGACGGAGCGTCCGGTAGTTGAGCGGGATGGTCTGTTGATCCTGGTGGATGATGATCGCTTGCAGCTACAGAAAGGCGAGAAAGTCGAGATCAGGAAGGTTCGATTTAGGACTCTTGGTTGCTATCCCCTAACCGGAGCCGTCGAATCCGATGCCGACGACCTTGCATCGATTATTCTTGAGTTGTTGCAGAGTCGCAGCAGTGAGCGCCAGGGACGGGCCATTGACTCCGATTCTAGTGGTTCCATGGAGAAGAAGAAGCAGGAAGGGTACTTCTGATGAGTACGTCGATTGAACAGCGGGTAGGTGCCTATATCGAAAAGCAGGGCAGTCTGGATCTGCTTCGCTTTATCACCTGTGGCAGCGTGGACGATGGCAAGAGTACATTAATTGGACGTTTATTGTATGAGGCACGGTTGGTTTTCGACGATCAGATTGCGTCGTTACGCAATGATTCGAAGAAACAGGGTGTGCAAGGTAGCGGTATCGATTTTGCTTTACTGGTCGACGGCCTTATCGCAGAACGAGAGCAAGGTATTACCATCGATGTGGCGTATAGGTTCTTTAACACTGACCGCAGGAAGTTTATCGTCGCCGATACGCCGGGGCACGAACAATACACACGTAATATGGTCACTGGTGCATCGACGGCGGATGTTGCGGTAATTCTGATAGACGCAACTCAGGGTGTGTTGGTGCAAACTCAGCGCCATTCCTTCATAACATCATTGCTTGGTATTAAACATGTGGTGCTAGCGATTAACAAGATGGATTTGGTGGATTACAGCCAAGCGGTGTTTGAGTCGATTGTTGACGTCTATAGCGAGTATTCCAGGCATCTTGAATTCGAATCAATCATGCCGATTCCCCTGTCTGCAACAGAGGGCGACAATGTTATTGCACGATCTTCCAATACTACCTGGTATTCGGGACCGACCTTGTTGGAATATTTGGAAACGGTGGAAGTTGGTAAATCCCAGTTGCAGCATTCATTTCGATTTCCTGTGCAGTGGGTAAATCGGCCCAATGCTGATTTCAGAGGCTATTCCGGAACGGTGGTCGCTGGTGTAATTGAAACTGGGCAACAGATACGGGTGCTACCTTCCGGAGAAACCGCCAAGGTGGAGGAAATTATTCTTTCTAAAAATTCCCTCGACAAGGCTATAGTCGACCAGGCAGTCACTATTACTTTGGATACTAATATTGATGTCTCACGCGGAGATGTGCTGGTGCTTGCCGATACTCCCTGCGAAGTTTCTGATCAATTTGAAGCTTCTCTGGTGTGGATGAATCAGGAGCCTGGCTTCATCGGACGCTCTTATTGGCTGCTAATTGGTACGACCAGAGTCAATGCGAGTATTACCGGGATTAAACATAAGGTAGATATCAACAGTTTCGAGAAACTATCAGCAGACAGTATGCAGCTTAACGACCTTGGTGAGGTGACTCTCAGCCTCGACAAGGCCGTGCCGTTCGAAGCGTATAAGTCGTGTAAGGCGATGGGTGCCTTCGTGCTGATCGATCGTTATAGCTATGCCACTGTCGGTGCCGGCATGATTAAATTTGCCTTGCGTCGTGCGGAGAATATCCACCGGCAGGCGTTGCTGGTAGACCGTAAGGCTCGAGAGAATCTCAATGGTCATGGGGGGAAAATCTTGTGGTTTACCGGTTTAAGTGGCGCAGGCAAGTCGACCGTGGCGAATGCTCTGGAACAAGCGTTGCATAGTCGAGGCATGCGCACCTATATTCTCGATGGTGATAATGTGCGTCATGGTCTTAACAAGGATCTGGGTTTTACCGATGCTGATCGGGTGGAGAATATTCGTCGTATTTCGGAAGTAGCGAAACTCATGCTGGACGCCGGCCTGGTGGTTATTACTTCCTTCATTTCACCGTTTCGGTCCGAGCGAGACATGGCGCGGGCATTGTTCGAAGCAGGCGAGTTTTTGGAGATTTATGTGAATATACCACTTGCGGTGGCAGAGCAGAGAGATCCGAAGGGCTTGTACAAGAAAGCGCGGCGAGGAGAATTGCCGAACTTTACTGGCATCGACAGTGGCTACGAAGCACCGGAGGCGCCGGAGTTGGAACTTGCCACAGCAGAGTTATCTGTTGATGACTGTGTCGCGCAGATATTAAAAATTATCTAGGAAGCACGAAGTCATGGTCATATCGGATACTATTTACAAAGAATCCCGTCTGCGTAGCCTGCTCAAGGCTTTGTCATGGCGAATTATCGCTACACTGACCACGGCGATCATCGCCTATTTTGTCACCGGTGAAATCGACACAGCCATCTTGATTGGCGGTATCGAGGTATTTGTGAAATTTGCAATTTACTATGTGCATGAACGCGTGTGGCAGATATTTCCTAGAGGCAGTATTAGGAAATTAATTTCATGAACATATTTTACGTTTATAAATTCGTTACAGAGGCGCGGGTCTCCCATAGTTGATAAAAATATAAAATCCACTTCACGCTCGATAAGTTGGAAGCTGAATCAAACCATATATAGCTGTTGTTTGTTATCTCATCTCCTTCGCAGTAAACGGCTTTTCTGATCAGCCAATTTTTCTCAAATATTTCTAGTTTATGAAGCCCCGAATATTTGAAAGGCAGGGTTAATCTTTTGCAAATCTTTTAACCTACCGGCTGATAGTTAACGTCTGCTGTATAAATGCCCGCTGAATCAGCTGGGAGTGTGTCGCGCCGGTAGGACTCAGACATGGACGCTGGCATTGACAATGGTAGTCACGGTTATATTGAATTCCTTATATACCGATGAAGAATCCAACCCACCAAAAGTAGGGCAATCAGAAACTAATTATAGAGCTAGTGACTACGTTACGGCGGTGTGCTGATACAATCCTCGTCGCGAAGTGTAAGCTACCTTGGTAAGGGCTTGATCCATAAACTGGCCCATTACTTGCTACATCTGGTAGGCATCATCGATTTTCAGTAGACCACAAATATAAGGATACAAGCCCGTGGCATTCGGTAAATTTCAAGACTTCCTAGGCGCCCTGGTAAAAGGCCAACTAGACCGTTTCGCAGGAAGCTCAACTCCATCAATGGACGAGCTTCTACAAAAACTAATGGGCAACTCTGGTGAGGTTTCCGCCGCGGTAGCAGCTCGTGAGCTACTGGATTTGTATAAGCAGTCTGATGGCGAAGCCAAGCTCGCCTTCTTTCAAAACCTCGAACAAAACTTCAACGCCAACGAAGCACAGGTGGCAGTAGCCCATGCCAACTACACCAAAGACCCGTCTAGCCTAAATACAAACAGACTCGCCCGCGTCACCGAGCCGCGACGTCACGAACTACTGCGTCGTCTAAATCAAACCCCCGGTGCGACTCACGACCTAGTGAGCATGCGTACGGACTTATTGCGCTTTATTGAAGAGTCCCCTGAGCTTGTTGCTGTAGACGAAACCTTCGTGCGCCTTTTCACTTCCTGGTTTGGTCGTAGTTTCTTGTTGCTGCAAACTATCGACTGGTCTACCTCTGCCGCGATTTTGAATCGTATTATCCGCTACGAAGCCGTTCATGAAATAAAGGATTGGGATGACCTGCGTAGTCGTATAGATCGTCCCAATCGTCGTTGCTTCGCCTATTTCCATCCCGCGCTCACCGATGAGCCGCTGATTTTTGTTGAAGTTGCCTTGAGTACAGAAATACCAGGTTCAATAAACTCCATTTTGGAAGATTCTGCTGAGCAAAATACAGATACGAGTAAGTTCACTACGGCTACCTTCTACAGCATCAGCAACTGTCAGCCAGGCCTTAAAAACATCTCCTTTGGCAATTTTCTTATCAAGCAGGTGGTACAGGAGTTACAGACGGAATTTCCCTCTATTAAACAGTTCGTCACTCTTTCCCCGATCCCTGGTTTTGCCCACTGGCTCGCTATTGAAGATAGAGCGGAAAATGGTGAGGAGTTTAATGAATTGGACTCTCTAAAAGCGGACGTTCAGTCGCTGGAACCCTGTCTCGACCCTATAGAAATTCATGGCGATGCCATTAAAAAGCTCGTCTTCAATTACCTAATACTGGCAAAGAAGGGCAAATACCCCTTCGATCCGGTGACACGCTTTCATCTAGGTAATGGTGCGAAAATCCACCAATTGCACGTGGCGGCCGATCTCAGCGATAAGGGTCTAACCCAGTCCTACGGCACCATGGTCAGCTATCTGTATGATCTTAGATACATCGAACGAAATCATGAGGCCTATGTCACTGAAGGTACCGTCGATTTCAGCGATAAGCTCAAGCCCCTCCTTATCAAGTCCTAGCGACCTCCGTTGTTCTTTCTTCAAATTCCTTGGAGACATTGTTATTTATTAATACCAGGGTATAATTCATAAACCTTGGGTTAATAATGGTGCCAGACGATGGATTCAACTACAACATACTATGCGTTTGATGCGCAGCAACTGGTTGCCCAAGGGGCTAAAGTCGATGTCGCAGAAGTTGTTAAAAACTATATAAAACAAAATGATACGACAAATATATTATACTTTGATGGAACTAATGGCAGGCAGGTAAACATGGACTTGCGTACCCGTGAAGGTGAAGCAGCGGCTGCCTATTCTGCTTCCTCTGCAGCAATAGACAATCTCAATCCGAATGACTCAAAGAAGCCACGCGGCCGACCGAAATTAGGCGTAATAGGGCGCGAAGTAACCTTGCTGCCGCGGCATTGGCAGTGGTTGGAAACCCAAAGAGGCGGCAGCTCCGCAGCTTTGCGTCGTCTGATCGATGAAGCTCGAAAAAGCGGGGCAGAAGAGGATCGGATTCGCCAGTCTCAAGACAGCGCGAATCGTTTCATGTATGCCATGGCAGGGGATTTAAAGGGTTTCGAAGAAGCGGTCCGTGCCCTGTATGCCTGTGACAGGGCTCGCTTCGACATGGAAACTGCCTCCTGGCCCGTGGATATCCGCAATTGTGCCAGGGAATTCGCGGCATCTGCTTTTGTATAGGATTTCTGTTACACGGTTTATAGTAATCAGTCCTTCAATGGGAAAAGGGCGCTCATGGCGGGGCTCCCGATTAACGAAAGCTGATATACTCGGCGGTCTTAGTCTGGCTAGCAAACAATTCACGATTACAAACCATGAAATCCAATAACGCTACAGTTACAACTCTGCAGTCCACCCTGGATGTGTTCAGTTCTACTGATTTAGTAGCCTTATTTGAGCGTATTGTTGCCAGTGGTGCTTTGGGCAGGTCCAAGCACTACGCAGCCTTGCTGAAATATCTGGTGCAATGTTCTATAGAGAACAAGTCCCCCAAAGAGATTGAATTGGCCATAGAGGTGTTGGGCAAGCCGGAAGATTTCGACGTGTCGGCAGATTCCTCAGTGCGGGTCTATGTGCATCAGCTGCGCAAGAAGCTCAAAACATACTATGAGAAAAACGAACTGGATGCGCCTTTTCAATTGCTGATCCCGAAAGGCAAATATTCTCTGGCTGCCGCACCACGATTGGCTACTGACAATTCAGTGAAACGCCTGTCTTCCCACTTTAGCCTGAATACTTCCTTACTAACCGCGGCAGTGATTCTGTTGTGTGTCAATTTGCTTTATATGTATAGCCAGCGCAGCGAAGCGAGTAAACCGTCATCACAGATTGCGGCCACTCACCGCATCTGGGAAACCGTATTAAAAGATGATCAACCTATACTGCTGGTTATGGGTGATTACTACATCTTTGGCGAACTTAACGCCAATGGTAATGTGGCCCGCATGGTTAGAGAGTTCAATGTAAATTCCAGCAGTGATCTCGAAGATCTACAATTCAGTGATATAGAACACACCGAAAATTACCTGGATCTGGATCTCAGCTATATGCCAGAGGGCAGCGCATTCGCCTTGGCGAAGATAGTACCCATACTGCAGAAAAGCGGCAAGACGGTGAACATTACCATGATGTCTGATCTCACCTCTGCGGACATACGCAGCAGCCACATTGTCTATATAGGCTATATCAGTGCCTTGGAAAAATTAACTGCCATGACGTTTGCCGGATCAGGCTTACGACTCGGCCGCAGTTATGATGAATTATTCAATTCGAAAACGACGGAATACTACACCAGTGACGCTGGCTTACCGGAAGAAGGGGAGCCGTTTCGCGATTACGGATTGTTCTCAACTTTTCCTGCCAGCAGCGACACGCAAGTTGTTTTGATATCGGGTATGCGCGATGCAGGCTTAATGCACACTGCACAAGCTCTTTCTGATGCGTCTGCTCTGGATGACCTTGTGGTTGCGATTGACAGCGATACCGATGAAGCCGTGGCAAGTTTTGAAGCTTTGTATGAAGTGTATGGCATAGACCGGCTTAACTTTGAAGCCAGTTTGATTTACACAAACCTGCTCGATACGCAGCAGATATGGGGTGCCCCACAAATGCCCAGGTTGAACTAAGGCGCTTGTGCTAGTCGCGGCGAGAACCGCCAAGTTAATGCTAGTTAAAATTATCCCGGCTCGCTGGGTATTTTTTTGTTGACAAAAACTACAAACGTAGCCATTATTAACTACAAATGTAGTTTAAACCCTGTAAATAGACATTAATAGAAAACAAGCAGGCGAGAACGTCGGGAGAACAACATGACGGGTACATTTGAAATGTTGGCCAGTGATGGGAATTTCATGATTCTCAATCTGCTTTTGCAGGTAACACTGCTACTGGGCGTGGCAGTCTTTCTTGCAAGCAGATTCGAGCACAATGCTGCGACTCGTTACGGGATACTGTTTCCCGCTTTAGTCTCGTTGCTCTTGTTAGTCCTGGCATCGCTGTTTCTGCAGTTTAGAGATATGTCTCTGGTTTATCTTCCTGTCGCGTTGCAGGAAGTTTCATCATCAACTACCCAGGCAGAATTTATACAAGACCCCGTGCCGGCGATGGAGCTGGATTTTGGCTCAGCGCAATCTAATAGTTCAGTGTCAGCAGGCACTGGCATGATTTCGGTTTATGCACCTGACCCGTATTCAATTTGGGCATTGCTCCTGCGCGCGCCGCTTTACTCGATCTTGGCGCTGATTTGGGTGGGAGGTTTCTTGGTCTTTACCCTGGGTATACTTCGAAGCCTTCACCACATCGAGCGAATCTCCCACAATTCGAGACCGCTTTGCATACAAGACAGACGTAGATTGCAGCAATTGATTTCGCAGGACAAAGTACAGGAATTGCGAATTGGCTTTCGCATATCTGACCAAATTACGAGCCCGGTGCTAACAGGGTTTTTCAGCTCGATTATATTTTTGCCTAGGGGTTTTATCGAGAGTCTAAGCGAAGGCGATTTAGAGTCTGTGTTAGTGCATGAGTTGGCACACATTGAACGAAAAGATGTACTGGCCAATTTGTTGCAAAAAACCATTGTGGCCATTTTTTGGTTTCATCCACTGATCCATCTAATGGACAAAATGATTAGCCGAACAAGAGAAGAAATTTGTGATAACTATGTGTTAGCCAAGACCGAGCCGCTCGCCTATAGCGAAGCTTTATTGCGGGCGAACACACTGGGCATGAGTTACACATCCAAATCAGCCGATTTGCAGCTCGCCGTAGGAATCTTTAGTGGTGAGTGGAGGCTGGAACAACGTATTGCAGAACTACTCAATGACAACCGGGAGAAGTCCATGGAACTTAAAAACCGTACCAATCAACTTACGCGGGCGTTGATCATTTCTTTCGCTCTATTTCTTGCTGCCTGTCGGGTAGGCGCTCAGGATGTCGATGAGCAGGTGATCACAGGGCCTAGCGGGGCTGAATCCGAATCTGTGCAGGCCCAACTTGCGCAACAGGTGGAGCAATATGAGCTGCAGACGCAAGAATTGGAAATGGCAGAACGCCAACTGCGGCAGCAAATGCAGGAATTACGCAAAGAGGAAGAAGAGCTACGAGCAGTGGAACAAGAGTTACGTGAGCAAATTAAGAGAAGAGAGCAAGAGGTCAACAGTCAAGCCGCGTCTGTGCCAGCAAGACCTGTACTC
Organism: Gammaproteobacteria bacterium; assembly: GCA_021773355.1. Classification (GTDB taxonomy): domain Bacteria; phylum Pseudomonadota; class Gammaproteobacteria; order Pseudomonadales; family Pseudohongiellaceae; genus UBA9145. Next base: position 54,439 of record JAJFKE010000047.1, on the reverse strand, counting down.
ATCCAGACCCAGGCTCCGTTAGACCAGGATCAATCTGCTAATTTGACTATGACTCTCGGCCCAAGGGTTATGGAGGTAATTGAGCAAATACAGGAACTGATGTCACCGGCTGACAGCGCTGTTGAAGCGAACATGAACGCGGCCAAGGCAGCGCTTGATAGTCTCTATAATGAGCGCTATGAACAAATGAACGACTTTGAGAAGCTAACACTGTTTAATTTCTACACCAATTACTATCTTGCATTAGAAAATTATCAAGAAGCAGCTAACATTTTTGAGCAAATGTTAGACATAGAGAATGTTCATGACGAGGCACACTTGCGTATTTTGCGTTCATTGGGACAATTGCACGCGGCGTTGGAAAATTGGCCAGATTCGATTTCCTATTATGAGCAATGGCAACAAGCCGCGGCTAGGGACGATTTAGTGGTTTCTCGGGGCTTGTCCTATGCGAACTATCAGTTGCAACAATTCGATTATGCGCTTCCGCACTGGCTAGCGTATATGAAGCTACGACGAGAGCAGGGAGAAGAGATTGGACGAGACGACTATATGTACCTTAACGGATTGTACTTCACGCTGGAGTCTTGGGAAGACGCACTGGAAACAACCAAGGAGATGATCCTGAAATTTAACGACCCTAAAGATTGGAGCAACCTGAGAGTACTCTATAAGACCTTGGATGAAGAGGTGGCAGAGCAGATTCCTGATGCTGCCTAAGCGATCCAACATCGAATCCCTAATCTTTCTGAGAGAGTACTAATGACTAAATCAAATATCAAAAACAAAACACCTCTGTCCAGAGGTGAGCGAGAAATTATGGAGCTGATTTGGGACAGGACCGAGGCCGGTGTTTTGGAGATTTCCGAAACCTTGAACAAGCTCAGACCCGTCGCCCGTAATACTGTACGTACTCTGATGGAGCGTATGGAAGAGAAGGGTTGGTTAATTCACCGTGCTGAAGGGCGCAGCTATCTGTATTCTGCCACAGTGCCGCGAGAGGAAAGTCTGGGGCAACGTGTCATGGACATGGTGGACAAGGCCTGTGGAGGTAATCCAGAAAAACTTATGATGGCATTACTTCAGTATCGCGGATTGAGTGATGAAGAAGCGAAACGCATACGCGTGATGTTGGATGAGGCGAAAGCTAAGAAGCAAGATCAGAAAAAAGACCGGGCAAAGTAATCCAGCAAGTAGATTGCTTTGCTCAATCTGTGGAAATCTGTCTAGCCGATCTTGTTGGCTCTAACTGCGCTGCGTCGAGCTTTGACTGCCAATGCTTTAGCCTTGTCTTCACCGTATTTATTGATAGAAAAATAGGCGTTCTTCTGCTTTCTTTTAACGCCTTTACCTTGCTGCCAGGTTGCCACCCAGGAATTGTCTTTCTCGGAGTAGCTAACACCAATTTCGCCAGAGCTGTTTAGTGGTGATACTTTTCGTGGACTAAATTTTGCATAGGGCCAGTTGCTACCGTAAATTTTCTTGCCTTCAATATCACGTTTCTTTTTCGCCGCGGCAATCGCCTTGGCCTTGCCACCGTACTTCTTGAACGGAAAGGACTGTTGAAAGTTCTTGCCATCGTACTTGATTCTCACCCATGCACAGTTGGTGCCGCGGGATTCGATAATGCTTATATGGTGTAATGCGCTTAGTCTTTTCACGGGAACCTCTCTTCAGTCTAGCTCACTATTGCTTGCTTGTCGGTTATTCAGTTTCGCCTAAAAGTACTGAGTGTCATGTGACGGAGCCTGAATACTAGTGTTATGACTAATATAGAAAGCAGCGAGCCACTCTTTATTGCACGATTATGCAAAATAAGTCGCGTTGCGACTCCTTGGCAATAAATAAGTAATGGAAACTTGAAGTATACGCCTAAAGTGTACACTCATATTTAGAGAGGGGCTAGCTAGGCGTGAGACGCCATGTGCTGGATCACGCCGGGTTTGCGGCTTTCAACCTTGGAGATGCTGTAATCGTAATTTGCAGCGCTGGGGTCAATATCCAAAGCTTCATCAATGGCCGCGGACAAGTCTGCCTGAGCAGCTTGCTTGGTTAGGTAGGGGCCCGAGATCTTTACTTGTAAACTGGGCTCGTTGGGCGCTGTCGCCACTATGTAAAAATTCTTTGCATCCACTTGCTACAATACCACCTGCGTTTGGCAGATTTACCGTTCTTCTATGAGTCTAGACATGCTCCAGAATAGGCTTCAACTATGGCCTTACCGTTTATATACGGCTTCTATCGGCCGCGTATTAAAAACCAAGAGTCTCTCTAATACAAGATCGGATAAGCACTATTTTTGTTGCCTACTCGAATTAACTAAATCTTTGTCAAAACCGAAGATTGAGTAAGCTTAATCCTGCATTCCGCAGGTGTTTGCGCGCTACGTCACAGTCCTGAGAATTGCCCAATCGCGTGTATTTTTGGACTATTACTAATTAATGCGGCCATTTTGACGGGTTCAGATTAAAATGGCGCATTAAGCCTGAGCAGGATTTCATCGGGTAGCATAAAATGATTGAAATTCAACTTGCCAGCCGAATCATGTCGGTACACACCATCACCACGAGCCGCTCGATTTGAAGACCCTGAGTATTATAATGCCTGTACGCAATGAGGTGCAGCTTATAACGCGGCAACTGCAGCGTTTGCAGGTCTATAGGGCCGCCGGGCATGAAGTAATTGTAGTAGATGGTGGCAGCAGTGACGGCAGCCTGGAAATAGCTACTGGCCTTGTGGATCGGCTAGAAAGTAGCGCGGCGGGTCGTGCTACTCAAATGAATCGGGGCGCGGCCCTAGCCAGCGGGGATATCTTGTTGTTCTTGCACGTTGATACCTCGCTGCCGGACCATGCTGACCAACTAATTTTCAGCGCTCTGACCGATCATGACTGCCTATGGGGCTGGTTCGATGTCCGTCTCAGCAATAAGCGCCTGCGCTATCGTATGATTGCAGCCATGATGAACCTGAGATCCAGGATTAGTTCGGTCTGTACTGGTGATCAAGCACTGTTTGTACAACGGCAATTGTTTGAAGAGCTGGGTGGGTTTCCCGCTATTGAGTTGATGGAAGACGTCGCTATAAGCAAAACCCTGCGACGTCGGGGAAAACCGGCTCGTCCTGGCGGCTTTGCCATCACCTCCAGCAGGCGTTGGGAGGAAAAAGGGTTCATTCCAACCCTATTGCTGATGTGGAAGTTACGCTTTCTGTACTTTATAGGCGTCAGCCCTTCGCGCTTGTTAGCGATGTATTATTCTGCACATGACTAAGAAATACCCCAATGCCAGGCTTATTGTGTTCGCCAGGGAACCACGTCTGGGCCAAGTTAAAACCCGATTGGCTGCGGAGATAGGCGACTATAGGGCGCTGGCGCTGTACCAGGCCATGTTGACACGTGTTGGAGCCTTGTTAGAGGCCGCGGACTTGGTCAATTGGGATCTTTGGGTTAGCTCAAATATATCTCATGAAAACTTCTTATCTATATGTAATTCAAAGAATATATACTTGCAAGAGGGGGCTCATCTGGGACAAAAAATGGATTTTGCTATTAGCCGAACTCTGGCAAAAGATGCAGTAGATTCCGTCATTATTATTGGCACAGATTGCCCGGCTCTGGACTTATCTTACCTGGATGCGGCATTGACGGCACTAGAGACAGGGAATGACGTTGTTATAGGGCCGGCACTGGACGGCGGCTATGTGCTGATTGGCGCGCGACAATCCATTCCGGAGTTATTTTCCGGGATTTCCTGGGGATCTGCTGATGTTCTAGCGGAAACACTGCATTTGTTGCAGCAATCACAACTGAATTATCGCTTGTTACAACCTCTGTGGGATGTAGATAGGCCTGAAGATTTAGGGCGCTTGCGGGAATTAGACCCGCCGTTGTCTTTGCAGGGCAGCTAGAGATCTCTTTTAACTCTGATGTCGCTTTTGTGCTAAAGATAGACAGGGATTGGCGTAAGGCTTAGTTTGGCTCAATCGAAGATTCGAACTCCAGCAATTTTTCCATAACACGCTCAGTCTGGATTTGGTATTCACCGTTTACGATGCGCCTATGCAGTGCCACCACCTTGCTTGCATCCATGATTGGTAGTTCATCTATAGCGGTTTTCAGCGCGCCGAAATCGAAGTCTGCGTCCACTACTGGTTTTTCCACTGCTTTCTTGCCCTCTCGACTGGCTGATAAATGAGTGACTACCGATCCAGCAGCGTTGGCAGTATGTCCACTGTTAGACGAAGGGCGATTCGGTGTGCTTACTGATTTTTTCACAAAAGTAATACTTCAAAATCCATGGTTTGTGCTTATTATTCCCTAATCTTGCCTGCTTGAAGCTATTGGCCAAGAGCTCAAATTAACTGCAAATAACTGGGCTTCCTGGCGCTAACAGGTATAGCCTGTTAGCAGCTTTCGCTGCTGGATCAGCCGCAGGTTTAATCTATAACGACTGCTAGATTAATATCTTTAAAGGCTGCGACTTTGCTCAAGATAGGCTAAATCTGTTGCCGGTCAGAGGCCACAAAAATACTTTAACTATTTGATATTTATAGAAATAAACTTAAAAAGCGAGTGCTAGATTGTGACCGAAAGCACCATTGGCGAAGTGTCCACTACGGCTTCATGGCCGAATTTCTGGCTAGGTGATGTCGGTAAAATAATTTATATTTTTTTTTAAATAAATTGCTGGTGACAGGTACAGTGGCCTTCACTTTCAAGATGGAACAATGAACGCCGTGTTTTAGCCTGTTGGGACTACGGCATTGCCGTAGATATCGATAAATTCCTGTGGAAATTTAGCTGCCTTGCCTGTACTAACCGTCACACAGATCAGCTGCCAATGTCCACGTTGTACCGTCCGTCCAGTTTGCATATTTATCATCTGAAATCTTCGTTCCAGGCGAAGCTTGTGGTCGCAGGCAGTTAGCCAGGTTCCGATGAGAAGTTCTTCGCCCTCCAGTGTGGGCAGGAAATATTCGTAACTCGCTTTATGAATGGCTACGCCACGATCCAGCCTTTGGTAATCTTCCACACCCAGTCCCAATGATTGGGAGTGGTCCCAGGCGCATTGTTCACACCAAATTACATAGCAGGCGTTATTGGCATGGCCCATGCCATCTATATCGGAATTCTTTATTTTAATCTGGTAGGTATGCGGGTAGGGATAGTCCCATTCAAACTCGCTGATTTGTTGCTTCACTTTTTTGCATAACTCCAATAATTAAACCGTAGCAACCCTGGTGGATGCTTAGAATCAGTGAACAATAGCAGTAACAGAATTACCTCGGAAGGCGGAACCCTCTTATTTTCGTGGGAAATATGCCACAAGCTTCAGTGCTTAGCTTTCCTGGGACAGTAGCATTGCCTTTCTATTTGTAAGAATACGTAACAGCCATGTAGGAATGCTCTCAGACAACCCCACGATACTGATGGAAATGGCTGTCACAATTTCGACGAGATAGGTGATTTTTCGGCATTTTCTGCATATTTACCACAAAACATCCCGAAAACCATTCGACTTTTTACGCCTACAATATCACTCTTGGATCATGAGTTTGCATACATGACGGGAACAATAACTTTCGTATTGCGCTAAGGAATTTCCTGATATTGCTTCGGTCTCTGATTTGAAGACCAGAAATATGGAATAATTGTTAGGTTTGTCACAGCATACCTATGTACTTCGTGAGATAAACAAGCAGTGATACATGTGCAACACTTTGAACGCCTGATTTGCGTCGGCCTGTCAAAAAAGCTAAGTAAAGCCAGTAAAATTGTCGTAAGACTATAGAGCCAGAGAAGTAACTAAATGCATGCGGTAATAGAAACCTCAGATTCAGAATTTTCCCAGTATTGGAATAAATTGTATTCAAATGATCCGATGCGGAACCCGGTTTGCATACAGCAGCGCTCGGAAAATCAATCGACTCGAAAAGATAGGTCTAAATTTACAGATCGTTCGTTCTTAGTAGTGGCCGAAGACGAGCCGGTGTTTGGTTGCAGTCTTACTTTGCATCTGGACGAGCAGGGTCGAAAGTGTATTGGCTATTTCGGCAGAGAAGCATCCAGTCACGTAAATAGCTCTACCCTGCAGGCACCCTCTAACAGCTTTAAGCCAGAGGCAATACGATTATTGCAAGCGCACGTTAATCAGCTGATCGAAGAAATTCAGCCCCATTCATTAGATTTCCTCGACCCTGTTAGTTGTGGTGTTATGTCCCCCGTGACTCAAGTGCTGCTGGAGAAAGGTGCCAAGCCTGTTGTGCAAAAAGCACAGGTTATTGATCTTTCCATTTCGGCAAGAGAGTTGTACAGGAGCATGACAAAAAGTTGTCGCGGCTTGGTCGAATGGGGAAGACGAAACCTTGACATCGAGGTGCTAGGTGATGAGGACTTCGATGCCTCTATCATAGAGCATGCCGAGGACATTGTTGCTGCTAGTGGCTCATCAGCTAACGATAGATTAGCTTATAAAACTCTTATGGAGCAAGGCGATGGTTTTATGGTACAAGGAAAATACAAGGGCGAAATAGTTTCCAGTAGTTTGTTTCTACATACCGATAAAACCTGTCACTACTTGTTCGCCGATAGATTATCGAATTCCCCTGATCGCCCTGTGCTGCATGCATTAATATGGCAGGCGATGCTGCACGGCAAGAGTAAGAACTGCAGCCAGCTCGATTTTGGTAGCACTTCCATCATCGATTCGGCAGCGACGTCCAGTTCCAGGCTCGACGTGGCGACATCATGTTTTGGCGGTGAATCCCACGCCAGGTTAAGAGTAACTTTGCAGCGCTAGAACTACGAACTGCACCAGTTGCTCAGTAAACTGCAAATCACGAAATCCTTTTGTCCCCCGGCGGAATTTTAATCAACTATCAATTCGATAGCGGCCTGTACTAGCAACTCCGCTTTGATGGTGCCTGTTTGACTATTAACAATCGAGCGGGTCTAATTGAATCAACCGACACCGGTTTCTGCTACTCTTATGGAGATGTCAGCGGTCGTTGATTTACGTGAATGCAGGCTGAGCTGTTACAGCCAATTTTCAATCCCGGTTCTGTGCAAAGTAGACTCTTAATGATAGAAAACACTCAAATACTGCTGATAGATGATGATGCCAGCTCTAGTCTGAATCTTAAAACAGTGCTCGCATTTCTCGGTGAATCCATAATCGCGTCCAGCACTCTAGACTGGCAGGCAAAGATTGATAGCGATGGGATAAAAAGTTTGCAGTTCTCTGCGGCGATAATTGCAAATTGCCGAGAGCAAAGCTTGGAATCTCTGCTTGAGGAAATTTTTCAATGGGAATCTGGTCTGCCATTTATCCTGGTGGGCGAGCATAGCCTATCGCAGAATCTTGACCCCGAACTACTTACGCGTATTACGGGCCAGCTTGCGGAAAAATTAAGTTATCAACCATTGTTGGATGCCCTGCACAAGGCCAAGATTTTTCACGAGCATTACAACCGACTGCGAGATTTTGACGGGGTTCGCGATTTCAATATGTTTCGAAGTCTGGTAGGCAAGAGTGATGCAGTGCAAAAAATTCGATACATGATGGGCCAGGTGGCTAGCAAAGAAGTATCTGTGTTGATCACGGGAGAGTCGGGCACAGGTAAGGAAGTTGTAGCTAGAAACCTGCACCTCAACTCAAACAGATCTGACAAGCCCTTTATTCCTATAAACTGCGGCGCCATTCCACGAGAGTTATTGGAAAGCGAGTTGTTTGGGCATGAGAAGGGTGCATTCACCGGTGCTATTGCAGCGCGAGCCGGGCGCTTCGAACTGGCGGATGGCGGAACACTGTTTCTCGATGAGATTGGTGATATGCCATTGAGTATGCAGGTGAAACTTCTCAGGGTATTGCAAGAGCACAGTTTTGAGCGCGTGGGAGGCGTTAACACCTTGCAAGCGGACGTAAGGATACTGGCGGCGACACATAAAGATCTGGAGCAAATGATCGAGCAGGGGGAGTTCCGCCAGGATCTGTATTATCGAATCAATGTTTTTCCTATCGAGATGCCTTCCCTGCGAGAGCGACCCGAAGATATACCTCTATTGCTGAATGAGTTAATTACTCTCATGGAGTCAGAGAATCGAGGTTCTGTTCGATTTAATTCCGCAGCCATTGCCTCACTGTGTGCCTATCAATGGCCGGGCAATGTTAGAGAGTTAGCGAATCTGGTGGAGCGAATGGCTATTCTTTATCCACATAGCATTGTAGGAATAGGTGACTTGCCAGAAAAATTTCGACGTGCGGCTCCGCAAGCCTCGGTGCAGATAGATCCGAACCAGGAATTAGCTGGAATATCTCCGCTTGGCAGTGTTATACCTCTGCAAAAAAGCGACGGAAATAATCCGGCAGAGTCTGCGCAGGCTACTAGCTCCTTGTTGCCACTGAATGGTTTGGATCTGAAAGAATATCTGGCGAATTTGGAAAAAGGTCTCATAGAAAAAGCCTTGACCGATAGCCGGGGAGTTGTTGCCAGGGCTGCGGATCGACTGCAGCTAGGCAGAACTACCTTGGTTGAGAAAATGCGCAAATACAATCTGCAGAAAACCCAGGAGACCGATGTCGATCCAGAGAAAGTTGCCTCCGAGTTGAGTGAATTAGACGACAGCGAAGAGACAGAAGAGACAAAAAAGAGCAATGAGATGAGTGCTGGGCAGATCGACAAGAACAAAGCGGCGTCCGTCTGAGGTTTATTGTGCCGCTGTCACGCTTGTACCGTCCATTTCCGCAGATTCCAGCTGCAGTGAAATACGAAGTCCAGATCCGCTCACTTGTTCTATGCGTGTAAGCAGGAAATTCCACTCCCGTGCCAGCCAAATTTCCGTGACCCTGCCATCTGATTCTTCCCGTAAGCGTTCCAGTTTGACAGTATTTAGATCACCTAGAGGCGTGGTGAGGAGTTCATCGCCCATCACGCGATAACGCTGTGTTTCTATTTCATCTGCATCGATTAGTGAAAATTCGAACTCGGTGTCGATGGCAGAGGTTTCGGGTAGAGCCTGTCTAAGCGCAAACTGGTAACTAAGCTGATCAAGTACACCTTCGGTTAGTGGCAATCGCCAACTTTTCTCGTCCTCAGTGCTGATAGCGAACATTGCGTCCCAGTTATACGCAATTGTATGGTTGGCTTTGCTCACGCCGGTAACAAGATAAGAATAATTTTGTGGAGCTAGCACGCCATTATCGAATACAAATTCACTGCTTTGCTTCAGCCTCGCGAGGCTTAGGCCTGCAAGTTTTGCCTCCAGCGTATTGCTTAACAGATAAGAATTCCCGCTTAGTTTTTTGAGGTTGCGTTCCGCTGTTGCGGCGATGCCGTTAGCGCGGGCCTGGTATTTGGCGGTGTACTCAATAACTGGCGACGACTGCGAAAGGCTGTTGCTACTGAGCAGTAGCAACAGGCAGGCGGCAGTTATACTAGGGAGCCTCTGAACAAGTCTATGGCCACTCTGGCGGAGTCTGGTGCGCACTGATGCAAGGCGTCCTGCGCAGCTAATGGTTATTCCATTGCCAAGCGCGACAACGCCGCAGTACGGCGCCTGCTTAAGCCCCGCCGGTCGGGGGTTTACGCCGAGTGCGCTCTTCGCGTTGCAATTAATTGACAGGCCCGGCGAAAGTACGTCTTGATAGCAGAATTGGCTGTAGGCCAGAGAGGTCATAGATTTGTTCAGAGGCTCCCTACTGATAATGTTCATGAGTCGTTTATGGTGGCGCCGCTATCGGCCAATGGCTTATGGTCTAAATAGGCCTTATTCGATTCAAGTCTGAGCCTGCCATCAGTAAACCAGGAAACAACGACTGGGTACAGTATGTGCTCCTTTTCGTGAATTTTTATCGCCAGGCTTTCTGCCGTGTCGCCGGCTTCAATGTTAATGGATTCCTGCGCGATGACGGGGCCGCCATCGAGTTCTTCGGTGACAAAATGCACCGACACCCCGTGCATTTTTTCTCCGGCATCTAATACCCGCTGATGAGTGTTAGTGCCGGGGTAGGCGGGCAACAACGAAGGATGGATATTCAAGATTCGGCCCTGGTAACGCTGCACAAAGTTGGCACCCAGAATTCGCATGAAGCCAGCAAGTACAATCAGGCTGGGCTCATAATTATCTATTGCATTCGCCAATGCCTGATCGAACAGCTCACGGCTTTCATATTCACGGTGATCCAATACCGCCGTGGGAATATCGCTTTGCTTTGCTCTGATCAGCCCATAGGCATCCGCCCTGTTGGAGATAACCCCGGTGATCCTGTAGTCACCGCTTGCACTGTGGTTAATTAGGGCTTGAAGGTTGCTTCCGTTACCGGAGATTAACACTACTACTGAACGGTCTCTGTTTTGCATGCTGCAATTAGCTCGCTTAGATCATCATGACTGAGGCTTGGTCAGCGTGCTCGCGGTTCGCAACAACACCGAGAACAAATGCCTGCTGCGAATTCTGGTTCAAAATCTCCAAGGCCTGTTGAGTATGCTCGGCTGCAACACAGACAATCATGCCAATTCCACAATTAAAGGTGCGTAGCATTTCTGCATCGCTGACTCCGCCTTTTTTCTGCAGCCAATTGAAAATTTCCGGACGCGTCCAGGAATCCAGATTGACCTGCGCCTGCGCATTGTCCGGTAACACACGCGGCAGGTTTTCGGTTATGCCGCCGCCGGTGATGTGGGCAAGTGCATGGATATCCACAGACTCCGCTAAGGCAGAGATTGTTTTTACATAAATGGTGGTTGGCGTGAGCAGAGTTTCCCCTAGAGTGCTATCGCCAAATGCCTGCTCCAGCTTGGCACCGCTGACTTCGATGATCTTGCGAATAAGAGAATACCCGTTAGAGTGGGGGCCCGAGGACGCCAGGCCAATTAAGTTGTCACCTATGGCGACCTTTTTCTGATCTATGATCTTCGACTTTTCCACAACCCCCACGGAGAAGCCTGCAAGATCGTAATCGTCACCAGAATACATGCCTGGCATTTCGGCAGTTTCACCGCCGATTAGAGCGCATCCAGCTTGTTCACATCCAGCGCCTATCCCAGTGACTACCTGGGTAGCACTCTCGACATTTAGTCCACCGGTAGCGTAGTAATCGAGAAAGAATAGAGGTTCGGCGCCACAGACAATCAAATCGTTCACACACATGGCAACCAGGTCGATGCCGATGGTGTCATGCTTGTTCATTTCCATCGCCAGCTTTAACTTGGTGCCAACACCATCGGTGGCCGATACCAGAACTGGTTGTTGATACTTTACAGGTATTTCGCATAGGGCACCAAAGCCTCCTAACTCCGATAGCACCTCTGGGCGATTGGTCTTGCGAGTTACCGCTTTTATCTTGTCGACCAGCGCATTGCCGGCATCTATATCCACTCCCGCATCACGATAGCTCAAAGATTCTGTTTTGCTAGAGGCGGACTCATTTTGTCCATCGCCTGGTGTCATTGCGTATTTCCCTTATTGCTAAAGTGTATCGAGCTGGACTAAGTCCGCCAAAAATCAAGCCTGTATTTTATCAAGATGCAGTGCCCGCGTCAGTGAATAATATGGCGAACAGTCGCAGCGCCGCTATCTGCGCTGGCAACAAGAATAAAGCGGGCAACTGGTCGATGAGGGGAGCTGACGCCGCCAACAGCGCGCTAAACTTGTTAACGATGCAGATACGTTACCCCTTGTCCAATGATTTACAGTATTATCGCGCCATGATTAAGCCTATTCGAATCACGGCCAAATACCTGTTGATTGCTGTGGTCCTGCAACTACTATGCATGCAGCCTAGCACGGCCCTGCAGGTCACAGGCTTGTACAGCCAACAAATTGCAGTCGCCAATGACGGTGAAGCTGAGCGCAATCGGGCGTTTAGGGAAGCACTCGCCGCCGTAATAGTAAAAGTAAGCGGTGATCCACGCTGGTTGGAGAGTCCGGCTATCGAGAGAGCCGTGGCGCAGGCGCAGAATTTTGTCGAAGCGACCGGTTATTTCAGCGAATTGGTAGAGCTTCCCATCGAAGATAATACCTCAACGGATGAAGCGCAGTTCTATACGGTTGAGCAACGTATTATTTCTGTTAACTTCGCTGCCGCGCTGATTGATGATCTGCTATCCGATGCCAATATACCGGTTTGGGATAGCAACAGACCAAGCGTACTTGTCTGGATGGTTTTGCAAAGCGCCACCGGGGAGCGCAGTTTTCTGACCGCTGATGCGAATCCTGAAATAGTGACGGCCATGCAGGACTTCGCGGCTGACCGCGGCCTACCGATTATTTTTCCGCTGCTGGATTTTGAAGACCGGCGCAGTCTCTCTGAAAATGTAGTTTGGAATTTAGATGAACAGGCCATTTCCGCTGCCAGTGAGCGCTATGGCGCGGACAGTATATTGGCGGGTCGCTTACACTTTACCGCAAGTGGCGAGTTGGTAGGTCTTTGGCAGTTTTTATTTCAACAGGAAGCAGAGGTGTTTGATGGTTTTGATAATGATTTGCAATCTTATCTGTACAATCCATTAAATCGAATTACCACTCGGCTGGCAGGCTATTTCGCCATCCTGCCTGAATCGCTTAATCAAGAAACTGTGCGACTTCGTATCGATGGAATTAAGAATCTGAACGCCTATACAGCTTTGTTGACCTATGTCGAAAACCTGGGGCTGGTAGAGTCGGTGACTACGGCGGAATTAGATGGAGAGCGCATCGAACTGCATCTGGGTTTAATAGGTGACAGTCGTCAGTTGCACGAGCAAATAGCTTTAGATCGAGACCTTCTGCCCATCAGTAGCTCGACCCCCAATCTAGGCTCAGCCAGAAACGCTCCGCCTCTATTGCACTACCGCTGGACTCGTTAAGCCATGCCTGTTTCTAGTCCGCATCAGTTGACGCTGGGGGTTGGCCTCGATGACGATGCTCAATTCGAAAATTTCTTCACCAGTTCTGATAACCAGCAGCTGGTTGACTGTTTGCAGCTGCCTGGCGGAGAACGCTACTTATACTTGTGGGGACATGGTTCGCCCGGTCTAAGCCATTTACTGCAGGCCGCCTGTCATACGGTCACGGCTGATGGTGGTACCGCAATTTATTTGCCGTTGGCAGATAAACAACTGTTCGGGGCGCAAATTCTGCAGGGAGTCGAGACTCTTTCTCTGGTTTGCATCGACGACATCGATGCCATGGCTGCCGACGAAGAGTGGGAAGCGGCTCTGTTTACTGCGTTTAACACCATCAGAGACAGCCGTACGCGGTTGCTAATTGCAGGCAAAATGGCGCCGCAACATCTTGCAATTAATTTACCCGACTTACATTCGAGGCTTCAATCCGGACTAATACTGCAGCTCAAAGCATTGAATGATGATGACAAATTACAAGCGCTGCAGCTGCGCGCCAGGAAGAGAGGATTCGATATGCCTGCCGCTGTGGGTGAATACATATTACTGCGAGCAGAACGCAGCTTTTCAGCATTGATGCTGATATTGGACGAATTGGATCGCACTACTCTGCAACAACAACGCAAACTAACAGTGCCGCTAGTGAAGTCGACCCTGGGTTGGTGAAATGGCTATAAGGGTGTTATTACAAGGGAACTTGAAAATGCGCCCGATACTCCCGTATGAACAGAATCAGCAGTATAAAAATTACCGTGCAGAGAGTGACTTCAACAAGTCCTAAGCAAAATCGTTCCGGCTCGAAGGCGATAAGAACGCCGTGCATAAAGTACAACAAAATCACGAAACACATCCAGCCGTAAGTGCGCAGCCGTGCTCGGTGTAGGCCCCGCGCAAAAATCAAAAGCGGTGCTACCTGTATTAACCAAATCACGACGCTCGCTGCACGCAAGTCCCCAAACACGGTAACGGCGCTCACTACAAAATAAGCTAGCAAAGCGTAGTAACTGACGAGAATGGCGAGTCGAATTCGCTCAATTTTTAAGGGCAAGGCATGGCTGGAAGTCATCATGCTATTGCTTAGGCCGCCAACTTCTGTGCGATTGTAGAGATGCGTTTTCCCAAGGCTATGCAAAGAGTAGATTCATCTTCGCTAATCGGGTTGTTCCCCTTGGCGCCAGCAAGGTGGCTGGCTCCGTAGGGTGTTCCCCCAGTAGTTGTTGTATTCAGGGCAGCCTCGGAATAGGGAATACCGCAGTAAACCATGCCATGGTGAATTAAGGGAATGGCAATGGTTAGCAGGGTTGTTTCCTGACCGCCGTGTAAGGAAGAGGTAGAGGTGAAAGTAGCCACTGGCTTGTCGATGAGCGCACCCGATGCCCATATAGCGCCTGTGCCATCGAGGAAAAATTTTAGTGCGGCGGCCATATTTCCGAATCGTGTAGGGCTGCCTATAACTAGTCCACTGCAGTTTCGTAGATCTTCCTCGGTGCAGTAAACTGCTCCCTCGCTGGGTATCTCAGCCTCGCTGGCAACGGTATTTGCAGATACCGAAGGCACGGTGCGAACTCTCGCCTCAATCTGGCCACTGTGTTCAACACCGCGGGCAATTAATTGTGCCATTTTCTCGGTGGCACCATAGCGGCTGTAATACAACACTAATACATAGGGCGATTCCATTATTTAGTCTCCAATCAGGGCCAATACATTTTCGGGAGGTCGGCCAATAATCGCCTTGTCGCCCTTTACCACTATGGGGCGCTGCAAAAGATGAGGGTGCTTCTGCACCAGGTCGAACACTATTTCTTCACTTAGGCTGTCGTCATCGAGGCCAAGAGCATCGAAATCGTCTTCCGAGCGGCGCAATAAATCTTGTAGTTGTAAACCAAGCTTTTGCAGTAGGTCTTTTAGCTCTTCAATGCTTGGTGGAGTTTCCAGATAGTAAATAATCTCCGGGTTGATGTCGTTCTCTTCAAGCAATGCGAGTGTTGCCCTGGATTTTGAGCATTCTGGGTTGTGATAGATTCTAATATCGGTCACAGCTGTTCTCCTTCTGATTCTGTTGGCTTGATACTGCCATAGGTAAAGGTTCTGGTTCCTAGTTGCTGCTGAACTATGGCCTCGACACTATCATTAAATTCCTTGGCCTTTAGTTGGCCTGCGTTATTGAACTCTGCCGAAAAGCTATCGGAATTGTAATTGCGTAGCGCCTTCCAAATCTCAACCATAGTGCAGTCCTTTACTGATCGTGTTGGAAGGAAGCGTGCTGGTTCATCGGCGGTTCGGCTAATCAGACCAATTTGCTCCAAGATCAAGAGAGAATCCTCTATGCCGAGTGAATTACCGCTTAAAGTAGCAATCAGCTCGTTCTCCGTTAGCGGTGGCTGTCCCTCTAGAAAGCGATTAATGATTACGGAGGCTAGGCTAAGTCCTAGTTGTTCCTGTTGTAATAGGCTGAGATTATTTTCGCCGCGCCTTATTCGGGTCTTGGAGGGATTTTGGTGATAGTAGGCGATGCTGCTACCAATCAGGGCAACTAACCAGCCTATATAGACGAAGAACATTACTGCTACGGCAGTGGCAAAGGCGAGGTAGATGGATTCTCGAGCAGATGCGATGAAAAAACCCTGGAATACTGAGCCCATTAGTTTCCAGATGATGGTTGTTACGAGGCCGCCGATAAAAGCAGAGCCAAACTGCACCTTGGTATTGGGGAGAAAACTGTAAGCAAATGCGAAGGCAAGAGACATCAAAAGAATAGGTGCCAGAAAAGCGAAAAATTCAAGAATGAAACTGCCGTAACTGAGGTTCTCGATTAGATTGCTAAAGAAATTGGTATTTACTGAAGAGGTGATTGTGATCGAAAGAAAAAGCAGTAGCGGGCTCACTATCACGGCAAATAAATATTCGCTAACCCGGTTTGACCAAGATCTGCCCTGCCTCACCGACCAGATATAGTTAAACGATGACTCAATTTTACGCATCATATCCAATGCAAAATAGAGTAATAGCCCGACACTGGTAACTCCAATCAACTCCACTTGAATGGCATCTACATAACGCAGGATATCGCTAGTGATGCTATTTGCTCCTTCACCTAAAGGTTGTAGCAGGGTTAATAGAGTGGGTTCTAAGGCATTGTGCACGCCCAATCCCTTCAACACCGCGAAGGTAAGGGCCAGTAAGGGGAAAAAGCCGATCACGGTGGTAAAAACCAGACTCATCGCGCGCAGCGACAATTGGCCTTGCAATAGATCGCGCAAGATCGCGGCTATGATCTGGCAGCTGCGAACTAAGGTTCGCTGCCAAAGAGCTAAGGTGGTCGTATCCTGCTGCCAGAGATAGCTGTTAATAGCAGAGCGCATACGGCCCAGTAGGGCTTGCAAGTGAGAGAATTGAGCTGTCATAGGGCAGTAATCACAGATGTGTAAGAGCCATTATACGGCATATGCCACTTTATCTCCGCTGTGCTTAGCGAGTTTCGATTATTCGATTGGCGGTGAACTAGAGATGGGGAGCTTAAAAGCTATTGCCGACCCTAAGCCAGGCCGGCGAATGCAGTATTAATAGGATTACTCGCTATCCTGATGAAACAGACAGTGCAAGAATTCGGAGATTTCTTCTTTGTTAATTAGTTGCTTTTCGCTGCCGACCCGGCTTTTATATTCGATAACACCATCGGCTAGGGATCTGGGAGAGACAAGCAGGCGGTGAGAGATACCCATAAGTTCGGAATCGGCGAATTTCACACCGGGGCTAGTCTTCTTGTCTCTGTCATCGAGCAACACCTCTACTCCAAGCGACTGCGCTTGTTGGTAGAGCTTCTCTGAAATCGTTGCCACTGATTCCGATTTGTGGGCGTCGATTTGTACGATAACCAATTGAAACGGCGCTATAGCTGCTGGCCAAATAATGCCCTGGGCATCATGGTTCTGTTCTATACAGGCGGCAACAACGCGGGTTATACCGATTCCATAGCAGCCCATGGGCATCACAACCGATTTGCCATTTTCATCGAGGACAGTTGCGTTTAGAGCTTTGCTGTATTTAGTGCCTAGTTGAAATATATGGCCAACCTCGATACCACGCTTAATCGATAGGGTACCTTGGCCATCAGGACTGATATCGCCTTCCTGCACCTTGCGTATGTCGATGGTGTAGTCAGGTTGGCATTCATCATGCCAGTTGGCGTTGATGAAATGATGGTCTGCCTGATTAGCGCCGCAGACAAAATTACGCATCTCACTAGCGCTGATATCAGCAATTGACCGAATTCCGAGCTTGGAGAGTCCATGGGGCCCGAGACATCCGACCGGGCAGCCAATGATTCTTTCAACAAGTTCATCATCAGCGAATTCAATTGGCGAGGCGAGTATTGTGGAGGTCAATCCTTTAATTGTCTGCGCCTTGGTTTCGTTAAGTTCGTGATCGCCTCTTAAAAATAGAGCAACCAGTTCATCGGTTCGAGTTCCATCTTTATCAGCAGCGTGGACAAATAGGGTTTTTAGTATTCGCCGCCGGCTAATTGTCAGCTTTTTGGCCACTTCATCAATGGTGAACGCGGATCCGGTATCAACAAGTTCAAGGCTTTGATGTTCAACGTCGATATCAACATCGGAGATAGATGGTGTTCCTATAGCCAACTCAATATTTGCCGCATAGTCAGAATCACTGCTAAACACGATTTCGTCTTCGCCGCTATCCGCCAGTACATGGAACTCGTGCGAAGTGCTGCCGCCTATGCTGCCGGAATCGGCTATCACCGGTCTAAAATTCAATCCCAGGCGGTTGAAAATATTGCAGTAGGTTTCGTGCATCACTGCATAGGTGGCGTCCAGAGATTCCTGGTTTACGTGAAAAGAATAGGCATCTTTCATAATGAATTCGCGAGCGCGCATCACACCGAACCTGGGTCTTCTCTCGTCACGAAATTTGGTTTGGATTTGATAGAGGTTCGCAGGAAGCTGTCGGTAACTGCTGTATTCATTACGAACAAGGTCAGTTATAACCTCCTCATGAGTAGGCCCCAGGCAAAAGTCGCGCTGGTGACGATCTTGAAAACGCAGTAGTTCTGGTCCCATACCCTGCCAGCGTCCTGATTCTTCCCAGAGTTCTGACGGTTGAACCACCGGCATGGATATTTCCATGGCTCCGGACTTGTCCATTTCTTCACGCACGATTTGGCTAACTTTATGTAATACGCGCAAGCCCAGTGGCAACCAGGTGTATAGGCCGCTGGCCAGTTTGCGAATTAGTCCCGCGCGCAGCATTAATTGATGGCTAACGATCTCAGCATCGGAAGGGGTTTCCTTTACTGTGGCTATAAGGTAACGACTGGCTCGCATGGATAATCCGTTTAGGGCTGAATTGCTACTATCTTAGACTAATTTGACTATCAGCACTGGAGCTTATAGACCTCGATGAAATCAAAAAAGGCAGCCTAGGCTGCCTTTCTAATTTTCTACGGATTCTGCGGCTATCAAGTCCTGGGTTGCCAGTACCTCGATAGACAGATGACAGAATCTAAAAGCTGGAAGCTGACCTTATAGGGCGAATTCTTTAAGCTTCTTTAGTGGCAGAACTTTAACGCGAGTGCTGGCAGGTTTGCGGGGAATGTCCATCATTTCGCCGGGGCGGAAAGGATTCGGAACATTCTTCCTGGCAGGTCTGGCAGGACGTACTACAGATTTGATTTTCAACAATCCTGGTAGAGTGAATTCGCCAACAGCACGCTTCTTCACATGACGCTCGATCAGAACGCCAAGTTCTTCGAGAATAGCAGCAACTTCTTTTTTGCTTACTGAAGTGTTTTCTGAAATTTCATTAAGAATTTCAGTCTTGGTGTATTTCTTTTGAATAGCTGGAGTCTTGCGCGTTGCAACCGCGCTTGCTTTAGTTTTTCGTACAGCTTTCTTTGGTGATTTTTTAACAGCCATGCCCGCTCTCTTTACAGTTTGAATTAGTAGTTAATTAGGTCTTGGTTCCAAGATTTAGCTCGGCTAAATCTCGTTCTGAATAAATGAAACCTGGTATTGAAATCAATTTTTAGCTTCTGCTCCAAAAATTGAATTCCCCGCTGTCTCTCAGGGGGTGTATTTATAAATCATTCACATTGAGCTAGCAAGTAATTCTAGCAACTTTCCTCAACTTTCCTGCACATCTGTGCAGATTGATAAAATACCGGTAATTTAGGTGTCAAAAAACCAGTTTGATACGAGTAAAAAGGTAACTAATGGCATAAAAATCTAGCCACATAGTTCCGGCATTTTGTCAAATATCTTTGCCAACTTTAGGGATTTAGATCAAGTTTTGATGCGCTGAATTTCCATTGGAAACTGCATGAAGTGAATTTTCGGTTCCACCGCCCAGACTGAATCTGCTTTTCACTTGCGAATAATTAATTTTGTGAATGGCGGGATGGTTAACAGGCAGCTAAGTATCTATACCAGATAAACCAGCTTCAATTGCAGGATTGCCTCGTTGGCAAATAAATGTTTGCTAAAAAGAATTGCCTAAGCAATTAGTGGTGTCAGTGACAGGACCTTAAATTTTTGTGATATCGGTACCGTCCCACAACGATCAATGGTTGACAGTTGCGGCCATGTTGTAAGTTTCTTTTAGGCAGTAATGTGACCTGGCTCGGGATCCAAACGGATACCTAAGTTCCACCTAAGTCGTTGCAGTGGGGTCGTGCCTGGGCTGTGCTTGAGCTACCCAGCTGAATGATGTGAAGGGCTAAACCCCTGTGCATATATACGCGATTAGACCTTGCAAAATTCTATATTTGGATTTTGGGAGAACCTTGGATTGAGAATTGCGGCAGCATTAGCTCATTTAAGAGGGGTGTTAAGCCATGCGGCACAAAAGACTAGATCTGCAGATAGATGGGCTCCAAAGGATGGGTTCCAAAGATAGGTGCGTGGAAAAATCCATATAAGGTATAATCGCCGGCTTTTAGCAGCGCAGACCCAAATCGCTGTGCTGCATTTGGACTCGATCACCGTCTTACAAGATGTGTAACTCGAATCCTGAGGAATGAGTTAGATGCCAATATATGAATACCAGTGCACGAAATGTGAGCACAAAATGGAGGCGCTGCAGAAAATCAGTGAAGCGTCTTTACTTGAATGCCCCGCATGTGGCACTGAAAACCTGAAAAAGTTAGTTTCGGCCGCTAGTTTTCGGCTGAAAGGTGGTGGTTGGTATGAAACTGACTTCAAAACCGGGGATAAGAAACAATTAGCCGAATCAGAATCTGCGACCCCAAACAGTACTGAATCCAGCACGTCAGATGCCGACAAACCCAACAAATCCGACTCCGACTCGGCGGCTAAGACACCTGTATCGACTAAGGATGCAGGTAAAGGAGCGAGTAAGGCGAGTAAGGATAGTAGCAACAAGGCTTCTAAGGCTTCCTCGGCTAAGTCTTAGACTGCAGCTAACTGGGAACCCGATAGAACGATCACAGTGAGATACCGCGGTGAAATGCGGGTCACTAAATACAGAATGCATTGAGACAGGAATAGCTTATGCGCAGCCATTATTGCGGTGAATTGAACGAAACATTTGTTGATCAAGAAGTCGAGCTCTGCGGGTGGGTTCATCGTCGCCGTGATCACGGCGGAGTAATTTTTCTGGATGTCAGGGATAGAGAAGGTATCGCACAGGTAGTGTATGACCCCGATACCGTTGAAAGTTTTGCTATAGCTGAAGGCGTGCGTAATGAGTTCGTGATCAAGGTGACTGGCATTGTGCGCCTGCGGCCAGAAGGCACTGTAAACAATGACATGGGTACAGGCCAGATCGAAGTCCTGGGCAAGCAATTGGAAGTGCTCAATGCAGCCAATACTCCGCCTATTCAATTAGATGATCACTCGGAGGTTGGTGAAGAGATTAGATTGCGTTATCGCTATATCGATTTACGTCGACCGGAAATGGCAGATCGACTTAGATTCCGTTCGAAAGTTACCAATACCGTTCGAAATTTCCTCGACGACAATGGCTTCGTCGATGTCGAGACACCCCTGCTGACTAAAGCGACCCCGGAGGGAGCTCGCGATTATTTGGTGCCTAGCAGAACCCACCCCAATAAATTTTTTGCGCTGCCGCAGTCACCACAGCTGTTCAAGCAGATACTCATGGCCGCGGGTATGGACCGTTACTATCAGATTGCAAAATGTTTTAGAGACGAAGACCTGCGAGCGGACCGGCAGCCCGAGTTCACGCAGATCGATGTAGAAACTTCATTTATGAATGAAGAGCAGATTATGACTGTTATGGAGCAGCTTATCAGCGAAGTGTTTAAGAGCCATCTTGACGTTGATTTGGGTAGTTTTCCGCAAATGTCTCACGCGGAAGCCATGCAGCGTTTTGGCTCTGACAAGCCGGACTTGCGCATAGATTTGGAACTGGTAGATATAGCCGATTTGATGCAGGAAGTGGACTTCAAGGTATTCAGTGGGCCGGCTAATGATGAGCAGAGTAGGGTAGTTGCCTTGCGTGTTCCCCAGGGTGCAAGCATCAGTCGCAAGGTGATAGATGACTACACTGCCTTTGTCGCAATCTATGGTGCGAAGGGGCTGGCCTGGGTGAAAGTGAATGATATCGATGCTGGTATAGAGGGCTTGCAATCTCCTATTTTAAAATTTATGCCCGAGCAAGTGGTTGCTACCCTAATGCAAACACTCAAGGCCGAGACCGGGGATATTATTTTCTTCGGCGCCGACAAGAGCAAGATAGTTAACGAAGCCCTGGGTGCGCTGCGAATAAAAGTGGCGGAAGATTTAGGGCAGGTCAGGGACGGTTGGGCTCCGTTGTGGGTAGTTGATTTTCCCATGTTTGAAACTGCAAGTGATGGTAGCTTGACTTCACTGCATCACCCGTTCACCGCTCCGGCCTGCGATGCAGAACAACTAGCCGCCAATCCGCTGGCCGCCTTATCGCGAGCCTATGACATGGTGTTGAATGGCACAGAATTGGGCGGTGGCTCTATTCGTATCAACAAGCCGGAGATGCAACAAGAAGTTTTCAAGGTGCTGGGGATAGATGAAGAAGAGGCACGGGAGAAATTTGGTTTTCTGCTAGATGCTTTGAGCTTTGGTTGTCCGCCGCATGGTGGTATTGCCTTTGGCTTGGACAGACTGATCATGTTAATGACAGGCGCCACTTCCATTCGCGATGTAATAGCCTTTCCCAAGACGCAGTCAGCTGCTTGTCCTCTAACAGATGCGCCTGGTTCAGTTTCCGGTAAGCAATTAGGTGAGCTCAATATTCGATTACGGGAGCAAGCTCCGGCTGCCCAATAATTTTCTAAATACGAGGGGCCCTATGATTAACTCCAAAAGCCAGAGGCAGTTTGGAGTTAATCATAGGGCCCCTAACAATCTATCGGGAGTTAGGCTGATATGGCGGGACATAGTAAATGGGCCAATATAAAGCACCGAAAGGCGGGGCAGGATGCGAAGCGTGGCAAGATATTCACCAAAATCATTCGTGAGTTAACTGTAGCCGCCAAGATGGGTGGCGGAGATGTCGCTGACAATCCGCGGTTGCGCGCGGTTGTAGACAAGGCGCTCGGCGCCAATATGACGCGAGACACGATTGATCGTGCAGTTGCTCGCGGTGCTGGCACGGCGGAGAACGACAATCTTGAAGAGCTTGATTATGAGGGCTACGGTCCTGGTGGAGTGGCCATACTGGTGAAAACTTTGACTGACAATAAGAATCGAACCGTAGCCGAGGTTCGCCATGCCTTTACTAAATTCGGAGGTACGCTAGGAACCAACGGTTCTGTGGCCTATCTGTTCGAGCGTACCGGTATTATTAGTTTCGCGGCCGGTCACAGCGAGGAACAAATCATGGAAGTGGCGCTTGATGCTGGAGCACATGACATCGTTAGCAATGCGGATGGCAGCATCGATGTAATGACCAGCCTGGAAACTTTTGGTCCTGTACAAGATGCCTTGGCAGTAGCCGAACTGGTTCCGAGCACGGCCGAGATGACTATGCTGGCTGCAACCGAAGCTGAACTCGATCTGAGTTCTGCCGAGACACTATTAAAGTTAATTGACCTTATGGAAGAACTGGATGATGTTCAGAACGTCTACCATAATGCCAATATTTCAGATGAGATAGCAGCTCAACTATAAACTGGCGTTACTTTTCCGGGCCAAGATGGATATTTGGTAGCAATCCAAACCCTTCGCCACTATTCCAAGGAAATCGAATGGCCATTATTCTCGGCATTGATCCTGGTTCCAGAATAACGGGTTATGGTCTGATCAATTCTGTTGGCAACAAACTGGACTATATTCACTGCGGCTGTGTGCGCACCGACACGCCTTCTCAGCCGGAACGGTTAAAAATTATTTTCACAGAAATCTGCCAGGTCATAGAAGAATATTCACCACAGCAAGCGGCGGTTGAAGAGATCTTCATGGGGAGAAACGCTTCGGCTGCGTTAAAACTGGGCCAAGCGCGAGGTAGCGCGATGGTTGCCTGTCTATTTCATGAGTTGCCGGTGGCTGAATATTCAGCGCGTAAGGTTAAACAGGCGGTTGTGGGTGCTGGCGGTGCTGATAAATTACAAGTTCAACATATGGTTAAAGCACTGTTATCCATAAGTGATAAGATAGCGGAGGATGCGGCGGATGCACTGGCTGTAGCAATATGCCATGCGAATACCGAAGCCAGTCTGATTCGTGTGGCTGGCGCCAAATCATTTAGCAGGAAGAGACTCAAGTGATAGGACGGATACGTGGAATTCTCGTTGACAAGAAGCCGCCAGAAATTCAGGTAGATGTTGCCGGCATTACCTACGAAGTTCAGGTGCCCATGAGTACACTCTATCAATTGCCGGATTTAGGTCAAGAGTTGACACTGCACACCCATTTTGTAGTTAGAGAAGATGCGCAGCTACTCTACGGTTTCTACGAAGAAAAAGACAAGACTATGTTCCGCTCGCTGATTAAGGTGAATGGCGTTGGCCCGAAGATGGCACTGGGCATTCTCTCCAGCATGGAGGCAGACGAGTTTGTGCGAACTGTGCGTAGCAATGACATCAATGCACTGGTCAATCTGCCGGGTATAGGCAAGAAGACAGCCGAACGTCTGCTAATTGAGATGCGTGATCGCCTCGGAGATTGGGTAGAGGTGACGGGAGTGAATACTAATGAAGAGCCTACACAGCCTTCCTCTTCAATGACGAAAGACGCAGAGGCTGCTTTAGTATCGCTCGGTTATAAACCACAACAAGCCGCTCATGCTATAGCTCAAGTATTAAAGGCAAAACCGAATATAAGTGATTCTGAGCAGCTGATTCGTCAATCCCTGAAGAGTTTGGCTTAAGCAACAGCTACTGATTTTTGATTATTTGATTGCAGCGGAAAGAGAATGGAAGAAGACAGACTGATATCGCCGCTAGCGGCTCCGGTAGAGGATTCCGCAGATCGAGCTATTCGCCCGCTTTACTTGCAAGACTATATAGGTCAGCAAGAAGTAAAACAGCAGATGGAAATTTTCATAAGTGCTGCTCGAAATCGCAAAGAGCCTTTGGACCACACTCTGGTATTTGGTCCGCCGGGATTAGGCAAAACTACCTTGGCAAATATTATCGCCAATGAGTTACAGGTATCCATTAAGACCACATCCGGTCCAGTTCTCGAGAAGGCTGGCGATTTAGCCGCAATGCTGACCAATCTGGACGCCGGAGATGTGCTGTTCATCGATGAGATTCACCGACTCAGCCCGGTGATAGAAGAGATACTCTATCCGGCAATGGAGGACTATCAACTGGACCTGATGATCGGAGAGGGGCCCGCCGCACGTTCAATCAAATTGGACCTTCCTCCATTCACTCTGGTCGGCGCTACCACCCGTGCGGGTTTATTAACATCTCCACTGCGAGATCGCTTCGGCATAACTCAGCGTCTGGAATTCTATTCGGTTGAAGAATTAAGCAGCATAGTAAGTCGCTCGGCGAAAATTCTCGGCACCGCGACAGATGCTTCAGGTGCTGCAGAAATTGCCAAGAGATCGCGAGGTACTCCACGTATTGCGAATCGCTTGCTGCGTCGAGTCAGAGATTATTCTGAGGTGAAGGTGGACGGTAACGTGAACCTGAAAACTGCGGGTCTTGCCCTGGATATGCTCAGTATTGATAAGAACGGATTCGATCATATGGATCGCCGTTTACTGATGACCATGATCGAAAAGTTTGCAGGCGGTCCGGTGGGTATTGATAGCCTCGCCGCTGCCATCAGCGAAGAAAGAGACACAATCGAAGATGTATTAGAGCCCTATTTAATCCAACAGGGATTTATTATGCGAACGCCTCGAGGTCGTGTGGTGACGCAGTTTGCCTATAAGCACTTTGGGATTAAGCCATCGGAACAAATTGCTGATTTATTCCAACAAGATTCAAGCGACGAATAATTTTGTTCAAGGCATTGTCTGGATAATTTAGTTGCGTTGAATTTTCGCCTATAGGGCCAATATATTGCCACGATTTCGACATGATTTGCCCGGCAAAAGTCTCCATTTATCTCACAATAGTTACATTTAACAAGTTAAATGCCTTTTCACAAAACTATTTTCCGTTTTGGCCGAATAATCCCTTTGAAGTCGCGGATTTCCTGCCGATTTTCGTTGTCATAGTAAGTGGTATCAAGCTAGCCGTTGCTTCGAATCACAGCAGAATTGAGTTAATGCGGTATCTGATTTTGATGCCTTCTCTGGAGAATAGAATTGAACGATGGGATAACGCCTACAACGCTAATATTGGAAGCGAGTCTGCCAGTACAGTTAGTTTTAATAACTCTGCTGCTGCTTTCAATTATTTCCTGGGTGATGATTTTTCAACGCTGGCTGGTGCTTTCTGCTGCGGCAAAAGGCGTACTCAGCTTCGAGCATCGATTCTGGTCTGGTATGGATCTGAGTCAGCTCTACAAAGAAGGCAGTCAAATGCAGAAGGAAGACATACCGGTGGTCGGTATGGAAAACATTTTTCGCTCAGGCTTCAAAGAGTTTATGCGTCTGCGGCAACAGGCCTCGGTCGATAAAGAAGCCATCATGGAAGGTGCTCAACGCGCCATGCGCGTGGCCTATTCGCGAGAAGAAGAGAAGTTGGAGAAACATTTACCTTTTTTAGCAACTGTCGCTTCGGTCTCAGTTTATATCGGCTTATTTGGTACCGTCATCGGCATCATGAATTCATTTATTGGTCTGGCCAGCCAGGCTCAGGTAACTCTACAGGTGATCGCGCCGGATATCGCCGAAGCGCTGATTGCTACTGCCATGGGCTTGTTCGTCGCTATACCGGCGGTAGTGGTCTATAACCGCTATACGGCAAGCGTGGACAACATCACCAGCAGTTACATTACATTTACCGATGAGTTCTCCAGCATTCTGCATCGGCAGGTACATAGTGACTAGACGCAATTCGTCGAAAAGGCTTGTTTGATGGAAACTATCGTCCGCAAAAAGCGGAAACCAATGGGCGAGATAAACGTAGTTCCCTTCATCGATGTGATGTTGGTCCTGCTTGTGGTGTTCATGGTAACAGCTCCCTTGCTGAATCAGGGTATTGAGGTCGAGCTTCCCGAAGCAAATAATGAACCTCTGGCTATCGATGAAAACCTGGAAACCTTGGTGGTCTCATTAACCGCCGCCGGTGAATATTTTATTAGTGTTGGTGCCACCGGAGAGGATCGAGCGCCGGTAAGTTTAGAGACCCTGGGCACCCAGGTTGGCATCATCACCAACGCAAACCCGAGCATTCAAGTTTTGGTCGAGGGTGATACTGCTGCAGGTTGGGGTGCCATGGTTAAGTTGATTACCACCTTGCAGGCTGCCGGAGTTGCAAACCCGAGTTTCATCACCCAGCCTCTAGGCGAGATTTAATTTTTGCCGAATGCGATGCGCTGATGAAAGATTCGATAAACAATGTGATTATTTATAACGGTTATCCACTGTCCGTAGTGGCGGCCGTTACGTTTCATAGCCTACTGCTGGCCCTGCTTCTCTATTTGCAGAGCAACAGAAACACAGACGCGCTGGAGCTAATTCAGCCAACCGTGGTTAAGGCATTGCTGGTGCAGGAAAACCCGCAAGTCACTAACGAACGAAAACGCGTAGAACGACAGCAACAACAGCAACGAGACAGGCAACAGGAAGAGGCACGGCGCGCTGCAGAGGCTGAGCGACAGCAGCAGGCCCAGGCCCAGGCGCGTGCCGAGGAAGACCGGCAGCAAAGGGAGCGCGCAGCCCTGCGTGAACGTCAGCAACAGGACAGATTGAATGCGGAGCAGCTGCTACGCGAGCAGCAACAAAGAGAAGCAGAGCAGCGTAGACAGCGGGAACTC
Source organism: Gammaproteobacteria bacterium (assembly GCA_021773355.1). Taxonomy (GTDB): domain Bacteria; phylum Pseudomonadota; class Gammaproteobacteria; order Pseudomonadales; family Pseudohongiellaceae; genus UBA9145. Next base: position 27,203 of record JAJFKE010000047.1, on the reverse strand, counting down.
GCCGCGGCGCAAAGGCTGCAGGAAAGCCGAGATAGAGAGTTACAAAGACAGCAGGAGGCCGCCGATGCCGCCGCGGCCGCGGCCGAAGTCGCTAGCTCAGAGTTTGAGATGATACAGAGCGGGACAGCCTTGATTCAGCAACTTGTGCAGGAAAACTGGTCGCGGCCACCCAGTGCCAGAAACGGAATGCAGGCGATTATTCAAATTAGAATGTTACCGACAGGTGAATTAATCGATGCCACAATCACCCAATCAAGCGGTGACCCGGCATTCGACAGGTCGGCGGAAAATGCGGTTTATCGTGCGGCGCCGTTCACAGAATTACAGAATTTGCCGATTAATGTATTTAATGCGAATTTCAGGTCTTTATCACTGATATTCGAACCCGAGGATTTATTGAATTGAAACTACGAACTACCTTGCATAGCGTTCTGTTGGGCAGCTTGTGCCTGCTGTCGTTTTCAGCCCATTCGGAACTCAGTATTCAGATTACTCAAGGCGTGGACAACCCCATTCCCATAGCTGTTGTTCCTTTTTCCTGGCAGGGTGCAGGTGTGTTGAGTGAAGATATTTCCCAGATCGTAATGAACGATCTGGAACAGGTAGGAGAGTTTCGTCCTCTGTCTCGATCCAATATGCTGAGCCTGCCCAGTGAGGAACGGGAAGTGTATTACCGCGATTGGCGGATTCTGGCGCAGGATTATTTGCTGGTTGGCAAAATCGATAGGGCGCCAGGTAGTCAATTGGTTCAGGTGCAGTATGAATTCTTCGATATTAATCGAGAGATTAAATTAGCCGGAGAGGTGCTTACCGGTAGCGTTTCGCAGCTACGGGACATTGCACATGAGATCAGTAATGTTGTGTTTGAGCAGGTCAGCGGTACCCGCGGCGCCTTTACTAGTCAAATATTGTATGTAGTTGCTGACTATATCAGTCCGGAGCTGACTAACTTCCGCCTGGAAAAAGCCGACTACGATGGACAGCGCGCTCAGGTGCTACTGGAATCTGTAGAACCTATTATGTCCCCGAGTTGGTCGCCAACAGGCCAGGACGTGGCCTATGTGTCATTCGAAACCGATCTACCGCGCATCTATATTCAAAATATTGCGACTGGAGACAGGCGACAAATCACTAATTACCCGAATTTGAATAGCTCCCCGGAATGGTCGCCGGACGGCACGAAGTTGGCGATGGTGTTATCCAAGGATGGCAGTCCGGACATCTATGTGCAGGATCTTACCACCAACCAGTTAACTCAGGTGACGGACCATCCGCTTATCGATACCGAACCAAGTTGGACTGAGGACGGCCGTTCCATCGTGTTTATGTCTGAGCGAACCGGGCAGCCACAGATTTATCAGATCGAGCTAGGAGCCAGCTCTTTTGACGTGGAACGCTTAACTTATGATTGTTTTCAATGCCTTAACGCGAAATTTTTGCCAGATGGGGTGAATCTGGTGCATGTGCGCAGAGAGACACGGCAAGATCCAAATTATCAAATTGCAGTGCTGAACATTGAGACCCTCAGAGTGATCACGTTGACCGACACCTCTTTAGACGAATCGCCCAGCATTGCACCCAATGGCAGCATGATTATGTATGCCACAAAGTTTAATGGCAGAGGGGTGTTAGACGCCGTATCCATTGACGGCCGAGTTAAGTTCCGTTTACCATCCACGCAGGGCGATGTGCGGGAGCCAGCCTGGTCTCCGTTCCTGAATTAAGCAGTTAGAAACCGATTAGGCAGCAGATTTTTTAGACAATGATTTAAGTCTTTGGAGGACTCAAAGAGTGGCAAAGCAAAGCATACAAACAATTAAAATGGGCCTGATGGCTATCTCGCTATTTGCCTTAGTGGCATGTAGTTCAACCAGCGACACCGAAGAAGGTACAATGGGAGACGAAGGTTCTTCAGGCCGCTCTTCGCCCACTAATCCCGGCGCTCGCACTAACCCTGGTTCAACTCAGGGTCAGTTGACGCAAGAAGAAATTCGCGCGCAAAACGCATTACGTCAGACGGTGTTCTATTTTGATTTTGATATTGCTGAGTTCAAAACAGCAGACCGTGAGACTTTGTCATTTCATGCCAGAGACCTTGCTGCGAATTCCAGTAAGCGAGTTCGATTAGAAGGTCATGCGGACGAACGTGGTACACGTGAATACAATCTCGCGCTAGGTGAGCGTCGTGCTAATAGTATTCTCAACTATTTAATCGTGAATGGAGCTTCGCGCTCGCAGATCGAAGTGGTTAGCTACGGTGAGGAAAGACCCGCACAGGCAGGACAAAGCGAGAATGCCTATAGCCGTAACCGTCGTGTAGAAGTTGTTGCCCGCTGAGTTCGAGATAATAACTATGAAATACATTCTGAAGGCTGCAAGCAGTAAGCTGCATATTCTATTGTATGCTAGCCTGCTTAGTTCCGTGGTTGCGGCCCAAGGAGTGGGCTCGGTAGTAGAATCACAGGCCTTCACACCCGGGCAGTCTCGCCCGGCCACATCAAATTCTTCTACAAGTAATAATGACGCCTTGTCATTATTACTTGATCAGATTCAAGATTTACAAACAGAAGTTCAAGCGCTGCGGGCGATGGTAGAAGAGCAGAATTTCGAAGTTCGAAAAATGCAGCGCGATTCATTAAGTCGTTATACAAATGTCGATGAGAGATTAAGTGGGCTGGAATCAGGAGCCGCTTCTGTCGCTGTTCCAGGCCTAGCTAACAGGACTACAACTGACCCTGCAAATACTTCGGCGGCGCCAACGAATAGTACGCCTGTGTTGGACCAGCGCTCAATTACCAACACTCAGCCGCCGGCAACGGCTGCCGCAAATAGTAGTCCGCCATCAACAAGGAATATCGGGCGCGGTACATTGCAGCCTGCAGTGTTAAGCGAACAACAACTCTATCAAATGGCTTATGACTCGGTCATCAAGAGTAATTTTGATCTTTCCATAGCCGAATTCGATCAATACCTCAGTATTTATCCACAGGGTCGCTTCGTTACCAATGCTCATTACTGGAAGGGTCAGGCCTATCTTTATTTAAATCGCTATGCGGAGGCGGTAGAGTCCTATGAAATAATTATGAATCTGCCAGAAGAATCTGCCAAATTACCGGATGCCATGTACGGATTGGCGCTTGCTTATCAGGGCATGGGGAATATTCCTCAGGCGAAGCAATTATTGAATGATATTAAGAGACGCTTTCCGAATACCGGTGTTGCCAATCTGGCGGATACCCGGCTACTTTCCCTCGATTAATTGAAAAAATACGCTGCCATTTCGATTCGGATTACGACTATCCGGCGCGTTTTACGCGCAGGTAAAAAATGAATACTCAGCGTCAATTGCACAGAGATTACTGTAAATGAGTTCGCCTACAACCTTACGCATCACTGAGATATTCCATTCGCTTCAAGGTGAGTCACGAACCGTGGGTATACCAACGGTATTTATTCGGCTTACAGGCTGCCCCTTGCGCTGTCAGTATTGCGATACTGCTTATGCTTTTGAAGGTGGGGAGATTTTAGAGCTTGAGGCCATAAAACGTGTGTTAGCAGAATTCGATTGCAACTATGTGACTGTCACGGGAGGAGAGCCATTGGCACAAGCCAATTGCCTGAAGCTTCTGCAACAGTTATGTGATGCCGATTATGAGGTGTCACTAGAGACTAGCGGAGCGATGCCAATAGAGAATGTGGACAAACGTGTTTCCATAGTAATGGATTTGAAAACACCGGCGTCACTAGAGGCCGATAAAAACCGTTATGAAAATATTTCACACTTAAAGCAGGGGGATCAGCTAAAGTTTGTTATCTGTGATGAAAAAGATTATCTGTGGTCGAAAGCGAAATTGGACCAATATGATCTGTATAGTAAAGTAGATGAAATTTTGTTTTCTCCCTCTTTCGAGGAAATCGAGCCGGCACTGCTGGCGCAGTGGATTCTTCGAGATAAGCTCAAGATTCGTATGCAGATGCAATTACATAAGCAAATATGGGGTTCGGTTGCCGGTAAGTAGCAGTGGAAAGTAGACGATGAAGACAGAGAATAACCGCAGAGCAATAGTATTAGTGTCAGGAGGCTTGGATTCTGCTACCTGTCTGGCAATCGCCAAGGAGAGAGGCTTTGACTGCTACGCGCTTAGTTTCGATTATGGTCAACGCTCGACTAGTGAACTCGATGCGGCGCGTCGCTTGGCGATTAGCTGTAAAGTGTGCGAGCACAAAATTATAGAACTGAATATGGGTGAAATAGGGGGTTCGGCACTTACCGATTCCAAAATATCTGTCCCGCAAGAAGAAACGCCTGGAATACCCGTCACCTATGTTCCGGCACGAAATACGGTGTTCCTGTCTTATGCTCTAGCCTGGGCCGAAGTATTGAATGCTGAGGCAATCTTTATCGGTGTTAATGCCTTGGACTATTCCGGTTATCCAGACTGCCGACCAGAATATATTGCTGCTTTTCAGACGCTTATTAATCTTGCTACAAAAGTCGGAGTAGAAGGCGCTGTGATCAGCTTAGAAACGCCGCTAATCGATTTGAGCAAGGCGGAGATCATCAACACAGGCGCTGGTCTGGGAGTTGACTATGAGGCCACTGTGTCCTGCTATCAAGCGGACTCTCAAGGCAAAGCCTGTGGTCAATGTGATAGCTGCCGTTTTAGACGTAAGGGCTTCGAAAGTGCCGGAGTGGAGGATCCAACTCACTACCAATAGTGGTTTAGATTTGTTTGAAGGCAAAAAATGCGCGTCATGACTTGTCTTTTTTTATTTTGATAGTACTATGTCGCCCTTTCGTGGGGCGTTAGCTCAGTCGGTAGAGCAGTTGGCTTTTAACCAATTGGTCGTGCGTTCGAGTCGCACACGCCCCACCATTTTTCCATTACGACCGGACCCGCCGACCCCAGCATTTTCCTTTTCCATTACGACCAGACCCGCCGACCCCAGCATTTTCTTTTTCCATTACGACCAGACCCGCAGACCCCACCATTTTCCTTTTCCATTAAGTGCATCGCCGCCGACCCCACCATTTTTCCTTTTCCATTGCGTGCATCGCCGCCGACCTCCGCATTTCCTCTTTCTATTGCCGTATCACTGTAGACTGCAATTTTTCATCATTCACTTTAGTCAGCAGGAGCGCCCAGGCCAAATGAGTTAGGCCCCTTGAATTACAGCCTGTGGTAAACTGCATTCCCGTAATCATTCGTAGATAAGGAATATGAGCCCGACCACTGCAGCAGAAATTACATCGGATTTGGCGGCAGATACCTTGCTGGTTCGCGAGTATCTGGATAGAGCCGTGCGTCCTGCGGTCCTGGATGAGGAACAGCAGCAAAAATATCGGGAAATGATCAAGGAGTTAATGGCCGTAAAGAACGCGCGTCTGGTGGCCCACTATTACACGGATCCTGTATTACAAGAGCTGGCCGAGGAAACTGGCGGCTTTGTCGGTGATTCGCTGGAGATGGCGAGATTCGGCAGGGACTGTGATGCGGAAATTCTTGTGGTTGCCGGGGTAAAGTTCATGGGCGAGTCGGCGAAGATATTGAGCCCGGATAAAACAGTGTTGATGCCAACATTACAAGCAACCTGTTCATTGGATATAGCTTGTCCTATCGAAAAATTTTCAGTCTTCTGCGACGAACATCCTGATCGAATTGTTGTCGTGTATGCCAACACCTCGGCCGCGGTTAAGGCGCGTTCAGACTGGGTGGTTACCTCCAGCATCGCGCTTGATGTTGTTGAACATCTAATGGAGCAGGGTAAAAAAGTACTTTGGGCCCCGGATAAACACCTCGGTTCCTATATTCAAAAAACCACCGGTGCGGATATGTTGCTCTGGGATGCCGCCTGTATTGTGCACGAAGAATTTAAAGCACGCGGGCTCAACGCCATGCGCAAAATGTATCCTGACGCCGCGATATTGGCTCATCCCGAATCACCCAGCGCCGTGCTCGAATTAGCTGATGTGGTGGGTTCCACGACGCAGATAATCAATGCGGCCAAGAATCTGCCCAATACAGAAATGATTGTGGCTACAGATCAGGGAATTTTTCACAAACTACAGCAGGTAGCCCCGCATAAAAAATTCATTATCGCACCGACCGCGGGAAACGATGCAACCTGCAGAAGCTGTGCACAGTGCCCCTGGATGGGCATGAATTCACTTCAAAGTTTATATCTTTCACTGGATGCACAGAGCAATGTGATTGATGTGGCAGCGGAACTGGCAGAAAAAGCCATGATTCCCTTGCAGCGGATGTTGGATTTTGCTGCAAACAACCAACTTAAGGTGCGGGGCAAGGCATAGCTGTCTGTTCCGCTAGTAGTTCAGGCGTTTTGTTGCAACTCTTCGATTTCCTGAATCTTCTGGCGTAAACGTGCCTCTTCGGCAGGTGCGGCTCCATTATCACTTTCTATCTTTAGAGCCAGCTGCAATTGTTGCCTGGCCTTTGGGTAGTCGGCGATAAGTCTAAAATATTCTGCTCGTGCTTGATGTACCTTGCTGATGTTACCGGCCTGACCTTGTGTTTCTGCCAGCTTATACCACAGTTGAAAGTCATAAGGTCTTGTTGTGGCCTGTCGCTCCATGACTGCTGCGGCTGAAGAATAGGAGCGCGCCTCAATTAGCGCATCAGCATAGGCCATGGTCAAGGGATGATTCCCAGGGTTAATGCTCAGGTGGCGCTCTAAATATTCAATGGCTTGCCCCGGTTCATTTTGCGCCGTGAAAATTTCTGCCTGGGTAACTACGTAACTAATGCGATTTGGCTCTTTGTTAAGCAGCGGTGCAAGCATCTCACTAGCTAGAGCGTACTTCTTGTTTTCAAAATAGGCGATCGCTAAAGCATAGCGGTTCGAGTCGCGGCTAAATTCGCTGTCGCTCCGTTCGAGTAGTCGTTGTGACTGGGTAACCAGATCTGCTTTGTTTTCGCTGTAGTGGCCCACTACACGCGCGCGCATCAGTTGATATTCCAGGTTCGGGCTGTATTGCTGAGCTGGATAGCGGATGGCTCTACCGCGGGCGCCTGCGATACGTGACTCCGTCAAGGGATGGGAAAGTAGAAATTCGGGTGGACGACGGCCGAAGCGATTGATCGCCATCAAGCGTTCGAATAGGGTGGACATACCATCGGGGTCGAAGCCGGCATTAAACATGGTGTCCTGGCCCACGCGATCAGCTTCTGTCTCATTGCTTCTGCTAAAGCGTAGTTGATTTTCCAGTGCTCGCCCCTGTGCTGCGGCGATAGCGGCAGTGCCATGACCCGCGTCCGAAGTTGCCATAACGATAACGCTGGCCAAAAGAGTGGCTAATTGAGGTATGCGACCGGCCTGAGCCTCGTCGATACCGCGCGCAAAGTGACGCTGGCTAACATGTGCTATCTCATGGGCCATGACCGAGGCAAACTCCGCCTCGTTCTCGGCATTTAGAAATAAGCCAGTGTTTACACCGATAATACCTCCGGGCGCCGCGAAGGCGTTCAAGGCTTCACTATCGATAATGACAAAGGACAGGCGGTGATCTTTAAGCTGACTTCGAGATGCCAACTTATAGGTAACGGTCTCCAGATAGGCATTCAGCAAGGGGTCCGGGATGGTGGGCGCGCTGCGACGAATACTGCTCAGAAACTGCTGGCCGAGGGCGTATTCCTGCTCCAGAGATACGGTACCGGAAATACGGTCACCGAGGCTAGGCAGGGCAGGCTGGGCATGCAGAACCGTGGGCAATACAGCCCATAGCAGCATTATTGAGGTTTTAAGCCAACTAGTACGCATAAGTATGGTCAATAGTAATATAAGACCGAGACTATCATAATTAATTCTTCAGTTTGCAGTGAATTTAAGCAATATGATTCATGGTCTTTAGGCTATATAGCTTGATAAAATGCAGCGATGGATATAAATGTCGATATAGAGATAGATTTAAGTGGCTTACAGTGCCCGATGCCTCTGCTGAAGGCAAAATTAGCTCTGAATAACATGGAATCCGCGCAAATCTTGAAGGTTGTAGCGACGGATCCCGGTTCGGAGAAGGATTTTCAACTGTTTGTAGATCAGAGTGATCACCAAATTCTGGATTTTCAGAAAGATGATAGCGCCTACTTTTACTGGATTAAGAAAGGCTAGGAATCCTCTGCTTAACTCCAACACCTCTGCGTGACCTGAAGTGTACAAATTCTAGACGCTGTTTGCCGCTAATGGTCACTCCCATAGCAAGAACGGCAACGACGAAGATGGGCGTTTCAGGCCGCACCCTTCGGGGCATTTGGTTTGGAGTTAAACAGAGGGTCCCTAGAACCTTCACTGGAGATATCTGGAAATGAAAAAGCTGGTTAACGATTTTCTTGATCGTTATTTTCACGACGAAGAATCCATAATTCTAATGTTGCTGCTGACATTAGGCTTGCTGGTGTTGTTATTGTTTGGCGGTGTCCTGGCACCATTGATAACAGCAATCATTATTGCCTATTTGATGCAGGGCCTAGTCAACATTCTGCTTCGTTACGGCTTGTCTGAACGAATTTCTTTTATTGTGGTTTACACTATTTTTATTGGCGTGTTTCTTGCGCTGCTGTTATTTCTCCTGCCTTCTGCCTGGAATCAGTTGCGCCGCCTGGTGAACGAGTTGCCCAATCTTATCAGTCAGTGGCAGGCTTCATTGTTATTACTGCCAGAGAATTACCCCAATCTGTTTTCTGAGCAGCAAATACGTGAGTTTATTAACGGCGTACGTGGTGAACTTGGTGGCTATGGACAAACAGTGTTGGAATATTCTCTAGCAAGCATTCCCAGTATTATCGCCTGGATTGTGTTTTTGGTATTGGTGCCAATCCTGGTTTATTTTGTAATGAAGGACAAAACAGAATTGAGTAACTGGGCGGGAAATTTTCTACCCAGAAACCGACCCTTAATGAGTCGCATCTGGTTGGAAATGGATCAGCAAATTTCGAATTATATTCGAGGGAAGGTACTGGAAATATTTATCGTCGGCAGCGTTAGTTACCTGATGTTTGTGGTGTTAGGAATAAATTACGCCCTATTGTTATCAGTTTTGGTCGGCTTATCGGTAATCGTTCCGTACATCGGGGCAACGGTAGTAACGATTCCTGTTGCCGCTGTGGCCTATGTGCAGTGGGGTATAGGTAGTGAGTTTTATACGGTGATAATTGCCTATGGCATTTTGCAACTGATCGATGGCAATGTTCTGGTCCCGGTAATCTTTTCGGAAGCAGTTAATCTGCATCCGGTAGCGATAATCGCCGCTGTATTGGTTTTTGGCGGCATTTGGGGCCTGGCTGGAGTTTTCTTCGCTATTCCACTGGCCACTTTAATCAAGGCGATCATCAATGCCTGGCCGAACAAAATGCATCCTCCGGTCAGTGCAACTGAACAAGAAGGTGACGCGCTCTAAATCAGCTTGATAGTCGCTTTGGTTGAACCCCGCAGCCTGTGTTAAAATCCGCTGTTAAAACCGGTGATAGGAATTCCATGAACGATCATATCCGCGGCAGTCTTGTCGCCATAGTCACGCCAATGCACTCCGATGGTTCTCTGGATTTGCCTGCGCTGAATAAGTTGCTTGAGTGGCATATAGAGTCGGGCACCAATGGCATCGTCATAGTGGGTACCACTGGTGAATCCGCAACGCTGAGTACGGAAGAACACTGCTATCTGGTTGCGCATTGCGTGGATCAGATAGGGGGACGGATTCCGGTAATCGCGGGAACAGGTTCTAACAACACAGCCGAGGCTCTACACTTTACCGAGTCGGCCAAGGAGCACGGTGCTGATGCGGCCTTACTGGTGACTCCTTACTACAACCGACCTTCGCAGGAAGGCTTGTATCAGCATTTTAAAGTAGTTGCAGAGGCGGTGGATCTGCCACAGATTCTGTACAATGTACCCGGTCGTACAGCCTGTGATCTGCAACTGGAAACGGTTAAGCGACTCGCTGTTCTGGAAAACATTGTTGCCATTAAGGATGCCAGTGGTGATATTTCCAGAGGATTGCAACTCATTAAGCACTGCGCAGATAAGCTGGCTATTTACAGTGGTGAGGATGCTCTCAGCCTGCCGCTGATGCTTGCAGGAGCCGATGGAACCATATCGGTTACGGCAAATGTTGCGCCGGCGTTGATGTCGGAAATGTGTTCACTCGCCCTGGTGGGCAAAGAAGCCGAAGCTAAGGCAGTGGATGACAAGCTGGCCCTGCTCCATCGAGACTTGTTTTTAGAGGCAAATCCAGTACCGGTCAAATGGGCATTGCAGGCAATGGGCAGGATAGGTAGTGGAATAAGATTGCCTTTGGTGGAACTAGATGGGCAATATCACGTCAAACTGCTAGAGGCACTCGCTGCCGCAGGCATAGTTGTGTAAAACAGAATTTATCGGGCGGCTTGCAGTCGCAAATCAGGAACGGTGTTTAATGTTTAAATCTTTACTCATTTTTAGTCTAGTGACGCTGCTAGCAGGGTGTAATTATCTTGCTGGTGAAAATGGTCCATTTCGCGACCGGGCCGATGACTATATGGAAGCACCTGTATTACCTCTGATGCAGATACCTGAGGAGTTAGATAGTTATACCCTCGACGAGCTGTATGTTATTCCAGAGCAGTTCGTTGCTTCTGCGCAACCTTTCACTGAAATACCCCTGCCTAAGCCTATTGAAACGAACCGCAGAGAGGGAGTGATCATTCAAAATTTGGGCGATCGTCGCTGGATCGTCTTAGACGCGACACCGGGGCAAGTTTGGCCCTTGGTGCGTGATTATTGGACGCAACTGCAAGTCATTTTGGACTATGAAAACCCTAGCAGTGGCATCTTGGAAACCTCTTGGTTGGAAGTTGACAGTAATCTAGAGACCAGACACAAGTACAGAATGACCATTGAGCCAGGTCTGCATTCCGGCTATTCAGAGATTTATGTTCTGCATCTGCAGAGCCCCAGAAGTGAACCCGCACCCCTGGTTGTAAACTGGCCGGAGGCCTCTTCCTCAGTCGATAGGGAGCGGCAGATACTCGACAGCCTGTCGCAATACCTGGCCGATAGAAATGACGTGTACCAGGCATCCTCAGCAAGCCTTCTGGCAGGTAGCATCGAGGCCGAGCGCAAGGCTAATATCATCGAAGACGATCAAGGTGGTCAGGTGCTAGAGCTGCGTCTTGAGTATGCCAGGGCCTGGGCCTTGGTGCGCGCCGCCTTGGAAGAAGCAGAAATAACCGTAGTCGACAGTGATCGCGAGCAGTCGTTCTTCAATGTTAGATTTTCGGGCATACGAGCAGAACAGGATTCTCCGGGGTTCATTGGCCGCTTGTTTGGTCGCAATGATCCTAACTCTGAGGCCGAGGAAAGAGACTTTACCGTACGGCTATTGGAAAATGGCGATACCGTAACCGTTGTTGCCGAGGCGCTAGAAACCTCGGGTGACCTGGCCGAGCTTACCGCTGAATTACTGGTGCTAATTAATAATAATCTCAGCTAGGCTGCCATGGCTGGATGAGAAAGCGTTGCCGGGTATGCAAGCCACTGATTGCCAATCCTGAAAATCCAACTTTTAATAACGCGAGCGCCATGAACAGCTTAATCATAATCGCGGCAATTGTTCTAACTGCTGCAGCAATAGCCTTCCTTGTTTTTCTGCTTAGGCAGTCACAGCAATTAAAACTTGCCGAGTTATCTGCCCAAGAAAAACTACTTGCGCGTGAAGCAGAATTAACCAATACCTTGCAGAGTCTCGATCGTTCTCAAAGCGAGATCAAAACCCTGGCTAGTGAATTGCAGTCAATTCGAGAGCAAAAAGCAAAATTGGAAACAAGTTTAGAGCTAGGGCTGAAGCAACACGATGAGAAGCTTAGTTTGCTTAATGACTCGAAACAGCAGCTTGGAGAAGCCTTTAAAAATATTGCGAATGAAATCTTTGAGGACAAGAGCAAGAAATTTGCAGATAAAAATAGAGAAAGCCTTTCGACGGTGTTGAATCCTCTGCAAGACAAAATTCGGCAGTTCGAGAAACGTGTAGAAGAAACCTATGACAAGGAATCGAAGGAAAGATTTTCCCTGGCAAGAGAAATCAAACGACTGCAGGAGCTAAATAGCAAGATCAGCGAAGATGCCGTAAACCTTACCAATGCCTTGAAGGGAGATAATAAAACCCAGGGCAATTGGGGAGAGCTAATTCTTGAAACGCTGCTAGAAAATTCCGGCTTGGTAAAGGGTAGGGAATATGACGTACAGGTAAGTCTGCTAGCCACCTCTGGAGCAAAGCTGCAACCGGACGTCATTGTTCATTTGCCTGAGTCCCGCGATATTATCATCGACTCCAAGGTGTCTTTGAAAGCATGGGATGCCTATTGTTCCGCCGACAATGATGCCGAAAAAGTCGAACTGTTGAAGCAGCACACTCAATCTATTCGAACCCATGTGAAGTCGCTTTCCACCAAAGACTATCAGAAATTACTAGGTATTAGCTCGTTGGATTATGTGTTCATGTTTATGCCAATCGATGCGGCTTACTCAATAGCGATACAAAATGATCCTGGGCTTTCACAATATGCCTTTGAGAAGAATATTGTCTTTGTCAGTCCTACGATGTTGCTGACAACCTTGAAACTGGCGCAGAATCTTTGGCGTTTAGACCAACAGAATAAGAATGCTGTTGAAATAGCGGATAAAGCCGGTGCCTTGTATGACAAATTTGTCGGCTTTGTAGCGGATTTGGATGACATTGGCGTGAAGATCGATGCCAGTAAGAAGAGTTTTGATAAGGCCCATAACAAACTAAGCTCTGGAACCGGCAATCTGATTAAAAGAGTAGAAGACCTCAAAAAATTAGGAGCCAAGACCTCGAAGAGACTCAAGGCGGCGGCCTTGCCAGATGAGGATAAGCTTGACGCCGCGGCCGATGCAGAAAAAACCGAGGCGAGCCCAAGCGAAGCGACTAAAGAATTAGGCGACAAGACTAGACACTAGCTGGTTGGCACGGCCCGTTGCATGCAAACTACCCTTACATAAATAATTCCCTTCGATTCTGGTCACTGCCTAGCTATGTTCAGCGAGTTAATAGAATTTCTTCCCTGTGAGACGCCGGATGCCTGGGTAGAGGAAGCCCTGATTCAGCAAGACCTGCTGCTCATCGATCACGCTAATTGCGAGAAGAAGGCGGCAGCGACTGCGATGAACTTGATGTACCGGCATACCAACAAGCCGGAGTTGTTAAAGAAAATGTCACAGTTGGCCAGGGAGGAGTTGCTACATTTTCAACAGCTAGTGGAAATATTGCAGCAGAAAAAAATCGAGTATGTGAGACTCAGTCCATCTCGCTACGCGGCTGGACTGCGTGCGCTAATATCAACAGATGAGAAACAACAGCTCACCGATACCTTGATAGTTGGTGCTTTTATCGAAGCGCGCTCCTGTGAAAGGTTCGCCAAGTTAGCTCCCTTTTTAGATCACAGGCTAGAGAAATTTTACAATAGCCTATTGAAATCTGAGTCTCGACACTTTCAAGATTATTTGACGCTTGCCAGGCAGAATAGTCGTGCAGATATTGCTGAGAAGTTGCGATATATTGCGGCAAAAGAAAAACAACTTATTTTGCAGGCCGATGATACATTTCGATTCCATAGCGGACCCCCAGCCTGAACCCCGTGCTTTTGTTCAGAGGCTCCCTAATTTCTACAGCGCTCTGGTGAAGTCAGATTGCTACCCAGTCGCTGTGCCAAAGTTTGCAGCTGTTTGCAGGGTATATCATTATTTCCCAACAAATTTACCGAGACCAGGGTGGCCATATTTATCAATACTGCAACATCGTTGACAGAATTATTCATCAAATTTAGCCCGCCGAGAACGCCAAGCTCTGCCAAGGGGGTGATATTTCGAATATTGTTATTGCCAAGATCAAGAAATCGAAGCTGGCTAAGCTGCGCTATATTTTCCAAAGTATCGATCTCGGAACTTGCGCAAGATAACACCTGCAGTAAACTGGCATCCTGCAATCCCTGTTGCTGCATCGCGATGTTTACACAACCCTGCAGGTCAGGGTCGCTTAATGCTCCGGTGAATAATCGACCGCCAGGATCAAAAACGGCTTGATTGTTCACGGATACCGTAAATTCTTGCGAACAGGACAGCATGGAAATCGCCAGAGCTACAAGTAGCAGCTTAGGCAGCGCTGAGGAATGGCTTATTCTACTGATGGCTTTGCCCTGCTTGTTAACTAAAAAGATAAGGTTTAGTGTTAATCCCAGGCTGTCAGTTTAGCTTATTTGCCCTCTGGGTTAGCTCCGACAGGCTGGTATTTACTGGGCATCCCAGTTAGTATGCCCAAGTTTTGTCGCTGACTGGATTGAAACTCTAATCTCGGCAATTGTCCAATGAATCTAAGGAAATTGGTATGAACATAAGCACACACAAGAGACAGATCCTGATGAGCATTCTAGGCGTAATATTGAGTGCGCAGAGTTTCGCCCAGAGTGATACAAGTCTTGAAAGCGACGAAGCTAAAATAGCGTATTCCATCGGCGTAAACATCGGTCAGAATCTACAAGCTCAACAAATACTGGATGGTATCGAATTAAATACATTTGTCGCCGGACTGCTGGATGCGGTAAACGATGACGTGAGAATGACTGACGAGGAAATGTTTGCCTCAATTCAGATGTTTCAGCAGCGCATGGCCGAGCAGCAGCAAGCAGCCCTAGCTGCCAGCACTGCCGCGAGTCAAGACTTCCTAACTGCTAATGCCGATAAAGAGGGTGTCGTGTCTCTGGATTCTGGTCTGCAATATTTAGTTCTGGAATCGGGTCCAGCAGGCGGAGCCTCTCCCACTACGACTAATACTGTACTCGCCCATTATCATGGCACCTTGATTGACGGAACTGTTTTCGATAGTTCGGTCGATCGCGGTGAGCCAGCAAGCTTTGGTGTATCTCAAGTTATCAGCGGCTGGACCGAGGCGTTGCAGTTGATGAAGGTTGGTGATAAATGGCGCCTGTTTATTCCTGCGGGAATGGCTTATGGCGAAGCTTCGCCCACACCTGCAATTCCACCAAACTCTGCTTTGATTTTCGATGTAGAGCTTTTAGAAGTTAACTAGGGAGCAAGACAGGCGGGACGTAGATCATTGAAAGTCGAAGATAGCCAGGTAGGACTGCTGCAGTTTCTGCAACAGTCCCCCACACCTTTTCATGCTGTCGCAAATATGTCGGCTGTTCTGGAAGAGGCGAGCTTTGAGCGTCTCGACTTGGCAGACGCCTGGAGTTTGCAGAAAAATTCCAGCTACTATGTGCTGCGAAATGATTCGACAATCATCGCGTTTAAGACAGGCAATGCCATCTTAGCCGAGCAAGGTTTCCGAATTACCGGCACACATACCGACAGTCCTTGCTTAAAACTAAAACCACAGCCCGACGTCGTAAACCACGGCTACGCTCAGTTGGGCGTGGAAGTCTATGGTGGCGCTCTGCTGCATCCCTGGTTCGATAGAGACTTGTCACTAGCCGGCAGAGTGAATTTTCAAAATGCCGACGGCAGCCTGGAAGCAACACTGGTAGATCTAAGGGACCCAGTGGCCTTTATTCCCAGCCTGGCTATTCACTTGGACAAGACCGCCAACGATGGTCGGTTAATCGATAAGCAAAAAGAGTTGCCGCCAATTCTGTTGCAATTAGATGCTGATGAAAAATTTAGCTTTGATGAATTTCTGTTGCATCATCTGCAGGAAAAGCTCGCGAAAAAAGATGCGAACAGCGTGCTAGCCCATGAGATATTTCTATACGACACACAGGCTCCATCTCTGCTGGGTTTGCGCAAACAGTTTCTTGCCAGTGCTCGCCTCGATAATTTGCTGAGTTGCCATATTGCCTTAGATGCACTCGTCAATTGTGATAACAATTACGCCAGCGTCCTCGTTTGTAACGATCATGAGGAGGTAGGCTCGGTCTCCGCTGCGGGAGCGGAAGGACCTTTTTTGAAATCGGTTTTACAGAGGATGATGGAAGCCGAAAGCAAAAGTAATGATGACTTCGACAGGGCAATTCAAAATTCGGTGCTACTCTCTGTCGATAATGCACACGGTGTTCATCCCAATTTTGCAGAAATGCATGACAGTGCTCATCAGCCGGTGTTGAATGGTGGTCCTGTGATAAAAATTAATGCGAATCAGCGTTATGCCAGCAATAGTCACTCCATAGCTCTGATTAAATCACTCTGCAACAGGCTTGGCATCAAGCATCAGTCTTTTGTCATGCGCACAGATTTAGCCTGTGGCAGCACTATCGGTCCAATCACCGCAGCGGCTTTGGGCATCTCAACAGTCGATATTGGAATAGCGAGTTTTGCTATGCATTCCATAAGAGAAAGTGCGGGTATCGAAGATGTGCAATCGGTGAATTCCGTCGTACAGGCTTTTTTCAATCGTTAGAAACTGCAGTTTTCTTCTGTTTCTGTAAGTCTCTTATCAAAAACCGGCTCGGGTTCAGGCTATTGATTGCCGCGCGACTCAGAGGTAGATTCTCATTGTTGATCATGCTGGCGATAAGCTCTGCGCTCAGAGGACAGCTAGCCAATCCATTCGATCCATGTGCCACATTTACATACAGACCCGGCAAGTAGTGTCCACTAGTTGTGAATGTGGCTTTGGCGTTTCTGCTCAAGTCAGCATAGGTGGCTTCCATCTTTTTCAGATCAGGCATCATGCCGACGATAGGTATTCGGTCAGGTGAATTGCAGCGTAAGGATACTCTATCCCCGATGGCGGTTTTATTGAGGAAGTCATCTTGATTAAAGTTCGCAGCGGCAAGTTGTAGATTTTCGATATTCTCGGCGGCAATGCTTTCCAGGTTGCTGCTGTGGGCATAACTGGCGGAAATCAAATGACGACCATCCAGCGCAGGAAATACCGTGCGAGTTCCGCTGATCACTGTTTTTAATCCAGCGCTTGAAGTATTCGCTGAGATTTCTGTGGTCTGCCCTCGCAAAACTTGTAGGGGAAGGCTTTTGCTCTGGTCAATAAGTGCCGCGCCATGACTGTTGGCTATTATTACCACACTAGCATTTCCAACTTCTGATTTTCCTGCCTGTAATGACCATATTTGTTGAATCCTGTGGAGCTCGCTTATAGAGGCGCCGAGGCAGAGTTCGATATTGCGGTGGTTTAGATAGCCTTCACATAGTGACCCTGCCTGCATATAACCAGCGCCGGGAAAGTGCCAGGCGTTTTCCAGCAGAAGAGCGCCGGAAAGCGCCGAGGCGGCTTGTTTGGAAAGCAAGTTCACCACCTGTTCTGAGTACAGCTCGACAATTTTTTCCTGTTGCAAGAGACTTTTTTTGTTCATTGCTGTTTGCAGCTGCAGAACGCCGCAATCATTCCAGGGAATATGTCGCTGCCGTTTGAGTTTGCTGTACTGACGCAGCGCAAACAGGTAACAGTGCAAGAAGAATTCAGCTTCAATCGACTCGGCGTTAAACAATCTGCAGCGAAGAGCTAATTGAGAATTGCCGGAGGCTGCACTTGCCACACTGTTGCCAGCATCGAAAACTGTAACTCGCCAACCGCGTTGCGCCAGAGAATAGGCCGTGCTACAACCTGCTAGCCCAGCACCGATGATGGCTGCTGTTTTTTCTGAGTTGCCTGTACTGGGTAAGGTAAACCAGGGTTTTTGCAGGTTGCGGGGAGATTCCTTATTATTCCATTCACCGCTGCTCTGCAGCTTATCCGCGAATAGCATATGACGTTTACGGCCAAAACCATCCAGTTTCTGCACTCTGAAACCAGAATTTTTTAATGCGGTTCTTACGTTTCCTGCAACGCTGTAGCTACTGAGAGTAGTCTGCTGATCACTGCATGCTGCGATCAATTGCATTAAGCGATGTTCCCACAGCTGAGGATTGTTGGCTGGCGTAAAACCATCCAGAAACCAACATTGAATGGGCCGGGAAGATCCCAGCATGCGTGAATTCAACTGCTCAAAGCCGTCTCCGAAATACAGGTCCAAAGTAATGCCCTGTTCCAGTTGAAGCCTGTGGCAGCCACAGCCATGGTCGATATACTCTGTGAGCAGTTCAGCACTCTGCTTGATGAGACTGGGCCAGCGGCTATGGACCCTGTTCAGCTGAGATTTCCTAAGCGGGTATTTCTCGAAGCCCAGATAGTGCAGGCGAGTTGGACGCTCCCTGCTTTCGCTCCAGAGTTTCATTACCTGCAGAAAATTTAAACCGCTGCCGAAGCCAAGTTCAGCAATACTGAAACACTCGGCGTCCTTGTCATCCACCCAACGCTGCTGCAAATTATTGGCGTTTAGAAACACGTGCTGGCTTTCGGCGAGTTCGTCTTCCTGGGAATAATAGACATCTTGAAATTTGGTGGAATAGGGTAGGCCGGTTTCCAGCCAGCTAATGCTAGCGTTTTCGATTTTCATTAAATTCTATTTTTCGTCGGCCTGTGGGCATAGCAGTAATGGCTTATGAATTGCTTTTCTCTGTCCTTGCAGCTTACTATTTTTGCGCCGTAACTGACACAGGGCTGACGCTATCAGCGATTAAAACCGTACTGGAAGCGAGTAGACGGCTATCTCCTGCGCGCCGTGTTCAAGCTGACATCTCGGGCAATTATTGAGGTAAAATGCCTGTTTTGCGTAAAGAAGCACACAGGATTTTGTAAGATGCTCGAGATCAACAGTCAATTGGGGACATTAAAGGAGTTAAGTAACAGAACCGATAGTCTCAGGGGGTATCTTTGACTACGAGACCAAGAAGGAAAGGCTGGCGGAGGTGGAGCTTGAGTTAGGAGAATCCGCTGTCTGGGACAAGCCCGAATATGCCCAAGCGCTAGGAAAGGAACGCGCAAATCTGGAAGCGGTAGTGGCAACTATCGAGAAAATGGATTCGGGGATTGCCGAAGTTGGAGAGCTGTTAAATCTCGCCCAGGAGGAGGCTGATCAAGACCTCTACGATGCAGCTAATAAGGACTTGGGTGTCTTGCAAGCGACGCTGGAGACATTGGAATTTCGCCGTATGTTTTCTGGCGAAATGGATTCTGCAAATGCCTATCTCGATATTCAGGCCGGCTCGGGCGGTACCGAGGCCCAGGACTGGGCTGAAATGCTGCTGAGAATGTATCTTCGCTGGGGAGAGAGCAAGGGTTTCAAGACAGATTTGGTGGAAGTATCCGGCGGTGATGTTGCCGGAATAAAGAGTGCGACGATTCAGTTCAGTGGTGAATTCGCCTTCGGTTGGTTAAGAACCGAGACGGGAGTGCATCGCTTGGTGCGAAAGTCTCCCTTTGACTCGGGTAGTCGTCGCCACACATCCTTCGCCTCCGTATTCGTATCACCGGAAATTGATGACGACATCGAAGTCAATTTGGACATGTCTGTGGTAAGAATCGATACCTACAGGTCCAGCGGTGCGGGGGGGCAGCACGTAAATAAAACCGATTCGGCGATACGGCTTACTCATGAGCCCAGTGGTATTGTGGTGCAATGTCAGAGTCAGCGTTCGCAACACAAAAATAAGGACATGGCGATTAAGCAATTGAAAGCGAAACTGTATGAGTTGGAAGAGTTAAAACGTAAAGAAGAGATGCAGGACATCGAAGAGTCGAAGGCAGATATTGGCTGGGGAAGCCAGATTCGCTCCTATGTGCTCGATGCCTCTCGAATCAAAGATCTGCGTACTAACGTTGAGGTAAGTAATACTGGGGCAGTACTCGATGGAGACCTGGATAAATTTATCGAGGCCAGCCTGAAGATGGGACTATAAGAAGGCGAAGCCGATTGCTGGCATCGCTCTAAGTGAAAGGAAACAGGAACCCAAGGAACATGACAGACGAAAATCACGACGAGAATAAGTTAATAACTCAGCGAAGAGAAAAGCTGGCGGAAATTCGTCGGCGACGAATAGCTTTCCCTAACAGTTTTATTCGGGAAAATACTTCGGCTGAACTTATTGAAAAATACCAAGGCATGGACAAACAGGAGCTGGAGCAGTTGGCTGTGCAGGCCACAGTTGCCGGAAGAATTATTCGCATGCGCGGCCCTTTTATCGTGATTCAAGATGGTGTCGGTCAGATACAGATATATATCAATAATAAATCCTGTTCGCAGGAACAAGCGGAGCTACTCAAGTCATTTGATTTGGGGGATATTATTGGTGTGCAGGGAGAGATGTTTAGAACAGGTAAGGGAGAGTTGACCCTGCGTGCAGAAAATTTTCAGTTACTTACAAAGTCGTTAAGACCGCTGCCAGACAAACACAAGGGTTTAACTGACACAGAGATGCGCTATCGACAACGCTACGTCGATTTAATCGTGAATGAAGAATCTCGCAAGATTTTCACGATGCGCTCAAAGATTCTGCGTTTCATTCGTCAGTACTTTGAAGCGCTGGATTTTATGGAAGTAGAAACACCGATGATGCAGCTAATTCCCGGCGGTGCGACTGCAAGGCCCTTTATTACCCATCACAATGCACTTGACCAAGATATGTATCTTCGCGTGGCGCCGGAGCTGTTCTTGAAACGGCTTGTGGTAGGTGGTTTTGAGCGCGTGTTCGAACTGAATCGAAATTTCAGAAACGAAGGGCTGTCTACACGACATAATCCAGAATTTACTATGTTGGAGTTCTATCAGGCCTATGCTCGCTATCAGGATCTCATGGATCTTACCGAAGACTTATTTCGTAAGATTGCTATAGAGATTGGTGGTAGCAGTAAGGTAAAGTTTCAGGGTTCGGAGTACGATTTTGCTAATCCTTTCGAGCGTCTGTCGGTTACCGATTCAATCAAGAAACACTGCAATGTACTCGATGACAACGCCTTTGCCTCAGCTGAATCTGTCGCTAACCTGGCGCAACAGCTGGATGTTCATTTCGATGAGTCATGGCCCAAAGGCAAAATACTAATGGAGATATTCGATCAGAAGGTAGAAGCAAAACTTGATCAACCCACCTTCATTACCGAATACCCCATTGAAGTGTCCCCACTGGCCAGACGTAATGAAGAGAATCCAGAGGTAACTGATAGATTCGAGTTAATCATAGGCGGGCGAGAACTCGCCAACGGATTCTCAGAGCTGAACGACCCTGAGGAACAGGCGGAACGCTTCAAGGCTCAGGTGGCTCAGAAAGATTCAGGCGATATCGAAGCCATGCACTTCGATCACGATTATGTGACTGCATTGGAATATGGTATGCCGCCCACCGCCGGTGAAGGTATTGGTATTGATCGTCTGGTCATGCTGTTTACGGATTCTGCTTCAATCAAGGATGTATTGTTGTTTCCTCATATGCGCCCTCAGCAGGAGCAGGGATGAGCGACGGTTCAGTGTCAGCCCCAGAATCTGATTCCCGTGAAGTAAAACTACACGCGTCCTGGCGCAAACTGCTGCAAGACGATTTTGATTCGCCCTACATGGCAGTGCTGCGGAATTTTCTGCGCGAACAGAAAGCACTTGGAAAAACCATCTATCCTCCCGGTAATGAAATCTTTGCGGCGCTTAATACCACCGCCTTCGATTCTGTAAAAGTTGTAATTCTTGGCCAAGATCCTTATCACGGACCTAATCAGGCTCACGGTCTCTGTTTTTCAGTTCGGCCGGGCGTACGCATACCGCCGTCTTTGCAGAATATATACAAGGAGTTGGCCGCCGATGTAGGCTTTATTCCGCCACAGCATGGTTGCCTCAAAGAGTGGGCCGAGCAGGGTGTGTTATTGCTCAATGCCGTGCTCACCGTGGAGGCAGGTCTGGCCGCTTCACATCAGGGGAAAGGTTGGGAAAGATTTACCGATAGTATTGTGAATCATCTGAACCTAAATGCGTCGGGTATTGTTTTTATTCTCTGGGGTAGTTATGCGCAGAAGAAGGGAGCAATGATAGACAGGCAGAAGCATTTGGTTCTGCAATCGCCGCATCCCTCGCCGCTCTCTGCAAGCCGCGGTTTTTTTGGAAACCACCACTTTTCTCGCAGCAATGAGTATTTGCTGGCCAATAATAAATCAGCGATAGACTGGCAACTGTCGAATCACTATTCCTAGCGGCGAAGCTAGAATCTGGAAATACAACATGAGTAACAACTGCATTATTGTCGGGGCCAGTCACGCAGGTGTTTCACTTGCCTTGCAGCTTAGAAAAGAAGCCTGGACAGGTAGCATCCAGCTGATAAGCGATGAAACCGAATTACCTTACCATAGGCCGCCTCTCTCCAAGGAGTATTTATCGGGTCAAAAAGATTTGGAGGCGATCCGACTACGTCCCTTGAAAACCTACGCAGACAATGAAATTGAATTATTGCTCGCAACCACGGTAAGTCAAATTCATAGAGAGTCCAAGTCTGTTTCTTTATCGAATGGCGAGCAGCTTGATTACGACAAATTGGCGCTATGCACCGGTGCCAGTGTGCGAAAACTACCCCTGAGCGACTCCTTGATAAATGTCCATTACATTCGCAGGGCTGAAGATGTGCAGCGGCTCTCTTCACAACTAAAGCCGTGCAAACGGGCGGTAGTTGTCGGCGGGGGTTATATAGGTTTGGAAGTGGCAGCAGTGATGGCAAAAAAAGGGGTGAGGGTAACTGTCCTGGAAATGTCAGAACGAATTTTGCAACGCGTTACCAGCGAGGCGATGTCGTCGTTTATGCAACAGCTGCACGAGTCACATGGTGTGGAAATTCATACTGGAGTTGAAGTGCTGGAGCTGCAAGGCAGCAATGCTGTCGAACGGGTGGTTTGTGCCGATGGCAGAGAGTTTGAATCTGATTTTGTCATTGTCGGCATAGGCGTTACTGCGAATTCGAGTTTAGCTGAATCTGCAGGTCTCGTTGTCGAAAGAGGAATTCAGGTTAACGAATATGGGCAGAGTAGTGATGCAGATATTTATGCGGCTGGAGATTGTACCGTTCATCCCAGTTTGCTTTATCAAGGTGATATTCAATTGGAGTCAGTGCAGAATGCAAATGATCAGGCACGGGTGGTGGCGGCTAATATTTGTGGCCGCAAACAGCTGTATGATGCTGTGCCCTGGTTCTGGTCGGATCAATATGACATCAAGCTGCAAATGGCCGGGCTTAATGAGGGCTATGATCAAGTGGTGTGCAGGGGGGCTGATGAAGTTGGCCCTAAGGTCAGCTTCGCTCTATTTTATCTAAAGCAGGGAAGATTGCTTGCCGCTGATTGTGTTGCCCGACCTAAGGAGTTTATGGTGAGCAAGCAATTGATAAAAAACCAGGCAGTAATCGACCCCATGATTTTGCAGGACGAAGCCATAGAACCAATAAACTTTATGTCTTGAATTGTTAAACGCGTGTTAGTCGCCGGAATATTCACAGCCACTGCTGCAGGTTTCTCTGATTTCAATGCAGCACAATTCGCTTAGTCGCGGCTTTAACTTGTTCCAAATCCAGCGAGCGAGGTTCTCACTGGTGGGATTTTCCAGGCCACTGATCTCATTCAAATAGTAGTGATCCAACTGCTCTAAAATTGGATCGAAGGCTTCAGCTATTTTTGCAAAGTCCATGACCCAGCCGCTGTTCTGTTGCAGTGGACCCTCGACCACAATTTTTACCAAAAATGAATGGCCATGCAGGCGTGCACATTTGTGGTCTTCTGCTACATTAGGAAGTCGATGTGCGGCTTCGAAGCGAAATTCTTTGAATATTTTCACGGCTTTGGTCTTTGTCCCTGTGCCATACCTGGCGCTGGTATTGAAAGGCGAAACATACTACCTGGGGAGCCTCTGAACAAGTCCTAGAGTTCCGTTTTATGTATAGGCCCATTGGCATATAATCAATTCATAACAATAAAACCCAAGCGGGTTAAGCGCAGTATGAAGCTACCAGCCTTTCTACATCCAGTTCATCGCTTTGTCTCTGAGGGCAAGCGACTGCCTATCTATCTGGGTATCTTCAGCACCTGCTTCGTCTTATGGCTGCTGCTGAGCCCACCAACCCTGGTGGCTGGGTTTATCGAAAGACTGGAGTTTCTGGTCTATGATCAGCGTCTAAGTATCATGCCCAAGGCTACTAAATCTCCTGAGAACAAGATAGTCATCGTCGACCTTGATGAGCGTTCATTGCAGGCCGAAGGACAGTACCCCTGGAACAGAATAAAAGTCGGTCAATTGACCGAGAAACTCCGAGACAACGGTGCGCTGGTTGTTGGCTTTGACATCACTTTTCCTGAATCCGATAGGGATATTCGTGATTTACTTGAGGCAGTAGACCTTACGCAATTCGACGCCAGCTTTAATGACACTTTGAAGCTGATCGAACCGCAGATAAATGCCGATCAATATTTTGCCGATGTGATGCAAAGCGGGGTTGACGTGGTGTTGGCGATAAACTTCACACAACAATCTACGGCAACCTACAACGAACTGCCAGATTCCATTGTCGATATTGGGGAACAATTAGCAGAGGCTGCTACCGTGGCCGACATGACTGGATACACCGGCAATATAAAGCTATTGCAAGATGCCGCACTGGGAAATGGAAGCATGAATCAGATGCCCGATGCCGACGGCATCGTGCGACGCGTCCCCTTGGTTATTCGATTCGGTTCGAATCTTTATCCAACTCTTTCGCTAGAAATGATTCGAGTTTACAACTTTGCAGAAAGTTACGAATTAGTCACTCAGAACTACGATGGTCTGGAAGTGGTAAGCGCCATACGTGTTGGGCGTGGGGCAGGGAGATTCGAAATACCCACAGATGGTTTTGCGAATGTAATTGTGCCTTATGTAGGGCCATCATCCTTATACACTAATGATCCTTTCCCCTACATCTCGGCCACCGATGTATTAAGAGACACCCTAAGCGAAGATGAAAAGAGTCAGCTAAAGAATAGTTTGGTCCTGGTGGGCACAAGTGCTAGCGGACTTGGGGATATTCGAGCGATGCCACTTGATCAGGTTTATCCCGGCGTAGAAGTGCATGCAAATATGCTGAATGCATTGTTGGATTCAGTGACCACTGTTGAGGTGGACTCGGGCGATGCGACCACGGAGTCAGTATTTTCCACATTTAGTCCACCCGACAATATCTATTTTCCCTATCGACCCGACTGGGCAGCGGGCGCTCTGTTTGTTGTACTCACCACTCTGGGGCTGCTGATGTCCATGGCCTTCCCTTTTATGGGCGCGGCGAGCATGGCGGCTGCGGGGTCGCTGTTGTTTGTCGGATCTATCTGGGGAAATTTTCAACTATGGGATGTCTACAAGATGGATTTTCCGCTGGTCATGCTGCTACTGCTGGTGTTGTTAGTTACCGCAGTCAATATGATCTATGGATTCTTGAGTGAGAGCCAGACACGGAAAACCATAAAGGGCATGTTCGATCAATATGTACCTCCCGCTCATATCGATTCGATGTTGGATGACCCAGACAACTACAGTTTTGAAGGTGAGAGCAAAGAACTCAGCGTGCTGTTTTGTGACATAAGAAATTTCACTACGATTTCCGAAGCCCTAAGTGCTACCGAGTTGAAGAAGTTAATGAATGATTTTTTCACGCCCATCACGCAAATTATTTTCGAAAATAATGGCACCATCGATAAATACGTGGGCGATATGGTGATGGCATTTTGGGGCGCTCCTCTGGAAGACGCACATCATCGGAGCAACGCCATAACTGCGGCACTGTTAATGCTGGAAAAGGTGGAACAGCTGCGACCAGAGTTTAAGGAGAAAGGATACCCAGAGGTTAACATCGGTATCGGTATTAATTCCGGGATGATGAACGTGGGCGACATGGGTTCGGTGTATCGGCGATCCTATACGGTGCTCGGTGATGCGGTAAATTTAGGCTCCAGATTGGAAGGGCTAACAAAATTTTATGGCATAAAATTACTGGTTGGAGAGGCGGCGGTTAAGAATCTGAATGGCTTCTTGTTGCGTCTCATAGATCGGGTAAAGGTGAAGGGTAAACTCAAGGCAGTCGACTGCTACGAGCCTATCTGTGCTTCGGTTGATGCCAGCCCGGAGTTGGAATCCAGAGTTGCCGAATACCATAAGGCGTTGGACTTCTACTTTGCGCAGGATTGGGACGGGGCCGAGGGAATTCTTAAAGCTCTGCTGCAGAGTGAGCCGGATACACTGCTCTATAAAGTTTACTTAGAACGAATTGAGACCCTAAGAGAACAAGTTCTGCCCGAGGATTGGGATGGTTCATTTACCCATACCAGCAAGTAGCTACTACTGCTATTGTTTATCCTTCTCTACCGCCGAAGCCACCGTCTTTGTTGACATGTTGACCCAAGTCGGTAAAATGCGCCTCTCTCTGTGCTATGGGTGATTAGCTCAGTTGGGAGAGCGTCGCCCTTACAAGGCGAATGTCGGGGGTTCAAATCCCTCATCACCCACCACATAGAGTGATGTTTGTCGCGGACCGGTAGTTCAGCTGGTTAGAATGCCGGCCTGTCACGCCGGAGGTCGCGGGTTCGAGTCCCGTCCGGTCCGCCATTTAACTACTTGATTTATATAAAAATTAATTGATACAGCTTTAAATTTGTCGGTCTCGTGTCGGTCGGTGCTTCGAAGCGAGGCAATCCTTTTCCCCCTCTAAACTCTCTTATAAACTCTGCGTACATACGGAAAAATTCTTCCGGGCTGTGCACCATTTGTTCAGCAGCTTCTACAGAGTCCAGGCCAATCGAAAGCAGCTCCGACGCTCTTGGTGTGACGACAAGTGTAGGGGTCTCTTAGCGGCACTCTGGCGCATAATCTGCTTCGAGACATTCAGGGACTCGCCATCATTACACAGAGACTAACGGAAGGCGCCGCTAAGGGATAAGTCGTGTATAAGAGTCACCAAAAAGAAGTATAAGGAGTTCTGCTGGTACAAGTTAGACCCGCGAGCTATCCGCTGGCGGGCCATGAGATCTACTATAAATAATTAGGAATGACTCAATACAGATTAGTGAAATTTAGTAAACTTCAAAAACGCTGGTAGGGTGGTTAATTCGTAACTTCGACATATATCTCACATTTATAATCAGCTTCTTCAAAGAATATATTGGACATATATGGACGTTCCGTTAAAAGCAAGCCAAGCTTACTCCTGACAATTAATTGTTGCCTATTTAGCTCTTAATGCAACACGTGTATCAACAACCCAACAGCCTGAAAGAATACGGCAGTACCAGACATATATCCGGCCTCTCAATTGGAGATTCTTCTACCCCAGGGCCCTGATGAAATCCGTACCTAGCCGCC
>JAJFKE010000046.1 GCA_021773355.1 Gammaproteobacteria bacterium | reverse complement strand
TAATAAATTAACGCAGTTGCTTACTTTGATTACTTTTCTATGAAGATTCACAGAAACCATCAACAGCAAGCACCCACCTCTATTGCTTAATCTAATTTTTAAAGAACGAGTCAAACCCGTGCCTCATCGACACAGAGCCGGCGTATTATACGTGCAAAGCCAGATTTGGCAAGGGTTTATGGAGGGTTTGGGAAATAAAATTGACTATCTGGAACTTGAACCGAACCAGTGGCGTAAATGGGCTGAAAAAGGCGGTTTTTAGCCGCGCTGGGGTCTAAAACTGTACCAGGCGCGGTAACCCAGCAGCAATGCCACTAGCGAGCCATAGAACACGGCCGGACCAATATCCAACCTCAATATCCAGAGCAGATGCAGAACTCCCAATATCGCGGCCAGATACACCAATTTATGCAGGCGTTTCCAATTCTTGCCCAATTGCCTCACCATGAACTTCGGCGAGGTAATACCAAGGGCGAGCAGGATGACATAGGCCGAGAAGCCTACCGTTATATAGGGTCGCTCCACTATTTCTTCGAAGATAGCGAACCACCTAAACTCCAGCAGAAAAACCACCCATACCAACAGGTGCAGCGTTGCATAGAACAGGGCGAACAAACCTACCATACGCCGGTTTCGAACAAACTCGACTTGATTGCTAATTCGCCGTAGAGGAGTCATGGCCAGCGCAAGGATAAGAAAGCGAAGAGTCCACTCGCCGGTTTCCAGTGAAAGCTCCTGAACCGGATCTGGTCCAAGATCATTTTGCAGAATCCGAATTAGCAACACCGCGAAAGGGATCAGCGCCAAAACGAATACCAGGGGCTTAATCAGCTTTCGCATTAACAACAACCCAGCGCTTGCATGAGGCGAATGAAAGACAACGCAAGTGGCTTAGTAGAAACGAGCCAGGTCCATACCTTTATACAGTGAAGCTACCTGATCGCCATAACCATTGAATGGTCGAGTTTCAATACGTGATCGACTAAACAAAGTCTGCGGAAGCCTACGCTCTGTATCCTGTCTCCAACGTGGATGGTGTACAGCAGGATTTACATTCGCGTAAAATCCATATTCCTGCGCCTGCAGATCATTCCAGGTAGTGTTTGGCATTGTTTCCCGAAAATTAATTTTCACGATTGCCTTAATACTCTTGAAACCGTATTTCCACGGAACTACCAAGCGCATGGGTGCACCGTTCTGCGGCGGCAAATAATCCCCATACACGCCAACTGCCATAAACGTTAATGGATTCATGGCTTCATCCATGCGCAGACCTTCTCTATAGGGCCATCGTACTATGGCGAAACGAGAACGAATTCCAGGCATGGTTTCGGGATCTACAATTGTCTCAAACTCCACAAATTTAGCTTTCGAAGTAGGTTCGAAACGCTTAATCAGATCGGCAAGGGAAAACCCAACCCAGGGAATAACCATCGACCACGCTTCTACACAACGCAGTCGATAAACTCTCTCCTCAAGGTCATGAGGTTTAAGAATATCTTCAAGATTATAAACTCCAGGCTTGGCCACTTCCCCGGCAATTTCAACCGACCAAGGATCCGCCTTGTATGAACCGGAATTAGACGAAGGATCGCCTTTATCCATTCCAAATTCGTAAAAATTATTGTAACGAGTTACATCCTCATAGGGAGTAAGAGTTTCACCGGTATAAAAAGGTTCGGAATCTGGGGCAGGCTTGATATCGGCAAACTTGTCCGCCCACCATGCAGCGGGAGGAGTACGCCGCATGTTTGCTGGCGCCCTGGCCTTTAATCGATCACCGGTTTGAGCATTAGCAATTGATGGCAGGCTACTTGCCGCGGCTGCTCCGAGCAATAACTTACCGCTATCGCTAATAAATTGTCTTCTGTTACGATAGACACCTTCGGGTGTGATCTCGGAAGGATTAATATCAGATGGTTTCTTAATTAACATGTGGTTATTCCTGAAATTTGGAGTTGTATTTTCTGTTTCATAACAACCTAGACAGGATTGAACTAAACTTTATTCCCGATCTAGATAATCAATTTCGATTTTCATAAACTAAATACTTGAGAAAATTTCACGTGACTTGGCATAAATGTAATTCGCATCAAAAAATTGCCGTGGTTTTCACTGAATTTCATCCTTGCCAGCATGGTTCGTTTTCTCCGACTTCGATTTAGTACTTCGAGTTTTTTTACTGCCAACCACCTTCTTTGAGGGACCAGACTTAGCTGGAACAGGTTTTTTGAACTGCCTCTTGTATACCCACATTATCGGCCCAGAGGTGGCATAAGCCACAGACATGCATAGCAATACTTCATGCGGGTTTTGAGCTACAACTACCAGCAATACTACTACAAACACGAACACCATATAGGGCACGGTTCCCTTAAAATGCATTTCCTTGAAGCTGAAGTAGGTGTAATTGGAGATCATCAGAAAACCAGTAAAAACGGTTAATAAGGCGGCCAAATAAGCCACCCCAGGAGTCACTTCAAGGCCATATTTATAACCAACCCAGGGAACAAAGGTGACCAGACCTGCCGCCAGCGGACTTTGCAGCCCTAAGAAAAATCTCTTGTCCACTGTGCCCAGCTGTACATTAAAACGTGCCAGTCGCAGCGCAGCACAGGAAACATAAATGAAGCTAGCAGCCCAGCCTACCCTCCCCAGCGGCGCGAAGGCCCAGCTAAACATGATAAGTGCCGGGGCGACGCCAAAAGATACCATATCGGAGAGGCTATCAAATTGCGCGCCGAAGGCGCTCTGGGTGTTGGTTAGCCGGGCTATCCTGCCATCCAAACCGTCCAGAACGCCGGCGATCAGGATAGCCCATCCCGCCTCATTAAAATCTCCTGACATCCCGGCGATTACCGCATAGAAACCAGAAAACAGTGCACCTAAGGTAAGCATATTAGGAAGGAGATAGATGCCACGGCGGCGCACCTTGCGACCGTCCTCAGATACTATTTCCTCATGTTCATCGATGGGCAATATGCCCTCGATTGGAAGTTCCTGCTCTTCTTCGCTCATTCCATTCCTATTGTCGGTTCGAATATTCGGGACGAATTTTGATTATACAGCCCTATTTGTGCTGCTGCGGGACTATTTCAGCCTAAAAGATAACATTTTACGGAAGATTGCGGATGCTATATGATCGCGCCTCACTGAAAATAAGTCTTCAACTCGCTCAGTAACTAACACATTAATACTTTTAACTTTTACGATGAACAGATCGGAGTGGATTCATGAATTACTTTAATACCTTGCCCCTGCGCCTACAGCTAGACCAACTGGGCAAATGCCGCTTTATGAACCGCAGCGAATTTAGCGATGGCGTCAATAAATTGAATGGCAAAAAGGTAGTTATTGTTGGTTGCGGAGCCCAGGGCCTGAATCAAGGTCTAAATATGCGCGATAGCGGCTTGGACGTTTCCTACACCCTGCGCGAGGCGGCTATTACCGAGCAACGTGATTCATGGAAAAACGCCACTGAAAACGGCTTCAAGGTCGGCACTTATGAGGAACTAATACCTACTGCCGACCTAGTGTTAAATCTTACTCCCGACAAGCAACATAGCCCGGTAGTGAGCCAAATAATGCCACTGATGAAGAAAGGTGCCTGTCTCGCCTATTCTCATGGTTTTAATATCGTCGAAGAGGGTATGCAAATTCGAGACGATCTCACCGTGGTGATGGTCGCGCCGAAGTGTCCAGGCACTGAAGTGCGAGAAGAGTACAAACGTGGTTTCGGCGTACCCACTCTGATTGCGGTACATGCGGAGAACGACCCCAACGGCGAAGGCATGGACATAGCCAAAGCCTACGCGGCCGCAACCGGTGGTCATCGAGCTGGCGTGCTTGAGTCTTCTTTCATTGCAGAAGTGAAGTCCGACTTGATGGGCGAACAAACCATTCTCTGCGGCATGTTACAAACAGGATCAATTCTCTGCTATGACAAGATGGTAGAGAAAGGAATCGACCCAGCCTATGCTTCAAAATTAGTTCAACATGGCTGGGAAGTTGTGGCTGAAGGACTCAAACATGGCGGCATTACTAATATGATGGACAGGCTTTCCAATCCTGCAAAGCTGGTTGCAAACTCTCTCGCAGAAGAGCTGAAGACGATTATGGCTCCTCTGTATCAGAAGCACATGGACGACATTGTCACTGGTGATTTTTCGGCAGGCATGATGGAAGACTGGGCCAACGACGATGCCAAATTACTCGGTTGGAGAGAAGCTACCACTGAGTCTGCCTTTGAAAAATCCACAGCCGGGGACATGGATATTTCCGAACAAGAATATTATGACAACGGCATTCTAATGGTGGCCATGGTCAAGGCAGGTGTTGAACTGGCATTTGAAACCATGACAGCCAGCGGCATCATCGAGGAATCCGCGTATTATGAATCACTGCATGAAGTGCCGCTAATTGCCAACCTGATCGGCCGCAAAAAGCTCTACGAAATGAACAAGGTAATTTCAGATACAGCCGAGTACGGCTGTTACCTGTTCTCGCATGCATGCGTTCCACTACTTGAGGATTTCATGAAGACTGTAGATACCGACATAATCGGAAAAGGTTTGCATATTAGTGATCTAGGCGTAGATAACGCTGATCTCATCAGCGTGAATGACGAAATTCGTTCACACCCAATTGAAGTCGTCGGCAAGCAACTGCGTAGGTATATGACTGCCATGAAGAAGCTTGTGTGACATCAATCAACCCCAGACAATAAAAAAGGGCCAGCTGGCCCTTTTTTATTGTCAGAATTTTAGCTATACCGAAATCAAAGGGCCAACACCTTCTCTCCCCTCGATATGCCAGACACCCCGGTACGAGCAACTTCCAGGACCACACTCTCGCCCAGAGCCGCTATAAACGCATCGAGCTTGTCACTGGTGCCTGTCAATTGAATGCTAAATACATTATTGGTCAAGTCAACAATTTGTCCACGAAAAATGTCCGTAGCGCGCTTAACTTCAGTTCGTTGCGCGCCCACAGCTTTCACTTTTATCAGCATTAACTCACGCTCGATGTGCGCGCCTTCGGTGAGATCAACCAATTTCACAACATCGACTAATTTATTTAAGTGCTTGGTGATCTGCTCAATCCTTCTATCATCGCCACTTGTTGTTAAAGTGAGGCGTGACAGGGACTGGTCTTCAGTTGGAGCGACCGTTAGAGAATCAATATTGTAATTGCGTTGAGAAAACAAACCTACAACTCTGGAAAGAGCACCGGGTTCATTCTCCATCAGAACAGAAATAATATGCCGCATGTTAGGTTCTCTCCGATTTGCTCAATATCATATCTTTCATTGCACCACCTTTGATGGCCATAGGATAAACGTGCTCTTCCGGGTCCACCATTACATCCACAAATACCAATTTATCTTTAAGGGCAAATGCTTCCGTCAGTTTTGAGTGCAACTCTGACACTTTTCCAATTTTTATACCCACGTGCCCGTAGGACTCCGCCAATTTTTTGAAGTCAGGCAATGACTCGGCATAGGTGCTATGGGAGTGACGTCCACCATATTGCATATCTTGCCATTGTTTAACCATACCCAGGGCTTGGTTATTGAGACAGATTATTTTTATTGGTAGCTGATACTGCATGCAGGTTGCAAGTTCCTGCAGGTTCATTTGAAAGCTTCCCTCCCCGGTAATGCACACAGAAATCGCATCGGGGAAGGCAAGCTGAACACCCATAGCTGCAGGAAAACCGAACCCCATAGTTCCCAGACCGCCCGAGTTAATCCAGCGCCGCGGTTTATCAAAGCCGTAATATTGCGCGGCAAACATTTGGTGCTGCCCCACATCGGAAGAGACGAAGGCATCCCCTTTAGTAATTTCATGAACTGTCTGAATCACTTGCTGCGGTTTGATTGTGCCATCTTCGCAATGCGTAACATGTAAGCTGTCTTTTTCTCGCCATTGATTTATCTGATCCCACCAAACTTTCAGCGAGTTTTCATCGACCTTCTGGTTACTGCTTTGTATTTGCGCGAGCGCCTCTTTCAATACAGAAGTTACGGAACCGACAATGGGAACATCCGCCGCTACCGTTTTCGATATGGATGCCGGATCGATATCTACATGCAAAATAGTAGCATCTGGACAAAACTTAGTAACATCGGAATTAGTAACACGATCGTCGAAACGTACGCCTATGGCCAGTAACACATCGCAATAGTGCATAGCCATGTTGGCCTCATAGGTTCCATGCATGCCAAGCATGCCGAGAAACTGCTGATCGGATGCCGGATAGGCGCCTAATCCCATAAGTGTATTAGTAATCGGAAATCCCAATTTACGAACCAACTTGGCGAGAAGCTCCGAACCGTTTCCTTGAATTACTCCGCCACCGGTATAAATCATCGGTCGCTTCGCAGTCATTAATGCATCCACTGCTTTCTTTATCTGACCTGAATGACCCTTGTCGGGAATAGCATAGGATCGCATCTTGATTTCTCTAGGGTATTCGTAATCAAACTTAATTTTCGGATCGGTAATATCTTTCGGAATATCGATAACAACCGGGCCAGGTCGCCCAGTTGTAGCAATATGAAAAGCCTTTTTAACCACCATTGGAATATCCGCAGGATTCTGGACCATAAAACTATGCTTAACCACAGGACGAGAAACTCCCACCATATCGGTTTCCTGAAATCCATCGGAACCAATCATACGGCTCTCTACCTGTCCAGAAATGACCACCATGGGGATTGAATCCATATACGCGGTAGCTATACCCGTGATCGCGTTAGTTGCACCAGGGCCGGATGTCACTAACACAACTCCAGGTTTGCCGGTGCCACGTGCATAACCGTCCGCCGCATGAGTTGCAGCCTGCTCATGACGCACCAAAATATGTTCGACCTTGTCTTGGTTAAAGATTGCATCGTAAATATGCAATACGGCTCCACCAGGGTAACCGAATATGATATCTACACCTTCATCGTGTAGAGCACGTATGAGCGCTTCACCACCTGATAATTGGTCCACTATATTTGCCTCTAAACCGTTTTTTTATCGCACTACTGCCACTAATTAATAGAATAGCAAAACCGACCCTGTGGTCTGTTGCCTATTAGGTACTGTTAAGATTTTGATTCAACAATCAGCTATTCGACACCAAATTCTGTCGATTCTTGCTTCTTGTCGGCCCCGTGCGCGATAACGTGATAGGGACCCGTAGGTGGAGGTTTTCTGACACCTAGATGGTAGTCTGCTGATGTGCCTGGTTGCGGCTGACGCAGCTTACTGCAGATGGATTGGAGGTTGACCAAATCGCTCTGCTTGAACACAGGCGATTCTGCCATTTATTTAAGGAAAGTCAAGCTCTTATGGCAGAACGGCTGCGAAGTTACTGACTCTGTAAGGAGAGTCAAGGAAGGCAAGGCGGCAGTAGATCAGCCTACTGCCACGTTTTCAGTCACTTCAGCCGGGGCTTTGCTAAATACCAGCTCACCTGTTGCATCAAGATCAATGGTTATTACATCACCGCCGACAAAATTGCCCTGCAACATCTGCTGCGCTAGCGGATTCTCGATACGGTTTTGAATTACCCGTTTTAGTGGTCTTGCCCCATATACGGGGTCATAACCAAGAGCAGCGATGTGATCCAGAACCGCGTCAGTAACGGTAAGTCCAAGATCATTATCCCGTAGTCGCTGATTGAGCAACTGAATCTGTATATCCGCGATGCCCCTAATCTGTTCTCGTTGCAGTGGGTGAAATACTACAGTTTCATCGATGCGATTTACAAATTCCGGTGAGAAATGCTTGACAACACTTTCCAGCACTGTCTCTTTAACCGATTCGTACACCCTTTCATCGTTAATACCCTCGGCCATCATGTCTTGAATGCGATCTGAGCCTAGATTAGAGGTCATTACAACAACGGTGTTTCTAAAATCCACCGTTCTGCCGTGCCCATCTGTTAACCGTCCGTCGTCTAGAACCTGCAGCAAGATGTTAAACACATCAGAATGTGCTTTCTCGACCTCATCTAACAATAAGACTGAATAGGGACGGCGTCTCACTGCTTCTGTCAAATATCCACCCTCTTCGTATCCAACGTATCCTGGGGGAGCTCCGATGAGTCTAGCCACGGAGTGTTGCTCCATGAACTCGGACATATCAATTCGCACCATGGCTTCTTCCGTATCGAACAGAAATTCAGCCAGCGCTTTACACAGTTCTGTTTTACCCACCCCAGTTGGACCGAGAAACAGAAACGAACCGTTTGGTCGATTTGGGTCAGACAAACCGGAACGTGATCTCCTCACTGCATTTGATACGGCGAGAATGGCTTCGTTTTGTCCAATTACACGCTCGTGTAATGCATCTTCCATCGAAAGCAATCTAAATTTGTCACCCTGTAGCATTTTGCTAACGGGTATGCCGGTGGATCGCGATACCACATCAGCAATCTCTTCTTCTGTCACTCGATTCCGCAGAAGCTGTTTCTCACTAGTCTCTGCTTCGGCTGCTACTGCGAGTTTCTTTTCAAGACTTGGAATCAATCCGTACTGAATTTCCGACATACGTGCCAGATCACCCGCACGCTGCGCCAATTCCATATCGTTGCGTGCTTTTTCAAGACCGCTCTTGATTGCCTGGGAATCTTGCAGAGACGCTTTTTCTGATTTCCAGATATCTTCCAGGTCTGAAAAATCTTTTTCCAGACTCGCAATATCTTCTGAAAGTTTTTCTTTACGTTTCAGCGAAGCAGGATCCTCATCCTTTTTCAGCGCCTCTTGCTCTATTTTTAACTGTATCAATCTTCGTTCAAGCTTATCCATCTCTTCAGGCTTGGAGTCTATCTCCATACGAATCATACTTGCCGCTTCATCGATAAGATCAATTGCTTTATCCGGCAGCTGCCTGTCAGTAATATAGCGCTTGGAAAGTTTAGTGGCAGCAATTATGGCGGCGTCAGATATATCCACACCATGATGCACTTCATATCTTTCTTTCAACCCACGCAAGATGGCGATGGTGTCTTCTTCGGAAGGTTCCTCCACTAATACTTTTTGAAATCGGCGTTCCAACGCAGCGTCTTTCTCAATATGCTGGCGGTATTCATCCAGCGTTGTTGCTCCAACACAGTGTAGCTCTCCACGCGCCAGAGCGGGCTTCAACATATTACCTGCATCCATGGCACCTTCAGCCTTGCCCGCACCAACCATGGTGTGTAATTCGTCTATAAATAAAATGACCGACCCTTCGAGTTTGGAAAGTTCATTCAAAACAGCTTTTAGACGTTCTTCAAATTCTCCTCGGAATTTCGCTCCTGCAATCAAGGCACCCAAATCAAGTGACAATACTTTCTTGTCTTTTAGACCTTCGGGCACTTCACCATTTACGATTCTTTGCGCAAGCCCTTCAATGATTGCAGTCTTGCCCACTCCAGGCTCACCAATTAGAACAGGATTATTTTTCGTGCGCCGCTGCAATACTTGTATCGTGCGCCGAATCTCTGCATCACGCCCTATCACTGGGTCTAGTTGGCTCTTTTCTGCTCGTTCGGTAAGATCGATACAATATTTTTCCAGAGCTTGCCACGCATCCTCTGCTCCGGCATCGGTGACATTCTCGCCGCCGCGCAAGTTACTTATCGCGTTTTCCAAAGCCTGAGCAGATACGCCGAATGAATTTAAAAGCTTACCTACAGAACCTGAATCTTTCATTGCCACCAACAAAATTGTCTCACTGGAAACAAAGGAATCACCCTTTTGCTGAGATATTTTGTCAGCCTGATTTAACATTTTGGCCAGCTCACCAGAAATAGAAATCTCGCCGGAGCTGTCTTTCAGTTTCGGCAAGTCATCCACCAAATCCTGCAACTTATTTCTTAATTCCGTTACATCGAAACCTGTTTGCGATAACAAAGGACGAACAGATCCGCCCTTCTGCTCAATCAAGGCTAACAGTAAGTGAGAAGGCTCAATGTAGTTATTGTCTTTCCCCAAAGCCATCGATTGCGCGTCGGCCAATGCTGATTGAAGCTTGCTGGTAAATTTATCTATTCGCATAGCGACCCCATATACTTAGCCTGCTTGGACAGGCAAGGTTGAACAGTATTCACAGAAACAATTAATTGGGTCGGGGGACGGAGAATTCAACGGCTACTGCTGTTTTATTGATTTAGCGCAGGTATTTACTTGATAAATAGAAGGCTAAATTCAACGTCGATACTTCAGTATCTGTAATCAAGTTTCAATATAGATGGCGTTGAGCATGCGGCCGGTAAGCCCGTCCCGCCTGAAGGAAAACAACTGATCTTTTTCACAATGAGTGCAATGGTCACCACCGGATACTTGAGCCACGCCCTGCTGGCGCAGTTTGAATTTCGCAATGGCATAAAGGTCTGCCATGAACTTTCCCGCACCCGTCCCGAGCTTAAAACAAGATTCTAATGCAGATTCGGCTTCCGCAGATTCCTCTGTATACAAAAAGGCTTCTTTTACTTCTGCACCAACCTCAAAGTGGCAAGGCCCAATAGCAGGTCCCAGCCAGGCAACAATCTCGGTCGCAGGTGTCCACATCGAGCTAATAGCATTTTCCACGATGCCTGCTGCCAATCCCCTCCAACCAGCATGAACTATCGCAACTTCCGTTCCATCCTTAGCTGCTAGATATACCGGCAAACAATCTGCAGTTTGTACACAACATACCAGGTTAGGGCTTCTGGTGAGCAAGGCATCGGCTGTTATTTCGGGCTTCGGTTTTGTAATAGAGGCAACGTCAGTGCCGTGTACCTGCTGTAACCATTGCCATCGTAATTGTGGCGACAGTTTCTCCGACAACAAGGCCCTGTTTGCCATTACATGCTCCACTTTATCACCGACGTGCTTGGCTATATTAAGAGAAGCATAGGGCGCCTCGCTTACTCCACCAATTCTGCTGGTGGAAAAGGCAACAATGTTGGCGGGTACAATCCAATCGGCATATATTGCGTTTTTCAACTTCATTGTTTCTTAGACCGGCTGAACCATGGTTCGGCGATATGTTTTTTTCGCTAGTCTTCTACCTTCAAATTCGAATTCATAAACACGAACTAGACTTTTAGGTTCCCGAGCCTATTTCTGCATCCTTACGTAATTGTCTGATTAGTTCCTGCATGTCAGCCGGTATTGCAACTTCCCAACTTATCAGTTCTCCGCTATCAGGACGAACCAGCTCGAGCTTTCTGGCGTGTAGTGCCTGCCGCTTGAATCCCCTTAAGCAATCACTCAGCTCAGGGGAGCAGGCAGCGGGTAACTGGAAACGGCCCCCGTACATAGGGTCTCCTACCAGAGCATGATTCAGGTGCGCCATATGAACGCGAATTTGGTGAGTGCGACCCGTTTCCAAATTCACTTGTACCTGGGTGTGGCTGCGAAAACGGTTAATCACACGATAGTGTGTTATAGCTTCCTGCCCAATTTCTACTACGGCCCTTTTCTTGCGGTTTACCGAATGCCTTCCCAAGGGGCTATCTACCGTCCCACCTCCGGTCAATACACCGTGCACTACCGCTTCATACTCTCTTTTAACTGTTCGGGACTGTAATTGATTTACCAAATCAGCATGAGCTATCAGCGTCTTCGCCACCACCATAAGGCCTGTCGTATCCTTATCCAGCCTGTGCACAATACCCGCTCGGGGCAGCTCGTTCTGTGTAGGGTGGTGATACAAAATGCCATTCAGCAACGTCCCCTGCTGGTGGCCGGCGGCAGGGTGAACAACCATATCGCTTGCTTTATTAATGACCAACAGATGCTCATCTTCAAAAACAATATCCAGGGGTAGCTGCTCAGCCACCCACGATTCAGTGCTTTCCAGTTGCACTTCTACTATTAGAAAATCACCTGTTTCAAGGCGGTCCCGAGGCCGCAGTTGTTTGTTATTGACCAATAAGGCTCCATCTCGAATCCAGCTTTGTAGCCGTGCACGGGAATATTCAGGAAACAATTTGGCCGCAATCTGGTCTAATCGATTGCCTGAGAGCTGTTCGGTTACTTCTGCTTTGAGTGATATTTGGCTGGACATGGGCTGCATGATACTTGATTACATCTTAGTCCACAGCAGCACCGGTCATTGTATTGGGTATGGGTTTGCGAACAACGCTGTGGTTAAATAGCGTTTTTTTGCGGGCACCCACTTTAAACCGAAGTGGGAATATTGAGAAATACCGTGAAACCATAGGACAAAAAGTGACAGCGACAGCATTTAGAATTCCTTTCATATTTACTTTTGCCCTATTTTTAGGCGCTTGTGGCTGGTTCGGAAATGAAGAGAGAGATGAATTCGAAGGATTAACCACTGAAGAGCAATTTTATCGCCGCGCCTTGGAACAACTGAATTCCTCCAATTTTCAAGGATCGATAGCTACCTATCAAGCACTAGAGTCTCGCTTCCCTTTTGGCCGATTTGCCGCGCAGGCCCAAATAGAGATCGTCTACGCCTATTACCGTAATGGAGATTCTGAGGCCGCCCGAGCAGCCGCGGATCGCTTTATTAGGCTGCACCCTGAGAACGAGAACATTGACTACGCCTATTATATGAAGGGCTTGTCTTCGTTTACCGACGACAGAGGTTTAATTAATCGATTTCTGCCGGTGGACCCCACCAAACGAGATCCCGGTCGAGCCAGAGAGTCTTTCTCAGACTTTTCGCAACTCTTGGCGATCTATCCTGATAGTCCCTATGCCGCCGATGCCCGCGCGCGCATGGTGTTCCTGCGCAATAATTTGGCAGGCTACGAAATTCATGTTGCAAATTACTACCTTGAAAGACGTGCCTACATCGCCGCTCTGAGACGCGGCCAATATGTAGTCGAGAATTTTCAAGGCACACCGGCGGTTGCCGACGGCGTCGCTATAATGGTTGAGTGCTACCTGAGACTGGGCTTGAACGATCTGGCGGATACTTCTCTGGCCTTATTAAGAGAGAACTACCCTGATCATGCCTCAATCGACAACGATGGCGAGTTTATAATTCGTACGGAAATCACCAATCCTTCCCTGCTATACACAGTGTCCTTTGGGCTTATCGGCGACAACCGCGTTGAACCGCCTCTAGCTCCTACTCAAAGACCGCTAAATTCGGGCAGTCAGGAGATTATCAACACCCAGGTGCGTGCTGAAGAGGAAGGTCGCTCTTGGTTTAGCATCCTCACGCTGGGCATATTTGACTAACTCTGCTTGCGGTCGAAAACCTCACTTTTTGAAACAGTGCACAATTCAGCGAATTTCTTTTGCTTTTTCTGTTGATCCTGTCAACCAAACTCAGGATGCCGCGTTACTACAGTTGGGAAAGAGTAATATTGAGTATTGATTAGCCGATATACTGCAAAAGGCTGCCAAATCTTGCCAAAAGTTAAAATCAAATGAATATGGCAGTTTCTGGAGGGTTGATTCTGAACAGCTCAATACTACTGGATAATTTCCTGCAGGGCGTACAATCACGCGCCTTCCGCATTGCTCAAATTGCAACGGGCAATTCGGAAGATGCCTTGGATTTAGTGCAGGACGCTATGTTCAAATTGGTGGAAAAATATGCAGACCGTGAGGAACAAGAATGGACCCCTCTGTTTTATCGAATCCTGCATAGCCGCATTAACGATTGGCACCGACGCAATACCGTGAGGAATCGACACAGAAGCTGGTTTAGCAACACTGACGAGGATGGGGAAGATCCGATCCAGACGGCACCCGATCCATACGGTCGTTCCCCGGAATCTGAAACAGAAACCAACGAGAGCATGGACAAGCTGCAGATAGCACTGGAGGGGCTGCCCGCACGCCAACAACAGGCATTTTTACTGCGCGCCTGGGAAGGCTTGGATGTAAGGCAAACAGCGACCGCGATGGCATGCGCAGAGGGCAGTGTTAAGACTCATTATTCACGAGCGATACACAGCCTTCGCGCTCAGTTAGGTGAACATTGGCCATGAACAAATTGGAAGAAACAGTATTAGTGCAGGAAATCTGTCGGCAGCTCAATGCCAGCATAGAACATTTACATCCATCGATTCATCATCGCCTCGATAACGCTCGTCAGGCGGCCCTGTTGAAGCAGCCTCGGCTTGCACAACAGAATGTTGATGGCCTGGCGCAACTGGTAAGCAGAGAGCTCGATGACAACGCTACCGTTCCTGCAGAAATAGAGGCTAGATTAGATCAGATCCGGCACAAAGCGATTGCTAGATTTGAAAAACTGGAGACTCGAAGTAAGCAATCCAAAGGTGCTAACCTTCTAGGCTGGTTCAAATTTCAATTCGATTCTTTCAATTTGGCCGCCTCAGCGGGTATGCTAGCAAGTGCCTGTGTATTAATTACTGCAATATCGATTTTCTATGTGAACTCCAGGCCGACAGGAACTTTCACACTGGAAGAAGAAATTGGTTTAGTTGCCTCCGCCGAAGACATTGAGTTATATGAAAACCTGGAATTTTATTTGTGGCTGGCTGAAAACGAATCACTTAACCTGTGAGATTAGAAATATTCGGTCTCTACATAGGATAGACCTTAAATTAGGTAAAACTTTAGTAGTGGCATGCATCAGCGGATTATTATCGAACACCCATGCTGCCGAAAACGAACAGACTGAAGCGCAGAGCGCAGCAATACCGGATTTGGAATTTTTGGAGTTTTTAGGGCAATTTGAAACTGACGCGGGTGAGTGGATGGACCCCGATAGTTTGTTAACCGAAGAATTTACCGAACTGTTAGATGTATCAACGAATGCTGGATTAGATCAGGAAAACAACCTGGATTCGGATGACAACGCTAATGATGAAGAAATCTTGAACATCAATTGATGAATATGCGAACAGTATTAAGCACTTTATTATTTCTCGTGATGTTTTTCACGCAGCTTGTTTTTGCACAGGAGAAAATACCCTGGGCCGATCTGTCGCTGGAGGAAAGACAGATACTGCAACAATTGGAACCGCAATGGGATAATTTAAGCATAGAGAGACAGCAACGTCTTCGCCGAGGTGCAAGCCGATGGCAACAGATGCAACCTCAGGAACGTTCACAGGCTAGAGACCAACAACAGAGATTCCAGAGTTTGTCCGGCCGGCAACAGCAATTAATCAACCAACGCTTTCAGCGTTTTAATAATCTGAGCCAGGGTGAACAACGCCGCCTAAGGAATATTCAGAGACGATTTCAGAGCATGCCGGAAGCCGAAAGAACAAGACTTAGGGAACAATTCGAGCAACAAATTAGAC
Organism: Gammaproteobacteria bacterium; assembly: GCA_021773355.1. Taxonomy (GTDB): domain Bacteria; phylum Pseudomonadota; class Gammaproteobacteria; order Pseudomonadales; family Pseudohongiellaceae; genus UBA9145. Next base: position 249,879 of record JAJFKE010000046.1, on the reverse strand, counting down.
AAAACAACCGCCGCCCTGCGCAAGCCGACAATCCAAGAACCCCGGAAAATCAGCGTCGTATTCAAGAGGTGATTCGACAGAATCAAAACATACTGAGACAGAATAGAAATCAAACTCCGCAGACAGTACGCCCATCGACACCGGCAAGACCTACCCCTAGCAGACCACCCGCTCCGCCTCCGCGCTAGCTCTTTAGGTCGTCGCCTGAGGAATTGTCTAGGGACAGGGACCCTCTGATTAACATTCTTCAGTTATTCGCCTATTGGCCAGGCATTAGTAATAGGATAACGGCGGTCACGACCGAATCCTCGCTGTGTGAGTCTTACTCCAATAGGACTTTGACGCCGTTTGTATTCATTCAAGTCCACCAGGCGCAAAACCCGCTTCACTACCTCAGGATCAAATCCCTGCTCAATGATGCTGTCTGCACTTAGATCATTTTCAATATATAACTCCAGGATTCGATCGAGTTCGTCATAAGGCGGCAAACTATCTTGATCAACCTGGTCCGCTGCTAATTCCGCCGATGGAGGTCTATCGATCACCTGTTGAGGAATTACATTCTCCTGTCCGCCAGAGTGTTCAGTATTCCGATATTGAGCAAGCCTGTATACAAGAGTTTTTGACACGTCTTTCAGCACATCAAATCCACCCGCCATGTCACCGTACAGGGTCGAATAGCCAACCGCAATTTCGCTCTTATTGCCCGTAGTTAATACCAACAGACCTTTCTTGTTCGAAATGGCCATGAGTAACACACCTCGGCATCTAGCCTGTAGATTCTGCTCACTGACATCTACCTCCGTGTTGGCAAATTCTACTTCGAGTGCTTTGATAAAAGATGCATAGATTCCAGCTATAGATATCAGTTGATATTCAACCTCGAGCTGCAGTGCCTGCTCTTGAGCAACATCAAGACTCAGTTGCGACGTGTATTCAAACGGCATCATTACTGCATGCACTCGATCACTTCCCAGGGCATCGACAGCAATGGCCAAAGTTAAGGCCGAATCAATACCACCCGACAGACCCAAAACCACACCCCTGAATTTATTCTTGTTCACATAGTCCCGCACTCCCAACACCAAGCCCTGATAAACTTGTGCTTCTAATGACAGAGCAGGCGCAATTTCCTGCACAGGAATGAGGCAGGGCATATTGTCCCCACCCCCTGCTTCCACCAGAACTGGAACCAGAGCCTCGGCATAGCTGGGTGCCAGACAGTGACAGTCTCCGTTCGCGGTTATCGCCATTGAGCCACCGTCAAAAACCAGTTCGTCCTGACCCCCAATCATATTCACATAAATAATCGGAAACCCGCCTTCAATACTTCGCTCCCGAAGAAGCGCCTGTCTTTGGCTTAATTTATTCATGTGGTAGGGGGAAGCGTTGATATTCACCATTAGCTGTGCGCCAGCGGACCTCGCTTGCAATATCGGCTCTGTCTCCCACATATCTTCGCAGATTGTAAAAGCCACTTTCTGGCCACAGATCTCTAACAAGCAGGCATCGTCGCCCTTTTCAAAATAGCGCTGCTCATCGAATACTTGGTAATTAGGTAAGTGCTGCTTACGATAATTAGCCAACAGCTCACCGGCATGAATGATCGTCAGCGAATTATAGAGTTTGTCATTAACTTTTTCCGGGTATCCAACAACTAAATAGATGGGTAAATTTTCATGTCGAATTCGATTTAGGGCTTTTTCAATTCGAATGGACAAGCTGGGTCTGAACAGCAGGTCTTCAGGAGGGTATCCGGTAAGCGCCAGCTCCGGAAAGGCCAGTAGATCGGCTGAATGCTCGCGAATTGCTGTCTTGGCACTTTCTATAATCAACGCAGTGTTGGAATCTATATCCCCAACTAAAAAATTGAGTTGGGCCATTACCACTTTAATTTGCCGCCCCATACCTTTCTCTTTACTGTATCCTTAATTACTAGTCCAGGCACATTACCTAAAACAACGAACCACTACCTTTATGCTTGTTGGTATAATGCACACCCACGCTGCAATTGTAACGGAAACCATGGCTGAAAGAACTGCACAATATCCGGGCCAAATCTATAACGTATCTGTTGTTTACAACATTTACCGAATCGTACTACCCCTGGTTCTATTGGTTACCTCGATAGGCCCCAGCTCGACATTGCTTGGCGATCTAGACCCTACCCTATTCGTCCAGGTCTGCACGGCCTATGCGATTTTTGGCGTGGTTATCACTTTTTTCATTCCTATCAGTACCAAAGTTCTGAAGAGCTCCCATATTCTAACAGGCAGTGTGATTGTGGATATCCTCGCCATCACCTTAATTACCTATAGTAGTGGAGGAATGGTAAGTGGTTTGGGCCTCTTACTAATTGTCACCATTGCTTCCAGCAGCATCCTGATCCGAGGCAGAGTCAGCACCTTCCTTGCTGCTGTAGCTGCCCTGTCTCTAATATATAGCGAATTGTACTTGGCTCTGTCGCTGGATACTTCTGGAAATCAATTTATACAAACCGGAATTTTAGGTGCAATTTTATTTGCTACCTCGCTGTATATACAAATGCTCACCAATAGAATCTACAACGCCGCCTTGTTGGCCGACAAACAAGCAAGCGATATTATCGATCTGGAAAAACTGAACAATGAGATCATTCAACGCATGCGCACCGGAGTTGTTGTTGTGAACACTGAGCATCAAATTGTTAGCATGAACAGCGCCGCCAGAAGCATATTACTGCCAATTCTTGAGATAGATGAGCAACAGGAAGAACATCCATACATACTTCCTGCTGTACTTACTGAACAACTTGAATTATGGAAGATCAATTCTAAACGACAGCCGCAACCAATAACGATACCCAGTTCTTCACGTCAGGTTCAACTGAATTTCGCTTTTCTGAATCCAGACTCAGATTCTGATGTTCTTGTATTTTTGGAAGACAATCGACAAATTGTTCAACGTGTTAGGCAAATGAAACTTGCCTCTCTCGGCCGACTGACAGCTAGCATCGCTCACGAGGTTCGCAATCCCTTAGGCGCTATAAGCCATGCTAGTCAATTGCTTCGAGAATCCGTGACAGTAACAAATGATGACAAGAGAATGATCGAGATCATCCTTGATCATTGCAACAGAGTAAACCTGATAATAGAAGATGTTCTTGATGCATCTCGCCACGACGACACAACGGCAAAAGTAATTATTCTTGAAGACTGGCTTAGAAAATTCATAGACAACTACCGAGCAACCCATGAATTATGTGATGAAATAACTCTGGAGGTTGCCACACCTGAAATAAAAGTTAATATTATCGAGGGGCAATTAGAACAAGTATTGAACAATCTTTTCGATAATGGGCTTAGATACAGCGATAAGAAAACCGGGCGGGCAAGCTTGTTAGTGCAAGCTGGCATTGACAGTAAGGAAGGCGATAATCAACCCTATCTTCACATAATCGACGATGGCCCCGGCATTGATGACGAAGCTGAGGCGCGATTATTTGAACCATTCCACACTACCGAATCCAGTGGCACTGGTCTGGGTCTTTATATCTCGAAGGAACTGTGCGAAGCTAATCAGTCGCAACTGGTATATAACAGAACTGAAGCCGGAAAAAGCAGTTTTAGTATCTATTTTAGCAATCCAGATCGAGTAATGGCGTAAATCGAAAATGGCTGATGCTGCTCAGATAATTTCCCTATGACAAATCGAATTCTCATCGTTGATGATGAACCTGATATACGCGAGCTACTCGAGATAACTCTTGGACGAATGTCATTGGCGACTAATAGCGCCAAAGATTTGGCTTCAGCCCGCCACCTTTTATCTACAGAAAATTTCAACTTATGCTTAACTGATATGCGCCTACCCGATGGCGATGGCATTGAGCTAGTTGAATATATCCAGAAAGAATACAACCAGATACCCGTGGCCGTTATTACGGCACACGGCACTACAGAAACCGCCATCAAAGCTCTAAAAAGTGGTGCTTTCGATTTTGTTTCGAAGCCTGTGGACTTACAAAAGCTTCGCGACCTCGTTAATTCGGCACTGCGACTACCACAAGAGCAACAAGATGAGAAGTTTCTGAAAAAAAACTTGAGCCCCTTAATCGGACCCTCTATTACTGGGCAATCGAGCAGAGTCGTCAAATTGCGAGAGCAGATAGCAAAACTGGCCAGAAGCCAGGCACCAATATACATAAGCGGTGAATCGGGTAGCGGCAAAGAACTTGCCGCAAGAGCAATTCATCAACACAGTTCACGAAGTAAAGCGCCCTTTGTGGCAGTCAACTGTGGCGCCATTCCTCGCGACTTGGTGGAAAGCGAATTATTCGGACATATCAAGGGTAGCTTTACCGGTGCCGACAGCGACAAGCAGGGTCTATTTCAAGCTGCACACGGCGGCACACTGTTTCTCGATGAGATTGCCGACCTACCCTTGCATACCCAGGTTAAATTACTGCGTGTCATTCAGGAAAAATCCATCCGCCCGGTAGGTTCACAAAAGGAGGAGGCTGTTGATGTTCGAATACTTAGTGCTACCCATAAAAACCTTGCCAAAGAGGTCGAGATAGGAAATTTACGGCAAGATCTATATTTCCGCTTGAACGTCATCGAACTTGCCGTGCCGAGTTTGAGAAAACGCAAAGACGATATTCCTGAGCTGACTCTAAACATCTTGCAGAAAATCGCCAAGGAAAACTCAGCAGAAGTCTGCAAGCTAAGCAACGAAGCCTTGGATGCTCTAGTGGAATACAGATTTCCAGGAAATGTGCGAGAGCTGGAGAATATCTTGCAGCGGGCAGCAACGCTGTGTGAGGAAAATTTAATTCAAGTCTCGAATCTCGAGTTTATTAGCGCGCCTATTTCCACTTCTATGAACCCTATTGAAACAGATTCTTCTAATACCGAGCCTGCAGAAAGCGTGGGGCTCGGCGATGACTTTTCTTTGGAAAAACATCTTGAATCCATAGAGATTGAAGCCATAGAAAAGGCGCTGGAAGAAACTCGTTGGAACAAGACAGCTGCCGCCAAGAAACTTGGAATGTCATTTCGCTCTCTGCGCTATCGATTAAAAAAACTCGGCCTGGATTAAAATTAGACACTTCCCTCGAACATAAATCCACACTGCCAGTTAGCTGCGCTGCCAATTCAACTTGGCTTACATGCCCGTCACGCCAGCGCCTTCCTATCTGAACAATTCGATCTTTCTAGGCAACTTTCGTCTCATGGCCTAATTTTCTGGTCTAAACTTAAAACTAAGTCCGCTGCTATTCACATGGAGGTGATGAGGCATGGAGAAGTGGTTTGGAATTTCCCTGTTAGAGCTAATTCTTGTAATTTTTATTCTATCGATCTTGGTAGGTCTTTCTTTGCCCGAATTCAACTTGCTGCTGCAACAGAAACAAGGAGAAGCTACCCTACGCAAACTGGCTAGCGCGATACAGCTCGCTAAAACGTCTGCCATATCAAGCGGCCATACAGTGACTCTTTGCCGATCGGCCGACGGTAACATCTGCGGCGGTCAATGGAGGGATGGGGTAATTTTATTCACCGACATCAATGGTGACAGGACAATAGGCGAAGATGACGCCTTGCTTCAATATGTACAATTTCCTGACAGTGCTGGAGAACTGAGCTTTAGGGCGTTTCAGAACAAGCAGTATTTGCAATTGACTAGCTCTGGGTTCACGCGAAATCAAAATGGCAATTTCACCTATTGCCCAGACAATGGGCAGGCGAGTCTTGCTAAGCAATTAATAATAAACAGAACTGCGCGATTGCGCTATGCCATAGATTCTGACGGTGATGGACTAAAAGAAGATAGTCAGGGCAAGCCGATACGATGCAAGTAGTCGTTCTAGCGCTGCCAACACTCGTTTGTAGTATCGCCGGTAGCGCCACGTGCGCCGGTATTACTTAGCGTTAGCGTGGTGCACGTATCATTGGCTTGTGCGGCTTGTGCTGTGGCCGTGGCAAGAAAACAATTCGTGATTGCTCCCCCACCACAGGCGGCCACACTAATCACATACAGGCCATTAACTGTCGTGCGGTCACGACTCGCGACTACTGGAGTATTCAAAGGCAAGGCATCATCTACATAAGTATTAAAATTGGAAAAGTAACGCTCCTGATCGGAAGCTACTTGCAACAGCTCGTTCTTCGCTTCTGCCCTACCAGAACGCAGCACACTGTTCTGGTAAGCCGGCAAGGCAATGCTTGCCAATATGCCCACGATAGCAACTACGATCAGAAGCTCGATGAGAGTAAATCCCTTTAGATTTGAATGGTGCATAGTGGAGCCCTGAATCTTGAATCCTTATTTTAAGCAGATTTCGGCGCGAATTAAACTCTCAACTTTCCTCAAGCGCCTGGATCAAATTTAGTGGTCCGAGGACTTCAATCCTAGTCAATATTCCGTCATTGTTAACAACGAAACGAACCACCAATCCCTCGTTGAGAAAATTGTCACCAACTTCCTCACCGTCATAGAACACCAAAGAAACATCATTGTGAAAACCATAGTCTCGGCCGGAAATAGTCAGAAACCCATCTCCCTGATGCATTCCCTGAATGGTACCAGTCTGCGATCCTGAAAGCACGGATTGGGCATCAGCTATCACTGTAAAACTCAACAACCCCAGCACCAGGACTAACCGTACAGTCGACAGCAGTAGATTTTTTGTTTGTGAGAAATAATTCATAACTCGATTGCTCCTGTAGCCATTATTCCTACTCCAGTTGTCGCCATGACTGCCTGCCATAGGATTCGACACCCACACTCAATTGAATAATATCGATATCTCCACTAGCGCCACTGCCGAATGCAACATCTTGCGCACCATCTGCCAGGATACTAACCGTTGGCATAATTCCAACATCGGAAGCTCGGCCCGAGGCATCAGTATCATCGCCGTCATATTCGCCGTCATTGTTTAAATCAAATGCTGGAAATTCCAAGGCGCCGCCAGATCTAAAATCAAGTTCCATAAGGAAACTGGTGCCGCCAAACTCGCATTCTACTGACGAAGGCACAAGTGTTGTAAATATTATGCGCCCGCCTCGTATAATAGCGTTACTGACTTGTCGTTCCCCAAAATTGCTGGCGTTTGCGGCACCTTCTACATTTTCTGGTTGTAATGTTAGCTTCCACCCCAGGTGTGTGCCCCAATCTATCTCATTATCAGAGACATCACGCAGCGTAAAGGTCTCGTCATCAATGCTATCGCCGTCTGTATCGAAGGCTTGCTGAAATTGATTGGTAATTGTCTGGGCTAACAAATCCGAGCTACTGAATGGTGTTAAGGAACCGGTATTCTTGTCCCATATGCCATAGAACGCCTGAGTGGTCTGTCCTATTGGGTCGTTATCATTTATCTCTAGATACTGCCCGGTTCCGAAGTAGATCATGAAACCGCCGAGATTGTCTGGATGAAACGCAGCCTGCGGCTGGGATGTGATCGGTTGATTGGTCGTCGTAGTGAATAAGGGGTCTGGTGTACCTGCGGTGACAAAATCACTGTTCCAGGTAGCGGGATTTGAACTGGTCACATCAAATTTCCACATATTGCCCAGCAAATCACCCGCGTAAATATAGTCGACGACGAAATCAGAGTCGGCATCGATCAGCAAGGGTGTAGCTAAGCCATTTGGTGTCGCCACGTCACCAGCCAAGGTGTCAATCTTCTTGAGAATGTCACCGGTTTCTATATCGACAATATAGAGCACTGCGTGTCCGGTAGTGCTGGCACTACCATCGGCCTCGGTATTGTTATAGCCGTTACCAAACACCGCCGCCCAGGTACCATCAGCCATTTTAGCTATCTGCGGCCTTCCATAGGTGTAGCCCAGATCAACATCATCGCCGTCGTCAAACTCCCACAGCGCGATACTGGCGGCGTTAGCCTCATCATATATAGTTGGATCGGTCACATCGAGGGCATAAATTCCCTGACCACCACCAGCCAAGCCACCTACCAAAACCGTTCTCCAGAGACCGTTTGTAGGGCTGTCCGGATCATCAATATCATCCATATAGACATCGATAATATTCGGGCCACCGTCCACAAAATAGCGGTGTTCGTAGTCCTCGGAAGTAAGCTCGTACAAGTGTTCATAGGCGGCATTCGGTACATAGGCGATCACCTCATCGCCAGTCGTCTCAGAGAAACCGTGCAACATTCCATCGTTGGCGCCCACATAAACTACACCGGCGCGGCTGGCAGTATCAGCGATAAAATCATTATATGACTTCGCTTCGAGATCATCCGGGTAGCGCGCAGTAGATTCAGCCACAAATTTTGGGTCAGAGTTCACGATATCACCCAGTACACTGCCGCGAATTCGGAAATCCTGGCCGGAGCCTTCGTTGACGACATCGCCACGCAGATAGTTAACCAGTGCCTCCCCATAGGCCTGATTTGTGGATATCTCACTAACATCTACGGTGCTGACAGCAAAAGGAGAAGTGCTCATTAACGCGCTAATTTGACTGGATGTCAGCTCCACTAATGGATCTGCAGAGCTGTAATCAGCCGGAAACCTAAACGGAACACCCTGCCCCTCAGGCAATCCTCCAGGAATTACGTCGGCATCAGGATTGTAAGTAATTATCTCCCTGCCAGTATCATAGTTCTGATCATTCACTTGAGAACTTGCTTCCCAATCTGCAGTGGGCTCAATACTGCCGTCGAGATTAATCTGGAACGCAAGTAGTTGGCCTTTCCAATCTGAGCTATCAAAGCGAGCCTGAAACAAATGACTACCTGCATTCAGTGAACCGGTGTTAGTTGCAACCGACGCTGCGGAACCAACGCGGTCGGCTATTTCCAGTAGGGCTTCAGCAATAGCACTAGCCACACCCTCTGTAGTCTGCGCCGAAACAAAAGTGCCCTTGCTATTGAATGCAGCATGCCAGGTATCATCAATTTTTTCCGGCTCAGTGTTGATGCTGCCAGTAGTCCAGGCACCGTCCTCTGCCAATTCCGGATTCGGCAGACCATCATCGTCAGTATCAATCAGGTTACCAACTACACCAAAAGCCACGGTGAATGAGACCATATGTTGCTCTTCATTCTGGTCCGACGGCGACGTGGGCACATCGTTAGGAAGTGGGCTAAGATCAGTATTGTAAAAGTAGTGAGCAACATCCGCCAGGGTATCACTATTGCCATCTCCGTCTTCATCTGCAATTGCACTGGTTGCTAATGTGTCACTACTTGACCAATAGCCATCGGTAAATAGAACTGAGTAATTTTGCTGGCAGGCCGATATTATTGGATTGGTTTTTCCAGAAAGTTCGTCAGAAAAGTAGCGCCCTGCCAGTTCCAGCCCGCTACGCAGCGGTGTACCCAATGCGCGCTGGGTGTGCGCAAAAAGAGCAGCCAGAACTGCCGCATTATGAATCGGAAAATCGTCGTCGATTACATTTTCTGCAGGAACCTCACGAAACAATAGATTATCATCGTTTAAAACGCTAAGACCAAAGCGAAAACTGGTATTTACACTCATAACGCGAGCCACTGCCGCCTTCATCACAAAAGCGCGACGGCGGTGATACTGGTACCAGTTGGCTATATTTTGCTGTGCCTCGGTCACGGTGCGTCCCCAGGGATCTTCTTCAATTCCACTGAGGTTGTCGATTGTGCGTACGGTACCGAAGCAATCTTTGTACTGGGGAGTATCTGTCGCGTCAGTGTAGTCGCAGGTCGATGCTGCAGCTCCATCGACACTGGCGAAAGTAGTAGTTAAGTACTCCACATCTATATCAGAAGCATTCACCGTGTAAGTCGTGTGACTGTCCCAGAGATCCACTATGCCATTGGCACCGTCGACCACACTACTGGGGCCGCGCGCCTCACCGGTTGTGCTGCCGTCTTCGTCATAGCCGAGGTTGTCTATCCAGACATCGTATTCGAAACCGGTTAAATCTCGTGTTATAGAGTACCCGGTACTGCCCGACTCAGGGTTGCTTCGCGCCGCCGTGAAGCTGGCATTACTAAAGCCCTGCCAAGGTGAATAAGTGGCAGCCGGATTGTAGTACATAATATTCAGGTCAGCGGAGCGTACCCGCCAGTCACGTGTTATCGCATTGGGATAATCTTCTAATTCACAGGTTGAGGAACCTATATAGACATTGTCGGTATTGCCCCCGCTGTTTCCGGTAAAAATATATCGAAAGGTTTTTTCATCTCCGCAGGTACTCCCCCCCGAGTCTCCCGCAAAGAGACCCCCGGTAATTGGAGACTTTGAGTAATTCTGCCAATAATTTTGAAAGTACTGATAGCGCGGGGTCAGGGTTTCCCAATCCATGGAGCCAGAATCGTCCAACATAAAAAAGATATTCGGATCAATCTGCGTTCCTAAAAATAATGGACTACGGGACAGAGCCAACTCGGCTGCCTGTACAGAAGTACCGGACGCCATCAGGTATACAGTCGCCAGCCATGAAAGAAAAAATCGAATTTGTAGTTTAGAACTCATAATTGTCTCCCAGATTTGACCCCGGAATTCCTAGTTATAGGATTGAACGAAAGTTGCTTGTAAACGCACTGCAGTGTTTGCATTGACCCCGACGCCTCTTGCAGTAATTCGATGAAAGGTTCTGGACTGCGGAGTCGCACCACCACCGATTCCAAGTGAATTGCCTGAAGTTACGGTGCGGTACTGCTCAATAACATAAACGGGCTGGGCCGCCACATCTGCGACACCAGCGATAGCGTCCCCGTTGGCATTCCACCAGGCAGCATCGATGTTGCCATGATCCCACCAATACTTACCGTCTGTTGCGGAGGGGTCCATAGAATCTTCTGACCAAACTGTGGTGCTACCGTCACTACTCACCACAGGCAAGGTAGTTTGTGTCACTAACCAGGCTTCGGCATTCTTCAGAGCAGACTCGGCTGATTGAAAGGCTAAATTGTAGTCGCGCATATTACTGGACATGCGCTCCTCGAGAATCGTGGTTTCCATGCCGGAGGTTCCCATTACCGTCAAGATGCCCAGAAACACTAGGCAGAACACCAATATGGCACCGCGTTGCCGGCGCGGCATTGCTGTAGACGGGAATTTTTGGATTTTCTTCATGGTTACTGAATCTACCCTAATGCTAGTTGAATTCCGTGATCAAACTCTAATTTTTACTTCACTACCTATAAATCGTGCATCGAGCAATTTGCCAGTATCTACGTTCCCAGGGCACGGTTGCGCAGACTAATGGTATTAACAAATACCCGACGCACTCTGTCATCAGCCGGTAAACTACCGTTCCCAACACCACCATCATAGACAACACCGTTGAATGTATAGGTCTGAGGGGAAGGCACCGAACCATCTTCCACAGATTGCATTAGCAGGCTCACCCTGACGCTGATAACTTTGGAAAAATCGGTAACCAGGTTAGCGGGGATATAGGTGTCCACCGTGTTACGAACGTCCTGATCTACATTTATCCCATACAGAATTTGCATACTTTCTACACCTTCTATAAGTTCCTCAGCCGCGTCCGCTGTTCCAGTAGCGCTAAGCTGCCGGCGAAACAAGGCTGGTGGATTGGCGGCGGCATCAGCACGTTTTCCCACATAGAACATGGTGCCCTCAAGCTTGACTGCTTCTGCAGGGTTGCCTGCACTTATCTGCGTCGAAATGACCGCTGCGGCTTCATTTCCCGGATTGCAGGCGGTAGAAAGGGTAATGGTGCTGGTGGTTGCTGGAGCTGCGTCTGCGGCGACTACACAAGCCTGAACGAAATCCGCTTGCTGACAGTCACTGATCAAAACAAAATCATTGGCTACAATTCCCGCATTACTTTCTGCCTGAATCACAGGAGGAGTACCCTGAGTTATGGAACTTACCAACCCTGCAGTACCTGCCGCACTCCATATTCGGACAATGTCAGAATTCGGCACCGCATTAATAGTTGGGATAACATGACCAACCTCACCATTGGTCCACTCAGCGGTATTTGTTGCGACAACAGCTACATTATTTGCGCTATTGTTTATAACGCCTGGATTGGTGCCTGTCGCCTCCCAGCCTTGTATGCCATAGCGCGGCTGAAATGTTGCAGGGGGTACGTCCAAAATATTATTAACGGTGGCGCCTTCCAGAGAACTCAGACAGCCCAGATATCCCCCCATGCGGATTTCCTGAGACAAAAAGCTCATGGCAAATCGGCCATTCTCCTGGATACGCTGCCTCGCTTCTCTATCCCGCTCTGTGGTGTTGCTGCCGGCATAGATTTGCACCACACCGGTTGCCAGGGTCAATCCCAGAACCATGCTAACCAACAGCTCAATTAAGCTGAGACCCTTGCAGTCCGTACTCTTTAGTGGTGTTGTTTGCATCATATTCACTGTTTTCCCCGCCAACTAGAGCGGCTGAAATGTAGTTCTAAAAACTTGATCTGCGGTACCGTCTCTGTCGTCATCCCACCACAACTTAATGGCATAAATACTACCTGCGCCGTCACAGGCATTGGCTGCCGCAGTCCCGTCAGTAGGGGTTGAGTCCAAGCAGACAGCGGATGCACCAAGGGGGAGGGTTGCCGCTACCGTAGCAGACCAATCAAAAATATCCTGGGCGGCCAATTGCGCGCCTGTACAGCCTACTGCCGCAAAACAATTGGCTGTCGCGGCTCCGACTACATCATCGTAGTCACCATCATCCACCGCAGATATGTTAGCCCGCATCCGTTCCACAACGTCAACACTTAGGGTGGTTGCCATGGTGCGATAATAGGCCGCTTGATTGCCGCGAAGGCTCACCCCTTGCACACCTGCCATACCAAGCATTCCGAAGGAGAGTATGAGCAGGGAGACAAGGACCTCCATCAGTGTAGTTCCTGACTGTCTAGAGCGTCTTGTCATAGAATTTGAAGAGTTTATGGGCATACCAAACCACCTTCGATTCGACGACCGCGACCTGAAACGCCAATTTCGACAGAGCGCGCATTGGCGGCTGTATTTGTTGCAGGGCAAAGTTTCATTGTCTGTATTCCAGCCGTTGCGCTGAAACCTAAGCTATTGTATTCCAAGAAGTTTGTTGTTCCCGTTAGTACGCTGTTGGCACCTAAAGCATCGAACACACGTACGATAATATCACCCACGTCGATAGACCCGGTGGCACCGTCCGCGTCGCCATTCACATCGACAAACACGACCCAACCGGTTGACCAACTGGCAGCATCACAATCAAGACCGTCGTTACTGGGGCAAATTCCTACGTTGGTACCGCGCTTGATTGCTTCACTTCTGGCCAAATTCAAGCTGGTCATGAACAATTTAGCCTGCGAATTAGTTATGTTGTTCTCGATAGTGTCTGAAAAATTTGGTAACGACACAGCCAAAAGAATGCCCAATATGGCCACTGTTACTAGCAGCTCTATCAAAGAGTAACCTCTGTTTTTATTGAAGTTTTTCATTCTAATTTGATGCATCATGCCCTTTTTTGCCAAACTCTCATAGCGGGCTTCATTCAAGCCTGTGACCACTCGAAAATCGAACCGTTGCAGCGAGCTTTCGGAACTCACGAAACTGGTTTCCCAGATAGTTTGTCGGTTGCTCCAGCGGTAATTAAATAGCTATCGGTAGTTCTATCGACGCTAACCATATAGAATCCCCAGCGCAAGACTGTGATATCGCTAAAAGAATGAGTAAATTCAGGCACTTAATTGATTAGTTTGTGACAGAATTCACATCACGCCAACATTCAAGTGAACTGCGACTGCACAGTTGGGAGCAAACTGCCCCGAGTATAGCAATTTTGTCCCGCAAACACTTAGATCAGTGGCTTTCGGCGCTGCGACCCGTTGCAACTAGCCAGAATTATAGAGCCTAGAAGGAACAAGCCGCTTGGAAATTACTCTTTTATCAGTACTCTTGCTCGCTGCAACGGGGTTTTTAGCCGGAGGCATTAATACCGTCGCCGGTGGTGGCTCTAATTTGACGCTTCCAGCCCTGATGATTCTTGGTCTTCCAGCCGATATTGCCAACGGCACAAATCGTATCGCTATCACCTTACAATGCGTGGTAGGACTAGCAGGATTCGATAAACACGATACGCTGGACCGACCCGCTGTTGTGCCAATTCTGATTCCAACGATCATTGGTGGTGTCTGCGGGGCTATTGCAGCGGCAGTAATTCCCAACCTGTATTTAAAACCAATTCTGTTAGGGACTATTCTGACCATGGCTCTCGTCATATTGCTGAGGCCAGAAGTAATAGCGCCGCCACCGGGAACTAAAGCTCTGGCACCTAGCCAAAATCGTGGCGCTTGGTGGAGCTTGTTTGGCGCTGGTGTCTACGGTGGTTTCGTCCAGGCCGGTGTCGGCTTTATTCTATTGGTAGCCTTGGCTGGGGGGCTTCGTTATGATTTGCTGAGGGCAAATGCGCTGAAAACTGCCTGCGCGCTATCCTTTACCAGTGTTGCTCTGGTGGTGTTTATTATCTTCGATCAGGTATGGTGGATTCCTGGATTGATTCTGGCAGTAGGCTCTATGACAGGAGCACACCTTGCAGTAAAGGTGGCCGTGCGCGCCTCGCAAAATAGCATCAAATGGTTTCTATTTTTAATGACGCTGTGCGCCGTTGCAGCTGGCTTGCTGTTCTAGGGACCCTAGGGTTTCTGCAGTGGCGATTCAAATTTCATACAGATCCTGGCACCACCCAAATCACTCACACCCACTTCAATGCTGCCGCCGTAACTTGTAACTATATCTGTGACCACAGCCAGACCAATACCCTGCCCCTGTACTAGAGTATCTGCCCTCGCTCCGCGTTGTAACACATATTCCTGCTTTTCTGGACTTATGCCAGGACCGTCATCCTCGATGATTATCTGTAATCCGCTAGAGTTCGCTCCCAAAGCTTTTGCACTGACAGTGACTTGCTCCCTACCATACTTAAAAGCATTATCGAGAACATTGCCGAGTAACTCTAACAGATCACGCTCATCTCCAAAGAAAACTGCATCAATGTCCAATTGAGAGCTGACACTAACGGCTTTATCCAAATAAACCTTCGCCAGCGCATCCAGGACCTTCCCAACAATTGGCTTAACCTGCACCTGACGGGCAAGTGTTGAACTGTTATTGGATTGCACAGCGCGTTGCAGTTGGTAACTTACGATTTGATTCATGCGCGCCAACTGTTCATCCACAGCAGCCAGTTGTAGCTCGGCATCATCAGGCTTTCGCGATAAGCTCTGCATGATACCAGCGATAACCGCTAGCGGCGTTTTTAAGCTGTGTGCAAGATCACCCAATGTGGTTCTGTATCTGTCTTGCTGTTTCCTTTCGGTTTCTATCAGTAGGTTCAAGTTATTGGTTACGCCTTGCAATTCCTTTGGATAATTTTCTGCAAGTTGATTTCTATCACCGGATTCAATTTGTTTTAAGTCCCGTGCCATACGGTGCAAGGGTGACAAGCCCCAGCGCATCAGGAAGACCTGCATCAACAACAAAAGCACAGCAACCCCTCCCAACCAAGACCATAAACTGGTTCTGAAATTTGAAATCTCGGAATAGTACGGCGTGGCATTTTCCATTACCGTAAAGTTGTACTCGCTAATACCATTCTCCCAGAGAATGCCGTAGCTCAAGACGAAATACTCCTGCTGATCGGCATCAAAAGTCTTGGAAAATTGCGTCTCCCCCACTTCCACCGTCTGACGCAAAACCTGAGGGTTGGCTAGGTTTATCGCTAGTGCAGAGTCGCTACGCCAGAGTTCACCCAAGCTTGCTCTGCTGATGAATCCATATAAACCTGAATTTAACTGACTAAACCTGGGTTCTTGCAGATCCTCCAGAAAATAGAATTCACCATCAGACATTTCGGCGGCCGCCAATAGTAAATAAATCTGCACCTGCAAACGCTCGGCCGCACCTGCTTCTATGCTGTTTCTGAACGCACGATCCAGCACAATACCGGTCAAGCCTAAAAAAACAAAAAGCAGGATACTAAACGAGACAATAAGACGTGTCTGAATGGAATAATTGGAAGGCTTGGCTGGGGGCGTCATATGTTGCTGCCCATTAGCTCGCTCGAATAATATCAGGATTCTGCAAGACTAAATCGATAACCCTGTCCACGCACTGTTTCGATAGGCTTGAGAGTTTGATCAGGATCCAGCTTCTGCCGCAGGCGTCTCACGAAAACTTCCAATACATTGCTATCACGGTCGTAATCTTGAGCATACAAATGTTCTGTCAATTCAGTTTTAGAAATAACCTGCCCAGGATGCAACATCAAGTATTCAAGCATCTTATATTCATATGCTGTGAGATCCACACTCTGCTCATTTACCAGCAAGCGTTTTGCCGCAATATCTAGGCTTAGCCTGCCAAATTCCAACTTGGGTTTTGCGAATCCAGCCGCTCGCCGCAGCAAGGCATTTAGTCTGGCCACAATCTCTTCCAATTGGAATGGCTTCACCACATAGTCGTCCGCCCCGGCATCTAGCCCAGCCACCTTATCCTGCCAATCTCCACGGGCGGTCAGAATCAGTATGGGATATTCCTTGCCAGCGGAGCGAATCTGTTGAATGAGGGAGATACCATCAATTTCAGGCAGCCCAAGATCTATAATAGCCGCATCGAAGTCATATTCGGTTGCATAGTACAGGCCAGATTTTCCATCTTCCGCTACATCTACTACATAGCCTTGCTTGGACAATCCTTGTTCCAATTGCTGTCGCAACAAGCTTTCATCTTCTACGACCAGTAATCGCATGCTGAACTACCTCAGATTAACGTTTAGTCCTAACGCGAACTATCTAGCCACCACCGCTTATTCTTCCCGTGGCGACATCCACAAATACAGTGAATACTTTGCCTTCATTTTCCATTCGAATCTGATAGCGTTGCGTGTTTCCTTCACCAACCAAACTAATCCGCAGTATATTCCCTGCAAATCGTTGTTTGGCCAGAGCGACGGCCTGTCGTTCCGTGACTCTGGCATTCTCCTGGGGATTATTTCGAATGTCTCTAGAGTCAGTGTTTCTATTTAGATCTATCTGTGCCGGCTGAATAGGTATTTGGGCATGAACTAGCTGTACCACTCCTAAAAGTAATATGGTGATGAAACTAAAAGTCGAAATTTTGCTCAAAATATCCCTCATTTGCTGGACTGGGCATTAGCCGGCCATGAAACCGCTTTACAAAACCGGCTGAACGCTAACCCGCACCCGTATCTCTTCTCCAGGATCGCTATTAGTCCTAACAGAGAACTCTTCTCCGTTATACAAATAGGTCACTTGATAACCCACCAAGCGCTCCTCTTCATGCTGCCGGTAGACCGTTTCGCAGCGCTGTATTGTCTGATATTGACGGCTATTTGGCTGTTCGTTGCGGCGCATAATATCACGTCCTATAGAGTGTCCCAACATAGCGCCAAGAACTGCACCAACCCGTTGATTCGATTTGTTGTGCCCAACCGCGTTGCCAATTGCCCCACCAATGATGGTGCTTAGCAGAACCGGGGTCTTGGAACCGTGGTCACTGCCGTAGCGTTCAACCACTGACTCTTCTTCCCAACACTGTTCCTGTGGCGTAGATACTTCGACTACCTCATAGATAGCACGGGATTCGACTACCGTAGCGGTTTCATAGCTGGTTTCCGCCCAAGATTGACTAGACAGCAATCCAAGAACTGCCATTGTGCATATAAGTCTGGTTTTCATCATACATCCTCATTCAACAAAGCTTCAGGTCTTACAGGGTTTACGCTGGCTAAATCGACATCGATTAGCCTGTGTAGGTTCATAACTTAACAAAAACAACCTGAATTGAAGCTTAAGGAAATACAGAGCTTCTGGCGCTCCAGGCCGAGGCCGGAGCTATTTAATTTGTTGTAACAGTAGTGTATTTTAGGGTATGACTGTTCTCAGGGAAGATGACTGCAGCAGCCAAACCAGTAACCCAACACCGCAGGAGATATCTTAATCAATCGGCCTGGGACGTAACATTATCTCGCAGCGTATCCCAAAGAATAGAGCTGTACCTACAAAATCAATAAGAGTGTGACCATGTTTAAAAAGCCATTATTTATATCATTTACTATGACACTTCTCGCCTGCTTGCCTCTGTACCTATTGAGCACACAAGAATATTCTTTAACAACCTCAAATCTACCTATTTTCGCCCTTTCGCTATTCATAGTTATCTTAATCAGTAGCTTCTGGATTCAAACTAGCTCAACTCAGGACGAATCTGATTATTACGAAGAGAATTCTAAGCTACCCAGGGAGAGTGGCAGCGTTAAGTGGTTCAATGCCAACAAGGGTTTCGGTTTTATAACCCGCGATAGCGGCGATGATGTATTCGTCCATTTTCGATCAATTCGAGGAAAAGGACATAGAGTATTGCATGATGGACAGCGAGTGGAATTCGCTGTCAGTGAGGGAGAAAAAGGCCTGCAGGCAGATGATGTAGCCGTTGCCGGTTAAATCACAGATAAATCTGAGCAGATCACTGTGCCTGTCAATAGTGGGGGGGCTTTTCATCTTGGTGGGAAGCTCGCTGCCCGCTTTCCCGCTGCGCCGACTCCAGTAATTGATGCTTAATCAAGGCCATCTCCCTTAACAGGTCATCTAGTTGACGTTGTTGAACGATTACTATGTCGTTCAAGCCCGACAACATGTCTTCTTGGTAACTAAATTTGGTTTCAAGCTCTACTAATTTTTCTTCCACTAGAATGCTCCTAACGGCCTGACCGGGCATATTTAATATACACGCCAACACGATTTCCGCAGCACGGACAGCGGTGACAGCGACCTTTTATTCTGTTAATACTACGCTATATAGAGATGACAACTCATACATCCGTGCTAATACAGGAATTATAAGGCCAATTGCTTTAACATAAGCATTGTAGAGTTTGCATACAGCATGTGGAAAATTTTTTAATAATCAGGAAAACGAATAATGGAAAAAGCCCCAATTAATTGGACCAATATGCTGCTGTTTAGTCTAACCCCGGCCTTTGCAGTAATCTTGGTCCCGCTGTATGGCTTTTTTTATGGCTATGACCTCTACGAATGGCTTGTCTTCATTCTTCTAATGGGTTTCTGCGGCATGTCAATTACTGCCGGCTATCATCGACTTTGGTCTCATAAAACTTACAAGGCGCATCCCCTGCTGCGCTTAATCTTTGCCCTCGGTGGCGCCTGCGCATTGCAAAACGACGTTCTTACCTGGGCATCAGCGCACCGTCGCCACCACCAATTTGTAGATGATAACGAACATGACCCCTATTCAGCTGGCCGTGGCTTTTGGTTCTCGCACATAGGTTGGATATTACGCAATTATGAAAGCGGGAAGGACGATTACTCCAATGCCAAAGATTTACAACAGGACCCCATTGTCCTGTGGCAACACAAGCATTACCTCAGCCTGCTTTTGCTAATGAATATAGGACTGCCTGCCTTTCTGGGGTTCATTCACGGAGACATAAT
This sequence comes from Gammaproteobacteria bacterium, assembly GCA_021773355.1. Taxonomy (GTDB): domain Bacteria; phylum Pseudomonadota; class Gammaproteobacteria; order Pseudomonadales; family Pseudohongiellaceae; genus UBA9145. The sequence continues at coordinate 230,445 of JAJFKE010000046.1, read as the reverse complement.
TGCAGGGATTTTACTCGGCGGACTGTTGCGCCTGGTTCTAAGTCAACATGTGACTTATCTAATAAATTCCATAGCACATATGTGGGGACGGCAACCATACAGCAAAAGCAGCTCGGCCCGAGACAGCAGCCTGCTCGCATTTATTACCTATGGCGAGGGATATCACAATTATCATCACACTTTCCAATGGGATTACCGTAATGGCGTAAAGTGGTGGCATTTCGACCCAACCAAATGGATGATTCGACTATTCTCCTTCGTCGGACTGACACGAGATCTTAAACGCTGTAATCTCGCCCAAATAGAAAAAGCCAAATTGGAAATCCAGTACCAGAATGCCTCAGAGAAATGTGAACTCTTTAATATTCCTGAAAAATGGAGATCGCGTTTAGAAATAGAATATGAGCAACTTCTAAACACCCTCCAGCTGTGGAGTGAGCATCGACAGGCTTGGTACGAGGCTAAGGGCAAACAAATTCAGGAGAGCTTGAATTCGCTTGATCAACTGCAACTAAAAGATGGTTATCGAGAAATTCAATACCGGCTTAAAGCCCAGAAACGACGCTGGCAGCACCTGCTACGAAGTATCGCTCAGCCATCTCTACAAACCATCTGATTTGGATGGAGATTGTAGACGAATTCGATTTTCATGCGTTATAGTCAGTACAGCTCTAATGTGCACTTGTAATAAACGGACCGGCCTTAAGGTCTCTAAACAGTAGTACAAACCACAACATCTCGTTAAGCGGTGAGATAAGCTTTAATTCCAGCACCAATGGATTTGATTAATCCACTGAATGGCTGTTAACTCAATACAAGGGAATTTTCATGACACTTAAGCAGAAATCACAGATGCTTGCCTTATTGGCTCTGAGCGCGGTCAGCTCTATAGCGGCAGCAATAGAGGAAGGCGATAAAGCACCTAATATTGATCTACCATCAATTTACGCGGACCATCCTGCCATCACCACGGCCAGTCTTGAAGGCAAGACAGTGTATGTAGACTTTTGGGCCTCCTGGTGTGCTCCCTGCCTGACTTCTTTACCTTTGTATAATGACATGTATAACAAATACAAAGATCAGGGCTTGGAGATTGTGGCTATTAACGTCGACAATCCAATTGAAGACGGTTTGGATTTCCTATCCGATACGCCATTGGATTTTCTAATCCCGGCTGACCCGGATGGTGAGGCAGCCGAGCTTTTTGAAGTAATAGGCATGCCCACATCCTATCTCATAGAACCAGATGGCACGGTTAAATTGGTTCACGTGGGTTTTCGTCAGGGCGACATCGTGAGTATTGAAGAAGCCATTCAGGCCTCTCTAGCAGGTAACTAGCCAGAAAGAATGTAGCCAAGGAGTCCAAGCAATGCGCCAACTACGCATGTCATTCTTACTACTGTTATGTGTCACCCTACTTGCCTCCTGCACCGAGGTGCGAGCATGGGAGCGGGGCTATCTAGCCAGAGAAGAAATGGCTTGGGACCCGGACGTTCTGGAAAGTGCCTTGAATGACCACATATTTTTCAGCAAGGAAGCTTCCTCTGGGGGCAACAGCGCAGCGGGTGGCGGCTGCGGCTGTAACTAACGATTAATCCATTCGTGAAAAAAAATTCCTCTCGAAGCATTATCGCGCTATCCAGCACTGCCCTCGCATTACCTGGAATAGCTATGGCGGACGCCCCACCAACGCAAAGCACAGTTTCCTACAAGATTTCTAAGTATCAAGAGGATGACCTATCTCGTTCCGAGACGCCGTTCGGCGAGCTGGAGCGTTATGACATCGATGTACACCAGTTTCAATTGGTATCACCCATCGGCAGAAACATGTCCTTGCAAGTGGCAGCCAATTACGAATCACTAAGCGGTGCCTCCCCCTGGTTTACCAGTACCGGTCTCGATGGCAAACCAATTGTGAACCTAAGCGGAGCAAGTGGGATTCGTGATCGGCGTTCCGAAATTACCATAGGTAGCCGTTACTATCTTGAGAATGGTAGTGTGGGCGGTAATATGGGCTATTCGGAAGAAGATGACTATCGTGCTGTGTATTTCGGGTTAAATGGTGAGCGACACTTTAACAACGATTTAACCACTCTCTCTGCCGGCTTCAGCTATTCTTCGGATGACATATTCCCAACCGACGCAGCTCTGTTCAATCGGGTCACTGACGAAGATAAACAAAGTAGCTCTGTATATTTTTCCATTAGCCAAATTATAAATCAGGTATCCAGTATACAAACTGCGCTGAGTGTTACCGATCAAACCGGGTTCCTTAGTGACCCTTACAAACTCAGAGACATTCGACCGCAAGATAAGACACAGATAGCCTGGAGTAATTCTTATAGAAGATTCTTTGTCTCAGCAAATGCGGCACTTCACATAAACTACCGTTACTACCACGACGACTTTGGTATTAGCTCACACACCACAGACATGTCCTGGCATCAAAATATTGGTCGCTCGTTTCAGATTGTGCCGATTCTGCGATATTACAGCCAATCCTCCGCTGATTTCTTCACCAACATCGATAACTTTCTAACCCCCATTACTGAGTACCAGTCAAGTGACTACCGTCTGTCCGCTTTTGGGGCAGTAAGTGGCGGTCTGAATTTCATAGCGGACATGGGGTCATGGAAAGCAACGTTAACCACAGAGCGTTACGTGGCAAATGAAAAATATTCAGCCTACAATGTTACACAGCCCAGTACCGCATTGGTAAAATATTTCAGAGTCTCTTTAGGCTTTGACTTTTCTTTCTGAAGCAGTCTATAAATTCGACAGCTGTCTCGCCGAAAAAAATTCGAAAGTTGCAAGCTATGAATCCAAGTCTGAAGCGCTTCTCATTCAAGGCCATGGGAAGTTTTTGTGAAATTCAAATTTACGATGAATCTCGCATCAACGCTAAGAAGGTTGTTAATAAACTAGGTGCAGAAGTGTCTCGCCTGGAAAAAAAATATTCACGCTTCAGAAAAGACAGCTTCCTCAGCCAAATCAATTATTCAGCGGGCAGCAAATTGGGTGTAAAAATTGACACCGAAACCAGATCTCTATTCGACCATGCACTTAATTGTTTCGAACAAAGTAATGGTCTTTTCGACATTAGCGCCGGCGTTCTAAATCAAATTTGGGACTTCAAGAACAAGCTTGTTCCTACACAGTCGCAGATTGACGAAATTCTTCCCCGCGTAGGACTTCATAAGCTTTCCTGGAAAAATTCCCGTCTATACATTCCACAGGGCATGCAGATTGATTTCGGTGGAATCGTCAAGGAATACGCTGCCGATTCCGCTGCCAAACTAGGCAGAAATCTCGGAGTCGAGCATGGCTTGATCAACTTAGGCGGTGACTTTAGCGTCATCGGAGCGCAACCAGATAACAAACCCTGGGCTGTTGGCATTACTAACCCCAAACAGCAAGCTAGCCTAATGGCCAAAATTGATCTTTTAGACGGAGGCCTTGCCAGCAGTGGTGACTACGAGCGTTTTTTCATGCATGAGAGGAAGCGCTACAGCCACATCCTCAACCCCAAGACTGGATGGCCCTGCAGTGGTCTTAGAGCAGTCAGTGTGGCCGCTAATCTGTGCACAGTAGCCGGTTCAGTAGCGACTATAGCGATGCTGCAAGAAGAGCCTGTTGCCAAAGCCTGGTTACAAGACTCAGCGCTATCACATGTGTTTATGGATAGTAAGGAGCATATTTTCGGTGTAGGACTGCATCCAGATAATTAGGGACCCTAGATTAATCGTAGTGGCGCCTCATCGAGAAGTGCCAGTTGTTCTCTTAACTCAAGAATATGCTCTGCCCAATAGCGCTCGGTGTTAAACCAGGGAAAGCTCATTGGAAAAGCCGGGTCCTGCCAGCGGCGTGCTAGCCAGGCGCTATAATGCATCAGGCGAAGAGTACGCAACGACTCTACCAATTCTAACTCCGAGGCTCTGAAATCATGAAACTCATTATAACCTTCGGCTAATTCCAATAGCTGTGCCTGCCTCTGGTTTCGATCGCCGGATAACATCATCCACAAATCCTGCATCGCCGGTCCGGTCATCGTGTCATCGAAATCTACAAAATGTGGAGTCCCGTCCCGCCATAACACATTCCCTGGGTGACAATCGCCGTGGATGCGCAATTCTCTAATATCCCCATGTGCAGCAAAGATATGATGAATTTTATCTATTAGATCCTGTGACAGTGATTCGTATGCTGCTATTAAATCTGCGGGAAGAAAATTATTTTCTAATAAAAATTGTCTACTGCGTACGGCAAATCTATCCACCGTTAGAGAAACTCGAGAGGAAAAATTTCTAATCGCACCGACTGCATGTATGCGACCAACGAAACGGCCCATCACTAACAAATTGTCGAGATTATCCAGTTCAGGTGGCCGACCTAGAAATTGCTCAAATACAGAAAACTGAAAGTTGTTGAATTCTAGAAGGCTGCCCTTCTCTTCAAAGACTATTGGAGGAACCACCGGTATTTCTATATTCGCAAGTTCAAAGGTAAAACTGTGTTCTTCCAGGATTTGTTCCGCTGTCCATCGCTGAGGACGATAAAACTTTACAATAATGGAAGGCTTGCCGATCAAGCCAATTTGGTAAACACGATTTTCATAGCTGTTTAATGCAAAAATTCTAGCATCGGTTTCATAACCAAGACTTTCCACAGCCTCTAGTACCGTTACCGGAGTTAGATCAGCATATGGATGGGGGGAAGACTCCATCTAAGCGGGACGATGAAGTAGTAAATTACGTTGATGCACGAAGTACAGCTTGCAGAAATTCAGCTTCAAGAATCTTTTCTATCTACTTTGCTACCGAGAATAGATACAGGAAAAGGTGACACATTATCTCCATTTGAGATCTTGCTAACTCCACTCTTTTCCACCTCATCAATGCGGATGATGGCTTGAATAGGAATAAAGCTTCTCTTGACACCACTGAATTCAGATTTAAGCTTTTCTTCGCTGGGATCGACGACTACTTGAGATCTCTCATCAAACACATAGTCTTCGATCTCAATAAAACCGTACAAATCGCTCTGATATACCTGTTTTACAAAAACCTCATACACCTTGCCTTTGTTAAGGAAGGTAATTTTGTAAATTTCTGAAGAATTTCCCATTAAAATCAGTCTCTTAACCGTTTATGCGTGCAGCTTGTAAGCCTCTATCCAGATAGCTCATGGCTGTCCGCCTGAATAGCGTTTTTGCAGATATTCCTAATATCAGGCTATTTCCATGATCTTCAAGTCATTATGCGCCAATTCTTGGTTAAGTACTGCTGATTTTTACTGTTATAATTCGCCCCTTTTTTCAAATAGCTAAAATTCGCGGTAAAACAGTGAAATCCAAGCATAGTAATATTGAGCCCAACGCAGCAGATAGTCCGGCAAGTACAGCGAGCACCACCAAGAAAGTCTTCATAAAGACTCACGGTTGTCAGATGAACGAATACGATTCCAATCGTATGCTGGACCTGCTTAGAGAATCAGAAGGCGCCGAATTAGTCAGCGACCCTGCTGAGGCGGATATTTTGCTGTTAAATACCTGTTCTATTCGAGAAAAAGCTCAGGAAAAAGTCTTTCACCAACTAGGTCGTTGGCGCAGCCTAAAAGAAGACAAGCCCGGCTTAAAGATTGCGGTTGGCGGTTGCGTCGCCAGCCAGGAAGGGGCGGCCATAGGTAAACGAGCACCCTATGTGGATGTGGTATTCGGTCCACAAACTCTGCATAAACTTCCTGAAATGTTAAACGCCAGTCACTCCGGTAGCCCCGTTGTTGATATCAGCTTTCCAGAAATTGAAAAATTTGACCACCTGCCACAACCTAACGCCAGTTCCAGCCAGGCGTTTCTTACGGTGATGGAAGGTTGTAGTAAATACTGTAGCTTCTGCGTAGTCCCCTATACTCGTGGAGAAGAAGTTAGTCGCCCACTGGATGACGTGTTAGCAGAGGCGGTTCATTTGGCCGATCAAGGCGTTCGTGAAATCAATCTGCTCGGGCAAAATGTGAACGCCTATCGCGGCTTGAGCCATGAAGACGATATAGTTGATTTAGCAATGCTGATCAGATACATGGCTAGCATACAGGGCGTTGACCGAATTCGCTTTACCACCTCTCACCCAATTGAATTTTCCAATAATTTGATTAACGTCTACGCGCAGGTGCCTGAGCTCGTAGATCATCTCCATCTGCCGGTCCAGAGTGGCTCCGATCGAATCTTAGCGGCGATGAAAAGGGGCCACACCGGGCTAGAGTACAAATCTATTATCAGAAAAATTCGTGCTATCAGGCCCAATATAAGCCTTTCCTCTGACTTCATCGTTGGCTTCCCTGGGGAGACAAACGCCGACTTCGAAGACACGATGAAGCTGATAATCGAGATTGGTTTCGATACATCATTTAGCTTCATCTACAGCGCAAGGCCAGGTACGCCTGCGGCAGATCTAGTTGATTTGACGCCACAGCAAGAGAAGAAACATCGACTGGCAACGCTGCAATCGCAGATTGTCAAACACGCCACTGCCATCAGTTCAGCCATGGTTGGCACCGAACAACGTATTTTGGTTACCGGGCAATCTAAGAAACACGCCACTGATTTACAGGGCCGCACGGAAAACAACAGAGTGGTGAATTTTCAATGCGATGATCATTCCTTGATTGGCCAGTTCGTAACCAGCAAGATTACCGATGCCCTGCCAAATTCACTACTAGGCACAATCTGATCATTTGTGATCGGAAATTAGCTTGCTATACTCAATTAGTCCCAAAATTTCACTAAGAGGTATTTTACCAACTGCATGACAACTCACACGCTAAGTTTGACCCTGGTTCCTGATAATGCCCAACGTCTATCTAACCTCTGCGGGCGCCTCAATGAACACATACATCAGATCGAGACGTTCCTGACACTCAATATTCAACAGCGCGGCAATGTTTTTCAATTGTCGGGAACTGAATCTGCAATTTCCGATGGCGGACATATCCTTGAATCCCTGTACCAATCCACGGCGCATGGCAATCTTCTGAATCCAAACCTTGTTCATCTTGCGCTGCAGGAAGTCATGCCTTCTGAAACCAATGGTGAGAATGCCGACGTAGAACATCTATTTATCAAGACGCCTAAGTCTTCGGTGAAACCCAGAGGCAGGCATCAGTGTGAATACGTAGAGAGCATTCATCATCATGATATTAATTTTGGAATCGGTCCCGCCGGCACCGGCAAGACCTATCTAGCTGTTGCCTGTGCAGTCGAGGCGCTTTTAAGGGAACAGGTAAATCGAGTTCTCTTGGTAAGACCCGCGGTAGAGGCCGGTGAAAAACTTGGATTCTTACCTGGAGACCTAAGCCAAAAGATTGACCCCTATCTGCGCCCCCTGTATGACGCGCTTTATGAAATGCTAGGCTTCGAAAAAGTAGCTAGATTGATCGAAAAAAACGTTATCGAAGTCGCTCCTCTGGCTTATATGCGCGGGCGCACACTCAATAACTCTTTCATCATCCTGGACGAGAGCCAGAATACAACCAGCTCGCAAATGAAAATGTTCCTCACTCGTATCGGCTTTGGTTCTACTGCGGTAATTACCGGGGACGTAACTCAGATTGACCTTCCAAAAGGAACCCGATCTGGATTAGTTCATGTAAGCAAGGTGTTACAAGGCATTAAGGAAATTGGCTTTACCTATTTTGATGCGAAAGACGTGGTTCGGCATCGACTGGTACAGAAAATTGTTGAAGCCTATGACGAATTTGATCGAAACTCCGTATCCACTCTAGGCAGCAAGGACAGCGCTCAGATAAATGAACGCGACAATTGATATTAGTACAGAATGTGACGACCACTGGACACCAGCTCAGAACCAATGTGAAGATTGGCTTGACGGTGGCTTACGCACTGCCAAGGAGGACAGAAACTGTAGCATCAGCGTTAGATTCGTTGAGATTTCAACTTCCCAGGCACTTAACGATGCCTATAGAGGCAAGAACAGCGCTACCAATGTTTTGTCATTCCCTGCTGATTTTCCACCTCTGTTGAAGGACCAGCTAGATTGCTTCCCCTTGGGTGATATTGTCATCTGCCCTGGTATCGTCGAACAAGAAGCGATGCGGCAGGGCAAAGAGCTGGCTGCGCACTGGGCACACCTTATGATTCACGGCCTTTTCCACCTTCTGGGTTACGCTCATGACTCGGACAGCGCGGCGGAAAAAATGGAGAATCTTGAAATTAAAGCACTGGAAAGACTTGGATTCCCCAACCCTTATTTGGTAGTGTAAAGCCCATCAATACTACCCGGTATTTGACCTAACTTTAAAATCGAAGATTCGCTCAAACAAAGAGGAAGAGAACTAAGAGCATGACAGACGACCAATCTAGCATCGATCCAAGACCCAAGTCCTGGATCGATAAAATTGCTCAGGTTTTTTCGGACGAGCCTACCGACACAAAAAGCCTACTCGAATTAATAAGAAATGCTGAGCAGGATCAAGTGCTCGATGCTGATGCATTGAGTATTATTGAAGGTGCACTTCAAGTGTCCAGCATGCAAGTGCGAGACATCATGATTCCCAGATCGCAGGTAATTACCGTCCCCGCAAAATTGGCTGCGAACGAAATCATTGAGCTGGTTACCAAAGCGTCTCATTCCAGATTTCCTGTGATTGGTGACAACGTAGATAATGTTATGGGTATACTTCTAGCAAAGGATTTACTTCCCTTAGCTCTCTCCCCATCAACTGATAAGTTCAATATCAAAGATATTATCCGACCGGCCACTTTTGTTCCGGAAAGTAAGCGGCTCAATGTTTTGCTACGAGAGTTCAGGGAAACTCGCCAGCACATGGCTATAGTTATAGACGAGTATGGAAGCGTGTGCGGCGCGGTTACTATTGAAGACGTGTTGGAGCAAATAGTAGGTGAAATAGAAGATGAATACGACGTCGATGACGATAGTTATATCAAAAAATTTGACGAAGACAACTACATCGTAAAAGCCTTAACACCTGTGGATGAATTCAATGAATATTTTGAAACCAATTTCAGCGACCAGGAATTTACCACTGTAGGAGGATTAGTTTTGCAGCAGTTCGGACATATACCTGAACGAGGCGAAACTATCAATATAGGCCCTTTCCTGATTACTATACTTAATGCAGATAGCAGGCAGATTAAACTGGTAAAGGTAACATCAAGCCTGGTTAGCGGACGCAAGTAAAAAACCACCTCACAGCTCAAGCACCGCTTTAATTGCCAGAAAAATAGTCGACGCTAGCCGCTCCTAAACCTTGTATCTAGAGATTGAATTAGCGCATCTCAGTTGATTTTTTCTGGCTAGGCCCTACCTGTCGGCAGCGGTCTGGGTTATGCTTGCATGCTTCTTAAGTGCCTAAATAATTTCAGTTAATTCACGTAGTTAGAGAGAAAATGAGCAGCATAGATACGCAATACTCACCCCAGGTAGTTGAAGCCGACGCACAATCTTATTGGGAACAACACGAGAGCTTCAAAGTAGGCGAAGACAAGACCCGCGAAAAATTCTACTGCCTCTCTATGTTCCCCTATCCCAGCGGACACCTGCATATGGGACATGTCCGTAATTATTCTATCGGTGATGCAATCTCACGCTACCAACGCATGCTGGGAAAAAATGTACTGCAACCGATGGGCTGGGATGCTTTTGGCCTGCCAGCTGAGAACGCTGCCATTCAGAATGAAGCAGCTCCAGCAAAGTGGACCTATTCCAACATAGACTATATGCGCGAGCAGCTGCAAAGACTAGGTTACGCCTATGATTGGAGCCGCGAAATCGCCACCTGTCATCCCGATTATTATCGTTGGGAGCAGTGGTTCTTTACCCGGCTATTTGCTAAAGGCTTGGTCTACAAAAAATCCGCAGAGGTAAATTGGGACCCGGTAGATCAGACTGTATTGGCCAACGAACAGGTAGTAGACGGCCGAGGTTGGCGCTCTGGGGCAGTGGTCGAGCGGCGAGAAATACCGCAGTGGTTTATAAAGATTACAGACTTCGCCCAGGAACTATTAGACGACCTGGACAAAATGGATGGATGGCCGGAAAAAGTTCGCACCATGCAGGCTAACTGGATCGGACGATCTGAGGGAGTTGAGCTGGATTTTCAAGTAGCCGAAGAAAATGATGAATCCCTTAAGACTCTTTCCGTTTACACGACCAGGCCCGATACACTTTTGGGCGTCACCTACGTCGCATTGGCGGTTCAGCACCCCTTAGCAATTAAGGCAGCACAATCAAACCCCGACATAGCAAACTATATCGAACAGCAAAACAGTGTAAAGGTGGCCGAGGCAGAGATGGCGACCATGGAAAAAACCGGAATAGATACCGGTCTTAAAGCGATTCATCCAATTAGTGGCGAGCAGCTACCAATTTATTTGGCAAATTTTGTACTAATGAGTTATGGCTCTGGCGCTGTTATGTCGGTTCCGGCACATGATCAGAGAGACTGGGAATTCGCAAAAAAATACCAGCTACCAATCAAACAGGTAATTCAACCTCCCTCGAATGAAGATCCCTGCGATCTGGAGCTAGAAGCCTATGTAGGAAAAGGTGTATTGGTAAATTCGGGCGAATTCGACGGACTGACTTTTCAGGAAGCTTTCATTGCCATTGAGAAACATCTTTATCAACGTAAACAGGGCAAGAAGAGGATAAATTTTCGGCTACGGGATTGGGGTGTTTCCAGGCAGAGATATTGGGGTGCGCCAATACCGATAATCAATTGTGAGAAATGTGGCTCGGTCGCAGTACCCGATGAAGATCTGCCGGTTGTCCTTCCTGTGGACATTGAGTTTGATGCTAGCGGCTCACCCTTAGGTAAACTTAAAGACTTTTATGAAGTTGATTGTCCAAAGTGCTCAGCGAAGGCAGTGCGAGAGACCGACACCTTCGACACCTTCATGGAATCGTCCTGGTACTATGCACGCTATACCTGCCGTGACCAATCCGCTGCCATGCTGGACGAAAGAGCAGACTATTGGTTGCCTGTAGATCAATATATAGGCGGAATCGAACACGCCATCTTGCACTTATTGTACGCTCGTTTTTTCCACAAGCTAATGCGCAATGAGGGGCTGGTTGATTCGGATGAACCCTTCACTCATTTACTGACTCAAGGAATGGTGCTTAAAGACGGCAGCAAGATGTCCAAGTCCAAGGGGAACACGGTTGATCCCCTGTCCTTAATAGAAAAATACGGAGCCGATACCGTTCGCATGTTCACCATGTTTGCCTCTCCGCCGGACCAATCTCTGGAGTGGTCAGACAGTGGGGTCGAAGGAAGTTACCGCTTTTTAAAAAGATTATGGAAAATAGTCGCGAGCCATCAGCCACTGCCCTTAGAAGGCTTTGCCGGCTTGCAGCTAAACGAAGCACAGCTGCAGTTACGACGCAAGACCCATCAAACCTTGCAGAAAGTCAGCGATGATTACGGTCGCAGACACACTTTTAATACTGCAATTGCAGCGACTATGGAACTATTAAACACGGTAACGCGCTTTGCTGATTCTAAGAACAGCGATATCGACAGATTAGTCATACAAGAATCCCTGGAAACCGCTATTCTCATGCTGGCTCCTATCGTACCCCATTTTTGTCATGCACTTTGGCAGTATCTAGGTCATGATGAAGCGGTGATGGATGCAGCATGGCCACAAGTTGATGAATCTGCCTTAGTACAAGATACGGCCACCATTGTGCTGCAGGTCAACGGCAAGTTACGCGCAAAGATTGATGTTTCCAAAGACATCGACAAAGAGGCTCTGGAGAAACTGGCATTGGAGAATGAGTTGGTGACACGATTTACCGCTGACGGCACTATTCGAAAAGTTATAGTCGTGCCCGGCCGCTTGGTCAATGTAGTTGTAAATTAGTAACAGCGCGCAGGAATAATCATGACTAAAAATTCCATTTTGAGCACTATTTATGCAACCGTGCTAATCCTAATGTTAAGCAGTTGTGGTTTTAGCTTGCGTGGCAGCGATGTGTTGTCGGTTAAATTTACTAGCCTGCAACTGAGTAGCCAACAAGCAAACAGCGAACTTACTCGATTACTACGCCGCAGCCTCAATACTGCCGGTGTCGCGGTTTCGCCTATTGCCTCAGAAGCGTTTGCTTCAGACCTGCCGCTATTGAGCATCGGCAACGAACTAGTAGTTGCCAGGCCAGTTACGGTCAATCCGAGAGCCCGGGCCGCGCAGATAGAATTGCGTTTATCGGTCGATATGGCGCTTACCCTTGCCGAACGAACCTTAATCCCAGCAGAAACACTATTCATAGAGCGGACTTATTTTGAAGACATTGAGAATATCAATGGCAATCAAGAGGAAATTGAAATAATTTCTCGAGAAATGCGTAGAGAATTGATTAATCAATTAATGCGCCGCCTATCCGCTGCCGAAATATCAGAGCCGCTCTGAATCAGATGAAGATAAAGCCCGAGCAACTTTCCCGAACTCTTGCTGGCAATAAGCTACCCCTGTACTGGTTAAGTGGTGATGAGCCACTGCTGATGCAGGAGGCGGCCGACTTAATTCGCAATTATCATAGAGAGAATGGATTTACAGAGCGAGAGATATTCAGTGTAGATAAAAATTTTGACTGGAGTAGCTTTTCTCAATCAACTGGCAATCTTTCACTCTTCTCTGAACAAAAAATCATAGAACTTCGCCTGTCTACTGCAAAACTGGATGAAGCTGGAAAGAAAGCCCTGCAGCACTACCTGGATGAACTTAATCCTGATTACCTAATCCTGATAAGCGGGCCAAAACTGGATGCTGCCACCTTGAAGACAAAATGGTTCAGTGAAATAGAAAAATATGGTGCCTTGGTTCAGATTTGGCCGGTGTCCCGAGAAAATCTTGGTGCTTGGCTGGAGCAAAGATTACTTCGAGATAACATTCAGGCAGATGCTGAGTCTATCAGGCTATTGGTAGATAAAGTTGAAGGTAATTTGCTGGCCGCCATGCAGGAGATAGAGAAACTTAAACTGCTAGCAGGAGAAGATTCTGACCGCCCTATACAACTTGATGCAAAAACCGTCATGCAAGTCGTTGCAGACAGCTCACGCTATAATGTTTACCAGTTAGTCGATGCAGCTTTGCTCGGAGAGACTGCGCGCTCTCAGAAAATGCTAGCCGCGCTAAGGAGCGAAGGAATTTTTCCTCTGGTCATCTTAGCCGCAATCTGCCGTGAATTAAGAAGCCTGTTGCCAATGTTAGAAAAGAAGCAGCAGGGACTAGGAATCAACGCCATAGTCCAATCAGGGCGAGTATGGTTTAACCGCAAACAAGCAGTATCCAGCGCCCTATCCAGGATCGATGCAGAGACCGTTTGGTCAATGCTGGATCACAGCAGAGCAATTGATCAATGCATAAAAGGAATGTCCAGAGCTAATCCCTGGGATGAATTGAGCATATTGCTATTGAAATTAAGTGGCCCAGATCTAGCGAGTAGACATAAATCAGCCTGAGCTAATACGGCAATTCTGCTTCGCCACCATCGCGGCTGGAGAAATTAGGGCGTATTTGTGACAGAGGGAACATGCCGCGAACACCTGCGCATCCCGATTCCGAATTGACGGCTATGTACTCTAATTCTCATCGCCAATTTCACAAGTTCGTCGAATTTCTACACAATTTGATGAAATTTGCCCAGTGCAACCCCTAATTCTTGCACCTATGCCGGCTTTGCTTGGCATATAATGTGGTCTTCGTTGAACCGCATTACTTTGATATTTTGAAACTGAGTGATTTCTTGATTTTCTCCCACACGAAGCTAATCTCTGATCGTCGCGTAGCAGCAAGACTACTCCTTATTTGGGCACTGCTGTTGTTGCCCACGACGGCCGTAGTTGGCGCTGAGCTCAATATCACCCAAAACCAGCTGCCGGTTAATCTGGGTCCCTACCTGGATTACTTCGAAGATCCAGCAAGGGAATTCACAATCGAACAAATGACTGCGGACACGGTGAATTGGCAGCGTTCCACCCAGTCCATTCCCACTCTAGGTCTATCCAAGTCCGCTCACTGGTTTTGTCTTATCCTGAGTGGCGAAAATATGTTCGATGAGAATTTGGTACTGGCCTTAGACACACCGGTAATCGACAGAGTTGAGTTTTATTTCGTACAGGGCAATACAGTCATTCGTAGCTCGCTGGTAGGGGATACCATTCCTTTATCACAGCTGGATTACCCTTATAGAATTCCAATCATACCGCTCGAAATTGCCGACGAAGGTGAACAAAACAAGATCTTTTTCAGGGCTACTTCTTCAGTAGGCGTGGAAATACCGTTGACCCTAACTACGGTGTCTCTACTAGCCGAACAGCAACAGAGTGAACTGGTGTTTAACGGCGCATTAATGGTTCTGTTTTTATTCTGTTTTTGCATATCCTTGATTCTCTATAGCTTTATCCGAGACTCACTGTTCTTTGGTGTTACGGTGTTCTTCGGTGCAGCATTAATGTTCTTCCTTGCACAGACAGGCTTGGGTCGAATCTGGTTCTGGCCAGAAAGTACGGAAGCTAACACTCGCCTGTCCCTTGTAGCCGCTTCAGGGCTTGTGGCCAGCCTATGCCTTATAGGCCGATCCCTGAGGTTCGAGTATCGTTATAGAGATTCTGCAAATATTGTACTTAGATTTCTTACCTTCTCCATGATCCCTTTGGGCTTATACTACCTAATCATTCCCTTTCAACAGATCACCAGCGACAATGTATTGCCGATCATGATTATTGGCCTGTTAACCGCGTTCATCGTATTAATCATGGCATCCATAACGGCAATTCAAGGTTCAAAAGCTGCTATTTATCTAGTTACCTCATGGGTATTGATTATCCTGGCCTATAGCAGTCTATTAGTTTACAAATTTGAACTAGTAGAAAGGGCGGCATCGTCTTCACTAATCGGGGAACTACTGGCGATAGGCGCCGGTATCTTTATGCTAATGGCGATGGCAGAATTCATCCGCTCCAAAAGTGACGAACTCAGTGACGCTCGCATGGAGACAAAGGCTAAAGGCGATTTCCTGAAAAATGTATCTAGAGAATTTCTAACACCGGTTCATCTCATATTGTCTAATTCGAAACGACTCATGGCAGCGCAATCGGATAGATTGGATGAAGCGACAGTACAACATATGACGACGGTCATTACGCAAAGTGATCATCTGCATAATTTGATCAACGATCTATTAGAGATGGCGGAGCTAGAATCAGATAGCTTCGAACCCAAGTTCGAACTGGTTGAAATGTCTCAATTTCTGGGTGAAGTTAAAAATTTGATGTCCCCTTCTATTATGGAGAAGGGGTTGGAATTACAAACCCAATTCGCTTCAGCCAATCTACTGGTGCAAACCGATAGATCTCGTCTACAACACATACTCATCAATATAATTACGAATGCGATAAGGTACACAGAGAAAGGCAGTATTTTGCTTGCCTACAAGGCCATCTATTTTCAACGCAGGTTAGGAATTGAAATAATAATTCAAGACAGCGGGCGCGGAATGAGCGAAGAATTTCAACAAATTCTATTTCAAGAATTTTCACGCGAACACCATGATTCAGAAAAAGACCCACAGGGTACCGGACTGGGACTGGTGATCGTTAAGCGCATGATAGAAAAATTAGGAGGCGAAATTACTTTTGAATCCCAAAAGGATGCGGGTAGTAAGTTTTTTATTAGATTACCACTGCGTGTAATACACAGCTAAAAGCCATCGCTATCTGCTGCTGGTATCTTTTTCTAATTGATAGATTGATTCGCTGACATCATCCATTTTGGTCGCGAACGTCTTTAGTGCATCAGCCAAACCCTGATTGTAGAAATAGGCTCCTAGCTCCTTCGAAATAAAATCCAGCAGAAACTCGGCATCAAAACTTCCAATTTCCAGTTCTAATTCGTCGAGGAAATACTTTTGCAACCTTCCTACGATCTCCGCCTTCACCGAGGTATCCAGTTCAATTTCTGACAAAATCAAGCCCCCAGTTGGCGCGCCAGATCATTAAAGTCGTTGGCAGTATAATCGAATTCACCGTCCGGATTCCTATTCACGGGTCTCCCCGGTCCACGCTCTAGAGGTCGAATAACGTAAGCTGTTCTGAGTCCGGTACGTGCCGCCGCCCGAAGATCTCCAGGATGTGCAGCTACCATCATCACCTGCTCTGGTGGCAAGCTAAGCAGGTCTGCGGCCTTGAGGTAGGCCTCTGGATCAGGCTTATAATGACCAGATAGCTCGGCTGAGAGGATAGCATCCCACGGTAGCCCGCCATTCTTAGCCATATTGGTAAGTAGCGAAACATTGCCATTGGAGAGAGTTGTAATAACAAATTTCGTCTTTAGTTTGTTCAAACCTGACACCGTATCTGGCCAGGGTGAAAGTCGATGCCAGGCCTCATTAAAGTGGACCAGCTCAGCTTCGCTCATGCCTTCAAGCTTATATTCTTTAACCAGATCATCCAATATCATGCGGTGCAGATCGTCAATCTTGGTCCAGGGTAGCTCACCACTGCGAACACGATTCATGGCCGGACCGTATCCTGATCGCCAACGATCGGCAAACTCTGCCCAGTCCACATCAAAGCCCTTGTTGGCTGTTAGCAGCTGACCTTCACGGATAATCGAACCGCGCCAATCCACCACGGTACCAAAGACGTCGAAGCAGAGCGCTTTAATACCTGCTGCGATACTAGTGTCAGCTGCACTGGAAAGTATAGGTAATAAGCCCACACCGAGACCCACAGGCAGCACCGTCATTTGACGCAAGAATTTACGTCTGCTTTGGGGTTTAGATGTATCGGAAGGATTCTTAGTCATGGCTCATTCTCCTAGCTCAACTGAGGCAGCGGCTCTTTTTCAGACTAAGTTAACATACTGGCTGAGCTAAAAAAACGGCTACTGAAAATAAACCACAAGTATAGCCAGCGGACAAATGAACTTCACATAGAAGGGCCAGATTTTCCAAAATAGTCCCTGATCCGCTTCTGCACTGCCGTGTTTTATCTCGGCAAGCACCCCATCCCTACTCCATATCCAGGCGGCGAACACGCAGATGAAGAGACTCAATAGAGGCTGACTTCGCTCGGTGGTAAAACCTGCAACCAAATCAAACAGGGGATCAAAATTGAATACGATAAGCAAAGATATACAGCTTATAACGCCCCCAATCAGAACAGCCGCCTTGTTTCTGCCCATGCCGCGGTTTTCGACGGCATAAGCAACTGGTACTTCCAGCATTGATATTGATGAAGTTAAAGAAGCGATAGTCATTAGAGCAAAAAACGCCAATGCAACAAAAACACCGATGACGCCCATACTGTTAAATAAAGCAGGTAGAACTGAAACTATTAAACCTGGGCCTGCAATCAATCCACCCGCTTCATCGAATATTTCTACCCCGCTGGCAAGGGCCACATACATCGCTGGAAGTATAAGCAAGCCTGCCAACACGGCAATCCCTATATCGAGTAGCGCGACTAAACTGCCTACAACGGGTAAATTTTCTTCTTTATTAATGTATGAACCGTAAACAAGCATAGTGCCCACACCTAAGGACAGCGAGAAGAAAGCCTGTCCCATGGCATTAATCAAGAGTTGAGGATCGGCGAACCGAGAAAAATCGGGGACTAGGTAGGCGCGTAATCCGTCCATCGCTCCCGGCAATGTAAACACATAGAGAATTAACAACAGAAGAATACCGACTAGTGATGGCATAAGCCTGGACGCCCATTTTTCGATGCCATCTTTAACACCTGCGCTAATTATATATACCGTAAGCGACATAAAAATTAGGACGAAAAGCGAGTTGCGAATTTCTGTATCTGATGTAAGCCAGAGTGAAAGATCGCTCATGCCGAGTATGCGAGCTAAAGGATCGATAAAAAAAGCGATCATCCAACCGCTGACGATGGCGTAGAAGCTCAGGATAAAGCTAACCGTTATCATCCCCGCCACACCAACGATGACAGCCAATAGTTGGCTCTTGGGTCCCGTCGAAATTGATTTTAAAGCGGTAATTGCATTAGAACGTGCATGGCGGCCAATAATAAGCTCAGCCATCAATGCGGGATAAGCAAGAACAAATGCCAGCACCAAATAGGTAAAAAGAAAGGCGGCTCCGCCATTGGATGCCGTATTTGTAGGAAATCCCCAGATATTGCCAAGACCCACTGCTGAGCCAGATGCAGCCATAAGAAAACCAAATCTGGACGAAAACTCCCCCCGAGCAGAAGCCACTATATCGCATACTCCTAAGTCTTATTGATCAAAAGATTCCAAGGTAAAACTAGCTGTTGCTGCATCACTAAGCACGAATACTACATTATTTGCTACGCTCACCGAACCGTTCAAATTTACTTCCAGTGACGGAATTCGCAAACGCCCATCAACGCTTGAGTATTCAGCAATACCATCAAAGCTTTCCTTTATCGGAATAACGCTTTCTAGATTCACCCGTATAATTATGCTCGGCGAGCTTGCAACGGTTTTGAAATTCATGCTGGCCAACTCTGCTCCCCCATCGACGCTAACAGTGCTTATGAGCAGGCCACTTGCAGATTCAAACACATGTGGTGCGGCACTAAACCGCTGTGTAACTTCTGCGTTGATGAAAACAAAATCCCGAGGATCATTGTATACCTCGGTGACATAGGGCGCGTCTGAAGCCTTTACTCCCAGGGAAACTTTCGGCAATGCATCGATGGCGTCCACGATGGTCATGCCTTCACCCAGCACCGTGCCAAATACCGTAAAACCACCATTGTTAGTATCCAGGCTGGCACTGTTATCCACTGTATTTACAAACCACTGATTAGTGGCACTGTTGGGATCACCGTCTAATTTAGCCATAGCCACAGTGCCACGGGTATTGGAAACATTGAATTCATTCACAATGGGTGGATCTGAGGGCACATCGATTGGGCCCTCAAACAGTTGAAACCTATAGCCACCACCTTGCACAACAAAATTATCAACCGCCCTATGAATGTATGTGCCGTTATAGTCATTGCGGTTAACGTAGTTAAGGAAATTCTGAACTGTTATAGGCGCTATATCATCTAGCAGCTCGATCGAAAAATCACCAATAGTCGTACTAATTCGTACTATTGTCCCCGCTTGCGCAGATGGGGCAAATAGGAGGGCAAAATATAGAACTAAAGCGGTCAATGCGCAGACAACTCTGTTCTCTGGACTGCGCCAGCTTACTACGCTCATGAAATCTCCTAATACTATCGGCAACAGCCTTTTTAATGCCTATCTGACCGAGGCAGCATAGGTTAAGTTCCAATAAGATTCAACTCCCATTCACAGCTACAGACGGCACGATTCGCAGCCCAAAACGGGCAACTGAGCAGTTTTGGCAAAAATCAGGCAAAGCCTGTGAATTCGCCCGCTGCGTGGCGACGAAAAAGGAATTTAACTGGCGATTCGCGGTGCGTCTATGATATAACATGCGACGTTTCCAGAGACTTCAGGCTAAGAGTTTTTATCTAATCGTTCAGTTAAAAAAGCAGGCGCACGTTGTCAGTATCAAATCATCAAAACAGTCTTCCCGGTTTCGAGCCAGCGCAGAAAAATTCACAATCCCATAGCAACAAAGAGGGCCCATTAGCGAGGCCCAGCTTCGTGGGAATTGGCATCGACTATGGTACCAGTAACAGCGCTGCAGCCATCTTCGATGGCAAGAATGTGCATCTAGTGCAACTGGAACAGCATTCTGCAATCATGCCTTCCGCCACCTATATAGATAAAGATTTTCAAATAAGCACTGGCCAGAATGCAATAAATCACTATATCGAAAGTAATACTGGGCGAACCGTAGAACTGAGCGCTGAAATTCTGGGTGAAGGAAGAACCACTACAGGGCAAATTGGAGATGGTGGTCTACCCGAAGAAGGTAATACACAAACATTGTATGGTCAGTCATTTGTCGATGGCGGGCAACAAGGCAGATTGTTTCGCGGCATAAAAAGGTTGTTAGGAAGCGCCGATGCACCCAGGCTAATGGTCTTTGATCGTGCATTCCGCTTAGTAGCTTTGATTACTCCACTGCTGGTACGAATTAGAAAGAGCATAGATTTACTGGTTTCCAAACGAGCGTCTAATTCTGCCGCAGCCAATCACGTCTGTATAGGGCATCCGGTAAATTTTGAAGGGGGCGGTGTCAACCGAAATTATACAGCTCTTAGTATGTTATCCGAAGCCTACGGATACGCCGAATTCTCCATTCAATCTTTTTATCCGGAACCCAATGCCGCCGCACTTAGCTATCTACATCAGAATCCGGCAAGTAATGATGAGTCTCAGACACTCTTGGCAGTTGACTTCGGGGGCGGCACGCTCGACCTCTGCGTTATTCGTCGGGCACAAACTGAGTTCAAGGTTATAGCTACACATGGT
This sequence comes from Gammaproteobacteria bacterium, assembly GCA_021773355.1. Taxonomy (GTDB): domain Bacteria; phylum Pseudomonadota; class Gammaproteobacteria; order Pseudomonadales; family Pseudohongiellaceae; genus UBA9145. Next base: position 210,017 of record JAJFKE010000046.1, on the reverse strand, counting down.
ATCGGCCTCGGTGGAGACCATATTGATCAGGTGCTGTTCAAACAATTGCTATTCCCTTTACTCGGAAAAGGAGAGCGCTGGAAGCGTGCCGGGGAAGACCGAGAAATAGAAACACTGTTCCCGTTCGAAGAGTATGAAGACTTGCTACTGAACTGGGCGATTAGCTACATGCTCAATCAAAATAAATTTACAAGCCCATTAATGCAACGTATCAACGCTAACGACGAAGCGGCCATCAAATTCCAACGACTCTATGATCTAATCAAGAGTAACTACAGCTATCTAGTCTTCCAATGCATAAAAGAACTAAAGGCAGAATTATCGGAAGAGGAATCAGCCTTACTGGATATCCCCGAGCTAGATATAGAAATTAGGGTTAGTCGCGAACAATTTGAATTTATGATTGCAGAGGTTTTGGAAAAATTCAGTAGATCTATTTCTGATTTACTGAAACAGGTAAATCTGCAAAGCGGTGATATAGGATTAGTAATAAGAACAGGTGGATCATCACTGATTCCCGCCGTGAAACGGATTCTAGAAGAGCAATTTCCTGGCAAAGTGATAGAACACGATCCCTTCACTAGCGTAGCTGCAGGTCTTGCCATAGCCGACTATCAGAAATTAGGCCGCAAACTCGAACAAGCTTGAAGTTGAGATCGCTGGCGCTAAAATTCAATTCGAAGCGATTCAACCGAGTCAGAAAAAGACATCGAGTGAATTTCCCCATCTCTCTCTACGTTAACCAAATTTGCTTGATCTGGCCAGACATCTCTCAGCGCCAGACTGACAACGGATAATGCTTTCACATTGGGACGCTGCGAGGTCTCCTGATAGACCCAGAGAAACTGACCGTCAATTTCTTCACCGACATAAGTCAGTTCCAGCTCCTCGCTGACCCCCAACTCATCCTCAGCCGCTACAGCGAATCTGTTCATCACGTAATTGCTAAATAGCTCACGAGATACGGCCGATTCCATCAGGTTTTGTGATGCACCAAAAACTACACCAGCGGCATGTTCCGCATCGTGAATGAAGAAACGGTGCATTACTTCGATATTGCCTGTGTTGTGGTTAAAGAGAATGCGTGTTACTGAGGTTTTTTGTTGGTGAGCAAGACTCTGCATCGGAAAAAGGCAGGACAACACGTATAACAACGCGAGGACAGCATATTTATGTTGAACTCGCGTTGCGGAGGCAGAACTTCTAGTTATCCTGCCCATCTTCCTGTTCATCCTCAGTTTTTAGTTCGGTCTTGATATCTTGCATAATATCTCTTCCCACCAATCCACCGCCGCCTTCAGACTTGAAGCTTTCTATACGTGAGGGGATGATGCGTCGAGGGTAATAATTGTTCTCAATGTCTGCATCAGAAGTTTCCTGCATGGGATCAATTACAATACTCACTAGCTCATCCTCACTCACTAGCAATTTTTTTACCTGAGCAGCATTTCTGCGCCAAATCTCGGCTGGTAATCTGACTTCTTCCTTTGCCCCACTCGCATATTCGAGCTGTAAAATAACTGGCATGACCAGGCCACCCGCATTGGATAGTTCCAGTATGTAGTAATTCAAATCTTCTGAGACAGCCCTGTCCAGCGCTGCCCGCTCCCAATCTTCCAGCCCCTCAAGAAAACTGTTGTAACTGTTGCGTTCTTTGTTAGTAACAGTGAATTGGTCATTGTCGTCATAGAAATCTCGCACCTCGGGATTGCGCTCAACCCAGGTAAGCCTACCTTCCTGACGATTTCGCTCGTTATACAAAGAAGGTGGCAGGGCCTTCTCTAACTCACGCTGGCGTGGATAATCGATATCAGGATTTTCCGTGTCAATTTGCATTTCATAGACACGGTCCAGAGAGATATCTACGTGATCCGTGGTATAGAACCAACCGCGCCAGAACCAATCCAGGTCAATACCAGAGGCCTCTTCCATAGTACGAAAGAAATCCGCTGGAGTCGGCCGCTTGAATTCCCATTGCTTTGAATATTCCTTAAAAGCAAAATCAAAAAGCTCCCGGCCCATTATAGTTTCACGCAATATATTAATCGCCGTTGCCGGCTTTGCGTAAGCATTCGGTCCAAGCCGCAATACGCTATCTGATTGCGTCATTATCGGAACCTGATTCTGCGAAACCATATAATCGACTATATACCTGGGTTCCACACCCCAGGGAATTTCCGCGTCCCACTCCCGTCCTGCGACTGAATCCAGATAGCTGTTAATACCCTCATCCATCCAGGTCCATTGTCGCTCATCGGAATTTACGATCATGGGGAAATAGAAATGACCCACTTCGTGGATTACCACCCCTATCAAAAACCTTTTCTCTGCCAGAGAATAGGTGCGACTCCCATCATCCTGCAAGGTCGTTCTAGGACCGTTGAAGGTAATCATCGGGTACTCCATACCCCCGACGAATCCAGCGTTCAGAGAAATTGCTGTGGGGTAAGGAAAATCGAATGAGAAGCGGCTATAGACATCCAGCGTGTGGATGACCACTTCCGTGGAATAGTTGGACCAAAGCGTTCCACCCTCCTTCGGGTAAAACGACATGGCCATGACCAGCTCTTGCTCCGCACCAGGCTGTTGATGGCCTTTAGCATCCCAAATAAATTTTCTCGATGATCCCCAGGCAAAATCACGCACATTTTCTGCCGCAAATCTCCAGGTCTTGGTATCGTTTACGCCTTCAAGCTCATTTTCCAGAGCCTCTTCTGGAGTCACGATAAACACCGGGCGCTCTGCAGTTCGCGCCTCTTGCAGACGGTCTCGTTGAATTCTGGTCAATACCTGATTGGCATTTTGCAGTTCACCTGTGGCTGCAACAATGTGATCAGAGGGCACGGTGAGTGAAACCTCGTAATCACCAAACTCCAGCGTGAATTCGCCGGAACCAAGAAATTCCTTATTTGTCCATCCCTCATAATCGGTATACGCCACCAATCGAGGAAACCACTGCGATATGGCAAACAGATAGTTACCACCTTCGTTTTCATCATCAGGGAAATATTCGTAGCCACCGCGGGGACTCAATACATCTCCGTTGACCACGTGATAGGCATAGTCAACTTCGAACTCGACGTCCTGCCCAGATGCCAAAGGACGAGCCAGATCAAGCCGCATTAAAGTTCCTACGATTGTATAGGGCAGATCATTTCCAGAGCCGTCTCGTACGGAATTTATTTCATAGCCGTGGTCAACATCTTCCATGTATTGAATTCGTCGCAGCTGACCCAGGCTCAATCGTGCAGGCGAATCCGCATCGGGGCTGCTACCATTAAAAGTGGCGCTCATCTCCCCCATGGAATCATCGCGAAAACGATTCTGATCCAATTGCAACCAGAGATAACCGAGTGTGTCTGGAGAATTATTCTGATAATGAATAGTCTCTGTACCTGCTACTCGCTGCGTGTCTTCGTCCAGAGTGACATCTATCTCATAGCTTACTTCCTGCTGCCAGTATTCGTGACCCGGTTGACCGGCAGCATTCCTGTATACATTTGGCGTGGGTAGTACTTCGTCCAATTGACGAAATTTGTCTTGAAACAATCCCTTTGTCTGCTGAATACCTTGAGCGAACAATAAGGAACTATGAAATAACAAACCTATCGCAGCTGCTAGCAAGGCGATTCTCTTCATGACGGCCGATCTCCTGATAATACGTTTGTGCCAATCGATGGCTGCGAATAATAACGTGTTTTTAGGCCTTTGTGGCCATCCATTTAATATCCGGCCCGATTGTGAGTTAGTATAGCAAGGAGCTGAAAGCCAAATTTTCCACCCAAATCAGCCTGTTTCGGAGCGATTTCCATGGAACTGATACTGTATGCGATACCTTTCTTTTTCCTGCTGATTTTTCTGGAAATCGCCTATGGCCTGGCGCGAAGGAACAATACCTACCGCATCAACGACAGCATTAACAGCATATCGATGGGTAGTTTAAGTCGATTGCAAGGCCTTGTTATTCTTGGATTTTCCGGTACTGTTTATGAATTGATAGTGAGTGAATACCAACTGACACAGTTAGCTGAGGACAATATTTGGATCTGGATAGTCTGCTTTGTTCTCTATGATTTTGCCTACTATTGGAAACATCGCCTTGGACATGAGGTGGCGCTATTTTGGGGATCTCACGTTGCACATCACCAAAGTGAGGACTTCAATCTAAGTACTGCCTTGCGGCAGACCAGTATAGATTTCCATGGCTTTCTGTTCTACCTGCCCTTCTTCATCCTAGGTTTCCCCGCAGAAATTTTATTCACAGTTGTCAGCCTGAACCTCATCTATCAGTTCTGGGTGCATACAGAACATATACCCAAACTGGGCCTGCTGGAATGGATATTTGTCACACCTTCCAATCATCGAGTTCATCATGCCCGCAACAAAATCTATGTGGACCGGAATTATGGCGGTGTATTTATAATTTGGGACAGACTGTTTGGTAGTTTTCAAGAAGAGCTGGACAATGAGAGAGTAGTGTTTGGTCTACGCAAGCCGCTTAATAGTTGGAATCCCCTTTGGGCGAATATCCATGTCTATTGGCGACTGCTTCAGGATTTCATAGGAATACCGGGTCTGATCAATAAATTCAAACTCTTGGTCAAGCCACCGGGTTGGCGAGTAGCCGGCAGTGAGAGTAGCTGTAAACTGGCCCGAAACAACGCGGATCTAACTACTAGGTTCGATCCGAAAATATCGAGTTTCAGTCGTAATTATTGTCTGATGCAATTTATTCTCACGGTAGCACTAAGTCTGGCAGTGTTGCTCGGTGCACCCACATTAAGCTATGGCTTAGTGAACGCTGCGGTTCTCTATCTCTGTTTCTCATACTATGTTCATGGAGCCTGGTTAGAAGGCAAGCTCAACGCTCAACTATTAGAAATTTTACGCCTGGTGTTTCTAATCCCTTACCTGCTGCTGCTAGATTTGAATGCGACCTTAACCCTGTTGTTATTTGCGAACACGGTAATAGCAATTCCTGTACTGCTATTTTCTGGGAAAAAGCAGGCTAACTCTTTGGCTGCGAGTTAGATTCTGGTTAGAGGAAATTCCAGAATTAGATCACCTGATTCGGGATCGCGTAACTCAAATTGCGCCTGATAGGCTCTTCCCAGGGCCTCGGTAAAGGTAGTTCCATCATCAAGATTGCTAATAACAAATACGACTCTTGTAGTAATAGTTCGACCCGGCGGTATTTCCAGGGGATTGAACTCATAGCCGCTGGATTCACTAAGCATGCCTTGAACAGTGGCTTCTACGCTTAAACTGGATCCTGGTATGCGTTTTCTAACTGCACGAAACAAAGCGGCGTCGCTATTGGCATCAATCATTCGAAGAAACACATTCACTTGCCTGGTATACAGTTCGTGATTGCTGATCTTCAATGAAGGGGTGTAAATGGGATAACTGAATCCGACTTCTATTATTCCATTACTCGAACTATCTGTGATCAGTTCACTCTGAATCTGCTCACCGGAAAGACCTGTACCGATTTGGCTGGGAAATATAATGAGGTAATAAGCTAGAGCGGGAATAACCGCGGGTAAACAAACAGCTGCGACATATGTGCCAGGTTTGCCAGCGAAAAAAGGCATGAATGGATAAGCCGCCACCAGGGTGGAAACTATTGCCAGTGCTAATAATGCAGCACGAATTATCAGCGGCTCTTCGCCAATTCTTGCCGGGTTCTGGGAGATAAAAATAATTGTTGTAACCGCGATCACTAAGGCGATGATACAGGTAATTATTTTTGCCAGATTGATATTCATCGCCGACTAAACAACCCGGAGCGTGAGAATGCAATGGGGCGAGCTAGATCTGTTCGCCATGAGCCTGCTTGTCAGCATGATAGGAGGAACGCACCAGAGGCCCGCTAGCAACGTGTTTAAAACCAAGTTTTTCGCCATAAACTCGCAATTCTTCAAATTCATCTGGGTGAACAAAGCGTTCCACTTTGAGATGATCTTTTGAAGGTTGTAAGTATTGGCCTAGGGTCACCATATCAATATTGTGCTTATATAAATCATCTAATACCTGTTTAACTTCAATAATGGATTCACCCAAGCCCAGCATCAATCCTGACTTAGTAGTTACTTCAGGTTGCAATGCTTTGTATTGTTTTAACAATTCCAAAGACCATTGGTAATCGGCGCCGGGTCTTGCCTTCTTATATAGCCTGGGAACGGTTTCGAGGTTGTGATTAAACACATCAGGAGGCGTACCTTGCAAAATGTCCAAGGCAATCTGCATCCGCCCTCTAAAATCTGGCACTAGGACTTCCACCTTGACGTCTGGATTGAGGCGGCGGGTCTCACTAATACAATGGGCAAAATGTTGAGCGCCACTATCTTTCAAATCATCTCGATCAACAGAGGTGATAACAACATAGCTCAGCTGCATCTCGCTTATCGCGGCTGCCAACTCGGTGGGCTCATTGCTATTTAGCGGTTTCGGCTTTCCATGGGCGACGTCACAAAATGGGCAGCGACGGGTGCATATATCACCCATGATCATGAAGGTAGCGGTACCATTGCTAAAACATTCTCCCAAATTAGGGCAGGATGCCTCCTCACAAACGGAAGCTAACTTATGCTGTCGCAACTTCTGTTTGATATGATTTATCTTAGCCGATGCCGGAATCTTTACTCGAATCCAGTCTGGCTTCTTCAACAGATCAGTAGTGGGGATTACTTTCACGGGTATGCGACGCACCTTGTCGGCACCCCGAAGTTTTTCGCCCTCTACTAAAACATTTCTTCGCTCTCTTTCAACCATTAGATTCAGAATCTCAATCAATAGGATTTGTAGTATTCAAGGTAGCCAAGTTCGGCGAGTAATTTATTACTCAAGACCTTGCTAACTTTCTGCATGAGCATGTCCGCATCAGCCACATGATCTGCCACTTGGGTAACAGCTAGATTTTCATAGCCACAGGGATTAATTCGAGAGAACGGCTCAAGATCCATCTGCACGTTCAGACTCAGGCCGTGATAACTCCAACCCCGCCTTATACGTAATCCCAAGGCCGCTATTTTAGCATCATTCACGTACACACCGGGAGCTTTGGCATCGCAAGTTGCCGAAATACCGAACTCCGCCAGAGTCTGAATTATGGCCTTTTCGATGATATCTACCAGGTCCCGAACGCCCAGTTTCCGGCGCCTTACATTCAAAAGCAGGTACACAACTAGCTGGCCTGGCCCGTGATAGGTAACCTGGCCGCCACGGTCTATTTGGACAACGGGGATATTGGTACTATCGAGGATATGCTCTGCTTTACCCGCCTGCCCCTGAGTAAAAACGGGCTTGTGGCTTAACAACCAAATCTCGTCACATCGTTCAGGGTTGGCGTGCTCTACTAGATAGCGCATCGATTGCCAGATACGCTGGTACTGCTGTAGCCCGAGTCGGCGTACTACCAGAGGTATATGGAATTGCTTGTTCTCAGCGCTAAAGTCTGCACTAAAGTGCTGATAGTCGGTCAATAACACCCTAAAGAACCATTTTCACATTATCCAAGGTCTTCAGTTCTTCGAAGATGTTGCGAAGCTGATCTACACCTGTTGCGGCAATAGTGATCCTTACAGAGACATAGGTATTTTTTTTGCTGGGCTGTAGCTCAATCAAATCAGAAGATATTTTGCCAGTGTGTTTCTCGACTACCGTGATAACCTGTGTATGAAAATCTACGCTGGCCACTCCAATAATTTTAATTGGATATAGGCAAGGAAATTCTATCCTAGGGGCTTCCTGTTCAATTGGATTATCGCTGCCCTGCTTATCTTGCGACATTTGTATCGAGCCTAGCCTGAAAACATACTGCTGAACACTAGCGTGATCCAGTCTACGAAGCGCTTAAGAAATCCGCCTTGCTCAACAGCCTGCATAGATACTACATCGCCCTGATAAAGAATATTGTTCTCTAAAACAACACGTACCTCTCCCATAATCTGTCTATCGCTGAGTGGTGCACGAATAATTTCATCCACATCTACAGTAGCGGTCATAGCTTCAGCCTGTCCGCGAGGAATAGTGATATAAACTTCATCTTCTATTCCAAGATCAACTGAGTTTTGAGCACCGGAATAGATTGGAACATTGGTCAGAATCTGGTTGGAGTCATACAGCTTATGAGTCTCATAATAACGAAAACCATAGGTTAGTAGCTTTTGAGTTTCTATCGCTCTGGCTTCCTCACTGGCGGTACCCATCACCACGGAAATGAGTCGCATGCCTTCCCGTTCCGCCGATGCCACAAGACAGTAGCCTGCCGCATCAGTCCAGCCTGTCTTCATGCCATCAACATTGCGATCTCTAAATAGAAGGCTATTTCTATTACTTTGCCGAATGTTGTTATAAGTAAATTCGCGCTCCGCATACAGTGGATAGAATTCAGTGTGTCTGTTAATTGTGGCGCGAGCTAGTGTCGCAAGGTCCCGCGCTGACATTGTATTATAATAAAGTTCTGTATCCAGCCCGCTGGAATTCATGAAGAAACTTTCGGTCATACCAAGCACTTCACTGTACTGATTCATCATGTCGGCGAAGGCTTCTTCGCTACCGGCAATGTGTTCCGCTATAGCTACGCTGGCATCATTGCCAGATTGGATAATGATACCGCGAAGCAGGTCTTCGACTTCGACCAGAGTATCGACTCCAACAAACATCTTGGAACCTTCCATGCGCCATGCTTTTTCGCTTATATGAACTTTATCCGTTAGCGCCAGGTTGCCGTTAAGAATTTCTTCAGTTGCAACATAGGCGGTCATGATCTTGGTTAGGCTAGCAGGAGGGAGTGCCTCGTCCGCATTTTCCTCAACCAGAATATGACCTGTTCTGGCATCGATCAGTATGTAACTAGTAGCCGCAATCTCCGGAGGCCTGGGAATTATTGCCGGGGCCGCGAAACTAAAGTTCGATGCTGTCATTAGTACTGCCAAGAACAATGACAGGACCGACTTCGTCGAGCTGGATGAGCGGCTGAAACCTGATGTTGAAGTTGTAGCTAAGAATGGCATAAAAATAAGTGACATAAAAAATCCGTCTCGAATTAATGTGTGTATTGAGTTGAGAAATGACGAATCAATTGGTGATACTGGTCGCGGCTGTTATGATAGCACATCGGAAATGGCTACTCTGTAACAGTGTACGGACTTCCCAGGTTAGCGGCAACAACACTTTGGCTAACCCGCTGAATTTGACCAGCATCAGAAATTGGACCGACTCTGACTCGATGTAGAATTCTATTGTTCGAGGTGTTCACTGAGCGTATAAATACCGGCAAACTGGTAAGCTCTTCCACCCTGTCTGAGACCTCTCGCGCGGCACTCAGATCTGAAAAAGCACCTATCTGTACATACTTGTCTCCGACTGAACCCAGACTAAGAGTTTCAATAGGACTACTGCTAGCCATCGCTGTGGCACTTCGATCGCGGACTGCGCCATTAGCAACCACAGACTCAAGCTGGACCCGAGCTGTGCCTCTGTCTGCGTAACCTAATTTTACAGCCGCTGCATAGGATAGATCGACAATACGGTCGCCATGAAATGGCCCCCTATCGTTTACGCGCACTATGATGCTTCTATTGTTATCCAAATTTGTGACCCGCAGAAAACTGGGAATCGGTAGTGACTTGTGTGCCGCCGATACCTGGTACATATCGAATACTTCCCCATTGGAAGTCTTATGACCGTGGAATTTCTCGCCATACCAGGATGCCACACCACGTTCTTGATAACCTTCTTCAGTCATTAGTACATCGTAGCTCTTACCTAGAACGGTATAAGGGCTGCGATTTCCAGCCATTGTTCGTTGTATAGGTTCCGGAACTACTTCTGGGATCGAGGAAAGGTCCAAGCTCCGGGTCGGCGCTCTGTCCTGTTGAATACTGTAACGACCGCTGTTTGAGGATTCTGGCGCGGGCGCAGGTGCGCTGCTACAAGCTACGATAGACACCAAAGCCAAAGCAAGAGTCGAACTTTTAAGAGTATATTGCTTCATTTTTTTTACCGTGCTGCATGTAGTGGCATATTTAGCCTTGTAAACAGGCAATACCAGGATCGTTAGATAATTCAGGGGCACCTGACGAATAGCGTCCAATCCGGCAATTATTTTAACCGGTTCATCGGAAGCTGGGCAGAGTTAGTCTCGAATTTACTCATAACTCGTCATATAAGTCCGGAGATAATTCCATATACCCTTATTTATCAATTGCTTAGCTAAGTTTGCTACGACCATGAGTTTTTATGGACATCAACAGACCGAAACCAATAAATAACGTAACTACCGAGGTGCCGCCACGGCTTATCAATGGCAGGGGCAGTCCTATCACAGGCAACAATCCCGAAACCATAGCCATATTCACGAATACATAGAAGAAAAAGGTGAGGGTTATGCTGCCGGCAAGCAGTCGACTAAACGTGTCGTTCGCCGCTATTGCAATAAAACAACCTCGCACTAGCACGAACAAATATATGCAAATCAGAAACAGCACACCCAACAGCCCAAACTCCTCGGCTAATACCGCCAAAATAAAATCTGTATTGCTTTCGGGAATGAAATCCAGATGGGACTGGGCGCCCTCGCCCCAGCCCTTTCCATAAATCCCACCGGAACCAATAGCTATCTGGGACTGAATAATATTGTAGCCAGCTCCCGTTGGATCACGGTAGGGGTTAAAAAAAGTGAGAATTCGATTCTTCTGGTGATCCTGCGCCAGAAAAATATACCAGGCCGGTGACACCAGCAGCAGTGATATAAATCCAGCTATAACTACTCGCCAACGTATACCTGCGAGCAGCACAACGAAAATACCCGACATAATGACCATGATGGCGGTACCGGTATCATTCTGGATAATAATCAATCCGGCTGGTACCAATATCATGATTGCCGACCAAAATAAATGCTTAAATCTAGGGGGTAAAGGTCGACTGGCCAAATACCAGGCCATCAGCATGGGCACAACAAATTTCATTAATTCAGAGGGCTGAAAACTAGGAAGTCCGGGTAGGTCCAGCCAGCTCTTCGCACCGTTGGATTCAACGCCAATTAGCAAGACCAACAGTAGCAAACCGATGCCCGCAGCATACATTGAAGGCGCCCATTGTCTGAAAAAATGCACATTAAACTGGGCTACGATGAACATCACCACCAGGCCAACAAACATAGTAATTGCTTGACGTTGAACTAGAGGCTGATCTTTACCACTGGCGCTGTATAAAACAAGGAGCCCAAAACAGCAGAGCAAAATAATGCCAACGAGCAAGGGTGGGTCAGTATGAATTGTGCGCCAGATAGATTTTCGATTTCCGGCCCTGGAACCCAATCCATCAGATTGCCGTATGAAATCTTGACTATTCATCGAGCACAGAGACTAAACTGCCACCGCCGGCTTCCAGTGCAGCAAAATCGATTTGCAGAATATTAAGCAGATAAGTATCTATTACACTTTTAGCGATTGGTCCTGCCACGCTACTTCCGTGTTCACCATTCTCCACAAAAACAGCTATGGCAATTTTGGGAGCAATATGAGGATTATCTGCTGGGGCAAAAGATATAAACAAACCATGGTCCTTGTTGAGATCAGATACCATAATATCTTTGCTTTGCAGAATTTCCTGACTTATTCCTACTACTTGAGCTGAGCCAGATTTTCCAGCCATCTTGTAGGGCATTTCCCGATCGGCCATAGCGATGGCTTCAAAAGCAGTTCCGTAACCGCGGAATTCATCACTGTATGGTCGATGCACAACCATGGTCATGGCTTCCTCTATATAGCGCCAATAGTCCGGATCGTTTACCACTACATCCGCGATCGGATCTTCAATTACGGGTTGATATGGCACACCCTCAACAGCCTTCAGCATCCGCGGCTGTACGACCTTGCCTTTATTAGCAACTATCGATACCGCGGTCGCCAACTGCAATGGTGTCGCCCACATATACCCCTGTCCAATGGAGGAATTCACTGTATCTCCCGGATACCAGGGTTCTCCTCGGGTTTCCCGTTTCCATTCTCGCGAAGGAAGCACACCGGTTCTTGCGTAATTAATATCGACTGTAAAGTTTTGACCAAATCCAAACAGAGACATGAAATCATGCATGCTATCTATGCCCATGCGACTACCAAGATCATAGAAAAAGGTATCACAAGATTGGAAAATGGCCTTCTGTAAATCCGTGTGTCCGTGCCCACCACCTATCGCCGTTCTCAAAGTGTAGTCACCCCAGCGATAACTCACTCCAGGAAGTCGAAAGTATCCCGGGTCTTCAATAGCAAACTCATAATCCACCAAGCCATAATGTAATCCGCCCAAGCCCAGGAAGGGCTTAATAGTTGAGCCAGGAGGATACGGATTTGTAGTTCTATCAAATAGTGGTGTATTTACATTATCTGTGACGAGAACATTGTAATTTTTATTGCTAATTCCAGTTACAAAAAGATTAGGATCGAAACCTGGCTTACTTACCATTGCCAAGACACCACCGGTGGCCGGATCAATAGCAACGACCGCTCCACGAAAGTCACCCAATGCCTTTTCAGCCGCTATCTGTAATTCGCCATCCAGATACAAGGTAATATTCTTGCCGGCAACGGGGTCGGTACGATCAAGATAGCGCATGACCTGACCCCTATTGTTTTTCTCAACTATCTCGTAACCAACGGTACCGTGAAGCAAATCCTCATAAGTTCTTTCGATTCCTGTTTTACCAATGTGATTGGTGCCACCATAATTTTCACGCTCAGTGTCGGATAAAGATTCCAATTCATCACGATTAATCTCCGAAACATAGCCGACAGAATGAGCCGTTAGCTCTGATAGTGGATATTGACGGACAAATTGCGGTTCGATTGCAATGCCAGGTAGCTTATGACTATTTACCGCAATCTTTGATTTTTCCGCATCATTCAACACATAGCGCAAAGGTACCGAAGAAAACGGCACACGGTTTCGTCTCATACGGTTGTTGAATTGTTCGATATCGTCTTCAGTAAGACCGATAAGTGTACTTAAATAGGCTAGCGTCTCATCCAAGTTTTCAACCTGTTCCTGCACTATGGTTAAATTGAATATTGGCTGGTTGTCTGCGAGTAACTGACCACGGCCGTCAAATATTAGACCCCTGGCGGGAGGTACATATTGTGAGTGAAGACGATTGCCATCAGATCTGGCTGAGAAGTAGTCGTATTGAGCGACCTGCAGGTTTACCAGTTTCATTATTAGGGCGGCGAACAGCAGCACGACGAAGATGGCAGCCACAGCCAGACGGCGGCTGAACAACTCTCGCTCCGCTTCATGATCTTTAAGCTGCCATTTTCCAGTCATCGGTAATATTCCTAGTTGCAACTAGCTTAATCGGCTAAGAGATGGGGCTCTAAAGCACATTTCCCAGGGAATTTAGACAATAAATTTTCATAATAGTTTAGCTGCCAACTCGCTGTGCAAGCAGTTTACCGTGTTTTTCCGCGGTTTTTTAGTGAACTCGTTTCAAAAAAACAACTTTGAATTACTCAATGATGAAATCAGCGCTAGTTACGGTGATAGGGGTGGCCCTTTAGTATACTGGAGGCTCTATAAAACTGTTCAGTCAACAAAACACGGACCAGGGGGTGCGGAAAGGTCAAGGCAGACAACGACCATCGCTCTGCCGTCTGCGCCAGACACTCACTGCTCAGCCCATCGGGACCACCTATCAGCAAACTGAGATTCACTCCTTGCTGGCGAAAATCAGAGATTCTTTGCGCCAAATCTTCGGTGCTGAAAGATTTGCCGCTTACATCCAATGCAACCAGAAGGTCGTCTCGGGGAACAGCCGCCAACAACGCATCACTTTCTTTTTGAATACACTGTTCTATATTGGCATTTTTGGTCCGCTTCGCCATGGGTATTTCATGTAAGGAAAAATCAAAATCAGTAAGCATCCGTTTTTGGTATTCTCCCACTCCATCCTGAACCCATGCTGGCATCTTAGTGCCAACACTAAATACCCTTACCTTCATGCCGCCGGATTTTCCGAATCGGTTTCACTCTCTACTCGCGATTGAAAGTTCCACAGCTCTTCCAAATTATACAGCGCCCGCACCGGTGCCAACATAAGATGCACAACCACATTGCCCAGGTCCACCAGTATCCATTCGGACTGCAGCTTTCCCTCGACACCAATCACATCTTGCCCCGCATCCTTCACTGATTTACTAACTGTATCAGCAAGCGCTTTTAAATGAGTACTCGATGTTCCTGTTGCAATCACCATGTAATCAGTTATTGCAGTAAGTTCTTCCACGTTGATACATCGAATTGATTGACCTTTCATGTCATTCAACGCCTCTACAACTAATTTCGATAATTTTTTGCTGTTCAAACCACACCTTCTTGTTAAGTTTTAGACTCTCTATAGAGATGATTTTCCATTATGTACTGAATTACTCTTTGATCTAACTCGCCGGACAGGTCCAAATTTTTAATAATCTTCTCTCTTACAATGCTCGACGCAACATCAAAATTGAAGTCATCGCAGTACATTATTCTGCCCTCGTCTTCAGCAAACAATTGTTCACCAGAATCGACTTTTCTTTGTTCGAAATTTACCGCCGACATCACTTCCTCTGACAGAGTAGAACCGGGTCGAGCCAAGACCAATAGATGACTCAGTTCCAATATCATTTCCCAGCAATGCCACTCCCGGAGAGTGTTAAATGAGTCAACTCCCAAGACAAATACCAGACTGTCAAAGTGCTTTTTCAGTTCGGCAAGCGTATCGACTGTATAGGATGGTCGATTTCGGTTTAATTCAATCGGATCTACTTCTATTTGAGCCAGGTCAGACGTGACAATCTCTAACATAGCTAAACGATGTTGAGCTTCAGCACTGGCAGCCTGTTTATGATTTGGCCTATGACAGGGAATCATTTTCAGACAATCCACGAACAGCTTCCTCAGGGCAAATTGCGCCGCTTTCACATGCCCGTTGTGAACCGGGTCAAACATACCGCCAAGCACTGCCACTCGAGAACTCATTGTCTGATGTGACCATCTCCCAGAACAATAAACTTCTGTGAGGTCAGACCCTCTAAGCCAACAGGCCCACGCGCATGCAACTTATCTGTCGATATTCCAATTTCAGCACCCAGCCCGTATTCAAATCCATCGGCAAATCGAGTCGATGCATTCACCATGACAGAACTGGAATCAACCTCGCGTAGAAACTTTTTCGCACGGCTATAATCTTCTGTAATGATGGCATCGGTATGCTGAGAACTATAGGTATTGATATGATTGATCGCCGCATCTACGTCTGACACAATTTTAATCGATAAAACAGGTGCCAGATATTCCGTCTCCCAATCCAGTTCAGAGGCAGGGTTAATTCCGTCAACTATAGCTCTGGTTTTTTCACAACCTCGAAGTTCCACACCTAGCCCAATTAGTTGTTGTGAAAGAGATGGTAGTACCGTGCCAGCTATCTGCTGTGCAACTAGCAATGACTCCAGGGTACAACAGGTACCATAGCGCTGAGTCTTCGCATTGATAGCCACCGCCACGGCTTTTTCGATATCGGCCTTGTCGTCTATGTAGAGATGGCAATTCCCATCCAGATGTTTAATTACCGGTACTTTTGCATCTTCACTTATTCTCGCAATCAAACCCTTGCCACCACGAGGCACGATCACATCCACAAATTCAGGCATGGTGATTAACAGTCCTACTGCATCACGATCAGAACGATCCAATATTTGAACCACATGTGCGCTTAGCCCTGCCTGTTCCAGTCCAGATCTAATGCAAGCGGCTATAGCCTGATTCGAAAGAATGGCCTCGGAACCACCACGTAGAATAGTGGCGTTACCGGATTTCAAACACAGGCTGGCAGCTTCACAAGTAACATTGGGTCTTGATTCGTAGATAATACCAACCACTCCCAAGGGCACACGCATTTTGCCCACCTGAATCCCACTGGGGCGGTATTTCAAATCAGAGATAGCTCCCACCGGATCGTCCAATGCGGCGACCTGGCGCAGTCCTTCGATCATAGTATCGATACGACTCTGATTGAGCTCCAGACGATCAAGCAATGCTGCATCCAGACCTTTGTCCCTTCCAGCTCGCATATCTTGCTCGTTGGCAGCCATCAATTGCTCACGGTTAGCATCCAGAGCAGTGGCAATAGCCGACAAGGCAGCATTTTTCTGAGCTGAGCTCGCCCTGGCGATCTGTCTGGACGCAGCCCTCGCTTGGCGCCCGAGTTGCAGCATATAAGTTTCGATATCAGTCATTTTTCTTACTTCAGTTACATCTCAATTGATAATTTCCACTGGCAATGGAAAAAGACACATCCCCCAGCCTGGCCACCCATCGGCGGAAAGAGCCGGATTATAACCCAAATACAGCGGATAAGGCTGCAATCCGCGCATGGGCATAGACAGGCGGCAACTCCTGCCATTATGCTCTAGCCTGACTGACTTTTGAGCGACATAGGGACATAGGTAAGCACAATGGTATCATCGCAAGACACGACTACTGAACCATCGATCCGGCCCGCCACGGTGCTACAGGCATTGGTTCCCGTTTTCGTGCTAATCAGCTTACTTTCCTTTTCCGTGTATCTGTTTGGCGAAGATGCCAGCTATGGACCGAACCAGATAGCGCTTTGTGTTGGTGCCATAGTTGCCGCCGCTATTGGCTGGAAGAACGGGCAAAATTGGGAACAGATTGAAATCAGCATTGTATCTGGTATCACTATCGCTTTGAAACCGATCCTGATTCTATTCAGCGTTGGGCTTCTGATCGGCAGCTGGATACTTTCCGGCACCGTTCCCACAATGATCTACTACAGCCTATTGATTCTGGATCCAGCAATTTTCTATGCCGCCAGCTGTCTAATATGCGGATTGATAGCATTGAGTATTGGGAGTTCCTGGACTGTCGCCGGCACAGTGGGAATCGCCTTAATCGGGGCAGCCGCTGGTCTTGGACTATCTGTCGAAATTACAGCTGGCGCCATTATTTCTGGCGCCTATTTTGGCGATAAGATGTCCCCTCTCTCCGAAACCACCAATCTAGCGCCAGCAGTTGCAGGAACTGATCTGTTTTCACACATTGGTCATATGGTTTGGACCACCATGCCGAGTATTGCTATCGCACTAGTGTTGTACGCCGTTATCGGACTGAACATTGACACCCAGAGTACCGCCAGCGATCTTGCCATCACCATGCAACTAATCAACGACAACTTTACTATCAATCCATTTATGTTACTGCCGGTTGCCGCCTTATTGGTCATGGCACAAAAGAAACTACCTCCGATTCCTACTATTCTAACTGGTGCATTAATTGGTGTTATTTTGGCCTTGGCTTTCCAACAGCGCGCCGTTCTTACTCTAGCCGGCGATACACCAAATATTTTTCTCGGCTTGTTTAAGGGAACCTGGCAAACACTGTTTGACGGATTCTCACTATCCAGCGGCAATGAAACCTTGGATGACCTAATGACTCGAGGTGGCATGAGTTCGATGTTGAATACTGTATGGCTTATTCTTTGCGCCATGGTGTTTGGCGCCGTGATGGATCATACCGGACTGCTGCAGTGTCTGGTTAATTATGCGCTGTCATTCGTTCATAGCACTGGCAGTTTGATTGCAACGACTATTATTACCTGCATAGGTGCCAATATCATCACATCAGACCAATACATTTCCATCGTGCTGCCAGGGCGCATGTACAAGCTGGAATATCAAAACCGCAATCTCGACGCGAAAAATTTGTCTCGAACTTTGGAGGACGCTGGGACCATGACCTCGCCCTTAATACCCTGGAATACCTGTGGCGCCTATATGAGTGGCACGCTCGGTGTTGCCACCTTCGCTTATTTACCCTACTGCTTCTTCAATCTGATCTGTCCTATAATGGCCGTTATTTATGGATTCATGAACTTTAAAATTGCCCCACTGCTTACGGAACAACCTGCATAAGGCAAAAGGCTCTTGAATTAGCCGAACCGGCCAAGCACAACTCATTCAAATATGGTTTTGCAAGCTCATTTCCTGCGGATATGGATTCATATACCAAGAATTCGAAATATATTCATCGGGGTGCTTGCGAAAAAAATGATTGAGCAGAGTTATTGGCACAATAAGCGGTAACAAACCCAATCTGTAATTCTCGATTGTTTCGCTTAACTCTAACTTGTCATCTTTGTCTAAAGGCTTATTAAGATAGCCTTGAATATGTTGCAACACATTGACGTGGTTGCCACTGGTAGCGGGCATTTTTAAGGTTTGCATCAGCTTTAGCAAATACCTATCCGCAATCTCAGTCACATCATCTTTGTCGGCCGAAGCCAGCAGTTGCCCTAGTTCACGATTACGGGTTTGATTGTGACTCATAATAATTAACTTGTGCCGTGCATGGAATTGCAGCAAATTCGACAGTCGTAATCCCTGCTCTAGCAATCGCTTCCAGCGATGCAGTACAAAAACTCGCTGAATAAAGTTTTCTCTTAGCACCGCATCACCAAGACGTCCCTCCTCCTCTACAGGCAGATAAGGAAAATTCTTCATCAATCTAGAAGCGTATATTCCTACACCTTCGCGAACGGGCATCACATCATCCCACACTTTAACTCTCTCCATGCCGCAACTGGGAGAGTCTTTCTTAAGAATGTATCCGCAGAGATCTCGATGCCAACTACTCTGCCTTTCAGCCGAGAGAAGTAACACTTCCGTAAAGTCCGACTGCGGTTTGTCAACCGGTACACAGCGAATCTGTGTGGACCCCTTTCTTGACAGGCGAATTGGCTTGCGGGGAATGCCCAGCCCTATATCCAGCTCAGGACAGAAGGTTTGAAATTCAAAGTACTGACCCAGAGTCTTGGAAATATAGGTATTCCATTTGTGTCCACCGTCGAAACGAACTTTTTCTCCCAATAAACAACTGCTGATGCCAATCGGTATTTTTAGATGAGTCGTCTCTAAGTCCGTTCTGCCTGACTGCCGTGTATCCACGTCTGCAATTCCTCCAGATCAATCTGCTGATCAATCAACTGTTCCTTCAGCGTCTTGCTCAATTTCTTCACCTTAAACTCCAATTTCGACGCCTCGGATCTATCTCCAACAACTATCTGATAGGCTAGCGACAATGGCGCCTTGCCACGTAATGCTTTGGCGCCCTTGTTTTTCTTGTCTTTATTTTCATGCTCACCGAAACGACGCTTAACATCCGTGCTTATACCGGTATATAGATTGCCGTCACCCGAGCGAATCAAATACAGCGACCATTCTGGCTTTGGGCTGTCGGCTACAGACATCTATTCTGCTACTTCAGTTGCCACAATTCGTTAGCTTGGGAAATCTTTTGCTCACGCTCGAGCTTTATCAAGTGAGCCAATAAGGTCTTTTTCGCCCAAGGTATTAAATGGGCAGCCACATCGTCATAGACCCTTAGCACCAATTCATCGAGGCCGCAGGCGCCGAGACTATTCAGGCCAGTGAGTACTTTCTGCTCTCTTTTCAGTCGATGAGCTATCAATTTTTCGATCTCGGCCTGGGGCTCGCTCATAATTTCTCCATGTCCTGGTGCCAATGCCGTAAGTGGCATGTTTTTAAGTCGCGCGAGCGCATCCAGATAGGCAGCCATATCCCCGTCCGGTGGCAGAATAACCGAGGTAGTACCCTGCAACACATGATCACCAGTAAATAGGAGCTGCTCCTCCCTCAACAAGAAACAAATATGATTGGATGCATGTCCCGGCGTATCGATTAGTTGTATCGTGTATTCACCGACGTCGATAATTTCTTCATCCTGCCAAATTTTATCAGGAACAAAAGTTCTATCATGGCCGGCTACCTCTGGAGCCTTTCTACCAACTAATGTGGCGCCGGTGGCTTCCTGTAGCGCAAGGGCTCCCGGTGAGTGATCACCGTGGGTATGGGTGATTAAAATATACTTAAGAGTCGCCGTGCCAATTGCCTCGAGAAAGCTATGTAGCTGGACCTCATCCGCGGGCCCTGGGTCTAGCAGAGACAGGCTTTGTGTACCAATTAAATAGCTATTGGTGCCCGGCCCTGTCATCGGGCCTGGGTTACGCCCGAGAATTCTCTTCACCGGCACACTGTTGGTGGCTACAGCGATCGCAGTGCCAGCTTCAGATACATTCATTCGCTATTTCCTTGTAGTAAAAGCCGATCAGATAGGTTCTCAGGCAGCCCAGTTTAAGAAGAGAGTAGCCGTCCCTATTTATTAGAAATCCGGCTGGAGTTTCATTGCGATTCACGACATAATTGCCCGCTTTAATTTCCCCTGGATTCCGCAGCAGCTACTTTGTGGCCAACGGAATCAGCATAGATAATACACCCTCAAAGTGAAATTCAACCAAATTAGAATCATTTAGAGGCTAATGTTTAGAAGTTTGACGGATTTACCATCGCCGCTCTACAACCCAGGAACTCAAATGTACAAAATTAAGACCTACAATCAAATCTCAGAGCGCGGTTTAGATCGTTTCACCAAGCAAAATTATCAGGTGGACGCAGATATTACAGGCGCCGATGCCATATTACTGCGTAGCCATAAACTGGACTCCGGCGCCATCGAGGATGGGCTGAGGGCTGTGGCAAGAGCTGGCGCGGGAACCAATAACGTGCCCGTCGACTTCTGCACAGAGGCAGGCGTGGTGGTGTTCAATACTCCCGGCGCTAACGCCAACGCAGTTAAAGAGCTTGTCTTGTGTGGCCTGTTGCTGGCTTCACGCGGAATCATTCCAGGGATAGGATTTGCCAGCACTCAAACTGACATAAGCGATGAAGCTGCGCTCTCCAAATTAATGGAGCAAGAGAAAAAGAAATTTAAGGGCAGCGAAATTTCGGGTAAAACCCTTGGGGTAATCGGTCTGGGAGCTATAGGTTCTTTGGTTGCGGAAATGGCCATTGGCCTGGGGATGAAGGTACAAGGTTATGACCCCGCCCTGTCTGTGGAAGCAGCCTGGCGACTACCCAGCCAGGTTACACGAAAAGAGAATATCGCATCCTTGGTTGCCAGCTCTGACTTTATCTCTCTACATTTACCGGTTTTGGATTCCACCAGAGGACTGATTAACGCAGACATATTCGCTGCAATGAAAAAGGGTTGCTGCTTGTTGAATTTTGCCAGAGATGAAATCGTGGATTCAACCGCTCTGCTTGAGGCTCTTGAATCGGGGCCCTTGGGTCAGTATGTCAGCGATTTCCCCAGGCCCGAGCTAATGGGCAGAGACGATGTAATTTCCATGCCCCACATCGGTGCCAGCACCAATGAAGCCGAAGAAAATTGTGCGATCATGGCGGCTGAGCAACTAATGGATTTTTTAGAGAATGGCAATATCAAAAACTCGGTCAATTTCCCAAATCTATTCCTGGATCGCGGCGTCGACGCTGGCAATTGCACTCGTTTAGCAATCTGCAATCGCAACGTTCCAAAGATGCTGGGGCAAATTCTTTCGGTACTAGCAGACCAAAACATCAATGTATTGGACATGCTGAACAAGAGCCGGAATGATATTGCCTACACTCTTATCGACCTTGAGACATCGCCTTCCGAGGATGCTCTTACAGCAATTGCGAATATTGAAGACGTTATCAAGGTAACGTTGCTATAAATCTCCAAGCTTCGGCGCAGCATAATTTTTTATCATCCATAGTAGGAATGTAACAATGACTCGAGTTTTTAATTTTGGCGCAGGTCCGGCGATGCTACCAACGGCTGTAATGGAAATAGCGCAACAGGAATTTCTAAACTATCGCAACATGGGCGCCGGATTGATTGAAATTAGCCATCGCTCAAAAGAATTTGACGAAGTAATCGATGCCGCAGATTCATTATTAATCGAACTCGCCAACATCCCGGATAACTATAAGATTCTTTATGTACATGGTGGCGCACAGATGCAGTTCTCCGCAGTTCCCATGAATCTTATCAATCGCCTGCCTGCCAAAAAAGCTGCCTATATAGAATCCGGTAATTTTGCCTCTCTGGCTAGAAAAGAAGCCTCCCGCTATGGCAACGTTACGGTTGCTGCCAGCAGCGAGGCTACGAATTTCGATCAAATCCCGGAATTTGACCCAGCGAGTCTGGACGATGACACATCCTATGTTCATATCACCAGCAATAACACTATTTACGGAACTCGCTGGCAGCAATTTCCCGAAACAGGCGACATTCCACTGGTTGCGGACATGACATCAGAATTACTCTCCAGACGAATAGATATTTCCAAGTTCGGCATCATATTTGCGGGACTGCAGAAGAACCTTGGCCCTGCTGGTTTAGCCTGTGTAATTATCCGTGAAGACCTGCTTGGGCATGCAATTCCAGAAACTCCGAGCTTGTTGAATTACAGGACCTATGCGGACAAACATTCTCTGGCCAATACCAATAATACATTTGCAATTTATATGATGAAATTGGTACTCGAGTGGCTAAAAGGTGAAGGCGGTGTAGATGCAATCGAAGTGCGTAACAACGAAAAATCCGCATTATTGTATGACGTGATCGATAATTCCGATTTCTATCTCGCTACGGTGCAGAAAGAACATCGCTCTACGATGAATGTAACGTTTAATCTCGCTGATAATGATTTGCTGGATGCATTCCTTCAGCAGGCGCTTGCCAAAGGACTGTACGCGTTGAAAGGTCATCGTAATGTGGGCGGTATACGAGCATCGATTTACAATGCAATGCCGCGCGAGGGATGTCAGGCATTGGCAACATTCATGCAAGATTTTGAAAAGAACAACGCCTAACATATGACTTAGGGAGCCTCTGATTAACTCCAAATTTGCGTGGCCTGAAGCGCCCTTCGGGGCATTTGGTTTAGAGTTGATCAGAGGGTCCTTAGAAACAGCAGGCCTTTGCTCATTTACTTATGCGCGGTCCTGCTGTAGTTTGGCGGCAGCTATTCAGATATGTACTGTCGATCAAGATTTTGTCATGGACCCTCTGCGCAAAATAATTCACTGCGACTGCGACTGTTTCTATGCATCCATAGAGATGCGCGACAATCCTGATCTAGCCGGACTGCCGATTGCCGTGGGTGGCGCCCCTAATAGCCGCGGAGTAGTAGCCACCTGCAACTATGAAGCCCGAAAATTTGGCATCCATTCAGCCATGGCGTCAGCCACCGCTCGCAAACTCTGCCCTGATCTAATCATCATCCGACCGGATATGGAGAAGTATCGTCACGCCTCCAGCCTTATTCACGAAGTGTTTCAAAACTATACAGATTTGATAGAACCCTTGTCGCTTGATGAGGCCTACCTTGACGTAAGTCAGTCCGCTCATTTTGATGGTAGTGCTACCAGGATTGCCGAGGCGATTCGCAAAGAGGTGTGGGAGAAGGTAGGAATTACTATTTCTGCGGGCATAGCTCCGAACAAATTTTTGGCGAAGATCGCAAGTGACTGGAATAAGCCTGATGGGCAATACGTAATTCTGCCGCAACAAGTGGATGAATTTGTGGCACTGTTACCTGTCAAGAAGCTACATGGTGTCGGCAGGGTAACAACCGCAAAGATGAAAAGATTGGGCCTGGAAAATTGTGGCGACTTGAGACAACTCAGCAAGGATAAACTACGGGACTACTTTGGAAGTTTTGGTGACAGGCTATATAGTCTTAGCAGAGGAGTCGATACTCGAACCGTTCAAACTGAGCGTGTGCGAAAATCTATTAGCGTCGAAAATACTTATGCAGAGGATTTACCTTCTCTGGAAAGCTGTTTAAATGAACTACCTGAACTCCAGCAGCAGCTAACGAAGAGGATGGAAAACCTGAGGGATGGCTATCAAATTCACAAACAATTTGTAAAAATTAAATTTCACGACTTCGTCAGCACAACGGTTGAAATGATTTCCTCTACCACCGATAGTGGGAACTATCGATCACTGTGTGAGCAGGGATTTGTGCGCGGAAACAAAGCTGTGAGGTTGCTCGGAATGGGCGTTAGACTTATACCCGCAGAAGTTGCATCTAAAACGGCTGGCAAGGAAGATCAACTAAGCCTTGGCTTGGAATCCTGAAGTCTCCTTCATCCGTACCGACTTAAACCACCCGCCTCAGCCAAGGGTGCACAACAATACTGCCTAGGAGAAAATTGTGATCTACTCTAAAATCAAGAAACTTCGAAAATCACCGGCATTGCTGATACTCATAATGGCTTTGTTCAGTTCCGGGCTGCTGGCCCAAGACCGGAGTGATCCCAGAGCGGGGGTTTTCTCTGCTGATTTCCCGTACCAGTCAAAATATGTGGAAGTCAAGGGAGACACACTCCACTATATTGATGAAGGAAATAGCGATGGTGATACCTTCTTATTCCTTCATGGTAATCCAACATCTTCATACTTATGGCGTAACGTAATGCGTTACGTTGCACCTCATCACAGAATTGTAGCAGTAGATAACATCGGCTTTGGTAAGTCCGACCAGCCCACCGATCTCGACTACACATTTCAAACTCACTACCAATACATAGAAGAATTCATTCGCATCAGCGAGCTAGAAGATATCATCCTGGTCATTCATGACTGGGGCTCAGTGCTGGGTCTGAATTACGCCATGCAGAACACGGCAAACGTCAAGGGCATTGTGATGATGGAAGCATTGGTTCCACCGGCTTTTCCCATGGAAACCGCAGGCTTTTTTAGTAATTTTCGAAACCCGGAAACTGGCAAAAAACTATTAATCGAAGACAATATGTTTATCGAAGGCATTCTGTTGAATGGGGCAGTAACTCGCAGCCTAAGCGAAGCCGAAAAGACTGCATATCGCGAGCCATTCCTGGATCAAGAAAAACGATTTCCTGTATACGTATGGCCAAATGAACTACCAATCGCCGGAGAGCCAGCACGGAACGTAGCTGTGGTTCGACGAATCGAAACCTGGCTGCGCGAATCGGATACCCCTAAACTTATTCAATACGCTGACCCTGGCGTAATGATCACAGCAGAACGTGCACAGTGGATGATAGAAAACTACCGCAATGTTGAAACACAGTTTGTTGGTTACGGCAGTCACTATATTCAGGAAGACAACCCGCAAGCGATTGGACGTGGAATTGTCGAGTGGCATCGACGAAGCTACTAAGCAAAAGTAGCCTTAATAAACTATGAGCAGATACCGTCCACCACAGCAGTCCGGCGCAAAATATATTACTGCCGAGGGAGAACAGATCCTAAAGGCTGAACTGCACCAGCTATGGAAGGTTGAGAGGCCGATCGTCACCCAGTCTGTCTCTGACGCAGCGGCGCTGGGAGATCGCTCAGAAAATGCTGAATATATCTATGGCAAGAAGCGACTTCGCGAAATAGATCGCCGAGTTCGATACTTAAGCAAAAGATTGGAAGAAATGACTGTAGTTTCGGAACCTCCGGAAGATCCGAGTAAAATATACTTTGGTGCAATGGTAACGCTGGAAGACGAAGAACAGCAGACCTTTAAATATAAGATTGTCGGTCCTGACGAACTGAACCCACAAAAAGGATACATAAGCATAGATGCCCCTTTGGGACGCGCCTTATTGGGCAAGGTAATCGATAGCGAAATTGAGATTGATTCTCCCAATGGTCGAAAGATTTATTATGTGCTTGCTATAAGCTACTAAGCAGCCGCCACCATGAAACACGTTACCATCATCGCCGCACCCAAGGCTCTAGGCTCAACTGTAACCATACCATTGGAAATGCTCAGTGCGGCCAATGACATCGCGCGTGCAAGAAGACAGAAAGACAAATTAGTAAGCATCGAGCTTGCCTCATGTAACGAGGAAATACAGCTAGAACTGAGCGGTGGGCTCGCCATTAATTGCTCCACCAACTTGGCTAGAATCAGCAAAAGTGATCTTATTTTTATTCCTGGTATTTGGGGAAATCCCAAGGCATCCCTCAGGAAACACGGTTACATGCTGCAGTGGCTTCGCAATCAATATGAAAAAGGAAGCATCCTCTGCTCTACAGTAACCGGCAGCTTCTTTCTGGCAGAGGCCGGATTACTGGACGGCAAGTTTGCTACTACACACTGGCGCTTCTTCGACGAATTCGAGAAACGCTACCCTAAGATTAAGCTACAAAGGAAGCGCTTTATTACCAGTGACAGTAATTTGTTCTGCACCGGCAGCGTCAATGCGGTACGAGACATCATGCTGCATTTTGTGGAACAACTGTACGGGGATTCGATTGCTAATGAGATTTCCCGCCAATTCACTCACGAGTTAAAACGTTCCTATGAATCACTACTGTTAAGCGAAGACCAGCAGAGAAGTCACCACGACGAGCAAATAATAAAAGTGCAGGAGTGGCTTGATCAAAATTATCAGGCTGAAATACTAATTTCTGAAGTAGCGGAAAAATTCCAGCTCAGCATACGCTCCCTAAATCGACGCTTTAAACTGGCCACAAACTCTTCGCCACTACGCTACCTGCAGGAATTAAGAATTACACATGCAAAAAAATTATTGAAGCAGAGTAATTTGTCAGTATCGGAAGCAGCCGATCTAGTTGGTTACCATGACGCCAGCTACTTCACCAGCCTATTTAAGAAACTCAACGCAGTTACGCCTAACGAGTACAGAAGCCTGGTAAGGAATAAACTGTTCCGTGCAGAAAGCAATATTGAGAATTAGCAGAGCCAGGGGAATCTCTGACTATAGTCAGAGATTCCCCGCCATTCATTCAGCGGGTCGCTCATTAAATTTTTGTAGCTGATCGGCGCTAGCATCCGCTTGATATTGAGACTTCCAATCGGAATAAGGCATGCCGTAGACCAATTCCCTCGCCGCTTCATAATCGATATCCAAGCCGCGAGATTGTGCTTCCGCCACATACCATTTCGACAGACAGTTTCGACAAAAACTCGCCAGGTTCATTAGATCAATATTTTGCACTTCCTTGTGTTCATCCAAATGCTGCAACAGCTTTCTGAACGTTGCCGCTTCTATTTCTAATCGTTTAAGCTCTTCCATTCCTGAACCCGCCATCTGTTAAGCGGCCGCCTCATTGCTAGTATCTTTCGAATCTTCATCATCGAAAGCCTCTGCATCCAGCGACATTGGTTCTACTTCTCTGTGAAGAGGTGTAGCTCTATGCTTTTTATCGACTGATTTGAATTGTCTCTCTGCCACGTTGAATGCATCTCTTATCGCTATATATAAATCTTCATGCGCATGGTTATCATGTTGATCCTGGTTAACCCGGACTTCTAAAGTAGGCGTATGGATCTCCAGACTTACCGAATAAACTTTTCCCTTATGATGGTTATTGTGCGGGGAATCCAATACTACTCGACCATTGATAATTTGATCGCAAAAACGCTCTAATTTCCCTATGCGTTTTTGTACCGCTTCACTAATAGCATCTGTTTGATCGATATTGTGATACACAACCTGGAATTCATTAGTCATAAAGTACTACCTCCTTATTTTCATTCAAATGGCGAATTACAAATCTAGTTTCTACTTAAATACTTCCTCCTCCAAGAAATACGTAGTGTTCCTGGTCAATTTTCGACCATGGTAGAGCTAGCCAGTAGCCGCCAATAATTTCGGATACGCACTAGCCATGCTTCAATAAATGGAAGATGTTTAGGGTTCAGTTGGGAAGAAAATTGAGTTTGAGTAAAGGAGCTAAATACTGAAGTATTCAGATATTGCGGCGTTAAATGCAGCGGGTGATAAATCTCGAACATCCCCTCTCCTTAGTAGTGCGAGTTCTAGATTACCTGTTTCAATTGCGTTTGTCTAAATAAGTTACTCGCCCAAATGACACCAGTGCCAGGGCTCAAAATCTATTCCATAGGGATTTTCACGCGGGTAACTCAGGTGAAAATCGTAGGCCTCGGCATTTAGAACAAGCCATTGATAAGCCTCAGTATTTTCGAATTCTTCGGTAAGCGCGCCGCAGCCCAGTGTGCCCAGGTCTACGGCACGACCGCTGTGATGCTCGCTATAACCTGGAGCCGCGTTCACCATGAGTATTTGCTCCAGGCTTTGGCCATCCTGAAGTTTGTGTGCAATTAAATCGTACTGATACTGTAGCCCACGAAATGCGGAAATAAGGAAAAGGGAAATGCCTTGCTCCACAGCGGCTTCCCGCATTCTGGACCAGGCGGCAAAAGCCAGAGGGGTCAATCGCTGCGGCCGCTTGTAGAAATCGAGCTCTGTATCCACCAGAGTTTCCGGCTCGCGGCACAGGGGCAACTTACAGTTGTCCCCATATTGCGGCGGGATACCCAATGCTTGATGTAAGCGATTCAGTGTAGAGTGAAAATCGTCTTGCTTGTTCATGATTAGCGCAAACTCACCAGCAGCACTGACGAGTCCAACTCCGCATTACCAGCCAGGTTATTACCTTGGACGGAAATAACTAGCGAGGATAACTGTCAAAAACAGTTTCAATCCAGCGCTGCTCATTGATAAAACCCTGCCCCCAAGAGTCATATTCATCAGCCAAGCCTGCCGCTACCGCCTGCTCCTTGCTCATTTGCTGTGACTTCATCACGCGAATCGTAGTTGAAGTATCCTTAACTACATTGTAGAAGGCTAGCAGATCGGCCTTCGTGCCCAAGGGGCCATGACCGGGAATAACCGCTGTATCGTCATCTATCCAGGACAAGGCCTTTTCCAGATTACTGATGTAGCCCTGCACTGTACCGCCACTGGCTAAATCGACAAACGGAAAGCCACCATTGAAAAAATGATCGCCCATGTGAATGACATTGGTATCGGCAAACAGCACCACGCTGTCCGTATCGGTATGACCCCGAGGCATATGAATCAGGGTAATGTCCTCACCGTTAAAATGTACGCTTACATCGTCATCATAAGTGACTACGGGCAGCGCAGAAGCTGGCGAATCCCCTGCTACTAGCCGGCCTCTCACATTTTCATGGGCAATAATAATGCTGGCGACACCGAAATCAGCATTGCCGCCAGTATGGTCTCCATGAAAGTGCGTATTTAATAAAAACTTGGGGGAATCGGATCCCAACTGAGACAGTGCTGCTCTGATTTTTGCGGCCAGTGGTGCGTATTGATCATCAATGATCAACAGACCGTCTTCACCTGCGGAAACCCCAATATTCCCTCCTGAGCCAATCAGCATGGAGATATTGCCACGAACTGCAACCGTCTCTATGGTTACGTTTGCGAATCTGTCGTCTTGAGCTAGCACCGACGTAACAGCACCGATCCCCGTTACTAGCAAAATTGCAGCGGCTATTTTCTTGATACTCATGGTTCCTCCGAAGGAAATCTTATGATTAGTAGCTTTTAGACATGCTATGTGTGGCGATAGCTTTATGCAAGCACTCCTAGAGATACCGATGGAATTCAGATATCTGGATTAAAGCGAAAATTCAGGTCACTAATTTCAACATTGACCCAAGCCTGGAGACTTATCAGCTGTTTGGCCAATATGACATAGTTACTGTCCAATTTAACCTAAAGTTTTTTCTAGAAACCCCACTATAGTCCTATTAGGTCAATGGTAAGACATTGCACGACCCAATAAAGGCACAGCGATATGGCAAAGTTACCTGTAATCACCGGTTTTGGTGGTATCAATGCGGCAGGACGCAGTTCGGGTCATCATGGCTATCGACGCATGGTCGTAGACGCATTACCGGATAATCAGGTTCGGCACACCTATACGAATCTTGCGGCCTTAACCGGCCAGCTCAGCAAGCAAAACGGCAGATGGCTTGATGCTCGGGGAACCGAGGTTGAGTTGAAAAGCCATCTCAATCAGCTCATGCCCGCACTTAGTCAGGGTTCGCTCATTCGAGCGTTGGAGAACAATCTATTTAATCCTGATTTGTTGCCTTTCCACCGACGCGCAACTTTGGCGGGTCCGGACCAAGGGGAACTCGAGTTCGAATTGCGCCGAAAAGATTTACCAACCCCGCTACCATCAGGCTGGACACTCTCTGATACAGACAACAACGGCAATGTTCGAGTCAGGGCCACAGACAGTTTCGAAGTAATGCTCAAGTGTACACGCGAAATAGCGGTACACAGCGCAGGACAACTTCCTTCAGGCTTCGACCCTGCCAGTTTATACCCAGCCAGAAATCATCCTAGGGGATTGCAACTGACTGTGTTCGCTGCCTCTGACGCCATAAACTCCATGGGTATCGATTGGGATAGCGTAAAGCAGAAAGTAGCACCTGACCAAATAGCGGTTTATGCAGGCAGTGGCATGAGTCAACTCGACTACAACGGCTATGGCGGCATGATGCAAGCGAGACTGCTGGGCAAAAAGGTCAGCTCGAAGCAACTTCCTCTGGGCTACGCGGAAATGCCAGCTGACTTCATCAACGCTTACCTGCTCGGAAATTTAGGAACAACTGGCACCAATGTAGCTGCCTGCGCTACTTTTCTTTACAACCTGCGCCAAGGTATCAGGGATATCCAAGCGGGTAGTCATCGCGTGATTATCGTCGGAACCAGCGAAGCACCTTTGGTTCCGGAAATATTTGATGGATTCGCAACAATGGGCGCTCTGGCCGATGATGCCTCCTTACGTCAGCTAGATAATCTAAACGAAAATGATACTCCCAATTATCGCCGCGCCTGCAGACCGTTCGGCTACAACGCAGGTTTCACTCTAGCTGAGTCAGCGCAGTGCATTGTACTTTTTGACGATGATTTGGCATTAGAATTAGGTGCGAATATTTATGCGGGTATTAACGAAGTTTTTATTAACGCTGATGGCTTTAAGAAGTCCATCGCCAGTCCAGGACTAGGCAACTATATTTCTATGGCGAAAGCAGCGGCCGCCACGAAAAATATAATCGGGCAAGAAGGTTTGGCAAAGCGCAGCTATGTTCAAGCCCATGGCACCGGAACTCTACAAAACCGTCAAACAGAATCACACATCATAAATCGCATCGCTGAAACATTCGGAATTCAAGATTGGCCAATCGCCGCAGTAAAGTCCTATATAGGGCATTCACTTGCTTCATCATCAGGAGACCAACTGGCTGCGAGCCTGGGGGTCTGGGCCGAAGGAATAATTCCAGGCATCCTCACAGTCGATGAAATCGCCGACGATGTTGATCACCGCAGCATCGATTTTTTGTTACAGCATAAGGAAGTGGGCAAACAGGGAATGGACGCTGTTATCATTAACTCGAAAGGCTTCGGAGGCAATAATGCGAGCGCCTCCATTCTGGCCCCACATATCGTTGAACAAATGTTGACTCGACGACATGGCGCGCGCGCGATTTCAAACTACAAATTGCTGAATGAGAGCGTGATGGAAGCTAGCAAGGCCTATGATAGTTCAACATCGGAAGGAGAAAATCGGACAATCTACAAGTTTGATCACAATGTATTGGGCAGCGAATCAATTGATCTTAGTACGCACAGCATAGCTGTTGCAGGGCTCACAGCGGAAATATCTCTTGATATAGAAAATTCTTACCAGGACATGTGTGATTGACCGCCTTCTCGATTCGCCGGCCTGATAAACTCGCTATCTCACTTCCAGGGAATGTTCCTCTGCTATTTTTTTCTTCCATAATGCCGGCCCAGTTTGGTGCACTGAGGTACCATTCACATCCACCGCCACAGTGACTGGCATATCTTCAACTTCAAATTCATGTATTGCTTCCATACCCAGATCTTCAAAAGCAACGACCGAGGCCTTTCGAATAGCTTTTGAAACCAGGTAGGCGGCACCACCTACTGCCATGAGATATACCGCCTTGTGTTTTTTAATAGCATCTATGCCTACTTGCCCGCGTTCAGCTTTTCCTATCATACCGATGAGTCCTGTTTTTTCTAACAGTTCATCGGTGAATTTATCCATGCGCGTAGCAGTAGTGGGACCTGCTGGGCCAATAACTTCATCTCGTACCGGATCGACCGGACCCACGTAATAGATAAACTTATTTTTAAAATCCACGCCGGCTGGAAGTGGTTCTCCATTAGCCAACATTGTTAATAATCGTTTATGTGCGGCATCCCTTCCTGTCAGCATCGTTCCAGAAAGCAATAAGGTCTCACCCGGCTGCCACTCGCTAATATCTTTTGGCGTCAAGGAATTCAAATCCACCTTACGTGCTCGCGGGCCAACATCCCAAACAATTTGTGGCCATTGGTCTAAATTTGGTGGCTCAAACACTGCTGTACCACTGCCGTCTAATGTGAAGTGTGCGTGTCGCGTTGCAGCACAGTTTGGAATCATCGCCACAGGTAGCGAGGCTGCATGAGTAGGATAGTCCAGAATCTTAACATCCAAAACCGTGGTCAATCCGCCCAATCCCTGCGCGCCAATACCGAGTGAATTCGCCCTATCCATAATCTCCAAGCGCAATTCTTCTACGCGGTTACTAGGACCTCTTGCCCGTAATTCATGAATATCAATAGGCTCCATCAGAGATTCTTTTGCTAATACCGCTGCTTTTTCTGCAGTGCCTCCGATACCTATACCTAACATCCCAGGGGGACACCAACCAGCACCCATGGTAGGTAGTGTTCGCTCTACCCAATCCACAATACTGTCACTTGGATTTAACATGACCAGCTTCGCCTTGTTTTCAGATCCGCCACCCTTGGCCGCTAACTTCACTTCAATTTCATTACCGGGAACGATTTGGGTGTGTATAACAGCAGGGGTATTATCCTTGGTGTTTTTCCTGCTGCCCGTTGGGTCAGACACTATAGATGCGCGTAATACATTATCAGGATTTAGGTAGGCTAGTCGCACTCCCTCGTTTACCATGTCTTCCAGTGACATACCCCCCTGCCACTGCACGCCCATCCCTACCTTTAAGAATACAACAACGATACCGGTATCCTGGCAGATTGGTCGCTTGCCTTCCGCGCATAGACGCGAGTTGATAAGGATTTGTGCCATGGCGTCTTTCGCGGCCTCGGATTCTTCTCTCTGGTAAGCCTCGTTTACGGCTTTAATAAAATCGATGGGGTGGTAATAGGAAATAAACTGTAGTGCGTCAGCAACACTTTGAATTACATCTTCGTTGCAAATTAGAGTCATAACCATCTCAACCTTAAAAAATATTGCTTCGGGCTATTCTAACACTGAATGTGCAAAATTTTTATTGAGATTTGAACGTTGGTTTGGACACGGGGCTGTTCAAGAAAATTAGCTGCTATAAGCATATCGGAAATCGATCGCCGTAATTTTTAGCAAAGAACGCTATTTCACCGAGGGTATGGCATTCGATGTGGATTCTAAAGAATCTCGACTGGCAATCACTTCAGTATCTTTTTCGAAAGAGACGCCTAGTAGGGCACCAATCACAGCCCACACTGCTGCTATTCCAGCGCCTATAGCAGCCATCGCCGCAATTCCCAAACCAAGGCCATCTGTTAACAAAGCAAATGCCGAACCCCAGACCACATCCCCACCCCTGTATATGGCAACATCCACTACCGGCTTAGCCTTAAAACGACTCTCTCTAGACACGACGGTGAATAGCATTTCCCTAGCAGGTTTGGTAATGCCGTAATTACCGGCCTGTCTTGCAACTTGTAAAGCGAGCAACACTGTCAATAGTGGAGCAAAGGCGAGAATTAACAAGGCTATGCACATAAATACAGGAACAAGGCAAGCGTCAACGGCATGCCAAAACGGGTTGCCAGGCGGCTAGTGGCAAAGAAGCCGAAAAAAAAGTCAAACCATTAACTACCAGTGCAAGTAGCGCTAGAATTTCTGTTCTGCGATCTCTGTCGAAACCACGCAACAAATCAGTTTGTTCGAAATATGCAAACGCACTAATCGCTGTGTACAACAATATAAAAGCCGCAATGGCAATCAAAAATGGGCTGCTGAAAAACTGTTTGAAGCCTGCGAGGGGATTGCCTCCAATTTTCCATTCCGACAAATTCACTGACACTTCCTCGTTACCCATCTCTGAAGTTTTTAAATGCTGCAGATAAATAACAATTGGCAGTGGCAGTGGCAGTGGCAGTGGCAGTGGCAGTGGCAGTGGCAGTGGCAGTGGCAATAGCATCATGATCGATGCTGTCAGCATCAACGACTCGGAGTTAAGAATTGTGACTGTAACCGCCGCAATAATAGGACCAACTATTGCACCAGCACTGGCGCCCATGTAGATGAACGCAAATAATCTTTCCGATTGTTCCTTACTAAATAAATCAGTCATCAGACTCCAGAATAAGGAGACATGAAACAAACTGAATAGACTAACCCAAAGATAGAACCCCTTATCCACCAATATTGGATCTTCTACCAAGGCTGCAGCTAAATAGAAACCGGCAAAACTCGCCGCGAAAAACCCGTAAACCGCGGGGACTAAATATTTGAAACTAATAAGAGAGACAGCCAAACCGTATAAAGCTAAAAACGCAAGGCTTAGGAAAAATTGGATATTCCAAAGCACACTAATTTCCGTGTTGCTCCAATCGCTGCCATAGCGTCTCGAACAGGAAGCAACATATAGTAGGCAGTCATCAATAGAAAAATCAACAGAAAGGACAACGCTACAGCTTTCTGTTCTCGAATTTCTATTAGCGCTGTCGATTTAACAATTTGCGAAAATTTATTGGAATAATCAGTCATAACAAGGCGAGTAACAATATTATTTTCGCAGACGGGCTTAGCCCGTATTAATACTCTACTTCGCGAGCTATATCCACTAAAATGATACCCTCGAATTAGAGATCATCCACAAGGAATAACCATGATTGAGTCAGCGGATAAGAATATTAAATACTCTCTAGACGGCAATGTAATGGTTATTGAGATTCACAGACCAGAGAAAAAAAACGCTCTGCTTCCCGGTATGTATGCAGCATTGGCGGCTGGCCTGCGATTGGGAGATGCCGATAAAGCGGTCAATGTCATTCTGATCAGAGGCATAGATGATTGTTTCACCAGCGGCAACGACGTGAATGGCTTTATTGCAAGCGATACCGCCTCCGGCGAGCGCCCTTCGGTCGCCTTCATGAACGCATTAAATGAAACACGCAAACCAATTATTGCTGCAATTAGTGGTCTGGCTATTGGTATAGGGACAACTCTACTGTTTCATTGCGATCTCATCTATGCGTC
The DNA here is from genome assembly GCA_021773355.1 of Gammaproteobacteria bacterium. Lineage (GTDB taxonomy): Bacteria > Pseudomonadota > Gammaproteobacteria > Pseudomonadales > Pseudohongiellaceae > UBA9145. Next base: position 174,956 of record JAJFKE010000046.1, on the reverse strand, counting down.
AGAGAACTGCTTTTTACAGCTACCGTTTAGTCGTTTGGGTTTATGCCCGGAAGCCGGATCCAGCTATTTATTGCCGAAACAAATAGGACATGTTAGAGCGGCTGAGCTATTGTTGTTGGGAGAGCGTTTTTCCGCCCACAAGGCAAGAGAGTATGGAATTATCAACGAAGTGTTGCCGCAAGAGCAATATCTTACCTATGCTCTAGACAAAGCCAAGACGCTGGCCGCATTACCGCCCGAATCGGTTCAAACAAGCAAGGGTCTAATCAAACGCGGACAGCAGAGATCTGTGTCCGACACCATAGGCGTCGAGTTAGAAGAATTTGCCAGGTTATTACAAACACCCGAAGCCCAAGCCATCGTGCAGGCATTCTTGAATAAGAAGAAAAGTGCTTGATGTACTAACTTACAAAACCTTTAACAGAAAGTCCTTCGCTGCATTAATTTTCTTGGCGAGATAGTCACTTCCACCTCTGTCTGGATGCATTTTTTGCATTAGACTCCTATGCGCCTTACTTACTTGATCGCGATCGGCCGTTTCATCTAAGCCCAGAATTTCCAGCGCCAAGGTCTTGGTCATTGTTGACTCGTCGTTCACTGCCATTCCACTATCGGTATGCTGAGATTCAGCCTGCTCTCTCCAATTTGGAAATGTGCGATCAATATAGGCTTCCAATACTTGTGCAGAGTCCGCATCTGCGCTGCATTCCTTGTACAACTCCAGCAGCTCCTGTAACTGTAACGAAGAAAGCCTTCTCTCGGCATAGCTACCAAGTAGTACATTTCCGTCCATTGCGCCGTCATCATGGCGTAGCTCCATCTCAAAATATGCAGTACGAATGGTTGATATTTGCTCGGATTTTCGCGAACCCGCGGACGCTGTTCGATTCTTAAAAAGCTGCCACATCGGTAATAGGCGCATTAGAGCTGGCAACATTCTAAGAAGAAATGTAGCGGCCACGCCGATGGGCGCCAATATAAACTGCACAGGTAACCTGCCAATGGCGATGAGCACGGCAATCACAAGCAGGCTTGCTACAAGGAAAAACAGCAATCTATTTTGCCGCGCTGTGAAGGAATAACGTTGACTAATAGATCTGACGAAGTAATACGCCATCACGGGCAAAAGCAACAAAGCCAATAAACGAAAAATCATGCCGGTCTATTAATCTCTATAACAAATAGCAAACTACAATCCTTTATCTTTTTAGTTGCTGTTCCAGTAACTTGACCGAACCAGTAGAGCCCTTACTAAAATCTTGCAATGCCTTTAGACCACCGGCCGCATAAACTGCCACTGCCCTAAGCAGGTCTTTAAGCTGATTAATGCTGGTACTATCAAACTGCGAATAGGCTCCACCCGACAATCGACTTAGCTCTTTGAATGCAGCCTTCGCGATGGGATCGTCGCGTTCTTGAAACATAAACAAAGGGATATTTAGCAAGCCAAGTTTTCCAGCCTGTTGGGCTAGCACGTCAATATTCTCTTCCATCGCATCACCTATATAGATGAGACACTTAATTTTTCTCTTATGATTCTCATCAATCGCATGCTGCAACAAGCGTTGTAGTTGAGTGGCTCCGGCCTGGCAGCGAATGCCAGACATGATACGCAATAAATCATCGGGGTTGCTCTGCCAGTCGCTGCTGAAAAATTCTCCGAAACCTCGAAAATAACAGAGTTGTATATTGAGACCACCCAGAGACTGTGCGCTGATAAACATTTCGTTCTGCAGCTGACTGGCAACATCCCAGGTACCCTGTCTGCTCGCCGTGGCATCTAAAGAAAAAATCAAACGGGCATCACCAGCTGTCTTTGGCAATGTGGCGACCTTTGAAAGAAATTTTTGGACATCATTATTGCTGGAGACAGGGTGCTTGTCGGCTTTCTTACCGCTGCCTGTAGATTTTGATTGCTTGAATAAATCTTTCATTTCAACTAACAGCCTTTGGCATTAGTTTGTAATCGAACGACACTGCAGCAGGTAGAGCCGCCCAGCATGAAACGCCCATTCGATGTCTATATGTTCACCGTAAACCTGTTCACATTTTACAGCAAGTTGATGTAACTGATCGAGTTGTTCTGTCTGCAAGCACAAGGCCGAAATTTTTTCGGCAGCTACTTCTTGCTCCCTGGTTTCACCGTCGGCGCAGGCCACTAATTCAATATCTTTTTCCCCTGCTACCTGCTCTAACACAGAGCCTGTATTGGAAAGCCGAAAACTATCCGGCACCACCATTCCTGCAACCACCGCCTCTCCCAGCCCCCAACTTGCCTCTATATAGCGTTCGATGACTCCCGTTAGTGGATTTTTTGTGAACATTACACCAGCTACTTCACTCAGAATCTGTTGCTGCACTACCACCGCTATGGCTGGCTCACCTGCAACTGCCATTCTTTTTCGATAGGCTAGCGCTTCATCGGTATACGCCGAGGCGTGAACCTGAACAATCGCGGATAACATTGATTCAGCATCCATTACATTCAGCACAGTTAAGTGCTGCCCTGCGAAGCTTGCTGCTACAGAATCTTCTCCCACGGCACTTGAACGAACTGCAACAGCCGGGGCAAGCTGATCAAACAGAGGGCGAATAGCAGCAGCGCTAGATTCGTTGCCTGCAGCTAACTTTGCCACCAAAGCAACTGGCAGAGCATAGCCGTCTGGCGCAGGCAGTCCCGCGCGCAGGGCAATGCCCAGGCTCAGGCATTTGCCACCAAAACGTTCTTCTTCTGCCGCTTGCGTTAGCGGAACGGCCTCAATCATTGCGCACATCAAAGAATTTCAACTTCACCCGTGTCTCCATTAACTCTCACTGTATCACCCTCTTTAATTAGTTGACTCGCATTCTTGGTGCCCACCACGCCAGGAATTCCGAATTCGCGGCTAACAATAGCGGCATGACTTAGTATCCCACCCCTATCGGTTACCAAAGCACCAATAATGGGAAGTACTACATTAAATCCTGCGGAAGTATTCTTGGTGACAAGTACATCTCCCTTTTCCAAACGATCAAAATCTCTGGTGCTAATGATGACCTTTGCCGTTCCTTCGTAAACGCCTGGGCTCACCGCTAGACCAGAAATTTTTTCCGTGGCTTCCTTTGGCTCATCGAAGACATTGTCCATAACCAAGGCAAAGGCGCGCATGGTGGGCTGAAGCTTAATGGGCAGCCAATCAATTGGCGGAGGATCGCTTGGCTCATCGCCAAGAAATTCAGGAACTTCGTCTATATTTTTATGCAAGCGCCAGTCTCGCCTGTCACTAAGTTCCGCTTCGCTTACGGGATTCTCACCTTTTAGCAATCCAATCATTTCTTCATGGGATGCATCCAAAGTCAATTCTGCTTTGCTCAACACGCCGTCCTCCTCAAGCAAGCGACGCCCGCCTTCCAAAATAGCAGATCGAGATATGCCTGCTCCCCAAATATCGTTGTATATTCCACGCTCATCTCGCATGCGATTCGCTTCCCTGGCATCGGCTAGGCAGAGATCGAATTCGGCTCTATCTTCCGCAGGTATTTGCTCTCGAATTCGCAGTTCCATTTTCCGATCGAATTCTTGCTCAGTCTGCGTCTCCAGCGCGTCGCCAATTCTAGCTAGCAGGATGTTGGGAGACTCTTGCAGGGTTTTCTCAGAGATACAATAACCGCCTATTAACATGTGACCGGTGATACCCAAATAGGCATCTAATGCCGAACTTATTTCCGCTATGGCACGCAACGCGGCAATTGCCTGTTCGGGAGAACTTGCGTCCAGATCGTTCTTAGAAATACCTGCAGTAGTAATCGCAGCAGCCAGCATTGCTAATTCCCTACCGGCTAAACCTTTAGATACCGGAGTTGAGCCCTTCAATAGAGGAGCCACCTCAACTGGCGAGAGCCCGGATGTTCTTGTAGCTGCATCCAGGAATCGTCCTATAGGCAATATGGATCCCACAGAATATTTGTGATGACGATAGACCATTTCTTCGGCGTTAACAAAACAGCTGTGTAAGTGTTCGATCAACTCGTCTCGATTCAAATTAGAAAGCTCGATTGATTGCAGCGCAGTATTTCTGGAAATTGAGTCATCTTTCATTTCATCCCAATCTTTTAGGTCCTGCAACCAAAGACGGGATTCGATAGCAGCGTGGGCGGCTTTAACTCGTGCCCTGAGTTTGGGATGAATCTTGAACATTAATTGCATCAGAAACTTAGGGGGCGGCCCCCCTCCAGGCTTGCCCACCACAGCAACTTGCTGCATGAAGAAGAAACCATGAACAAAGGCAGGCTGTAAACGATCCAATAGGATTCCATATTTCTCCAGGCATTCGTGAAACCCTCTAGGCAAGCCTGTGAAACATTGAGCGGTGTAGCTAGTCATAGCCCCACTGTTATGAGTGGTATCCAGAGACCAGGTGCCGGGCCCTGGTGCTTCAAATTGTCGTGTCATAGCCTTCTCCCGTTATTGGATTCCCACAGAGGGGTCTCCTTTATTATTCGAAACTGGTAACAGGAATGCTACCAGCAATACTGTAATCAAAGCGCCAGCATAATACGGAATTACCGAAAGATGCTGCTCCAGGGATGTTACTGTATCCGACCCCAGCTGCAGTGAGAGCACAGAGATTCCTATCGCTCCCCCAAAATAACGCATCGTACTTAAGCCTCCAGCGGCCATGCCCGCGTACTCTTTTTCAATGGCTAACATGCCTGCCGCCTGTACCACCGGCCCAGACATACCTATGGCAAAACCCATCAAAGCCATCGGTAGCATAATATCCAACGGCACTAAAGCCGATTCAAGATCAGAGTATAAATACAGACCAAATAAATTAGCACAGGCAGCAAAAACCGCAGTATATCGAATACCAATGAGTCTTCCTGCTATGGCCGACATTGGTCCACCTAGCATCATGCAAAGTGTCATGGCAGTTAGCGCGCTGGCGATTTCAATTTCTGCAACGTCTCGAACGTCGACGAAAAAAATTGGCAGCTGGAATAACAAGGCATACATGGTGAAGTTACCAAGCGCCGTAGTACAGCCGGCAGCCAAATAGGCAGGTCGTCTGAAGAAGCGCGGGTTGAATACTGGTTCATCGACTGTAAGCTGCAACCACACGAACACAGCCAGTAAAATCAAACCGGGAAAAAGAAATCGGAAATCTATGGAATCACCTATAAATCCTAACTGCAGTGCGCCAATAGCGAAGGCCAGTAACACTGTACTGCGCAGGTCTAAACGACCTTTCGGCTTTTCGGTTTGCGGCCTCGAAGTAAATACAATCAAGCCAAGAGCTATCAAAGCCCAGGGAACATTTACCAAGAATATTGCAGGCCAATCAAAAAACTGCGTAAGCGCACCTCCAAGCAATGGGCCAACTGCCGCTGCCGCACCCATGGTGGCACCAAATACCCCGTAAGCGAAGGGCAGCATGGATTCTGGTAACTGCGTCCTTAACATTGCTGATGCGTTGGGCACAATCATCGCGCTCGCAGCGGCCATCATCATCCTGGAGACCAATAATATTTCTATACTTCGAATTAGGTAGGCCATTAGCGAACCAAGCATGAATACACCCAGTCCTATATACAGCGCCTTCTGGTAGCCGATGATGTCGCCTAATTTCCCTGCGGGAGCCTGACCAATGACAGAAATCAACAAATAGCCGCCGACCAGGAGCTGGGTGGTGGTACCGGGATCCATTTCCATGAATTGAGCAATCTGTGGCATGGCCACGGCAATAGAAGTGGACCCTAGGGGAGCGAGAGCAGATGCAAGTAGGACGCCGGCGAGCAGCAGAAGCGTGCGTTTTTCGGGCAAGGAGAGTAATCCAATGGCAGCTTATTCAGAATCGATACGGAGATTCTAAAGCTTCCATCGAACAAGTTATATAGAGAAACTAACATTCGGGCAGCAGCTGGCAACTGCGTCGACTACTGGTTTAAGGTATTAGAAGCCAGATTGACTCTTTATAGCCATTACAATTGATGCAATAGCTTCGATTGCGGCGGTCTGAGTAAGCTGAGGCTTAAGCTACTAAGTGAGTAGTGATGAGATGGACGCCCCTGTTAGACCGGCGTCAATTGCGCCAAACTGATAGTGAAACCTTCAGTTAACTCTAAGAGGCGTCCATCATGAAAGAGCTTAAACTAGTCGCCATTGATTTGGCAAAGAATGTGTTCCAAGTTTGTACAGTTTCTCCACAAAACAAAGTTCTGGAAAATCGGCAACTCAGCCGTGGCAAACTCCCGATGGTACTGGCTAACATGCCAGCAGCGGTTGTTGCCATGGAAGCGTGCTATTCAAGCCACTACTGGGCTCGAACGTTTCAGACGATGGGGCACGAAGTCAGGCTCATTCCGGCTCAGCACGTTAAGCCCTTCGTTCGTGGCAATAAAAATGACCGCAATGATGCATTGGCCATCGCCGAGGCGTTCAAACGCCCCAACTTGCGCTTCGTACCCATTAAAACGGTAGAACAGCAAGATATCCAATCACTGCACCGCATTCGTGATCGTCTGTCTCAACAGCGGGTTGCCCTGATGAATCAAACCCGGGGGTTGTTGAGTGAATACGGCCTCATTGGCGCTCAAGGGTTCAAGGCGTTTCGAGAACTTGTGGTGTCCGCCATAGACCCAGCCAATCAGAGCTTATCGCCTGCGATAAAACAAGAAATGAGTCAGGTGCTGGACGATTTCCACCGACTCACAGCGCAAATCAAAAAGATGAATGGACAGCTCACTCAACTGGCGAACCAGCACGAGTTGTGCAGAATATTGCTTTCTCTGCCGGGTATTGGTGTTATCAATGCTACGGGCTTGTACAGCGCTATCGGTGATGGCAGTCAATTTGCTCATCCACGGGACCTAGCAGTGTGGCTAGGATTAACTCCACGTCAGTTTTCCAGCGGCGACAAGTCATTCAACGGTGCAATGACCAAGCGAGGAAATCGCTATCTTCGCAAGCAACTCATTCATGGTGCCCGAGCTGTTGTTCACCGCTGTAGGCATAAAGACGACAAGCTTTCGTCGTGGGTAACTCAGCTCGCCGACCGTCGTGGGGCTAACAAAGCAGCCGTGGCATTAGCCAATCGACTTGCGCGACTGGCCTGGATACTGTTACAGCGCAGGCAGTACTATCAGCCGCAATTTGCTGGGTAGCTATTCACCCATGCCTCGTTTTCGATTCACCTGGTCGTGCCTGCACCGATGATTAAAACGGTTCTCCGTGCTTGACGACAGTCTGAAGGGGACAAGGTTCTTGTAAACCGTGTTAGTGTGAAGACAGTCAAGTGCGGATCTCATTAGGGCCGGAAGTGAATATCAATACACTTCCAATATGGGCCGGATATATGTCAGCACGACCTTTTATACCATCGATCTGGAGCCAGAAAGGCAACGAGCAGGCGAACAATATCGAGGAGACCGTGACCATAGCACCGAGCAACTTACGGCGCTATGAATTGAAGTTTGATTAATCAAGCTTATGGTTAACTTTGCTTGATATTATCGGGGCGTCCATATATGTCCCTCCTTCCTCTTCCTTCTCCTCACTACAACAATTGTTTCTGACCTCGCATGATTAGCGGGTAACGGACAAGAAGAGAACATCTGTTAGTTCAGAGTAAATATCCAGTACGGCATATTTAACCCGTCACTTTCGATAGTCGACGAATAACCGCCGCTAAAATACTATACGGCTTTTCTCAGATTCTTAGCGAAGCTTAATACTGAGCTATCGAACCTGTTCCCACGCTTTACACATAAAAGGTCGCAAAAAGATGCTCATCTCGTTCGCTTGTAGTAATTTTCTCATAGTATGCGAAAAGAACAAAAACCTATCCAGAAATACTCTCAAAGCCTATCAAATTGATTTACGGCAATTTATCGACGTTGTTGGACAATCTTTAAAACTTGAAGAAATAACAAGAGATCACATCAGACGCTACCAGCATTCAATTCTTGATAGGGGATCGAAACCGTCCTCGGCCAAAAGAAAACTTGCGTGTATTAAAGCGATGTTTCGCTGGTATGAACTCGAAGAAGTATTGGCCACAAATATTTTCCACAAAATACACATTGATTTGAAGCCCTCAAAACAGTTGCCCAAGAATATTCCGACTAGTGAAATAAAAAAATTAATAGCCACTGCCAAAAATCAACTTGGCATTAATAGTAAACAGGCTTACAACAGCCAGCAGATATCAAACAAGATAGTAATTAAATCTGATTTTAACAAACTAACAGCTCTACTATCGTTGGAGCTTATGCTTTGTACAGGCGTAAGAGTAGGAGAATTGGTTAGTATTTCTCTCGAAGATATCGATCTAATTGGCAATCGCGTGAAAATACTGGGGAAGGGAATGCGTGAAAGGTTTGTATTCTTACCAGACAAAGAGGTCAGCGAGCTGGTACGAGCGTATTTATTAATGCGAGCAACAACTCAAACCAATCACGACAAATTTTTAGTTAATAGTAGGGGAATGCCTAGTTCAACCCAATTTGTCCGAAAACTAATTGCCGATCTTGCTGCCAAGTCACTTATTATGCGCAAGATTACGCCTCATATGTGTAGACATTCTGCCGCTTGTGAACTCTTGGAGGCAGGGATAGATATTCGTCATGTCCAGCGCTTACTCGGACATCAGAGCATATCGACTACCGAAATATATACACATGTGAGCGATAGAAGACTTCAGGACAGAATTACCGCAGCAAATGTACGAGGGAGGTTCTAAAAGTATGGATAACTAGGAATTATCTCTTGGAAATCGATATCTATATGCTAATCTCATCGCTGTTAAGTCTGACGGTTGGCACCCTTATCGGTTCGGAAGTAACGAGATATTTCTATAAGCCTAGAGTTATTGTTCGTTATAAGGATCTGTCGCCTTTACAAGACGGCAACGGAGTCTACTGGTCTATTCAGATTGAGAATTACGGCAGATCAGTTGCTAAGGACTGTATCGCAGTAGTTAGCTTGTATGATATCGAGAATGAGGACATTCTTCCTAAGGCTCAAATAGAAACGAATGAGAACCTTCCAACGTACAGAAATGAAGATATCGACCTGGAAATTCCACGTGCACAAGTCGTGACTGAGGATCATTTTAGGCCCATATCTAGAGAGGCAATATGTTGGGCTAAATTGGGAAACCCTGATGTAATCGATATCAATCCAGGTATAAGTCAGACCTTGGATATTTGTAAGTATCAAAGGTCTTCCGAGAACTCTTATTTTATTTTTCCCTCTGAACAAGGATGGAGAAAACTGCGAGTCCGAATTAAATCGAAAGACATACGAGGGCACGTACTAATTTGCCCATCAAATGAGTTTTCAACACGAGTTAACTTCGAAATAAAGCTGGATTATCGGGGTGAATCGCAGCTGAAGATAAGGAAGCCCAGTCGTCTCCTCAGGTTTTCGAAAAAACGATTCGAGCAGATTAATCGCTAACACATGATAGATAAAGATCACCATATCTTTTGGCACATTCTCTAAAATCATATCTAGTCCTAAACCTTATCTTCTCCGCGCTGCTTACACAGTAGCGCGCAGCTTCTTTTATCTTTTCTGCTAGGTCTACTGCATCATCGCTTTCGAAGAAGAATGCATGAGAAAATTCGCTTGCAATCTCCTTATAAGTAGGGATGTCACTGAGCACTGTCGGAATTCCCAACGAAAGCGACTCGGAGATGGACAACCCATAAGAGCAATACCTTTCTGGCGAAATAACTACATCGGCTGCATGAAACGCTCTGTTTATATCTGCAAATCGCTGGAAAGAGACCTTCTCTGCAATGCCAAGCTCTTTACATAAATTTCTCAAATCAGAGACTAAATGCCGGTTGTCTTGTCTGATGCCTGAAAAAACAAATTCCGAGTTGAACTGCTCATCGCTGAGTATTTTACATGCGGTAATGGCTAAATCATGGCCTTTCTGATCTGGATCGAGCCTCGAAGGTAGCAAGACTCTTATTGCTTTTGTATCACTGGATTTGCTTTCCATCATCGGATTTGAAACGATCTGAGTGTTGAATGTTGTCAGGCTGATTCCTTGGTTAATTCCTAGTACATCCGCATCAAACAGACTGCTGTATTGTTTGGCATAGAATCGTGTAGGTACGACACGAGCTGCATGGCTAGCCAAATTTGCTTCACTTTCCTTGTTCATCGATGCTAAACGATTAAAGAATCCTGCACCCCACAAACGGTCAGATTCTTGTTGATTTTCATGGTTAGTCACAACTACCGGTACGTTAGACTCAAAATAAAGTGACGATGCGAAAGAATTTAGGTGAATTACATCTGCGTCAAACTTCCCTACTTGCTCTTGCACATAGGCTCCCAACTCGTGTAGACCAGACTCAATTGATTTCCCTTCTACGAAGTTTTCCTTTAGGAACGCAGCCTTTGCTTCACCGAGTGAATGGAATGATTGTAAATATTTATCTGGCAATACACCGAAAACAGGAACTCCTTGAATAGTTAATCTTGTATCATTACCGGAACAAACTATAAATGGTTCGAAGCCAAGTGCTTGCAACTCTGTAGCGAGTTCCACGAGAAACCTCTCTGTACCCCCAATGAAATCGTGTGTAATGTCCCAAAATGTATGCAAACAAATGCGCATAATTCCTAGTTATCCTTATTAATCCAAATTTCACTGTCGACAAATTGTTTGTGAGAAATTTCTGGTTTCCCACGATAAGCATAGTATATGAAAAGAATGTTACTTACAAAGTGGAGGACAGCAATAGCAGTGCTGTCGGTAGAAAATTCTGAGCCAAGACTATGAGTGCTAACAAGGCAATCTGGACTTCTCATCCTTAAGGCGGCAAATCAACACTTACCCTCAATGAGAGACCCGCGCTCCTACCCTAAGGTGGTTGATTCAGATTTTTCAAAGATTAAGGAGTACGGTCAATATCTGGTGCATTTTTGAGCATTTTCAACGAAATCAATATAATGTTGCCACCCACGAAGTGTTGTTAGACTTAATGAACATTGGGACGATGAAGATATATCCGGCAATGAGTGACTTATGACTATAGAAATCAACACAAATAGTAATCTCAAACCACTTTATCTTCTGGCAGACAGCCAGTTACTTTTCTGGAATAGTCCAAATAACAGATTCGTAACGACTATCAGGGAGAATCTTAAAATCCATCAGGCGACAGTCACTAGATCGGCTTATATTGGTGCTTCCAATGGGGATAATCCCGAGTTTTTTAATCTCTTCACGGCAGCAATGGATAATATAGATATCCATGAAAGCAAGATGATTACGTCATCATTTACCGATGAAGACAGGGACTTTCTCGAATCAGCTGACTTAATTCTACTCGCGGGAGGTGATTTTAAAGCTGGTTGGGGAATAATTCAGGAAACCGGTATGGCCGAAATAATTTCTCGCAAATTTTATTCAGGAACAGTGATAATAGGAGTATCTGCCGGTGCCATACAACTGGGAATGGGTAGTTTCGGTACAGATAGTTGTGAAAGTTTTACAGAGACTTTAGCGCTCATCCCATACTATATCAACGTACATGACGAACATAACGACTGGTCTCGGCTCAGGCATACTATCAAACAGAAAGAAGAGTTTAGCAAAGGGTTGGGAATTTCCGCCGGTGGAGGTCTAATTTACCATCCAGATTCAACAGTGGAACCCATACGTATTGGATTAAATGAGCTTCACAAATCAGTTAATTCTGATGAGGAACTAGTCTGTAATATATTATTGCCACCCGAGGCAAAAATAAATTCCGAGGAAAGGGCAAACTCCGGTTCTGGCACCAAGCAGAGTTAACGGATAGTAATTGTCAGGGCTTTCCACGCCCATTCAGGCACAATTCAGAACTGTAGATCGAATTGGATAACACGATTGTTTGACCGTTCCAAAGATAAGTTCTATTGTTTCCCAAAATGGACTCTTCCATTGGTTATTATGAAAGGTTTTACGTAATCTGGTGCGGATGGGGAGACTTGAACTCCCACACCTTGCGATACTAGAACCTAAATCTAGCGCGTCTACCAATTCCGCCACATCCGCATTTATCAAAAAACTCATTAAGCCTTTGAAGGCCGCGTATTATACCTAAACCAGAGCCTTTGCCAAGATCAAAGGTGACTGGCTGTCATTCCATCAAATTCTGGCGTTATACTTGCCTTCATCAATTATCAATCCAGCCCTGTAACCTTAGTAACTATTAGCCCAGGACAAGTCTATGTCGCACTTAGAAGTCTCTATACGCAATGGCATTGCCACCCTAACAATGAACCGCCCGGAAGCCAGAAATGCTCTCAGCATGGAGATGCGGACCCAGTTATGCGAGGCATTGCACGATGTCGAGATAGACAAGTCGGTTCGCTGCGTGGTGCTCACCGGTGCTGGTGACCATTTCATGGCTGGTGGCGATGTGAAAGGTATGGGCGAATCTATTAAGAAGCAGCCCGAAGAGATTCGTAAGGAGTTCCTGCTGCGTATCCATGATTTACACCCCATCATGTTTGCCATGCGCAGAATGCCCAAACCAATAATCGCCAGTTGCCGAGGCGCAGCCGCAGGAGCCGGCGTCAGCATGGCCCTGGCCTGTGATCTGGTGATTGCCGCTGAAGATGCGTTCTTCACCCTGGCCTATTGCAAAATAGGCACTAGTCCTGACGGCTCGTCATCGTTTCATCTGCCGCGTGCAGTCGGCATCAAGAAAGCCATGGAAATCGCGCTACTCGGAGATCGCTTCGACGCCCAGGCGGCGAAGGATATGGGCATGATTAACTTTGTAGTGGATGGCAGCGAACTCGATGCAGAGACCGACAAATTGGCGAGACGACTGGCGAATGGACCCACCCATGTATATGGCAATACCAAGGCATTATTTTATCGTTCTCTTGAGAACGAGTTCGAATCACAACTTCAAGCCGAGGCAGAGTATTTTTCTGATTGCGCATCGAGAGCAGATTTTAAAGAAGGGGTTACAGCGTTTATTGAGAAACGGCAGCCTGTATTTACCGGCGAATGAGCATCGGCTCAGCGACAGATACTTAGAGATTACCAGAAGATATTTGCAGGGCTTCTATATTTTCCTGCAAACGAAATAGACTCTCGTTGATTTGCAATCTGTGAGCGTTTACGGATTCCATAGATTCTTCTATATATTCAAGGCGACCGACCAGTCCAAGCACGGTGCTGTCACCACTGTTTAGCGCTTGGCGAATTGAAGCCAAGTCACCGCGCATCGCATCTAACTCCTGAACCGAGGCATTCAAATTGCTAACTGATTCGGTAAGCTGTGCGAAGTCAACATTAAGCGCATTTATTTTGCTTTCTGCCGCTCGTACAGCTTGATTATTAGCGGCTATTTGCTGGCTATTGTTAGCAGTGGTTTCGTCCTGACCCTCATTCACCAGACCCAACTTGGCAATTTCTGACTGCAAGTCTTCCAAGCTACTGTTAATAACCCTGCGCGCCGCCCAAAGTTTGTCGATTTCGGAAAAGTTGAAATCCATTCTCTCAAACATATTCAGGGTAGATTCCTCAGCCGAATCTCCGGCTAGCGCCAACCTTCTCTCCAAGTCCGCAATGCGTAATTCGGCCTGCTGCATATCATCCAAATACAGACCGTACATAAGATAGGCGCCATACCCTGCCGCGGTCATTGCAATAACAATGAGGCTAAGCATGATGCGCACCGGCCAGGTGCTCACTTTTACTTTTTCCGCATAGTAGCCAGGCCGAACAATATCCTGGCCCTGCGCCCTTCTATTGCTAAGATGGGAGTCCACGTCGTCGCGATCCGGGACCATTGGCGGTATCTTGCCTAAATCGTCATTTTCTTTCATAGCCTGCCATTATCCTAGAAATCAGCAGTGCATACCATCCCGCAATCACTCTAATGGCTAAGTATTCTAGCCAGTGGTAGACTAGTTTCCAGCTTACCTGCACAGTGCTATCGGCCTCACAGGTACTAAAATTATTACATCAACAAGCTCTGGAGCCCCTGCTATGGAATTGGAAAATTTTATATCTTATCTGTTTCGCTGGATTCATTTTTTTGCTGGCGTTACCTGGATCGGCATTCTGTACTATTTTAATTTCGTACAGACAGAATTTTTCAAGGAAACTGATGCTGCAGCGAAATCTTCAGCTATTTCCAAGCTAGTACCACGTGCACTTTGGTGGTTTAGGTACGGCGCCCTGTTCACCTTCCTATCCGGACTTGCGTTGGCTGGCTTCCTCGGCGGCGCCATCAACTTTTACATCATGATCGGCATGTTGCTGGGTACCATAATGTTTCTTAATGTGTGGCTTGTAATTTGGCCCGCGCAACAAATTGTTATCGCGTCGACTGATGCCGTGATTGCAGGCGGAGAAGCAGATCCTGCTGCGGCCGGTGCTCTAGCAAAAGCCGGACTGGCATCGAGAACAAATACCTTGTTTTCGCTGCCCATGCTATTTTTTATGGGCGCTTCCTCGCACCTGACTGGAGCCGGACGGCTGCCTATGTCAATGGATGGTGGCGTAAGCATGCTGGCTCAAATTCTCTGCGTAGTCATTATACTTGCACTGGCGTTTAACGGTCTAAAGGGCAAGCAAGGCCCTATGGCCAGTGTTGTTGGTGTAATCCATTGTGGCATCGGCCTGGGAGCCGCACTGCTGCTTATTACACAATACCTGTAAACAATTTCTCCATTCTCTGCTCTCCCTATTGCTATTTTTATTTAGCAATAGGGAGAGCAGTTCTTAAAGTAATCGGCCCACCCCGCTACGACAGTATCCCAACCCTTGTCTGCTATGCGTGGGAACACGCCTATTATTTAGACTTCCAGAACTGCCGCCCAACTACCCAGACTCTTCCCTGAATAAGCTAATCAACCAGGACTTCGCCAAGCAAATACTAGTTAACGCCTAACGCTTTTTCTAGAGCAACAAAAAAAGGCAGAACCTTAAAGGTTCTGCCTTTCTACTGATCGTTGTGCTATCCAGCAGTTTTCAAAATCGGCATCTGGGGAGAGGATTGGGCCTTCCTGGCGAGGCGCTTTAGGAAGCCGAAGCGGAGTGTATAAACCCTACATGAGCATCGGAAGTCCTGAAGCAACGAATCCAAAGAGCCTCCAAACAAAAAAGGCAAAACCCAAGAAGTTCTGCCTTTCTACCGATCGTTGTGCTGTCCATCAGTTTTCAAAATCGGACTCTGGGGAGAGGATTGAGTCTTCCTGGCGAGGCGCTTTAGGAAGCCGAAGCAGAGTGTATAAACCCTACATGAGCATCGGAAGTCCTGAAGCAACGAATCCAAAGAGCCTCCAAACAAAAAAGGCAAAACCCAAGAAGTTCTGCCTTTCTATCGATCGTTGTGCTATCCAGCAGTTTTCAAAATCGGACTCTGGGGAGAGGATTGAGTCTTCCTGGCGAGGCGCTTTAGGAAGCCGAAGCGGAGTGTATAAACCCTACATGAGCATCGGAAGTCCTGAAGCAACGAAGCCAGGAAGGCTCAACATCCGCAGATATAAAAAAAGGCAGGACCATAGGGTTCTGCCTTTCTACTGATCGTTGTGCTATCTATCAGCAGCCAAAATCGGACTCTGGGGAGAGGATTGGGCCTTCCTGGCGAGGCGCTTTAGGAAGCCGAAGCGGAGTGTATAAACCATACATGAGCATCGGAAGTCCTGAAGCAACGAAGCCAGGGAGGCTCAAGACCTCCCCAGATTTCGATTTTTTACATCATGCCGGGCATTCCGCCCATCCCACCCATATCAGGCATTCCACCGCCACCACCAGCGCCAGCTTCCTGAGGCATCTCAGTAACCATGACCTCGGTAGTAATCATCAAGCCAGCAATAGAACCCGCCGCCTGAATCGCGGTACGAGTCACCTTGGTTGGATCGAGAATACCCATCTCAATCATGTCGCCGTATTCACCGGTAGCTGCATTAAAGCCGAAATTGCCTTTACCGGACTTAACTTTGTCCAATACCACTGAGGCTTCTTCCCCTGCATTGGAAACGATCTGACGTAGAGGCGTTGTCACGGCTTTCAATAACAATGCAATACCTACATTCTGATCTTCGTTATCGCCCTTAAGACCTTCAACCTTCTGCAGCGCTCGAACCAAGGCAACACCACCACCAGGAACCACGCCTTCTTCAACGGCGGCTCGAGTCGAATACAGCGCGTCTTCGACGCGAGCCTTCTTCTCTTTCATTTCCATTTCAGTGCTGGCGCCAACTTTGATCACGGCAACACCACCCGCCAGCTTAGCAACACGCTCTTGTAATTTCTCCTTGTCGTAGTCGGAAGAAGTTTCCTCAATCTGTGCACGAATCTGTGACACGCGACCCTCAATCTTTTTGCCATCGCCAGCACCGTCAATGATAGTAGTGTTTTCCTTGCTGATCTGAACGCGCTTTGCTGAACCAAGGTCATCAATAGTCGCACCTTCCAGACTCAAGCCAACTTCCTCAGAAATCACAGTACCACCGGTTAAGATAGCGATGTCTTCCAACATAGATTTTCTGCGATCACCAAACCCAGGCGCCTTAACAGCAGAAACCTTGACGATACCGCGCATATTGTTGACTACCAGAGTCGCCAAGGCTTCACCTTCAACGTCTTCGGCTATTACCAACAGCGGTCGTCCGGCTTTAGCAACGCTTTCAAGCAGACCAAGCATGTCACGGATATTGGAAATTTTCTTATCCACAAGAAGAATAAGTGGATTCTCAAGGTCGGCACTCATGCTGTCTTGATTGTTGATGAAATAAGCGGACAAGTAACCGCGGTCAAACTGCATACCTTCGACCACGTCCAGCTCATTCTCCAAACCAGAGCCATCTTCGACTGTTATAACGCCTTCTTTACCAACCTTATCCATCGCCTCGGCTATGATCTGACCAACTTGCTCGTCAGCGTTGGCAGAAATAGTGCCTACCTGTGCAATAGCTTTTGAATCTGTGCAAGGCTTTGCCAATTTGCCCACTTGTTCAACTAGCGCAACAACGGCTTTATCAATGCCACGCTTGAGGTCCATCGGATTCATACCGGCGGCAACTGATTTTAATCCTTCATTCAGGATTGATTGAGCCAATACAGTAGCAGTAGTCGTTCCGTCACCGGCCACATCTGAGGTCTGCGAGGCAACTTCCTTCACCATTTGCGCGCCCATATTCTCGAACTTGTCTTCCAGTTCGATTTCCTTGGCTACGGAAACACCATCTTTAGTTACCGTAGGAGCCCCGAAAGATTTATCCAGAACAACGTTTCTACCCTTAGGACCAAGGGTCACTTTTACAGCATCAGCGAGGACATTTACGCCCTTTAAAAGTTTTTGGCGCGCTGCATCGCCGAATTTTATGTCTTTAGCCATTTTTCATAATTCCTGTCTTGTCTAAATGATTGTTGAAGGCGGGTCGGTATCGACTACTTTTCAATAACGCCAAATATTTCGCTTTCATTCAAAATCAATAACTCTTCGTCACCAATTTTCACTGTATTACTGGAATACTTACCAAAAACTACGGTATCACCAACTTTTAAATCTACCGGCTGCGTTTCGCCGTTTTCCTGGCGCTTGCCAGGGCCAACCGCAATCACTTCGCCTTGTGCGGGTTTCTCAGCAGCGGAACCTGGTAGTACTATGCCTCCAGCAGAGGTTGTTTCTTCTTCTGTGCGTCGCACTACGACGCGATCTTGTAAAGGCCGGATCTTCATTTTTTATCACTCCCAAATCAAACGATTTGATTAACAGAACTGAAAGCAATCACTGCAGCCCCGGTGGCTGTCGTGATCATCCTCAAAGTACCAATCTGTAGCCCAGGCTGCTATTTCTGGCGGTCTGAGCAAATTAGTTGATGTCACCTAAATGGGGATAGTCGGAGAAAATTCAATGCTTTCAAAGCATTTACCGCAGCTTTTTTTGGTCCAGCCAGGGCATCATATGTAACTATATGTTTTTATTGCATATTTTATTCATGCCTGTCGCCCTCATCGGAGGGTTTTTGCATGCCATCCGGCAGAGTGCCAGATTCCTCAGAGTAATCACCTTCATAGACGTTGGCCACACCGGGGTCATTGCCTTTACTACTACTGGACCAATAACGGAAGTTTGCAGCTGTTGAAGAACCGCCCATAGCCTTCACCATACCCGAGCGAATCACCCTGCGGGCGATAGACCGACGCAGAGGCCCAGTGAGGAATATGAAACCGATAGTATCGGTAATAAAGCCGGGGGTGAGTAATAGAGCGCCAGCCGCCGCCAATAGCATCCCTTCCACAATCTCCTGCGCTGGCAGCTCTCCCGACTGCAGGCGCTGATTCGCGCGAGTCAAGGTTGCGAAGCCCTGTCGCTTCAGTATCTGCACGCCAATAACCGCCGTTGCCACCACCAGGCTCAGTGTATACAGAGCGCCGATTCGATCACTTACCTCAAACAACAGCATCATCTCTGTCAAAGGTATCAAGATGAAAAAAATGAAAAGAAAACGCACAGCAAACCCCGGTTGAATTTATAATGCAGACACTTTATCACGAGTGAAAGCAGAATTATCGCCTTGGCGAAAACCTGGAATATTTACCATGGAAGATTCAGCAATCAGTAACAAGGAAAAAATTTGGCAGGTGGTGCACCAAATTCCTCGGGGTAAGGTTTCCAGCTATGGCCAGGTTGCAAAACTGGCAGGATTACCAGGCTACGCCAGGTATGTTGGTCATGTGATGAAGAATCTCCCAGAGGGGACAAAACTACCCTGGTACCGGGTTGCTAATTCGCAGGGAAAGCTTTCGTTTCCACATGACAGCAGAGAATACCAGACACAGAAAAGCAGGCTCGAAGCTGAAGGGGTAGTGTTTGTGAACGGGCGGTTTTCGCTGAAGAAGTTTGGCTGGACTCAAGCGGCGGGTTGAGCACTCTGCACTTTGCCATATGGTTTCATCAATTTTCCTACCCAAAGTAGAAGACACAGACCAGGAATAACCATAAGGCTGGTAAGAATAAAAAATACTGCCCAATCACCTTCGAGAAAATCCACTAACACCCCACTTCCTGCAGCTAGTGTGGTTCTGCCAAGATTTGAAATCGAGACCATCAACGCATATTGGGTTCCAGTATAGGTGCGACTGGTGAAATATGAGATAAAAGAAACGAAAGCCACGGTCGAAAATGCCACGAAAAAATTATCTATAATTAACGCAAACATTAAAAAATTGGTGTTAGGACCTATGACCGCCAGCAAGGCATACAACAAATTTGCTGCTGCCATAGCCACACCAGCGATAAACAAACCCTTGATCACTCCGAATCGTGTGTTGACTACGGCAGCCAGGATTGCAAATACTGCCGTAACTAAACCTCCGAAAAATTTCTGATAGAAGCTGATCTGATCTGTGGTAAATCCTACTTCAACATAGAACACCAGAGACATGCGGCCTAGCATGGCTTCGCCCAGCTTAAACACCAATAAAAAAATCAAAACAGAGAGCGCGAGTCTAAAACCACAGCGATCAAAGAATTCCTTGAAGGGAATCAGGAAATATTTAGTCACCCAGGCTGTAATCGAGTTCTTGGAATTCTTGTTTACCGACTCCGGGATCAAATCAGCAGTTTCAATAACCGGTTCCGGTGATGCAATAACCAACAGAAAAATAAACAGGTAGAGTAAAACCAGGCAGCGATACACCACGGGCCAATCCAGACCGATGGTCTCGCCACCCAGGGCCAGTGCTAATGCTCCGCCGATGAAGCCATAGCCGGCCCACCACCCAGTGGTAGTCATTGCTGCGGCATAGGGCATTTTGACGGCCATTTCTTCGCGCGAGAAGATGGTTATGCGATAGGCATCAACCGCAATATCCAGAGTGGCACCAAAAGTAGCAATGGCCACTGCTATTAGTGTTACGTAGAGAAGGTTTTCTCGAGGATCGCCCAGACTTATGGCCAGCAATAACAGTGCTATAGCCATCTGGCAGAGTAGAATCCAAGATCTGCGCTGTCCAAACAGCCGATGAAGAATTGGTAATTTTACGCGATCGACAAAGGGTGCCCACATCCAGTTAATCGCATAGACCGTGCCCACCGCCCCAATAAAACCAATGGTAGAACGTGAAAAACCCGTCTCTTGAAGCCAGAGGGTGAGTACCGAACCGGTTAGTACATAGGGAAAACCACTACAGAATCCGAACAATAAGATTGTTAGAAAACGCTTATCCTTTAATGCCCGGAGGGAATCTGCAAACGATAGTGGTTGCGACAAAAGTGATCCTTAATTGATAAACAACAGAATTCGTAACCTAAATTTAGTCTCGAAAGTTATCGTATTGCAAAGGAATCCCAAGACTGGTCTCTTTCAGCAAGGCTATCACTTGTTGTAGGTCGTCCCTCTTCTTTCCCGTGACCCTTAGCTTATCACCTTGAATCGCTGTTTGAACTTTGAGTTTGGCTTCTTTCACTGACTTAACAATTTTTCTAGCTATTTCAGACTCGATACCTTGTTGTACAATAACCGTCATACTGGCTTTTTGCCCAACAAGTTGAACGTCTCCCTCTTTCAGACTCTTTATATCGATGCCACGCTTAACCATCTTTGATCTCAACATTTCCAGCATCTGTTGAATCTGAAAGTCTGCTTCCGCAGTGACCGTAATATCTGAATCTTTATTCAATTCAAAGGAAGCATCAATGCCTTTGAAATCGAAGCGTGTTCCCACCTCTCGATTCGCCTGATCGAGCGCGTTATTCACCTCGTGCATATCAACTTCTGAAACTATATCGAATGAAGGCATTGCGTATTCCGCTCCTGTATCTATCCGGGTAAGAGCTCACTATTTTTATCTAGACCGCTCCGATCATCACAAGACGTCTTGAGAAGACAGACACAGTTTAACAATCCAACATTTAACTTAATAGTGAAACCAGCACATTAAATGATAACATCGACCAAGTTAAGAGATAGCTGAACCTGCTAATCAAATCAATCAGTTACACGACTGCTAACGAGCACAAACAAGGATATCCTTTTGATCGCGAACAGGCAGTTGTTGCTGCTTACATTGCTGCTTATTTTTACGCTGATCAGTGTACTTTTCTCACTTCTAAGTGGCAGCGTCGAAATTTCTCTGGGTCAGCTTGTTTCCAATTTTTCTTCTGCAGAAAATAATCTGAGTCGGCAAGTACTTGAGGAAATCCGCATACCCAGAACTCTAGCGGCTTTCGTTACCGGCGGCCTGTTGTCCCTGTCCGGCGTAATTATGCAAGTATTACTGCGTAACCCCCTCGCTGACCCCTATATTCTGGGAATATCTGGGGGAGCCGCCGTAGGGGCTCTTTCCGCCATTCTGTTGGGTGTCTCCGGTTTCTGGCTTTCCAACGCCGCTTTTGGCGGCGCTGGCATATCTATCTTGCTGGTGTTTGGCATCGCCAACAAATTTGGCAGCTGGTCGGTAACCAGACTCTTGCTAACTGGTGTAGTTGTTTCTGCAGGCTGGGGAGCCGTAATAAATATTTTGCTTACCACTAGCTCCACTAACAATGTTCAAAGCATGCTTTTCTGGCTGATGGGAGACCTGAGTCAAAGCCAGGTTGGAGTTGGGCATTTCCTATTGTTGTTAATAGGTCTGGCTGGCGGACTTGTGCTTAGTCGCTCATTAAACGTTCTCATTAGGGGCGAATTATTAGCTGTTAGCCTGGGAATTAGTATTAGACCTCTACGGCTACTTCTATTCTTTTCTGCTTCAGCATTTACTGCAACAGCTGTAACCATTGCTGGGTCTGTTGGGTTTGTCGGATTGATTATCCCTCACATGCTCAGACTATTGGGTGCCCGAGATCACAGAATGCTGATTCCTTGCTCCATCTTGCTTGGAGGAAGTTTTCTGGTCTTTGCAGATAGCCTTGCAAGAACTCTAATAGCACCGCAGCAATTGCCGGTCGGAGTTGTGACTGCCGTAATCGGAGTGCCCGCTTTTATTCTCATTCTCAGGTCCACTATAAGGAAATAGAATGGCGACTCTACAACTTCAATCCCTCGATATAGAGATTGCCGGAAAAAGCATCTGCCAAAATTTAACAGTGCAGATAGCTGCAAACGAACGCTGGGCATTGCTGGGAAAAAACGGCGCGGGGAAAACTACTCTGCTGCACAGCCTCATCGGACAAAGATCAGCTAATAAAGGTAATATCCTTCTGGACGGTGTAGATATAGTTAATCTGACACAGAGAGAATTAGCGAGCAAAATTGGTATTCTATTCCAGCAGGGCATGGATACACTCCCGGCTACGGTATTTGAAACTGCCATGTTGGGAAGATACCCCCACTTGCAATCATTATTTAAGGACGAGCCAAAGGACATCGACATTGCTCGCGCGGCGCTGGCAGCGTTCGATTTGCAGGCTCTCTCAGAACGCGAAGTCGACACGCTATCCGGTGGCGAGTTACAACGCCTGGCTTTAGCCATGTTGCTGGCTCAAACTCCACAGGTATTTCTACTGGACGAGCCCAGCAATCATCTTGATGTTGCCTTTCAGGTAAAACTACTGTCGGTATTAGAGGAAAAAATAGCCGAAAACTCTGCGAGTCTGTTAATGGCGACACACGACATAAATCTGGCAGCTCGTTTCTGTGAGCACATTATCTTGTTACTCGATGACGGGGAATTTCTGCTGGGTGAGCGCGACGAAATTCTAAGTGAAGAAAATCTAAGCAAGGCTTACAATTGCTCAATTAAATCGGTGACCAGTGGCAACCAGCAATTATTTTACCCTGCGTAGTTGGCATGCGCACTACAACCTTGTTACAGCGCCAGGTGCCTTACATCAGCCAATAATTTACCCAGATAGGTAGCGAATAAGCCTCCATCCACACCATTTACCGCCTTATGATCATAGGAAAGTGTAATTGGCAGAACCTTTCGGGGTACAAATACACCGTCAATATAAACAGCTTTGATATCTGTTTTTGCTACGCCGAGAATAGCCACTTCTGGCGCATTAATTATAGGTATAAAGCCAGTCCCGCCGATGGCGCCTAGGCTGGAGATGGTAAAGCAAGCGCCCTGCATCTCTGCCGCGCTGAGCTTTCTACTCTTAGCCTTATCGGACAGCTCGATTACCTCAGCGGCCAATTGCCAAATTGTTTTCTGGTCTACATTTCTGATTACCGGCACAACTAACCCGGCGGCAGTAGCCACTGCCATGCCTATATGAATATATTTTTTCTGAATCACATATTCACCTGAGGAGTGAAGTGACACATTAAATTGTGGGTATTCCAACAAGGCCTTTGCACATGCCTTCAGAAGAAACGGCATGAACGTCAACTTAACACCCTTGCGTTCGGCCTCGACTTTCAAATCAGCTCTGAAATCTTCCAGATCGGTAACGTCTACCTCATTAAACTGAGCAACATGAGGAATACTCGCCCAGTTCCTATGCATATTTGTTGCGGTGAGCCTATGCAACTTACTTCGGGGCTGCTGTTCTATTTCACCAAACTGACTGAAATCAATATCGGGAACTGAAGAGACCGAGACGGACTGGCCAACAGGCGCATTAATTCTGTTCTTAACAAAACTGTGAATATCTTCCTTTACGATTCTGGATTTAGCACCGCTGCCACTCACCAGCTGCAAATCTACACCCAGTTCTCTAGCTAATTTTCTGACTGCCGGCCCGGCATATACTTTAGATCCGGATTTGGGCTGAATTCCAGGTGGCTGCGTGTTGCCAATGGCTGGCGACTCTGCAGGCTGGCTTACCGTTTTAGGGGGAGGTGCAGCTTCAGCAGGTTTCGCTGATTTTTTTTCTGGTTCAGGTGCAGTAGCTAACATTTTTGCTATGGCAGTGCCGGTTTTGACTTTATCTCCTACAGCTACCAGCAAAGACTCTATAACACCTGCAAAAGGTGCAGGCACATCCATCGCGGCTTTGTCCGATTCCAAGGTGATGAGTACATCATCAATAGCAACCGAGTCGCTCGGCTTTATATGGACTTCTATGATCTCAACTTCGTCATCTGTCCCCAGATCCGGGACCTCGACAGTATGCGAACTTGCGCTGGGAGAGGCTTCCGTACCAGTTTTAGAGGACGTAGCAATGGTCTCAGCCGCCTCTTCCTCAATCTCTGCAGCTGCCGCTGACTGTTCCACCTTTTTAGGTTCGGATGCGGCAGTTTGCTTCGCTTCTGCTACCTCAAGTGACAACATTTCACTGCCAGAACTGACCTGATCACCGAGATTGACAGAAATACTCTTAACGACACCTGCCATAGGAGCCGGAATCTCCATGGCTGCCTTGTCACTTTCCAAAACCAGAAGCGAGTCATTTTCTTCAACTGATTGCCCTACCGAGACTAACAACTCGATAACTTCTACTTCACTGGCGTCTCCCAGGTCTGGAACTTTTATATTTTCAACTGACACCGCGATCGGCTCCTGAGAAATTCATCATAGTTGATTGTAGCTTGGATCACTGTGCCAACGGATTTGGTTTTTCCTGACTTATTCCGCTGCTCTTCATGTGGCCCGTAATTTGTTTTTCGCTTATCACGGCTAAGTCCTTCAGCTCCGTCAAAGCAGCCAGCACTATAAACTTACAATCGACTTCAAAGAAGTGCCGAAGTTTTTCACGACTATCGCTGCGACCAAAGCCATCCGTTCCTAGAACTCTATAGGTGTCCGGAACAAATTCACGAATCTGATCGGAATGGGCTTTCATATGATCCGTAGCCGCTATAACAGGTCCCATTTGTGAAGAAAGAACCTCCGTAACATAAGGGAGTGCTGCCTTCCTATTCGGATTCAACATATTCTCCCTGGAAACTACCAAGGCCTGTTTGCGCAGTTCATTAAAACTAGTCACGCTCCACACATCAACCGCAACGCCGAATTCTGTTCGCAGAACCTCTGCCGCACTTCTTACTTCACGCAGGATGGTGCCACTTCCCAACAGACGTAGCCGTAGCTCAGACTTAGGTTTGGCGATCTTATAGACTTTGCTGTTTCCATCCTCCAACAAATACATGCCGCTGATAATGCCCCCCTCGACACCTTTAGGAAGCTCTGGCTGCTGATAGTTCTCATTCATGGTTGTTATATAGAAGAATACCGATTCCATCTCCTTGTACATTCTACGCAGACCATCCTGCACTATTACCGCCAATTCATAGGCATAGGTTGGGTCATAGGAAACACAATTTGGAATGGTCGAAGCCAGTATATGACTGTGTCCATCCTGGTGCTGTAACCCTTCTCCATTCAGTGTGGTACGACCCGCAGTAGCGCCAATCAAGAATCCTCTTGCCTGTGAATCACCCGCCGCCCAACACAGATCACCAACTCGTTGAAAACCGAACATAGAGTAATAGATATAAAAGGGAATCAGCGGAAAATTGCTAACGCTATAGGAAGTTGCTGCAGCCAACCACGCTGAAAAAGAACCCGCCTCAGTAATGCCCTCTTCCAGCATCTGACCTTCTTTATCTTCGCGGTAATACATGACCTGATTTGAGTCTTCGGGGTCATACAGTTGGCCAACAGATGAATAGATACCCATCTGCCTAAACATACCTTCCATGCCGAATGTTCTCGCCTCGTCCGGCACAATGGGCACCACTCGTGGCCCGATTTCCTTATCTCGACACAGTGCTGCCAACATTCTCACAAAAGCCATGGTGGTAGACAACTCTCGGTCACCGCTACTCTTGGTTTGATTCTCGAAAGCCTCCAATTCGGGAATGTTAAGCGCTGTTGTTTCGGCTCGCCTTTGAGGTACCGGACCGCCTAATGCATCTCGCATTTGGCGCATATAGGTGACTTCGAGGCTATCCTCTGGTGGCCGGTAATAGGGAACCGATTCCAACTCTTTGTCCTTGATAGGAATTCCGAAACGATTGCGAAATTTTTTCAACGCTTCGATATCCAATTTCTTGACTGAATGGGCGTCGTTTTGCGCCTCGGCAGTATCGCCAAATGCATAACCTTTTACAGTTTTTGCCAGAATGACGGTAGGTTTACCGTTGCCTGCTACCGCTTCAGCGTATGCCGCATAGACTTTGTAAGGATCGTGCCCACCACGATTTAACGCCATAATGTCGTCGTCGGAAAGGTGTTCCACCATTTTTAATAATTCGGGGCTCTTGCCAAAGAAATGTTCACGCGTATAAGCACCACCCCGGCTCACATAATTCTGGTACTCGCCATCAACCACCTCATCCATACGTGCCTGCAAAATGCCATCTTTGTCCGCGTGAAGCAGCGGATCCCAATGCCTACCCCAAACAACTTTGATAACGTTCCAACCTGCTCCGCGAAAAACACCTTCCAATTCTTGAATAATTTTGCCGTTGCCTCGAACAGGACCATCCAATCTTTGTAGATTGCAATTGATTACGAAAATGAGATTTTCCAGCTTCTCGCGCCCGGCCTTGCTAATAGCACCCAATGATTCGGGCTCATCCATCTCCCCATCGCCGAGGAAAGCCCAAATCTTTCTATTACTGTTGTCGAGCAATTTTCGGCTAGTTAGATATTTTAGTACGTGGGCTTGATAGATGGCCTGTATGGGTCCCAATCCCATGGATACCGTAGGAAATTGCCAATAATCAGGCATCAACCAGGGATGTGGGTAGGAGGAGAGCCCATTGCCGTCCACCTCCTGGCGAAACTTATCCATACGATCTTCGTCCATGCGTCTTTCTAAATACGAACGTGCGTAAATTCCTGGAGAGGAATGACCCTGAAAATAAATCAAATCTCCTTCGTTCTCTTCATTCGGACCGCGGAAAAAATAATTAAACCCTACATCGTAAAGCGTGGCCGCAGATGAAAAAGTCGAAATATGACCACCTATGCTAGGATCACGTTTATTGGCACGCATCACCATTGCCAGAGCGTTCCAACGAATTATTCCACGTATTTCCCTTTCCATGAACATGTCGCCAGGCATCCGCTCTTCGTTCAGCGGGGAAATAGTATTTCGATATGGCGTATTAACCGAACCGGTGGAGGAAACCAAGCCCTCCATATTTGCCTTGTCCGCCAAGCGGTTTAAAAGGTACTGCGCCCTATCCAAACCCTCTTCATCGATAACCGAATGAAAAGCATCTAGCCATTCCTTGGTTTCTTCCGGATTTCCATCATTTTGCTGAGTCATTTTTTGTTAATTCCGCATCCATCCAGAGCAGTGGTGGCTCTTCTTAGTTTGTGTAAATAAATTACAAATCGGCCGTGATTCTAACCCAATTTCATGCATTTTTCTATTCAGGATTGCACGGTCTTGTAGTAATACTACAAAGCTATGGGTCGTTCGAGCCGGTTAATCTATTAAAAATATATCCTTTATTATTAACAAGTTAGGTAAATTTCTACCTAATGTAAAAAACGAAGCTGGCGACCTAAATAGCGAAATAGGCTGAAAAACTACATTTCCCAGCTACTTGCTCAGGCACATATCAACAATTAGTTCTAGTTCGACACTCTGACAAGATCCGCCAGGTTCACAAGCCTAAAATCGTAATCAGCGCCAGCACACTAAGCCAAATTGCCTGACTGCGTTCCAGCAAGCCTAATAGGGCTTGTATTTCTGCCGTTTCTCTATCAACTGGCTTGAGGCCTGGTTCTTCCTCTGGGGCTACAATATTCACCATTCCAGAAATAGCACAACTTGCATAGCCATACAGTAGCTCCGCATTATCAGTCTCCGTGTCAAATTTCCAAAACGAGTTCCTAACATTTTCAAAACACTGAACGAAATTCCCTGCCAATGAAAAAGTCAAAGCCAGCAAGCGCACCGGAATCCATTCAAGCAGTTGAATTAAAAAATCGACAAGACTAACTTGCTTCTGCAGTTGCTGCTCACGGTGGCTGTCTCGCAGTTGGTAACTTATGTAACAAAATAGAATACCTAAGGCTCCGGTGCACATATACCAGAAGAACATGACAAACATTTTCTCAAAGCTTCTGTAGGTGAGCTGCTTGCTAAAAAATCTACCGACTGCTGCTTTATCGTCCACATCGGGCAATGTTGTTGGCCGCAATTGCTGTCTCAAATAGTCAACACAGGACTCCATATCCCCTTCTTTCCACCTTTCCAAAAAGTCATTTGCCATCTTACCTGGCTGGGTTCTATCGAATGCAATCAACAAGACTAGTATGTGCACGAGCATGGTAGTTAAACCAAACACACTATCTCCGGTTACTAATAGAATCACAGCAAGAAGAACCAATGGAACGACGTATATCAGTACAATTCCTGCCACCCACCCCAAGGGCATTTTCTCGACAAAATTTGTACTAAACTCTTCAACTCGGCAACGAAATCGAAAGAACCAAGCGTCGTCAAACCGGTCAAAATCTTTCAACCAGAGATAGTTGACCATCAAACAAATTAGAATGACTAAAAATTTCATCAAATACCTTTCCAGGTTTATGGTATTTAGGTTCCCAGAATATCAGTACTACGAACCTCGGTCAGGGACTTCTTATATCTATCCCAATCAAAAAAGGGGCCAGGGTCGGTCTTCCTGCCAGGCGCAATATCACTATGTCCTACTATATTTTCCACGCTCATGCCTGAATAAGTTTCCAAAAGCAAATTAGTTACAGACGTGAGCCTATTGTATTGGCTATCGGTAAATTTTTCGAAATCAGTACCTTCCAATTCGATACCTATCGAAAAGTCGTTGCAGTTGTCTCTTCCGCAGAAAGAGGATTCTCCAGCATGCCAAGCTCTATTATTGAAAGGTACATACTGAGTAAGCCTCCCCTCACGATCAATTAGCAAGTGTGACGAAACGCGCAGATGGGCGATTTCTTTAAAAAACGGATGGGAATCGGTTTCGAGTTGGTTGCAGAATAACTGGTCGATACAAGCAGATCCAAATTTACCAGGCGGAAGGCTGATATTATGGATAACCAGCAAATCAATATCGACATTAACTGGTCTGGCACTCTGATTCGGCGATTCCAGCAGACGGGCACCGACCAGAATATCGTTAGCGATTGAGAATTCCATTGCTATAGTTCACCAATCAGATAGCGCAAATACGTACTCGGGTATTTTTGGCAATGGTACCACAGTATGAACCCTGTCTTTAGCGGAGAAAACCAGTCGGATTCAGGCAGAGGGTCCCTAGGCTTTACTCTCCAGCACTGTGACATTGTAGCTAGATTTAGCGCAAGGGTTTTCTACGAGGCACAGCTCTCCATTTCGCATTGAAACAGCCAGTCCTAGCCTACTGCGGGTAATGACGAGCTTTCTTGTATTTTCCTCGGATCCAGAATTGGTGATTATGTACGAAAAAGGCCCAGAGCCACTGCGGGTTATAAGACATTCTTGAGTAGTATCACTAATAGTTACTTTACAATAACAACAAGCACTAATCTGATCGACAGTAGAAAGACAGTCAGTCAAGAGAGCCGCCTGCTCGCTATCGGTAGAATCGCGACCAATAGGCTCGCCATTTATCAGCTGAGCGATTTCATCCAAGTCCTCAGCATCCAGTATACTTGCTCCCGAAGGGCTAACTGTAGCTTCAGGTTCTATTGGAATATCGCATTCAGCACCGCTTTCATTATCTGAACCTGCTCTGTATGTATCAAGAAAGAAATTTCCTAATGCCGTTATGAAGTCTTCTAACAGGGCGGGAGCAATTCTCAACAAACGCAGCCCTTGTTGCAATTTGTCGATCAGTAAAGATTCATCATATCGATCCATCTCCACTTTCCCAGAACAGCCGAGAAAAACTAGCTGCAGTACATGCGCTGCTTCTTGCCACTCTAGGCTGGACACACCTTTATTAAGCCCGATAAGTAACATCACCATTCGCCAATGCGATTCCAGCATCTCATCGACAAAAGCTGGAACTTCCTGTGAGGACCGCACCGACCTGAATACTTCAGCAACCGACGCCTCCACTGTTTTCGAATCAAATTTTGCTGTGTCGTTTTTCACGCCGGTCAAATTCTTCGAATCAACATCTGAAGTGCAGCTGTTAGCAACGGGAACATGAAATGATGAAGAGGAAGAATACAGCCTTTCGACGAACTGCCTGTTTTCGACATTATTGAAAATACTGATAATGTCCAAAAATAATTTTTCCATATTCATAAGGAAGTGTTGTTCGAACAACTTCATGAACAACAGACGCACATCTAAATCAATACTTATGACTATCTGTGCTTCGGCAAAGCCAGATAACACAGAGTGGATGAGTGACTTCCCCGTCATCAAAATCTGTCGTTTCTCATCTTTAACAGCTGCATTCAAACTTTCTATTTGTGTTAGAAAAGGATGATAGAACTTGCTGGCCTTTCTGTTCATCGCTTCAATAGCGAGTTCGACCTCCATACTTTCGAAAATGACATGTGATTCCAAATTATTGGTAGATGGCGATACCGTGGAGCCGCATTCATTCCGAACATGTTTCAAATTTTTTGAAATTGAATCCAGGAATTCCTCTTCAAATAGTATCTGTTTAGCCCTGACCTCTCTCATCACGCCCAAGTAATCGCAGTTCTCGGATAATTGCCCTTGCTTGCCAGCGGCAAAGATAAAATCATCGACCTCTTCAAAGAAGCTAGCAATTAACTGATTCATCTGTTTACGTAATCGTTGCCTTAACGCCCAGCGAGCTTTTTCAAACAAAGCGGTATCCGCCGATTGAAGCTTGGTTGGCTGACTCACGAAAGAAGCGATTTGCATTATTTACGGCCGGCTGTATTCATTTCTTGAATTTAACTGTTGATTCTGAATTTCTTATAACATCGCGCTATCGAGCAAAGCATGACAGCGTTCACAGACTAAGAAAGCAACTCTATTATTTAGCTAATTCAATGAGTTGCGAAACAATAAATCTTTCGAAACCATGACTTCGATCACAACTTTCTATTCATAACTGTATGAGACATAATTTACCCAATGTCATCACCACTCTCACCAAACAGCAGGAATCCAGGCAAGCGCATCGGCCAGGGTATGCTGATATCGAGTTTTATTTTGGGTCTGGCAGGGCTGACATTTTTCTTTGAGGGCAAATTGCGGCAACAATCAAATCCAAACCGAAATCCGCTATCAATGGAATTGCTCTCGGGTATTAGGGAAGTTGTATTGCAACAGAATCGGCAAGGCCACTATGTAGCGAACGGTACCATAAATGACGTTGCTGTTACCTTTCTGTTAGACACCGGTGCCACCGACGTGGCAATCCCGGAGACAATAGCAACTCAGGCAGGTCTGCAAAGAGGAACTGCATCGAGAGCCGCAACCGCGAATGGAGTTGTGACTGTATACTCGACCCGAGTCGATGAGCTGACCATTGGAAATATCGTACTTGAAGGCGTTAATGCCAGTATCACCAGTAGTATGGTAGGCAACACAATTTTACTCGGCATGAGCGCGCTAAAACAAATTGAATTCAGTCAACGCGGCTCAGAATTGACGCTACGCCATTTCCCGGAATTGTAGAAAAACAAATGAACACAGCTACTCCACCCACCGGCATACGCGAAGTCGTAAGTTTTTCCTTAGCCGAGGATATAGGTAGCGGAGATATTACCGCCGATCTCATACCAGAAACTAAAACCATAAGCGCACACATCATTAGTCGAGACGAAGGAATCTTCTGTGGCAGACCCTGGGCTGATGAAATATTTCGACAGCTCGATCATACTGTTAAGCTAATTTGGCAAACCGCTGAAGGTGCTGAAATCACCGACGGTCAAAAAATACTTCAATTATGCGGATCCGCCAGAAGTATATTGACGGCGGAGAGGACAGTCCTAAATTTTTTGCAAACACTCTCAGCCACGGCAAGCATCAGCCGTTACTATTCGCGCCTGGTTAATCATACTGCTGTCAAATTACTAGATACTCGCAAGACCCTGCCGAGTTTGCGTACAGCGCAAAAATATGCGGTTGCCACAGGTGGATGCTTTAATCACCGTATGGGTTTGTATGATGCCTTCCTTATAAAGGAAAACCATATAGCAGCTTGCGGCGGCATCGATGCCGCCATCAACACGGCCAAATCTTTACACCCAGGCAAGCACATAGAAATTGAGGTCCGAGATTTAGAAGAACTACAACAGGCTATTTGCGCCGAAGCAGACACCGTAATGTTGGACAATTTTGCAATTGCTGAGATCCGGCAAGCCATTAGTATTAATAAGGGTCGTTCCAAACTCGAGGCTTCCGGCGGAATCGATGAGGACATGCTGGTAACTATCGCAGAAACTGGCGTAGACTACATCTCCATAGGAGCCTTAACAAAAAATTGTCAGGCTATAGATTTATCCCTACTCGTTGATTAAGCAGCTTGCTTAAGCTCAATTTAACTACCCCTAAATAGAGGCAGACTTAGGAGGAAATATGAGAAACACAGTATTCGCGCAATACCTAATCTCCGCTGGTTTTTTGATACTCCCCGCGTTGGCGTTTAGTCATGGTGGAAACCTCGATCAAAATGGCGGCCATTACTACGGACGCTCATACCACTGCCACCTCAGCGGATGTGAGATGCCCGACACCTTTAACATCGGACGCAGCCGCCGAGACAGTCTTCTAACCAATCATCGAGATAGAGAGAAATTTTTTAATACCGATGATTGGGATTTCGAAATTGACTATGACAACGATTGTCAGTCAACGCGCCAGGAAATGTTAATACTTACAAGCCGAACCGAAGTAAAATATACCAATCCTCGAAATTGTGTGGTGCGAACTGGCGAGTGGTTAGACGAGTACACAGGAAAGATATTCAAGGTCGCTGTACAGATGGACCTGGATCACGTGATACCCCTCATGTATGCACACACACATGGTGGCGACCGCTGGCAGGCTGAGAAAAAAATGCAGTTCGCCAACGATCCGCTGAATATGATGCTGGTCGATAAACGTGAGATCCGTAAAAAATCGGACAGAGGTCCGGACCGCTATCTACCTCGTGAAGAATTCCAATGCGCTTATGCCGGGATGTGGGAGTCTATAGCCAAAACCTATGATCTAACTATCGAGGCACGAGATAGAAACAGGATTAGAAAGATCCTGGATGACTGTTCAGACTAATAACTAGGGACCCTCTGATTAACTCCAAACTGCCTCTGGCTTTTGGCTTGTTCCGAGGTTGAGGCGTCTCTTTGGAGGCATGCGTCGGCCTGTCGAGAAGAGACAGCGAAAAGATCGGGGAAGCTGGTGCCCCGGAAGGGCGCAGCCTGAAGCGCCCACCTTCGTCTTTGCCGTTGTTGCTAAGGGAGTGACCATGAGCGGCAAACGGCGTCTAGAATCTGTACGCTTCAGGTCAGGTAAATTTGGAGTTAATCAGAGGGTCCCTAGAATTAAAATTCAGACAAAAAAATGCCGAACTGTGTTCGGCATTTTTCCTTGTAATTGAAAATCAGGGGCTCAATATATGAATTTCATCCATACCATTATCTGGATCTAATTTTGTATCACCTGTAGGAAACCCGTTCTCCGAGAGTATATAGGCGATAACATCAGTATATTCCTCAAGCATCAATGAACCCGGATTGTCCGCAGGCATTGTTCCTAGCATAGTTTCCCATAACCAAAGAACCGGCTGCTTATCATAAGACTTCAATGTGTCTCGGTAAAACCGCATGTCGTGACATGTCTTACAACTGGCATCGTAGACGACTTGACCCGCATCTACCTGCGCTTGGGTAAATACACCGTCATTAATAGTTTTATCTTGAGCCGTCGAAGTACAAGCCAATACAAGACTCCCTAGCATCAAAATCACCCTACGCGAATTTTTCATCATTCAATTCCTCTGCAGTCAATGAAACCAGAATTCCAATGCTGCTTTCTCCTTTAATTAAATATTCTGCCAGCTCTGAATTTGCTCATAAATTCGCACCGATTGAGCACTCATTCTTTAGCCTTGTTGGAATCCGCGTAAACATAAACTACATCGCTTACTTTATCAAGGACTGCACCTTCATCGGTAAAACCACACTCGAGTCAAATTCTTTATAAATCAGACACTTAATAAGCAGAACTCAATATAGCCTGAACAAAATGAACACCAGCTTAACTTCTGATTTGTTTAAACTCTCAAACATGAACTCTGCCGCAAATAACGCTACTCACGGTACCAACATGGCTGGTATGAGACTTCTGCCTGCTCTTGGCTGGGTAGAAGTTCAGCCTGATGAGTCTGACTGAAATCGATTAATCAATATCGCTATCTTTGTACATTAGCGCCGTTACTTGCTCAGATACCAAGCCTATAAGAAATACGATTATTGCGGTCATGAAGAGCACTGCGCTCATGTTGGTAAATCTGCCTTCGCTGAAGTAGGTGTACATATAATTAAGCAAGCCGATGCTAAAAAAACCGGCAGATACCGGCAAGAATATTTTTAGAGGCGAATAAAGTGTACCTACTTTGAATATGATAACAAGGAAGCGAACACCGTCTTTTAACAGACTAATATGGCTTTGACCAAGGCGCTGTTCGGTCTGAATGGGGACATAGCCTACCGAATAACCTGCGCGGAAAAACGCCATGGTGCAGGTGGTGGGATATGAAAAACCATTTGGCAGTAAAAACAGAAATTCCTTAAACTTTTCCGCCTTGACTGCTCGAAAACCGGAAGTTAAGTCTTGAATTTTGTGGCCGGTAATCGCGGAGGAGAGCCAGTTGTAAATACCATTGGCAATGGCGCGAAAGGAATCAGCCTGCGACTGCTTATCCCTGGCACCGACGACCATATCGTAGCCAGTCGCCAGGTGTTCCAGTAAGTGAGGTATATCTTCAGGCTTGTGCTGACCGTCTCCATCCAAAAATACTATCACTTGGCCGCCTGCAGCTTTGGCACCAGATTTGATTGCTGCTCCGTTTCCTTTGCTGTAAGGGTGGGTGACCACAATTACATCGTATTGCTGACAAACACTTACAGTCTCATCGGTAGAGCCGTCATTTACCACTATACATTCCGCATCAGGCATTATAGCGGTCAGTCGAGGCAAAAATGTTTTCAGGTTATCAGCTTCATTCTTCGCTGGAATTACGATCGATATTCTTACTTTACTCTCTGACTTAGTCACCTATTATGTCCTCAATTCTTCTTCGCGAATTATTACTTGTCGTTAGTTCATTCGATTTTTGATATCTCTTTCAATTATGGCTATTTCAGGCTCATGCGATGGCAGTAGACTCGACTGCTGCGCATCAGCTGCACGGGCCCTTTCAAGGAAGATCAAAGCATCTGCATTATTGCCCGCAGAGGCAGTCAGCATAGCCTGCCTTATTGGTATTTCAGGAAGGCCACTAAGGTCGAACGCTTTGCTAAGTTGGATCAACGCTGAATTTAGCCTTCGATAATGAACAAACAGGTCCGAGTACAAGAAATGGTAACCTGCTCTGTATGTATCTGAATGTATCAAGCCCTCAAACGAATCGAATAGAGAAATCATTGACTGTTGATCCGGAAATTCGCATTTTTCAACAATCAGATTGTGAATTAGTTTTCGCAAATGGAAATTAATATCGTTATGGTAATACTCAAGGCCATCCATAGCGGCGATTTGCTGTAGATTATAGGGTGCTTCAGAACCATACTCGCAGGCACTGTTCCACATGTGTAACAGAATAGTAATTTCTTTTGGATGGGATTGGTTAACTTTTTGAAGTATCTTCATGGCCTCTCCAGTGGCTCCTCTAGCCGCAAGAAAATCAGCATAGGTGATTTGCGCTCTAACGGAATCGGGTTGTTCCTGCGCCCAGTGGGCTAATAAGTTTCCGCTATTGCCCCAAAGCATTGATTGCTGCCAACTTAACCAAGCCATAGTTAACAGAACAATCCCGGTCACCGACATAGCGATATTCTTGGACAAACCCGGGCTTTGTGCTTGCATAAACACACTCAGATACCAGACCAGACTTAATAGTGGCCCCACCATCGCCAAATAATTTCTGTGTTCGAAGTATAGATCCAGAGGTAGATAAGTCGACTCCAAAAGATGCATGACGAAGAACCAGGCTACTCCGAAGAAAAACATCGGCTGTTTTCTTCGGCAAGCAATCGCGGTCACGAGGATGGCCAGCAGAAAAATCAGCGAGCCAAGAGTGCTTAAAGGTGCAAACAGGGATCTGGAAACCTGAAAATCATCATGATACACCTGCGCATCAACCAGCATCGGTAAGAATAGTTTGCCTATATATGTTGTCAGTACGCGGGTTTCCGATAGCAGCCGCTGTAACATGCTGAATTGTCGAAGATCATATTCTGCAACGCTTGCAGGAAATGTGACTACTAAATATAGCCCCAAGGCAGCCAAGGGTAGGATCACCCCACATCGAAACCAGAGTTTGAAAGAATTGTTTGTAGGTGACCTCTGAAACACACTTAGCTCGAATACTACGATGAGTAGCAACAAAAGCGCCCCATTTTCCTTACTCAACATTGATAGCAGACCGAAAGGAAATAGTGCCAGACAAAGTAGCAACAAGCCTCGCTTCGTTTCGCGCAAAATAAGTAATCGACCCTTCAGGTAGCATATGAGAGCTGTCAGCGCGAACAAGGTCATTAATTGAGCCATTCGTTGCACAACATACAGAGTCGTTGTTGAGTTCAGTGGGTGCAACAGCCACAAGGCCGCAACCAGAAGAGCGAATATTGCACTCCTATTCCTGTCCAGTCCGAGGATGTGAAACAGAATCAGTGCCAACCAAGCCAGAACAACACCATTTAGAGCGTGGATCATAATATTAGTGTATTTATATGAAGCGATATTGGGTGGCCAGTGCTGGCCGTCAATCAAGAAAGACAGCATGGAAACCGGGCGACCGCTTGGACCCGAGGGGTTACCAAATACGTAGCGCAAAAAATTCGGCAAGTTATTCACACCGCCATTATCTCCTACCGGGCTCAGGTTTACGGCGTCATCAAGTACCATGGGACCGGTAATACCTGGCCAGTAGATGAAGATGGAAATAGCAATCAATATTCCCAGAGCAAGGCCAAATTGCAGCAGGAAACAGGTATTTGTTTCTGCACTTTGGATTTTAGAAAAAAGAGAAATGATAAGACTCCCTAGAATTGGGTCTGGCAAAAAGCGCCCTAAGTTTATGAGAGGGACAGGAACAATAGCAACTTCTCATAAACTGGCCATGTTTGTTGCTGCTTTCAGTGCAAGGGAATTGAACCCTTGAGTGACGATTTTTGTCACACATGCCCATTGTTGTCAGTTTCTGACACCTGATAACTAACCGAAATAGTCCTACGCGAAATTATTTTATCTTTATATTTCAAATAGTTAATGGGCATATTGAAATTGGCACGATAAATGTATATTCAGTACAACCGTTGCAGAAAATTAACGGAATGAATTTATTAAACACTATGTTTTACTACTGGAGATGGACTAATGAAAAAAGTACAAAAAGGTTTTACCTTGATCGAATTGATGATCGTTGTTGCGATTATCGGTATTTTGGCAGCGGTTGCACTACCCGCTTATCAGAACTACTCAAACCGTGCTGCGTTCTCTGAGCTGGTTCTAGCTGTTACACCGCTTAAAACAGCTGTGGAACTCGCTATTCAGACCCGTGCGCCAACTGCCATTACCGATATTGACCAAGCAAACAGAGGTGTTCCAGCTACTGTTTTAGTAGGTGTGGCCACCCATGGTTCTACCGTAGCAGATGGTTTGATTACAATGGTTTGGCGGACTGACGGTACTCCTCTTGACGGAGTAACTTATACACTTCAGGCTAGTGGCATTACTCCTCCTGTGCAGTGGGCAGAAGGTGGTACTTGTTTGACTAGTGGTTTTTGCTAGAACTGTCTAACTTAGTCTAGTTATAAGCTAATTGGCGGCACCCGGTATTGTAAATCGGGTGCCACCAAATCAAAAACTAACCATCAGCTCCTGTAAATATTGTGACAGCCGTGACAAAACTCTCTCCATAGCTTGACTCTAATTAGTAAACTTCGGTAATTTCTATCTAGTATCTGTACGGGGCGCCATATTTTGAATACTACAAATAGGCAGCAATCGGAGACTTGTACAATGAGTCAAAGTAAGCAATCCGGCTTTACCCTTATTGAACTCATGATAGTCACTGCCATCATCGGCATTCTGGTTTCTGTGGCGCTACCGGCCTATGACCTGTACCGAAATCGCGCCAGATTTTCCGAAGCAATTCTCGCCATAGGCTTCTATAGGGCGGCTATATTGGTTCAAGCTCACTCTGATCGATTTAACACACTAGCTGATGTAGATGCGGGTACTAACGGTATTCCACCGACTCAACCACAGGCGGCATCGACTCATGGCATAGACGTTGTCGATGGTGTAATCACTGTCACCTGGATGGCCGATGGCACAGATCTCGCCGGCACAACCTATACTTTAGCTGCGCAGGGAGTTGTTCCCCCCGTGGTTTGGGTTTCAGGCGGAAGTTGTGAAACTGGTGGTTACTGTTGATAGGAGCTCATTACTCAATCGGTTCATTCAGCTCGAGTTCAGTAGGCTGATATTCGTTCTCGAAGAACTCACTAAGTTCTCCTTTGCTTCTGTCATAACAAACATATCCCCCGGTCACCGAAGAAATGAATTTACTGAACAAACAAGACTCATTTAGTTTCCCCCTCATTTCGTCCGACACGCTTCTTCTAACCGCTTCTTCCATTCTAAATATTCCCGCAGTGTCATCCAGATCGTCGGGCATAGCGCGGTATTTATCTGTTTGAATGTACAAAGGATCGCCTATGAATTGACCGCGCATAAAAGCTATACTAGCGGCTACATCTGACTCCGGCATTTCAACATAAACAATTTTCGGATAGGACCCCGGGAAAGCATCCAGCACCGCAGTATCTTTCTCAAATTCCTCGAACTCCTGGGCAGCGACACTGTAAAAAGTATCGTATGCCAGCACCAGTGCAATTGGTCGTTCTTTATACACAACCCACATACCAGCAGTCATGCAAATTGCCCGTGCCGTTACTATGCAGATCAAATCAAATTTAAGTCCGGGCTTGCCGGACTTGAACACCATCAGGGTAAGCAGCGGACCCAGAATTAGATCAACGCCGATCACTAGCCGCAATCCTGTCCATCCTCCATCTATGCTGAACAGGACTCCTGGGTACCAAAGCAGCAAAATTAGCGCCAACAGAATCAAATATACAAACAAACTACCCGAAAAATGTATTGCAGCAGCTTTCCAACGACTCATAAAACCACTCCAAAACAGATCAATTTTTGATTATTCAAGGCTAGTTTAGCCCCAGAAACTATAATTGTAGAGACTGCAATTATAAGGCTAATAATTTTCAAAGTTTACCATGCAACGGAGTCGCACATGACCGCTCTAATCGCGGGTCTTGCCAGGCGTCTGATCTCTGAGAAATTATTGGATCATCAGCAGGCAATAACTGCTTCGGCGAATGCGCATAAAATTGGCACTTCGCTGGCCAAGTATCTTATCCACGAAAAGTTATTAGACCAAAGGTCCTTGGCCTTGATTGTTGCT
Source organism: Gammaproteobacteria bacterium (assembly GCA_021773355.1). Lineage (GTDB taxonomy): Bacteria > Pseudomonadota > Gammaproteobacteria > Pseudomonadales > Pseudohongiellaceae > UBA9145. Next base: position 135,481 of record JAJFKE010000046.1, on the reverse strand, counting down.
GATGAATATGGCCTGCCTATTCTCGAACTGGATGCTTTCGACCCGCATAGCTGTCCCGAAAAATTGATTGACATCGAACTGATAGAACGACATCAGGTGCTCCCGCTGGCAGTCCGCAGCAGCCGATTAACAGTTGCCCTATCCGACCCAGGGGATCAGATAGTCCTTGATGAGCTTGGATTTCATACTGGATTAACTGTCGAGACAGTCGTAGTAGAACAGGGAAAGCTCCTAACGGCAATTGAGGACTACATTCAAAGACAAGGTCGGGGTTACACGGCCATAGATTCTGCTAGCGATTTAGGAATGGATAATATTGAAATTGATTCAAATCGAAATCAAGAAACCGAGGAGGAATTAGACAGTTCCGACGAAACTCCTTTGGTTCGATTCATCAACAAACTCCTGATTGAGGCCATCAAGGTCCACGCTTCAGACATCCACTTTGAACCTTACGAGTCACTGTACCGCGTACGCTTCCGAATCGACGGGGTTTTACATGAAATTACACAGCCACCTGTCAAGCTAAGCACTCGACTCGCGTCAAGAATCAAAATCATGGCGCAATTGGATATTTCAGTGAAGAGACTTCCACAAGACGGCCGCATTCGAATTAGACTGGAAGGAAATAAGCTTATAGACCTGCGAGTCAACATCTTGCCAACCTTATGGGGTGAGAAAATAGTATTGCGGATTTTAGATCCAATGAGCAACAAGATCGACATAGACACACTGGGAATGGAAACTATTCAAAAAGAGTGTTTTTCCCGGGCACTGCGTGCTTCTCAGGGACTAATTTTAATAACCGGTCCAACTGGAAGCGGTAAGACCAGCTCACTCTACAGTGGTCTTAAGCAGCTAAACACCACGGAAAAAAATATCTGCACGGTAGAAGATCCTGTAGAGATCAATATTGAGGGCATCAATCAACTCGCGGTTAATAGCAAGGCTGGCCTCACATTCTCCTGTGCCCTGCGTTCCATTTTGCGGCAGGATCCCGATATTATTATGCTCGGGGAAGTTCGCGATCTGGAAACAGCAGAAATTGTAGTTCGGGCTGCGCAGACGGGCCATCTGGTATTAACTACTCTGCATACCGTCAGCGCGGCAGCTAGCCTGTCCAGGCTGCGCTCAATCGGTATAGCGCCCTACAACCTGGCTGGCACTGTTAGTCTCATAATCGCCCAAAGGTTAGCCCGTAGACTCTGCAACAACTGTAAAGAATCCATAGAATTACACGAAAAAGTACTAATAGAGCAAGGATTTGACCCACTGCAACTTGACACATTGAAACTGCATAAGGCGGTTGGTTGCGACTACTGCAAGGACGGCTACTCAGGCAGAGTCGGTTTTTATGAAGTAGTTCCTATTTCTGATTGCCTATCTCGAATTATCATGAAAGATGGTCCCACGAGCAGGATTTCCGAGCATATAAAGAAATCGGGATTGTTGAGTTTACGTGAAGCTGTCCTGCTCAAAGTCGCTCAAGGGCTAACTACCCTTGAAGAAGCTAACAGATTGACTTAATACATAATTATGCGCTGCCGTGGTATAGTCGGCAGATTACATTTGCTAGATAATACGGTGAGGTGCCCTATGGCGACTGAAGCAGCACAGACCACCTACCTTTGGCAAGGAACCGACAAAAACGGTAACAAGACCAAAGGCGAAATCCAAGGCAGCAGTCAAGCGCTAGTCAAGGCTCAGCTCCGCAAGCAGGGTGTTGCCCCCACCCGCGTGAAACGCAAATCCAAGGATCTGTTTGGACCAAAGAAGCAGAAAATTAAACCAAGCGATATCGCCATCTTTACGCGCCAATTGGCCACCATGATGAAATCTGGTATCCCTCTGGTGCAATCATTCGAAATCGTGGGCGAAAGCCTCGAAAACCCTTCGATGCGAGAATTGGTGGGCCTAATCCGTGATGATGTAGCCGCTGGTAATAATTTTGCGGACTGTATTCGCAAGCACCCCCGCTATTTCGATGATCTATTCTGCAATCTGGTTGATGCCGGTGAACAATCAGGTGCGCTGGAAACTATGCTAGATCGACTAGCTACCTATAAAGAAAAATCGGAAGCGCTGAAATCGAAAATAAAGAAGGCCATGAACTACCCTATTGCGGTTGTGGTGGTGGCCCTGGTGGTGACCGGGATTCTACTTATTAAGGTAGTTCCGCAATTTGCCACCACATTTTCCAGTTTTGGCGCGGAATTGCCGGCGTTTACACAGTTTGTGTTGCGCCTCAGTGATCTGGCTATAGCGCACTGGTGGAAAGTATTAATCGGCGTAGCGGCGATTGGCTTCCTATTCAAAGAGGCCAAAGTTAGATCTCAAGCTGTACGTGATTTGGTAGACAGAATCTCGTTGAAACTACCTGTTGTTGGTCCTATTCTCAACACATCATGTTATGCCCGATTTACTAGAACACTATCTACTACTTTTTCTGCCGGCGTACCTCTGGTCGATGCATTGGATTCAGTCGCGGGGGCTACAGGCAATATTGTTTACTCCACCGCCACGAGAAAAATTAAAGACGATGTTACAACCGGTCAACAGCTAAACTTTGCAATCAAGAACACCACCCTGTTCCCGGCAATGATCACTCAAATGGTAGGAATTGGCGAGGAATCAGGAGCTCTCGACGCCATGTTGGACAAATGTGCGGTCTATTTCGAAGCCGAGGTGGACAATGCAGTGGACGGTCTAACAGCTCTTATGGAGCCAATGATCATGGCCGTCCTGGGCATACTGGTGGGCGGATTGATGATTGCGATGTACCTACCGATATTCCAACTCGGCGCCGTGATGTAGGCACTACATCTGGGCATGGAAATATTCAATCTTCTCTCGGCAAGCCCCGCATTTCTGCTAGCAATCTGCATTGTATTGGGATTGCTGGTGGGCAGCTTTCTCAATGTTGTCGTTTATCGCCTTCCCATTATGTTGGCCAGAGAATGGCGCGAGCAGTGTTGTGAATATCTGGAGATAGAAAACACCATTCCCGATGGCAACGAGTCTTCGGCAAAATTCAAAGTATTTAATCTGCAAAAACCTGATTCACATTGTCCTCACTGCAACCATAAAATAAAGCCTTGGGAAAATGTGCCAGTGCTGAGCTATTTGTTTCTACGCGGAAAATGTTCTAGCTGTAAAACTAAAATTTCCATCCGCTATCCTGCGGTGGAATTTGTAAGCGGAGTACTATCAGGATTAGTAGCAGTTTATTTTGGCGCCACGTGGCTTACATTGACATTATTATTCCTTACTTGGTCTCTTATCGCTTTAACCTTGATCGATTTCGATCACCAACTATTACCGGACAATATCACCCTGCCCTTATTGTGGGCAGGGTTGCTTGTCAATACTCTAGGTTTGGGTTTCGAGGTTACGCTGAGAGATGCAGTGATTGGGGCGATTGCTGGCTATCTAGTGCTATGGGCTTTTTATTGGGCGTTCAAATTAGCTACGGGTAAAGACGGAATGGGATACGGCGACTTCAAGTTGCTGGCAGCTCTAGGCGCCTGGATGGGTTGGCAGAGTCTATTACCTATAATCATATTGTCATCACTTGTGGGCGCCATCTTCGGACTAGGCATGATCCTGTTCATGGGTAGAGATAAGTCCATCCCTATGTCATTCGGACCTTTCCTTGCTGGCGCTGGATACATCATGTTGATTTGGGGCCCGCAACTTAGCTCGTTATATGTAAACACAATTGTCGGTTAATGAGAGCAGCAATCTTCCCGCGATGTCACCACAGGCCGATTCAGTATGGGTAATCTGCAGGATCAATCGAAGTATGTCGTTGGGCTGACTGGAGGCATCGGTAGCGGTAAGTCCACAGTTGCTGATTTATTCAAGGCACACGGAATTGACATAATCGATGCTGATCAATTATCCCGTGAGGCTGTAGAACCGGGTCAACCGGCGCTACATGCAATCGAGGAACATTTCGGTGTCGATATTTTAACCGCCGCTGGAGAGTTGGACAGAGCCAACTTGCGAACCATAGTATTCTCTGAGCCTAAGCAGAAAGAGTGGCTAGAAGCCCTGTTACACCCACTTATAGCAGACTTAATCAAATCTGGAATCGCGCGCTCAAACTCAGACTATTGCGTACTTGAATCTCCACTTCTTTTAGAAACAGAACAACATCAACTGGTAAGCAGAATCCTGGTTGTTGACGTCAGCGTGGAAACTCAGTTAAGTAGGGCGTTAGAACGGGATGGCGGTGATGCTACTGTGATTTCTTCTATCATTGCATCACAACTCAACCGGGACAAACGCCTTGAGAAGGCGGATGATGTTGTGACAAACGAAGGAAGCTTACAGGATTTACGCGTTACTATAGACAAGCTGCATAACACTTATCTGACACTTGCGAAAAAACAATGACTACCAATGACCCTATATCTGTTGACTGCCCAAACTGTAAGAAACAGGTCGCCTGGATAGATGCCAACGAGTATCGACCTTTTTGTAGTAAGCGCTGCAAACTCATAGATTTCGGGGAATGGGCTACGGAACGGAAAAGCATTCATGGCGAATCCCTGTACCCGGTCGTCGATGATAATTTAGATCAGTAGGAAAAGAGTAGTAGTCCAATTCAGATTTTAGCGTTTCATAATGAGACTTCTACAGTGGTGTGCCGGTGATGGCAGGCATAGGCATCCAATAGAATTTACTACTATCATCGTGTACCTCATTTTGCAGGAAAATAATCAGGTACTGCCCATCTAGAGAAATCCGAATTTTCTTGATCTGCTCACCGTCAAGCAAGCCCAACTCGAAATCTTCCAATATTAAATGCGTGACAACATCATAGAAAAACAATTTCACATTGTCTGTGGCTATAAGAATCGTACCCTCTTTATTGAATGTCGCACTTACCGGAGAGCTTCCCAGAAACCACTCACCATCTGAATCAAAGTAGTCGTCAGGTGACATATCAACGATACTAAAGTTTTGCGTGCTGCGGTTGCCATTCGGACACGAATAAGCCAGACGGCTGCCATCGGGGGATACACTAAAATCTGTACAGGAACTGCCAACCGCAATATCAGTTCCAGGCACGAATGTCAGTATGTTGGTAGCAGAATCAAAATCGAAGGTTGCGAGATTGGATGCGGTGGCGAGAAATACATGGTCCAGGGCAGTGTCATATTCAATCCTTAACGGATCCTCCAGAGGAATACTCTCAGTGAGAAAAGCGCCTGTTCCACTCATCAAACCCATCCAAAGCCCGGTAGAGGAAAATGGTATGGAGTCACCCGGATCGGTTAGTATATTGTCATTCATCAAAGCGAATACATTTCCGTCCTCACCCAATGCCAGGTCACGCAGTGACCACCTATAGGTGAAGCCGCCAATATTCTGAGAAATATGATTAGAAGTAATAGCCCCTGTGTTGAGATCGAGTCGATACAGTCTTTCAGTTTCCGGGTGTACCGTCATGTAAACAACAGCGTTCGCCTCATCAACAGTGAATTGATCGGGAATCTGACTAAATGAATAGGTTGAACCGGTTTCGCCTGACAGCAAATTTCTTTCAACCACTCGATTACGAATCGAATCACCAATCAACACCCAACCATGACACAGGGGCACGAAGTCCTGACTGGATTCAACTATTAACCCGCCACCCAAAGAGGAGATCGTCGCCTCTGAGGGACCTGATTGCACCGCCCCTATATTCAGGGTTTCGAATAACCAGGGATCCGATCCTTCTATAAATTCCAAACGCAGAGACAATTGCTCATTATTGAAATTCACACTAGGTACATCCAGAATGCCTGAGTTGACTGAATAGCTTGACGCCCCCACCGCCACATCGGCAATCGCCGGTGCTGTAAAAGCACTGCAATTAAGCAGGTCCGCGCCGGATAATGGAGGCGCGCTAACCGTACCACTGGTGATCGCTGCTTCGGTTAATTGAAAGATTAATCCATTCGGGTCAACCATGCGCATTTGCACTGCGATCTCGCCAATACCAGCAACTTCGATATTTGGTACTTCCAGAGTATAGCCATCAAAACGCGCTGCGTCCTTTGCGACTGCGGGTACCGTTCCTGGAGTAAAGTTTAATGAGTAATTTGAACTGAATTTCACGCCTGTCCAAGCGGGCACTGAGTCAGTAACCACGGATGACGGCAGAACCGAGCTTTTAATTCTGAATGCAACGAAGCGACCGGTGCTAAGAGCGGAATTGACCGCTCCGGTGACATCGATATCGATTTGGGTAAGGCCCGCCGCATCCACCTCTGCTATGGCAGCAGTAAATCCAATAGAGTAATCGGTAAACTCAACTACGCCGTTGTCGGAAAACATGAAGACTTCAAGTGGCGCGGCACCATTCTGTGCAAACACCTCTTCAATCGGTAAAGTCAAAGTCGCCTGACTAACAGATGTGGTGGTATTAAAATCGAAAACAGCTACCGCGGCATCGATAAAATCAGCGCCGGTAACTGCCCAGCCACCGAAACTCACATAGGAAGCATTAGTGGCCGTTCCAATTAAAGCTGGAGCGGGAGGCTCTTCACCTACCGGAGTTTCTTCTGTAGTAACCACCACTTCCGGATTTTTCTCCACAAGAACACCATCCGCGACCAACACAGCAAAATCTGCATAGACGGAGTTTGCTGCTGGGAACAACACAGCGATAAATATTGCCAGTACAAATTTGCGGAACATATCTTTTCCTGCGCTCAAGATTGAAGCCAATACTAAATAGGACTGATTCATTATTGTCGCCAAAATTCTGAAGCTTATCCCTACATTTTCAACAAGTTAGCACAAAACTCAGTGACCCAGGTCACATAAAAGACCGGTGCTAAGCAATTTGCACTTCTTAACTATCCACATTGCTGTATCTGCCCATTTAACGATTACTTTATCAAAAAAGTACTATCAGGACCCACATTCATTCAATGCTAAGTCTATCTATATCAGTAGCTTGCCGCTTTTACCGAATACTTTCCTTAAATAGAGGACTGGGAAACCAGAGCGGAGTCATACCGGGCTTGGCATGAATGCCGATATTCCAGCTATTCCAAAGCCCCGGCGTGCTCTACAGATATCAATATCGGCTAGATCCACTCCGCCTAAGGCGTATACGGGCGTATTGATCTGACCGACCAAGTTCTCAAATCCGTCCCAGCCCAGTAGCTGTTCGCTGGAATACTTGCCTGTAGCACCCACCGGGGACAGCAATACAAAGTCTGCATCAAGTGATTCGGCAAGTTTCAACTGCTGCAGATCATGGCAGGAGGCACTAAACAGTCGCTGCTTGCTCAGCGGACGAGATTTTAGCGATAGCAGCCGCTCTGAGCTGACATGGTAGGCGTCTATTTTTTGGACCAGGCCTGATTCCAGGCCTTCAAGTTCCTGCGAAAACATCAGTCTGATGCCGTTTGCCTGACACAGCGCATTGGCCCACTTGAACCATTCCAGATAGGTCTGCGTGCTCCTGGATTTTTGCCGAAAATAGATCAGGTCTATATCGAGATCAATCAGATGACTGATGATTTTACGCAGTTCACTAAAGTCTGCAGCTTCCGGGGTGATGGCGATCTTATCCGGCAGAGTAAGTGCTCGGATGATACGCTCATTGGCTAGTGGGAATTCGCTAGCCTGTAAACTGCTCACCGACCTCCAGTCTATTGTTTGTCCTTCCCGGCCGCTGGGGATTCCAGAAAATCGGCTAACCTTCCAGACATCCAACAACACGGATTTATCTGAGTAGTGATGTTCTATTCTTATGAAGGGTGAACTACCGTGAACAGTGATTCCCAGCTCTTCCTGGAATTCCCGGTTTAGAGCATTCTGAACCGACTCTCCCGGCTCCACTTTTCCACCTGGAAATTCCCAGAGCCCACCCTGGTGGCTACCTGCCGCACGCAAGGACACCAGTACCTCTGAATTTGCATTGATAACGACGCCAACGGCGACATGAACAGGATTAGCTTGGCTCACGATAAATTGCGCATCAGTCCTTATAATTTGTTTGACTTGGAAACATCCTGGAAAAAAGGGCAGGCCGGATATCGCTGACTAAAGCAGTAACAATCTCCTAGCTGCGGTAATCGGCATTGATACGGACATAGTCATTGGAAAGATCCGATGTCCATACCGTTTCGGTAGCCTGTCCACGAGACAAATTGATGCTCACTCGAATTTCGTCTTTATCCATTTCGGCTTGCCCGGCACTCTCCTCATAAGCGGAGTCCACTGAGCCGTTTGACACCAATTTTGTATCACCTAAGGAAACAGTTACAGCAGCTATATCCAAATCATCAACTCCGGCACGGCCAATAGCGGCTAGTATTCTGCCCCAGTTTGGATCGGAGGCGAAAAAAGCAGTCTTTACAAGAGGAGACTCAGCTACAGCGTATGCTACAGCCAAACATTCCTGCTCAGAGGCGCCTTGAGAAACTTCTATCGCTATAAACTTCGTAGCGCCCTCTGCGTCCCGAATTAGATCGGTGGCCAGTTGTTCGAATACAGAATTCAAGACGTCCTGAAACTCTGCTGAGGATTCGCTGCTGGTATCATCAATTGTGATTGCACTGCGTCCAGTGGCTACCAACATGCAACAATCGTTAGTAGAAGTATCTCCATCCACAGTAATTCGGTTAAAAGATCGTTTCACTGCAGTTGATAGAAATTCTTCAAGCAGTGGCTTTGCTATTTGCGCATCTGTAAAAACGAAGCCCAACATGGTTGCCATATTAGGCTTTATCATGCCGGAGCCCTTCGCTATACCAGTTATGCATACTTGTGAATTACCCTGGCCCACAATTCTTGAGGCAATCTTCGTGCGTGTATCTGTAGTCAAAATACCCTGCGCAGCCAATTTCCAATTATCCTCCGCCAAGGCATCTTGCAGCGCAGGTAGCGCATTAATAATCTTGGCGGTGGGAAGCTGTTCGCCGATAACGCCTGTCGAAAAAGGCAGAATTGTTTCAGGCTTAGATTGGTTCATCGCGGCTAGTGCTTCGCAGCAGGCAACGGCGGCTAGCTCTCCCTCTGTACCGGTACCAGCATTAGCGTTCCCGGTATTAATTAGAAAATAGCGACTGGCTTCCTGGCTTACATGCTGCTTAGCGATACGTACCGGTGCTGCGCAAAAAGCGTTTTGCGTGAACACGCCCGTTACAGTCGAATCCGATGCAATCTCGATTAACACTAGATCCAGTCGATTAGCATATCGAATATGGCTCTCTACTGCCGCCAAACGTATTCCTGCTATCAAATTTACCTGATCAGTTTTTACCGGCCCAATCGCCATTTCGATTACCTATATACACCCTTTCAGAAAACGCTTTGCTTACCAGCAAGTGCTAGGGACCCTAGGCAATCTTGCCATGACATACTTTAAATTTCTTACCCGAGCCACAAGGGCAAGGATCGTTTCTACCTACTTTAGCCATTTCGCGAACAAAGGGTGCGCTCCTTTCAACCTGCCTAGGACTTTGCTCGCCTTGCCCGCCCTCGGCGGCAGCCTGATCCGCTAGCGCTGACACTGCTTGATGCTGGAAATTTACTCGCTCTCGGGCTCGTTCTTGTTCTCGTTGGCGCTCAATAGCATCGGCCTCATCTTCCTGTCGAATTTTGACATGGCTGAGAACCTTGATAACTTCCTGCTGCAGATTTGCCATTAATTCCTGAAACAGCGCGAATGCTTCTCGCTTGTACTCCTGCCGAGGGTTTTTGCCGCCGTAACTGCGTAGAAATATTCCTTGCCGCAAATGATCCATCGTCGACAAATGATCCTTCCAGAGACCATCCAGGATTTGCAAGGTTATTTGTTTCTCAAAAAGTCGCATCTTCTCGCCAACCGTCGCACATTTCTGCTCATAATTATTGGAGAGAATTTCATCGATTTTCTGTTTTAACTGCTCCTCATAGAGCTGGTCATCTTCATCCAACCACTTCTGAATATCTTCTTGGGCGGAAAATTCTGTCTCGATGGCTTTTTGTAATCCTTCCACATCCCATTGTTCCGGAACACTTTGTGGAGGGATATAATCATCCACCAATTGCCCTACAACTTCAGTTCTCATATCTTTCAATAGTTCGGAAATATCATCACTTGCCATTAGCTCATTGCGCTGTCGATAGATAATCGTTCTTTGATCGTTAGCCACGTTATCGTATTCCAACAACTGCTTACGAATATCGAAGTTTCTCCCTTCAACTTTGCGCTGAGCTTTCTCTATTTGCTTGGTAACCATGCTATGTTCGATCGCCTCGCCGCGCTCCATGCCAAGGCGTCGCATAAAATTCTTTACCCCATCTGTGGCAAAGATTCGTAACAAATTATCTTCCATAGACAGATAAAATCTGGAATATCCCGGATCGCCTTGACGTCCAGAACGACCGCGTAGCTGATTGTCAATGCGACGAGATTCATGTCTCTCCGTGCCTACAATATGCAAGCCACCGGCAGCTATGACCTGATCATGACGAACCTGCCAGTCCGCCTTAATTTTTTCTATCTGTGCTTCACTCGGATTAGCGAGTTCGGCGACCTCCGACTCCCATTTTCCGCCCAATACGATATCTGTACCACGACCAGCCATATTAGTTGCTATAGTGACGACACCAGGTCGACCGGCCTCGGCAATGATTTGTGCTTCCCGTTCATGAAATTTGGCGTTCAATACCTCATGCGCGATATTTTCTTTCTGCAAGAAATTCGACAGTGTTTCCGATGTATCAATGGACGCCGTGCCTACCAGAATAGGTGCTCCCTTGGCACTCATCTCCGTAATGTCTTTAACTATCGCTTCGAATTTTTCTTCCATCGACAGATAAATGAGATCGTTGGCATCTTCACGGATCATGGGCTGATTAGTTGGTATGACCACAACTTCCAGTCCATAGATTTGAGCAAATTCGAAGGCTTCAGTATCAGCCGTACCCGTCATCCCGGACAAATTGTTATACAGACGAAAGTAGTTCTGAAATGTAGTAGAGGCAAGTGTCTGACTTTCGCTTTGAATCTCCAAGCCCTCTTTCGCTTCCAGGGCTTGATGCAGTCCCTCCGATAGACGTCTTCCTTCCATGGTTCGACCGGTATGTTCATCTATCAACACAATCCTTTTATTCTGAACTATGTATTCAATATCTCGATTAAATAGATGATGTGCCTTTAGGCCCGCATGCACATGATGTAACAGAGAAAGATTGGTAGCTGAATACAGCGACTCGCCTTCAGCGAGCAGCTTCTTTTTGATCAGAATGTCTTCGACAAATTCATGGCCAGATTCCGTCAATTCCACCTGCCGACTCTTCTCATCTACGGTAAAATGCCCCGACTCCTCCGGCACATAGCTCTTATCCATCATTTCCATCTTGGACTTTTCAGCCTTTACGCCTTTCTCCAGCTTAGGAATTAATTGATTGATGGCTACATACAATTTCGAGCTGTCTTCGGCGGCACCAGAAATAATCAATGGTGTTCTCGCTTCATCGATTAAGATAGAATCCACTTCATCGACAATGGCAAAGTTCAATTCTCTCTGCATCTTGTCATCTAAACGGAAAGCCATATTATCGCGCAGATAGTCGAAACCAAATTCGTTATTGGTTCCATAAGTAATGGATGATTCGTAGGCTGCCTTTTTGTCCTCAGGGCTTTGACCGGAGCCAATAATGCCTACGCTAAGACCGAGAAATTCATACAGTGGACGCATCCAATTTGCGTCTCTATCTGCCAGGTACTCGTTCACCGTGACGATATGCACGCCCTTCCCCGTTAGCCCGTTCAGATAAGCAGGCAAGGTTGCCATTAGGGTTTTTCCTTCTCCTGTTCTCATCTCGGATATGCTGCCCTCATGGAGAACTATTCCGCCAATCATCTGCACATCGAAGTGACGCATCTTTAAAGTTCGCTTACTCGCTTCCCGAACTACCGCGAATGCCTCTGGTAAAAGTGCGTCAGTTGATTCCCCAGCATCGAAGCGCTGTTTAAAATCAGAAGTTTTTAGTTTCAATTCATCATCGGAGAGACTCTCTAGCGCTGGCTCTAGAGTATTGATTCGATCAACGATCTTCTGCAGTTTCTTAAGTTTTCGTGCGTTACTGCTACCGAATATTTTGTTAAATAGTGTCATGATGCTCAATTAGTTCGTAGTGTAGATTCAATAAGTATGCCTGCAACAAGCAAGCTAACATCGATCAGCTTAGGGCTTATTGCGGACCAATGAGATTGGCGTTAGCTGAAAGGAAGGACTTATCTTGCTGTGCGGTGAATATAGGCTGCGGGGTCAACCACTCTGCCATTCTTGTAGACTTCGAAATGGACATGAGGACCGGTGGACCTGCCGGTTGATCCAACCAAGGCAATGTTCTGGCCCTTCATCACAATATCCCCAACGTCGACTAGTAGTTTTTCAGAATGGGCATATCGTGTTGTAAAACCATTGCCGTGGTTAACTTCAACCATGAGGCCATAACCAGATCGTGGGCCCGACCAGGTTACTACGCCAGCAGCAACAGTGTTAATTTCTGCACCTGACTTTCCAGTAGTGAAATCTATACCGCCATGAAAAGCCAAACGACCAGTAATAGGATCGGGACGCTGACCAAAACGAGAAGCAATCCAGCCTTTCTCTACAGGACGACCAGCGAGGAAGACATCAGACTGTATCTTGCGATCAGTCATCAAACCTTCAAGAATTTCTAACTGTTGTTGGCGGTCCTCTAACTGCCTTTCCAACTGATAGACTGCGTCCATGAAACCAGCGGCCGAATAAGGCTGCGATGCTCCAGTTGCAGGTCCACCGATTGCTACAGGATCACTGAAATCAAATTCGCCAGTGTCCAAATTCGCAATGGTTGTTATTCGCTCGCCAACCGCATCCAGGCGTACTAGCCTCGCCTGCAGCATTGCCAAACGCAATGTTAAGGCTTCTATCTGCCGTTCGGATTCTTGTTTAATGTCCGAAATTTGATCTGTTTGAATGCGTATCTGCTTTTCCCAACTCTGCGCAGACTCCTCGCTGAATACACCGGAATTTTGTGAAACTGCTAATTCATAGCCAAAGTAACCCAGTGCTACAGGAGCTCCGAGAAGGCACACGGAAAGCAGACCTTTGAGCCAGCCCTTGAGGACGATGGTTTTAGTATGACCATGACGCTGGTCGACTAGAATAACTTTCATTGTTTAAGCGAAATTCTCAGTAAGCCTGTTAATACACTTGGGGCTAGTTAAGAAACTTCAACGCCCAACTAGATTTTCTCATTAAAATCAGATAGTTAGGAGAGCTTGGCGATATTAAGCTGCCAATACTGGTTTCATATAGGAAATAGGTACATTTGTTTCTTTATCGAAACTGACGATTTCCCAAGCGTCTTTATTAACTTCGAGCATTCTTAATAAAGCATTATTAAGGGCATGTCCAGATTTATATCCCTTAAACTCACCTATCAGGCTATTGCCTAGAAGGTATAAATCTCCAATAGAATCAAGGATCTTGTGTTTTACAAACTCATCTTCGTAGCGTAAGCCATCTTCGTTAAGTACTTTGTAATCACCTACTGCTATGGCGTTGTCCATACTGGCACCCAAGGCAAGATTTCTATTTCTTAGTTCTTCAAATTCATGCATGAAACCAAAAGTTCTTGCTCGACTCACTTCTTTGACAAAAGAAGTGCTGGAGAAGTCGATGGTGGCACTCTTGGTGTACTTCTTATAAACAGGATGATCGTAAAGCAAGGTGTAACTTACTTTGAAACCATCGAAAGGTTCGAGACTCACAGCTTTGTCACCATGTTTCAGATGCAATGGCTTTTTAATCTTGATAAACCGCTTAGGTTCAGGCTGTTCTTCGATACCTGCAGATTGAATTAGAAAAACGAAGGGGCCAGCGCTGCCATCCATTATTGGTACTTCGGGTGCGCTAACGTCGATAAACGCGTTATCAATTCCCAGCCCAGAAAGTGCTGACATAAGATGCTCAATGGTTGATATTCTTACATCATCTTTCACCAGGCAGGTTGAGAGCGTGGTATCACCAACATTAGATGCCCTGGCAGGAATTTCTACCGGAATATCCAAATCAACGCGGGTGAATATAATTCCGCTATTCACCGGAGCTGGTCGTAGCGTTAGGTAGACTTTTTCGCCAGTGTGTAATCCGACGCCGGTAGCTCGAATCACATTCTTCAGGGTTCTTTGTTTAAGCATAGGTCTTCGCTTTCTGTCTTATTTAATCGGGATAAATGTTGCGTTTAATCAAGCATCTGTTGTGCAGTGTCATACTACAATTGCGATCTGCGGAATACAGCTCTAGTACAGAGGTGTTATCCGGGTTCTGATTGCTCCCACACGAATCAGAAGACCCAGGAATTACCGATTTCAGCTCACAGCGACGACCTTTAACAAAACTTTGGCATGGTAGCAAAATTCACGGAATAACCCAATTAAATGGACTTCATTTCCGAACCTGAAATTGTAGCTACGCAAGTTCCCCCTATACCACCAGGCATGTGTAGGATTACTGCTTGGAACCCCGCACTGCGCCGGATTAATCGGCCTGCTTACGCAAGAATGCCGGAATGTCGAGGTAATCCATGTCGGTATCGGATCCCACAACCCTGGCAGCGGCAGCAGCACGACCAGAACCTTGACGGTTTCGCATAATCGCGGGCTTATCCAATTGTCGATAATCTGTGGTCATTTCCTTATCTGTATTGTCCACGACTTTAGTGGGCCGGGCATGCGCACCACCTAAACCAGTAGCAACAACGGTAACCCGCATTTCGGTTTCCAGAGATGGATCAATCACCGTGCCTATGACGACCGTAGCATCATCGGATGCAAACTCCTCAATTGTGTCACCAACCTCTGAAAACTCGCCCAAGGAAAGGCTTTCACCAGCTGTGATATTGACCAATATGCCACGCGCACCCTCTAAATTGACATCCTCCAATAGCGGGCTACGAATAGCAGCTTCTGCAGCTTCACGAGCGCGCTCGGTTCCAGAAGCTGTACCTGTGCCCATCATAGCCATGCCCATTTCAGACATGACGGTCTTAACATCAGCAAAATCGACATTAATCATGCCAGGATTCATAATCAAGTCAGCGATACCTTTAACCGCACCTAGTAATACATCGTTAGCCGCCTTAAAAGCTTCCAACAGTGATGCCTCTTTACCAAGCACATCCAACAACTTTTCATTGGGAATCGTTATCAGTGAATCCACGTGTTCGCTGAGCAGACGTATACCTTCTTCGGCAACCTTTGCGCGCTTCTTTCCTTCAAATGGAAAAGGTCTAGTTACGATGGCAACAGTTAGAATACCCATTTCTCGGGCAACCTCAGCTACTATCGGCGCCGCACCTGTTCCAGTGCCACCACCCATGCCAGCAGTAATAAATACCATGTCGGCACCGGATAGTATCTCGGCTATCTCATCTCTATCTTCCAATGCTGCCTGCCGACCAATTTCAGGATTAGCTCCTGCACCAAGACCTTTTGTAATATTGCTTCCCATCTGCAATATAGTCTTGGCTTTCAGGTTATTTAACGCTTGAGCATCCGTATTCGCACAGATGAACTCAACTCCTTCTACCTGGTTATTAATCATATGGTGTACAGCATTTCCGCCGCCACCACCAACGCCTATTACTTTTATTTCAGCGCTTTGTGCAACGTTCTCGACTAATTCAAACATATAGCCCCCTTCATTTATGATTCTTAAACTGCGTTGGTTATTGACTGTTTATATTAAAATTAAAAATTTCCTTGAAACCAACCCTTCACCCTATCCACAATTTGAATTTGTGGTTCACGCTTAGAATCAATTCCACCTCTTTCCTGATATTGTTTTAAGCCATACAGCAATAACCCAACTCCAGTAGAATAAATCGGGTTTCTTACAATATCGGCTAATCCATTGACATTATGAGGAACTCCTATCCTCACAGGCGCATGGAAAATCTCTTCGGCAAGATCAACTACACCTTCCATTTTGCTGGTACCACCGGTTAGCACCACACCGGCTGCCAGCAAGTTTTCAAAGCCACTTCGTTGCAATTCTGCCCGCACCAGAGTGAATAGTTCGTCATATCGAGGCTCGACAACCTCAGCCAGTGCTTGCCGGGAAAGCTCTCTGGGTGCGCGATCTCCCACACTGGGAACTTTCAAAGTTTCGTCTGCACTAGCAAGTTGTGTTAAAGCGCAGGCATACTTAATTTTTATTTCTTCCGCATATTCCGTCGGCGTTCGCAGGGCCATTGCGATGTCATTTGTTACCTGATCCCCAGCGATGGGTATGACGCCGGTGTGACGAATTGCGCCTTCCGTGAATATTGCAATATCCGTAGTGCCTCCGCCGATATCCACGAGACAAACACCCAGTTCTTTTTCATCTTCAGTGAGTACGCTATAAGCCGAGGCCAATTGTTCCAAAATAATTTCTTCTGTTTCCAAGCCGCAGCGCTTAATACATTTCTCAATGTTCTGCACAGCGTTTATCGCACAAGTCACCAAATGCACCTTTGCTTCCAAGCGCACCCCTGACATTCCCAGTGGCTCTTTAACACCTTCCTGAGAATCGATAATGTATTCCTGCGGCAAAATATGCAGCACTTTCTGATCCGCCGGGATTGCAACAGCTTGCGCAGCATCGATAACTCTTTCGATATCAGCTTTCATTACTTCGCCATCACGAATTGCGACAATTCCGTGAGAGTTCATGCTGCGAATATGACTTCCAGCGATTCCTGCGTATACAGAATGAATCTGGCAACCCGCCATTAATTCTGCTTCTTCTATCGCACGCTGAATCGACTCAACCGTAGACTCGATGTTGACAACCGTTCCTTTCTTGAGACCGCGTGATCGGTGACTACCAATGCCGACTATGTCCAGACCTCCGTCTGCATTTATTTCACCCACTATTGCCACTACCTTGGAGGTACCGATATCCAATCCGACAATCATATTTTCGCTTGCTGATTCATTCATAACTAGGGAACCCTTTGGCCTCCAGATAACGGTCGTCGAATATTTCTACCGTATTTTTCCCGCAACTTACTCACCTAATTGCCACTCCCGTAAAATTCGTCTCACTGCCTTTAACAGCTATTCCGTTACCGTATCTCAGATCTATGGAGAGAAACTGAGATGACTGTTCCGGCGGCTGACTTTGATAGAAATCTACGAATCGTTGAGTTTTTACAACCACGTCTTTTCTTCCTGCTGCAACCTGCATTCCATCATTAAGCAGATACTCCCAACTTCCTCGCTTACTCAAACTTAGGCCTGACAGTCGCAATCCAGCAGGAAATAAGATTTGATTGAGCTTCTGATACTGTTGCATAACAATTTTCTGACTGTCTACCGGTCCTGTTAGCAGAGGTAGCGAACTTAACTCTTTAATCCTGCCCGGCTGAAATAATTCACCGTACTGATTCAATAACTGAGATTCACCCCAACGGGCAATAGCTACCTGCTCCACTAATTGCAATGAAAGTGTGTCTGGCCAAATTCTCTTTACCGAGGCTTGCAATACCCAGGGGTGCTGTTCAAGTTCGTACTTGGCGCCGACTACATCGAAGTCGAAGAAGCCGTTTCCCAAAAAATCTGAAAGTAAGGTGCCGATCTCTGCCTCACTAACTCTCTGCCATTGGTTTTCTATTCTGACTTTGCTAACAGGGCGATTAATAAATCCAGCAACATCCTCATGATTCTGTACCAGCACAATACAAATACCAATAACTAGGGCAGCTAATATATACAGGCTACGCTTTCCCGAAGACTTTGGCTTTAAGGGCTGATTGCCCGCAAACGAATTACGGCGAATGGCATGAATGCCACTACCGGTCCGGATTGCTCTATTTACACTCACCATGATTAACTCGCAGCCTGCTCTAATTCCAAAATTCTAAGAAGTAAATCATCGAATCCTAATCCTGATTGCTTTGCTGCCATTGGCACAAAACTGTGATCTGTCATTCCCGGAATTGTATTCAACTCTAGCAAATAAAAAACTTCATCTTGGTCCTGCATAACATCAATTCTGGCAAGTCCTTCACAACCAAGGCTTGCGTATGCAGCGCCCACCAATTCGTTCAACTCAAGTTGCTTGTCTTCGCTCAGTTCCGCAGGACATTTTATTTCTGTATCCTCATCGACGTACTTTGCGTCGAAATCGAAGAACTCTCTCTTTGTATTCAACTGCACCGCTGGTAATAATTGATCCTGTATTACTCCAACCGAAAATTCGCTGCCTATCACACATTTTTCCGCCATAACAAGCGAATCAAATTCGCTGGCAATCTCGAATTGCTTTTTCAAGGCCTCCGCTTCTTTCACAATTGCTATGCCAAGACTAGATCCACCGTTTACCGGTTTAACAACAGCGACTCCCAATTTTTCTATAGCCGCCTGCCAATCGGTTGACTCATTCAAAATCATGAATTCAGCAGTATTCAAACCCAATCGCTGCCAAATCAATTTGCTCTTAACCTTGTCCATTGCCAAAGCCGATGCCAACACACCACTTCCGGAGTAAGGAATCTTCAGTATTTCCAAGAGTCCCTGTATGGTTCCGTCTTCACCTCCCTGACCGTGCAACATGATTAGTGCCAAATCCGGGTCCAAGGTGATCAGGTCTTTTACAACATTGTCACCTACGTCTAATTCACTAGCTCTTATGCCCAATCGGAGCAGGCCTTGATAGACCGCCGCACCACTAAGCAGAGAAATTTCACGCTCTGCGGAATCGCCACCCTTGAGTACGATTACATGTCCACAATTTGCGACTATTTTCTCTCTATTTATCGTTCTCATTTCTCATTTTCTTGACAGTTAAATGCAAAAATCTTCTATAAAAATCAATTAATTAAGCTTTAAAGCCCATATTCGCCAATTGTTTGGCCAAAGAGCCAACACTTCCCGCTCCCTGCGTCAAAATGATGTCCCCAGGCCGAATTAAATTGACCAGGATTTCGTGCACCTCAGACTCTTCTTTTACGTACACGGGATCGACCTTTCCACGTAATCGGATGCTCCTGCACAGGCTTCTGGAATCTGCACTGGCGATTTTTTTCTCACCTGCGGAGTAAACTTCAAGCAACAGCAACACATCGGCCTCGCCCAACACTTCTACGAAGTCCTCGTACAAATCTTTGGTGCGGCTATATCGATGAGGCTGATAGATCATGACTAGGCGGTTGTCCGGCCAACCGTCTCTCAGGGCTCGCAGAGTAGCAGCAACTTCGGTGGGATGGTGACCGTAGTCATCAATCAGCAACACCGTACCATCGGCGATGGGGAATTCCCCCTGCACATCGAAGCGTCTACCCACGCCTGCAAAATTCTTGATGCCATTCTGAATATCTATGGTCTTAATGCCCTCATCGCTGGCGATGGCAACGGCCGCAGCTGCATTGAGAGCATTGTGTCGACCTGGCATATTCAAAGTAATGCTGAGCGTATCCCTTGCCTCTCTACGCACAATATCGAAATGAGTGATTCTTTCTTGTTGAGTTAGATTGATAATTCTAAAATCTGCATCTTTCGAAAAACCGTAAGTTATCTTGGGTCTGGATATTCGCGGCAAAACCTCACGCACTACGGGATCGTCAATACATAATACTGCGAGCCCGTAGAAAGGCAGGTTATGTAGAAAATCGATGAAATATTTTTTTAGATTTTCGAAATCTCCCCCATAGGTACTCATGTGATCCGCTTCAATATTTGTAACCACAGCAACCATTGGCTGTAAATGCATGAACGAGGCATCACTTTCATCTGCCTCGGCCACTAGATATCTGCTCTCCCCAAGACGAGCATTAGTTCCTGCACTATTTAATAAACCCCCAATAACGAAAGTTGGATCGAAGCCTGCCTCAGCCAATACTGACGCAACAATGCTGGTTGTAGTGGTTTTACCGTGTGTGCCAGCTATAGCGATCGAATGCCGATAGCGCATTAACTCGGCAAGCATTTCCGCTCGTGCTATTAAAGGTTTGGCAAGCTTGATTGCTGCTTTTATTTCAGGATTTTTTTCATCAATAGCACTCGAGTAAACGACTACGTCGGCATTCTTGACGTTGGCGGCATCGTGGCCAAAAAATATTTCCACCCCCATTGATCCCAACCTCAGCGTGTTCGGAGATTCCTTCAGATCTGAACCACTTATTTTGTATCCTTGATTAAGCAACACCTCTGCCACGCCACACATGCCAGCACCACCTATGCCGACAAAGTGTATGGTATTAATACGCCGCATTTCCGGTATCACGTGTCTATTTGCCGCACTATGCATGAGCCATCTCCAGGCACCGCGAGGCAATCAATTCGTCAGCATTACAGATGGCAATGGATTTTGCTGCTTCGCTCATTTGCTGCAATTTCATTCGGTTCATCTCTAAATCCAGCAACAGGCTGGTCAGAGAATTTACCGTCAAATCGCACTGCTCTACTAAAAAAGCTGCACCGGCACGCACCAACCAATTTGCGTTATGAGTCTGTTGTTGATCACTGTGATGCGGATAGGGAACTAATATTGATGGCAATCCAACCGCAGCCAGCTCACTCACCGTGCTGGCACCGGAACGACAAATAACCAAATCTGCCCACGTGTAGGCGCTAGCCATATCATTGATAAAGGCTACTACTTCAACATGACCCGTACTCTCCAGACCCTTAGAACGATAGCTTGCTGCGGTTTGTTGCAAGGTATTGTCACCTGTTTGATGCAGCACAGCAGGCCGGGTTTCTCCCGGCCAATTTACCAATAAGGCGGGCAGCACTTCGTTAATAGCCGAAGCTCCTTGACTACCGCCAAGCACCAGAATTTGCAATGCTCTTGTGGAACTCCCTATTTCGCGAGAAGTATCTGCAAGAGCGGCAATTTCCTTACGCACAGGATTACCGGTATGAATAATCTTCATGCCAGGTTTGAAGGTATTAGGAAATGCCTCGAAGACCCTGTCCGCAATTTTCGCTAACACCTTATTGGTAAATCCCGGCACGGCATTTTGCTCATGAATTATCAGGCGCTTCCCCAATAGCTTTGCCGCAACGCCACCCGGACCCGATACAAAACCTCCCATACCCAACACACAATTCGGCTTAACGCGGAAAATTACTGCCATAGATTGAATCAAGGCTGCCACTAGCATAGGCGGTGCTAGAAGAAGGCGCAGTATTCCCTTCCCCTTTAATCCTTTCGCAGAGACTGCATGAATTGTTATTCCTGTCCCCTTTAGAAGTCGATTTTCCATGCCATTCTTGGTTCCCATCCATTCTGTGCGCACACCCTGCGCTTGCAGTTTTTGCGCGATCGACAAAGCCGGAAAAACATGACCGCCAGTTCCGGCTGCCATAATCAATACGATTGTGTGCTCGGCAACCATGATCAGAATTCTACTCCTGCCTTGCCATCGACTTTGCATTCAGTTTCGTACTGAATTCGCACCAGAAGCCCTATCATAAAAAAACTCATAATAAGACTTGCCCCGCCATAGCTTAGAAAGGGAAGCGTGAGCCCCTTAACCGGTAGCAGACTGATACTAGCCCCAACGTTGATCATGGTCTGACCTGCAAATAGAAGTCCAAGGCCGTAGGCAAAGAAGGCGGCAAACAGACTACCGTTTTGCTGCGCTTTCTGACCAATTGAAAACGCCTTGTAAATGAGTGCACAGAAAAGGAGAATTACCGTTACAACACCAAGCAAGCCCAGCTCTTCCCCGATAATAGCGAACACAAAATCATTGTGTGCCTCAGGTAGAAAATAGAGTTTCTGTATACTATTTCCCAGACCAACTCCAAGCCATTCGCCGCGCCCAAATGCTACTTGCGCCATCGCCTGCTGATAACCTCCATTGGTTACGTTCTCCACAGCCCAGGGATCAAGAAAGGATGTAATTCGATCAATTACATAGGGCTTCATGACGGCTAGCAGGGCAATGCCCCCCATGCAAAGGGTGAGCATTAATAAGATGCGATAGAATTTAGCTCCAGCAAGAAAAATCATACACAAAGCGGTAAGCGTCAAAATCACCATGGTTCCATGATCAGGCTGAAAGTGAAACAAGGCGACCGCTGCACCTACCACCAA
This sequence comes from Gammaproteobacteria bacterium, assembly GCA_021773355.1. Taxonomy (GTDB): domain Bacteria; phylum Pseudomonadota; class Gammaproteobacteria; order Pseudomonadales; family Pseudohongiellaceae; genus UBA9145. Next base: position 113,396 of record JAJFKE010000046.1, on the reverse strand, counting down.
AAGAGGCTTATAAAACCCAGACCATTTCTCTCTGACTTCATCCAGTTGTCTTTCTAGAAATGCCGCTAGATAGATTACGATGAATACTTTGGCTAACTCTGATGGCTGTAGATCGAAAACCACCAAATCAATTCTCCTGGTACTTCCTTTTATAGATTCACCAACCCCGGGGACAAGAACTAGTAATAGAAGTGCAAACGATCCCATTAACAGATACCAACTTAAAGCGCGCCAAGTATTTACCGGGACGTGTAGAGTTGCCGCCATCACAAAAATACCTACAATCGCGAAGACCAGTTGTCGTTTGAGAAAGAAAAACGGATCGGCATATTGGCTACTGGCTATTTCAACCGATGCAGATGTCATCATCAATAAGCCAATGAACAACAGCAGAAAGGTCAGCAGCAGAATACCGTTCATAGGACGCGGCGTAAGACTATTCGCGAATCCATTTGTAGGCTGTAGGGCCCGGGCCATACTCATTGCAAACTCTCCACAGATTGAATAAACGCATAGCCCCGATGTTCAAAGTTTTCAAACATATCGAAGCTGGCACAGGCCGGGGACAGCAGCACGGCATCACCTGCAATGGCGTGTTGCAAGGCCACTTCAACCGCATCCTGCATATCGTTCGCGAAATATGTCTGGATATCAGTATCAAGGTAGGAGGCCATTTCCACCGCATCCTGTCCTATTAGAATCACTTCCTTACTCCATTTATTAATAGCGGGAACCAAAGGAGAAAAATCGGCACCCTTTGACATACCACCAGCAATCAGAATAATGTGCCCAGCGATACGTTGGCCTAAACCTTCTACTGCCGCCACGGTTGCTCCGACATTAGTGCCTTTGGAGTCGTTATAAAATTCAACTCCCGAAACATTGGCAACCCACTGACAGCGATGTGGTAAACCTGCAAATTTAGTAATTGCCGACGATATCGATTTCATGTCTACATCAACCGCCATTGCTAGAGATATAGCAGCCAACACATTCGATATATTGTGCTGGCCAAACACTTTCAATTCGTTGACTGAAACTAATTTTTCAAACTGGTAGGCTAAGTATTGGTCACCATCTTCTTCTAACAATCCCAATCCATTCACGCCCGGTCTACCAAAACCAAAGTCCCAAACTGCCGCTTCACTCTCTGCAATGGGATAACTACTTCTGTCTTCGCGATTAATCACCACCTGTTTGCAACCATTGAATATCTTTTGTTTAGCATTAAGATACTCATCAAGGCTTTCGTATCGATCCATGTGATCTGAGCTTAAATTCAACACCGTGGCCACTTCGGCAGCTAAGTTTTCGGTGGTTTCTAACTGAAAACTGGACAACTCCAACACATACAACTGTTTCTTTTCTTCGGTCAGCAGATCTAATGCTGGTTTGAAATTTTCCCCATCCAGATTTCCACCAAGACCGAAATTTATTCCAGCCTCTTTTAGTATCTCCGCCAATATGGCCACAACCGTGCTCTTGCCATTGGATCCAGTGATAGCAATTATCGGAGCACTTACTTGCTTCGAAAAAATATCAATATCTCCGGTAATGGGAACTCCTACTTTTTGCGCGGCAACAATTGCCTCGGCACGAAGACTCACTCCCGGGCTAACCACTAAGCGTTTCGCTCGCAAAAATGTCTCAACGGAAAAACCGCCCAGCTCATACTCAACTTCTGGCAATAGATCTTTTAGGGCACTGAGTCCTGGCGGGTCCTCTCTGCTATCAACAACTTTGAATTTTTCGCCCTGAGCAGCAAAGTACTTGGCACAGGATAGCCCCGTACCTCCTAGCCCAACGATTATAGTAAGACGGTCGTCAGCGTCAGTCGCCATCCTTTCCCATTCCAGTTAATAATTAGCGAAGCTTAAGTGTTGCTAATCCAAATAGAACCAACATTACGGTAATAATCCAAAAGCGAACAATCACTCTTGGTTCCGGCCATCCCTTTAATTCAAAATGATGATGCAGGGGCGCCATGCGAAATATTCGCTTACCCGTTAATTTAAAAGACGCTACCTGTATGATGACCGAAGCCGTTTCCGCCACGAAAATACCCCCCATAATAAACAACACAATTTCGTGTCTTGAAATAATTGCCATGACACCGAGAGCGGCTCCTAGAGCTAAGGCCCCTACATCTCCCATAAAAATTTGTGCTGGGTAGGTGTTAAACCACAAGAACCCAAGACCCGAGCCCAGTAGGGCACCGGCGAAAATAACTACCTCTCCAGAACCAACCACGTAGGGAATGTTAAGATAGGCAGAAAATTCGACATGACCTGCCAGATAGGCAATTACGCCAAGTGCACCGCCAACCATCACCGTCGGTAGAATCGCTAGCCCATCCAGGCCATCGGTCAGGTTTACTGCATTGCTAAACCCGACGATGATGAAAGCGCTGAGTACGATATATAAGACACCTACATCAATAGATACATCTTTAAAAAAGGGCACTATATAACTGGTTTCGACAGCACTGAAAGCTGTGTAGTAAAGCGCGATAGCCGCAGCCAGCCCAATGGATGTCTGCCAGAATAATTTCCATCCGGCAGAAAGCCCTGCTGTATTTTGTTCGAATACTTTTCGGTAGTCATCAACCCAGCCAATTGCACCAAACAGGACTGTCACCAACAATACCACCCAGACATAATGGTTCTTTAAGTCAGACCAGAGCAAGGTACTAAATGTGATACTGACTAGTATAAGCGCGCCGCCCATAGTGGGAGTACCCGCCTTACTAAAGTGAGTTTCGGGACCATCGTCTCGGACGACCTGACCAATCTGATGGTAATTCAGACGGCGAATCATGGTGGGACCAATCACCAGAGATATCCCCAGGGCCGTCAAAACACTAAAGATGCCCCGTACAGTAATATATTGAATAACGGAAAAAATGTTATCGAATTGAATCAAGTAGTCTGAAAGCCAAACTAGCATTAGATTTCTCCGCTTGGGGTAAGTGAGGCGACTACTTCGTCCATTCTTGCTCCACGCGACCCCTTAATCAGAACAGTCAATTCTGAATCTGCGATTGCTACAAGCGCCTGCACCAGCTCGTCTTTACTGGAAAAATATCTTCCCTGACCTTGGTAGGCATCTATAACTAACTTTGCTTTCTCACCGGTTGCCCAGACTTCATCAATTGCGGTACTACTTGCATATTCACCTACAGAGATATGCGCGGAATTGGCTTCCGCTCCCAACTCTTTCATATCACCTGCGATCAATATTTTCCTTCCAGGCATATGAGAAAGAACATCGATTGCGGCAAAAAAAGAGCTGGGACTCGCGTTATAACTGTCATCGATTACCACACAACCATTAAGCCCAACAAATTTTGAAAGCCTTCCTTCTACTGGTTTTAACCCGGCCAAGCCTTGCGCCACTTTTTCCAGAGTCGCTCCAGCCTCGATGGCCGCAGCAGCCGCTGCGACAGCATTAAGGATATTGTGCTTGCCGAGAAAATCGATTGTTACTGTCTGCTTACCAACAGGAGTAATTAGACTAAAACGACTAGACCCGTCGTTTTGAACCTGTACATCAGCAGCATAGTATTCCGCTGTTCCAAGTGAGTTGCTATAGCTGAACTTTACCGTTCTCTTGCTACCTGCTCGCACAAGCCAATCATTAATATGAGCGTCATCCGCGTTAAGAATCAGTACACCGTCATCTTTAAGACCTTCGATTATTTCCCCTTTGGCCAGCACTATTCCTTGCAGAGAACCAAAGCCTTCAATGTGTGCTGGACTCGCATTCGTAATCAGAGCAATATCAGGCTGGGTCGCCGCAACGCTGAAGGCGATTTCACCTGCACGGTCGGCACCCATCTCCACCACAATAAATCTATGCTGTTCCTCTATCTTCAACAAAGTAAGAGGAACTCCGATCGTATTATTAAAATTAGCTTCAGTGATCAGGCAATCTGCACAGGAACCAAGGACCGCGCCTAGCATTTCCTTTACTGTGGTTTTACCCTGACTTCCCGTTAGTGCCACCACCTTCGCAGTGCTGCGCTGGCGTGTAAGATTCGCTATTTTCGCTAGGCCAACATGTGTATCAATTACTCGCAGTGTTGCTAGTGTCGAGTCAATGTCTCGAGAAATTACCGCACCACAGGCGCCTTTTCTCTTCGCCTGTTCTACAAAATTATTGCCGTCAAAGTTTTCTCCGACCAGAGCAAGATATAGATCACCATTTGATAAGGAACGGGTGTCGGTGGATACATTTGAAAATATCATATCTTCACCTTGCAGTTCACCATCCAACTCTTCAGCTAGCAGGGACAATGTCATGGTTCCAATCAAACCTATGTTCCCCAACTAAGTCTTGTCGCGAGCTTGTAATGCCAATCTCACCTGATTCGCATCGCTGAAAATGAGTTTATTGCCACCTACATCCTGGTAAGTCTCGTGGCCCTTTCCTGCCACTAACACAACATCGCCGGCCTCGGCGTTTTTAATTGCATAGGATATTGCCTCAGCCCTGTCCCTTAGCACGGTTACCCGATCCGGGTTACTCATTCCGCTGAGTATATGCTGAACTATTTCATCACCCTCTTCGTTTCGAGGGTTGTCATCTGCAACGATCAATTTGTCAGCATAATTTTCTGCTATTTCACCCATAATTGGACGCTTGCCTCTATCGCGATTTCCACCGCAACCGAAGACACACCAAATATTTCCACTAAAATGATCTCTGAGTCCACGCAACGCGCTGCGTAAGCCATCCGGTGTATGGGCGTAGTCAACCACCGCGGTTATTTCCTTGTGATCACCAATAATTTCCATGCGTCCGTCTACCGGACTCAAGCCTGATACCAACTCACACAATTGATTTATATCTATCTCTTTTCGCCGCGGTAGATAACTGATCAAAGCGGTAATAACAGCCATTAGATTACTTATGTTGAAATAGCCGATCAATTTACCCTTAACATTCCCCATACCCAAGGGCGTAACGATGCGCGCCTCGAAACCATGACGAGTTAGTAAGAGTTCCTCAACATGAACAGTAGCTGCTGGATTTTTTATACTGAAGGTGGAAATCTCCACACTTGGCGCAATGGAATTGATAATAGCTAGAGCATAAGGGTCATCGAGATTAACGATGGCATGCCTAAGCCCATCGCTTGTAAACAACTTCTTCTTGTTGTCCCCATAGGCTTCCATACTCTCATGATAATCAAGATGATCTCGTGTTAGATTGGTGAAAATAGCGGTATCAAATTTGACTGCCTTCACGCGTTTTTGATGCAGCCCCACAGAGGAAACCTCCATTACTACAGGGTTAATACCATCACGCACCATTTCTGCCAAAGCCATCTGAGTAAAGACGGGATCGGGCGTGGTTAATTGAGTTTCTTTAAGCTCACCGTAAACACCGTAACCAAGTGTGCCCATGGTTCCACAGCTGTACCCTGAGGACGTTAGTGCCTGTGCGATAAATTGACTGCAACTGGTTTTGCCGTTGGTCCCGGTAATACCAATCACATTCAGACTGCGGCTGGGATGTGCGTAAAATCTCGCAGCGATCTCACTGAGTTTCGCTGACAGGTTGTCAACAGCTATTACCGCAACATCATCAATAATTTTGGTACCCTGCCATTCTCCGCCAGATTCCGCCAACACAGCCACTACGCCTAGTTGCAGCGCTTCGCCAATAAAATCTCGAGCATCATGATTGCGACCAAAACAGGCAAGGAATAAATCGCCTTTCTGCAATAGTCGACTGTCCATCTGAATACCAGTCGCAGTTACATTTACTGCTTTCGGTAGTGGATCGGGCAAGCTAACCAAGCCATTGATGAGGTTAAGCAGGGAGCCGTTCGAATTCAGTTGTTCTGCTGTGTTCATTTTAGAGTAAACTCAACTGTGCTGATTGATTTTCCGGAATATTGTCTGGAGCAATATTTAGAATTCTCATGGCACCGGAAGCTACTCTTGAAAATACGGGAGCAGCCACCTGACCACCATAATGCTCATCACCTTTCGGCTCGTACACGATAACAACAATAACCAATTTCGGGTCACTCGCTGGAACCAAGCCAACAAACAGGGAATTGTGCACTTTGTCCTGGTATCCAAACTCACCAACCACATGAACTGTTCCTGTTTTCCCTGCCACATCGTAAAAAGGAACTCGTGCCTCACGTGCGGAGCCACCGCGAGATGGATCGACTACGGTTTCGAGCATTGCTAAAACCTGATTACTAATGGTTTTGCTTAGCACTTGATCTCTAGGCAGGTTTTGCAAACCAGCTTCATCAAGCTTTAGTAAAGACACTGGCTTTCTAATCCCACCATCGCCGATAACCGAATAGGCCTGAGCCAGTTGCAGCGCGGTTGTGGAAAGGCCGTAACCGAAGGAAAATGTCGCTGTTTCTATTCGACTCCAGCTGCGATGATTTGGCAGTACACCCCCACGCTCACCTGGAAAACCGGTACCAGAAACCTGGCCCATGCCAACCCGCTCCAAAACATCACGAATAGGCTCTGGTCCAATTTCAAAGGCGATCATGGTGGAACCAATATTGCTGGACTTGGTAATCACTTTAGTTAAATTCAATGTGCCGTAATCGAATAAATCCTGAACCTCTTTCCCATTAACCATCATCCAACCGGGGCTAGTCTCGATAACTGTCTCAAGTGTGTACAAGCCAGATTCCAAGGCGGCAGCCACGGTAAATGCCTTTATCGGTGATCCCGGCTCGAATACATCGGTTATGGCGCGGTTTCGCAACACACTAAAGTCGGTCATGTTGGCTTTATTGTGGGGGTTGTAAGAAGGCTGATTCGCCATCGCCAGCACTTCGCCGGTATCAACATCAAGCACTACGATTGACGCAGCTTTTGCACGACGGCTAATAAACTCTTCTTTAAGTTCTTTGTAAGCCAGGTTCTGTAAACGAAAATCGATACTAAGTTCGAGGTTTTTCCCAGGCTGTGCCGTCTGAATTGTATTTAGCTCTTCAATAATGTGCCCGCGCCTGTCTTTTATAACTTGACGCCTACCGGGTACGCCTTGCAACCATTCATCGTAAGTGAGCTCAAGCCCCTCTTGGCCAACATCATCGACATCACTAAATCCGACTAGATGGGCTGCCACCTCTCCCTGCGGATAAAACCTTTGATATTCCTGTTGTCCATATACTCCATTGATATTTAAGGATAGAACCCTATCCGCCTCAGCAGGCGCCAGGCGTCTCTTTATATAGAGAAATTCTTTGCTACCATTTCTTTGGATATTTTGATTCAGAGTATCAGCGTTTAGATCTAACTCACTCGCCAGACTGTTAATCGACGAAATATTGCTCCCCAATTCTTGCGGATTGACCCAGATCGATTTAACTGGAGAACTAACCGCGAGCGGCTCACCGTTTCTGTCTGTTATTAACCCACGGTTTGCAACTAATGGCACCGTGCGAATTGTCCGCGCATCACCTTGACTCTGCAGAAAGTCTCTTTCAAGAATGTGCAGCGCACTCACTTTCCAACCAATGGCAATCACACAAAGAAACATCGCGAACAACACCAAATAGAGTCGCCACAGCTGTAAAAACTGAGATAGCCTAGTGTTGCTCATGAGTCACCATTACGATACTTGTGATATCAGGCACTTCCATCTGCAATTGCTCAAGCGCCTTCTGCTCGATACGACCTTCTACGCCGAAGGTGCTTTGCTCAATAAGCAATTGACCCCACTCCACCTCTAATCGATTCGCGTGCTCTCTTAACTCCTGCAATTCATTAAAAGCGAACCTATTGTCATGGGTGGTTGCCACAACTGACAATCCTGTAGCTAGCACCAGAGTTAAAGCGATGAACAGACTAACAGCTGAAAATCGCGAGACTCCCGCCCACTGCCAAACAGACATCTGACACATGTCTTGCTTGTTAGTCTTGCTTGCTCTCTTACGACTCATACTTGCGTCCATTTCATCGATTGATATTTAGCTAGGCGATCTTCTCGGCCACCCGCATTACCGCACTTCTCGCTCTTGGATTTCTTTCGATTTCAACAGAACCGGCCTTTATTCGTTTTCCAATTGATTTCAGCGTCGGATTCAGCGCACTCTGAGGAATCGGCAGGTCCCGTGGAAAGCTATCTCCCTTAGTCTGCAAGGCAATAAATTTCTTAACCATTCGATCCTCTAACGAATGAAAACTTATGGCCACAAGCCTGCCACCAACCTTCAACGCCCTTAGCGCTTGCTGCAGACCTTGCTCTAACTCGCTCAACTCATCATTAATAAATATGCGTATACCCTGAAATGCTCTGGTAGCCGGATGCTTGTCTCTTTCCCAAGACGGATTTGCTTCCTTTATAATTTCTGCCAATTCAGCCGTCGTCGAAATTTGCTTCTGCTCTCGCTCCAAAATGACCCTTCTCGCCATGCGCCTGGAATGCCGCTCCTCTCCGTATTGGTAGAGCACATCGGCAATTTCCTGTTCTGAGGCGCTGTTAATCCATTGTTTGGCACTGATGCCAACCGCAGGATTCATTCGCATATCTAACGGTCCATCTCGCAAAAAGCTAAACCCTCTTTCAGCGTTATCCAACTGCGGCGAGGAAACTCCTAAATCAAAAACGATGCCATCAATAGTTCCATTGAGTTCTGCGGAGCTTAACCAGGACTCAAGTTCACTAAAGGGAGCATGAGCAACATCTAACCTTGGATCTTCCTGTTTCAGCTTTAAAGCTACCTCAATAGCATCTGGATCTTTGTCGAAGACAATCAGCCGACCATTCGGTCCTAGTCGTTCGAGAATTAACTGGCTATGCCCACCTCTGCCAAATGTTGCATCTATGTATACACCGTCATCCCGAATAGAAAGAGCGTCCACCGCCTCTTGCATTAATACTGTTGCGTGGGATGGCTCTGCGCTCACATTGTTCAAGCTAGAGCGCCAGCGACCGCAGTTTATCTGGCAACTCTCCTTCGGACGTTGATTCTGTTAACCATTGATCCCGTTGTTGATTCCAGGTTTCTTGACTCCAGATCTCCAGCTTTTTTCCCTGACCGATGAGGCACACATGTTTTTCCAGCTGCGCGTACAATCGTAATTCCTGGGGAAGCAAAACCCGGCCGCTGCCATCGAGCTCAAGATCGTTAGCATGACCAATAAGTAGGTGTTTGACTCGTTGTGACATTGGGTCGAAACTGGAGAGAGATTCTATTTGGCGCTCTATTTGTTCCCACTCTGCCAGTGGATAGAGCAACAGACATCGGTGATTGGTGTCGATAGTAACTACTAGATGCCCAGAGCAATGCGTGGTCAACTGCTCACGGTAACGCGCAGGCATAGCCATACGCCCTTTTGCATCGAGATTGATAGTATTTATGCCGCGAAACACTTGTTGTCCCCATTATTATTGGAAGTTGTGCAGTGGGTTTGGATCCTTCAATTCCCACAAATCAACAATTTTTTCCACTTTTCGCCACAAAGTGACACTATAGAGGCAGTAATGCGCCAGCGCAAGCCTTATTTGACTGATTTCTATCAAGAAAGTGCGCGAACTTGCGGCTAAAAGCGGGGAAAATGTCGGAAAACAGTCATTGCCAAGAAAAGCAATCTTAGCAATAACAATTTAATAGCAAAGTTAGTTAAAGTAGATTATTAAGAATTATTCAAGGATTGTATTAAAGTGGGACAAAAATAAAAGCGAGCCAGCCTATAAGCCGGGTTCTGTCGAGGACAATTATTCATCTGCAGCCTGCGTCACCACAGGCTTGTAGCGGCCTACCCGAATCCAATGCGAGCAGCATTATTAGATTCCTATTTGGCCTTGCTCCGGGTGGGGTTTACCTTGCCACGAACTGTTGCCAGCCGCGCGGTGCGCTCTTACCACACCATTTCACCCTTACCTCATAACTCGAAAGCTACGAGGCGGTATACTTTCTGTTGCACTTGCCGTGGGCTTACGCCCCCCAGGCGTTATCTGGCACCCCGCTCTATGGAGCCCGGACTTTCCTCTGCCAATTTCCTCATAGATCGATAGTCGACAAACGAAGAGCGAAAAGCAGCAATTGCCCGGCTGACTCGAAGCGAAGACTAATGTAAATCGAGCGTGGTTACAATAAGAATTATTTTGAGACGGGTAGTTCCGTGTCACTTAAGTCTTGCAAAGCAGATTCATACAAGCGGTTCTTGCGTGCTCCGGTAATTTGACTCGCCAAACTTACTGCTTTCTTCATAGAGGTTTCTGCTTTTAAGAGTCTTACAATTTTCATCGCTTGTTCATGCCTACGCAATTCTTCCACTTGCTCATCACAACCCGATACGATGACAACAAATTCACCTTTTTGTTGATTAGCATCTTGTTCTAACCACTGCACACATTCCGCGGCAGAACCTAGAAAATGCGATTCGAAACGTTTAGTTAATTCACGTCCTATAAATATTATTCGATCCCGATCAAACGCATGTTGCATATCGATTAAACTGTTCACGATTCTATGTGTAGACTCGTAGAATACCAGCGTGCGCTGTTCTTCGGCTAGTTCAGCTAATCGTTTTTGCCTGGCAGTTGCCTTGCTTGGCAGAAAACCCTCGAAAGTGAATCTATCCGTGGCCAAACCCGAGACGCTTAGCGCCGCAATTAGTGCACTGGCTCCTGGTACAGGCATTACAGATAAGCCCCGCTGTCGCGCCATTAACACAAGCCTGTAACCTGGATCAGAAATTAAGGGGGTGCCAGCGTCGGAAATTAGAGCAACAGAACTTCCAGAAACCAGCTTATCCAATACCTTTTCAATAGCGCTATCACTGGAGAAATCGTGATGCGAAACCAAGGGCGTACTAACCTGTATACTCTGCATCAATTTCTGGCTATGACGCGTATCCTCTGCCGCAATCAGATCTACGGAATTCAGTATCTCGATCGCTCTTTTGGATATGTCATCGAGGTTTCCGATGGGGGTTGCCACTATGTAGAGGATGCCCGTTTCACTCATTACTTTTACTTCTTCGGTTGCTAGCTACAATCTTGCTCAACAATTGACGCAAGCATCACCGAATCACAAACGCTAATAAATTGCTGTACCTACTGAACTGTATTAGTCTTTAACTGATCAAGCAACTTAGGGAGCCTCTGAACAAGTCTATGGCCACTCTGCGGGAGTCTGGTGTGCGCTGAAGCAAGGCGTCGTGCGCAGGTAATGGTTATTCCATTACCAAGCGCGACAACGCCGCAACAGTGTGCACCAGGCCCCGCCGGTCGGGGGTTTACACCGAGTGCGCTCTCTGCGTTGCACTTTCTTGACAGGCCCGTCTTGATAGCAGAATTGGCTGTAGGCCAGAGAGGTCATAGACTTGTTCAGAGGCTCCTTAGCAGACAAATCCAATTGCACAAAGATGAAAATCAGCACTGACTTCGCTAAAGGACGACTATTTCTTCTCCTGCTCTTGCTAAGCGTAAAGGCATGTAGTTCTGCGCCCTCTGGTTCTGAGCAAACCCAGCCTGAATTTAATCCGGGTACAGCCTCAATAGACGAGCTTGTTCTCGCAGCAAACAACAGCACAGGCGCCGCATCGGACGAACTCAGACTTTTGGCCCTTGAAGCGATGCTGGATGCCGGTGACCTGGACCGGGCCGTACGTCAGTCTACTTTAATTCACGGTCTCACTGAACTGCCCCAAGGGCAGAAAATTCGAGCGCTGCTACTGCAAGCTGAAGTCGCCCTTATTAGCGGACAACCTGCGCAAGCCCTAAATCTCCTTGCGGAATCGTCCACTTTAGGCTTGCAACAACAACCCGCTTTGCAGCGAGACTATTTACTCAAACTCGGGCGGGCGTACCAAAATAGCGGACAATACGCGCAATCACTAAATGCCTATCTCCAATTGGGTAACCTGGCCACAGGCACTCAAATTACAGATAGCAATGTTCACAACGAGATTTGGAATTCTCTAAACCGATTTTCCGCAGTCCAACTTGATAGTTTTGCCAGCTCAGCAGACAGTTATGAATCACGGGGGTGGGTGGAGCTAGCGCGTGTAGTAAAGTCGGAACAGTACAGCATCAAGGCCCAGCTTGATGGCATTAGTCAATGGCAGCGGATATGGAGTCAACACCCGGCATCGAGGCTGTTACCACAAGCTCTTGGCAAACTAGAGCAAACATGGAATCAACGACCAAAGCACATAGCACTCATTTTGCCGCTGCAAGATTCAGCAGGAAAGGCTATTCAAGAAGGCTTCCTGAGCGCCTACTATGCGGCACTGAACATATCGCGCGAAGTGCCTAAAATTTCAGTTTATGACAGTAGCAATATCTCAGTCATTTACCCTATCTATGATTCCGCCGTGGCTAATGACGCCGATCTCATCATAGGTCCACTTTATAAACAGTTAGTAAATCAATTGCAGCAATTGGACGAATTACCGGTGCCTACGCTGGCGCTTAACTACGCAGATGATAAATTTACCCAATCCTACAACCTGACTCAATTCGGCCTCGCCCCCGAAAACGAAATCGAACAGGCCGCCGCCCTGGCCTGGGATGCCGGGCATAGAAATGCCGCTATAATTACACCCCAGTCTGAGGATTATCGCCGCTTACAAAAGGTATTTGCAGATAGCTGGATCGCCCGAGGCGGCAATTTGGTGTCGCAATCAACTTTTGGTGGTAACAGTGATTACGCTGATGTTATCAAACGCGTCATCGCGATAGATTCAAGTGAAGCAAGGAAAGAGCGTCTGCTAGACCTTTTACCCAGATCCAGCATCGAATTCACTCCGCGTCGACGCGACGATATCGACTTTATTTTTCTAATAGCGAATCCCAGAGAAGGTCGGCAAATAAAGCCAACTCTGGCTTTCTATTTTGCCGGGGACATTCCGGTCTATGCCCTGCCTTCGATCTATGATGGTTTGGACAACCAGAGTGCCAATCAGGATCTAAATGGCATTGTGTTTACTGACGCCCCGTGGATTTTGGCAAATTATGATCCCTTGAAGAGCAATATTTCATCCAGTCTGCGCCCTGCCCAAGGCCCGGTGCAGCGCTTCCGGGCTATGGGCATTGACAGTTTCAGACTGTATCCACGGCTACGACAGCTCGCTGAAAAAGATATTGCTTCTTTACCCGGGGCAACTGGTATTCTCAGTCTGGGTGAGAATGGCCGCATACATCGCCGCCTGGAAGTAGCACGCTTCATCGATGGCAGAGCCACTTTGACAGAAAATTCTGCTACAGATTCTGACTAACGACGCCTAGTAATTCACGAATACCTGAAAGCCACAAGGCTGAGCCAAGCTTCCCTAACAGAAGACACCGGCATAGGCAGCTTGCAGGCAACGCCGAACACAGTTTCGGATTGCAGTCGTAGGACTCAGCTTTAACAGAAACTTTCAGACGCAACCCAGCCTACATTAAACACAGGCGCCCTGCAGTTTGTGGTTTTGTAAGGCTATAGCGATGCAACCTCATGAAATTCGGACGATTCGCCAATAGTCACCTGTTTGGAAAGGAGCAAGAAGCAATAGCCGCCAGCTACTTACGCGCTCAGGGGCTGCGATTAATTTGCAATAATTTCCGCAGCAGATTTGGTGAAATCGATCTAATTATGATCGACGATTCTACCTTGGTGTTCATCGAGGTCCGTTATCGGCGCAGCGATCTATGGGGAAGCGCTGTTGAAACAATTACCCGAAGTAAACAAAGACGAATTCGCCAGACAGCCGCTCACTACCTGCAGAGCCAAGTAAGATATCAACATTTAATGTGTCGATTTGATGTCATAGGCCTATCCCGCCCGGCCGGATCGACGCAGCATGAGTACAACTGGATCAAAAGCGCATTTAACTGAAACTTTCATCTGCTTCTGACAGTCTCATTAAATGGGCAAGATAGTAAAAAATAGGGGTAAATATTGGCCGTCGTACGGCCGATATAAGTAAATACTTTTTTTGAGAAAAGATCTTTAAGGGATATCGATAGATGGAATTAGCAGATCGAATCAGTCAGCATTTTCTGGACAGTATCGCGGTCAAACAGAAGTCTGCTGAAGTACTGGTAAGCCCCATTCACCGATCTGGCGAGGCTATGGTGCAATGCTTACTCAATAACGGCAAGATTCTCAGCTGTGGCAATGGTGGGTCGGCCGGTGATGCACAACATTTTTCTGCGGAATTGCTGAATCGGTTTGAAAAGGAGCGTCCCGGCCTTCCGGCTATGGCGCTGACAACAGACAGCTCCACAATAACCGCGATTGCAAACGACTACAGCTACGAGGAAATTTTTTCGAAACAGGTAACGGCTCTCGGTCAAGCAGGCGATGTTCTCTTGGCAATCTCAACCAGCGGTAATTCTGCAAATGTAGCCGCTGCCATGAAAGCAGCGCAGGAACGAAATATGACATTGGTTGTTCTAAGTGGAAACGATGGCGGATCAATGGCAGCTCTGCTCGGAGAGAACGATATAGAAATTCGTGTGCCCTCTAACCGAACAGCACGCATACAAGAAGTACATCTGGTAGTTATACACTGCCTGTGTGATTTTATTGATACCCAATTATTTGGAGGTGATGAATCATGATTAGAGCCAAACATCTATTCCTAGCTCTTGCTCTCTTTAGCTCGTCGTGTACGACTATACTGGTTGAAACCACCGGAGATCAGGGCATTTCCGAAGACCCAAGGCAACGAACTGCGGGCGCACGCGTAGAAGATCAATCCATCGAGACCAAAGTGATTGTAAATATGAAATCACAGGAGCCGGCGTTCAAAAAAGCTAACTTCGATGTAATAAGTCATAATGGTGTGGTTTTATTGGTGGGCCAGGTTGAATCTAACGAGTTGAAGAATAAGGCGAGTGAAATAGCGAGCCAGGCCAGCAGCAAGATCAAGCGTATTCACAACGAATTGGAAATCTCTGGAAAAACCAGTCTACTCTCTCGCAGTAACGATACCTGGATTGCCACTAAGGTTCGAACTCTGATGTTGACCAACAACGAAGTTCCTTCAGGTCAGGTAAGAGTCATTGCTGAAAATGGCGCCATCTACTTGATGGGCTTAATCGATCAAACCGGAGGCGATAATGCTGCTAGATTAGCTAGAAATGTGTCAGGAGTTACCAAAGTAGTTAAGGTATTTGAATACATTAACTAGGGACCCTCTGGTTAACTCCAACACCTCTGCGTGACCTGAAGCGTACAGATTCTAAACACCGTTTGCCGCTAATGGTCACTCCCTTAACAAGAACGGCTACGACGAAGATGGGCTCTTCAGGCCGTGCCCTTCGGGGCATTTGGCTTGTCTCTGGCTATTTAACAACTCTAAGAGAAGGCTTCTTACCAGGGTTTGACGTTTTTGAATCCGAACTCTTTCCTTTGCTTGGATCGTCGGTACCGGTTGGGTTAGGTGGCTTCGGTACGTTTGCATCGGGATCGAATATCATACCCTGCCCATTTTCCTTTGCGTAAATGCCCATCACGGCATTAATCGGCACATATACACGCTTAGGAATACCGGCAAAGCGACCATCGAAATCGATGGCCTCACTGCGGATAAATAAATTTTGTACAGCCGAGGGAGAGATATTAAGGATTATCTGGCCGTCTTTAACATGTTCCTGTGGTACCTCAACGTTATCGCCGTAGGCATTCACTAGAATATAGGGAGTGCATTCGTTCTCAATTATCCAATCGTAGAGCGCCTTTACTATATATGGTCGGCTCGAACTCATGGTCATATATGAAACCTCGCCCTGGATGAAGTTTAGACCATTTCTTTTTCTTGCTCAGAAAAACTTGCTAACACTGAATCTCTTTCGAATAGCCGGTCTCTATAATCTAGTAGCGGCTTAGTTGTCTTATTCTTTGGAAGTTCAATACCCATCACAGGCAATCGCCACAATATAGGCGTTACACAGCAATCTACAATGGTGAATTCATCACTCATGAAAAACGGCTTCTCACCAAAAATCGGAGCGATTGAAATCAGGCTTTCACGAAGCTCTTTGCGAGCCTTTTCCAATTGTGCCGGTGTTCCTTTGCCAGCCATGATGGCATCTACTTTTTCACACCAGTCTTGCTTGATTCGATATATCCAGAGTCTGCTCATTGCACGTGCTACCGGATACACAGGAAAAAGTGGTGGATGCGGAAAGCGCTCATCAAGATATTCCATCATGATGTCAGCTTCGTATAGAACCAGATCTCGGTCTACCAGAGTCGGCAACGTATTGTAGGGATTCAATGAAGCCAAATCTTCAGGCTTGCTCCCTGGATCGACATCTATGGTCTCGACAGTCACGCCCTTCTCGGCAAGTACAATTCTAACCCGATGGCTGTAGTGACTCGTGCCATCGGAGTAAAATGTCATGGAAGACCTTTTCGCTACTACACCCATATCAATCCCTCTATTCCAATCTGTTTAGTATCTAATTTTCTTGTTGACTACACTTTGTTTGGTTCTATATTGTTTTAATAACTTCTCAATGGTAGTCCTTACTAAATTCTCTGCCCAACAAGGCAGTAAGAACATAGAGAATGCCAAGAAATACTAAAACCCAGATACCAATCTCCTGGCGTCTGGACCGGATTGGCTCTCCAACGTAATAGAGGAAGTTCACCAGATCAGCTACCGTAGCATCGAATTCTTCAGGGCTAAGCGCTCCAGTTCCTTCCACGTGCTGTAATTCGCAGTGACTGGCATCTTCTGCTCCATGCGAGTCACAGATCACATCCCCCTGCAATTCGTGCAGTACATTAGGCATAGCTACGTTTGCAAATATTTTGTTATTGGCTCCGAACGGCCTAGTATCGTCTGCGTAGAAACCCTTAAGGTAGCTGTACAGCCAGTCGGGATGCCGTACTCGACCAATCAGTGTTAGATCGGGTGGTGCCGCGGCGAACCATGCTTCCGCGTCTTCAGTCGTCATATTATTAACAATCAAATCACCAATTAAAGAGCCATCGAAAATAAGATTCTCGACAACAAGCTCCTCAGGAATTTCCAAGTCTTCCGCGGTTCGCGCATAGCGCGCGTAACCTAACTCATGACAGCTAACGCAGTAATTCATGTAAGTTTTAAAACCACGTTGCAAAGAACCCTTGTTATCGAAATCAGTTTCTACGTGCTCTAGGTCCACATTCGCTTCTGCCGCTTCAGCTGAGCCTGACACCAACATCAATGGCATTACCACCAAGAAGATGAGCAATAAAATACTGCCTATCAGTTGTGGAATTGATATAAATCGTCCAGTCACTCTTTCAGGAGGTTGCGTCGTCTTTTCATTTCGCGTGTACCAGGGCATTGCGAAAAAATAGGCGAAATAAATTACCGTCATGATTTGCGCCAGTAATTTTTTCCCAGGGCTAATACCCTGCGTACCTAATACGCCAAGGACGAGAAATGAAACAACGAACATCAATAGAGCCACGCGACTGAAAGTACCTTTATAACGCATGGACTTAACCGGACTCTTATCCAGCCAGGGCAGCACAAATAGAATTGCAATAGCGCCGAACATAACCAACATACCCCAGAACTTTCCGTCAATTCCAAACAACGGATAGGTCACAGCGCGCAACATGGAATAGAAAGGCGTGTAATACCACACCGGCGGCACATGCTCAGGTGTCTTCAGTGAATTAGCTTCCTGGAAATTGGCGATTTCCAAAAAGTAACCACCCATTTCAGGTGCGAAGAAGACGATGGCACAGAACACAAATAGGAAGAGCACTACACCCGCGAGATCATGATACAAAGTGTAGTAAGGGTGGAAAGGAATTCCATCCAAAGGAATGCCATCCGGCCCCTTATTTTTCTTGATTTCAATGCCATCGGGGTTGTTAGAACCCACTTCATGCAATGCCAGTAAATGAAGCACTACTAAAGCAATCAGAACGATAGGCAAGGCTACTACGTGAAGAGCAAAAAACCTGTTCAAGGTAGCTCCAGAAATAAGGTAATCGCCTCTCACCCAAACCAACAAGTCTTCGCCAATTATGGGAATAGCCCCGGCCAGCGACACAATTACATTGGCCCCCCAATAGGACATCTGACCCCAGGGAAGTACATAGCCCATGAAGCCTTCCATCATCAGCACAAGGTAGATGGCCATCCCGAAGACCCAAATCAATTCTCTAGGCTTCTGGTAGGATCCGTACATCAGGCCGCGAAACATATGTATGTAGACAACAAAGAAAAATGCCGACGCGCCAGTCGAGTGTAGGTATCGCAACAACCAGCCCCATTCGACGTCTCGCATGATGTACTCAACCGAAGCAAAAGCCTCTTCGGCGCTAGGTGTGTAGCTCATGGTTAACCAGATGCCAGTAAGCAACTGCATTACTAGAACCACTAGAGAAAGTATGCCAAAGAAATACCAAAAATTAAAATTCTTTGGGGCGTAGTACTCACTCATGTGAGTTTTCCAGGCTTTCATTATCGGCAACCTGGCATCGGTCCAATCTCGAAGACCGATCAAGGCAGCAATGAATCGACCAGGCTTCGCTGTGTCATTTACACTGTTTGTTGTGTCCGTCATTACGCATTTTCCTCGTCAATACCAATCACGAGGACGTTTTCACCCTCAAAGGAGTAAGGTGGTACTTCCATATTTCGAGAAGAAGGCGATCCACTATAAACACGCCCAGCCAAATCAAAACGAGATCCGTGACAAGGACAAAAGAACCCACCACGCCATTCAGAATCAAAAGGCTCCGGCTTCAATTCGATATGCGGAGTAGGTGAGCAGAATAGATGTGGGCAGAGGCCTACCAGAACCATTAAATCGGGAGTTCGCGATCGGAACTCATTCTGCGCATACTCCGGTTGCTCGGGCTCAATTGAATCAGGATCGGTTAAACGGTCGGTATCTTCGTTCAGTGCATTAAGTAATTCTTCCGAGCGCTTAACGACAAAGATAGGCCGTCCACGCCAGGCGGGTATTGGACCAAGCATTTCGCCTACTTGCAGGCGAGAGATATCAATTCTCACCGGAGCACCGGCGGCTCGTGCTTTGGCGCTAGGACTCCAGGATCCGACAAACGGGACTGCAGCCCCAACAACGCCGGCAGCACCCACAACCGAAGTTGACCCCACTAAAAACCGTCTACGGCCAGCATTAGTACTGTCGTCAGTCACCGTAACTATCTCCTTGAGAACAATCTTGTGTATTGAAATATCCCTGCTAAGCAGGGATACGCGACCTACAAATCGCGAGTTTAAGCAGCGCCGCCATGTCGGGTCGGCAAAGCGCGTGAATGTTAGTCAATTTTACGATTTTTAGCAAGTGGCGGAGAGCCCTAAATAGGAGCTATACCATTGATAATAGTGTGAAAATATTTTTTTTATCGAACAAAAAAAACGCCAACTTCGAACCCGAAATCGGCGTTTTTCTAAACCGCTTAGATTAGCGCTTGGAAAACTGCGGCTTCTTACGCGCTTTACGTAAACCAACTTTCTTACGTTCCACTTCACGTGCATCACGTGTCACGAATCCAGCCTTTCGAAGAGTTGGTCTCAATTCTTCATCATAGACCATCAAGGCTCTGGTAATTCCATGTCTGATCGCACCAGCCTGGCCGAAGCTTCCACCACCACGTACAGTGACTTTAATATCAAACTTCTCAACCATCTCAACCAACTCGAGGGGCTGTTTTACAATCATTCGGGCTACTTCACGACCAAAATAACCATCTAAGGGTCGGCTGTTTACCGTAATAGCGCCGCTACCGCTGGTCAAATAGACTCTTGCAGTCGAGGTCTTGCGTCGGCCAGTACCATAATATTGAGTGCTAGACATTGATTAAGCGAACCTCTTAAAGTTGAAGAGCCTGTGGTTGCTGCGCACCGTGTGGGTGTTCAGTACCAGCATAGACTTTGAGTTTCTTGAACATCGCTCGACCTAGAGGATTTCTAGGGAGCATACCCTTCACGGCCAATTGAATGACTCGTTCTGGAGCTTTTTCCAGCAATTTCTCGAAAGACAGGGATTTCAAGCCACCCGGAAACCCAGAGTGAGAGTGGTAAATCTTACCTTTAGCCTTATTGCCGCTTACCTTTACCTTGTCAGCATTTATTACAACAACGAAATCACCAGTATCCACGTGAGACGTGTACTCGGGTTTGTGTTTACCGCGTAGGCGTGTCGCTATCTCAGTAGCCATGCGGCCCAGAGTTTGGCCTTCGGCATCGACAAGCAGCCATTTCTGGTCAACTTCATGAGGTTTTGCACTATAAGTCTTCATTATTCTGTCATTGGGCTTTGCTTTAAGGAGCGCGAATACTACCGGAGCAATCTCCAATATTCAAGCGAATTCAGGCCCAGAATGTAGATTTTTCGGGTGCTAGCGATTAGATCAGCAGAATCAGATTTGGTCCGGATCGGAGTAGTTCTTGCGGTTTGAATTCGTTCCTGGCTAAAACTGCATATCCTACTAGGCTAAATGCTGATCACTGAGGTATTTCTGGGATTGCATCTCAATCAATCTGGACTGTGTCCGCTCAAATTCAAAACTCAGCTTTTCACCGATATAGAGCAAGGGAATGGGCACTTCCGCGGAAATAATCAGCTTTACCCGTCGATCATACAACTCATCGACGAGACTGATAAAGCGTCTTGCACTGTCGCTGGCGTCCTCTCTCAATTGAGGCACAGTAGCCAGAAGCACAGCGTGGTACATCTTAGCCAACTCCACGTAGTCAAATGTACTGCGAGGCCCTTCGCAGATTTGCTCGAAGCTGAAGCAAACCACATCATCTGTAGAGTATTGAGACTCTATATTTCTCTCCAGAATCTCAATATTCTCACCCTGCTTCACTTTTGACCGGTCCGGTGCAAGTTCGTAAAAACACTCTAGCAGTAGAGAATCCGTCGTCTCGGTGATTGGACAATGATACAGGGTAGCCTGGCTTAAACTACGCAGTCGATAGTCCACACCAGACTGAATCTCCACCGTTTTCGTATACTCCTGTATTAATTGAATGGCGGGCAAAAAGCGCTGTCTCTGCAAACCGTCTTCATAGAGACGATCTGGCGCAATATTAGAAGTGGCAACTAGAATCACCTGACACTTGAACAAAGCATCTAATAGGCCGGCTAGTATCATGGCATCGCCAATATCGCGTACAAAAAACTCATCGAAGCACAAAACTCTGGCTTCTTTCGCGATCTGTTGAGCCACTAATTCTAGTGGATTTTTCTGTCCTTGAAAGGCCGCCAGATCCCGATGCACACGCTGCATAAAGCGATGGAAATGGGTGCGCTGCTTTGCTTTACCAGGCAGGCACTCATAGAAGACATCCATTAAGTAGGTCTTGCCACGACCAACACCACCCCAAAGATACAGTCCCTTTATGCCGAGGCCGGACTGCCGTGTGGAAAACAGTTTTTGTATTAGCCAAGCAGCCGGATTCCTCCGATCATTTGAGCTCTGCAATATTTGCTCATATAGCTGCTGCAGATGCCCGACCAACAAAAGCTGCGCGTCATCGGCACAGATTACTTCATTTTCCAAATCAAGTTGGTAACGCTGTAACGGACCCATTTTTGTCATTCACGTGGTTACCAGTAGGTATTTCCACTCTCGTAAAAAAGCGAATAGTTTCTAGAGAATAACGGAGATTGGCAACCTCTATCGATTCTAGGGACCCTCTGATATCCGATTACATCACTTACAGTGCCACACAGGGCAATAAGTTTGTTAAAAAATCCAAGTTAATTGAGGTATACTCGTCAGTATGCTCGCTCCTGAAAGGAGCAACAACCAAGAAGATTTATTTAAGAAACGATCGAGAGGCAACTACTGAAATGATCTGGTTAACTGCAATCGCCTGCCTGGCAGTGGGAATCGTAATTGGAGTGGTGTTTTCCAGTCGCTTGAATAGCAGCGCGTCACGTGTGCAGGAACTAGAAAATCAGATACGTGATTTAAAGGATAACCACCTGACCTATCGCGACAATGTGAGTGATCATTTCAGCATGACTGCAGACCTCGTGCAGCACATGACTGAGAGTTACCGTGAGGTATATCAGCACTTAGCGAGTGGTGCTCAGGATCTGTGTAGCAATGAGGTTGCTAGCAAGTTACTTCCGGCTGGCTCCGATGCGGTTTTCGAAAGCAGTGAAGAATCCGAAGCCACCGCGGGCCTAATTCCTCCAAGGGACTATGCAGCGAAACTAGATCCCAGTCAGAAAGGCGCCCTTTCAGAAGAATTTGGACTCAGTAAGTCTATTTCTCAGAATGAAGAAGAATCTCCGCTTAAGCCTAAGCATTAATCCCATAAGTATTTCCGTCACTGCAGCAGACTCTTGAGCAGCAATCTAGTCTTTGCCAAAAATGAATTAGTAATCTATGTCTGAATACAGCCTAACCCATTTAAGACAGCTCGAAGCCGAAAGCATTCACATAATGCGAGAAGTCGCCGCAGAGTTCGATAAGCCTGTCATGCTCTACTCCGTCGGGAAAGACTCATCGGTAATGTTGCATCTGGCACTCAAGGCCTTCTATCCCGGCAAGCTTCCGTTTCCGCTAATGCATGTAGATACCACCTGGAAGTTTAGAGAAATGATCGCTTTTCGTGACCAACAGATCGAAAAGTTGGGACTGGACATGATCGTTCATATCAATCAGGAAGGTGTAGACGCCGGAATAGGACCATTTACCCACGGCAGTGAGAAACATACCGATATTATGAAAACCCAGGCCTTAAAGCAGGCCTTAAACAAATACAAGTTTGATGCAGCCTTTGGTGGAGCCAGACGAGACGAAGAAAAATCTCGCGCTAAAGAGAGAGTGTTTTCCTTTCGTGATAAGAATCATGTTTGGGACCCAAAAAACCAGAGACCGGAATTGTGGAATATTTACAACGGCAAAATTAACAAAGGTGAAAGCATTCGAGTCTTCCCTCTTTCCAATTGGACGGAGCTCGACATTTGGCAATATATTTATCTAAACAATATCGATATTGTGCCCTTGTACTTCGCCAAACCACGTCCAGTTGTCAATATCGATGGTGTGGATATTCTCGTTGACGATGACCGCATGCCAATCGAAGAAGGTCAAAAAATTGAAACCAAAACTGTTCGATTTCGAACGCTTGGTTGTTATCCACTATCTGGTGCCGTGGATTCAACCGCCACCACTCTGCCTGAGATTATCCAGGAAATGTTGTTGGCAACCAGTTCTGAACGCCAGGGCCGGCTAATTGATTCTGATAAAAGCGGCTCGATGGAAGAGAAGAAGCGTCAGGGCTATTTTTAGTAGAGTTAACCACCCAGAAATTGCAGCACGAGATTCTTAGATGTCACACCAATCCGACTTAATTAGCACAGATATAGCTGCCTACCTTGCGCAACATGAACGCAAGGAGTTGTTGCGCTTGTTGACCTGCGGTAGCGTGGACGATGGTAAAAGCACTTTGATCGGCCGTCTGCTGCATGATTCCAAAATGATCTACGAGGATCAGCTGGCAGCGATTAAGGCAGACAGCATCAAGTCTGGCACCACCGGGGGTGAAATTGATCTTGCCTTATTAGTCGATGGCTTGCAGGCTGAGAGAGAACAAGGCATAACGATCGATGTGGCCTACCGCTATTTCTCCACTGCTAAGAGAAAGTTCATTATTGCAGATACTCCCGGTCACGAGCAGTACACTAGAAATATGGCTACCGGAGCTTCGACCTGCGATCTGGCGATAATTTTGATCGATGCCCGTCATGGTGTTCAAGTACAGACTCGGCGCCATAGCTTCATCGCATCACTGCTTGGCATTAAACACATAGTCGTTGCCATTAATAAAATGGATCTCGTGGATTTCAGTGAAAGCGTATATCAAGAGATTAAATCAAACTATCTAAAGTTCACTGAAAAACTGGAACCGGCGAACTTTCATTTCATACCTCTTTCTGCCCTGACTGGTGATAACGTTGTTACGCCAAGTGAGCACACACCTTGGTATCACGGTGGCTCACTTATGCCCCTTCTTGAAACCATAGAAATTGCAGGTGATAAGAATTATTCCGATTTCCGATTTCCCGTGCAATACGTTAATCGCCCGAATCTAAACTTCAGAGGTTTCTGCGGTACCGTTGCTTCAGGCGTAGTTCGCAAGGGAGACGAGATTACGGTATTGCCCTCGAAGAAGACCAGCCGCATCAAGTCCATTGTGACCTATGATGAGGAGTTGGAGCTGGCTCATGCGGAGATGGCAGTCACGTTGACACTTGAGGATGAAATAGATGTGAGTCGCGGAGATATTTTGGCTCACCCGGAAAATATTCCCGCCTGTCGTTCGAATTTCGATGCCACTATCGTTTGGATGGCCGACAGTCCATTGCTGCCTGGCAAGTTATTCGATTTCAAACTTGGTACAAAGACAGTGAGTGGAAGAGTTAATATGATACACAACCGTATCGATATTAATTCCCTCGAAAGACACACTGCACCCGGATTAGAGCTCAATGAAATTGGCTTAGCTGAGATTAATCTTGACGAGACGGTCTGTTTCGATAGCTATAAAGACAATCGTGCCACAGGAAGTTTTATTGTAATCGATAGACTTAGCAACGTTACTGTTGCGGCTGGCATGATCGATTGCGAACAGCAGCCGCAACAAGCCCGGGCAGAGTCAAGCAACATCATTGTTAGCAAAGAAGAACGCGCAGCTCGTTACGGCCAAAAACCAGCAACGATACTATTTGTCGGCGTATCCGGCTCAGGGAAATCCACCCTTGCACATGGGTTGGAAAGAAAGCTATTCGATCGTGGCCGTGTTAGCACCGTACTTGATGGAAAAACCATGCGGCTTGGAATCAGCAAAGATCTGCCCCACGATGCAGAAGGTCGAGCCGAGAATTTGAGACGAAGTGCTCATATTGCTCGATTTCTAAACGACTCTGGAGTTATTTGTTGCGCTTCATTTGTTGCTCCAAACACGGACTCCAGAGAACATGCTATTAGTGTCATAGGTAAGGACAACTGCTACATCATCTACCTAAATCCGCCCATGGAGGTTTGCATACAGCGTGACCCAAGTGGTCTCTATGCTGCGGCCGAAGGAAGCGAATCCTCCGATATACCAGGACTCTCATTTCCTTATGATGCACCGGAAGTCACTCATTTACAGCTTGATACTTCTGCCTTGTCGATAGATGAATGCCTGGAAAAAGTTATCAAGATAATGCGTGATGAAGCTATTATTTAATTCACCATTAAAATAAAAAATACGCATGGATTATCAAACAGGGTTATCGATATCGATAAACTCGTGCTCGATGTCGAACATATTCGCCAAATAAGCCCCTAAAGCCTGCACTCCATACCGTTCAGTTGCATGATGCCCCGCAGAGAAAAAGTGCAGCCCTGATTCTCTAGCAATATGAACAGTGGGCTCTGAAACTTCGCCCGTAATATAAGCATCGACGCCAGCCTCAACCGCCAGTTCTATATAATTCTGTGCGGCCCCCGTACACCAGGCTACCGATTGAATTTGTTCTGAACCACCTTCTATAGCCAACGGCTTCCTTCCCAATTTGGAAGTTAGTAAATCATGCATGGTAGCAAAATTAAGATTTTTTGAGGTGCTTCCAGTCAAGCCGATGGGGTGGTTATTCTGCTTACCCAGTTCTCCTTCAATATCAAAACCCAGCACTTTTGCCAGTTGAACGTTATTTCCGAATTCAGCATGAACATCCAAGGGCAAGTGATAGGCTATCAAGCTTATGCCACTCTGCAGCAACGCTGCTATGCGCGACTTTTTAATACCGGTAATTGGTTGTTCTTCGCCGCGCCAAAAATATCCATGATGTACCAGCAGGACATCGGCATCGACATCGGCCGCCGCTGATATTAATCCCTGGCAAGCGGTCACACCACTAACAATTTTTAAAACCTCGGACCGCCCTTGAACCTGCAAGCCGTTAGGGCAATAGTCACTAAATTGTTCCGGTCTCAGTACTCGTTTTAACTCTGATTCGAGATGTTTAAGACTAACTGGCATTGGAATCCACCTTGTCAACGCTGTATATTGGTTTCGTGCGTCATAATAACATACAGTGGGTCTATTCGAATTCGTTGGTACCGCGCAGTAACTATTAGAGATCACAGGCACAAGAGCGATGAGCAGAATTCAAAATCTACTTAAATTTATCAGCTGGCCGGTTGCCTGCGGCATCTTGGTAGCATTGGTAATCCTGCAATACCAGCAACTAAAACTGTTGACGAATCAATTGCCCCCAGTCGAACTTCCCGTCGCCCAGCCCCCTGCTCCTCTTTCATTTTCGGAGGCTATTAAATTAGCAGCTCCTGCGGTGGTCGCGATCAATGCCACCAACGTCAATGTAGAATCTATAGAGCGCACTTCTGAAAATCGGCTAAACCTATACCTCGGTGAGAGAGCCAGCTTGGGGTCCGGCGTCATCGTTAGCGAAAATGGATTCATACTTACCAATCTTCACGTAGTTGACACCCTTTTCGATGCTTTCGATGCAGAGGTAACGCTGAACGACGGCCGGAAAATATCGGCAGCTGTAGTAGCATGGGACGAAGCCAGCGATCTGGCGGTTCTACATATCAATATGGATGACCTGACCCCAATTCAAATCGGTGATGATAGCTCTCTCGACGTCGGCGATATTGTTTTCGCTATTGGCTATCCCCGCAACATTGGTCAATCGGTATCTCAAGGCATCATCAGTGCATTGACCGATGCCTCGGATAATTCTATCGGTATTATTCAAACCGATGCGGCCATCAACCCCGGAAACTCTGGAGGCGCATTGATTAATTCAGAAGGAAAACTGGTAGGCATCAATTCTTCGATATTTTCCGAATCAGGAAACTTTGAGGGAATCGGTTTTGCCACTCCAGCTAGCCATGCAATTGCCGTATTTGAGGAGATGGCCAATCAGGCTATCGAGGCGAATGCTGGTTATCTAGGGGTGATAACTGGGGAGGCATTGAATGCGCAATCCAGTCAGCTTTTCTTTGGTGTAGACCATATTCGCGGCATGCTGGTAGAAAGTGTGGATGATGGTGGTGCAGCAGAAAGAGCTGGAATACGACCGGGGGACGTAATTACTCAAGTAGAAGACACGCCTGTAATAGATGCTCAAAATATCATGATGGAAGTACGCAACAAGAAGCCGGGCGATAGCGTCGATATTCAAATATACCGAGAAGGCCAAAATTTTGTATTACCGACGACGCTGGGTTTTGGTCAAGCAATCATCATAGAACCATAAGCATCCGGGTTCTAGCCCATCGTTTTCAAGCCTCCCTATTTTTTCAATCTATACTCTGCGGATAGAGCATGGGCTTGCAGATGTTCATTACGCGCAATATCGGCAGCTGTACTCGCCAACTCATTCGCACCAGATTCAGAACAATTGATTATGGAGCTACGCTTTTGGAAGTCATAGACTCCGAGAGCAGAGAAGAACTTGGCGGTTCCCGAAGTTGGAAGTACATGGCTGGGCCCAGCACAATAATCACCTAGAGCTTCAGCGCTGTACCTGCCCATGAATATGGCGCCAGCATTATGGATTGATTCAAGCAGTTTATCGGGCTGCTCTACTGAAATTTCCAAATGCTCGGGCGCTATGAAATTGCTAACCGACGTTGCCTGCAGCATATTTTCTACTTCAATAAAAATGCCACGACTGGTCAGAGACTCCGTAATTATTTCACGCCTGTCCATCGTGGGAAGAAGCCTATCAATGCTGCTCTTAACCGACTTCAAGAAAGCAGCATCGTCTGATATCAGAATCGATTGTGCCTGCTCATCGTGTTCGGCTTGAGAGAACAAATCCATGGCGATCCAATCAGGGTCGGTTTTGCCATCACAAATAATAGTTAACTCTGAGGGCCCGGCTATCATATCGATTCCTACTTCACCGAAAACGAGCTTCTTGGCAACGGTCACGTAAATATTGCCCGGCCCGGCTATCTTATCAACCTTCGCAATAGACTCAGTACCGAATGCCATAGCAGCTATAGCTTGCGCTCCTCCAATGGTATAGAGTTGAGTGACGCCACCCAGAGCTGCGGCGGCAAATACCAATTTCCCCTCCTCTCCATATGCCGTTGGCACCGTAGCCACAATCTCTGCGACACCGGCAACCTGTGCTGGAATTGCCAACATTAACATGGAAGACGGATAGTTAGCCTTTCCTCCAGGCACGTATATGCCCACGCGTTGCAAGGGGCTTATTTTCTGGCCGTATACCGAGCCATCTTCTTCCGTATAGTTCCAGGAGTTTTGTTTTTGTTTCTGGTGATAGCGTCGAATTCGTTCGGCCGCATGACTCAAAGAATCTCTCTGCGTGGTAGACAGATTGGCGAGTGAGTCCTGCATCTGATCTTGCGTAACAATTAATTCTTGCATACTGCTGGCATTGAATTTGTCAAAACGATTGGTGTACTCAATCACGGCCGCATCACCCCGGTCTCGAACTTCTCGTAATATATCACTCACCGCATTGCTAACTTCGTCCGCGACGATCATGTCTCGCTGCAATAGTTTGCCCAGCTGAAGCTCGAAATCCGAGTCAGAACTATTAAGCTGATTGATTTTAATTGCAGGTATAGACATGATTCTTCGATACCGAGTCTTAAACTCGGATAGCTTAGTTAGTTACGTTCAACAGCTTCGCGAAGCTGACCTAATATCTCTCGAATAACGCTATTCTTGATTTTCATCGAAGCCTTATTCACAATAATTCTGGAGCTAACATGTGCTATTAGCTCACGAGGTTCTAACCCATTCGCCTTTAAGGTTTTACCGGTATCGACAATATCAACAATGGCATCAGCCAACCCCATTGACGGGGCCAGCTCCAATGCACCATTGAGTTTTATCAATTCAATTTGTTTTCCTTGCTCTGCGAAATATTTCTTCGCGATATTGGTAAATTTTGTTGCTACCTTTAGCCTGCCCTGAACAGGAACCGCCTTTATCGGTTCTGCCGTCATCAGCCGGCAGGCAGCAATTCTTAGATCCAATGGTTCGTAGAAGCCTTCATCGCCATATTCGAGCAATAGATCTTTACCAACAACTCCCATGTCAGCACTACCAAATTCGACATAAGTCGGAACATCGCTGCCTCGAATCACCATGAGTTTTACGTTTTCTCTGTTGGTATCGAATATGAGTTTCCGACTTTTACTAATGTCTTCTTTAGGCACGATGTCAGCCTGCGCGAACAACGGCAGTACTTCATCGAGGATGCGACCCTTGGTAAGGGCGATTACTAACTGAGTGGAACTCATTGCTAGAATTCTCAACTTTAATTTACCAAACAAATAGCTAGGGCTAGGAAGGGATGCGGCGGATGTGTGCACCAAGTGATTGCAATTTCTCTTCGATACACTCATAGCCACGATCGATATGATATATCCTGTCCACAGTGGTTTCATTTTCGGAAACCAAGCCGGCAATTATCAAACTAGCTGATGCCCTCAAGTCTGTCGCCATAACCGGTGCACCTTTTAGAGCTTCAACTCCGTTTACAATCACTGTATTACCTTCGACGGTTATCGATGCGCCCATACGATTCATCTCATGAACATGCATGAAGCGATTCTCAAATACAGTTTCGGTAATCGAGCCTGTACCGTCGGCAATAGAATTAAGAGCAGTAAACTGCGCCTGCATATCGGTAGGAAACGCTGGATAGGGGGCCGTGCGTAATGACACCGATCTTGGTCTTTGTCCATGCATATTTAATTCAATCCAGTTTTCTCCAACCTGAATATCAGCGCCGGCCTGCTCAAGCTTGCTCAGTACCGACTCTAGAATATTCGGACGTGTGTCCTTCACCTTAATATGACCTCGCGTTGCCGCCGCCGCTATCAGGTAGGTACCTGTTTCGATTCGATCAGGCATCACCGAGTAACTGCAACCCTTCAATTCGTTCACGCCGATGATAGTAATAGTGTCGGTACCCTGACCCGAAATGATAGCTCCCATCTTCACCAGGCAGTTTGCTAAATCTACCACTTCCGGCTCTCTTGCCGCATTCTCGATGATTGTTTCACCATCAGCCAGAGTCGCTGCCATCATCACATTCTCAGTACCCGTAACCGTAACCAAGTCCATAAATATGTGAGCACCTTTCAATTTACCATCCACAGAAGCCTTGATATAGCCGTCTTCGACAACAATGTCTGCGCCCATTGCCTGCAAAGCGCTGATGTGTAGATTCACCGGCCGGCTACCGATTGCACAGCCACCCGGAAGAGCCACCTCGGCCTTGCCGTAGCGTGCTAACAATGGGCCCAACACCAAAATCGAAGCCCGCATTGTTTTAACAAGTTCATAGGGAGCGCTAAAATGCTGAATCGTGCTGCTATTAACTTCAACATTTAGTTTTTCATCAATTACCGGCTGTACACCCATGCAGCCCAATAACTCAATCATCGTGGTGATATCGAACAGATGCGGCAAATTGCAAATCTGCACTGTCTCATGTGTGAGCAGGGTCGATGCCAATATGGGTAAGGCTGAATTCTTCGCTCCCGCGATTCGAATTTCGCCCTGAAGGCTAACGCCTCCCCTGATTAGTAATTTATCCATGATTATCTCGGTGGGAAGACTCTATTCAGGAAGCCTGACTCTCTGCGGCGGTCATCAATTTCATTGTGACGGCGTGAATGGCTCCACTTGTGATGTGCTCGTTCAATATTTTGTAAATCGATTGCTGTCTCTTAACGGCGTTTAAACCCTCAAACACTTCGCCAACAACTGTAACAAGATATTTTCCATCGCCGCCGTCTACAGTAACGTGACAATCGGTTAACCCTGCATTTAACAGAGAAGTAATCTGACCAGCGTCCAATCTATTGCTCCGAATTATTTCCAGTTATCCAATACCGCATCGATGTCATCATTATTTTGCCCCATCAATGCTGAAAATTGAGTGAAATACTGACGTCCAAGATTAATACCCGCCAAACTCAGGTTCTTTAGTTTCCATTCATCGTTTCCGTTTAGAAACATTTGGTATTGCAAGCGGAGGTTTGAGTCGCCACCGCGCAATTCCATACCTACTACAGTATCGGCACGCG
Organism: Gammaproteobacteria bacterium; assembly: GCA_021773355.1. Lineage (GTDB taxonomy): Bacteria > Pseudomonadota > Gammaproteobacteria > Pseudomonadales > Pseudohongiellaceae > UBA9145. The sequence goes on along the minus strand of JAJFKE010000046.1, from coordinate 82,369 downwards.
GATCCGCCGCTGGATTATTGGATGGTAGGAAGGCTAGCTCCTGACCCTGGTAAGAAACCAGGGATGCTCCGTAGAATCGAGTAAGTGTAGCTTTCAATATATTGGCAAAACGTAGTTTCTGAGCTTCGGTGGCGGACGCCGCATATCGTGACATCACAACTTCAGCTACCGCGTTGAAATCGACGAAGGTATCCAGCACTTCTTCGACTGCGGAGAAATAGCTATCGCGGTCCGTCAGAAAAAGATCTCGGGACTCGGCTACGGTTTGCAATAAGGTCTGAACCCCAATTTCAGCCGTTTCTACGGCGCTATATTGCTGACCGTGACTAAACGCAGGCAAGATTCCAAGCAGCATTAGAGTTACTAAATATTTATTCAATGATTTCATTTGCTTATCCTTCATTTTTTGCTTAAAGCTGGCCTTACCGGTGTACTAATTGGACACATATAAGCGTCAAAATACACAAAATGAGCTGAATACGGACTGAACCCCATAGGCAGTTGCGCAGTTTACATGAATTCAACAGTTCAATAAATTATTACTTGCAAAGCTCCTCAAACAATCTTCTAATTGTCCGCTTTCTCTTGGCATGAAGAATTCATCGTATATGTTCCTCGACGTGGTCATCATCGTTCTCGGATTTATTGGATTAATCTGGGGAGCGGACAAGTTTGTATTTGGCGCCTCAATATTGGCGCGAAATTTAGGGGTATCTCCCCTGATGATCGGTCTTACTATAGTAGCTTTTGGCACCTCCGCACCCGAAATATTTTCCTCTGCCGTCTCCGCACTTAATGACAAGCCAGAATTAGCGGTTGGCAATGCACTAGGCTCGAATCTATTTAATATAGGAATCGCCTTGGGAGTGGCTGCATTGATAAGTCCTCTAAAGCCGCCTCAATCACTCATTGATAAAGAGATTCCTGCACTGCTTCTCGTCACTTTTGTTACCGGTGCCCTGTTGTTTGACCTTTTTCTCGGTGTCTTCGATGCTGTCATACTTATCGCCATCATTCTGTACTTTGGCTATACCCTTTTTCGCAAGAAGGTTAAGACTGGTTCCATGCCAGAAATTGACGACGAAAATTTCAGCAAAGTTAGTAATTTGCAAGCCGCAGCTTATTTGGTTCTGGGCCTCGCGCTTTTAGTGCTAAGCGCCGAAGCACTTGTTGCAGCGGCTACTTCAATCGCCGAAGCACTGGGTGTATCTACTGCGATTATAGGTTTAACGATTGTTGCTCTTGGTACCAGCCTTCCCGAACTTGCCGCTTCAGTAACTTGTGTACTCAAAGGGCATCATGATTTAGCCATAGGCAATATAGTCGGGTCGAATATTCTAAATTTATTGGCCGTACTACCCTTCCCCGGTCTATTCAGTCCAGGACTAATAGAGCCTGCTCTTCTTTATAGAGATTTTACGGTAGTGTTAATACTGACGTTACTTCTAGCTTACTTTTGTTACGCTGGTGTTAAAAAAGGCAAGATGATCAGTCGCGCAAACGGCGCTGTATTCATGTCAATTTACATAGCTTGGTTTGGCATAATGATGTTCCAAATTTAGGCAACCCCTGAACAAGTGTAGTCTGACACTTCACGGTAAGGTATGCTATCAACACTATGAATTTTGACTCTCCTCTCATTGCCAGCGCTCTGCGAACTATAGAAATTGAAAACCGTGCCATAGCCGAGCTCCTCAATAGAATTGATGAACACTTCGTTAAGGCCTGTGAACTCATCCTTGAATGCAAGGGACGAGTTGTAGTCATCGGTATGGGAAAATCCGGTCATATCGGGAAAAAAATAGCGGCTACTCTGGCCAGCACCGGCACCACCGCCATGTATGTGCATCCCGCCGAAGCCAGTCATGGCGATATCGGCATGATCACTGCAGATGACGTGGTTCTCGCCATTTCTAACTCAGGCACCACTGAGGAGATACTTTCCTTATTACCAGTACTAAAACGCAAGGGCATCCCCCTAATTACACTCACGGGTGATAAGGATTCCGAATTGGCGACAACCGCCTCTGCTAATCTCGATGCCAAAGTCAATGAAGAAGCCTGCCCTTTAGGTTTGGCTCCTACGTCTAGCACTACAGCCGCACTAGTTCTCGGCGATGCATTGGCAATGGCCTTACTTGAGTCCAGGGGTTTCACCCGCGACGATTTTGCCTTCTCTCATCCAGGTGGAAACTTAGGTAGACGCTTGTTGGTTAAAGTAAAAGATGTAATGCATTCCGGCGATGCTATCCCTAAAGTTAAATGTGGAACTTCATTAGCAGAAGCCCTATTGGAAATGAGCAGTAAAGGTTTTGGTCTAACAACTGTCATAGATGAGAATGACAATCTCGTCGGTGTTTTCTCGGATGGTGACTTACGCCGAACAATCGATTCAGGCAGAAACATTCAGCAGACCATTATTGATGACGTAATGTCTCCAAATTTCAAGTTTATAGAATCGAATGCACTGGCCGCAGAAGCTGCTAGAATCATGCAAGAATCGAATGTCTATGTGCTTATAGTCAAAGACCAATCCCAAGCCGTAGAAGGAATGCTGAAAATGCATGACTTGCTACAAGCCAACGTAGTTTAATGCAAAAGCTCTCAGGCCAAACCATGCAATTCAGTAGTGATTCCCATACCGCAACAAATGCAGCCCGTAACATTAAACTACTGCTGCTCGATGTTGACGGAATACTAACTGATGGCAAACTATATTTTTCCAACTCTGGAGAAGAGATTAAAGCATTTCACTCACTCGATGGGCACGGTATAAAAATGCTGATAAGTGCCGGCATTGATGTGGGGATTATTTCTGGTCGCAATTCAAAGATCGTATCTAAAAGAGCCGCCGAGTTGGGCATTGATATTCTCTATCAGGGTCGCGAAGACAAGTTTGATGTATTGCAGGAAATTAGCAGAAACCATGAAATTGATTTACAGCATATCTGCTACGCAGGAGACGACTTGCCTGACCTACCGGTCCTCAAAGCAGTAGGGCTAAGCTTCTCAGTACCGGGTGCACACTGCGCAGTGAAAGAAGCGGTAGACGTGCTAACTCGCGGTGCAGGCGGAGACGGTGCCGTTAGAGAAATAGCCGATTTCCTGTTGCAAGCGCAAGATAAACTCGACTCTTTTCACAATCCCTAGCCCTGCCATCTCTCAGGCCCGTTGAATAGCTTCCCCCCGCTAGCAGTGAGTGCCAAATTCGCAACATCTTCTGCATCTTGAGCGCTAATTTCGACTGTCATTTTACAAATTCATGTTAAGCTTCAGTTGCTTGCAACCCACTCAGCGCCCCAGACAGATTATGCAACGAATAGGCCTCTTCATTATTCCAGGAGTTATCGCGGTAGTACTATTTATCGCTATTAACTCTTTCGATTCGATTACTAGCGAAAGCAATTCTCAACCAGAGAAGCAAAACCTGAATTTCAACGCCTATTCGGAGGGCATCAATACAATCTTGTATGACGCCCAGGGCAACATCAACTATACCCTACAAGCAGAGCGACAAGTTCACTTCAACGACAATGCCACCGAATTAGAAAAGCCCTACATTCGACTCTACCAAGACGGCGATTCTCGCTGGAATATAGTCGCCAATTCCGGCAGAATCTCATCCGCGGAAACAAATGATAAAACCACCGTCGATACCATTGAATTGGCCGGTAACGTTCAAGTGTATGGCCTGGACGCTTTTGGAAATCGCACACTAATGTCCACGGAATTTTTAACCTTAAATCCCGATCTTGAAATTCTTGAAACCGACAACCCGGTTTCAGTTGTAACAGATACATTCCATCAATCGTCTATTGGAATGATAGCTAATTTGAAACTTGACGAAGTTACATTCCTGCGCGATATAAAGGGGAAATATGAACAAAAAACAAACTGAAACTTCCCCCCTACATCTAATTGGCATATCTGTTTTGCTAGGCGGCTTACTTTCTCCGATTTCCAGCGCACTTGAGTCCGACAAGGCCCAAGATTTAACCTGGGACGCAGACGGTGATTCTCGAATGAGCATAGTGGGTGAAAATAGAATTGTTCAGATGTCAGATAATGTAAGAATCTCTCAGGGTACTATGAAGATTAACGGTGACGAAGCAACTATCGAATACGATATCAATAACAATGAAATTCGCAAGATCACGGTTAATGGGAACCCCGTTCATTACCAGCAACAGTTAGATTCTGACGAAGGCTTAGTCGTAGGTTCCAGCACGACTATTACTTTTTACACGGATGAGGCGGACGGCAGCAATATTGTAGAACTTATCGGTGAAGCGGTAATAGAATCCCCTAACTCTAACTTAATGTGCAGTGCCATCGTCTATATCGCAGATCAGGACCTTATACGTAAAGCGTCTGGCCCCTGCTCTGGCGTACTCAATCCATCGACCCAATAAATCCATGCTAGAAGCCCTCAATCTTGCTAAGAGTTACAAGCGCAGAGAAGTCGTTAGAGATGTCTCTCTATCTATCAAGCAAGGTGAAATCGTTGGCTTGTTAGGTCCAAATGGAGCCGGAAAAACAACCTGTTTCTACATAATTGTGGGCCTGGTTGCTGCCGATAAGGGAACAGTTCAACTGGACGACGAAGACCTCACAGCCTACCCCATACATCGAAGGGCTAGCCATGGCCTTGCCTATTTACCGCAAGATTCTTCGATCTTTAGAACACTCAGCGTTGAGAATAATATTCTTGCCATTTTAGAAACTCGCAAAGACCTCAGTAGTTCCGAAAAACAAGAGAAATTGGAATCTCTATTAGAGGAGTTCAATATTCAACATATACGTCATAACCAAGGAATGAGTCTTTCCGGAGGCGAGAGAAGGCGAACGGAAATCGCCAGAACACTGGCTACGGATCCCAAGTTTATTTTATTGGACGAACCCTTCGCTGGAGTCGATCCCATTTCCGTAAGCGACATTAAGCAAATTATTCGACATTTGAAAGAGCGGAACATCGGCATCCTACTCACGGATCACAATGTGCGCGAAACCTTAGATATTTGCGAAAAGGCATATATAGTCAGCGAGGGACAAATCATTGCTGAAGGAAATGCGGAAACAATCCTTAGCAACGAGAAAGTTCGAGAAGTATATCTAGGCGAACAATTCCGCATTTAATTCGTTTCTCTCGCCAATTCCTTCACAACAATCTAGAACCGCGCTGTATTCAGCCCAGCAGCTTTGAATCATTGCTTGTATCACTAAATACTTGCTAAAAGCCCATGCAATTCAGGCACGAATCTTGCTATAATCCTAACGTCGAAAGCTAACAGCACAGGCTCAAGCTAAGAAAAATACAAATAATCCTTCCACTCAGCCTCTAGATGTATTTCCCATGAAACTTTCGCTTCAGCTCAAGCTAGGTCAGCAACTAACCATGACTCCCCAGCTGCAGCAAGCTATTCGCCTTCTACAATTATCCACTCTCGATTTGCAACAGGAAATCCATCAAGCATTGGAATCCAACCCGATGTTGGAGTTGATTGAACACAATGAAGAAGACGAACACAGCTCGACTACAGACAAGCTGGACAACAGTGCCGACCCGCATGAAGCCAATGCCGAAGAAATTACCACGAATACAAGAGATAACGCCGAATTAAATAGTGACGAAACCAACTGGCAGGATGGCGTGCCAAAAGACCCGGGTGTGGATACAAGCTGGGATGACATCTACCCAAGCACATCTTCTCATTCCAGCTCTTTCGATGGCGACTCAATGGACTTCGAGTCCCGTACCAGCGCGGAAGACACCCTGCAAGATCATCTTCTCTGGCAACTCAATCTAACTCACATGTCTGAGCAAGATAATATGATTGCCTTAGCTATTATCGACGCAATAGATACTAACGGCAGGTTAACCGTCGATATCGAATCAATCCATAGCGGCTTTGACAGTGATTTAGAAATAGACGTCGATGAAATACTGGCAGTGCTGCATCGCATACAACAGTTTGACCCAATAGGCGTAGGCTACAGGGATCTTTCGGAATGCCTGCTAACACAACTTAATCAACTTGTAGACCCGAATTTCGAAAAACAAATTAATAACGCGAAACTCGTAGTCAGCGAATACATAGAATTATTAGGTCACCGCGATTACGCACAGCTTATGCGACGCACCAGACTCAAGGAAATCGAATTGAGTGAGGCCATCGCCATTATAGAAAGCCTGAATCCTCGACCCGGGGCCAGTATCTGTCCACCGTCTACCAGTTATGTAGTTCCTGATGTGATAGTTAGCAAAGACAGCGAATCGGGTAAATGGAGAGTAGAACTTAATCCTGAAACCGCTCCAAAGATTAGAATTAATAACAGCTATGCTGCCTTGATTAAACGTGCTGATACTAGTGATGACAACAATTATCTGCGTAATAATTTGCAAGAAGCCAAATGGTTCATCAAAAGCCTTCAGAGTCGCAATGAAACCTTAATGAAGGTGTCTACACGCATTGTTGAACATCAGAAAGGTTTCCTTGAGTACGGGGAAGAAGCGATGAAGCCCCTGGTTTTACACGACATTGCCGAAGCGGTAAGTATGCATGAGTCGACGATTTCACGCGTAACTACTCAGAAGTACATGCATACACCGCGTGGTATCTTCGAACTGAAATACTTCTTTTCCAGCCACGTATCCACTAAAGGTGGAGGTGAATGCTCTTCCACTGCCATTAGAGCCATCATTCGAAAACTAGTTGCCGCTGAAAATACGAAGAAACCACTGAGTGATAGTAAGATAACTGACCTGCTCGAAGAGAAAGGCATCAATGTAGCCCGGCGCACCATCGCCAAGTACAGGGAATCACTTTCTATTCCTCCTTCTAATGAAAGAAAGCGACTGGCGGGCTAAAAATCAAGCCTTAACCGTTAACATCTAATCGGCCTACGAATTTCACAAGATAGAGAAAGCACAGCAATGCAATTGGAAGAAATACTCACCCCCGCAAGGTGTCATTGCCGCATAGAAGGCATAAGTAAGAAACGAATTCTGAATAAAATCAGCGAGATTGTCTCCGATGACATAGACGGGCTCGAAGCGCCTGAGGTCTTCGACGCACTAATGGCCAGAGAACAACTAGGCAGCACCGGTTTGGGCAACGGTATTGCGATTCCCCACTGCCGACTAGCTCCCTGCGACAGCATAATTGGTGCACTAATCACTCTTGACCAAGCCATAGATTTTGACTCATTGGATAACAAGCCTGTAGATATTCTTTTTGTACTACTAGTCCCCGAAGAAGAGAATGATGAACATGTTAAGACCCTTGCCGGATTGGCAGCGCTATTCAATGATGAGGATTTTTGTTACACAATACGACATACTCACGACAATGAAGATTTGTACAATATCGCGATTACTTACTAGGGATCCTAGCGTAGTTTTGATGTCTTACCAATATCGAGTCGAGCAAGATGAAGCTAACAATTATCAGCGGCAGGTCTGGTTCTGGTAAAAGTACTGTCCTACATATTCTTGAGGATCGCGGCTACTATTGCATAGACAATCTACCGGCCAGCCTACTTCCCGCATTGGCCGACCGAATCAGCTCTGATGAGACAGGCATACCCAACATAGCGGTGAGCATAGATGCCAGAAATATTTCTGCTGACTTGCAGCAAGCGCCTGAAATAATTAGCGAACTTCAGGCAAGAGAACTCGCAACCGAAATTATTTTTCTGGATGCCAATAGCCAAACACTGCTTAAGCGTTTTAGCGAGAGTCGGCGCAAGCACCCTCTTAGCACTGAGACGGTAGACCTGCGCGAAGCCATAGACAATGAATCGGATTTGCTCGAACCTATTTCGGTAATGGCGAATCTCGTCATAGACACCAGCAATATGTCTCTTCACCAATTGCGTGATTTGGTAAAAACCCGCTTGTTCGAGCGCAGTGATACCAGCATGGCCTTGCTGTTTCAGTCCTTCGGTTTTAAGAACGGAGTGCCTGTAGACGCAGACCTTGTGTATGATGTTCGTTGTTTGCCAAACCCTTACTGGGATACATCGCTGCGCTCGTTAACGGGCCTGGATACAGCGGTTGTCGAATTTCTTAATTCTCAGGAAGAAGTTCAGGAAATGTACAACGATATTAGAGCCTTCCTGCAAAAATGGCTGCATAAATTCGAAGGTAACAATCGCAGTTATATTACAGTTGCGCTAGGCTGTACCGGCGGCCAGCACCGCTCAGTGTATTTGGGAGAGAAACTAGGTAATTTTTTCTCACAGGAAATTAAAAATGTCCAGATAAGGCATCGAGATCTGGATTAGCCAGGAATTGTGGCGGGCTTAAGCCAGAATACCGCAATAGTGAGCACTACAACGGCATGTTAAAACAGAAAGTAACAATCACAAATAAGGCGGGCCTGCACGCCCGGGCCGCTGCCAAACTAGTGGAATTAACCGGCAGTCTCTCAAGTAGCGTGCAAATTGGCCACGAAAAGATGGTCGATGGTAAGAGTATCTTGTCGCTAATGATGCTCGCCGCTGTGAATGGTACAGAAATCAATATAGAGGTTGATGGTCCCGACGAAGAACAGGGCATGATCTCGATAGTCGCACTCATCAATAATCGCTTCGACGAACCCGAATAAAGCTTAATCGCCACAAGCTCCTCACCAATACGAAGTACCGCAGCATCAAGCTTAGTTGCTGCAATTCTGTTAAGATTGGCCGATTCTCTTGTCTAGGGATTCTCTGATTAACTCCAGACCGCCTCTGGCTTTTGGAGTTAATCAGAGGGTCCCTAGTAATAGGAGTTAGAATTGCGCGAATCCAAACTGGAGCGATTCAAAGTCAGCAAAATAGTCTGAGCATAGGGCCCGGCAACGCAATGTCTCAAGTCAAAGAACTTCAAACTCAGGAAAATGTCGCACTTGAATTAAATCAAGCGTTGGATAGTGGCTCCCTGTACGAAGTTGGACAACTCCTGAAGGCTTTACCCAGCGCCAGAATCGCCCACCTTCTCGAATCTTCACCACCTAAGACCCGAAACGTACTTTGGCAATTAATTGACAAAGAAGCCGAAGGTGAGGTCTTGCAAGAGCTAAATGAAGATCTTCAGAACGAAATACTGAGTGTCTTAAACGCGCAGCAAGTTGTGGAATTGACCGAGGGGCTTGAGCCCGATGACCTGGCAGACATTCTACAACAGCTTCCCGCTCAGGTTACCTTCGAAGTTCTAAGAGCAATGGACGAGCAGGACCGGCATCGCGTCGAATCCATTCTTTCTTTTGACGAAGATACTGCTGGCGGACTCATGAACACGGACACCATTACCGTGCGTCCCCGCCACACATTGGAACTCGTTTTACGTTATCTAAGACGCCATAAAAGCATCCCTGAGATGACGGACAATATTCACGTCGTAAACAGAGCTGATAAGTTTTTAGGAATCTTGCCCTTACGGCAACTGTTGGTTTCTGACCCTAATACAACTGTTAGAGAGATAATGCGTGAAGATATCGATGCCATACCCGTTGATATGGAAGCGACTCAAGTGGCGCAGCTTTTCGAACAACACAATTGGGTTTCCGCTCCCGTGGTTGATTCAGACGGAAAGCTGGTGGGTCGTATCACCATCGACGACGTTGTTGATGTGATTCGTGACAGTGCTGAACACTCGCTAATGAGTATGGCAGGCCTGGACGAAGAGGATGATAGCTTCGCCCCGGTAATAAAAACCGCTAGAAGGCGCGCTCTCTGGTTGGGTGTGAATCTAATGACTGCGGTGCTTGCCTCGGGAGTGATTTATCTGTTCCAAGATACTCTAGATCGCGTAGTGTATCTTGCCGTATTAATGCCAATTGTTGCCAATATGGGTGGTGTTGCGGGGACACAAACACTAACGCTGGTAATCAGAAGCCTGGCACTTGGCCATATTAGTCCCTCGAACAGCCGCTGGTTGTTAGTCCGAGAACTCGGTGTTGCAGCCTTAAATGGTTTCGCCTGGGCCGTGGTAATTGCCACAATAACTTTTGCCTGGTACGGAGATTTTCTCCTTAGCTTGATTATAGGCGCTGCAATGATGATCAATCTGCTGGTTGCCGCATTGGCTGGCGCCTATTTACCCCTCGCTCTGAATAGAATTAATATCGATCCTGCTCTGGCCGGCTCAGTCGCACTAACCACGGTCACAGATTCAATTGGTTTTTTCGTATTTCTCGGATTAGCACAAATTTTTTATCTATAATCGATCTTTTAAACTTCCTGAATAATTGGCTTAACACATGGACGCAGAGCTAACTAGCGAGTCGGATCTACCGAGCAAAACCCAACTCAAGCAGGAGGCCACAGACCTTCAGCGCCTGGGGGGAAAACTCACCACCTATAGCCCCGCTGTATTGCGCAAACTCTGTATTCCAGAAGTAGTGATTTCTGCAATTGCAGAGTTTAACCGATTGCCTAACAGTCATGGTGCACGCAGGCGCCAATTGCAATTTATCGGTAAATTGATGCGCGACCTCGATTATGATGCGGTAAACCAGTCGATTTCAGATTTAGAATCAGGACATCTGAAGAAAAAAAAGAAGCCATCCCCTGCCGCTTCATGGGGAGATCGAATATTACAAACTGGCGATTCTGAAATCACTGCCATAGTAAATCTCTACCCAACTCTAGAGAGACAGACCCTGCGCCAGCTATGCCGCGAATACAACCGCGCGAAAGAAAGTAGTCGCGACAAGTTTAGAATCAAGCTGCAAAACTACCTTCAGCAACACCTACACGATTGACTGTAATTCTGCAGCTGGCACTTGTCTGGTTTCGCCAGAAGCGCCACTATCTGGCGCCTATACGCTCCAGACTTTAGATGATAAACTCTTTGCAAATTAGTGGGCTACGCTAACACAGCGCCATCGGTCCACGGCAAAACACAAAAATAAGAAGAGGATGCCCATGTCTGACTCCAGCGCTCACTCCTACTGGAAAGCCAATATTCGATTAGTACTGTCTCTGCTCTGTGTTTGGTTCTTTATATCCTTTGGCTGCGGTATTCTTTTTGTCGACGCGCTAGATAACATTCGATTTGGTGGATTCAAACTGGGCTTCTGGATCGCGCAACAGGGTTCCATTTTCGTTTTCGTCGCTCTCATCCTTATTTACATTCGAGCTATGGATAAGCTCGATGATAAATACAATCTCGAATCTTCCAATCATAGTGAATCAACTCCCAAGGAGGATTCACAATGAGCGTGCAAATCTGGACCTACCTATTCATCTTTCTTTCTTTCAGCCTCTATATAGGTATCGCCATTTGGTCGCGCGCTGGATCAACTAAGGAGTTTTATGTCGCGGGCGGGGGAGTACCACCGCTAGCCAACGGCATGGCGACCGCAGCCGACTGGATGTCCGCCGCCTCATTTATTTCCATGGCTGGCCTAATCTCTTTTCTGGGAAGAGATGGAACTTTCTATCTCATGGGCTGGACTGGTGGCTACGTTTTACTCGCTCTACTGTTGGCGCCTTATTTACGAAAGTTTGGCAAGTTCACCGTGCCTGATTTTATTGGTGATCGTTACTATTCGCAGAGCGCCAGACTGATCGCGGTTTTCTGTGCAATCGCTATTTCCTTTGTTTACGTCTGCGGTCAAATGCAGGGGGCAGGCATCGTATTCTCACGATTTTTGGAAGTGGATTTTACTACCGGTGTGCTGATAGGTATGGCGATAGTGTTCTTTTATGCAGTCTTGGGTGGCATGAAGGGCATTACCTATACACAGGTAGCACAATACTGTGTGTTGATCTTTGCCTTCATGGTACCAGCAATCTTTATATCCATCCTGATGACTGGCCAACCCATTCCACAAATTGGCTTTGGCTCGGAACTGACTGAAGCCTATGGCGGTGGTTATCTGCTGGACCGGTTAGATGGGCTGAGCGAACAGTTGGGCTTCGACACCTATACAGAGGGTCAACGAAGTACGCAGGACGTATTCTTTATTACTGCAGCGTTGATGTTTGGGACGGCGGGCCTTCCCCATGTAATCATTCGCTTCTTTACCGTACCCAATGTGCGCGACGCCAGAAAATCGGCCGGCTATGCCTTGGTTTTTATTGCCATTCTGTACACAACTGCACCGGCGGTAGCCGCATTTGCCCGTACCAATCTCATAAATACTGTGAACAACGCTGAATACGTGGCTGTTCCTGAATGGTTTAGCAAATGGGAAGACACCGGCCTGATTGTTTTCGATGACAAAAACAACGATGGTCGAATTCAGTATGTTGGTGACCCGGAAATCAATGAGCTCAATGTCAATCGCGACATCATGGTGTTGGCCAACCCCGAGATTGCAGAGTTACCCAATTGGGTAGTGGCCTTAGTTGTGGCCGGAGCATTGGCTGCGGCTCTATCGACGGCAGCAGGGTTATTGCTGGTCATATCGACATCGGTAGCCCACGACATGTTGAAACGCACCTTCATGCCTGGTATTAGCGAGAAACAAGAATTACTGTATGCGCGATTGTCTATATTTGTAGCCGTATTAGTAGCGGGATATTACGGCATTAATGCGCCGGCCTATGTGGCGCAGGTTGTAGCTTTCGCATTTGGCCTGGCCGCCGCCTCCTTCTTTCCGGCTATCGTATTAGGCATCTTTCAAAAAAGCATGAACAAAGAAGGTGCAATAGCTGGCATGGTAGTTGGATTCAGCATCACCGCCTCGTACATCATCTACTTCAAGATTATAAATCCTGCGGCAGACAGTGCCGATAATTGGTGGCTGGGAATTTCACCGGAAGGCATAGGCGCACTGGGCACCTTGGCAAATTTGTTGGTTGCCTTAGCAGTCTCCCGCTTCACCCCCGAACCACCCACCGAGGTACAGGCTATTGTTGAGAATATTCGACTTCCCGGTGAAGTAGTTACTTCCTAACGGCTACTTTATGAGCGGCATAGCTGGTTGGGGATTCGATAGTCCCATGAAAACCTTTCTCTAGGTAGCCTCTGAACAAGTCTATGGCCACTCTGCGGGAGTCTGGCGCGCGCTGAAGCAAGGCTTCGTGCGCAGGGAATGGTTTATTCCATTGCCAAGCGCGACAACGGCGCCTGCTTAGGCCTAGGCCCCGCCGGTCGGGGGTTTACACCGAGTGCGCTCTCTGCGCTGCAGTTTCTTGACCGGCCCGGCGAAAGCACGTGTTGATAGCAGAATTAGCAGTAGGCCAGAGAGGTCATAGACTTGTTCAGAGACCCCCTAGCTCTCTGTCTTATGCTTACCGTGATCAGTTTCTTCCCAATACGTGGTCACGGTTTGCTTCATCTCTCTATGCATAAACAGAATGCCTATCAAGTTAGGCACGGTCATCAAAACTATTGTAATTAAGGCAACATTCCACACGATTGTCGTGTCGGCCAAAGCAGCATAGAAAAAACCAAGAACATAGACTACCCGATAGGGCAGTACAGATTTCGGCCCAAACAGATAGGTCATAGCCCGATCTCCGTAATATGACCATGCTATCGCGGTGGAAAACGCGAACAGCATCAATCCAATTGCGACTATGTATTTTCCAAACTCACCAAACAAACCGCGAGTATAGGCCATGGTCGTCAGAGGTACCGAATGCAGCAAGGATTTACCGGTGACCACCACATCTGCATCAATCAGTCTGCCTTCGCTCACCGATAGCTGCCCGGTAATCGGCTCACCATCTCTGGCAAACAGAGTGTCCTCTGCGAAAGACCTTGAACTCAGGAGTGTAAACGTCTGGTTATTGTCGGCAACTCGACCATCCACCACGGCAAATTGTCCAGAATAACTGCTGGCAGTTGATTCATCACCATTGAGAAAAGCAAACAGCTGTTCTACGTCAGTGGCATTTGACTCCTCAAAGCTGCCTGCGACGAACGTCATGTCAGCTCTTTGAAATTCATTCTCGAATTTTTCCATCCACACGCCGGATGAAAGTATTACCAGTCCGGTAATGGTACATATAACGATGGTATCGATAAAAGGTTCCAGAATTGACACCATACCTTCATCCGCCGGCTCGTCGGTTCTGGCCGCAGCATGTGCGATTGGAGCCGAGCCCTGTCCCGCCTCATTGGAATACAGACCTCGATTTACACCACGGTCGAAAGCATAGGCAAAGGTGGCGCCGAGGAAGCCACCGGTGGCTGCCGAGCCCGTGAAAGCGTCACTGAAAATAGCCGCAAAGGAGGGAATAATGTTGGCAAAATTTGGCAGGATTACAGCAAATGCACCAATCAGATAAATGAGAGCCATGGTAGGGACGATGGTCGCCGCCACCTTGGCGATACGAGTAATTCCACCAATAATTACCAAAGCCAGTAATACAGACAGGACGCTTGCGGTAACCAGGGGGTCCAGGGAAAAGGTACTCTCCAGACCTGCGGCGATGCTGTTGATTTGCGGTAGATTACCGGTGCCAAATGAGCTCAACACCGTGGCAATGGCAAATAGAATCGCCAACCATTTCGCATTTAGACCTTTCTCCATATAGTACATCGGACCACCGGCCATGGTGCCGTCATCGGTCTTGGTTCGGTACTTATGGGAGAGTGTCACCTCGACAAATTTACTGGTCATGCCGAAAAAAGCGGTCATCCACATCCAGAACAGGGCGGCGGGTCCACCCAGGTGCAATGCCAATGCTACGCCGCCTATGTTTCCCGTACCCACGGTGCCGGAAAGTGCGGTCGCCAGTGCTTGAAAATGCGAGGTATCCCCCTGTGCACCGTCTTTATCAAATTTACCCCTGGTAACATTAATAGCGTGCTTGAAATAGCGAATCTGGGGAAAACCGAGATACAAGGTAAAGAAAATACCGGTGGAAAGGAGCAAGGCAGGAAACCAAATTGCACTACCCAAAAAGCCATCTATAAAAATCAGAAAATCATTAACCGCGTCCAATTTAATACCCCACTAGTCTAGTTCGCCAAATCTCATCGCCGGCTTCGAAATCAAGCAATCAGTCGTCGCTTATGGTTATCGTCGGTCCGTCACGATTGGATGATGTCGCCCGTAGCAGTTGCTGCTCAACATTAGCCGCCAACTCCATATACGCTTGCGTTGCTCCGTGTTCAGGATTCGATGCTACCACAGGATTGCCCGCGTCCGTGGTTTCCCTGATGGTTAAATCCAGCGGCAATCGACCAATCACTTGTACCCCATATTCCTTAGAAAGAGAATCCCCGCCCCCGCTACCAAATATTGCTTCTTCATGGCCACAGTTAGAACAGATGTGCGTGCTCATATTCTCAACCACACCTAAAATCGGTACATCCACTTTTTTGAACATCTCTATGCCCTTGCGCGCATCCAATAGCGCCACATCTTGCGGCGTAGTAACAATAACTGCTCCGCTCACTTTCACTGACTGGGCCAAACTGAGCTGAATATCCCCAGTGCCCGGGGGCATATCAGCAATTAAATAGTCCAATTCTGACCAGGCGGTATCATTAAGCATTTGATTGAAAGCAGAAATGATCATCGGCGCTCGCCACACCATAGCGGTTTTCTGGTCCACCAAAAAACCCATTGAGGTACATTCAATGCCATGGGCTAACAGCGGCACCATAAATTTCTTGTCAATGATTTTCGGCCGAGTCCCTTCGGGCACCCCCATCATCAAAGGTAAACTCGGCCCATAGATGTCCGCATCCAACAAGCCAACTTTGCGGCCAAGCTTGGAAAGAGCTAAGGCCAGGTTTACCGCTGTGGTGGATTTTCCCACTCCCCCTTTTCCTGAAGCCACACAAATGATGTGGTCTATCTTATCGATATATCTCAAATTCCCTTCCCTTTCGAATCAGTCACCAGCTCGCAACCAATCTGCTTGCAGTTTATGTCGTGCCCGGAGCGGACACTCCTTGTCTCTTGAACTCGACAAGATTAATATCGAGTCGAGAAGCTGATACGGATTATCTTTGATTAGTCTTCAAAATCCAAGGAGGCACATTGTAGACAAGCTTCACTGAGCTTAATTCAAGATCCACAACAATTGTACCGACTCTCAGATACAGGTATTCAGTACATTTGCCAATTACTTGCTCTAATCATTTCAAATTGAGCATGACAGAGATATAGGTTGCCCGCTAGAATCCCACTCTCAATGCCTAATCGATGAAACAGAGCACAGGCAAGGCTCATTAAGCTAGAACCGGAACACCAGCAGTGATACAAAAATTATCATCCATACTATCTTTGTTGGCCTGTGCGTCACTTCTGGTCGATGCGAATGCCGAACAGCAGGAAGAAACTGAGGTTAAGTTTGCGTTCTATTCTTCCGCATGGGGGAACAATAGTACCCAGTCACACACAGGCATTCAGTACACTTACCGATCACTTGCTCCAATCATTTCAAATTGAGCATGACAGAGATACGGCTTGCCCGCTAGAATCCCACTCTTAATGCCTAATCGATGAAACAGAGCACAGGCAAGGCTCATTAAGCTAGAACCGGAACACCACCAGTGATACAAAAATTATCATCCATACTATCTTTGTTGGCCTGTGCGTCACTTCTGGTCGATGCGAATGCCGAGCAGCAGGAAGAAACTGAAGTTAAGTTTGCGTTCTATTCTTCCGCATGGGGTGAGAACACAGACGACGGATTACGTTTGGTTGCGTTTAACCAAACATTGAACCCGGTCAGACTGAACTCCATAGTTCTTCATGGTAGCGACGAAAATGCAACGCAGGTCGTCATTAGTATTGATCTGGAAATACCATCCGGTGGCTACGCCGACAAAGAATTGGGCTATATCGACTTGTTATCAGGCGACGAATGCATAGACAGAACAATGCAAGAAAATTGGAAGCTGGTAGAAATTTCCAATTACACGCTAAACCCATCGGTTCGAAATCTAATTATTGAGAACACAGATTCCTTCAGAATTTATCAATGCGTTAAGACTGTATCCACTTCATGGACCAGTCTGCATGACAATCAATCAAACGAATACGATGAATGGGTGTTGTTTCACTTTGAAACCAGAAGAGATTTGTAGCTGAAATCCAAATATACAAAAAGGGGGTCATTTGACCCCCTTTCCTATTCTATCAATTTAAGTGTTGTCTCTTAACCCACCAGGATTCCACCATACTGCACGAAGAATGGCGCGAATACCAGGCTAAGAATCGCGGAAAGCTTGATCAAGATGTTAAGCGATGGACCCGAAGTATCTTTCATAGGATCGCCGACAGTATCGCCAACAACAGCAGCAGTGTGCTCATCAGAGCCTTTGCCGCCAAGGTTGCCCGCTTCTATATATTTCTTCGCGTTGTCCCAGGCTCCACCACTATTGGAGGAAGCGATGGCTAGTACACCACCGGTAACCAGAGAGCCAATTAGCATTGCCGCCACTGCTTCCACACCGAACAGGAAACCGACAACAATGGGCGAGCCCATGATCAAAACGCCAGGAGCTATCATTTCTTTTAATGCCGCCTGAGTGGATATAGCTACGCACTTGGCGTAGTCCGGCTCACCCGTGCCTTCCATGATACCGGGAATAGTTTTGAACTGATGACGCACTTCTTCAATCATTGCGAATGCAGCCGCACCTACTGATTTCATGGTCATTGCGGAAAACAGAAAGGGCAAAACAGCACCAATAAAGAGAAAAGTAAAAACCAGTGGTTCTAACAAGCTCATGGAGATTGGCTCACCGCGAAGTTTTTCGGCGATAGTAATAAACGCTGCGAATAGCGCCAGCGACGTTAAGATTGCGGCACCGATGGCAAAGCCTTTACCGATGGCCGCTGTAGTGTTACCGGCAGAATCCAGAATATCGGTTCGACGCCGAACTTCTTTTTCCAGACCTACCATCTCTGCTATACCGCCAGCATTGTCGGCAACAGGTCCGTAGGCATCGATAGTCAAAGTCAATACCAGGCTTCCCAGCATACCCAGGGAGGCGATTGCTATGCCGTACATGCCAGCAAGCTCCCAGGAAATGAAGATGCTTGCAGCGATAGCCAGATAAGGCAGCACTGTACTCTTATAACCCAGCGCCAAGCCGTAGATGATGTTAGTCGCAACACCGGTTTCGCATGACTTTGCCACCTCTTGCACCGGGCCAAATTTTTCTGAGGTGTAGTAGCCGGTTAACAAGCCAACTGCCAATCCAGATATAAGACCGGCCAAGAAGCAAAAGTAGACGCCTACATTCGTGTATTCGGCACCATTCAATACAAACGAATCGGGGATCAATGCGATAGTAAAGAAGTACATAACCACCGCCATAATGGCGCTGGAGATAATCAATAACTTCATCAACGCCGGCGCAACGTCATCTTCTGTTTTTACATTCACCAATAATTTAGTGATTAGGGCTATGGGGATACCTACTGCACTAATCAAA
Source organism: Gammaproteobacteria bacterium (assembly GCA_021773355.1). Classification (GTDB taxonomy): domain Bacteria; phylum Pseudomonadota; class Gammaproteobacteria; order Pseudomonadales; family Pseudohongiellaceae; genus UBA9145. Next base: position 64,026 of record JAJFKE010000046.1, on the reverse strand, counting down.
ATCGGGAACAGCAATGCGTCGGGGTTACCAGCAAATACTACAGCGCTAATCACCATGGCAGCACAGGTGCTTTCAGCACATGAACCAAAAAGGTCAGCACCCATACCAGCAACATCACCTACGTTGTCTCCAACGTTGTCAGCAATTACCGCTGGGTTACGTGGATCGTCTTCGGGGATGCCCTGCTCAACCTTACCGACAAGGTCAGCTCCAACGTCAGCAGCCTTGGTAAAGATACCGCCACCTACTCGCGCAAATAATGCGATGGTCGAACCACCTAATCCAAAACCCGCTATAACCTCCATAAGTATGTGGTTATTTTCTGGACCCAAATCGGCAAGCAACCAGCTCATGACAACATAAATAATAACTAATCCTAGCGTGGCCAACCCAACGAGGGCGAAACCCATCACGGCACCAGAGTTGATTGCAACATCGTATGCCGCAGAAATATCTTTCTTCGCAGAAACTGTAGTTCGGGCATTGCCCTGAGTAGCTACCTTCATTCCGATATAGCCAGAAGCTATAGAGATGGCACCACCGAAAAGAAAAGCGATAGCCGTATAGATCCCTTCATGAATATTCGGGGTATGGGTATCGTTAATCAGAACAGCGATTATGGCGGCAAACACCACCATGAAGATGGCCAGGACTTTGTATTCCTGCTTCAAGAAGGCCATGGCCCCATCTGCAATCGCACCGTGGATGAATTTAAGACGGTTCGCCTGTTCTTCTTCCAGCCCTAGATCAAGCGGTATACTTACTACCTTCTTCATGTAAAAGAAGGCTATTCCCAAGCCTAGTAGCGACAGGACCATAGTTACCGTAATTGTTATGCCCGACATCTAGAATCTTCCCCTTAAAAATTGGAATGTTTATTTCAAAGGCGCGCACTTTAACATAACGAAGGCCGCAAAAAAAGCGGCTAAACTCGCCGTGAAACCAGTATTTCAGTGGTTTGTGAGGGGTTTATGCGGAACCGGGAACAGACCGTTCCAAGTGGACCTGGGACATTAGCTGGAAATGGCACAGCGGCATTGTTATTTCTTGGATTTGCGCCGCTTTTTACTCTTGCCCTCAGGCTTATCGGATTCGCCACGCGCCAATCGAAAGGCCTCACGCATAGCATCGACCTTGGCCTCCTTGCGCCTGTGCAGCTGACTGTTCTTACCAGCTGCAAAATCGACTACTTTATTGCTCATAATCGCCTACAGAATTACCTATTGAGTCCCGCCTGAAGCGGCCGCCTTCTGTGAGTTAGCGAGCTCTAGCGGGAACCTGCCTGCCTTAACAATTCATTCTTGCGTGATTCCAATTCGGCGATCAACTCCTTGGCCAGGGGGTCAACAGTATTGCCATCGGCATCTGTGTTTTCATATTTCGCCTGTTCTGCAGTCAGCACCGTCAGCAGTTCTTCAGCCACCACGATGGCTTCCTCAAGATTCCCGCGCCTGGATTCTTCGTCCACTACCTGGGTTTGGATAGAGGCGATCTGTTGTTCTAAAGCAGCAATTCTATCGATCTTCTGCTGGCGCTCTGCCTCTGCTGCGGCAATCGCTGCCAAGCGCGCGGTTTCGCGCTGCTCTGCAGCTTCACGCTGCTGGCGTTCGGCTTCGGCGCGTGCTCTCGCTTGAGCTAACTGGCGATCTCTTTCGGCTTGCACCCTGGCTCGCTCAGCAGCTTGTTGTTCGCGCTGGCGTTGCAACTCGGCGGCGCGTACTCGCTCCTGTTGCTGCGCCAATTCTGCAGCTTGCTGTTGCATTGCAACGCGCTCTGCTTCCTGCGCGGCCAGTTCCGCATCTCTCGCACTTTGCGAGGCACAAGATGCCAGTACCACCATCAGCAACATACCTATTATCGCTCGCAGGGCAACGGTACTGGGGTATAGGCTGAATTTGCATATAACCAGGCGGTTTATCATTACAATCTCCTTCAGGATTAGCGCCCTAAGCAGGTCACTTCCAACGATCAAGGAATACTAACGCCAAGCCCTTGATTAATAAATTATTTTCTAGATAAATCCCAGAATTTGTCGACTTTGTCATACTTTATAGCGATAAAAACGCAGTTTGTCAGTAAAATCGAGCTCTAAACAAACTTTTGCCTTTTATCGGCAGGATACGACTACTAGTGTACTAAAAATCAGGCGAGCAATACGCATTCACAATGAGCAACCACGTTTTGCTAGATTCTAAGGCTTCAGCCCAATCGAAACTGTTTACGCTGCTGCTACGCCCAATATTAGTGCTAATGCTAAGCGCTCCGGTAATAGTATTGCTGCTATCGGTGGAGACCTCCCCTTCTCTGGTAACTGAGCAACAGATAAGCGGGGATGAACTTTCTCGAATTGAGTCTTTGTTGTTGGAGAGCACGCCGCAAACTCCGACCACAGCTAGCAAGCAGGAATTGCAATTAAACGCTGAAGAACTGAATCTGCTGCTTCGTTATGCCCTCAACATCATGAATCTTGCGCCAGACTGGGCAGCTCAACTTAGCCTTGGTGAAGAGACTCTAAATACCAAAATTAGCTTACGAATCAATCAGGGCCCAGTTCCCCTGTTTCTCAATGTTCATGCGGACTTCATCGAAAACGGAAATCTGCTGACACTAAGCGCACTGAAGATTGGCAGGATCGGTGTACCGGATAGATTTCTGCAATACACCTTAAATCGGCTGCGTGCCAATCTTACATCCGGAAACACGGCCTATCTGGATTTCAGTGAACTACTGAACAATGTAGAAAGCGTCAAACTCGCTGAAAATAGAATGAACGTCCTGCTGCAATGGGACCCTACACTTATTAGTCGCATCGGCAATCAGGCTCAGCAATTATTTATCTCCGGGCCGGATCAACAGCGAATTATCCACTACTACCAGATGATCTCGGACATTGCGGCGACTGTTCCCATGGACATACGTGCAATATCGATCAATGCGTTTCTAATTCCTATGTTTGCTGCGGCGCGAGAAAAGTCGCTGGCCGGCAGCGACCCCATTGCCGAGAACCGAACTCTGTTCCAGACATTAGCGATCTATTTGAATCAAGAGCCCATTGCACAACTAATAGGAACTGAATTAGCACAGCAATTGGAACCAGCGCCATATATTGAGGCTCGCCTGCAACGCCGGCAGGATCTGGCTCAGCACTTAATATCAATTGCTGCCGTCACAGCATCCGCGGGTGCCGACCTGGCACAGATGCTGTCAACTACCAAAGAAGCTTATGACGCGCGCTACCGCTCCGGCTTCAGCTTTTCTGACCTGACCGCAAACAGCGTCGGCGTAACAATGGCGCGTCTATCTACAAGAGATAGCGAATCCGCGTTGATCATGCAGGAACGCCTGTCGAATTTGCAGAGCGAGTCAGACTATATGCCGGAAGTGGGCAATAATCGTGATGGTTTATCGGAATCAGATTTCAATGCCATGTACACCGATAGAAATAGCCCGCAGTACCAGAGTCGACTGGCGGAGATTCAAGCGCTCATAGATGAGCGGCCCCTGTTTACCGGCCTGCTTCAATAGGTCCTTAAGGAAATGGACATCAAACGAATATTCACAGCGCCGTAGTTACTGCAGCGCATTAGGAAGACAGCGACCTTGGAAAACCTGCACACTGAAGTTTTAGAACAATTGCGCACACGATTGTTGTCCAGTAAGAGTAAGCTGGAACAACAATTGGAAATGGGAGAGTCAGCAACCGGAGTCGTAACTCTGGATCAGACCAGTGTGGGACGTGTATCTCGAATGGATGCAATGCAACAACAAAGTATGGCGGTCTCAACGCGTGTCAAGGCAGCCTCTACTCTGCGAAACGTGCAGAAGGCTTTGCTTCGCCTGGATAATGGCAAATATGGTTTCTGTAATAAATGCGATGAAAATATTGAATTGAACAGATTGATGGCACAGCCAGAAGCTAGTTTCTGCCTGAAATGCCAGGATCAAATCGATAGAGGCTAAGGTCTGGAATCATCAAGTTATCCCGGCTATGTAGTATTGGTAGTATTGAGCGTTCTAAACGCTGTCCACAGCACGAAAGCTATTCACAATCACAGGAGATCCAGCACCCTAAATGGCGTCGTTATCTTCCAATATCCAGGTTGCTGGTGTATAACACCGCCAGCATTTCCGCCCTTGAACCAGCGCGAGCCGGGATCATGACTAAAAAAGGCTTCAATACCACAAACCTGCATTCAGACCGCAGAGACCAGCCGGAACATGGCGTACTTCACAAAGCCATACACCCGTCCGTCGCCTATGGCTATGAAGACGCCCGGGAACTGGCTGAGGTATTTCAGGGCAAACGCGCCGGCTATAATTATGGAAGGCAACTCAATCCCACGGTAACTGCATTGCAGAATCGAATCACGGCCATGGAAGAAGGTATTGCCACGGCCGCATTCGCCACCGGCATGGCAGCTATCGCCTCCACCCTGCTCTCACTGCTTAAGCAGGGGGACCATATAGTTTCCAGCGCGTATTTATTTGGCAACACCAATAGCTTTTTTGGCACCTTACAAAATTTGGGTATTGAGGTGAGCTTTGTCGATGCCACTGACGTCAATCAAGTTAAAGCGGCGCTTAAAGAAAACACTCGTTTGGTATTCGTAGAAACTATTGCGAATCCAGTGACACAAATTGCAGACCTGCGGGCTATTGGAGTTCTGTGTAAAGTCGAAAATTTGATTTATTGCGTCGACAACACCATGACTTCGCCGCATCTTTTTCTCCCCAAATCAGTAGACGCAAGTTTCAGCGTAAATTCACTTACCAAGTATATAGGTGGTCATGGCAACGCCCTGGGTGGCGCCATCACCGATACCGGTCTCTACGATTGGTCGAGATTTGGCAATATTTCCGATAGCTACAAGAATCAGGATCCCGAATTATGGGGAATCACTCAAATCAAGAAGAAGGGCCTGCGCGACATGGGCGCTTCACTGGGACCTGAGGCTGCACATCATTTAGCGGTTGGTTCAGAAACCCTAAGCCTACGCATGGAGCAGGCCTGTAAGAATGCACAGGCTGTCGCTGAATTTTGCCAGCAACACAGCAAGGTAAAGCAGGTCTACTATCCGGGCCTGGCAAATCATCCGCAGCATGCAAGAGCCGCGCAATTATTTAAAGGCTTTGGTGCGATCATGAGTATTGATCTGGTGGAAGGAGTGGATTGCTTCGATGTTCTTAATGCGATGGATAATATAGTCGCCTCAAGCAACCTGGGTGATACGCGCACCCTAGCCATACCTGTGGCCCATACAATCTATTATGAAATGGGCGCCGCAAGACGTGCATCCATGGGTATTGCAGATTCCATGATACGCCTCTCAATAGGCATCGAAGAAATAGATGATCTGCTAACGGATTTTGAACAGGCTCTTGCCTGATATTCAGGCAGTGATTAACGCATGATAAGTCTTATTGATACAGCCGATATTGAAGAGGGCACTTCCAGGGGGATAGAGCTCGATAATCATTATATGTTTGCAGTGAAAAAAGACGATCAGTTATTTCTCTACTGGAATCGTTGTCCGCACTTGGGCACACCACTGGAATGGGAGGAAAATAGATTTCTTGATTCCGATGCAGCCTTGATTCAGTGCTCCACCCATGGCGCCCTGTTTCAAATTGAAGACGGTCGCTGTCTTGCTGGTCCCTGCAAGGGCAAGCATCTGCAAGCCATTCCCTTTATTGTGGTAAATGGCATGATCACGGTCGAAGAATCTGCGCTACGGATATCCACCCCACTTTAACTTAACTTCCAGCTAGCTCGCTTGCTGATCCACAGCCAACGCACTATTTAATAGCGATGTTACAAGATCACCGGCAGTTGCTTATGCAGCTCAATACTGGCATTCACTAAGTCAAAATCCGCTCTATAAGCAAGCACCTCGACTCCGGCTTTAGCCACTACCCGTAACAGGCGGCCGTACTCCGCATCGATCGCATCAGCTGGCGCAACGCGATCGATACCGCTGTGCTGCACACAAAACATCAACACCGCTCTGCTACCTGATCTGTACATATGCAGAAGCTCCTGTAAGTGCTTCTGTCTCCGTTTCGTCACCGCGTCAGGAAAAATACCCAAGCCCTCCCCCATGCCCAGACTTACATTTTTTACTTCAACGAAACAGCTTGGGTCTGACTTAGTATCGGGATTTTCCAACAGCAGGTCGATACGACTGCGTTGTTCGCCATAGGGCACCTCGGTTCGTATACTTTGATAGCCGCGTAGTTGTTCTATTCTGTCGGCAGCAATGGCCTCATAGACGAGCGTATTCGCTAAGCCCGTATTTATACCCACAATATGTTTTTGCGCCACCTCAACTAATTCCCAGGTACAGGCATATTTTCTTTTCGAATTATTCGACTTGGTATACCAAACACGACTACCTGGCTCTTGACAATTTTTCATGGAACCTGTGTTAGGACAGTAAATAGTGATCAACTCTCCACCTTCGGTTTTGATGTCGGCGAGGAAACGTTTATAGCGCTTAATTAAGGTGCCCTGCTGCAATTCATTCTCAAAGCGCATATGACACCTGTCCTTGTTTGAGGTGGAGAAAATGGATCATCTGATAAATTATCCCGCAGCAAGCCGGTAATTCATAGCAGTGCGGCTCGAAGCCGTTCAATGCCAAGTTGTAAACTTTCCATATCGGTAGTGAATGCAATCCTCACATGGCGGCTGCTTTCAAAATCACCAAAGTCTGTGCCCGGTGTTAATGCAACGCCATGTTGTTCCAATAGTTCGTGGCAAAATTTCTCACAGTCATCGGAAAACCTGGATATATCGACATAAACATAAAACGCACCCTGTATATTATCGGACAGGGAAAAACCAATATCCTTTAGTGCCTGCGCGAGAAAATCCCTGCGCCGTCTAAAGGCTAGTCGTCTTTCTTCAAAAATGGCCCTGGTCTCTGGCTGAAACGCCGCCAGGGCAGCATGTTGCGCAATGGAAGAAGCTGAAATATACAGATTCTGCGCCAGTATATTGGCAGTCGCTACATATTCCTCTGGCACGACGATCCAACCTAGACGCCAGCCGGTCATGCCAAAATACTTGGAAAAGCTATTCACAACGAATGCCGATTGATCCAACTCCAATACACTGGGCAAATCATCGACATAGTGCAAACCGTGGTATATCTCATCAACCAGCAGGTGCTTTTCTCTATCGCCTGCCCAATCACTAGCGGCCTTAAGTTCGGCACGCTCTAAAATAGTGCCGGTAGGATTACTGGGAGATGCCAGCCAAAGGCCGCTGGTATTGCTCTGACAATATTGCTCCAACTGCTGCAGCGTCGGTTGGAAGTTCTGTGACAAACCAACAGGTATCAACTGTGGATGGGCAGACATCATGTGAATGAAATTGCGCACACAGGGATAGGCCGGATCACTAAGCAATATGCCATCGCCTGCTCTTATCAATAGATTTGCCAGCAGGCCTAAGCCACCACTGGCCCCAGGTGTGATCAGAATCCTCTCTCTGTTTACTTCAACCCCGTACTGCTCTGCGTAGTAAGCCACCAGACAATCTCGTAATTCCGTGATACCTCCTGCGGGTGTGTAATGGGTCAGACCCGCATCAAGAGCCCGTTTGCCGGCCTCTATGATAGGCGCGGCGGTAGAAAAGTCCGGTTCCCCCACTTCCATGTGAACTATTCGAAGGCCCTGAGATTCCAACTCTTGGGCACGTGCCATTACCGTCATGACACGAAATGGATTAATTTTTAATAGAGGATCCGTATCCTCATTTATCTGCCTTGGCATGTAATACTTCCTACGGGGTTGGGAGAGAACTGAACGCGGGCCATTATAGTAGATGATTTTTATCGACAGCTAGGTATAAATAAGTCTCCAGGCGACGAGCAGTGGGCGCAGATAAGCGCTGATTTTTATAGCATCCCCATTAAGAATCTGGTAGCTTACCCAGCTTTCTGAAAATTGCACTTTTCAGACCAGACCAAACTGTATATTTACCTAGCGTCAATCTCTACTTGGAATACCCAAAAAGAGTTTGTTTTATAAATAAAACTCCCGATTTACGCGGTTAGCTTGACAAAAAGTTCACTCTATCAATGCGCCAAATCAGGATACACAGAGGCATAAGCGATCATGTCTAATACTCAGGGGTTAGAATCCCAGCCGGTTCTAAAGAATTTCGTTCCGTATAAGCCCAAAAAAGGCGAAGCATACATGAACGAAAAGCAGCGAGAACATTTCAAGAAAATTTTACTGGATTGGCGTAATCAGCTGATGCAGGAAGTTGATCGCACTGTGCATCACATGCAGGATGACGCCGCCAACTATCCTGACCCTGCGGATCGCGCAACTCAGGAAGAAGAATTCAGTCTCGAGTTACGCACCCGGGACAGAGAGCGCAAGCTGATCAAGAAGATAGATAGCACTATCGAACTCATAGCTCAGGACGATTATGGCTATTGTGAATCTTGCGGAATTGAAATCGGTATTCGCCGACTTGAAGCCAGACCAACCGCTAATAAATGTATCGATTGCAAAACTCTTGATGAAATCAAGGAAAGACAACTCGGTAGTTAGCCTACTAATACCAAAGCCGTACCTTTTAATAAAAAGAATGGGTACGGCTTAGTAATTCCCGACCGCGTCATTTGCATCTTCCTGACACCACCTGCAAGCTGCGCTTAAAATTGAGAGAGATATACGGAGCTATTCCGTACTAAACTGCTACTCAATATGCCGAAATCCACAACAGTTCATCCTGAGAAAAATTCAGCATCCGATTATATAGGTCGCTTTGCTCCCTCGCCTACGGGGCCATTGCATTTTGGATCTTTATTAGCCGCCCTTGCTAGCTTTCTGGATGCACGAGCAAACCAGGGTAGCTGGCTGGTGAGAATCGAAGACTTAGACCCGCCCCGAGAACCGGCTGCGTGTGCCGGCTTAATCCTGCAGCAACTAACAGATCTAGGTCTTCACTGGGACGGTGGGGTTCTCTACCAGAGTACACGTCTGGAAGCCTACGAACTAATATTGAAACAGTTACAAGCCGAGGAACTCTGCTTTCCCTGCGATTGTACTCGAGCACAAATTAAGGCGATGGGAAACGTGTATGATGGCAGCTGTCGGCGCCGAATTTCAGCACCAACAAAAGACTTCGCGGTACGTTTAAAAGTCGACGCGGCCGATGTCAGTTTCGAAGATTTGATACAGGGGCACTATGTACAGAATTTAACAGAGGATGTCGGCGATTTTGTCATAAGGCGCAAGGACAAATTGTTCGCCTATCAACTAGCAGTGGTTGCAGACGACGAGATGCAGAATATTACCCATGTAATTCGAGGTTACGATCTAATCGACTCCACAGCCAGGCAAATTTTCCTGCAACAAACGCTGAATTACAGCAAACTGGAGTACGCACACATTCCTATTATCGTTGACAAGATGGGGCAGAAACTTAGCAAACAGGCTTTTGCTCCATCAATAGACACGGACCATGCTGCAAGCCTGATCTATCAATCACTGAACCTCTTGGGACAGTCTCCGCCTACTGCTCTGGAAAAAGAAAACACCCAACAACAATTGCAGTGGGCAATTAAAAACTGGGATTTACAGGCGGTACCGAAGTTGGGGAGTCTCTTTTCAAGTAAATGACCACTAAGCTAACGCAGCCTAATTGGGCGACCATAGACTTGATAAGAGACTCCTTATAATATCCAGCAAGAATCGCTGTCATAAGGGAGTTCCCGTGTACATACCCCGATCCATACTGGTGCTATTACTGATCGTATATCTACTCTTTTTGCTAAGCGTGGACTGGATCAATCAAGTTGATGGCGCCTGGTATAGACCATTCATCTTAGGCTTTCTCGTCATAGCGGTTGCCGCCTGGTCTCATCGAGAACAGGACTCCGATGAATTTTGAACTGACTACCATAATCGCGCTGGGCAGCGGCTACCTCGGGCTGCTGTTTGGCATCGCCTTTATTACCGAACGCGGCTGGATTTCGGTAAAAATAGTCCGTCATCCAATCGTGTATGTGCTCTCATTAGGGGTGTTCGCCAGTGTCTGGGCTTATTACACGTCGGTTGGCAACGCGCTGCGCGACGGCTATGGCTATCTTGCCAGCTCAATCGGCATCTCACTGGCTTTCCTGCTTTCACCGCTGCTGCTACGCCCGATACTCCAACTCACCCGTACTTATCAATTAAGTTCATTGGCAGATTTAATTGCATTTCGTTACCGTTCTCCCTGGGCAGGAACAATGACAACCTTGGTCATTCTATTCGCCGTTACACCGCTTATCGCATTGCAGATAAGAGCGGTATCTGACACAGCCTCCATTTTGTCTCCTGAGGCCGCACAAGGTTCTTTAGCCACCGGCTTCTGCGTCGTCATCACCTTGTTTTCGATCTTGTTCGGCACTTCGCGGAAAGCCGGCCGCACACAATATGATGGCCTGGTGATGGCAATAGCCTTCGAGTCATTGGTAAAGCTAATCGCTTTTTTAGTGGTAGGCGCTTTCGCCATTTATGGCGGATTCGGCGGCTTCGATGGCTTGGAGCGCTGGTTGCAAGGGCAGCCAGAGCTGATTGACAGCCTTAAGAATACCGATTACTTCAGCTCCTTCCACGTCATGGCTTTGCTTTTCTTCACGGCGGCTGTCGCCATGCCGCACATGTTTTATGTCACCTTCAATGAAAACAATGGTCAGCGCGCCCTGTCCTTCGCAAGCTGGGGATTACCACTGTATTTCCTGTTGCTTAGCCTACCGATCTTGCCAATTCTTTGGGCAGGATTGCTCAGCGGTAGTTCGGTTCAGGTTGAATACTTCCCGGTAATCATCGGCGCAGCCTACCAGACGCCATCCATCAGCCTGCTTGCCTATCTTGGCGGCTTATCTGCTGCCAGTGGACTAATCATCGTTATCACTCTCGCACTTTCCAATATGTGCCTGAACCACCTGATTCTTCCGCTCACTCAACCCAAGGCGAATCAAGATATATATCGCTGGCTGTTATGGAAGCGTCGCATTCTTATAACAGCAATTATATGGGCAGGATTTTTATTTCATTATCTGCCCAGTGAGCAGATAAGCATTCAGGTAATTGGAATAGTCGCCTTCACTGCCTGCCTACAATTTGTGCCTGGAATCATTTCTATTTTGTACTGGCGAGAAGCAAATAAAAAAGGTTTTATCTCGGGATTAGCAATGGGGGTATGCATCTGGTTTCTATTTTTGATGCTACCTCTATTCACCGAAGCTGATCCACTCTCATTGGTTTCAATTAACTGGCGTGAAATCACGGCGTTTTCGCTTATCAGCAACTGCCTGGTGTTTGTGGCTGTTTCAATCCTGAGTTCGAGTACCGACGAAGAGCGTAGCTCGGCAGACATTTGCACCTTGGACACAATCAAGCGTCGTAAGCGAAGTGGTCTGGTAGCGAAATCACCTCCTGACTTCATCAGGAGTCTGAGCAAGCCTCTAGGAGATAAAACTGCAAACCGCGAAGTTAGTCGCGCACTGCTGGATTTGAATCTTGGCGAGGAAGATCGTCGACCCTATGCTATGCAACAGTTACGCGGGAAACTTGAAGCGAACCTGTCTGGCCTGCTGGGACCGTCTATAGCAAGGGAAATAATTGATGGCTATCTCCCCTATAGCATTGTCTCCGAACACGGCAGTTCAGACCTGAATGTGATTGAAAATCGAATTGAGGCCTATCGCAGCAATCTGTCAGGCATGGCCGCCGATCTTGACAACCTGCGACGTTATCACCGCCAAATATTATTGGACCTGCCGCTGGGAGTTTGTTCGCTTAGCACAGACAACGAAGTAATCATGTGGAATCGCTCTCTAGAAGAGTTCACGCAAATCAATAGTGCCGATGTGGTTGGCTCTCAATTAATCGACTTGCCTGAGCCCTGGCTAACTTTATTTACAAATTTTGTAGACGATGACGCTAATCACTCCTACAAATATGCATTCGAGCTAAATGGACATAAGAAGACGGTAAATCTTCACAAGGCACTTATCGAACAAACCAATGATCCCCACTCCAGCCACGAAGGGTTCATAGTTTTATTAGAAGATATAACCGAAACCGAAATTTTAGAAGCGGGCTTGACCCATAGTGAAAGACTCGCATCTATCGGCCGCCTGGCCGCCGGAGTTGCGCACGAGATTGGAAACCCTATTACCGGCATCGCATGCTTGGCGCAAACAATACGGGACGAATACGACAGCGATGAATTGCTCAATCTCGCCACACAAATTATCGAACAAACCGATCGAACCTCGAAAATTTTGCAGTCATTGGTTAACTTCGCGCATGCGGGCACCGACAAATCACAGTACGAAAACGAAGTAGTAATACTTAGCGAAAGCATTGCACAAGCAGAAACATTGATTTCGCTGGATATGAAAAGCAAGGAATTGGATTTGTATATAGACTGCGATCCAAATGCTAGAATTTTGGGAGATTCACAACGCCTGCTACAGGTATTACTCAACTTAATCAACAATGCTCGTGATGCGACTCAAGCAAATGGCAAAGTTTCTTTGCAGGCCAAAATCAAAGGTGAGATAGTCGAGATTGCAGTCACCGATGAAGGTATTGGTATTCCTGATGCGATAAAGGACCGGATATTCGATCCGTTTTTTACCACCAAAGAGGCTGGAGAAGGGACTGGGTTGGGCCTTTCCCTTGTTTTTAGCATTGTAGAAGACTTAGGCGGAGATATTGATATAATCAGTCCGGTCAACGAAGACATAGGCGGCACGCGGGTAATCCTGCGTTTTCCTTGTTACCATAGCGATTCTGAAACAGGCAGTGATACACAGAGTCCTGATATAAACGCCTTATAACCGAATTAAGTAGTCCCATGACAGTAATGAATCAAGTTTTAGTAGTTGAAGATGAAGTGGTTATTCGAACTGCTTTAAAGAGACTATTGGAACGCCATGAATACAAAGTCAGTGAAGCAGGTACCGTCAAAGAATCGTTGGAAAACTTTGACATGGACGATTTTGATGTAATCATTAGCGACCTGCGCTTACCCGGTGCGCCAGGAACAGACCTAATCAAAGCGACCAGCACTCCCGTTTTGATCATGACTAGTTACTCAAGTATCCGCTCCGCCATCGACTCCATGAAACTCGGTGCAGTTGACTATATTGCGAAACCTTTCGAACATAATGAGCTAATCGAATCAGTCGCAAAAGTTATACGTGAACATGCCAAGGCTCCATCAAAACCAAAATCAGAAATACAAGAATTTGAACCTCCAGTTCATGGAATGATCGGAAGCTGTCCACAAATGATGGAGCTTTTCCGCCGTATTAGAAAAGTTGCGTTAACGAATTCCACAGTACTTATTAACGGCGAATCAGGAACAGGCAAGGAGTTGGTCGCGCGCGCTATTCATAATTTGAGCAATCGCAACGATAATGAAATGATCTCAGTTAACTGCGCTGCTATTCCTGAAAATCTAATTGAATCTGAATTGTTCGGGCATGAAAAAGGGGCATTCACTGGAGCCACTGCTACCCGCACAGGTCTGGTTGAAGCGGCAAATGGCAGCACTCTATTTCTGGATGAAATTGGCGAACTTCCCTTAGAAGCCCAAGCCAGATTACTTCGAGTCCTACAGGAAAACGAAATTCGCAAAGTAGGCTCAGTGCAATCAAAGAAAGTCGATGTCAGATTAGTGGTAGCCACGCATCGTGACCTCAAACAATTGGTAGTGGACGGTTTTTTCCGCGAAGACCTTTATTATCGCATCAATGTCATGACATTATTGATTCCGCCGCTTAGAGATCGCGGCAACGATATTTTAGAATTGGCTGAAGCAATACTGCAGCGTACCTGCAAACGACTTAAGACCGCCATGCTAAGCCTAAGTGATGCAGCCAGCCGCGCCATAGCCGTTTACCAATGGCCAGGCAATGTGCGTGAATTGGAAAATGCTATAGAACGTGCGGTGGTACTCGCCGAGGAACCAGTAATAGGAGAAGAACTACTGGCAATCGACGAGGATCAAAAGCAGGCAAGTAACCTGGAAGCAGAAGCACGTAGTCAACAATCAATACCAGAGCCGGCCGAAGAATTATCCCTGGAAGACTATTTTCAACGCTTCGTTCTGGAGCATCAGGATGCCATGAACGAAACACAGCTCGCAAAGAAGTTGGGAATTAGCAGAAAGTGTCTGTGGGAGCGACGACAGCGATTTGGCATCCCGCGTAAGAAGAAACACGAGAACTGAGATCAAAACAAATAGCAATTGACGCTAGCGGCCAATCTGAGTGCCGAAGCGCTCGGTTCGGTGTCCCTGTTTGACTCCCATTCACTCTCGCACCTGCTCTAAACCACCCACAAGAAATCCAATATGCTAAAGAATTTGCGCGGCAACTTGGCACAGACTTGAAACAGCAAGAGCGGTGTTTTCGAGAGCAATAACAGCCACAATTCGGAGATACTCAGCTATGATGGCAGAGATAATCAACCGCACCTTGTTATAGCTGCGTGGCACCCGACATTTGGCGGGTTTTTCAGGCGATTCTGAGGCATATTTGTTACCGCTACCCTTCTACTCAAAATTTAGGGAACATCAGTAACATAAACCCAAATTTAATTTTCGAATACTAATTTTTAATATGGTAACTACTTGATTTTTAAAGAATAGTACAACTTGGCACAGTAAATGCTCTGTTATAGGGTGATAATAACAATAAATAATAATAATAAGTCCTAATAAAAACAAAAATAGCATTACTGAGTTATAAAACTAAGGTTAGTGCGTTAAATAATAATAAGGTCGGGGTGTAGTCTGGATTTGGCAATTTGCCACCTAGCTTCATAGTTACCACCTAATACTTATGCAGTACCCTCATTTGGTACGCAACCTAATAAAAATAATAAGCAAATTTTTATAATAATAATAATAATTAGCTTTCTATGGGGGGTGGTATTCACCCCCCATAAATATACCCCACCACTTAGCTCAATCCCTCTTACCTGTTATCTTTCCTATTTCGTCTCTGTCTGCGCCTGTAGTTTTCGCCGTATCGGTGTATCATGCCGGTTCATCTTACATCGCCGATATCACTAGCACCGCTTATTCACGTCGACCAACCGGAGCAACCTGGTATCAGGCACAATACATCATAAGAAATTAAGCCGTGATTACCAGCCCACTGCAGAACACTACCACCCTAACTACTCGCATAAATTTCGAGCGCAAATGAATCAGCAACTTTTGCTTGCCGGCATCGAAAAAGCCACTGTGATCGGTCGTGACAATCACCCTATTTCGCGCAAAAACATATCACCGAACGCTGTAAAGGTACTGTATAAATTGGCAGAGGCTGGATATCACGGGTTCCTTGTCGGTGGCGGTGTGCGCGACCTGCTATTAAATAAGAGGCCAAAAGATTTCGACATAGCGACGGACGCCTCGCCTGAGCAACTAAAATCACTTTTCCGCAATGCCCGCATTATCGGACGCCGCTTCAAGATAATTCATCTACGTTTTGGTCGTGAAATAATAGAGGTGACAACTTTTCGCGCGCCCCATGACACACACAATGAAATCGCCGACCACGTCCCCCGACGCCGAATTCAAAATCAAGAGTCCGCCCACTCCACCTCGGGAATGATCTTGCGAGACAATGTTTACGGCAACATCGATGAAGATGCTCTACGTCGTGATTTCACAATCAATGCTTTGTACTACACCATCGATAATTTTTTAGTTCTGGATTTCAGTACTGGCATTACAGATCTTCAAGCGAAACAGATACGCATAATCGGTGAGCCTGCAGAACGTTACAAAGAAGACCCGGTAAGAATGTTAAGAGCAATCCGATTTGCAGCAAAGCTGGGTTTTTCTATCGAAGAGAAAACGCTGCAACCGATAAACGAACTGGCCCATCTACTCGAGTCAATATCGACCGCAAGATTATTTGATGAAACCATCAAATTGCTGGCCGGTGGGCATGCGGTAAAGACTTTTGAATTGCTCCGGCTTTATAAACCGGGGGCCTATCTGTTAGGGCCCACCCTCAAGGCCTTGGAGAAACTATCTGGTCCAGCCTGCAAGTTAGTGGAATTGGCCCTGCTCAATACCGACAAGCGATTAGCTGAGGATAAGTCAGTTACACCTGCGTTCCTGTTTGCCGCACTGCTCTGGCCTGTCCTGCAATTACGCTTACAAGCCCAGCAATCAACTACTAGCAACCAACATCAATTGTTTCAGCAGGCAGCGCAAGAAGTGCTAACGGAGCAACTGCAATACACCGCCGTGCCCAAACGTTTCACTATCGCGGCTAAAGAAATCTGGGAATTACAATTCCGTCTAGTGAGGAATAATAAACGCAGTGTAGAAAGCGCTTTTAACCACCCGCGATTTAGGGCAGCCTACGATTTCTTGCTGTTACGCGAAGAAGCAGGTGAAGATCTCGATGGACGCGGCCAGTGGTGGACCACGTTTCAAATCGGTGATACAAATCAGAAATCCGAAATGGTCGCGAGCGAACCCAGGCCAGCCAGTAGTAAAAGACGGCGACGCAAGCCCAAAGCCAATGCTGCGAGTTAAAAATGTTACACAGCGATTTAAATAACAACACTCCTCGCTACATCGCCGTCGAAGGGCCAATTGGCGTGGGAAAGACAACACTATGTAAGCGCCTGGCAGAAAGTTTTAACTATGAATTATTGCTTGAAAAAAGTGAGGAAAATCCCTTTTTGGATCGCTTCTATCAGAATCCCAAGCAACACGCTCTATCCACGCAATTGTCCTTTCTTTTTCAACGCGCACAACAGATTCAGGATCTGCGCCAGAATGACATGTTTGAACCGGTACATGTGGCTGACTTTCTTATTGACAAAGATCAGTTATTCGCGCAACAAAATTTGGAGCCAGACGAATACGAGCTCTATCTAAATGTCTATCGCCACCTAACTATTGACGCGCCAGTGCCGGATTTGGTGATCTACCTACAAGCCCCCACTAATGTGTTACTAAATCGTATTCAAAAGCGCGGCGTTGAAGCCGAGCAACTAATTGAAAGAAGTTATTTGGAGAATCTAAACAGCGCCTATGCAGAATTTTTTCACTACTATGAAAAATCACCGCTGTTGATTATCAACAGCGGTGAAATAGATGTTGTTAATAGTGACGACGATTATCAGCAATTAGTGAAACAGGTGATGTCCGCCAGCGCTGGCACTCAATATTTTAACCCCAAGCCTTCCCTGCTCTAAAATTCAACTAGTGGCGGCAGCCCGCAAAGCACAATCTTTGCCTTGAATACTGCCATACCAGGCCTTACTATCCCATTCCAGCAATCAGAACTGAGTTCTGCAAAGAAACACTATGAGTTCCCAATCAAAAAATAACAATGTCACTCTGACCACGCTTTTCAAAATCAAGAAACGCGGAGAGAAGTTTGCCTGCCTTACAGCCTATGATGCCTGCTTCGCTTCAATATTGGGCGACGCCGGTGTCGAGTTGATTCTGGTAGGTGATTCCCTGGGCATGGTACTACAAGGCCACGACAGCACACTGCCGGTGACCATGGAAGACATGATCTACCATACGCAGTGTGTCAAACGCGGTAACAAAGGCGCCTTATTAGTAGCTGACCTACCGTTTATGAGCTATGCCTCGGAAACACAAACTCTAGAAAATGCCGCGGCTTTGATGCGCGCCGGTGCACATATGGTGAAGCTGGAAGGCGGCGCCTGGATTGCCAACACCACCGGATTACTCGCAGAACGTGGCATCCCTGTGTGTGCCCATATGGGCTTAACCCCGCAATCAGTAAATCGAATCGGAGGCTTTCACGTACAGGGACGCGATACAGAACAGGCCGATGCAATTATCGAAGAAGCGAAACTACTGGAACAGGCTGGTGCCAGCACCTTACTGTTGGAGTGTGTGCCACGCAGCTTGGGCAAGACAGTCACCGATTCACTCGATATTCCCGTAATCGGTATTGGTGCCGGTCCAGATACAGACGGGCAAATAATGGTGCTGCATGATGTACTTGGCGTCTCGCCCATTTCACCCAAGTTTGTGAAAAACTTCTTGCTAGAGTCCAACAATGGCATCCTCGGCGCCATAGAAGCCTATGTGCAGGCGGTGAAGACTCAGAGCTTCCCTGCCGAAGAGCATTGCTTCAACTAAGCACCACAGCCATGCAGACAAAGAAAAAAATCCCAGAATTGAGACAAGCTCTCAAAGCCGCTAGAGCGGAAGCTAAGTCGATCGCCCTGATTCCCACTATGGGAAACTTGCACGAGGGTCATTTAGAACTCATTAGACAGGCCCGCCGTAGCTACGATTTTCTGGTCTGCAGTATTTTCGTCAACCCTTTGCAGTTTGGCGCCAACGAAGATTTGGATGCTTACCCCAGAACTCTGGAAACGGATAGTGAGAAACTGCTTGCAGTTGGATGCGACTGTTTGTTTTTACCCACGGTAACGGAAATGTATGGTGATAATCTGCAACAGCAGACCGAAATCAAAGTGCCTGGTCTAACAGAAAATTTCTGCGGCAGAAGCAGACCTGGCCACTTCGACGGTGTAGCTACAGTGGTAACAAAATTATTCAATATAGTGACGCCTGATGCTGCCTATTTTGGTCTCAAAGATTATCAGCAATTTTTAGTCATTCAGAAACTCACCTCTGATCTGGCGCTGGGTGTTGAAATCCACGGGGTAGAAACTCAGCGCGAAAAAAGTGGTCTGGCCATGAGTTCACGTAATCACTATCTTAGTGAACAGCAAAAACAAAATGCCGCAGCACTGTATAGAAGCCTCACCGATTGTGCTGCCAAGATTGAACAAGGCAACAGCAATTTTTTGGAGCTCGAAGTTGCTGCCAAATCCTATCTACGGGACGCTTCCTTGAAGCCAGACTACTTCAATATTTGTAATGCTGATAACCTGCAAGCTGCAACCGCCGCTACCCGGCGCATAGTAATCCTCGCCGCTGTGCACGTGGGCAACAGTCGACTTATTGACAATATTCGATTTCAACTCAGCTGATAATAGGCACTGGCCTCGCACAGCAGTGCATTCAAACCATCCTTACTTTGAGCTACCTGCCGCGTCAACAGCGGGCTGTAGCGGCACCTCGGTTGTACGCCCCGAAGCTTTGAGGCATACTAATTGGCCCAATTATGCGCGTAGCAACAAGGTAAGCGGAATCAGCTTTAACACCCATGAACCAACTGCCAGACTAGCCTTCCCAGGACACGGCAATTGAAAAAGAGACCAGGAATTAGCAATGTCAGAAGACAAAATTTATCCCGTTACAGAGTCCGCCACTAGCCATAGTCATTTAAACAAGACCAGCTTCCAGCAGATGTATCAGCGCTCGATCGATGCACCTGAAGAGTTTTGGGCGGAACAGGCGGGAAAGTTACTGCATTGGCATCAACCCTGGCAGAAGGTAGCAAGGGGTGATTTTTCCAAGGCGGAGGCAATTTGGTTCCAGGGAGCAAAACTAAACGTTGCTTACAATTGCATCGATCGCCATTTGGAAAAACGTGGCGAGCAGACCGCTATCATTTGGGAGGGTGATGAGCCAGATGACGATAAAAAAATCACCTATCGAGAGCTATACGGCCATGTCTGCAAACTGGCAAATGCGCTTAAGACCCGAGGTGTGAGCAAAGGCGATCGTGTTTGCATCTATATGCCCATGGTACCGGAGGCGACCTATGCAATGCTCGCCTGCGCGCGCATAGGAGCCATTCACTCCGTAGTTTTTGGTGGCTTTTCACCCGAGTCAATCAAAGACCGCATTCTGGATTCCGATTGCAAGACAGTGATCACCGCCGACCAGGGTGTGCGCGGCGGAAGAATAATACCCCTGAAGGCAAATGTTGACCAGGCCCTAGAGCAATGCCCCAACGTGCATTCAGTATTTGTAGTACGACGCACCCACATTGAAGTGCCCTGGCACGAGACACGTGACGTCTGCTATCACAAGGCAACAGAAGCGGCAGATGCGGAATGCGCACCGGAGCTAATGGATGCCGAAGATCCTCTGTTTATCTTGTACACCTCCGGTTCCACAGGCAAGCCAAAAGGCGTTCTGCACACCACGGCCGGCTATCTATTAGGGGCGAGCATCACTCACAAATATGTATTCGATTATCACGAGGGTGACGTCTATTGGTGCACCGCCGATGTGGGCTGGGTCACGGGACACTCTTACATCGTCTACGGACCACTAGCCAATGGTGCCGTGACGCTGATGTTCGAAGGAGTACCGACCTACCCGGACGCCTCACGTTTCTGGCAAGTCATAGACAAACATCAGGTCAATATTTTCTATACAGCGCCAACTGCAATTCGTGCCTTGATGTCTGCCGGCGATGAGCCGGTGAAAAGCACATCACGTTCCTCACTACGCCTGTTAGGTTCAGTAGGAGAGCCCATAAACCCGGAGGCCTGGGAATGGTACTACCATGTGGTGGGCGATGGCCGCTGTGCCATCGTCGACACTTGGTGGCAAACCGAAACCGGTGCAATCATGATCTCGCCAATACCCGGTGTGACCGACTTGAAACCTGGTTCAGCCACCACACCTTTCTTCGGCGTGAAGGCGGCCTTATTGGACGCAGACGGCAAAGAACTGGAAGGAGCGGCGACCGGCAATCTG
Organism: Gammaproteobacteria bacterium; assembly: GCA_021773355.1. Lineage (GTDB taxonomy): Bacteria > Pseudomonadota > Gammaproteobacteria > Pseudomonadales > Pseudohongiellaceae > UBA9145. Next base: position 43,364 of record JAJFKE010000046.1, on the reverse strand, counting down.
GTACTCTGTCAAAGTTGGCCCAGCCAAATTCGCAGCGTATACGGCGACCATCAGCGCTGCATAGATACCTATTTCACCACTTACCCGGGCTATTATTTTACCGGGGACAGTGCGCGACGCGACGCGGATGGTTACTACTGGGTGACTGGCCGCGTTGATGATGTTATCAACGTCTCCGGCCACCGGCTCGGCACCGCAGAAATAGAAAGCGCGCTGGTTTTGCATCCCGCTGTAGCCGAAGCTGCGGTAGTAGGTTACCCACATGACATCAAGGGCCAGGGCATCTATGCCTATGTAAGTTTGATGAATGGCATTGATACAAGCGAAGAATTACGTGCAGAATTACTCAAATTCGTCGCCAAAGAAATCGGCGCCTTCGCCAGACCTGAAGTCATTCAGTTCTCCCCTGGCCTGCCCAAGACCAGATCAGGGAAAATCATGCGCCGCATCCTTCGAAAAATTGCCGCCAATGAATTAGAGAACCTCGGTGATACCTCAACATTGGCGGAACCTGCTGTGGTTGATCAGCTCATAGATAACAGATTGAATCGCTGAGTTAGTAAACAGCGATCTGCGAATCGATTTTAGGCATTGAGCTCTAACAACAATAGCAATAATAAGTTTAAGCCAGAGGTGGACAAAATATGGCGCATAAAAAACTAGGTCACACAGGTATACAGCTTAATCAGATTGGTTTGGGCTGCATGGGTTTATCTGAATTTTATGGGCCACCTACGGAGGAAGCCGCCGCAATCAAGCTACTGCACGAAGCGATAGAGCTCGGGGTTAATCACTTCGACACCGCGGAAGCCTATGGTGTTGGTGCCAATGAATCCTTGTTAGGTAATGCCTTCGCAGATCGCCGCGACAGAGTCAGAATCGCTACAAAATTTGGCCCTGTTCGCGACCCTGACACCGGAGCAGCACTGGGCTTGGACGGCTCCAAAGAGAATTGCAGAAAAGCAGTTGAGGGCTCCCTGCGCCGCCTGCAAACAGATCACATTGACCTGTATTACCTGCATCGGGTAGACCCAGCTACCGCCATTGAGGAAACTGTAGCGGAGATGGCTAAACTGGTGGCGGAAGGCAAGGTAGGAGCGCTGGGATTGTCGGAGGTTTCGGGAGATACCTTACGCCGCGCCCAAGCAATTCATCCTATCGCAGCCGTTCAGTCCGAGTATTCAATTTTCAGCCGCGAGATCGAACAGGATGTAATACCGGTTTGCATAGCAACAGGAACCAGCTTAGTCGCCTATTCCCCACTTGGCCGCGGCATGCTTACGGGAAGTTTTAAGCGGGATAGTGAAATCTCGAAATCAGATTATAGAGGATCCATGCAACCCCGATTTAGCGGTGAAGCCTATGCAGCAAACCTGGCATTGGTTGATCAAATTCTCAGTCTGGCAACTGCCCTCAATGTGAGTGCAGCCGAAGTAGCGCTGGCCTGGGTAATGGCGAAACAGGAGAACGTACTACCTATTGTTGGAACAACCAAGTTAGCCAATTTGAAAACTAATTTGGCGGCAACGGAATTGACCCTTGATGCCCATGCTATGACCACATTGGATCAACTGGCAGATCAGGTGCAGGGCAGCCGATACAATGAACAAGGAATGGCCATTGTGAATGCCTAAATTTACGCTCTTACTCAATAATTGGAGTCATAAGAATATTGTAGGAATATCCCGAATCAGAAGAAGATTCCAATGTCGCTTCCAGCTTATCCGCTGTCATTATGCGAGGTTCTGCGCGAAGGGAATATTCGCCATCTCTGTTTTCGAATAATTTTATCGACAATAAAATTTCCTTTCCATCCGCTTGTATCTGCGGTGTAACTTCTAAGCGAAGTAAATTATTCAATTGAATCATGGTACTTTCATTTTCAGCCATTAACACACGTCCAGCCCTGACAGACGTTTCAAGAATTTGATCTTCATCTTGGCGCTGCGCAGAAATATCGAAATCCAACCACAGCTGCTGTGCAAGGATGGGTTTGGCAACAAACAGGCCCGTGGCTAAGAGCAGGCTGGCAGTTAGCGCCGCTAAATGTGATTTCCGCACGGCCGGTATCCTAAAAACACCAATCGTCGTTGCAGTTGCGCTACGTAGCTCACTAATATCCAGCTCAAATACCGATGCCAGTGCTTTCATCGATTCTAACGAGGCCGAACCGCCAGTTTCGATACGTTGTATAGTTCTGACGCCTAAGCCAGTAACCCTAGCAAGCTGTTCCTGACTCCAAGCTCGCTTCTCCCGCTCAGATCTAACCAGTGGTGAATACGACATTGACACGCCAATCCTACGCCAATTGCCAGCCACACACCACGAAGTGGGGTCCTGGCTAATTATTTACAGCAGGCAATCCAATCCGTTGTAAATGCAACATTCCTTGACCGGTAGTGTCTACACCTTATAGTTACCTGAATTCTATGTAAGAATAGACACGTTGCCAGGGTCTTCATCTATACTTCATTCCACAGCCAGCATCCGCATAATCATCATCTAATAGCCGAGCCATGCGATCCGGACTAAAAATACATATTAATCCCAATAAATCACTGCTGCTATCCCTTGCGCGAAGGCTGATTGCCCTGTTCCCGCTAAGCTTACAGGGAGTGATCACCTTAGGCTTAACTGCCTATGCCTTGAACGTATATGGCTACGGCGCAATGGATCTTGTTGTGTTCTCTCTGGCGATTTGTGCCCTGACGATTTTGATTTTCAGTTTGTTTTGTTCGGTGATCAGTGGAATTTTTATACAAAGACGAATACGGGCAAGCTTGAAACAGCTATCTGGCTCTATTGAGCCGATAAAAGTGGAAGCGGGTTACCCGAACGAAACGGGCTTTCGACTACCTGCCCTGAACTATTTTCCTCTGGTGAAACTAACCTGGCGCATCACCTATCCAGATTTCGTGGAAACCAGGGTAAGAGTTTCAACAGACGGTCAGCTGGTGGAGGAAATTATTCCCGAAAAGCGCTGTAAGATAGATCGCGTAAGCCGACAGTTTACGGTCTCCGATGTGCTCGGTTTTTGTCGTTATTCCTGGCAGCAAAATCAGCAAATAAGCTGTACCGCACTACCCCGTACGAACACAGTAAAAGCGCTACCCTTGCTGCGTTCACTAACCGCCGAAGATGGCATTCCCAATCCCTCCGGCGACCCAGATGGAGATCGTATGGAAATACGCCCCTATGTGCCGGGCGATTCTGTGCGTAATATCATGTGGAAGGTGTATGCCCGCAATAGACAATTAAATGTGCGTCTGGCAGAAAAAAGTGTATTCCATAGTAATCGTACTGTCGCCTACCTGCTCAGTAGCGAAAACGATGAAGCGGCCGCAGCAGTTGCACGGGTCGCTGTAGAGACTGGCGCCCTCGGTGACGACTGGGCCTTTTCCGCTGATGGCTCGGAGATACCGGCTGACACTGTGCCCAGTGCATTAGATGCAATCGCCAGATCTAGAGCTATAGAAAACCCCCATGGCTATGGCCTCGATGCCTTTTTGCAACAGACAGCCGCGCAGGCGGCTGTCCACTGTATCGTGTTCGCGGCGGCTGAATTCGCCCCCTGGTTCGAAGCGCTTAAGAAAACCATAGCGCGCTTTCCTGGCCGCTTTTCTCTAGTGCTGGCAACGGATGGATTTAGTGATGTCCAGCAGACTAAATTATGGCAGCGATTGCTGCTTCAGGACGACTCAGCAGGCTCTGTGGATCAGGAATTAGGGGGCTCCAGGGCCGATTTGCTTAAGTTATTGACCGATCTGGGGCAGCTAGTAGAATCAACCGTGGTTGTAGACAGAAAAACCGGGTTCAGTTTCGACCAAAACCTGCGCAAGGTGTAATTCGGCGCAGGCCCAAAGCAGATAACACGAGTTAACAATGATGACAACTAAACTAGCAGGCAAGAACAAAAAACCGACTCAGCATTTTTTGCCGACGAGTTTGCGTGCAGCCATTATTGCCAGCAGTTATTGGGTATTGAGCCTGTCACTGACAGTGCTCAGCGGCTCTGTGGCTTCTTTTATAGGTTGCCTTTTTGCTTGCTACCTTATCGACCTCGGCATTAATCGATCGCCTTTGAACAAGTTACGTACCTTCACTATCAATTCGATTAGTTTGAGTTTCCTGCTGTTAGGCTTATTGCTCGCCGCGGCCGTGACAAATACTGGCCTGCTCTCAGACTTGGTGTCGCCCATGTTTTCGTTTAACAGCGGCGAGTTTATAAAATGGTTTTCGATTAGCGCGTCACTAACCGCAAGCCTGCGCGTACTAGCTCAGCGAACCAGCTTTGGGGCCGTAGTGGAAATACTATTCGTAGCCACAGCTTTCGTTATTACCCTTTCCGCCCATCGTAACGGCATGATCCACCGTCCATTTGTCATCGGTGATTATGCCCTGGTGCGAGGCATTGATCCTTCAACTATATTAATGGCATTCGGCTGTGCAGCAGTGCTCTCCCTCGCAGCCTTACTGATGATCGAGAATAATCACCGCCGCTTACCCTATCATTTTACTGTTTTGGGCTTATTGTGTTTCTCTCTTTTGATATATGTTCGTCTGTTTGGCCTGCCTACTCCGCAACTAACAGACGGTCTAGGTTTGACTGGGCAAGAACAGGCCGGCAATAGTGCACAACGCGAGAACCCGTTTAGAGATAGCGAGAATAACGCAGATGACAAGGAAGCCCCTGTAGCGGTTGTAGTATTTCGTGATGACTACGAACCTCTCAACGGTTCCTACTATTTTCGCGAATCCGCTTATTCGGAGTTCAATGGAACCATGCTGGACTTCGCCACTCGCAGCGACATGGATCAAGACCTGATCAGCAATTTCAGCAATTCCCGTATTGAGACCAAGCAACTACCAAAAGCAGAAGATCAACGTATTCCTGTACGTGCAACCATAGGCATGTTGATCTCCCACAGAACCCCGTTCGGACTGGAAAGCCCGGTCGCCTATGAGAACACAGCCAATCCCAACAATTTACGTTTCAAGCGCACCTACGACGCCTACTCATTGGCACCGGAATATGATTTTAACTACCTACTGGGTCGGGAGTTAGGTAGAGCTGACTGGTCACAGCAGGTGTGGGATGAATATCTTGCCCTACCCGACGATCCGCGCTACCAGCAGCTGGCTGCAAGTCTCATCGCTGACCTCAAACCGGAATATAGCGACGATCCATTCGCCAAGGCTTGGGCAATTAAAACCTATCTGGATGAAAACGGCATCTACAGCCTTAAAAATGAACACGCCTATGAAACTGATCCGGCAGGCTCATTCCTGTTTGGCGATCTGACCGGCTATTGCATGCATTTTTCCTTCGCTGCTACTTATATGTTCCGCAGTCTAGGCATACCAGCTCGTGTCGGCATCGGCTACGCGGTTCCCTCCAGCAACAAGGCCGGTGGCTCATCTCTACTGATACAGGCAGTGCATGGCCATGCTTGGCCAGAGGTGTACTTTCGCGACATAGGCTGGGTCATTGTCGATCCTGCTCCGCAACAAACTCTTGTGGACATGACTACCGACCCGCAGAACAATCTACAACAGCTACTTGGCGATATGCTACGCAATGAAGCCTCCTTCGATGACTTTCTGCAATCTCAGCAAAGCTCAGCGATAAATTTGCAGCTCATTTTGAACACGCTGTACGCATTGATACTGGCTGCGCTGCTTAGCGCCTACACAGTTAAATTTTACCGACTTTGGATACCTTCCAGAGCCGGCTTGGATCAACAATATCGACTCAGCTATAGAGCCATGCTCGACCACCTCTCTGCCGTAGGTCTACATAGACGCTTTGGTGAAAGCCGCGAACAGTTTGCAGTACGCGCCGGGGAAGTCGCACCTTCCATGCGGCAAATGACAGATCAACATCTGGCACTGGCTTTGGGCGCCACCGACAAAAACTGTTATGAACAAGAAAAATGGCAAGGCCTGCGCAATGCTATCGCTGATGAAATCAAACTGAATACCCAGACATGGAAAGTAGTAATCGCCTGGATCAATCCTTTCTCCTGGCTATTAAGTAAATAATCATCCTCTCTAAATGCTAGCAGCAGAACACAATCAATGAAGTGGAGTAAACTATGACGCCTGACAGTATCACCGAAGTTTCTGAGCTTACGCCGACAAGCGATACTGAGGAAGCAAACGGTAAACCTGAACTCGATACAGCAATCGATGTGCTAAATAGATTAACCACGGCAGTTAAGCAACAAGTGCTGGGGCGAGATGACGTTATCGAGTTGACACTGATTGCACTGATTGCAGACGGTCACGTTCTATTGGAAGATTTTCCCGGCTCCGGTAAAACCACACTGGCTAAAGCTCTAGGTGAGGCGATTATCGATGATGGCAGGGACGAGACCAGAGATGAGTTTATACTTCCCTTTCGTCGCATTCAGTTCACACCGGATCTTCTACCCTCCGATGTAACCGGTGTACCGGTGTTTGACAGCAACAGCAATGCATTTCATTTTCGTCATGGACCCTTGTTCGCGCATGTAGTGCTGGCAGACGAAATCAATAGAACCTCGCCGAAGGTGCAATCTGCCATGCTGGAAGCCATGGGTGAAAAACAGGTTACCGTAGACAATATTACCTACCCCTTGGATGACTTATTCTTCGTTATAGCTACGCAGAACCCGCTGGACCTGGTCGGCACCTATCCCTTACCCACACCGCAGTTAGACCGTTTCCTGTTCAAGATAACCATGGATCATATAGATCGCGAGTCGGAACTGGATGTCCTGGATACTTATAAGCAACGCCGAGACTTAAAGCAGGAAAAAATCACCGTATCCCGAGATGAAGTCTTATTTGCCCGAGCACAGATCGATGCGGCGGTGACAATCAGTGCCGGTATCAAATCTGCATTGGTTGATATCTCCAGGAACCTGCGTGAAGACGACCGTGTGCTGCAAGGCAATTCGACTCGCAGCATGGTATTAATGTTGCCGGCGCTGCAAGTTTCAGCCGCCTTGCGCGGGCGCGACTACGTCAGCGCCGAAGATATCGAATTATTATTACCGAGGGTACTGGGACATCGCATCGAATTGGCACCCGGCGTGGCTTCCATGGACAAGGTGTTGCTAGATGCCATGCGCGGACCCATGGAGCAACTAGCCAGAAGTACTCTATCCTGATGATTAAGCTCCGAAACGGGTTTAAGGTTAGACGCTATAGCATCGTCTTCAGCCTGTTCCCTATTTTCATGGTAATTAATAGTACAAACGCACAAGACGATATCCCACTGTCTCTCGACAGTATTGAAATTCCGCAGTCGCAACGGCAACTCTGTTTTGGCTTCAGCGATGTCAGTGATCTGCGCGCCCTCGCCATCTGCGATGCCCTAAATCTAAAGCAAAATGTAAAGGCGCGCGAACTCAGCGAGCAATGGCTTAGATCGGAACCAAGTTCTCCTGGAGCACAGTTTGCGCTGTCTGAAATCTTGCTTACCGTTGAAGGTAATATGCCCAGAGCCCTGTTCCACTTAAACCGTGCCGAAGAATTAACTAACTACCGCAACCTTCCCGAGGCACTTGCTTCGGGCAATGTGCAATGGCATTACCTAACGCTTAGCCAATTATCCTATGTGCACCAGTTGATGGGAGATCAGCTTCGGTCTCTGGAATATCTCGAAAGGCTGGAGCAAGTTTATGGACAGGATGTTGAGTCTTTTCGTGGCTGGCCACTCATAAAACTAAAGCAATATGATGCTGCCCGTGAAAGCGCAAATCTTGTTCTGCAAAATAGTGACAATGAACGCGAGCGTGCCAGAGCCTGGAACACGCTATGCGCTGCAGATCTCGCTAGTCTGCAACCAATAGAGTCCTTGACCGCCTGTGATCGTGCCATCGATGAAGATGAAAACATAGCCGACTCTATGAACGATTACGACACCGTCTATCTGAGCAATGCATCGGAGGTCGCACTGAGCTTATTGCAGATGGATCAAGCTGAGGAATACCTCAACCGTGCAACCCGCTATCTCAATACCGATAGTGTTGCCAATCCCTGGATTTATAAATTGTACTTACTGATGAATCAGGGTCGTTTCGATGAATCTCGAGAGGCCCTTGATCGAATGTTGATCTGGCGCGAAGCTCAAGAGCCCTTGGTCAACGTGATGAATCGAGCCGAGCATTTTCTGGTAACCGCCAGCTTCTTGCTGCTTGCCGGATATAGTGAAGACGCTATTAAACTCACTACTACCGCTCTTAATCAACCCGACAGAAATGGGTCCTACAGCGCAGACGATGCTCAGAAAGATTCCATGGCCGCATTGCTAAACATGATGGCGAATCGCACCGAGTACCAGATTCGACTGGAACAAATCGCCTCCATGGATTTTCTAGATTCTCTCTCCGCCAGGGTCGATGCATTTAGTTTTCAGTTGAATGCCTGGCGATCAGAGCGGCGCGCAGCGGCGCTATTCGCCGAATTTGATGTATTGCAGAATCGACTTCGCCCCTATGCGCCACTGGATGTGCACATACCAGAATGGATAGAGCCGGAGATCATTGGCATCATTGGCACTGGGGTCATTCAGAATATTATAGAACAGGCCAATAGCAACGGCGCATTCATGCTTAACGCGGGTTACTACCACGGCTATAAAACCGAAGTGGCCGCTTTGCAGCATAATGACCAGGCAGTTTTACAAGAAGGTGCTGCCGCTTTGAGTCAGTTACCTGCAGAAGAAGTCTTGCTACGCGCTCGACTCGCCGCGCATATGGCTGTCGCTGCCTGGGATGAAGGCGAATTTGCAGATGCCCTGTTATTTTACCAGACCGCCTATCAACAAGACCCCAGCATCATGCGTCGACTTAATATTAGCCTGCCGGTAAACATCTCTGTTAACGAATCCGATTTCACCGTGCAAGTAGCGGACTATTTACGCAACTCTCCCCGTTTTACCCCACATCCTAACGGCTTGGTTTTGGAAATTAGCGAGGCACCGGACCTCTCCATTTGCCTTAAAACAAGAACAGGCACTATTCTCTCGTGCTACACTATGGCCGCTGCGGAAACTCAGAATAGCAAATGGAACGCCCAGCAGCTGACCCAGATGTTTCACACCCAGACTTTCGGATTGGGTTACGAAATCAGTCAAGCACAGCGTTCCATACTGATGGGATCAAGCGTTATTCTCAGCTCGCAAAACGACCGTTCTCTACAACGCAATCGAGATGCCGTACTGGATCGCTAATTTCTTTGTGACAGCCTTCATTGTCTGCGCCAGAGAAACTTGTAAGCGCCTGATCTCAGCAATATTTGTCACCCCATTGATGGAATACAGCTTTGCCTACGCGTACTTCTTTGTCGAAAACTCTCATCGTTTTATTAGCGGCCACCTCAGCCCTTGGCCCCGCTGCCATGCAGATCCTGCTACCAGCCCTGCCGGTGATAAAAGAAACCTTTCAGGTAAGCAACGAAGTCGCTCAGCTGACACTCAGCCTATCGATGCTGGCTATCGCCTTAGGCACCTTGTTCTATGGCCCCCTTTCGGACAAGTATGGACGCAAACCGGTAATGTTACTCGGCCTGTCCATCACCATTGCAGGGTCGATACTTTGTTTTCTGGCTAACACCATCGAGTTACTTATTCTGGCCAGGTTTATACAGGCCTTCGGTGGTGCAGTCGGTCTAGTGCTGGCTCGCGCCATCGTCAGAGATGTCTACGGTGCACAGGAAGCCGCCAGAGTTATCGCCACCTTAGTAATGGTAATGGTGGTCATCCCCATGTTGTCGCCAGCGCTGGGCGGCGAACTCATGCTACGCCTTGGCTGGGAATATGTATTTGTAGTAATCGCCCTGGCCAGTATTATTATATTCGCCTTACTATCTAGAAGCCTGCCAGAAACATTAAAGGAACCGGTCCCTTTCGCCGGCGTTTCTGCCTTTCTAGGCAACTACCTGAGCTTGTTTAAGTCGCGGGCGTTTTGTGGTTACGCTTTCTGCGTCACCTTTGTTTCCGTGGTGTTTTTTAGCTTTATCTCAGCAGCGCCGGAAATTATGGTTTCGGTGCTACAGCGACCGCCAACTGAATACGGCTATTACTTCGTAATGGTACCCCTGGGATTCATGAGCGGTAATTATTTCGCGCGACACTTCGGCAGACGAATCGAACTTAACAAAATGATCACTATCGGTGCCAGCATCGGCGTCGGCGGAATTTTTATAGCTATCGTCTTACAACTAAGCGGCTTCCATCAACCAATAGCCCTGTTCGCGCCCGTCGCCCTCGCCGTCCTGGGCAACGGTATCACCCTACCCAATGCACAGGCGGCAGCCATCAATGAATTTCCTCAGTTCGCTGGCAGCGCTTCTGGACTCACAGGTTTCTTGCAGATGTTCTTCTCGGCGATGGCTGCACAATTGGTCGCCGTAATCTTCAACGGAACGGTCTACCCCTTGCTGTCAATGATGCTGGGTGCTTCGGTGGTTTCTTTGGTTTGTTTTCGCCTGGGAGTTAGGGTCAGTTCCACCGAAATCGCCTAGCTGCAAAACTGCAGCGGTGGAGTAATAGTCAGGAGATGGCCCATATCTAAGCTTTTTGTAAAACATTAGTCCCCCAGATCAGACGTGACGAAAATTTAGTACTGGCATTGCTTGGTGAAACAGGCTATCGAAGCAAGTACTGATCAAAATCAATTTAAGCCTAAAGTGACTGCGTTACTCTGGGTTTGGAAACTAGGAGTAAGTCATTATGCACGATCGTAACCACGGAACGTTATTTCAAACTCTTTTAATAGTAGTTGCCGTGCTTCTATTAGGCAGCTGCAGCAGTAACCCGGATGGTTTTCCCCAGATCGCCAGTCCACCGCCCTTCGACTATGCCGATGGCGACGAACTGCGCTCTCGCATGCATCAACTGGCGTTTGAATTACAGCAACTCGATATGTCACTGGCGGCCGAATACGATGACCGTCCGAGTTTTCAACAGGAAGTTGTCAGCAGCCTTCAGAACATCGAACGCATAGGGGGATACCTTCAATCAGGAGATCTAAGCTCCAGGCACCCATTTCTGCAAGACGACATGGCCAGATTTCTAAGAGATGTTACCAAGGCAAAAGACGATGCATCAAGAAATTCACCACGTTACTATATGGCGGGCCGCGTCTCCGGTGGCTGCATCAATTGTCACAGACAGCAGAGTCGTTAGCCGAAAACAAAACTACTCGACTAGCTGCTCTTCCAGCAAACGCCTACCAATGGCAGAACCCGCTGCAGCATTGGTTGACTCTATCTCTTCAAATGCACGACCATGTACACATCATGCGCGTGCAATAGATTTAACGGCTCAAGGAAAAGATTATTCAACACAGGGCTATCTGCCATAACAATGGTAGGACGAAGCAGCAGTGCAGCGCAAAGCCCCGCCAGGGCAAATCGTGACAGCAGAAAGAGGTTGCGAATAGTAATCTCCGAGGATTCTTGACTCTATTCGAGGCAGGTTCGGTATAAAGCACGCAATCTTATAAGATGGCCGTAAGCTATGCGACATAGCGTCTCACAGGCGCATTTAAGCTTTTCAAATATTTGAAAATATAATCAATATTGTCAAAGTGTTATGATATTTCTGGCTTGGGCCGGCTATGCTCTGTAACTAATTACTACAGCTCGACAGAGAGCAAGCTGAAGAATAACTACAAAGTACTTCCATGTTTTATCAAGTACACTTCAATAAACACCGTACTGGATGCCAACTGCATAGTTACCGAGGTTGTTCATGAATAAACTGCTAATAAGCCTATTCTCTCTATTGATACTGGGCTGCAATTCCAGCACCCAATTTGATATCAGTCTTGGCCCTGAAACTTACAGAGAAATGGAGATTTATTCTCCGCGACAACATGAGCTTTACGACGGCGAGTTCAAGCTAACGGGCCGCAACATCTATCATGCCGGCACGCTTAACGATTCCTCGCCCTGGGATCACATGGACGACGCGGCTGAAAACCTACGCCCTGTTTCTGGTGAAATACGTATAGACGTTAATGAAATTGAAAACAGTGGTACATTTTGGGCGGAACTGCAATTGTCCGAAGGGCTTTACCGGGTAGAACTAGATCGATTCAATGAATTTTCACCCTGTCAGGACGGTGGCATTGCCGCCTATCTTTATGAGCACGGTGGAGCCGATTGTGGCGACGCCAATTGGCCGAAGAGTTTGTTATATGTAGCCGGCTGGGGTTACGGTACTGCCACACTAAATGGCGAAACACTGTACGAAGATTATGAAATTCATTTTATGGTGACACAGGGAATGCGCGACCGAGACTCTCTAAAGGTAAAGTTGTCACCGGATGACGGCGACGCCGGATCGGTTAATCCAGCAGCTCAACAATTGGACTTCTATATTCGCAGCCCGGAAAGAAATGCTGCAAACCATCCCGGCAGAGAGGTTTTCGATCACTTCTTCGCCATGGAAGTATCCTGGCGATAGCAGATTTAAAAATTGCACGCACTCAAAGCATAACGGGGCTGATCGGTCTACTGATTAGTTTCCGACATGGATCGATTCATATACAGATTACTCTGCAGCCTGCCCAAGAATGCATCCACCTGCTGCATTTGCAACTCGTCCAGTTGCGATTGCAGTTCCATTCTCGCCTGCATAATCGCTTGGCCTTGCTGCGCCAGTAGATCGTTCACACTTAGTCGACCCAACTCAGCGGCATCGCCTTGCCCTAGTCGCATGTGTTTAATCAAAGTATCCAGAACCAGTTCGCGATTAGCTTCGGTCAGATTTCCCTGCGTACGAGAGAGCTCTTTAGCGTACCCATTTTTCAGCTGCTCATCGCTTGGTCCGCCTCGCGTGCATCTATGGTAGTTAGCTCTGCCGCAGTAAGCAGGGGTGCCAAACGCTGACGCAGATAGCCATAGTCACTGACAATTTTTAGTTCCGAAGTGCTGGCTTGACTCCGAGTTACTTTTAAACTGAGTTCGGCGCGCTGCCGCAATACTTCAAGCATCACCGCTTCGACCTGAGCTCTTCTGCCTGGCTCGGCAGCCATGCTCTTGAGGAATTCCCCGAATTGCACATTCATCTGTACTCGCGCGGTCTGTTCGAACTGCGTGTCGGCCTGGCTGCGCTCGATCATGGCGCGCACGGAATCGGGGACATTGGAATCCTGACTGTAGCCATAGCTGGCACCGCAGAGGACACAAAATGTGATAAGGAATTTCTTGGTCATGATAAGCACGAAGCATAATGATCATCGGCATCGAAGTCCACCAGCAATCGACAGAGGCGACTGCGAAAAGGGAATATGACTAGGAGAATACAGCGCACAGATTTATTTCTTGTTCAGTGCCGTGCCGTACAAATTATTAGACCAAACAGTCAGAATTTGTAAGGAAAATAAAGATGGGACGTTTTTCAAACGACGAACCATTATAACAAAGCCGCAGTGAAATTATCAGTCTTGTTTTTGTCTAGCCGACCTCCTATATTTTCTCGCCCTTCCACTGCCTTGGAGCACTTTATGTCCCATGATATTTCCCCAATGAATGGACTTTATGATGCAGAGTATTTCGATATCAAATCACAGCATGTCGACGACATATTTCGAATCTTTGTTGGAAAACCGGCAGGAGCTGATCCCGCTATACAGCATCCAATGATAGTAGCGCTTGATGGCAACGCCTCCTTTGCCTCTTTGCTGGGAACACAGAGACTGCTCACGCAAACTAGTGCTGTGCCAGCGTCATTTGTAATCGGTATTGGATACCCTGGTGATACGCTGATGGAATCTATGGCCAACCGCAACAGAGACTATGCTCCAACCGATCCGGGTGAGAACGAAGTCATGGCGCTCGGCGGCCTATTTCCAGCAGGTGGTGAGGCTTTTCTCAAATTTATCCAACTAGAGTTAAAAACCTTGCTAAGCAAAAATTATCCGATAGATACTGACGACAGCACAATCCTAGGTATATCCCTTGGTGGTTTATTCGCAGCCTGGATTCTGTTAACCGAACCCACCACGTTCAAACGCTATATTCTAGCTAGTCCTGCAATCTGGTGGCGCGATGAACAAGTATGGGAGTGGGAAGAAACCTATGCCGCTAGTCACGATGATCTAGAGGCAACTGTCTTCGTTGCAGCTGGAGCGCTCGAGCTTAAACAACATGTTCGAGCCGAAGCCGTGGCTATCGCTGAGAAAAATCCACAAATGCGCACCCATGTGGAAAACATGATCAGTCGGAGCGATGAACATGGCTGGCCAGAAATCGCCCTACTCACACCACAGTTCGCGAGTCGCTTGCAAGGGCGAAATTATCCAGGACTGAAAATCCATTGTCATAATATGCCAGATGAAACCCACATGTCGGCGCCACCATCAATAACATCCCGGGGTTTACGCTATGTGCATGGAAGCTGGGAATCGTGAATAGCTAACAGGGAATTCGGCATAGACAAAGATCCGACCATTCCCTTCGACTACGTCTATATCCCAGATGATCAAGGATAGATCATCTGGGATATTTTCCCGAAAAATAATCTTAGCTGCACCTCACCAATTAAAAGGATTATCCACAATGAGCTGACCACCATCGGGGGTTTGACCACAGTCTAGATTATTTTTTTAGTTTCAGTAGCAAGACCATTCCGGCGACCGCAGCGGCCAAGACCAAACCTAACTTCAACCATGAACCGGAATCTGATTCCGATGTTGCTACGACCTCAGGCTCTCCAACCACATTCTCAATTAAAGGATTGGATACAACTATTGAAGACTGACTCATAGCTATCGTATGAATCTGCTTCCAGGCATCAGCAAGTTGATCATGGATCAGATCAATCTGATCCACAGATGCATTGACAATTTGGGCTTCATCGACAAATTGACCTTCGTAACCCGCTTTATTTTCAGCTTCGAAACCGGCTTTCCCACCAGGTCTAATATGAAACTGAGGGGCAATTAGAATCTTTGACGAATGGGCCTCCAGAGTAACGGCATCACCACCATCCTGCGCCACCACTGTGGCAGCATGATAATTAAACGGAGCGTCATCAGTTGCATCATGCTGCCAAGTTTCACCGATCATTCCATCTTGTTGCTCTGCATATTTCGCTATTAACACTTTTAGTGTAGTCGCATAGCCCAAACAATCATTTTTGCCTGTTGTGCCTAACCTTAGTCCATCATCATCGTCTCGGTCGTCTATCAATGCTCTTATAGCACCGGTTTTGTCAGCCAGATCTTGCACCTGAATCTGTTCATTAGCGTCCTCGTCTACAGCTTCCTCTGCATCATCATTCTGAGCAATTTTAATCAGAAAATTCGATCGAGGCTTCCAGCTATTCATTTCAATTTCAGCATCGTCGTTGTTTGTCGTCTCTACACTTTGCTCTGCGTAGAGAGCGCGCGGCTGCGGAGCCGGGGCGTCTTCCTGGGATAATAAAATGGTTCGAACTGCAGGATCTATATAATACAGATGATGCGCAGCTGTTGAGACCCAGGTTGATATATCGATCGCTAGTTGATATACCTCGGCAGGGCTGGCTGATGTCTTTCTTTGCAGTTGGTTTATTGCAGGCGCAGTAGCGGATTGCTGAATGGCTTTTGCACCCATTTGCTCAGCTTCGCGTTCCAAACTTAGCTCGTCGTTAATAAAACTACCCTTATACCCAAATGTAGGATGTACTCGGCCCTGCAACTGCTGCACTGCATGCCAGGCCTCATGCGGCAAATGTTTCTCCTGCCCCGGCGCAAGATGAATGTCCGTTCCCCTGGCAAAGGCGTGGGCGCTAAGTTGTGCCGGTTGCGACGAGTTGTAGTGAACCCTAACTGCATCCAGGGAATAACCGCTGATCGATTCGATACCACTTTTCAAAGCATCGGGCAAACCTGTCTGGTTTACCCGTGAAACAGTAGATTGTAAGGATCGATTGTCCTTGAGGACTGCACCAAATTTCTGCTGAGTCGGTCTCGAGGCTTTCTGCTGAGACTGATTCTTGTAATTCTCAAGGCTCATAGGCACGCTGGAAATTAAAAGTATTCTCAAGAAATTGTTTCAACTTTAACCTCGCTTCATTTAGATTGGAGCTTGTCAATTTAATAAGTAGTACAACGCCTCGAGGCGCGCCCAATTAGCATTTTGAACTTCCTGTGCAATATGGTTTTCAAATTGCGGCTCTGCAAATAACTGCCCCTCAAATGGAATATTTCCATTAAGATCGGCATTATTTACAATGTAATCTTGCATCAACTCCAACAGGTAGGCCTGTAAATCCGCTGGACCCCGTGCAAGGTTTATGTTTTGTCCAATCATAAACTGATCATCAACAGCTTGGCCGTTCATAAAAGTCGCATCAGTTCTGTCAATTGTTTCTGCATGCTGCACAGCATTATAACCCCTACCTTGTTGCCCCCAACCGGCACCCAGATTAGCAGTGGCAAAGACAATTGGCCCGGCGGTCACGGGAGGCTGGTTATTATTAAGCCAAGTCTCACCCTCATCCACATTTTGATTACGAACAGGGGTTTGCTGAGGTATGGAGCGGATAGTTTTGTCGACGAAAACCTGACCTTGATTGACACCTCCAAGGTATTCTGCCCGGCAGCGAAAGTCTGCTTGTGGATTAAGGATATTTGCATTTCCCCCAACATCTACGGTGTACCGAACGGATTCTGCATTGGGCGGTGATACTGCTTCTTTCACATAGTTTTCCACTTGAAACTTATGTTGACTGTTCGCTTGCGCGGTGATGGGAAACAGATTTGCCGCTATACCTAGACCACCCAATTGACCATTTAGCAGGTGCCCTCTAACCATGCGTCGATACCCTTCATTACGCAGTCCTGTCATAAGGTCTTGTTGAACTCCATTGCCTGGTGCGGACCCTCTGACCGGATCGTTCGGATCTAGATCAGCACGCATATTATGTCCAACTACTTGCTGCTGATTATTCCCGTAGAAAAATGGTTGGGCATTGTAGTTAATATTTGTTAGTCGTTGAATAATTGGAAAATTGAAAGCTGTGCTCGTATAGGGCTTTAATTGCAATGGCTCATCGACATTCAGTGCACTAGCTTTTGCCCCCATTACATCCGCTTCTCTTTCTAGAGAAACCTCTGTATTCAAATAGCCTCCTGCCTTTAATTGTTTCGTGGCCCGCACTCGCCCCTGTTTTTGCTGCACCACATGCCATGCCTCATGGGGCAGGTGTTTCTCCTGACCCGGCGCGAGATGAATGCTGGTTCCCTGAGCATAGGCATGAGCATTTAACTCTGCTGGTCGAGATGAATTGTAGTGAACACGCACATCATCCATGGAATAGCCCGACAAATTCTCGATGCCTGACTTTAGCCCATTGGGCATACCTGTATTGTTTCTCTGAATTGGAGCCTCATTGGATTCTCTATTATCAGCTAAAGGACGACCAAACTTTGCTCTATTCGAAACAAGTTGTTTCCTATTTGTTTGATTCTTGTAGATTTCGTCTGGCATGTTACTTCCAGTATGTATTCTCGCGTCTTATATATTTGCAATTAGACAGCTAGAGTCTTATTGTCTTTGCGAAATTCTCTGCGTATTCCATTCAGAATGTCATGATTGCTAACCTGATTCGACTGTCGGCTGATGGCAGCTAGTGCGCAGTAGCGCAGCACATTGATGATAGCGCCGCCAGCCATTTCGTACTTATCAGCAATCATACTCAGATCAACATCTTCATGCAGCGTACAACTATCGGCGAAAGCATTGGTCCATAGCTGCAACCTTTCCTCCGCCGATGGCATGGTGAAATGAATCATGGATTGAAAGCGTCGAGTAAACGCCTCATCAATATTGGCGCGCAGATTGGAAGAGAGAATAACTACTCCTGGAAAGTCCTCAATGCGCTGTAACAAATAGCCAGTGAGTTGGTTGGCGTGGCGATCATTCGATGTTGTAGCGACCGTTCGCTTGCCAAATAGGGCATCGGCTTCGTCAAAAAACAGTATCCAGCGCTTATAGCTGGCAGCATCGAATACTTTTGATAGATTTTTCTCAGTTTCACCGATGTACTTGGACACCAACATCGACAAATCGACGCGGTATATCTCTCTTTCCGTGGATTTTGCCAATAATGTCGCCGTCAATGTCTTACCGGTTCCCGGAGCGCCGAAAAACAATGCACGATAGCCAGGTTTTATTTTCCCTTGTAAGTTCCATTTGCTCATCAAGGTTTGACCATGGTCCAGCCAGGCTTTTATTTCAATGATTTGATCCATTACCGAATCTTCGAGAATCAGGTCGTCCCAGTCCAATGCGGTAGTTATCGCTTGCGCCGGAAATGCGGAAGACAATTCTGGCCGAACTGGCTCTGCAGTTAAGAAATAGTGTAACCATTGTTCCGAAATAGATAACACCCCACCAAGGCTGGGCATGCCCGTATCGACCCCTTCGAGAGACAGAACTTGCTCAGCCATTAGGCGATTAGGGGCAGAAACAACCGTGGAAAATCTATGTCTCCAAAGAGGATTGTTTCCACAGATGAGAAACGCCAGGGTTTGCGCTGTGGGCAGAAAGCCACTGAAGCTGGAATTAGCCACACCACCGAATTCAGTAAACGCCCGATTATGGAGCTGATTTAGTCCAAAGAAAATATCCAGGATCTGAGGTCTAAGGTGGGGAGCTATAGATAGTACCAGGGCCAGCCGTTCATAGCGGTCTAGCGACCAGCCCGCAATAATGGCACCGTAAACCGAGGTCTCTTCCTCATGTTCCGGTAGTGGAAGCTCTACCCAATGCTTGTCATGACCTTCGTGTTTCAAATATTGACAAATTACGCAATCAATCACCCTGGCCAACCAGTCAAGCTCAATTTCCAGCGCCCTCAGGTTAGCAAGGTCGGTATGAGGCTCGCCAGCCATTGTATTTTTCTTGAGGGGTTCGGCCACGCTCTCATTCAACATAGCATCTGGGCCTCATCTAAACTACTGTCCAACCATTCGAAAAAGTCCAAGCTCGTAGCAATATTCAGCTGATTAGATTCCACTAGATTAATCAGGTCTGTATCTAACCAATTGGCGATTTCAATATCGGAAAGACCTTCTTTTCTGGATATGATTTTCTCAAGAAACGCCTCTCTTTTTGCCTGGGTTATCGCTAGTTTTTTAGCCTTAAAGAATACAGCGGGCTCCTCTCTTGAGTGTAAGAAGACGTCTATATTGGAACTTTTTTCCAGCCTGAGCGAACTATGATCGAGGTGGCCAAAATAATCGGCGTCTGCCAATTCTGTGGATATTTCAAGTTGTGCATCAACACCACCGGCAATTGCCAAGGTCCAATTTTCCAAGGTGGCCAGATGGGTAATGACATACAGATGGCGAAATGAAAACGCACTTTGTGTTAGCAGCATCGTCAAATCTTTAGCGAACTCGCTCCAATTGCTTAACAGGCGGAACTTGGGATTGGCTCCATGGAACACGAAACTGCCCCTATCGGAAAATCCAAGAACCTGCCGAGATCGAGCAAGCCTGTTTTCCACGTTGTCCATCACACTTTCACTGGAACTGAACATGTGGTTAACGCCAGACTCCAATCTCCAACTCTTTTCGCCAGGATCGATTTCCACCTCGTGCAGGGACAGATTGGGCCGGTTAGAACTTTCTGCCACCAGCGGCAAAGCCACTAGCGGCAAATCTCTTATATTCCCCAGCTGACGCAAACTTCCTTGGCTAATCTGACCGAAATCTCCCAATTCAGCTTTTTGCACTAATGGGTTTAACGGTAACCAGCCACCTGTTCTTATATAGCACTCACGACTGAACTTGGATCTATCCACTGAGCACCCCTCCGCACAGAAGTACCAACACAGTTAAGCCGCTAATGCGGCAGCCGTGGCAGCATCCAGCCCGGCCTTCAGCGACGCCAATTTATTAGTCGCTGTAGTCAGGCGCTCATTTGCGGCATCCAATTCGCCAGCGACGACGGAATTAGCACTAAGCTCCTCCTCGTACTCACGATTCGCATCATTGCGGACTTGTTTCAGTAGCGCCTTCAGACTGCAAATAGATTCTCCCTCAGCGGTTACTCCAGTTTTCCCTCTCATGAACGCTATTTTTACATTTATGTATTCCAGTCTTTTCTCTCTTTCGAGCAATATCACATTTTCAAATATTAGGCTTAGCTCATCACGCTCCAGTCTCAGATATGCTTGCGCGATCTTGGAGTCCAAGTCTTTAACGCTATCTTTCAACTTACTTATTCTCTTTTCCTTGTCTTCTATATCCTTAAGAACACTATTAGCGTTCTCTTCCAATTGTGTCGCATTGTGAATTAATTTCCGTGCAGCACTTTGCTCTTTCCTGGCTTCGTTACTTAATCTGTTCGCTTCCGCATGCTTTCCTTCCTTTTCTGCTTTTAGGGCTTCTTCAAGTAGTTTCGCGGCTATCCCTTCTAATGCCAGTGCTCCAATATTGTCCAATGCAGCACGTTCGATGTCTCTTAATGCTTGCGGGCCATCAAGATATAATATCTCCGCATCAAGCGTGGCAATATTTCGTTGAGCCTCAGAACGCTCGAGTTCGATTTCCCCGATATAGGCTCTAGTCTTTGTTACATTCTTTTGAAGTTTGTCTATGGTCTTATGGAGCTTCGCTATTTCCTTGTCTACCAGTGCTTTTTCCTCTAACCAAATTTCGAGGTCAAGATTGCAAGGCTCGTCATTCTTGCCGACCAATTGTTTTCTGAGATCCAGGCATTGGGAGTGATCTAGCTCTGCAGATTGTTTTGTATTCTCAGCACTCGACTTTAATGCATAGCAGCTCTGCACTGCAGTCAGGGTAGCAGCAATCGCCGCATTGGCCTTTTCATTAGCAGTCGACATGATGGTTATCAGATCGTTTGATATCAACGGTATTTTGACTTTCTGCTTGTTAATCGCTTCTGACAACTTATTGATATAGTCAACCGCAAAAATCAATTTTTGCACCATAGGCGCTATCTCTTTCGTTAGTTGGTCGATGCTATCGTCAGCCTCACCGGCAGTATTTCTCACCACACTCGAATTAACAGTTAGGTCTTTTACTTGATTTAGGATTTTTTTGAATAGCTCATAGTTAGCAAGAGCAGATTTTTTATCCGTATCCGCCTGAGCCAAAAAACCTTTAAAGGTCGCAGACTTTTCTCCTAAGGACTTAACTATTGTCTGCAGTTCGTCCACTAAATACTGTTGGCTTAGAACTTCAGCTGTTAATTTATTCAATTCTGCCTGTTTTTTTTCGTTTATTCCGGGTGGTCTTGTTAGTTTCATAATACTATTCATCTGAAGATTCTCCATTTTGCTTATCTGCTTCAACTGGTGGAATTAGGGTTATTGAATTTGACTCGATTCTAAAGTCTTTGGTGAATATTACTTCTACCTCCGGTTCATCCCAGTAACCAAGACTTGTCCACGCTTTCTTGGCAAGCTCATCACTTTTAGCCTCAGACAGAATCATGACTAAATAGGGTTCGTATTGTTTGATGGGTGCACCGAAGATGTCAGTCAATGCCTTGCCTGGTCTTGCTGAATAGGTGAATACCGGTATGAGAGGGGTCGGGCTAAGCTCCGATTTCCCCTTCCGGGAATTTCCTTTAGAAGCTGGTGCGACAGGTTCCAGGCCAGGCTCCCATTTCGCTTCCAGATAATTTCCTTTAGATATTTGTTCGGCGATCGCAGTACTAAAAATAAATCTCAACTTATCATGTGCTGGAGCTCCTTCTCCACCATTTGTCTCGGCCAACTTAAATGCATTCGATTGCAGCGGAGCAGCTGGCAGGAACAGCAAGCGGTGTTCAATCTCATCTGGGCCAACATCTGGATAAGTAATATTTTCTATTTCAAACTGAATCAAATTGTATTCGATACCCGGCGACTGACCATCAACCGGCACCCAAGTGATCTCTGGGCGATTAGTTGGCACAGGCAATGTGAGAACAAGCACGAAGGGATCGGAAGCAACGGACAGAAGATCGTGAAAATCGTTAATAAATGCCTTATATTCATTAGAAAGAGCAACATAGAGAAAAACCGTATAACTCTTCCCAGCCTCCACTACCCCTCCATTGATATCGTACTTTGCTTTATAGCTGACACCAGATTGAAGGTCCGCATCCTTCACGCGATCCTCATCCATGCACGGCAGGAACAGTTCATCGCGATTTTGCGCAAACTTTGCCTCCGCTAGCTCGATATTAAACAGACTTGCTTCGTCGGCAGGTACTATGACTGCATAGTATTTCGGATCTGCAGGAGGTATTTTAATTTCAGACTGCTTATTAGACAGGTTTAAAGAATTGTCAGTGAATGGCTGAGAATACTTCTCAAAAAATATCCGGATAGACTCACTATTTTCCACTTCAACTTTGAGATCGAAATTAAGCTCCTGCTTCGACATATCGTAGGCACTGCGTATTGCCGAATACTCTTCATTTGCTATCGCCAAAGCGCCTTCGTTTCGTTGTTCTTCAGAAAGAGTATCATCTACTCGAGCCGAGTCTGCCGCTTGCCTCTCACCAAGCTTGTTAAACTCAGCATCGGTAACAGTCAGTAGACTATCGATTCCGGCTTTCACCGCTTCAGTTTCGGTAAACAATTGATTGGCCATTATCTTGGAACTAAGAGTGCTGGCTTCCATTGCTGTGTATGACATACTTTCAGCCAGGGTAGCGGTCTCCTGTATAAACTGCTTGGCCATATCAGTCATTTTGTAAATTTCCGTTCCGCAGTCCTCCACACTAACCAGGGTATAGGCTTTGCCTATTTCAGTAGCCAGCTGAGTTATTGTCGTAGCCGCAATTTGGAAATTACTGGCAGCCGCGGCAGCATTAGTGACGCCGGCTGCTGCATCTCCATTAAGCCCGCTGGCGGTGACAAGCAAATTGTTCGCCAAATTCTCGTTTTCAACCCCTTGAACACCGATTTCCCGTGCTTGCTTATATTTAGCACGGACTTGATACAGCTTGTCTTCCGCTACAATATTTGCCCCCTGACTGTAATACAGGGCGAAACAAGCTGCTGTTTGATTCGCTTCGGCATTCTTTTCCTCTGTCTGCAAACCGCCAAGTACGCCGCTTACCGTGTCTCGCACATTTTCGTTGTAACTACCCATAATATTATCCTCTTCAATTATCTTTTTAGTCCAATAACTTTAAAATTGTTGTTTTCTAGTTCTTTTCTAGTGCTTTACTCATTTCAGCTAACCCAAGTGGTATAAATCGCCTCTTCCATCCACGGCAATTTGGTTACGGAAAACGAGAAGGGTGAACGCTGAAGCAACACATCGTAGGAACGCTTCTCGACTATCAACGACCAAGCCTCATCTTGGCGCAACAACACACCGTCGCGCATTAACCAGTTACCCCTAAACCCTTCAATCGAGCTATGCCCTATTGCTTTCCAATGCTCAATCACCGATGTGATGAGACTCTCTGCTAGTGCCTTCTCAGATTCGCTCAGTGAAATATTTCGCGGCAACGATTGTGACATGGGTAAACCGCAGAACAATTTATTCAAAAGCAAATATTGCTCTTCTGTATCGGTAAGGCCAGTCGCCAGGTACTGCAGATGTAGGGTCGCACTACGCTGGGCCTCGCCACTGAGAAATCTACCCCCCTCCACTAAACCCAGACGCTCGAAATACGAAGATATAAAACTGCTGAGCAAAACCAGCCCCGCATTACCAACCTGCAGGCTCTGACCCGGCGCAGGGAAATTTACATGTGCTTCTTTTTGAATTTCCAAACTTGGTCGCTGCACAGGAGACGGGGTTGCGAAGCTTGACGTTTTTGATGGGAATGCCAAGTTTCCCGTCGCGTCAGACATGAGACGCGCAAGTGCTTCGATCGAAGATTCTGGCAATCTCTCTCTTATTTTCAGCATCGCGGTGTTGACTTCCTGCAAGGAGACATAATTCTGACTAGTCATGAAATTCATGAACTCGTCCAAAACCGCCCTTGCAGAGTTCATTTTCCAGTCTCCACGACACCAAAGAGATATAATTTTCTCAGTTAGCATTATCTGTATTTCGATAGCACTAATGCCGGATATTTTTAGTTGAGAGATTGCCAGAAGAAACTGTTTCAACATCTGCAGGTCGACACCATGAGCTGACTGAAGGCTGCGGATTGTGTCGAGTAAATCTCCTGCGTTTGCCAGCCTCGAAAATCGAAATAGCGTTTGTTGATCCCATGTTAAATTTAGTACTACGTCTCGAAACGCTTCGGGATCGTCTCGCATAAATTTTCTAACAAGATCGTTCTCGTCAATTATCTCTTCATCTAAATCGGCGCTGGCTGTATTGGTAATTCTGGCACCCTCTAATAAGGCACTAACTATCTGTTTTCGCTGCCCAGCATCAAGTCTAAGCTGATGAGGAACTAAACTACTAAGGATCAAGTGGTCCTCAGCCAGTTCACCATCTTCAATCGGACACCTATTGATCCACCCAGACAGAACTGAATCGGCGCGACCGGCACTCAAACTGTTGTTAGATTTTTTCAGATCTGCAACAAATGTTGTCATTGATACCGAACTCAAACCCATCAACAATTTTGAAAAATCGTCCATGAATCGGGTGATCGAGAACCTGGATCTGCCTAGAAGAAGAGCCTGCAATAACAATCGATGCAAGTCGAAATTAAAGTCAACCCTATTCATACTTGGCAGCAAGCCATTGCTGCGCAGATCAAACATGTCAGCCATCAACGTCAGCGCAAAATCTGCTGCGGCACGATCAAGTAGTCTTAGTAGCCGGGGAAAACCTGCAAGACCCACCAACTCCAACAAACGAATGGCGAAATTCTCCTCGCCGATTCTTATCCTAACTGTCGAATCCTGTACTACACCTAGGCCAGCGGGCGATCCAAGCAGAAACAATTGCAGTGCACGCCGTCGACCCTGTTCAGACCCGGCTATGGGGCTCTCCGATACCATGCCGCTGACTAAATAATTCAATAGAGCATTACTGAGTAAGCCTGTTTGATTGTGCGTCAGTCTTGAAGATGCTGTGGCACGGCCGTTCAATGCTGATCTGCGTTCAAATTTTTTCGGGAACCTATGTCTTAAGCCATCAGAATCCGAAGATCTATGCAAAGATACGCTGAGAAGCTGACGATTAGTTGATTGGTACTGAAGTTTTTTGCCGCGGCGTATTTTTCCCCTTTCAATCAACTGATCAGTTAATGCAAAGCCTTGGGGTGAAGACTCTTTTCTGAGGAAATGACCATGCCGTCTCAAAATTGATGGATTGTTAACTTGACCAACTACGCTTGTGGATTCCACCGGCACCATTTCTTCGCACCTTAACTCACAGCGTAATTCCTGCACTATATCCCTCAAGGGCACATACCCGGAATCAGTAGCAGCATCCAATCTCAAGGCCAAAAGAAGTAGCAACTCGGACTTGTCCACGCGCCTACGCAACATATTTCCAGCATTGATCTGCCGGTCTACGACCTGAGTTATATATTCTTTGCAATCGAACGACTCAGAACTTCCGTCCATAATATAGGACAAGCTGGATTTCCAAGCCGCTTCTTCTCTATCCTGAGATCCATAAGCAGGACATTTCCGCAAAGCCTGAATTAACGCTAGAACAATCTGAGATCCCTGGGAAACTGACAGCTCCAAAACGGAGATTCGGGTTGCGCCTTTCAGATTGTCAGCAAGAAATGCTCCTAGCCCAGGCATTCGATTGACACGCAGCACTTTTAACAGCCTACTGCTATCTTCCCGCAACAGTATTGCGCACAACTCGGAAAAAGATATCTTCTGTCCACCCAGAACTACCATCTGCTCTCTTTGTGCTAGTCCCTTCTGCAAAAGTAGCCAGCGATCCTGGGCCTTTCGAAACGTCCCATCGGTGTTAGTTTTACCTTTGCCCGATTCTCTGCTCAGAATTTTCAATGCTTTTATAAAATCGGGCATCTCGCTTCCACCATGCGCCAGCTCTGTGCTGGCGCGAAAGCAAGTCTCAAGCAGTTCTGAGTAATTAAGATTGTAGTGGCTTGCCATTTTCGACAACGTCGATTCAACAAATGAGACAGTATTGAAGAATGACCCTCTTTCTACTAGCAAATGATTGAGTATCCAGAGCCAGCGATTACGGCCAAAGGAGGGTTCTCGTGAAACTTCGACTGACTTTCGAAACTGTTGACTACAGAGATTATCTGCGAAATGCAGTATATAAACATGGTGATTAGGTTCCAAAATTCGGATGACTTGCCGAATATGGGATTCTTCCCATTGCAGCACCATTCTTTCTCGAACCTGCTGCTTCTGCCCATATTTTCGCAATAACATCTGTAGATAGTCTGGTGCCAAGACAATTATCTGCTCCAGCGCTTCGATGTGGCTTGCCCTCCCCCGCACCCACCAAGGCAGAGAGCCAGTGCCGAGGAATTCGCCAAGCAATTCCTGTAGGGCCGCTAAATCCAATTCACGGGTCGCTGCGTGCTGCCGTATTGAACTGGCAGCTCGCTGCCCTAACGCTTCACGAACTGCTCTTTGTAGTCCAATTTTAAATCGTCCAGGTAACTCTTGCTGTAATTCGGTGTAGTCTATTGAGCCCAAATCGACACAAAGCTTATCCAGTCGCCATACTTCATTTTCTGGACAGTTTGCACTCAACACTTCCTCAGCAATCTCAGTCATCTGGAGATGACTCCACTGACTCAACGTGTCTTGTAAAAACGAAGCCGTTTCTTCATTGTCAAATTCCGTTTCCCATACACATTGACTGATTAGATGGTCCAAATTATTGATTGAGACCTCAGGATGTCTCATAAGCACCCCCACTTTCAGAACTGGAAAATTGCTTCAACAACTGAATTGCCGCTTCACGTGCCGTCTGTCTAGATATCTTCTTTTTTTCTTTGTCGGCGCTGTCAAAATATCTCATGGCATTACTAAAACCGACGTAGTTTACGATTACGCCGTACAAATCATAGAATGAGGCGGGCACAGTTTTCCGAGATATCTGAACTTGCAAATACTGCTGGCTTAATAACGTTATACTCTCAATTACTTTCGCATTACTAAATAGACGCACGTACCCTGGAAGTATTTGGCAGGCAAAAAAGGAATCTACGCTCACTATCACGGCCTCATCGGGCTGATCTCCCAGAGTCAAAGAAGTATCTTGATCGCCACCCTGTCCATCTTTAGCCATATTGAGCAAGGTTGAATCAAGCGCAATAAACCCTTTCCTCTGCTGAGCTAACCAGAGTAATTGATCGATATGAGCATAATAGATAGACCGAGTGGGGCTCTCTAAGTAGGAGTCGATATCAATAATTGCTTGCCCGTCATCACAGATCTGATCTCGAAACAAAAATCCTTCAGATTGTTTGAACGAAACCACTTGTCGCTCAACCGTTATATCAGAATGCGGAAGAGCAAAGGTTTCGCCCAGTTCGGCGGTTTTCAACCAATTCTTGAAATTCTCATTAGCGGTCAATTGCACCAATATAGAGGCCATGGACTGATAATAGTCAGTCAGCCCAAGAATCAGGTCGGAAACAAGTTCGAAGGTAGAGTAATTAGAAAAGTCCGACGGTAATAATTTCTTTTGCAGCTCCAGCTTGCCTATATCTAACCACCCATTAATATCAATCGAATCTGAATTTGCAAGGTGGGTATCAGTTAAGTTCAAGTGCCTATATAAAATGGCGATTTCTTCCAACTCGAAATACTCACCTAGCCACTTGAAGATATCCAGTAACAAGACTGCTTTAACCGTGTGAAACTGATCAACGAATTGCTCCAGCTCTCGTAAAATTTCGGAAGATATTT
Source organism: Gammaproteobacteria bacterium (assembly GCA_021773355.1). GTDB lineage: Bacteria > Pseudomonadota > Gammaproteobacteria > Pseudomonadales > Pseudohongiellaceae > UBA9145. Next base: position 15,580 of record JAJFKE010000046.1, on the reverse strand, counting down.
CCAACGTCTGTAACCGTTGATATTCCTGTCGGCTCAGACAGTATCTCCCCGGAAGACTCAGTTTTTCGGCTGCCTGATAGTTATATGCCTTGCCGCGATGATAGGAAATGGCTTGATAATTTTGCAGCAATATTCGCTTAACGATTATTTTCGTCTTCTCTAAACTACCGAGCCAACGCACACGACCAATCATCTCGTCATACAGACTGCCAATTTCGCCATGTCGCGCCAGCAAATGATCCACCATGCGATTCTGTCGATCATCGCTGACAGCAGCATCTTCCATCGAGTCTCTCAACCCAGAAATATAGCGATTGAAAGGATCTTCAGTAAAATTCTTCCATCCCAGTTTCCATTCCGGCGAATTAACGTTTTCATCAAGACTGAACTTAAAAGCATCAGCACCCAGCAACAGCGGCTCAACGTTGGGTATGCCATAGAGCGGTTGATAGAAATACGTTTGTATATAGTATTGATAAGGAATTCCGCTATACCATTTCTCCCCGCTATCGTAAAACTTCTGGCCCGTACGAAAAGAAAACAATTTACTCACATTAGCTAACTGTGAAAATTGATTAGCAAGCAGTTGGTCGTAGGCCATCAGGTAACCTTTGAGCTGCCTTGTTTGAGCAGTGTGTAGCTTCGATGATTCAGATTGCGCGGAGTCGTAGCCAATTGCATATTGCACTGGAAATGTGTTCTGAACAGAATAGTACTCGCCAATATTACGATACTTACCCTTGGGATAGCTTGGAGTCAGGTCAACGGTGGCGCCTATGGGAGTATTTTGGTGTTTCGACTGAAGTTTAGCCAGATCTATACCGCAGTTTAAACTGTCAGGACTAGTGCTGACGTTGTCATTCTGTGAAAAACTAATATTGCTACTGTCCACAACGAAAGCTGCGACATATTCGGGCGGCACCGTACCTGGCTCATCAGGATTCAAAGAATCATATTCTTCTTCTGACAGTTTCAGGTTAATATTCTCAATCACACCCGGCAGCACGGCTACTCTATCGATCACATCATCAGCTATCACTTGCTCCAATTTTTTCGAACTTAGTTCGACCTCTTCCATCCAACCTTTCTGCAATATCGGTCCATTAAATATTTCATCACTTTGAAGCCCTTTGTCCCTCAGCGCCTGATAACCGAACTGCTGGTACTCTGGGCTGACATAACTTTCCAGTGATTGTTTGATTCTGGACAGCATCATCTCAGGGGTAACAGAGGAATCAATCTGAAGTTGCCCCTTAAGTGTAAATTTCAGAGGACTTAACACAACTGGCGGTAAAAATATTTCTCCAAAGTTTCTACATTCATTCAATAACTCAAATGCTTTGCTCTGCACAGCACTGACTTTGTCACCATCAAGCGTCGGATCAGCATAGAGATAGAACTGATAGGCTCCGATGGCACCAACATTCACCGCCACATAAACATTTCTCAACTCCTGAATTCTATCAAGCAATAATTTTCTGTAATCGCTCAAAGTAACTGGCGAACAAGTGAATATTTCATTGGGGAAATAGAACTGACCGTGATAATCAATTTGACCACTGATCTCTGTCAAAATGTCTTCCAGGGGAAAATTGTTGCAATAACCTAATTCTGTCAAGGCATAGCACAGCTGCTCCAGAATAGTTACACCAGGGTCACTCTCATTAAGATCACTCCAGCTATTTCCCGACATTTCCTGCACGTACTGCAGTCCAAGAGATTTCAGTTTCGTGAAATTCCTGTTATCAGGTAGTGTTTCATTAAATATATTGTTCGCCGCGTTCACGTCTGACCCGCCCTACTGCTTGCTTTTTCGGTCTGTTTATTGCGGTTTGCCGCTGATATAGAATGCTCACCAGAGCTGACAAATATTGCATCAGGAAGAGTCGGCTCGACAACCGGGCCCGCGCAAACTGGATAGTACACACCACCTGATTTGCAAGGCTCTTCTATTCCTATCTCTAGGGTCTGAATCGACTCCACTCCATCGAAGCTACATAGAAATTCCACCAGCTGGCTTCTTCGCAGCTCCCGTGATAGGTCAATTTTCGGTAAATTGCTTTTAATCCAGGGCGAGAGAAACAAGCCCAGCTCTTGGTCAATCTTCTTGATTGCTGCCTCTCCGGCTGCAGCATTACTAACATACAACTTGGCGGTGATTTGGATTTTCTGTTGATTCAAATTGATGCAATCAATAGTGAGTTGACCGGAACTACGACCCTGAAGGTAGTTGGTAATCTCCCTCTGAATACGAGGAATCACTACAGGATAAAACGCTGAAGCCGAAGAAGGGTCTGTGACAGCTTGCACCAGACCTATACCCACTCTGCCCGGGCTAGTCGCCTCCAAAGGACAGCGTGCATAATATACTTCAGGAAATGCTTGGTAGATTACTTGAACATAGTTACTAGCTGTCAAGCATCTGTCTTTGGTATTCAAGCGCTGACTGAGACGCGATCGAAACTCTGGAACTGACTCAGCAGTTCGGCCACCGAAGGACGGAAACGGTTGAACCATTTCGAGAATATCTGGAGTATTTAAAACCGCTCCCTCTAATTGATCCGAATCAAGATACGGGACAGTACCAGTAGTTATGGATTGCCGGAGTCCACGCCTCACTGCAAATCCCTGAGAATTTAGATAGGAAACCGTAATGGCGGGAATGTCGTCAAGCCCGGAAGGAAGAGCGATTTTTATCCAGTAACTTCCTTTCGGCATTTCCTTACCGTCATCGGTAATTTCGGCCGGTATTTCAAGCTCAACGATTCCAGGGCTAGAGAGGTTAAAGCTTGAGTCCTGCAATACTCTTACTCGCTTCCAACCTTCATTTGTTAAGCAAGAATATTCAAAAGGCGAGGTTAAAGCATTGCTGCTGGACAGGCCTGGCGTAGGCAGTAACTCAAAGTAAAGGCGCAATGATGTTGGTGCTTTTACATCTGCTAACGATAAATAGAAAGCCGCAAAATTTTCAACAGCCGGAAATAGTGAAAGACCTGATTCTTCAGCACTGACATCTTTCTCTGAGCGCGATGCAGGCAATTCTTTTACTCGGTTGTCATAAACTTCATAATTTGCGAAGGCATCGATATAGAAATACTGGAAGTCATGAAGTTTTTGCGATGGATCGTCGAATCCACAAACATCGTTCTCACCGAACTTGGTTGTCTGCTGTGAGTTATAGCTGACGCACAGGGTTTTTACTTTGGGCACGAATGGTGGCGAGGGAATTGGTTTGACATCACAAAGTTGTTCAATATCAGCAAACGTTTCCCTATTCTCGTCTTCTTTCGGTCGAAGAAAGAACTGTTTGACTTTCTTCAATACAGAAGTGCTTTTTCTTCCTGGCTGATTGCTGTCACGCTCGGTGTCCGTGCCTTCTTTGTCACAATTCATTAACATTTCGGCATTGGCCATGGCAACACTGTACAAAACCTGGGCATATAGTTTGTTTCCAAACCCATAGTAGGGTTCAGACAAGGTAAACTTGAGAAAGCCATACAGAGTTTTTTCTGAATACTCTAATGGCTGACAAAGCAGTCCAGGATAGAAAGCCCCTGGGGGAATGTTTTCCACCGTGAAGACAGTAGGGGGTTCTGGTTCTGGTTCTGGCTCCGGTTCTGGCTCTGGCTCCGGCTCCGGCTCACAGGCAAATAAGGGTTCAGGTTCTGCTGCTTTTTCGCCGTTCACCAGCATGTATTTCTGAGACCAGAGTCCTCCATCGAGATAGGACAATTCAACCATGAAACTGCAGGAAGTTATTTCAGAATTCAGGAAATGGGCATAAGGTTGGTAGTATTTTGTAAGTCCTTCTTCAGGCAACGGTGCCCAAGTATATTCAATCGTCAGAGATGACAGATCTTTGGCAAAGATTTCGTTACTACCAAGATAGAAACTATTACCACATTCTACGACCGAACCTAAAAATTCAAAGGGTTTATCGGAGTCCAGTCCTCCTTCATCATTCGCCAAAACCAGATTATCCAGATTTACTACATCCGAACTGATCGAGAGGCATTGCAATACAGGTGCGTTAGCTAGTTGATCACTAGACAGCAGAATTTTTAACATAGGCCATTGGCTCTCTAGGCCAACTGGGCTTTCACTAAAGGGCACTACGGCGGGATCACTAGCTTCAAGTGTAATACTAGCCTTTAGAGTCCTGCTCGGAGCCTGATCAGTGCAGTCTTCATTCCATTTCGATTTTACCCATTCGGACTCTGAGCTGAGGTAGACTTCCGAGTCTTGCAGAAAATCCGGGCAGACGACGCAACTGAATTGAAATGTCAGTCTAATTGTTCTACTTTTCTTCGCTCCGGCTAAATACAACTCGGGAGAAGCAATAGCAAAACCGATACTAAGAGCAGAGGCTTCGCTGCCAGCAAATAGCTGCCAGCCAGTAATTTGCCCGCCCTGATCTTTGACTATCGCCGTAGTGCTTGCGACGTTGCCACAATATAATCTCCTCGACTCTTCGGGCTCTACGTCTTTGTCTGTCGATTTATCATTTTCCAGTCTGTAGGCAACTGTGAATGCCTCGCCAAGTTTGACCTGGTTTAAACTACAGTCCTGCGTTGCAGTGAAAATAATCGGTGTTTTGTCGGGATACTCCCCAAAGTTAAAAGCAGTCCCCTTGGACAGATAAAAGTTTTCCACGTTTTCAGCAAGTTGTGCGCAGACATATACTTCATCCGGGATATAGCCTCTTGCCTGCTGCTTTAAAACTTCACGATAATAGAAATTCAGGTGCTCGGCAGTAATCTCATTAAGCTGCAGATTCTGAATTTTCATTAACTTTAGAAATGTGATCAGCAAAGCAGTGTCTGGATGCTCATTAGTCAATGCTAAGAGCTGGTCTGTCTGACCCTTCGCTGCATCAATTACCTGTATATAGAAAGAGAATATAACCTCAAACAACAATTCGATTTCGACCCGTGGATTTTCAGCAAGTTTTGATCTACTGTTACCAATTTCTTTAGCAGATTTCCAGAGTCGATCGAAATCATTAAATAAATGGTAATCTGGCCCAGCAATTTTCAAATCTATTGACTGACGCTGCCATAGCGACAAGGTCTGCCAGAGCGCAACGCCAACGTCTTTACCAACCCGCTCGAATACGAATTTTTTTAGCTCGTACATCTGGTGATTATCTAACCTCATATTCAGCACCCAACCATTAATGGTGACGAGTACGGTGCGCAGCATTGCAAATAGCTGCGAGTAACATTCGGCTATCACTTCTTGATAATCTATTCCTTCAGTGCCCTTTACACGATGCGGTTGAACCTCATGTTTAATAGCATCCTGAAGGCGCTGAATTAAACGGTTGTAAAGAGTATGTTGAAGAGAATACTCAATCTTACTGATAGCCGCGGCAAGAATAATCGGGTCTTTCAGAAAGAATCGACTCCAATTACCTCTCTGCTGGTTAGCTTTGTCATAGAATTTAATCAACTCGGCATATTGCGCCACAAAACTCAACTGATCGGTTAAAGTTCGCTCGTCCACCAGAATATACGACGGGTCTAGCGCTTCCACCAATTGGCTGTTAGCGACTTCATCGTTGTGTTGATTGTTTGGATTGCGCATATCAACCTATCAGATTCGATGCTTCATTCAGATGGAATGGGTAAACATAGTTATGTCGCGTATTGGTCTTTCTGATTACATAACTAATAGAGATTTCGGCGATCGGCTCATTCGGTTCCACATATCGAACCTCTACACTCTTAACATCTATTCTTGGCTCAAAGTCCAGAAGGCTGGATTTAATGCAATTCTCAATTTCCCCCTTTAGTGTCGAATCGGGAGTCTTGAACAGGTGCGCCTTCAGGCTAGAACCGAAAAAAGGATTGAGACTACGCTCACCCTGTCGAGTTTCCAGAATAATTCTTATCGACTGATTTATCTTCGATTGGCTTTTCACCAAGTTCAGCTGCGCATTCGCCAATTCAAAGGTAGGTGGAAAACTCCAACCTGAGCCCCAAAAACTTTCGTCATTCATAGCTAACCTCCTATCATCACAGTTAACTCTCCCAAAATAATGCTACCACCATGAGCGGTGGTATCCCCCATGCGAGCCGCAGGCATCTTACCAATCATTACCGTACTCGAACCTTTTACGATGGAGTCAGGCGGCCCTACACAAACCAGGGTATCTCCAACCTTAGCTGCGGGTAGCTTGCCAATAAGTACGGTCGGATTGCCGGGACCAACGATGGGGCCTCCCACATGTGGAATAGGAACTACCGCCGGTGTCTGCATGGGGCATTGGTGCATATCTCCTAGTCTTGCGGCTGGCGGCATTGCAATCTCCTCAATTAATCATAACCATGCCAGCCTTAAGCGTTAGGCTGGCACTACCCTTCACTGATGCCATGGTGCCTTTAGCTGAGTACTGTTGCTTGGCATTTTCGGAAATATTCATTCCAGAAACAGAAACGTTACCGGCTGAAGCCTCGACGCTTACCCCTTTCGTCCCGCTAACTACTACCTTGTCTTTTGCTTTAAGCGTGATCTTCTTAGGGCTGCTAATATCAATGCCAGACTCGGACATCACAATACTATTCCCGTGCTGATCTTTAAGGCTTATCTGCTTTTTATCATCATCGAACACGGCCATGTTATTAGCTGGCGTAGAAACTGTTAGCTTCTTGTTTTCATCATCGAATACTATCTGTAGCTCACTCTTTGTAACGATGGCTTTCTTGGAGTTCTTTTCATCCAGTTTCAATTCTGAATTTGGTTTTTTCTTTGTGCTGTACACACTACCAAGAATAATTGGAAAGCGCGGGTCATCATTGAGAAAACCAACAATAACTTCGTCTCCAACTTCTGGAATAAAGAAAGCGCCCTGTCCGGCAGTGGAGTAAAAGTTTGTTAGTCTTGCCCAAAGACCCTCACCACTGGAATCGAATAGAGGCAGGTCAACCAACACTCGATATTCCGAATCAGGATCACCGTAATTCTTTTTCACTGTCCCGTTGTAGAGTCCCTGCACACCCGGCAACAAACCCGAGGCTGGAGGCGCCATTACGTCAGGCTCCTGCACAAACCAATTTGCCGACATTCCAAAACCTACTTCCGAAACCCAGTTTCCATCTTGAATGTTGTGCATAACGCTGGAAACAATATGATTACCATTGAACCGAGCACCAAGACCGGCCAGGCTTATATAAGTGCCCGGCTCTAACTTGCTACTTCCTTGGCAGGAGACCTCGCCAATAATTTTTGAATACTCACTTTTCCGCAATTGACCCTCGGCCCATGCCGTCAGGTTTTCATTGTCTATCGCCGCAGTCGTTTGTAATTGATAATCGGGAAGCCCAATAACCTGCGCCAACTTTTTACCGGAAAGGTTTCCAACGCCGGCCACACTGTTCGATTTTTCTACTGACAGTAGTTTCTGCTTTTTGTAATCCCAGGCACTAGCCTTTACCGCAGACAGCTGTGTAACTGAATTTAGATCCGCTCTCAAACCAAGCAAGTCCAACCCATATTTTATCTCTAGAACAGGGTTGGTATTCTTATCGTATTTGAAGACTGACACTTTCCCATTGCTAGTACTAACGATCATGCCATTGACTTCTGTGCGAGAAAGCATGAAGTCCCAGTCCGAGCAATAGTACTGAACCAATTCCGGAATTTTTGCAGAGGTTGATGTAACACTAGCGGACAAGCCCGAGTTGCCAATCAACTTTGAGATCACGCTGCTGTCCGTGCTTTTCTTAAAGCTTGCGCTCTTCCGCCCCACCGTCATCTTGATAGCTTGGTGTTTACAGACAACTTCGAGCGCCGAGCCAACATCGTCGTCAACTCTCAGCGTCTGTCTCACAACTATTCCCTGAAATATTTGGTTATTTGTGTTGTTGTATCCCACTTCAATACTGATCTCCGCGCCGGGCACAAACGTATTGGAAGAGCTAACTTCGAAATCCTCTTCCGCGGCGCTCCCGTCAAGCAGTACGATTGTTGCAGAGCCAATCCGATTGATCGCCTTGTCCACGGAGATGGAATAAACTTCATAGCTTTCAGGTATCGCTTTGCCTGCAGACTTAATAACATAGGATATTAGGCTGCCACTATTGAGCTGCGCAGAGGCGTTCATTGCTGGCCTCCACTAATTATTGGAGGAAACACCAATGTCGTTCCTGGGATTAGATTTCGAAACTTATTTAGCTGATTAAATTCCGCCAGCTGAATATAGTAGTCCGGCGTATTAAATATTCGACTGGACAATTGAGGCAGTGAGTCTCCGGCAATCACATCCACCAAATGAGTGAGATCTGGAGAATTGTCTCCTCCTTCTTTTGCTGCCGTAACCGGATCGACGAAAGAACTGAACTTCAGTGATATCTTCGCACGCAACGGGGTTCCATCAGGTTTGAAGAGAGTGTAGCTAGTATCAAAATTCGTTAGCAAACCCAAAAAGGTTAGACTGCTTCCCCAGTTGATTCCTACAAAATTCGGGCGATGAATGTCCCCATTGTATTCATAGACTACGGCCTTTAACTGCTTAATTTCTGCTGGCAGATCGACCCTAGAGCTGTCAATGACCCCAGTACAATCTATTACGATATCAAAACTTAGTCGCTCGCCAGGCGTAACTTTATATTTGGAAGAAGATGCGCCGCTATCCAAGGGCTGCTGCTCATTGTATTCAATGCTCCTATCCCATTTCAGCGATTCTGGATTCAGCATCAACGTGTATGGGCTACCGACAGAATTACTGAACTTTTCATCCTGGTAGGCAGTTATTTTCATTTTTACCAACTTACCCATTTTAATCTTTCACTCTGATTAACGATCAAAAAAACTTTTTGCTCTTTGTTGCTGAAAACTCCGTTTACATTCTTCTACGATCTGCTTCTTCAATACTTTCATTTCATAGGCTGACAGCCCCGCTGACCTCTCTGCGGACTGTGTCCTAACCTCTGTTTTAATAGTCAGTTCTCTTATCTCAACTGCCATGCTTCTTTTTCCTTTTGTGCTACTACCTAAGCAAACCAATATCGAAGTAGTGATAAGCAAATTCCAAACTCTCTATAAGCATGGCGTTGTCCTGAGACTTCAAGTCGGTTGCCGACCACTTTACCGGGTATGCATTTTCGAATGTCCATGTCGAACAGTTGCTACCTTTTTCATCTAAAAGGTTTAACTGAACGTTTCGCGTTTTTATTGGCTCCCCCAAACCTGAATCCAAAACCTGTGCACACCACTCCAGTAACGGCGAATCGGTGGCGGCTACTCCCCTCTTCAACACCAGATTCTGAAATGAGGTACTGGTCGGGACCCGAAACTTAAATCGATTCTCACCACCAGAGGTAATTTCTTCTAGCTTCGCTTCTTTAGACAAACCTGAAGCTTCCTGAAAAGCCGCATCGCCTTTGCCAGCCAATCCTTCAAAGGACAAACTAAAATAAAAACCTGTTATGTACGGACTATCCATTCGTCACAGCACTTCATCAAGCGCCATTGGTAATTAGCAATTGCTCATGTGCTATTTCCAGCGTATCAATTGCAACTTCGTTACCATCAGACTTTAAGTCTGTACCGGAAACCTTCGTGGGCCACGCATTATTGAGTTGCCACTGCATTGTCACCTCCCCAGCTTCATCAAGGAGCTTGATTAACACGGTACGCCGCTTAATAGTGTTCATCTTGATTTCCGACAACCAGGTCCAGAAGGTGTTGTCATTTACAAAGACGCCACGTTTCATGGTTATATTTCCGTATTTAGCAATACCGGGCATCTTCTCTGTTGAAAACAGAGGACTATTACTTTTTCTGTACTCTATGACCTGAACCTCGGCATCCATTCCCGACACCTCTTGAAAGGCTACTCCTTTTAATTCGGTGCCAAGGTCCACCTCAAACCGAAACTTTGGCATTGGCCATGTGCTACCTTCTGTGCTGCCGTCATCTGCCGCCATGTTTGACTCCTATTCACTTATTTAGATTGCGGCCACAAATCCTTAACCGGATTTGGGCATCTGTTGTTCAAAAGTAATCACGATAAATTCAGCCGGACGGACGATGGCGACCTTAACTGTCACTTTCATCAATCCCTCTAATACATCTTGCTCCGTCATTGTTGACCCTAAGCCGACATCCACGTTAAATGCTTCTTCTGGACTTGACCCCATCAGGCCACCTGCTTTCCATACATTTGTTAAGTAACTGCCGATCATGCTTTTTACAGCCCCCCAGGTGTTTGCCGTATTCGACTCAAACACGTAAGCTCGTGCTGCTAGCTTCACCGATTGCTCTAACATGGTTACTGTTCTTCGCACAGAAATGTAACGCCAATCATTGCTGTTTCCATCAAGAGTCCGAGCTCCCCAGATCAGAATTCCTTGACCGTTAAAGTATCGAATCGCGTTAACAGATTTACCGGAGACTGCATCGACATTTAATTTTTCCTGCTGACCATCGGAAAGCCTAATTGGTAAGCTGGCAACAGAACCCATTGTTGTGTTTGCAGGTGCGTGCCAGACGCCCTCCTGCTCATCATTGACGTTATACACGCCGGCCATACCTCCACTAGGAGGAAGAACATTACAATCTGCCGTTACGTATTTAAGAATATTGGCGTACATTGGGCTCGCGATGCTCAGCGCCGCACTGTACTGAGAGTTGCTTAAGGGCGGGTCCGGTGGACTCTCAATCATATCCAGAATCTGCCCAGCTACCTCGTTGGGCTCTGCTGGCGGATTGATCAAGGCACCCAGAGCCTTTACATCACCACCGAAGAGATTAGTAAAATCAATCTCACCCGCCTGCATAATAGTGGTCCCTACCCAAGGATAATAAGCCGCACCTGAATCTAAACCGTTGGCGCCTGTGCTATTTCTGAATGCTTCTATATCATCCATGAAGAGTATGGGGTCCGGATCACGACCACCGATAATATCCAACAGACATATCGCCGTTTGCATGACGGATGCCTGAGATAACATGGCGGCCATCAGAGTTCCATTTTCCTCGGCGGAAAGTAGTGTTGCCTCAGGACAAATATACATAGTGGGTTCGGTCTCGTTCTTGAGCAATTCGAGCCCACCGGTCAGGTCAGATAGTTTTACATTTGGATTTATGATTGGATCAGAAGGACCTGCCAGGGGCTTTTTACTAGCGTCGCCATAGCTTCCCACTGAAACAATATAGACATCCCCGCCGCCGTTTTGGAAGAATAAACGGATACTGTTGTACATGTAGTAGATGGTGTATGGGTCCGGCAAGATTGAATAAAACGTTCCTCCTAACTCAAGGTAACTACCGGCAGTTGGCTGTGATTTTTGTTCCGCTAAATAGTATTCAGGTGAATATTGTTTTGGTGCAGGCGCGGGGGGCAGTGGACTCGGCAGCAAGAAAATTGCTGCAAACTCATCCATGGAAGATACTCTCATAGGTATATTCGTGTAGGACTTACCTTCATAGGATGCCTGTGGTGTATAACCTATAAATGCAGGAACCGCAGTTGCTACAGAGACCACAGAGTTTGGAAATCCATTCCTCTCTTCGATGTAAACGCCCGGGGTTTTTAGACTAAGAGCCGGCATGGAATTCCCCCCTCAATTTGATAATTAGTTTTACAGCCAGAATATTCATTTGTTTTCGCTCCTCAGAACTTTTATAGATAGACATACATTTGTGAGTAGCCGACTTCTTCGCCTTGGTTAAATCGAAAGCAAGTTTCACTCGGCGCCGGTATAGGTAATTCTTTAATCAAGGTCTTAGCCTTATCAGATGACAATGTGCCAGATTCTGGGATCTTCAGATTTTTAAGCGCAAAAGTTCTTTTTGCTACTTGCTGCAAAGGAAATCGATCCGCCCCCGATGTAAACAGCAGTGCTTCCTCATCATCGATATGGATAGTTTCAGGGCCTTCAAATTTCCAACCTTCAGCGTCGACAATAGCTGGGTTAGTCAACTGTCTTTGACTACGATTGAAAAGACAGTAGTGCCATTCGGTAGTCCTGGCTTGTAATCTGATAAGGTAGTCCACACCCTCATTCTCAACCGGGATGCTGAGAAGGTCGGCCACAAGTATTTCCAGCATACCGATGCAGCCTGGTATAGTTGAAGGTTCAGAGCTGTAGTTCACCACTAGTCTGGTTTTTTCGTGACCCTGCTCGGATATTAGCTGAGTATCTGAAGAACAAAAACGCAGCTGCCCGAGAAAATTGGCTGGCAAGTCGGTAATCTGAAACAACTCACTATTGTTAGAGATAAGATTAAAACGAATCACTTTTTGCCCAACTTGAATCAAATAATGCAAAAACTCCATACGGTTTGTCTGACCTGGATGATTCAATTGGTAAACGCGGTTATTTTGAATTGCAAGTAAGCCGTATCTGCTAATTAGGCGGTTGCTGTTTTGATCTGGCACTAATTCGACATTCGGCAGCTCCAAATCTTTATAAAAATCGTGCTGTAAGTTCAGACTGAATAACTTTGTACTCATCAGACACTCACCTTAGCGTCCACATCAGCGATATCTCTGGCAGTCGATTGTATTTCATTGGCTTGCACATCGACGTGGCGTATCCGATAGATAACTGATGGGATATATTTTGCTCCCATTGCACTCCATAGATTGTGAGTACCGTAAAAATCCAGGTTTTCAACTTCGAACTGCAGTTTATCGAGACTACTTGGAATATCGGGACTGTTAAAAGCATTGAGACTACTGTTAGCCTGAAAAAACCGAATCGTTGCATTTAGAAATCGAAGAGATTCTTCATAATCATCAAAACTGGAAGCGAACAAAGTTATTAGATTAAACCTCATAGCGGGGTTGTATCTGGTAGAGGTTTGCTGTTTGCTGCTCTGTCCACCATAGAATTGCCTGCTGCTCTCAGAGTCCAGGTTGATTAAACTAATCACTATTTTATTTTGATTCTTTAGAGACACGGATCCATCTTGCTCAAGCAAGCTGTTAAGAACGACAATGCTTTCCGGTAGATCGAATTGAAGCGTCAGATAACGATCTAAGCTTTGTCGTACGAAAGCCAACGCTTCTTCGATCATGCATTTCTTCCTAGGACGCTTGTTAAAGAATGAATTGGTTGCTGTTACGCCAATCTGGCAGAAATCATCAACAAGAGTAATAGATCCATGGATCAAGAATTGATCTATAGAAACGCCAGGAATAGTCCTATCGAAAGGTCTAGATAAAGTAGACCACCCTAGTAAGAACTAGGCACTAGGACTAAATCTAGATATAAAGGTTTACGATGACGTTGTGAAAGGCCTAGATGAAGATCTACTGGAGACTTGGTGTCGTTAAATTTCTACGACATTCTTGTCAAGGGAACGGTACTCTGCTGCCGCCATAATTCGGCGTGAAACTCGAAGCTTCCGCAAAATTGAATGGACATGATTCTTTACGGTACTCAATTCTACATAAAGCTCTCTAGCGATCTCTTTATTAGAAAAACCCTTATCGATCAACTTCACGACATCCACTTCCCTGGATGTTAACTTTGCCGAATTGCGGATCGATTCAGTGGCTGGCTTCAAACGGCGCCTGATTTCAGGCTCAGGAGAAGCGCTACCACTCTTAAATATTTCATAAATATGTTTGTTTAGTAATGCAGCTATTCTGGGATTGGACAACTCTCCATGAAGAGCCGCAGAAACCGTTTCAATCATCTGTGACGCTGCATCTTCAGATGTTACGTAACCCGAAGCTCCGCACTTGGCATAAGATATCACCTCGTCTTCGATAAGCGGCACTCCCCATACAATGACAGCTGTTGAGGAACTAACGCTTCTTATCTGGGAAATCCATTCTTTATCATTTGAATTAGTAACATCCAGTAACACGGCATCGACTTGCAATTCGCCAAGCACAGAGACTGCCTCAAAAGGGTTTGAAAATGAATGACTTACAGTAAGATTTGGTGAGTCTGAAAGTGCTTGAACTATGTACTCACGAACAGATTTAATGCCGTTAACTACAACGATATTAGCTGCGTCTGTACTACTATTTTTATTAGTATTTTTCATTTAACCGCAATCCACTGATCCGGCGGGGGCTAAGTAGGGCTCAGAGCAGTTTGCTTGTTTCCAAAAAAAGATTCAATGAAAATCGTGGGAATTTCGAAATTCTATTTTTACACTAGCTTTATTAGACAATCAAGTACTGCAAACAGATAGTTGCAAAGTCAGTCCTGGCCTGACCAGATTTCGATTGGTCTCCGAACGAAATAGAGCCCATAAAGACCAGACAAATTACGATTTGGGAGATAGAGAGTTTATCCATGCTCTCTTACACTAATACGTCTTGGAGATACGCACCGTTATCAAGAAGAGAGCAATATTTGTACTGTCAAGAGCTTCAAGATGAATCCCGTAATTCATTTGCTGGTGGAAGGCCTTCTTTACCTGGTACCAATTTGACGATTTAAACGCGCTATCACCAAGCAAATAACTTAGAGCTAGCAGTGAAACAACTATGAGAAGCAACGACTAAATTAGAGCAGGCCACCTTCTGATTAGCTAATCATGAAACTACATCATCTGATCGGCTTTTCGAAACTCAGAACAAACCTGTCCGTCTTTCCCTGTATATCTGAATCGAAGACGATCATGGAATGATCATCATTAGGATTTCTTAACGCAGTTGAACTTTCCATGAATTGAAAACCTACGCTCTCGATTTCACTACGGGCGAAAGACTCCACCATACGATGCAAATCAAACACCGCCTCGCTTTCCATCGATGAATCGCCAGCATGTTCAACAACAACGAAGCGTGAACCTGGTTTCAATGCCTGAAATATCTGCTCCAGAAAATAATTAGCATTCGCGGGTCGGCCTACAGGCACATATTCTTCACCATTGTAGCGTTTTGGGATTACATAAATATCGTGCAAGGCCATCACAATAATTGCGCCGTCCAAACTATCGATACCCATATCCAGGTTAATTCCGCTGCGCGTGTGACGGACGATATTTCCGGTATCGCGCTTATCGAACCGGTCCGAGAGCCCGTTTATTCCCCAGGCTTCGAATCCACCGTTGTTGTGCAGCAGCACCTCTCCCGTATCCCCTACCACGCTAGCTAGTAACTCGCTGTAATAGCCACCACTGCCGAAGATATCGACCACCGAATCCCCCGTCTGCAAATGTAACAAGGGAATTACAGCTTGTGGCTTGCTGCGACTGTCTCTTTCCACATCTGCAGCCAAGCGACCTTGCTTAGCCATGGCGGCAAGTACGGCCGCTTCGTCTATCTCGGCAGCGGTCGCACCATAGCCCATAAACAACACGGCAACAGAAGACAGTAACAAAGCAAAATTTTTCATGCCTTTGGCTCTAAAACTAATTTTAGTTTTCCCTTGGCTAATAGTGTGAACAGCTGCGCCTCTACTAATCATCATCTCTAAGTTCGAAGCGAAGATTCAAATACACTATGAAATCCGTTTCCTTCATACCATGAGGCACGTCTGGAGGAATGAATACCACATCCCCTGCCTGAATCAGGCGCTCATTGCCACCCCGAATTGAACTACCACTATACTCTCCTGGCGCCGAACCTGCCTTTGCGTCCACTAGCTCGCGGGGGGGCGGGGCCCCG
>JAJFKE010000045.1 GCA_021773355.1 Gammaproteobacteria bacterium | reverse complement strand
GTTCAGGAAGAGGAACCGGAAGCAGAGAAGTAAGCTGAGAAGTAAGAAAACAAGTGCCATACTACTCAGCTACTGTGCTGTATGACTTTAATTTAGTCGAGCTCTGCACATGCTATAGAAATCTAAGTCATGGCCATGACTTAGTTTTTTTTGCGTTTACAAGGCAGTAAGGAAAAAGAGCAGAAACGATGTCAAAAAAAGATTACTACGAAGTGTTGGGCGTGGCACGAGACGCAAAGGAGGCCGATATCAAAAAGGCTTATCGTCGCGTGGCTATGAAAAACCACCCGGATCGTAATCCTGACAACGAAGAGGCGGTTGAGACTTTCAAAGAAGCCAACGAAGCCTTCGAAGTTCTCTCTGACAAACAGAAGCGTGCACGCTATGACCAATACGGTCATGCCGGAGTGGAAGGGCAGACCAGTCATGGGTCCGCTGACTTCGGTGACATCTTTGGTGATATATTTGGTGACATTTTCGGCGGCGGTCGTGGCGGCGGTGGACGTAGCCATGTTCGACAGGGCGCTGATCTGCGTTACAACCTGGAACTAAGCCTGGAAGAAGCAGTAAAAGGCACTTCGGTTAAGATTAGAATTCCTACCACGGTAAGTTGTACGACTTGCGCCGGTAGCGGTTCGAAGAAGGGCAGTGAACCTATCGACTGCACTACTTGTGGCGGTCACGGTCAGGTGCGAATGCAGCAAGGATTCTTCTCCGTGCAACAGACCTGCCCACGTTGTCAGGGTGCGGGCAAGCAGATTAAAGATCCTTGTGCAACTTGCCACGGCCGAGGCTTTGTCGATGAGACCAAGACACTGTCTGTGAAGGTGCCAGCCGGCGTGGATATAGGAGATAGAATACGCTTAACGGGTGAAGGCCAGGCGGGAACCCACGGTGGTCCTTCAGGGGATCTCTACGTTGAGATATCCATCCGCCCGCATAATATCTTTATTCGAGAAGGTCGCGATTTACATTGCGAAATTCCCATCAGTTTTATTGATGCAGCCTTAGGCGGTGAATTAGAAGTGCCGACTCTGGATGGTCGGGTCAAATTGAAGATTCCACCTGAAACGCAAACCGGCAAGCTGTTCCGTTTGCGTGACAAAGGCGTAAAACCAATTCGCGGTGGCAGCACTGGTGATCTATTGTGCAGGGTTGTGCTGGAGACTCCGGTACATCTAACCAAGCGTCAGAAAGAACTTCTGGAAGAATTTCGGGGTATTCAAGACACCGAAGGAAAGAAGCAATCGCCGAAAAAATCTTCCTGGTTTGATGGCGTAAAAAGTTTCGTCGACGATCTTCGTGCCTAGCCGATAACTTCTGTGACCAGTTCTTTATGGTGATTGCCTTCTAATCTGGGACCGAAGCTTGAAACTACCGTGGCGGAGGCCAGGCTCGCAAGCTTACCAGCCGTTTCGAAGTCTTCCCCTTGCGTTATTGCATACATAAATGCACCGGCAAACATATCTCCCGCCCCATTAGTATCTACTGCCTCTACCGTGTGGGGAGCTATTTCGATGTAGTTATCACCATCAAATAGAAGTGCGCCTTTGGCGCCCCGGGTAATGGCAAACTGTTTTGCTTTGCTCTTCATTTTTTCGCAGGCTTGATCAAAATCCTCGGTGTCTGCCCATAACTTTACTTCCTGTTCATTGCAAAACAACAAATCGACGCCGATTCCTAATACTTCATTCACGCCATCCAGGAAATACTCCAACATCGCCGGATCAGAAAAAGTCATCGCAGTTTTAATTTGGTTATCTTCAGCAAACTTCTTCAACTGGGTAACAGCTGCTTTCGCGCTAGGAGAAGTTACCAAGTAGCCTTCTATATAAACAAATTTTGAATCCTTTACCGCAGCAAAATCGATTTCGGTATGGGATACAGTTTCCGATACACCCAAATAGGTGTGCATGGTGCGTTCTGCATCGGGGCTGATCATAACGAGACAACGACCGGTAGTGCCTTCCTCACGTTGATTCTTGGTGTTTGTTTGAATGCTGTGATTACCCAGTTCATGTAGGAAGAAATCTCCTGTCTCATCGCTCGCAACCTTGCAGGTAAAGAAGGCATTGCCACCGAACTGACTTAGAGCATACAGGGTATTAGCGGCCGAACCACCGCCAGCACGTTTCTTGATGCCGTATTTCTCGGTAAGTACTGTTAGCAATTGCTGCTGCTGTTCATGGGAGACTAGAGTCATCAAACCCTTTTCGATATCGTGAGCTTGAAAAAAGCTTTCATCCACTTCAAATTCTTTATCAACCAGTGCATTGCCTACGCCATAAACATCAAATTTCACTATCCATTCCCCGTTTCTTTGTTGTGTTAATCAGCTAGTGCGGCAAAAGCTTTTTCTGCAGCATCCAGCGTCAATTGAATTTCTTCTTCTCCATGTGCGCTGGAAACAAAACCCGCTTCATAGGCGGAAGGCGCCAGGTAGACTCCGTTTTGCAACATGATATGAAAATAATGCTTGAAGCGCTCGGCATTGCAGTTCATCACCTGTGAGAATTGGCTTATCTTGTCTTCAGCACTGAAGAAACAGCCAAACATTGCGCCTACTTGATTGGTAGTGAAGGGGATGCGAGCTTGATCGGCTCTTTCTTGAAGGCCGCTCAACAAGAATTCAGTTCTGGTGGCTAGTTCGTCGTAGAAACCGGGGCGAGAAATTACATTTAACATCGCCAGCCCTGCAGCTACAGCCAGCGGACTGCCTGCCAGCGTACCTGCCTGATAGACCGCTCCTAATGGAGCAATCATATCCATTATTTCTTGTTTGCCGCCGAAGGCGCCCACAGGCAAACCGCCGCCGATGACTTTACCTATGGTTGTTAGGTCGGGGTTTACTTGATAAACAGATTGCGCACCACCGAGGGCTACTCGAAAACCAGTCATCACCTCATCGAAGATTAGTACGGCGCCATGTTTGCTGCATTGCTCGCGAAGTGCCTGCAAAAAGCCTGGTACCGGAGGTACGCAGTTCATATTGCCCGCCACCGGTTCAACGATGACACAGGCGATTTCATCGCCGCAGGCAGAGAAGAAATTTTCAACTGCGTCAATATCGTTATAGGGAAGTACATGAGTTAAGTCTGTATAGGCTTTCGGTACGCCCAGTGAATCGGGTTCGCCCAAGGTTAAGGCGCCAGATCCTGCCTTCACCAACAGACCATCGACGTGGCCGTGATAGCAACCTTCAAACTTAACGATCTTGTCACGGCCTGTGTATCCGCGCGCCAGTCGGATCGCGCTCATGGTCGCCTCGGTGCCAGAGGTTACCAGGCGTACTTTTTCAATAGAGGGCATTAGCTCACAGATTTTATCGGCTATCAGCACTTCCGCTTCGGTTGAGGCACCGAAGGCCAAACCCCGTTGTAGCTGATTGCGTAATGCGTCAATGACTTTTTCGTGGCAGTGGCCCAAAATCAGAGGACCCCAGGCACCAACATAGTCGACATAACGATTGTTATCAGCATCGATTAAATAGGCATCCTGTCCGGCCTTGAAGAAAAGCGGATTACCGCCTACACCTTTAAAAGCTCTCACCGGCGAGTTAACGCCGCCGGGTATATGTTTTAGTGCCAGGTCATACAGGTTCCTGGAATTATCATTACTCATTGCGCTTAACCTTCAGAGATATTCTGTTCTTTACTCGTTGAAAATAATTCAACCAGATTGCGTGTTTGTATGGCCACATCGCCCTGACCAAAAATATCGTCTACCACCGCTAGCATGTCGGCGCCGGCCTCGATAATCAAGGCGCCATTTTGCGCATTGATTCCGCCAATAGCAACCACAGGAATGTTGAGCCTGTTGCTTGCTTCCTGCAATACTTCAAGCCCGGCAGTGGGCGCCTCAGGTTTTGTGACAGAAGCAAAGAAACGACCAAAAGCGACGTAGTCCGCCCCCTGTTGCTCGGCGAGGATGGCTTCTTCGACGCTGGCATGACAAGTAATACCGATAATAGCCTTAGCTCCCAGTCGTTTTCTGGCAGTAGCAAGGCTGGCATCTTGTCTACCCAGATGTACACCGCTGGCCTGCGACGAAACGCATAGGTTTATATCGTCATTGATTATTAGCGGTACCTCGTACTGCGCACAAAGTTCTGCCAAAGCGCGGGCACGTTCCAGGCGCAGATCGGAGCTAACAGATTTACTTCTATACTGCAGCAGCGAGATACCGTTATCTAAAGCGCTTGCACAAGCCTCCAAAAATTTGGAGCCCGCTAGCAGTTGATCGTCGGTAATGGCGTAGATGCCTGATAATTGCATGGAGTGAAGCGTCCTGTGCCTGTGTTATTTATGAGTCGCGAAGGGTTTAGTAATCTATTGCACAATTTACAGATTCTGTTTACTCCAGAAGCTTCTATTAGGCAGATGTTGTCCAAATCCGATTCTTGATCCCTGACTTAAAGCCTCCCATGTGAACCGCTGCGCTTGCTGAACCGCATCCTGCAGACTTGATTGATGGGCAAGATAAGCTGCGATTGCAGAGGCGAGAGTACAACCAGAACCGTGATAGCTAGCTTTTAAACGAGGCCAGCTAAAGGCTGTTATGTCTACGTGGGTCGAATACAGTTTGTTTATTACATCTTCGCTACGGGCATGGGTACCGGTTAGAAGAACATGCTGGCAGCCTGTTTCAAGAATCTCATTGGCCGCAGCATCAAGAGTGTCTGCTGTAGGCGCGAACAGTCTAATTTCATCAGTGTTCGGAGTTAATACTGTGGTGAGGGGAAGCAGTAAGTTAGCGATGGCTTCCATAACATCGTTGCCGCCAAATTCGAACCCGCCGCCGGCTATCGCTATGGGGTCCAATACAACAGGAATATCAGGGTAATCTTTGAATAGAGTATGTAATACCTCAACACTGGCGACACTGCCTAGTAGGCCTACCTTAAAGCACTTTATCGGAATGTCTTCCAGCACCGCTCGGGCTTGTTGCACCAAGAGGGTTGGCTCGGTAGCGACAAGACTCGATGCGTTTTGCGTGTTTTGCACTGTCAGCGCAGTGATAATCGGCGTGCAGTGACAACCAATACTAAACAGGGTTTCTATATCGGCTTGAATACCAGCTCCACCGGTTGGATCCAAACCCGAGAAGCACATGACACTTGGTTTGATTGCGCTCATGAGAGAGTAGTAGTTCGTTACAGTACAGGTTTAACAACAATTAGGACAACAATAACCACCAGCAGTAATACCGGCAACTCATTGTAGACACGAAAAAAACGATGGCTGAGAATCTGTGAGTCCTGTTTCAATGCCTTCATAAACCACCAGCAGTAAAAATGGTAGGCCAACAGAAGAACAACTAAACCGAGCTTTGCCTTCATCCACCACCAGGCCATGAAATAGGAAAGGTTGGCAATTAGTAGCCAGCTACCGAGAAGTACCGCCACCGCTGCTGACGGCGTCATAATTATCCAAAATAACTTTCTTTCCATGGTGACGAATCTATCTTTGCTGACCCGATCTTCACTCATTGCGTGATAAACGAACAAGCGCGGAAGATAAAATATGCCACTAAACCAGCAAACCACCGCGATAATATGAAAAGCCTTAACCCAAAGCATACTACACTCCTAATCTCACCAACCAGAAGCTATCATAGCTATTTCCCGATGTCTTGATGATTGCGGGCTTTGTCTCTAAGCTGTTGATTTTACGCAATGAAATGGCCCTGGATATTGCAATCTAGGCGTTGCCGTGTAAGATACTCCGTCCGGCATTCCGGATCAGCAAGAGCGCGGTTATCCTGCCTCCGGAACACCTCACCGAAAATACTGAAACTGGGACTACTTCGCGGGAGTCTAATTTTGATCAAAGTTGGGATTATAGGAGCCACTGGTTATACCGGCGTCGAACTTCTGCGTCTGCTGGCCCCACGTACAGACGTGGAGATTTCGGTGGTTACTTCACGCGAGTTGATGGGTACCGATGTGCACAGTCGTTTCCCAAACTTAAGGGGCCATGTCGACCTGCAGTTTTCACCAGCTGATTCCGAATTACTTAACCAGTGCGATGTGGTTTTCTATGCGACCCCACACGCGGTGGCCATGAACTCGGTAGCCGGGTTGTTGTCGAACGGAGTCAGGGTTATCGACTTGTCGGCGGACTTCCGTATTCAGAATATTCCTTTGTGGGAGCAGTGGTACAACACTCAACATGTCTGCCCTGACTTGGTAGCTACTGCTGTATATGGTTTGCCAGAGGTGAACCGTGAAGCGATAAAAACAGCACAGCTAATAGCCGTACCGGGATGCTACCCGACGGCTATTCAACTTGGTTTCTTGCCCTTGTTGGAGAACGGCTTGGTGCAGAGCAGCAGACTTATCGCCGACGCAAAATCCGGGGTTAGCGGTGCCGGTCGAAAGGCGGTAGAAGATTATTTATTATGCGAGGCAACGGAATCCATTAGAGCCTATGGCATTTCGGGTCATCGTCATCACCCGGAAATATGTGAAAGCTTAAATCGTTATAGTGAGACTGAGATCAAGCTTACCTTTATACCTCACCTGACCCCCATGATTAGAGGTATTTTGGCAACCTTGTACGCACCGGTTAAAAGCGGGGTGGAAGTTTCAATTGCACAGCTGCAAGATGTATTTGAGCAGCGCTATGCCAACGAGCCCTTTGTAGATGTTCTGCCCCAGGGTGAAGTGCCAGCGACCAGAAATGTGAAGGGGTCGAACAAATGTCAGGTATCAGTAGCTTATTCTGCGGATACGGATACGGTGGTGGTACTCTCGGCCGAGGATAATCTGGTGAAGGGTGCCGCTGGGCAAGCGATACAGAATATGAATATCATGTTTGGTCTTGAAGAGACTACGGGATTGCAAAATATCGCCTTGTTGCCCTGAGGAGCCTAGGGCTTTGTCATTGTCAGCATTGGACTCGGAGAAATCTGGATGCCGAATGTAGTAAAAGGCAGTAAACAAGAGAAGATGGTAGTAGTGCCATATCGTCCAGGTCGGCGAGTTCTACTTGTTTTTGTTCTGGTTCTCGGCGTTGGCGCCAGCGCAGCTGGCGGGTTTATGTACGGCTATACCAATACCATGCGCGGTCAACAGACAGTGGTGGCAAGCCAGCGGGAACTGAGCGAGGAGTTGGCGACCGCGCAATTAGAGAACTCTGATCTGCGTAGGCAGGTAGCGATTCTAGACCGGTCAAGCGTTATGGACCAACGTGCCACAGAAGAGGTGCAGTCTACAATTAGAGGTCTGCGCGATCGTGTAGCTCAATTGGAACAAGATATTGTGTACTACCGGCAAGTAGTATCGGAAGAAACTGAAGATACCGGATTGATAATTAGTCAGCTCGATATCGATGCGACCCGCGAGGAGAATCGATACAGATACAAACTGGTTCTGCG
Organism: Gammaproteobacteria bacterium; assembly: GCA_021773355.1. Classification (GTDB taxonomy): domain Bacteria; phylum Pseudomonadota; class Gammaproteobacteria; order Pseudomonadales; family Pseudohongiellaceae; genus UBA9145. The sequence continues at coordinate 5,853 of JAJFKE010000045.1, read as the reverse complement.
ACAGCAAGACGCCGATGGAGATACTTTCCTAACAGGTCATGTAAACGTTAACTTGGTGGGCACTCAGGGAGACGAACAACAAATATTAGCGCTTCGTGATTTGTCGGCTGAACAGGATCAACTGGATATTAGGCTACGCTTTAAGTATTTTCAGAATATTGAAGGAGAACTGGTCCTGCCTGATGAGTTTGTTCCTGAACGTTTTCAGATAGCGGCAGTGTCCTTGGAGCCGGTAGAGAAAAATATCAATCAAAATTTTAGCTGGGTTGTCGAACGCAACTAATCAGGTAATAGTAAGCTAATGGCGACGTGAAAAATTGGCGAAGTTGTTAGTAGTAGAATTAACAGGAGAGCAAGGCAATGTTTAAGAAAGAAGTTCCAGAGAAAACATCCAGCGGACCCGCCCATACGCTGATATCGCGATCTACAGAAATCGTCGGTGACATTCACTTCAGTGGTGAGCTTATTATCGAGGGTCGTGTGAAGGGGAATATCTATGCCGAGGATGATTCTGCGGCGCTAATTCGAATCGCCGAAAAAGGCGCGGTTGAGGGTGAAGTCTGTGTGCCGTCGGCCATCGTAAATGGTTTAGTGCAGGGAGATGTTCGCTCAGCAAACCATCTGGAATTAGCCGCAAAGGCAGTGGTAGTAGGCAATGTCTATTACAATTTGATCGAAATGGTCATGGGCTCGGAAGTCAACGGTAATCTCATGCATATCAGCACCAGTCAAAATGAGAACAAGAGATTGGCCGCCGATAAGAAGAAGCTGCCTTTCGACACCAAGGCCCTGCAAAGCAGCTAGATCGGGGCCTTCCCGGGGCGGAGGTTTATCGGTACATTGCCAGATTTTTGTGAGAATCTCTGCCTGAAGAATAAAGCAGTCTATAATTGACTAAATTACTAGGTTATTGAGATAATCACCGCCTAAGCTTGTGATTTGGGCTTCGTCCCGGAACCCAAAATAGAGCATTTGAGAACCAATATGTCTGTAGTACAAACACAAGAACCTATTATCATGTCCTTCACCGACAATGCGGCGGATAAGGTGCAAAACCTCATTTCCGAAGAAGGCAACGACAAGCTGAAACTTCGCGTCTACGTTACCGGTGGTGGTTGTTCGGGGTTTCAGTATGGGTTTTCCTTTGATGAAGAAGTGAATGAAGACGACACCATCATAGAAAACAAAGGCGCAAGCTTGTTAGTTGACCCGCTTAGTTATCAATATTTGGTTGGTTCTAAGATTGATTATGTCGAGGGTTTGGAAGGTTCACGATTTATTGTGAATAACCCGCTGGCTACTACTACCTGTGGTTGTGGCTCTTCGTTCTCTATCTAAATTTTGTTAGTGCCAAGTGTCGGGAGCGGAGAACTGATTTGCGACCGTTTGGATCACGATTCATTGTGAATAAGCCGTTGGTCAACACAACTTGTGGTTGTGGTTCGTTTTTTTCTATTTAGAATATTTTCTGCAGCCCAAAATAAAAATAGTGATGAGCCTTTGTCACTCACTACTACGCCTTGTATACTCCGCCGAGAATTATGGCCTGCTTGGCACCGGTAAAAGAAGTGGTGTCGATGCTGCCCCCATCCATAGTTTGTTTTGCCATCCAGGCAAAGGCGATAGCTTCAACCCAGTCTGGGTCTATTCCTAGTGATGAACTGGATGCGACGTTGCGATTACGTAACCTTGCTTGTAGGCCGGACATAAAAGCACTGTTATGTGCACCCCCTCCACAAACATAAACTTCGGTAGGTTCTGCAGTCTTGCGAATTCCATCGACAATACTGTCGATAGTGAACCGCAACAGAGTAGCTTGAATGTCTGCGGGTTTTATCTCTTGACCTAGTTTTTGCAACTTGGTTTCCAACCACGGTCCGTTAAAAAGTTCACGTCCTGTGCTTTTCGGAATTGCTTTGGAAAAATACTCTTCGTCCATTAATAGTTTTAGTAGGCTTTGATTAGCTGTTCCACTGCTTGCCCAGTCGCCGTTCTTATCGTAGTTCTTTTGCTGATGTTTCTCTATCCAATAATCCATTAAAACATTGGCAGGTCCTGTGTCGAATGCGCAACAAGTGCCGTCTTTGTTGAGTACCGTAATGTTTGCAATGCCGCCGACATTTAGCACGACTCTGTCTGTGCTCGACGATTGAAAACAATTTCTGTGCAACAGTGGCGCAAGTGGCGCACCCTGCCCCCCGGCTGCCATATCCCTTCTTCGGAAATCAGCTACGGTTGTTATCCCCGTTAACTGTGTAATGCTATTCGGATCTCCAATTTGTAGAGTAAAGGGTGAGTTGCCCGTCGGGTGGTGGTAAACGGTCTGGCCGTGACTACCTATGGCGCGCACCGTTGATTTCTCGATGCTTTCGTTTACCAGTAATTCGTTCACCGCCGCGGCGAAGGCACGACCAATATTTACATCTGTATTGCCGTAGAGTTCAAGGTCGATTTCACCGTTGCTACACAGGCGCAGTATGTCCTTTCTCAAGCTGGGGTCTATGGCCTTAAAATGGGTGGCTATTAGCTTTGGTTGCTCATTCTCAAATTGCACCAGCGCGCAATCGACGCCGTCTATGCTGGTGCCGGAAATCAGCCCGATATAAAAATTAGAGTCGTTCATGTTGATACTCAATCAGCGCTTGGCTGACTTAGAGTGAGTAGTCTGGAACCGTTCAGTTCTTTAAAGCGTCCCAACAGTTCGGCAGTTTGGCTTCGAAATCGATCCATCTCGGATGGATCGATTGATTCTGCCTTTGGAAGTTTATCAATAACTGTACGGGGGTTCTGATGCACGCCGCCCATGAGGAATTCGTAGTGCAGATGGGGCCCGGTTGCTCCACCGGTTGAGCCAACATAGCCGATGATATCGCCCTGTCTTACACGTTTGCCTTTCCTGATTCCGTTCCCGTACTTGGAAAGATGCGCGTACTTGGTTTCGAATCCACCAGCGTGTTTGACAATCACCAGGTTGCCGAAGGAGCCGTTTCGAGAGGCACGCGTAACTTGCCCATCACTGGTGGCACGTATAGGTGTGCCACGCGGGGCTGCGTAGTCGGTCCCTTTGTGGGCACGAATAGTATTCAGAATTGGATGGCGTCGGTTGGGGTTAAAGTTGGAGCTAATGCGGAATACATCGAGTGGGCTACGCAGAAACGCCTTACGCATACTTTCACCATCGGCATTGTAGAAGCCCGCTTCGCCTTCTTCATCTATATAGCGAACTGCAGTAAAAGTTTTTCCTTGATTAGTATACTGAGTGGCGAGTATGTCGCCATTGCCGATGAACTCACCATCTAAATATTTCTCTTCATAGAGAATGCTGAAATCATCGCCAGTTCGTGGGTCGAGAATAAAATCGATAACACCACCAAAGATATTTGCCATTTCCATGATGGTCACTGCAGGAATTTGTTCTCGCTGACCTGCCATGAATAAACTGTCAGCGATAGTGCCAACTTTAAACGTAGGCCTTAGTTGCGGAAAATTTAGAATCGACTGAACGTCGTAGTCGTTGTTATTAAGTGTAAACAGATATCCTTCCAGCGGAGATTTTAAAACTCGCAGCTGCTCAAGTCCTCCTGCATCGGGAATTAAAAAATCGAGTTGATAGCCAGGATAAACCTGATTCAGGATTTTAGCTTCATCGCTGCTATTGAGTACCCGAAATAAGTCTTGATCGCTAAGACCAACTTTGCTGAAGATCGCAGACAGGTTATCGCCACTCTTCACTTCAATATTGCGCCAGAGAGAGACATCTTCCAATAGCGGTTGCCGTGCTTGCTCGGGAGTTATTACGAAGTCTGACAGCGCAAGCGAGTTTGTCTGCTCATTATCGTTATCGTTGTTTGAGTTAAGGTCGATCTGCAGTGAGATCTCGGTTCTTGCCGGTAATTCTTCGACAGCACTTCCCAGTGGTAGAATCAACAGAATAACGAATACGGCGCATAATGCGCCCGCTATATTGAGATGATCTCTCGGATAGTGAGACACCACAAGATACTGTTTTCGGGTAAATTGTTTAATTAAATCAATGAGTTCCATAAATAAAACTACTGCAAAAGTTCCTATGGCTTGGCGGAGCGCGAAAGTATAGCAATAAGCCAAGCATTTCCCAGGCGTTTTTACCTGGTTTGCCCACAACTGGGCAGTTCTAGTGTAAAATCGCCGCCTTTTTAACATAAGCAAAACGCGGTTTCTCCTGCTTGGGTCGGCTAAATCGCTAAATTAATTAGTTTTGTGACACAGTGACTCCTTTAAATATGAATAGTTCCAGCAAAGATATAATTACCGATCTGCAGAGCCGCGACATGGTGGTTCAGCTTGCGGGCGGTGATGAATTGAAAACTCACCTGTCTGAGGCGAGCCGTGTGGTCTATTGTGGCTTCGATCCAACCGCATCTAGCCTGCATATTGGCAGCATGGTCCCTCTATTGGCACTCAAACGATTTCAGATGGCCGGCCATACGCCAATCGCCTTGGTGGGTGGGGCTACAGGCATGATAGGCGACCCCAGTTTTAAGGACAGTGAGCGCAAACTAAATTCAATCGACATCATTTCCGACTGGGTCGAACAGCTCAAGCCGCAGCTCGGTCAGTTTCTTGATTTTGATTGTGGTGAGAATTCAGCCATTTTGGTCAACAATCTGGATTGGACTAAAGACTACGACGTTTTAAGTTTCTTGCGCGATGTAGGTAAACATTTCTCGGTAAATGCCATGATTCAGAAAGAATCAGTGAAACAAAGAATAGATAGAGAAGGAGAGGGAATCTCCTTTACCGAATTCAGCTACATGATCCTGCAATCCTACGATTTCGCAGAACTGAATAAACGCTATGATTGTACCGTTCAAATAGGTGGCAGTGATCAATGGGGAAACATAACCGGTGGTATCGACCTAACTCGACGCATGAATCAGAATCAGGTGTATGGAGCTACCCTACCTTTGGTGACCAAGGCCGATGGTTCCAAGTTCGGTAAAACCGAAAGTGGCACTATTTGGTTAGATCCACAGAAGACCTCACCCTATGCGTTTTATCAGTTCTGGCTGAGTACCGCCGATGCTGATGTTTATAAATTCCTGAAGTTCTTCACCTTCCTGTCAGCTGAGCAGATCGATGAGATTGAAGCCGCTGACGAGGCATCTGGGTCGCGGCCGGAAGCACAAGCCATCCTCTCCAGGCAAGTCACCGAATTGGTTCACGGCGAGCAAGGGCTGACGGCGGCGATGCGCATTAGTGAGGCACTGTTTTCTGGTGATATAGGTACTCTAACGAGTGAAGATATTCAGCAATTAGAGTTGGATGGCCTGCCTTGCTCTGAGATAGCAAGCGATGCGACAGGCATTGTAGAGGTGCTGGTAGCTGCGGAATTGGCGAAGTCGAATAAGATGGCGCGTGAGTTTATTGGCAACAATGCGGTGTCAGTTAATGGGCAGCTTGTGGATTCCCAAGATTTCCAGCTCAGCGCAGATAAGGCCCTGCATGGGCAATATTTCGTGTTAAAAAGAGGCAAGAAGCTGTTTCATTTAGGGAAGCTGAGCTAGCCAGATTTGATAGATATTCGGTCGCGCCTCTCTGCTTAATTGGGTCAGAACTTTCTGCTCAAGTAGCACTTCAGAAGTGGTCGCAAATAGCCAGATATTTAGTTGTAAATTCTTTGCAAAATAACCGCTGAACCCCTTGCCAATCCTAGCTGGGCGCGTATAATGCCCGGCTCTGTGTCGATGAGGCACGGGTTTGACTCGTTCTTTAAAAATTAGATTAAGCAATAGAGGTGGGTGCTTGCTGTTGATGGTTTCTGTGAATCTTCATAGAAAAGTAATCAAAGTAAGCAACTGCGTTAATTTATTA
>JAJFKE010000044.1 GCA_021773355.1 Gammaproteobacteria bacterium | reverse complement strand
TTTGGAAGGACATACATGGGCGACCAATTGCTTGTCATCGTTATCGAGCGTGCGCACCGTGACTACGGCATTGTTAAGCGACTCCTGCGCAACTAATACTGATTCAATCTCTCCTAACTCAATGCGAAATCCTCGAACTTTAACTTGATCATCAATCCGACCCAAAAACTCAAGAGTACCGTCGGGCAGCCAACGCACGACATCTCCTGTTCTGTATAAAAGATCGTCGATGCCATTTGACTTCGAATAATTTGAAAAACGCTCACTAGTTAACTCAGGCTTATTAAGATACCCTCGACTTACACCAGCTCCCGCTGCATACAGCTCTCCTGGCATACCCCTCGGAACCAGCTTCATATTTGCATCGAATACGTAACACCGTACGTTGTCTATAGCGCATCCCATACTGACCTTTCCACCTAGATACTCGCCTATGGTCACGCTAACGGTAGCTTCAGTGGGTCCGTAAGCATTGAATAGCCGTCTTCCTTGCCGCCATTCTTCTGCTAGGGGTTGAGAAATGGCCTCACCAGCCACTACCAATGTAGAGAGACAATTCAATTCTGTAGAAGACAATCTATTCAATAGAACCGGCGGAAGTGCCGCATGGGAAATTGCCTTATTAACGATGTACTTCGATAACTCACGAGATGATTTGTGCTGTTGCTCTGATAATAAGCAAAGACACGCCCCTCTAGCATATGCTACAAATGTCTCCCATACTGCTCCGTCAAAGCTTAATGATGCAAACTGCAACATTCGTGAATTGGATGTGACAGCTAACCGCCTACTTTGGTCCAAAGCTAAATTAACTAATCCTCTATGCTTTAAAACTGCACCCTTTGGTTGACCAGTACTACCTGACGTGTAAATCACATAGGCCAAATGCTCAGGAATTAACCCTCTCCTGTTAGGATTACAAGCGGTATATTCTTGTAGCCGTTCTAATATTTCTGCATCATCCAGGCAAATTAACTCCTTACCATCGAACGGCAAATCACCCGATAATTCAACCTGAGTCAAAACAGTAGCAACATTACTGTCCGACAACATATACCTAAGTCGAGCTACAGGATAACTCGGGTCCAGAGGCACATAAGCACCTCCCGCCTTCAAAATCCCCAATATTCCTATAATCATCTCCAATGAGCGCCCAACACAAAGCCCAACTAAGCTCTCGGGCTGCACTCCTCTTTCAATCAAATAGTGGGCAAGTTGATTCGATTTTTCATTTAACTCCTTGTAGCTCAATTTTTTACTCTGGAACTCCACCGCTATATGGTCTGGGTTTTTCTGCGCATGAGCTTCAAACAACTCATGGATACACTGCTTATTCTGATCACCAACATCAGTATCATTCCAAACAACTAATTGCTGATAGCGCTCTTCTTCAGATAGCAGACATAATTCAGTTACTTCAGTATCTGGAGCTGATCGCAACGCTTCAATTATTGCTTTTACGGCCGACTCCAAATAACCAAGAACAAGATCACCTGATACTGATTTGTGTACAATTGCCTTAAGTGAAAATTGTTTAACTAAGTCATCGACTGATACAGTAAATGGATAATTCGTTTGCTCTCTAGCCATTAGAAACTTTAAATTTAAATCTGGTGCCTGGTCATCCGAATATACATTTGTCGAAATTGAAGAATGGCGGTAGTTAATCAACCCGCTAAACAATGGCACGTCACCGCGCACGCCACTACAATTCTGAACCATAGACAGAGGCATTTGTTCATAGTTCAACAAAGTCCGAAGTGCGATCTCGGTATCATGTATAAGCGTTTCAGCATTCTTTCCTCTTAAATCAATCCTCATTGGTAATGTATTAATTATCATACCCGGCATTCGCTCTATATCTTGTGTAGCTTGAAGCCGACCTGACAATACAGTTCCAAAAACCACATCAACTCGATCGCTGCAGGCACTAACTACTAATGCCCATGCAGCATGAAACATCACTGCAGGGCTTATCGTCAGTTCTTTGGACGTCTTTCGAATTAACTCTGATAGCTCAGATGAAATTGTCCGATACGCTTCTTTTGTCTCGCTTCCGTTCCCGCGCACGTCTGAAAGACCATAGGGTAATGTTGGCTCAACGACGTCTCCCAACGTCGCTCGAAAATACTCTACCGCATCGCCCCTGGCTGTGTCATGCAGCGCCTGCGCGACAAATTCTCGATATACCGGTGCAGCAGGTAACGTGTTTTCAAGCCCTCTTAAAAAAATATCAATCTCAGACTGAACAATTCCTAGACCCACATGATCCGATACAAGATGATGAAAGTTCAGCAATAGAAACCATTGGTTTGTGTCGATATCTTGCGTTATCTTGGCTCGTAGTAATGGCGGCTCGCTTAAGTCCATACTTGCTGGATTGTTAACCAGGAATCGGAGCTGCTCTTCTACTGCACAATCAGATTTCAGGGTAAATTGTTCGACGAACAGCTTAGCTTTTCGATATACCACTTGCAGTGATTTTTCAAACCCATCATTCAATATCGCCGTTCGCAATACATCATGACGGTCAATTACCCATTGCAAGCCTGTTAAACACTTATCCAACTGTTCACGTGTGTCAACGGATAACAATACTGCCAATAGATACGGATCACCTTCCATATCTAACAGGTGATGAAACAATATTCCTTCCTGTAAAGGAGCCAAAGGGTAAATGTCTTGGATATTAGAACAACCACCTGGCACTTTGTCTGCGATTCTTTCTATGTCATCATCGGTTAAATCAACTAACGGCAGCATCTCTGGAGTAACCTGCGTACAATCGGTTGGAATTCCATTTGCAGGAGGATTGTAAACTTCTACTCGAGAGTCGCTATCGATAACTGCGGCCAGTGACTCCACGGTTGGAAAATTGAATACGCTTCGCACCTCGGTGAGCAAATCTTGCTTCTTCAATCTTGCAATTAGTTGAACCACTATCAGCGAATGCCCGCCGAGTGCAAAAAAATTGTCATTCATGCTGATCTCACTCGCTTCAATCGACAGCAACTCAGACCAGATTTGCACTAATGCATTTTCCGTCTCCGTACGCGGTGCCACATACACTTGATGTTCATAGGCGTCACTGCCCGGTACGGGTAAGCTCCTTCTATCTACTTTTCCATTCTCCGTCAAAGGCAGGTCATCTAACCTTACATACGCACTTGGCACCATGTAATCGGGTAGACTGTTCTGTATATAGGACCTAAGTATATGTTGAAGCCCTGAGTTCACCGACTGTGCTTCTTCTACGTTGGCCTCATCAGTTAACACAACGTAAGCGGCCAGTCGTTTGATTCCTACCTCGTCCTCCCTAACTACTACCACACAGGCATGGACAAACTCATGCTGCAATAATTGTGACTCAATCTCACCCAGCTCTACTCGAAAACCACGTAGCTTTATTTGATTATCAATACGTCCGTTAAATTCTAGATTACCATTGGGTAACCAACGCACCAGATCTCCTGTTTTAAATAGACGTTTAACCAGTCCGGCATCAGCCGCATCATAAAATGGGTTCGAGACAAATTTTTCTTGCGTTAACTCAGCATTATTCAAATAACCACGAGCAACACCAACCCCACCTATGCACAACTCCCCAGCAACCCCAAGTGGAACTAAGGTTGAAGTTTTCGAAAGAACATAGCCGTTTACGTTATCTATCAATTGACCCATACACTCATGATCGTATTCGTAGCTTATTTTGCACAAAGTACTGTCGACACAAGCCTCTGTGGGGCCATATACGTTAAATGCATTTATCCCGCCACTTTCATGCAATCTAATGAGTTTTTGCCATGTGGCGTCACCAATTATTTCTCCACCAACAATTAGAGTTGGCAAAATGCCAATATCGCAATCGAGAATTCCTTTTAATTGGGCAGGTGTACAATCCATATGAGTAATTCTTTGCTTCACAAGAACTTCAGCCAATTCGCTAACATCTAAACTAAGTGCTTCGCGAAGAACAACCAAGGTGCTTCCTAAAATCATTTGAGACAAACCTTTAATAGATGCATCAAAACACACCGAGGCATTTAATCCCCAGCGCACTGCCTCTGTTTGATGGTTAAGTTGTAATAAATTTCTCAAACTCTTCGAAAGATTTGTAACACTCCGATGTTCAACCATCACCCCTTTTGGGTTTCCGGTGGATCCGGAGGTGTAGATTACATAGGCCAGATGATGAGACGTTAATCCAAGCTGCTCTTTAGGAAGTTTTGCCTTCGAATGAACTGACAGAAAATTGCCGTTTTCCTGATCATTGCTCTCTGTATCCAGATAAACCACCTGTTGATCTGTTATAGGGAGCTGGT
>JAJFKE010000043.1 GCA_021773355.1 Gammaproteobacteria bacterium | reverse complement strand
TGACGACGAAGAGATGCAGGGGTTGGTTAGTCAGTGGATAGCCCGTAACAAGCTGTCGAAGTTGTTGGACTTATGGGTTAAAGGACTAGAACTGGATTGGAATGCATTGTATGGAGAAGCAAGACCGCAACGTATCAGCCTCCCCACCTATCCCTTTGCCAAAGAGAGATACTGGATTTCAGAAACAAGGACAGACGCAAATACTTTCAAGGCGAAATCAGTTAATTCCTCTGTCATTCATCCGTTACTGCATGAAAACACTTCCAATTTTTCCGAACAACGTTTTACTTCCAGATTTACCGGTGGTGAATTCTTTTTAGTCAATCACCAAGCAAACAAAGGAAAGGTTCTGCCTGAAGTGGGGCATCTAGAGATGGCTCGAGTGGCGGCCGAACGGACATCAGAGCAAGGGAAGGATGGAACTTCGATTCGGCTTAAAAATATCAATTGGTCTGAACCGATTATAGTTAATGGCTCTACCAAAGAAGTCCATATTAGCTTGTTGCGAGGAGATGCTGTTGGGACTCGTGCAGAGGAGGATTGTTTCGAGCAGATTCACTATGAAGTCTATAGTAGCACCGAAGGGCCAGAGGCTCCGGTCGTTCATTCGCAAGGAATCGTAGAATTTATTAAATCAGATCAAGAGGTGAGCCTCAATCTGCAAGAAGTCCATTCACAGATGAAGGAGGGAGCACTAAGTGCAGAACAATATTTGCAGATTTTTGCAAACAAAGGGCTCAATCTTGGAATCGGACAACAGGCTATTAAAAAAATCTATCGAGGGGAAAATCAACTTCTCACGAAATTGTCTCTTCCTTCTTCTATACAGCAGACACTGGACGACTATGTCCTGCATCCCTGCTTACTGGACGCTGCCTTCCAATCTGTCATCGGTTTGTTTCTAAACCCTGCTACGTTTCAGGATAGTGACATGATCTCCTTTAAACCGGGTTTGATATATGGCATGGAATCCATAGAGATACTAGCCCCCTGCTCGAAAGACATGTTTGCCTGGATACGTTCAGCTCATCATTCAGATTTGAACGGGAGCTCATTATCTGCGGAAGCTGATGGACATGCCTATGAGCTGGATATCGAGCTTTGCGACGAGAAGGGAAATGTTTCTGTACGGATGAGAGGAGTGAATTGGAAAGAAGACAATGAGTTTCCTTTGGATTCGGACGATCCAGCAATAGCTGTCGACTTTGGCTGGGAATTTTCTCTGCCGGGTGATGACAGAAATGATCGATCGCAAGAATCACCTACATTCAATATAGAGGAAAAAGCGGAGTTGTTTGTGAGGCAATTGGCCGCAGAACAATTGCAGCTACCCATCGACAAAGTTAATACCCGGAGTAATTATTATGAAATCGGCCTAACTTCTCTTCAACTACTCGAATTCACTCAAGAAATTAGAACCAAGATTGATGAGAATTTTTCTCCTGTCTCATTTTTTGAGAATGGCACATTATCAGATATAGCCTCTTTTCTTGTAAAGAACTATTCGAATGCCATCGATCGACTAGTTATAACTAAAAAGAAAAACCGGAACCCGATTACGCACTCTCGAACTGAGAACACTCCGATAATCATTAAAAACCTGGGTGATAGATATCAACCCTTTCCGTTAAGTGATATTCAAGAATCGTTCTTAATTGGTCGTAAGCTAAGCTCAGCCGATGCGGTCGGGTGTCACATTTATTTCGAAATAGACATTAGTGATAGTCGGGGACAGTCGTTGGAACCGCATAGGCTAAATGCAGCTTGGAATTGTTTAATAGATTACCACGAGATGCTGCGAGCGGTAATTTTACCTAATGGTACGCAGAAAATAATACCGAAAACACCATGGTACGAAATTAAGGTAATTGACCTGGAAAGCAAAAGTAGCTCGAAGCGCCATGAGTTCAGGAAGGAATTGAGAGAAAGAATGTCTCACCACGTCTATGAAGCAGATCAATGGCCACTGTTTGAAATTTGCATAAGCACTTGCCTTGACAAACGAATTTTGCATTTCAGCATGGACGAACTGATCATAGACGCTTTTAGTGTGGAAATGCTCTTTCAACAATGGCAGAAGCTTTATCAAGAACCTGATTTTGAGCTTCCGCCGCTAAGTATGTCCTTTCGTGATTACATAATAGCTACGAAAAAATTCGAAGATTCCAGTCACTATAAGAAGGATTTAAACTACTGGATAGAAAAAGCAGAAAATATGCCACCGGGTCCACAATTGCCTTTGAGGGTAAAGTCTGATCAGTCCACCGCCGTTAAGAACAATCGTCGTGTCCGCTTAGAAGACGGGCTCGGAAAAGAGCAATGGCAAACTCTTAAGAATAAGGGGAAGCAATTAAATGTGTCTTCTACGGCTTTACTACTTAGTCTTTTTACTGAGGTCTTACGCATCTGGTGCGATGATAGAGCACCGCATCATGATTCATTTCCCATAATCCTGACATTTTTCAACCGCTTACTGCATTCCCAGTTAGAGCAAGTTCTGGGACCATTCATTTCGACAAATATATTCGTTGTTGAGACGCAAGGCCAACGATCTTTCAAACAACGAATCCAGGATACGCAAAAGAGTCTGTTTGAAGACTTGGGCCACAACAGCGTGAGTGGGATCAAGGTTTTAAGAGAACTTAAAAGGAGGCGTAAAACTACAAATTCACTGTCGATACCCGTCGTCTTCACTTCATTGCTGGGTCAGGTAAGAGAGGATGCCAATGAAAATATTTTAGGGGAGGTTTCTTTTGCTGTCACGCAAACCCCCCAGGTTTATCTGGATCACCAGGTTTACGAACACAATGGAGATCTGAGATTTAGTTGGGACGTTGCCGAGGAAATTTATGCACCGGGAATTATGGAGCGAATTTTCTCTGATTATTGTCAGGTTCTTAGCACGCTGGCCTCTGATGAGTCTACAGATTGGACATCTATAGACCTGTCAGGTCGAGTTAAAACAGGTGGAGACACTAGCGAAACGTTGATTTCCGAAGTATTGGGACATCGTGGCGAGCCGGTTACTGAAGAGCTACAAATGGAAATATTTCCAGACGATAGGTTCGATCTATTTCCTTTGACCGACCAACAACTGGCATACGCTTTTGGAAGAAGCAAGTATGGCGGGAATATCAATACTCAAGTCTATTTAGATTTTCATGCCGACAACCTGGATGCAGTAAAGCTTGAACATGCCTGGGAGAAAACCATGGAAGTCCATGAGATGCTACGGACGGTAATTTTACCAGATGGAACTCAACGGCTGTTGGAGGAAGTGCCTTCCTACCGGATCAAGACAACCGATTTAAAGACAAAGAAATCCGATACGACCCAGGACGAATTGAGGAAAATTGAGTCGTCTATGATAGGAAGGACGTGTCCACTGGGGGAATGGCCCTATTTCGATTTGCAAATAACATTGATCGATGAAGCAACGTCCAGAGTTCATTTTTGTATCGATCTAATTATAGCTGATAGTCCAAGTGTTGAGCTTGTGCTGAAAACACTTCTCCATTTCTATGAGAATCCGCAAGAATTTCCTGGGGAAAGTAAAGTTTCGTTTCGTGATTACATTCTATCTCTACAAAATTATCAGAAAACAGAGAGCTATCAGAGAAGTTTGCAGTATTGGAAAAACAAATTTTCTGAAATTCCACCAGGTCCGGAATTACCTTTGCTGGAAGGAGCGGTATCTCACAAGACTAAACGCCTTGAGGGGGTGCTTTTCAATTGGGATCGTCTCAAAGATACGGCGGAAAGAATGTCGGTGCCACCGGGAATAGTATTACTCACTGCTTATGCCGAAACCTTAGCGGCATGGTCGAAATCCGAGTGTTTTTCGCTTGTAATTCCTTGTTGGGAAAGATTAGCTATTCATCCGGAAATTGACCAAGTAGTTGGCGATTTCACCGCTATGAGTTGGCTTGTTGTTAAGACACAAGAGAAAGCTTTTGAGAAAAAGTTGCGGAGTAATAATGAGGCAGTCAGGAAAGATCTATCTCATAAAGCGGTTAGCGGTCTAAAAGCTCTAAGAACAATCGCTGCCAAAAACAAGAATAGGCTTACCTTTCCCATCGTTTTTACGAATTTGAATAGCTCGTCTGAGCAACCATTCAACGCCCTTAAATTACCCGCTGGATTTAAAATTGGTAAATCATTAAGTCAGACTCCTCAGGTCCATCTCGATAACGTTAGTTCGGTGGTGAATGGGCACCTGCATCTTAGTTGGGACGTGGCAGTAGGACTTTTTCCTGATGGTTTGGCGGAAGCGATGTTCGCTGGGTATCAACGAATACTACAGTACCTTGCAGACAACCCCGGAGAGTGGAGGAGGAGCAATTTTGATGAGTTGATCAATGCCCAACCTGGAAATTTTAGAACTACCGTGTCTCCGAAGAACTCGAGTGGCCTTGGCGAAAATGAGAAATTAGTCCCGCTACAGAGGAGTAAAAACAGAATACGAAGCAAGCGGAGTGATATAGACGAAGTATATCTGCTCAATCGCTGTCTGCATGAACTGATTGAACAGCAGGTGGCAGTCCATGCAGACTTAGTTGCCGTTTCTTTCGAAGCCGCGAACTATCACAAGGAGATTCTTACCTACAAGGAATTGAATATTCGATCCAATCAGTGTGGGCACTACCTTAGAAAATTGGGTACGGATTGCAATGGAATTGTCGCTGTCATGATGGATAGGTCGCTGGAGATGAGCATCGCTCTTCTCGGCGTATTAAAGTCTGGAAGCGCATACTTACCGCTTGATCCCGACTATCCTCAAGAACGACTTGATTTTATTTTGAAAGACGCCGGTGTCTCAATCTTACTCACTCAACGCAAATATGAGGACAAGGTAGAAGGCTTCACCGGAAAAACCCTATCGCTTGATAACGATCGTGGTCTGCTATCTGGAGAATCAAAAGCGAATCTTGAAAATATAACAACACCGGACGATTTAGCTTATGTCATCTATACCTCAGGTTCTACAGGAAAACCCAAGGGATGCATGATTTCTCATCAAGCGATTTGTAATCGATTGCTCTGGATGCAGGAGCACTATCGGATAGCGAAGCAAGACAGGATCTTGCAAAAAACACCCTTTACATTTGATGTCTCGGTTTGGGAGCTGTTTTTACCTCTAGTGTCGGGTGCACGCCTGGTTATCGTGAAGCCCAAGGGTCACCAGGACAACGTATATTTGATCGAAACAATACGAAAAGAAGAGATTAGCATTTGCCATTTTGTCCCTTCGATGCTCCGATTATTCCTTAATCAAGTTAATGCCAGTACATGCGATTCCTTAACCCATGTCTTCGTCAGTGGGGAAGCGTTGCCATTTGATTTGGTAACAAGGTTTAAGGACAAGCTTTCATCCCGACTTCATAATCTCTATGGCCCCACAGAAGCGGCTGTTGATGTGAGTTATTGGGAATGTGAGCAACGGATTGACAAAAAGATTCCTATCGGAAAGCCTATATCAAATATTCAACTTCACATATTAGACAGCGAATTGAAACAAGTGCCCGTCGGTGAAGCCGGAGAACTTTGCATTGGCGGTATCGGATTGGCCAAAGGCTATCTTAATCGACCCGAGTTATCAGAAGAAAAATTTGTAAGAGATCCTTTTTCTGAAAATCGGCATGCAAAATTGTATAGAACAGGAGACAAAGCGAAATATTTGTCTGATGGAAACATAGAGTTCTTGGGGCGGTATGACTTTCAAGTAAAGCTGAGAGGCTTTCGGATAGAGCTAGGAGAAATTGAAGCGACTTTAAACCAGCATGAGTTGATTGAGCAATCTTGTGTAATGGTCAAAGGAGAAGAAACTGAGGACCCAAAACTGGTTGCTTATATCGTACCGAAAGGAGCAATCATCGCGAAACAGATTAGGGCCTTTGTTCAAAAAAGCTTGCCTGACCATATGGTCCCGAATTTTATCGTTCCTTTAGATGCAATACCCACCACGCAGCACGGGAAGTTGGACAGAGAAGCTTTGCCTTGGCCCATACCTAAAAATACCGTGGATAATGAACATGGAAAGCAGCCTGTTAAAAAGTCTGAAACCATGAAGAATAAGGAAGCGGACCAACGTGAAAGAATTGCGGCAGAGGTGTTGGGTTATTTCTGTGAGATTTTGGATACGAAAGACTTAAAAGTAAGCGATGATTTATTCGATATGGGAGCTACCTCATTTACGATGATCCAGGTGATTGAGAAGATTCAGGGCCACTATGGCGTTAGCATCCCGGTGGAGGTGTTATTAGACGAACCAACGGTTGAAACAATTACCGCCTACTTGGATGGAAAATGTGAAAACCAGGTTGGAGTCGAACAACAGGGAAAAATTGCAGATCTAGAAGGTAGCTCAGAGCACAATCAGCAATTGGAGAGAATATCCACAAGTTCGGTAAATTCTAAGATTGACATCGCAATTGTAGGAATCAGTGGGCGATATCCGGAAGCAGAGAATTTAGATCAATATTGGGAAAATTTGAAAGACGGTAAGAGGAGTTTTACGGAACTATCGTTTAACGAGGTGGGTCAATATCGAACTAATTCTCAAAACGGCAGTCCTGATGATTTTCTGCATCAAGGGGCTTTTCTGAGGGACGTGGATTGTTTCGATTCTCTTCTATTTAGGATTTCTCCAATCGAAGCAAAAATTATGGATCCACAAGAGCGTCTCATGCTAGAGGTTGTTTGGGAGTGCCTTGAAAATGGGGGATATACAAGCAATGAACTGAATCGTCTCTCGAAAAAGGTTGGAGTATTCGTTGGGGCGATGTGGGATGACTATCAACATCAATCTTCGGACAGTTGGAAAGATGAGCAGTTTGTTCCAGCAATTTCACATCTCTCATCTATCTCAAACCGATTATCCTATTTTTTCGATTTTAGTGGCCCGAGTGTTTCGCTCAATACCTCTTGTTCTTCGTCGATGACAGCCATCCATTATGCTTCTAATAGCATTAAAAATGGAGAATGTGGTGCAGCCATTGTTGGCGGGGTCAATATAATGAGCCACCCCTACCACCTTGGATTATTGGATAGCCTTCAATTGTTATCTAAGGATGGAAATTGCTCTCCTTTTGGGATGAGCGGAAATGGATGGACTGTCGGTGAAGGGGTAGGTGCGATATTGATTCGATCTTTAGAAGATGCGGAGAGGGACGGAGATCATATTTATGGAATTATCAAGGGAACAGCGATAGGTCACAGTGGTAACAGTGTCAGATATGGGGCGCCTAATGCCAGCATGCAAAAAGAATCCATGTTAAACGCGATCAAAAATGCAGATATATCTGCTAAATCGATCTCTTATATTGAGGCGGCAGCACCCGGTGCAAGCATGGCCGACGCTTCTGAAATGGCCGCGATAAAAGGAGTGTTTCAGGAATCAGATTATGATGAGCAGCTCGTTTACGTTGGCAGTGTCAAATCCAACATAGGTCATCTAGAGTCTGCTTCTGCAATGTCGCAATTGGCGAAAGTATTGCTGCAAATGCAGCACCAACAATTATGCCCCACCGTCGGTTTTCGTCCTCTTAACCCCATGATCCAACTAGATAATAGCGGACTAGAAATCACAGATGAATTGATACCATGGACGCCGCGCAACGATGTCCTGAATGATGATCAAGAGAAAGATGGGCTAGACCAGGTATATCAGCCACGTAGGGCCTTGATCAACGCCTTTGGAGCAACGGGATCAGCGGCACACTTGATTGTTGAGGAATATGTTCATGCAGAAGAGAGAAAAGATGAAAGGGCGGGACAATATCTCATCTTATTTTCTGCAGCAACACAACAACAGTTAAAGCAGCTGGCAAGGAGGTTTCATGACTTTCTAGTAAATTCGACGCGCCCTTTACCCCGGCTATCGGATATTGCCTATACTCTGCGTGTAGGTCGTAGTGAGCTGAGAGAAAGATTGGCCGTGGTCGTTGTATCTCATTACGAATTGCGGGAGAAGCTAAACAAATATCTAGAAGAATCAGAACCAATCTCCAGCCTCTTTCAAGGAAGTGCTATTACTGAAGAAGTGCCTGAAGCTCCTCAGTATGAAGAGGGGCTGTTGTCTGTAGCCGAGAGATGGGTACAGGGCGAAAAATTTTTGAGTGCATGCTTCGACGAGAATCACGAAAACGAGATTTCGTCCAGGCGGGTTGCTCTTCCTACTTATCCTTTCGCAAAAGAGAGACACTGGATTAGCATCGCATCACGTATTCCAGGTAATGAAAAATCGATACTGGCGGAACCAAGCAATCACCCCGAACCTATTGGATTCTTCGATAAAAGCGAAACAAGCCCTTCTTACGGGGAAAAACAGTTAAAACTGATGGAAGGCTACCTTACAAGGGCCTTCTCCAAGTTATCAGAAATACCAGTCTCTCGCATAAATACCGAAGCTACGTTTGATGAATATGGAATCAGTTCTCTGATGATTGAACAGTTAAATGTTAGCTTTGGGAAAGATTTTGGAGAACTATCAAAAACCTTATTTTACGAATACAAAACAATTAGTGAATTAGCAAAGTACTTTGTGTTTAATCATTCAGATCGATTGAAAAACATGTTCGATCTCACTGTCGCTCCTATTGACGAGGAACTGTCGGTCACAGCTAAGGAGAACTGTTCTACCGAGAACGGGTCGGTAAGTGAAAGCAGCAGGAAATACTCTGGTTCTACAGTAAATGGCTACACCATGGAGGAGCAGGTAGAAGCTGCGCTTAGGCCCAGTCAAATAGCGATTGTAGGACTAAGTGGTAAATATCCAAAATCGGAAACTATTGAAGAGTTCTGGGGGAATCTAAAAAACGGAGTTGACTGTATTTCAGAAATACCAAAACAAAGATGGGATTATCAGGAATACCATCGTCACGGTAATTCTATCGATGGAATTACACTTTCTAAATGGGGGGGATTTATTGATGGTGTAGACCAATTTGATCCATTGTTTTTTAACATCTCTCCCATGCAAGCTGAGTTCATGGACCCTCAGGAACGTTTATTCTTGCAAACCGTGTGGCATACATTTGAAGATGCGGGTTATAGCCCTAGGACTCGGGAGGAAGTTTTTGAAGGAGAGGTTGGTGTTTTCGTAGGAGTTAGTTACGGAGATTACCAGTTGTTAAGTACCTCAATCACCAATAGAGGCAAGGACTTGGCGATAGGAGGCTCATCATATGGTTCTATCGCCAATAGGGTATCCCATTTCTTTGACTTTAGAGGGCCAAGCATGGCGGTAGATACTCTTTGCTCATCTTCTTTGACCGCGCTTCATCTGGCAGTAAAGAGTATTCAAGGTAGAGAATGTAAGGCCGCCGTGGTCGGTGGTGTAAGCTTGTCGCTGCATCCTAATAAATACATTATGCATGCATTGCTAAACATGCAATCAACAGATGGTCGGTGTCGAAGTTTCGGAGAAGGAGGAGATGGCTTTGTACCAGGAGAAGGCGTTGGTGCTGTCTTGCTCAAACCTTTAAGTAATGCGGTAGAAGATGGAGATTATATCTACGGGGTAATAAGAGGAACTTCAATCAATAATGACGGTAGGACTCACGGATACACTGTGCCCAATCCCAATGCACAGACGAGCATGATCCTAAATGCGTTCAAGGAATCTAAGATTAATCCAAGAAGCGTCAGTTACGTCGAAGCACACGGCACCGGTACATCTCTAGGAGATCCTATAGAAATCACCGGATTAACAAAAGCATTCAACACTTTCACCGAAGAAAGGCAGTTTTGCGCTATTGGGTCTGTAAAATCGAATATTGGCCATTCAGAGCCGGCAGCTGGTATTGCAGGTTTGACTAAGATTTTGCTACAGATGAAGCATCATCAACTAGCTCCCTCACTGCACTCTAAAAATATCAATCCGAATATAAATTTTGAGAAAAGTCCTTTTTATGTACAGCAGGAACTTACCGAATGGGTAAGGCCGAGAATTGAAGAAAATGGAGAGATTAGAGAATATCCACTAATTGCATGCATTTCTTCATTTGGTGCGGGCGGGTCGAATGCTCATGCTGTCCTTGAGGAATGCCCATCAGAAAAAGTCGAATATTCAACAAAATCCACTGTCCTTGTTTCCCATAAACCTGTTCTCATCCCTCTATCAGCTAAAAACCGTGAACGCTTAATCGAGTACGCAGAAAAGTTGCTCGAGTTTGTGCGAAGAGATGAAGAGGCTGATTCAGAAATCGATCTTGTGAATCTCGCCTACTCCCTTCAAGTCGGCCGAGAGGCAATGGAAGTTCGTCTCGGCTTGATTGTAAATTCAATGCAAGAGCTGGATGATAAATTACAGGACTTTCTAAGTGGGAGAGAAGACATTGAAGATTGTTATCTGGGAGAAGTGAAACGGCATGAAGACACTCTGGCGACGTTCTCTATTGATGAAGATCTGCAAATGGCCATGGAAGCTTGGATTACAAAAGGAAAATTTCAAAAACTTCTAGACCTTTGGGTGAAAGGTTTATTCTTCGATTGGAATAAGCTGTACGGGGAGAATAAACCTCGACGGATTAGTGCCCCGACGTATCCTTTCGCAAGAGAGAGCTACTGGATAGAGTCCCAGGACGAGACCGGGCAGCCAGCAGCTGTTCGGGATATAGAAACAATTCAAGAACATGACACAGAACAAGGCATAGTGACTTCAGAAGAAAAGCCATTGGGGTCGGCGACTGGGACGACGGTTTTGGGACCGTCATGGAAAGCTATTTCCATCGAAAAAATGCCGAGTTTTCCCGATGAGAACGCTCAAGTGGTGCTTATAGGGGGAACTCAAAAGCAAGAAGCAGGGATTAGGCGGCTTTTTCCTCAGACTAAGACCATGGAAATCGGATTTAGCCTAAATGCCGATGAAATTCGTAAACAACTTGGTGAGCGAGAGCCAATAGAACATGTGGTCTGGGTTGCCCTTGATTGTTCCCAAGAAAAGCAAAGCATCATTGGAGATGAGTATCCTGGAATTTCACAACTGTTCCGATTCATTAAGGTCCTACTCGATTTAGGTTATGGAACGCAAAATTTATGTTGGACGGTAATCACCTCGCAAACCCAAGTTATCGGAAAATCCGACAAGATAGATTCTGTTCACGCAAGCTTCTGCGGGTTGATTAGTTCTCTGACACACGGCTATCCTGATTGGACAGTTCGGTTTCTGGACATGGAGCCTCGTGGCCGTTGGTTCACCCCAGAGATGTTCAGCTTGCCGAGTGATACTCAGACCAACTTCTTCGCTCATCGGAATAACGATTGGCAAGTCAAAGAATTGTTGCCCATTCACACTCTTCCATTGCGGCCAACTCCCTACAAAAACGGAGGGGTTTATTTGGTTTTGGGAGAGTTAGGAGAGGTCGAATATGCCTGGAGTCGATGGATGATAATAAGATATCGGGCTCGCATTGTTTGGATTGGCAGGTCAGAAAAGAATTCTCTACTTCAGGAAAAATTGGATGTGTTATCGAAAATGGGTCGAGCACCTATGTACATCCAAGCCGATATAGGCGATCAAGAATCTCTAACAAAAGCAATTCGGCAAATTAAAAAAATTCACTCACAAATTAGTGGATTGATTTACTCTTTTGTTGATTTAGTAATCCCAGACTGGTCGACTGAAGGCAGTTTTAAGGCCGAGCTTCAAGCAAAAAAACATGTGAGCGATTCTGTAGAGGACATATTTAAACAAGAAGCTTTGGATTTTGTACTGTTTTTCTCTTCGGAAACTGTTTCAGACAAGTCCAGGTGCCGGAAGAACTATGCGCGCCTCTACACGCTTGAAGAAACGCTTGCTCGCACGTTGTCTCAAGATGATTGGTCTTGCCCAGTGAAGGTGATCATTTGGGCATGGTGGGGCAGCGGCGAAGGAGCTTTAAATGACAAACAGTGTGAAAAAACAGAGATAGGATCTTTTGCGGTCATAGAGGGGTTGGAAGCTTTGGAGAATCTGCTCACCAGTTCTCTGGAGTATGTGGTCTTGATGCAGGGACCATGCGCGCAGACAATGGAAGGTAAGAGAGAATTAACTTCTGACCAATCGAAGGATAACCGTCCTCAAGCAATTCCAACAAAACACTCGCAAAATATCGAGAATTCCCTCTATAGCCAAGGTGAAAAACTTCAGGTGGTTTCCACAGAAAAGACCACAGTGGAATCTTTGCGAGAAAAGAGCGTTAAATACTTCATTAAATTGATCGCAGAAATATTGAAATTAAAAGACCATCAGATCGATGCGACCCAACCTTTAGAAACTTACGGAGTAGATTCGATTTTGTCAGGACAATTGGCCAATATTTTGCGAAAGGCCATTCCTTCTATCAGTAGCACGCTATTTTTCCAGTTTCCAACCATTGATGAGATTGTTACATATTTGATTCAAAATCATAGAGAATCTCTCAGTCAGCTCGTTGATTTTGAATGTTCTAAAGGCGATAGGAAAAAAATTGAGAGTGCTGACGTAAAATCACTAAAAACAGTTAGTGCAAAGACAAAAGAACAAAGGCGTTCCACAGCTCACGACTCGGAAGAAATAGTAGATGTCGATCAAGTAAAAATGCTGCAGTCAAATATAGAAATAGCGGCAAGCCCTTTTGACGAAAGAGCGATTCGCTGTATCAAATCCTCTGAGAATACTCGCGCGCGTATTCTTGTCTTTCATCCTTTCGGTTTTGGAATTCAAAGTTTGGCATGGATGAACCGACTTTCTGAAGAAATTGAAGTATGGGCTATAGGGGCAAGCCATATTCCTCAATGGGAAGGTTTAATTCCTTATCTAGCTGAGAGCGCCAGAAATCTTTTTGACAAGCCAATAGTCGTTTGGGGGCACTCAATGGGAGGAGTGGTGGCGTTTGAAGTAATGCGTTATTTGGAAAAACATTATGAATTTATGGCTAAACAGCTAATTGTCTCTTCTTCTGTATCTCCAACTTTATTCGAGCGTATAAAATACAGTTCCCCGTTTTATGAAATAGATGAGACGATGTCTGAGCACGAGATAGAAAAAATATTGACAGAAAACCACTATATCATTCCTAGGGAGCGCGGCTTGCCCACAATATCTCCAGAAGCAATGGTTAATGACATTTCGTTGTGTAAAAACTATCGCTACAATTCAGAAAAGAAATTGAATACATCTCTGTATATGATTCAGGCCAATAACGACCTTCTCATAAAAGACGCTTCGGCCATAGTCCAGTGGGAAAAGTTGACAAACGGATTGTGCCAGTATGAAGAAGTTGAAGGGACCCATTTGTTTTTTATTCGCCCTCCTCAAGGGTTCATTAATATTTTGACCAAATGCAGTTTGGAAGAATCGCATGCAAAAAATCAAACAATTACCCCAGGAGAGTATGTACTAAAGAAAATGTATTCAGGAACTTCGGACGTTCATTTGTTCCCGTTAAGTCTACATCCGGAAGGATATATCGTTTACACCGAAAGTGGTCATATGGCTGCGCATATATGGCATCCTAATCGCCGGGATTCAATTAGCGGAGCACCATTTTCTCCCGAAGAATTTATGACATATCTAGCTTATACCGGTGAGTATTCTATTGACAATGGAATTGTGCAGCATCACGTTTTTGTCAGTATGCTACCCGATTGGGAAGGCAAGATATTGAATCGTTATCTTGAACACAACAATGGTCAATTCACCTTGTCATCTTCACCAATGGTTATGGAAAAAGAGAAGCAAGACAGCATTGCTGGTTATCAGAAACTAACATGGGAACCTCGCTTGCTGAACCTAGAGGTCCCGTCCTTAGAGTTTACTGGCTGTTGGAAATTAGAGAGCATTAGCGGTTTGTCCAAGAACGTCGAAAATAAAGCCTTTAAAGGGCAATGCATTATTACGCCAAAAGGGTATATATCAGTGTTTGTCAATCACCAAGATCGTAATACTCTTTTTCATAAAAATGTAGCGCTAGCTACTATTGAAGAGATTGATCAAGTCTTACAAAATTGCATCATATTGTTTGGTCGGTTTGTAGAAGCGACTGGGGATAAATACAAATGTGAAATTCTGGTACGTCAGACTTGCGAGCCCATGGATCTTCAGCAGATCAATTGCGTGTTTTCTAATGATCAGCTCACTTTGACATGGTCTACGCAAAAAAGTAAGTCGAAAACAATCACTACACGATGGGTATCTGCTAAAAAAGCAGAGCATATACCACGTAGAAATTGAAGACAATTGTAGTGGCATAGTGAATTTGGCCACCTGAATGTAGGTGATATTATCACCTGTCGGAGAGGTGACCAATGCAAAAAAGGACAACACCAAGCTTTAAACCAGAGTTCAGACAGGAAGCCGCACAGCCCGTTGTCGACCACGGCTACAGTATTCGTGAAGCCACCGAAGCAATGAATGTCAGCAAATCGTCTATGGAAAATTGGATACGACAGCTTCGCCAGGAACGTCGAGGAGAAATGCCTCAGGCATCCCCAATAAGCGAAGACAAGCAGCGCATTCGGGAGTTGGAAAAGAAGCTGAAACGCGCTGAGATGGAGATTGATATATTAAAAAAGACTACAGCTCTCTTGATGTCGGACTCCATGAACAATTTGCGCTAATTGACCGGTTAAAAGAGAGCCTCCTGTAAGCACGCTGTGTGGCGCGTTTGAAGTTCACCGCAGCAGTTATAAATACTGGAAGGCTCACGCTCACATTGAGAATCCAGGGGGGTTCGGTTAAAGGCGCTTGTTGGAGCCGCACACAGGCTCAGTAATGGTTCGGCCGGCGCACGAACAGTAGCGGGCCTGGTTACTGATATGGGCGCGGCTTTGAGTCGTTTTCGTGCTGGTCGGCTGATGAAGGAGCTGACGCTCGTAAGCTGCCAGCAGCCACAGCATAGTTACAAGCGGGCGACCCAAGAGCATGTGGCTATACCTAACAAGCTGGATCGGCAGTTTGACGCTGATCGACTGAATGAGGTTTGGTGCGGAGATGTGACGTATATCTGGACTGGAAAACGCTGGGCATATCTGGCTGTTGTACTGGACTTATTTTCCCGTAAGCCGGTTGGCTGGGCACTCTCGCTATCCCCTGATAGTGAATTGACGGGCAAGGCGTTGAATATGGTTTACCAGAGCAGAGGAAGACCAAAGGGCGTGATGTTCCATTCTGATCAAGGGTGTCACTATACGAGTTTGAAATATCGTCGCTTGCTATGGCGCTACCGAATCGAACAAAGTATGAGTCGGCGCGGGAACTGCTGGGACAA
>JAJFKE010000042.1 GCA_021773355.1 Gammaproteobacteria bacterium | reverse complement strand
AATACTGGGCAGCCTGTTGCCTTTCGGCCAGAGTTAGCACTTTTTTGAATTAATATCCCTTAGCATTCGATTATCTAAGGTTAACTCCGCCACGACCTTTTTCAACTCCTCATTCTCCTGGTGCAAAGCTTTGAGCTTCTTGACATCAGCCACTTCCATGTCATCGAACTGTTTGCGCCAGCGATAAAACGTTTGCTCCGTGACGTTGTGTTCACGACAAATATCGCGAACGCTACCTCCAGACTCAGCTTCTTGCAGAACTTTCACTGTCTGCTCATCAGTAAATCGTTTCTTCATGGGTTTCTCCTAATGCGCGAAACCCTAACATTGTAAATGGTCCAATTATGAAGGGGCTATCCAGTGCCAACGGCGAATTACACTTAATAATGCCACGTCTATCACTCCTGATTACTCCTGCTCTTTAGTTCAGCAGGAAAGAGGTTATACGTGGATCAATATTCGATGCAAATAGGGGGGGTTAGTGGGTCAGTTTTGGGTGCAAATCAACAGGGTCAGGTCACTTTAACCTCCCTTATTCTTATTTAACCCGACATATTTACCACAATTATTCATAACGTAGCGCCTTGACGGGATTAGACTGGGCTATCTTGAGAGACTGTAACGCCATGGTACCAAAAGCAATTATCACCGCTAGGATAGTAGTCAATGGGAATATCATCAGATTGACCCCGAGCATGTCTATCCTATAGAAGAAATTCCCTAACCACTCGCTAATTGCCCAAAAGGAGATTACAGAGGCGATCAATGATGCAATGACGATCAGTAGCATCACTTTTCTAAATAACAGCAGAATGATACTGAATGACGAGGCACCGAGGACTTTGCGAATCCCAATCTCCTTACTACGTTGTGCAGTATTGAATGCAGATAGTCCGTAGAGACCGAGGCAAGATATTAGGATACAGACGACTGCAAACATGCCAATCATTTGCATCGAGTGTTGCTCGGAACCATATAGTTCATTCAATGAATTTTCTAATAGTCTAAACTCGAAGGGATGTTCCGCATCGAAAGCCGCCCATCGTTGCTGCAAGAAATCTATAGTTGGGATTAATCCATCGCCGGTAACACTGATCAATAATTGAGTCGAAAAAGCACGTCGTTGCTCAGCCGACATTTCCTGTAGATTTGGTTGAAATATAGTGAGAATTATCGGCTCTACCTCTTCCTGAAGACCGGCATAGTGAAAGTCTTCGAGTACTCCGATAATGAGCCACGGGTCGGCATCAGGAGCAATAATTGAGACGCGTTTCCCGATAGGGTCTCCCCAGCCTCTGGCGGCAACCATGGCTCTGTTGACCAATATGGCACCGCCGTGATCGGTCTCGCGGGTTTCGTCGAAATCCCTTCCTTCTAGGATATCGATTCCCAGAGCGTCTATATAACCAAATCCCACGTTCGTTCGGTTAATGGTCTGCTCCATGTACACCCCATTGTTATCTTCGACACGAAGCGACTGCGGGGCCACACGATCCCCGGGCATTCGGTCAGCGATAGCTACCCCTTTCACACCGTTTAGTTGCAGCAGTTCGTTTTTTAGACTGGGGATTCGTTCGACCTGATCTGCTCCTTGAACTCGTACGACTATCTTGTTTTCCTTGTCGAAGCCCAACGGCATTGCCCGCACATAGTTCATTTGGGCTAGCATGAAAAAGGTACTGGCAATGACCGCCACCGAAATGACGAATTGAAGCAGCACTAGCACCTCACGCGTTTTGCTACCACTGCGCCCGATTCGCCCGACTCCCTTGAATGCCGACATAGGTACAATCGATGACAAATAGAAAGCTGGATATAATCCAGAGATCACACCAATCAACAAACTTCCCGAAACCATAATCATCACGCCTCGCGAACTCAAAAGCACATCGAAGCTTAACTCGGGGCCTAAAAGCTGAGAGAGGCCGGTAAAGTTCACGAGAAAATAACTTATAAGCAATGCAAGTAACAGGGAAACCAATACATAGAAGAATGATTCACCGAGGAACCGGACCACCAACTGTGCCCTGAAAGCACCGAGGACTTTTCGCATACCTACTTCCTTGGCTCGTTTGGTCGACCTAGCGGTGGTTAGATTCATGTAGTTTATACAAGCAACAAGCATCACGAATACAGCGATTGCTGCAAATGCATAGACGTAGAAAATATTTCCTCGCGGAAGATCAAAGGTGGTGCTTGATCGCAAGTGGATTCTGGCAAGTGGTTCAAGGAGGAAATTGACGGTTGCGTCGAGATTGAGTCGACGAGCCATTGGCTCCATGTTCTCCTCAAAAAATTGTTCAGATAATTGCTTGAAATTTGCGACATTATAATCGTCTTTAAACATCATATAATTGTAGCCGCCAATACTCCAAAGTTGTCGCAATGCCTGAGTCGGATCGGGATCACCAATGCTTTCATAAGAAAGCAAGACGTCGTATATTAAATGAGAGTTTCCAGGTAGATCCTCAAATACCAAATCGATACGGAAATCATTGTTGTCCACCTCTATTATCTCGCCGACCGGATCGGCATTACCGAAGTACCGTCGGGCAAGACTCGCACTTACCGCCATGCTGTCGGGTTCAATAAGTGCTGTCTCAGGGTCGCCGTAAATAATATTGTGAGTAAATAGCTGAAAAACTCCATTATTCGCTAAATATATGTCCTCCCAGTAGTAAGCTATATCGCCTGACCGGAGTAAGTAGCGCGGTGTCCGGATTGGCAGCAAGCGAGCATATCCAACAATTTCGTCGAATTGCTCTGCCATCATCCGACCTACTTGAGTTGACGACCCTGCGGTATAATCGGTATCGCCGTTGATATTAAATTCATTGATCAGACGATAGACCCGTTCATGATTTTCATGGTGACGGTCATAGCTTAGCTCGTTATGAAGATACAAACCAAGTATCAACGCGCAGGCAATGCCGATCGAAAGCCCCGCCACATTGATGAGGCCGAAAGATTTCTGCCGCAGTAAGTTCCGAAATTCAGTCTTTAGATAAGTGCTAAACATAACTAAATATAGATACTACAAATTAGGTAATAAGATGCCCGGCCCAGCTCGCGCCCCTCTAAAAAAGATGAGTGGCATCGATTTGTTACTACCCACAAAAATCAGGATACTAATTGCCAGCGCTCACGTCCATAAGTTTAGACACCAAAATGGTAGTTCTTAGAAAAAGAGAAAACTTATTTCATTAAAAACTCAACACATTAATGCAATTGACGGACTTATGTAGTGGTCAAGTAAATCTGGCCACGGTTTTGTGGTCATTCCAGTATTTCTTCTCTGCGTTATTTGGCGACATCCTACCGTTGTGTGTATGAGGCCTTGTCTGACTGTAATAACCAGTGATATAGCTCACTATTGAAAACTTGGCTTCTGTAAATGATTTGTACCCACTGTCGGGAACCCATTCTGTTTTCAGGCTCCTGAAAAACCTTTCCATGGGACTGTTGTCCCAGCAGTTCCCGCGCCGACTCATACTTTGTTCGATTCGGTAGCGCCATAGCAAGCGACGATATTTCAAACTCGTATAGTGACACCCTTGATCAGAATGGAACATCACGCCCTTTGGTCTT
>JAJFKE010000041.1 GCA_021773355.1 Gammaproteobacteria bacterium | reverse complement strand
TACCAGGCTTTTCTCTGTCACCAGACGCGCTATCTCCAGATGACCCACTCCGGGCAATACCTTATTACCTTGAACTCGATGATCGTCCAGAAAGAACTCGTCGCCACTGAAGTGTGAACTAAATGAAATAGCGAATGCCGTGGAATCGTTCTGATGAACTAGTGGGTGTATCTGACTGACATTGCCTATTCGTGTCGAAACCTCACTGGAAACCTCTTCAACCCAATAACGCTCCTCAGAAAAAGGATAGGTAGGAAGCGAAACTCTTGAGTAATTGCCGTTATCAAACAATTGTTCGAAGTCGAGTTGATATCCTTGAAGATACAAATCGGCGATAGCCGAAAGATTATCAAGATAATCGTTCACATTAGCCCCTTCCCGACAGCAGATAATGCATTGATTGCCGAAACGTTTCAGCGCAGTGTCTTCTTTTTGCGCGCTCTCCTGATAATGACCTGTCTTTACTTGAGACACGCTGCCGGTTTCAAGCCATTTTCCGAGAACCGTGGAAAGCTCCTGTAACTCCCGAACAATGATCGCCAGACAGTATGTAAAACGCTTGCGGCCAACTAATAAAGTAAAGCTGATACTACCTATGTCTAGGGCATCGGTAATATCAATGTGATTGATGAGCTGCTGGACTTGTTGTTTCAATTGTTCCTCAGTCCGAGCTGATAGCACAATGAGGTACCCGGGTTGCTGTACAGGGCATCGCTCGATGTTTGGCGCTTCTTCAATCACCATGTGCGCGTTAGTACCGCTAAAACCAAACGAACTCACCGCCGCGCAGCGGGTTTGGTTCTTTTGGACTTCCCAATCTTTTAACGCGGTATTAACGTAAAAAGGACTTTCTGCGAAATTAATGGAAGGATTGCCTGAGTGGAAGTGCAGTGAAGGCGGAATTTGTCTGTGCTTCAGTGACAGTAGTATTTTGATAACCCCAGCAACTCCTGCAGCAGTTGCGGTGTGACCCAGATTAGTTTTGATCGAACCAATAGCACAATAACCTTGTTTGTTAGTATCTTTTCTAAACGCTTTGCTTAATGCCTGGTATTCGATTGGGTCACCCAACTTTGTCCCTGTGCCATGAGCCTCTACATACTGAATGTCCTCGGGATTAATATGAAATTTCTGGTAGACCTCACGCTCTACTCGTTCCTGCGATTTCGCACTCGGTGCTGTAATGCCGTTTGTGGTGCCATCTTGGTTGATGGCCGAACCACGTATTACTCCATAAAGATGATCACCTTCCTCTATCGCTTGCTGTAAGCGTTTGAGCACGATAACACCGACACCCTCCCCTGGAACAAATCCATCAGCCGCGGCATCAAATGCATGGCAATGTCCAGTTGCAGAAAGCATGCCTGCATTGTTAGATAATCGGAAAAAAGAAGGGCCTGACTGTAAAAACACACCGCCAGCCAAGGCGAGATCTACTTCTTCATCCCGCAATGCTTGGCAAGCCAAATGGATAGCGACTAACGAACTGGAACAGGCGGTATCGATCGCCATCGCCGGCCCGTGCAAATTGAGATAGTAAGAAATCCGAGAGGCCAGTATTGATGATACGTTACCCCAAAAAGAAGGTGCTGGCGCATCATCAGGAAACAACTCTGAGTAGTCACCTACATTGCAACCAACATAAACACCACATGCACACCCAGAACTATTGTTACCGGCATAACCAGCATTTTCCAATGCTTTCCAGGACTCTTCCAGGAACAGACGCTGCTGCGGATCCATATACATAGCTTCGGAGCCGGAAATATTGAAAAAAAGTGGATCAAACTGATCGATGTTGTTGAGAAAGCCACCGACTCGACATAAAGCATCACCACTCCCATTTACTTTTGGCAAGGACCAGCGTACGGCTTCCGTCACCAGATCATCACCATTTGCCAGGTGCATCCATAGTTCGTTCAAGTTATTAGACTGAGCAAACCGACCACTCATGCCAATCACTGCAATTTTCTCGGTTGACACTGCACTACTTGCCGTTGCTTTTTTTGTGGCAGCCAGATACTGATAAACCTGCGGGATGTTTACCACTACCTTGCCTATATTTTGTCGATCCTCCAATAGGTAATAGGCTTCTTTGAAACGGTCTAACGAGAACTCTTGACTGATAGTTGGTTTCAAAACACCAGTAACTGCTAGCTTGATCACTTCATTGCAATACTGTTTAAATTTTTCAGGTTTTATTTTTTCCAGTTTCCCCAAATCCACGCTAAAAAAACTCTGGTTATTGTTTAAAACTGATAGATCTATTGACCTAGCAGACTTAAGTGCTGTCATAGCTATTTCAATATAACGCCCACCTGGAGCCAAACATCTTAACCCTTGTTCTATGGCGTCCCCTGACAAAGTATTGATAATTACATCCACTCCAGCACCGGCAGTGATGCGCATGACTTCGTCTTCAAAATCTTGGGTTTGATAGTTAATACAGTGTTCGATGCCTAAATTTTGTAAATAGGCTAGTTTGCTTTCAGATCCCGCTGTTACGATAATGTCGAGATCATGGTATTGCGCCAGTTGTACCGCAACCAAACCAGTGCCGCCAGCTGCGGTTTGGATTAATATCTTTTCTCCAGCCGCTACATCGGCTTTGACGAACGCATCCAGCATAGTGATACTCACTGCCGGCAAACTACAGGCTTCTGCGAAGGTCAGAGATGGAGGTTTAGAAAGCAACTGTGTTACGTTGCAGGTGACCACGCTGGCTTGCCCTCCCAGTTGGTCATCCATCATGACTATCACCTGATCACCAACAGAAAAATCATGTACGTCGCCGCCAACAGCAACAATAATACCTGCTGATTCAAAACCAGGTGTGAAAGGATATGGCGGCATATTTGGGTACAGGCCTTTAACGCAGAGCAAGTCTCCAAAATTGAGCGAACAGGCTTTTACTGCAACACGAACCTGGTCATCTTTGAGAACAGGAAGGGGCGCTTTTCGCAAATGTAAATCCTCAATGCTACCTGGCTGGGATATTTCTATCTGATAATAAGCCTCCAACTCATCGAATCTGTTACTGTCGCTTAGCTCATCACTATTTCGCGTAGATGATGCGCTCCATTGATTCAACATCGAACTAACTCTAAGCCTTTCCGGTGAGTCGGGCTGCTGCTCTCCATCCACGACAGTGGGCTGCTTGCTTTCTTCGGAAGGCTCTATCGGACGGCCTGATTCACCCCCTTGGCTTTCAGCTACCTGAATCCGCACCTGCTCCCGACGCTCATGTATAATATGCGCGACCAATTGATCTACGGTGCTATAATCGAAGATCACTGTAGTTTGCAAAACAATGCCACATTTCCTATTGATCAAATTAATGATGTTCACCGCGACAATGGAATCCACACCATAAGCAGTAAACAGTTGATCATCGTGAATTTTTTGCTGGTCCAGTTTTAATGCCGTTGCAACGCTTTCACGTACTGCATCTCTTATATAGTTAGCCAACATTTGTTCAGTTACTGCGCTCATTGCCGAACGATGACTAGCTACACCGTCCTTAATATTTGTCTGGAGAGATGCTTTTGGCAATGAGGAGATGATTTCCGCTGGTTTTGTTATGCCAATATTGGTATCCGATTGCAGTATCTGTTTAGCATCGAAATTGGCTTCTTTTATGATCGCTGACTGCCGGATCACACCATCACTAAGAGCAGTGATAATCTGCTGACCCAAATCCTGGGCTGCTTCAGCAGGCCGTCGAATTCGAGTAAATCCGGACTTATGCAGTGCTGACTCCCAGCTCTCCACCGACAGAAGCGGACACCCTTTGAGACGGAAGTGTAAGTCCTCTGCCAACCACCACCCAGCGGTGAGGCCAAACGTGCAATGAGCAAAAAGAGTATTTTCTACGAACTCATTGATAATGATTATGCCGTCGCGCTTTAGTGTTGCTTTCGCATTGTGTAAAGCGTTGGTGATATCTCTGGTTGCATGCAATACGTTTGACGCTATTACAATATCGTAACTGCCCGGTTGAATATCCTGCTGTTTCAATGCTTGTTCAACATTGAATATCTGATAATTCAAAAAAGGATTAGACTTTCCGTAATTTTGTTCAGCAGCCAGCAAAAAAGCTTTCGAGATATCTGAATAGGTGTAACTCTCAATTCTATGTTGATACTGTTTCAGCGCCGCGAATACGGCCCCGCTCGCACCACCTACGCCGGCCCCAATTTCTAAAATGCGCAATTTTGGCTGACTATCCAGTGAATGCCAGGTTTCCACTATCGAGGCAATAACTTGCGCAAGCACACCGTTAAAATAATCTGCCTGACTATTGTTCTTATATATCCCTGCTACTCGCTCCATCGAAGAATTTGGGAATAAAATTTCAGTAACAGGCATCTGGCCCGTTAAAATGAGCGGCAATTCTTTTAGAGTCGATTCCACCAGCTCTGCCTGAGCTGCAAGATTCGCCTCATCAAAACTGGCCCTAAGCTTATCCCACTGCAACCAGAGCGAGCTCACTGTAACCGAGCCAGCCTCTTTCGGATATCCTTCAAGTCTCAAGATTCGCGCTGTTTCATCAAACCAGAAGTCATACAGCGGTAGAGTCTCTGTTGTAGTTTTCCAACAACCGGATTCTAGTTGAAAACCTAGGGACTGAAGTTGATGCCAAAGTATTTGTTGCAGGAGCGTGACAAACGTTTTATGGGTTTTTCGTGTTTTATCATTAAATCTTGGAGGCTTGAATGTATCCAAATGCTTTGCCATCAAGCTACCACTCTCCGTCGGCACTCCACCGGCCATTGCAGTCTTTTGCTCGACCACTGTGACTTCTTCAGTGCTTAGGACATGATTTAGAACAAGCTCTGGATTTTTGATTTTTACTAACAGCAATTGTTCAATGGAGGAGTTTATCAGCTGTTCTAGAGCTGCCATTCCCTCCAGCGGCTCGATAGAACCGATTCCAATAGCCGCCATTCGTTCCTGATAGGTTCGATCGGTGACTACTCCGACACTACCCCAGTAGCCCCAATTTACAACTTTGACAGGGCACTTCCAAAGTTGATTCAGACGATGGGCGAAAGCATCTTTAAAGGTACAACCTGCTGCATAGTTACTTTGACCTGGCGCTTTCATAATACTTTGTATGGAAGAGAAGAAGATAACCAAATCCAAAGGCTCTTCACCGAAAACTTCGATCATCCTGACACTGACATCAACCTTGGCTTTTAAACTACCAGTAAATCGGCCCTCATCCATATTGGCAACACTCTTATCGTCCAATACGATAGCGCTGTGCACAATGCCGTTAACGACTCCAAATTGTGATTTGATTTCCTGGTGCGCCTGCATCAGCGATTTCAGATCGGTTGCATCTGCTTGTAGATATACAGGTCGAGGTCCTAGCTCTGCTAAACGATCAATTTTCCCTTGTATAGTTTTTTGTAAAGGTCGTCGCCCTATCCAAACAATCTGCGCCTGGTATTTCCGTATCAGCTGTTCACTCCATACTTCACCC
Source organism: Gammaproteobacteria bacterium (assembly GCA_021773355.1). Lineage (GTDB taxonomy): Bacteria > Pseudomonadota > Gammaproteobacteria > Pseudomonadales > Pseudohongiellaceae > UBA9145. The sequence continues at coordinate 23,376 of JAJFKE010000041.1, read as the reverse complement.
AATCCGCCAGCCCCTCCAACCACAACATAGACTCCAGCTTGACGATAGTAACTATCAGCACTAATCGTTGATTGTAATCGAGCCGGTATCAATTGTTGCTGGTGCCAGTGATCATGGCGGTAGACAAGGGCGTCACCCGACGCATTGAAAGGTAAAGTTAGTCCTGACTGCAAAACTTGACTGCTGTATAACAAAGGCAAATCTAGTAACCGAATGGACCAATGCGGATATTCCTTTGCAAGAGAGCCTATAAATCCGTGGACACTGGCGTGAGCAGGATAAATAATCTCGTCACCGATCGCTTGTGTTTGCCAGGTGAACACACTCAAATGCAGCGGTTTTGTCGCATAGCCCAAAGACAGTAATGCTTTGATTAAGCGCAAACCTAACAACACACCGCATTCTTGCGCATTAATTAGGGCGTCGCTTGCTGCAAGACCAGATTCATCCCTCGGCAAGATCCATACGATATGCTTCAATGTTTCTTGAATGTAAAGATGGTTTTCCAGATTTTCTACGTTCATCAAACTTGATGCAGATAGATGTCTAGCGTTGGGCATGCAGGATGTCAGTGCTTGCTGAGTGAGGGTATCTATTACATCTGAGATAATCAGGGCTGGGCCTGTTTCAACTACATCTACAACATCCGAATCTTCTGCTATTATTTCCCAGCTTGGAACATATGATCTAAGTAGAAACTCCTCAATTCTTATGCCGGTTAAATCAGAGTTTTGCGTCAGAGTTTCTACCCCGATATCCAATTCACCTTCTAAAACACGCAAGCTTAGGCCCCTAAATTCGACCAATACAACTCCTTGTTCATCGCACACGCTCACATCAATTTTTGATAGACCATCTTCAAACTTGTTGTCGTCGCTATAACGTGCCCAAGCCCAACCACAGCTCGGAGACTTGCCATACACTTTTAGAGTTGATAGTGCATAGGGAAGCATTAGCAGGGTTCTCTGTTTCGACGACTCTTCCGATACAAAACACAAACCCACCGATGCTTGTAAAGCACTGTCCATGATGCTCGGGTGTAAGCAATAGTCGGTATGCGAGACTTCTTCTGTTTTCGGTATTTGCAGTTTAGCCAATACGTGCGGGCAATGATGATCATCGACTCCTACCGTCAACCTCACAATGCCCTGATGCCCTAAACCATAAACTAATCCTTTTTCAGAAAAACTAGTGTAAAGATGATCAGGATCGATAGGTCGCTGAACACATAGATTCTTCAAGTAATCAAGCTCTATGCTGATAGCCGAGGCCTCGATCAATCGGCCGTGACCCTGACTATGCAGAACCTCTTTGCCATTCTTTTCCAAATTGGAAATTCTGAATTCAACGTGAGTTTCACTGTGAGGCTGCAACCTGACTTGAAGTGACACAGTAGTATCTGTCAAAGTAACTGGACGCAGCCATACAATGTGGCTTAACTCCACCGCCGCCTCTGAAGCAAGACCTTTTGCTATAGCGATGCGCGCCATCTCCAGGTGAGCAACGCCAGGTAATACCTTAACTCCCTGCACTTGATGATCAGCAAAGAAAAACTCATCTCCATCAAAATCAGAGCTGAATGATATCTCGAATGCATTGGAGACATTGCGATGAACCAAGGGGTGCATTTTGTCTTTGTGTTTTGTTTGCCGTCCCGCAGGTACAGATTGATCTTCAATCCAATAGCGCTCTTTGGCAAACGGATACGTAGGCAGAGATACCCTCATGCACTCTTCCGAATCGAACAACTGCTCATAATCCAACGCATACCCATGAACGTATAGATCAGCGATAGTCTGTAGGTTCTCGATATATTCAGCAGCAGGCGCACCGCTTTGACATAGGGAAATACATTGATTGCCATAACCTTTTAACGAAGCCCGATCACTAGCTCTACTGCCTTTTATGTAACCGGTGTGTAGCAGAGACGATTGCTGATGCTGAATCCACTTCTCCATCAGCTCAACTAGTTCATCCTCGTTGCGCACTAATGCAGCGACGCGGAACTCAAAATGTTTGCGACCGACTAGCAAGGTATAACTAACATCACCGATGTGTAATTTGGAATTGACTTTAACGTGGTTGACCAGTTGCAAGGCCTGCTGTTGCAACTGCTCCTCGCTTCGCGCTGAAATTGCAATGATGTAAGCCGGTTTCTGAACTATAGCGCGCTCGATGCTCGGCGCTTCTTCTATTACTAAGTGGGCATTGGTACCGCTAAAACCGAACGAACTCACCGCAGCACAACGTGCTTGATTTTCAGAGACCTCCCAATCCTTAAGCCTGGTATTGACATAGAACGGGCTGTCTACGAAATTGATGGCTGGGTTGCCAGTTTCGTAGTGTAGCGAAGGAGGAATTTGTCGATGTTGCATTGATAGCAGGACTTTAATGACGCCTGCCACCCCTGCTGCTGCCGCTGAATGCCCTAGATTAGTTTTTATGGAACCTATAGCACAGTAAGCCTTTTTGTCTGTGTCTCTGCCAAATGCTTTTGCTAAAGCCTGTACTTCGATGGGATCTCCCAGCTCAGTCCCGGTACCATGGGCCTCAACATATTGAATGTTTGCTGGGCTAATTTGGCATTTTTTGTAGACTTCTCGCTCCAGACTTTCCTGTGATTTCGCATTCGGAGCGGTTATGCCATTGCTGGCACCATCCTGGTTTATGCCAGAGCCCAAAATAACACCATAAATATGATCCCGATCAGCTAGCGCTTCGGCAAATCGCTTCAGCACAACTACACCAACTCCCTCACCTGGAACAAAACCGTCCGCTCGAGCATCAAATGTGTGACAGCGGCCAGCAGCAGATAACATACCGGCACTGCCCGCGGCCAAATAAAAACTTGGAGTGGTTTGTATAAATACCCCTCCCGCTATGGCGAGGCTGACCTCTTGTGTCCACAAACTCTGGCAGGCCATATGTGTTGCCACCAGCGAACTAGAACAAGCAGTATCAATAGCAACAGCAGGCCCCTGCAGGTCCATGTAATAGGCGATTCGAGCCGCTAAAATCGAATTCGCTTTACCCCAGAATGCCTGAGCAGGTGGTTGAGAAGAATCGTCAGTATGTTGCACAAGCTGGTCGTAATCTCCACTAGCGCACCCAACATAAACACCGCATTGTTCCTTCTCAACGCACACACCAACGTAACCGGCATCTTCTAACGCCTTCCAACTGTTTTGTAGAAACAGCCGTTGCTGAGGATCCATGTAAACCGCGTCGACCCCCGAAATATTGAAGAATAGTGGATCGAACTGATCGATATCAGACAACAAGGCCCCATATTGGCAAAGACCTTTCAAGCCATCGGGAACGCTTTCTTCATTCACTCCCAAGTCCCAACGATTTACCTTCTCAACCAAGTCATCGCCATTAGCTAGATGTTGCCAAAGCTCGGTCAGGCTACCCGACCCAGCAAACTGACCGCTCATGCCAATGACAGCAATCCGCCGCGAATTAGCGGAGCCAAGTGGCTTTTCTATTTCTGATGTCTGGCTTGGCGTCACTTTTCGCCATAGCAAATTCTTTTCAGAGCGTGCAACTGTTGGTTTAGAGCTATGCTGACGGGTAACGGAGTGCCTATCATCCTCAAGCAATGGAGGAGCATCAGCGTCAATCAAAAAAGAACCAGGCTGTAACCCAGCTAAGAAAGTTTCTCGATGATCAGAAATAATGTGTTCGGCGAGTTTGTTTACTGTCGAATAGCTGAATAGGCTTGTTGCCTCCAATTCAACATTTAGTGCTTGGTTTAACGCGTGTACCAAGCGCACACCGGTAATTGAATCCACACCATAGTCAGCAAACGACTCGTCTTTTTCTATTTCATCAATCGGTATTCTTAAGGACTCAGATAGTTGCTTGGTGATAATATCTTTCACACGGTCTTCTATCACTTCACTAGAAACTACATTCATACTGTAGTCGTTAGTGGGGGTCGTGGAAGATCCCTGCTCCGCGGTATTAATCGGCAATTTTATCGCGAAAGAGTTTGCATTCGTGGGCTGCTCATTTATTGCACTGCTAGTTTGGAATATGTCTGATTCAGTATCTTGGTATCCGGGACGCTTTATTGCTCCATCGTTACAAACAATAATTACTTGCTGGCCCAGGTCTTCGACTGGCCAATAAGCTGGAGCAAAACCCGTTTCTGTTAATGCAAAATTCCAATTATCCACCGATAGCAGGGGGCACCCTTGGATTCGTAAATGAGGATCTTCTGTTAACCACCACCCATCGGTCAAACCAAAGGTCAAATGAGTAAACAAATCACTCTTTGTTATTTCGTTAATTAGTAGTATGCCACTATTCTTTAAGGCCGCCTTTGCATTGATCAGCGTGCCCAGGATGCCGCTAGTTGCATGCAAAACATTAGTTGCGATGACAACATCATAGCTTCCTTGCTCTATATTTTGCTGCTCTAAATCCTGCTCAACGTTAAATAGCTGATATGTCAAAAAAGGATGATTAGTGCCGAACCTTTCCTCCGCATGAAATAAAAAAGCCTTCGAGATATCAGTGTAGGTATAGTTCTCTATCCGATCCTGAACAGGTTCAAGCACAGCTAATACTCTTTCGCTGGTGCTCCCCGTGCCAGCTCCAATTTCGAGAATGCGAAGCTTGTGGCGAAAGCCTAATTTGCTTCTTGCTTTAACAACTGCGAGGACAGTTTGTGCAATAACATTATTGAAATAGTTAGCTTGAGGGTTATTCTTGTAAATCCCCTCCAGTTTCTCCATCGAAGAATCTGGAAACAAGATATTCGCTATTGGAGTTTCGCCTGTTAAAACAGCCGGTAATACTTGCAATACCGACTCTGCTAACTCTGTCTGCGCCGCTAAATCCGCCTTTGCGAAATCATCTTTTAATGACTTCCATCGAGCCCACAGCCGATCTGTGGATTCAATGACTAAATTGGAATCCAGATAACCCTCTGCACGAAACCGCCGGGCTGTTTCTTCAAGCCAGAGTTTGTGATGAGATTGAATATTTTCTGAGGCATGCCATGTAGTTGAATTCAGTTGAAAGTCGAGAGCCAGCAGTTGATTCCACAGAAGTTGATACTGCAATTCTGTAAATGTCTTATAGGTTTCCTCTACCTTTTTACTTCCTTTAGGTAACTTAAGTTTAGCAATTCCCTGAGCAAGTGAGTCATCATCAGCTAATAGCAACTCGTTAATTACTCCGAAGCCTTTATTGACAACTTCGACTTTTCCAGAGTTCATAACTCCAGTCGACACCGCTTCGGGTTCCTGCGCGTTCACTCTGATCGATTTAAGTTGCTCTATGGATGCGTCTAAACTATCTTCCAACACCCGTGAACTAAAACCTTCAAATTTTACGCTCTCCCGGCCATTTTCATCGCATAGACTGATGTCAAGCTTTTGTACAGGCTGCCCAGGATCACTATCTCTGCTGTACCTTACCCAGACCCAAGTGGTCATCGGTGTTTTGCCATAGATGTACAAGGATTCCAGTGCAAAAGGCAGCATTGGTTTAATTGTTTTCTCGAAGGAATGATCTGATGACCAGCTCAGACCTATGAAAGCTTGCAGACCTCCATCCATCAGGCTGGGATGTAAGATATATTCGTTTACAGAATCAGCTATCGCCTCGGGTATTTTCAATTTAGCTAATACCTGCGGCCGGTGGTAATCATCCACCCCTATCCTCAGGTCGACGATGCTCTGATGACCCGGGCCATAGCTGATACTCATTTGCTCAAATGCCGCATAAATCTGCTCTGAAGTATACGGCTGCTCAACACACACCGACTGCAGGTATTTAAGGTCTATAACGCCAGCATTGACAGTATCAATCAGACGACCATGGCCTTGACTGCAAAGAAGCTCTCGTTCATGTTCGTCCAAAGCATAAATACCGTATTCAACTTCAGAATCACTACTAGGCATCACTCGGATATTTAGCAAGAGTGACCCATCCTTCATCGCCGCCGGGCGCAGCCAGTTGACCTTTGTCAGTTCAATACCACTGTCAGTTGCCATCGTTTTGGCTATCGCTTGGCGGGCCATTTCCAAGTGAGCAACACCGGGGAATAACTTGATGCCTTGAACTTTGTGATCGCGTAAAAAAAACTCATCGCCTGTAAAGCAAGAACTATACAACGCATCGAATGCAGTCGAATCATTCTGGTGAAGTAAAGGATGATTCCTGGCTTTGGTATCGGATACAGGTTCGATTGATGTGTCAGCCAGCTTATTTTTCCAATATCTATTTTTCGCAAAGGGGTAGGTTGGCAGACTAATACGGCGAGGCTGATCATCGTCTTGGTACAACTCGTGCCAATCAATAGCAAGACCTCCTACCCACAACTCCAACAACCTATCGTATTTGCCTCCCCTGAACCACTTTCTAACCGCCTCTCGCAGTTCGGGAATCTCCCTAAAAAGTAGTATCGAACCTTCTTCTTTTTTTGCTGAACCTCGGTACCATTGGTTGAATACAGGCTGTTCAGAACTAATTTGCATTAGACTGTCAAGAAGGCTCTCCACAGTCGTAACGGTAGTGGCCAGGCGCTCTACCATTGCATCTCTGCCTACCTGTAGAGTGTAAGCAATGTTCGGCAAATCTAAATCTGTGTATTTCTGGTTTTGTATATGAGCAAGTAACTCCTGTGCCTGTCTAACTAGCTGATTCTCACTCTTCGCGGATAATACTATTACCGCTGGATTACTATCCGTAATTTGTGTCGTTCCCTGATAGCTTAGGGGTGGAGTGTATTCTTCCAACACCACGTGAGCGTTCACTCCACCAAAACCAAACGAACTAACTCCCGCCCGTCTTGGCAGCGATATACCACTAATGTCGACTACTGTTTCCCAATCTCTTTGATCTTGAACCACATAGAACGGCGTATCATTCAAATCGATATATGGATTAAGTGTTTCGCTATGCAGGCTTTTAACCAGGGTTTTGTGCTTAAATTGCAACAAGACTTTTATAACGCCTGCCATACCTGCCGAGATTTCAAGATGACCAATATTCGTTTTAACGGAGGCCAATCCACAACGTGTTTGGGGTAATGTACTTTCATTACTATTGGCGTAGAGGTCTCTGAATGCTTCTTTAATCCCATTAATCTCTATCGGATCACCCAACGCAGTACCTGTGCCGTGCGTTTCTATATAAGTTACACTTCGAGGATCAATATTGGCTTGGTTATAGGCCGCAGTTAATACCGCAGCCTGTGACTTAGGGTTAGGTGACGTTAATGTGTTGGCCCTTCCACCGTGATTCTCTGCACTGCCCAAAATCACTCCGTAAATATGATCCATGTCTTTTTCAGCTGATTCCAATGCCTTGAGAACCAGCATTCCTACTCCTTCTCCACGAACATAACCGTTGGCTTTTTCAGAAAATGTTTTGCAACGACCATCTGAACAAAGCATTCCTGCCTTGCTAAAACTTATATGTAGGTCTGGCGAGATGATCGCGTTAATGCCGCCAGCAATGACCAAATTACTCTTACCATGTTGCAATAGTTCTACAGCACGATGAATCGCAACAAGTGAGCTGGAACACGCTGTATCAACAGGTTCACTTGGTCCATGTAGGTCGAGAAAATAACTCATCCTGTTAGGACCGACTGACGGAATTTTTCCCATTGCCGAATAACTTTCGACTATTGAGGCGCCAGAGCTCATAGGAGGAGTATAATCGCTGGCTTGCAATCCAACGAAAATTGCAGTGTCACTACCGGCCAAACCTGCAGGGGCATAACCAGCATCTTCAAGCGCCTGCCAGACATGGGTCATTAACAATCTTTGCTGGGGATCCATCAATTCTGCTTCGATTGGAGGTATACCGAAAAACAATGCATCAAACTGATCAATCGCGTCTATGAATCCACCCCACTTCACATTGCTCTTATTTTCTTCCGTTAAAGGATCGCCAAAAATAGCTTTCCAGTCCCAACGGCTTCCAGGAATCTCAGTGATGCAATCTTTTTCTGTCAACAGATTTTCCCAAAATTGATCAATGCCCGCTGCCCCTGGGAAACAACCACTCATGCCGATAATTGCAATTCTGGTTCGGTCGTTCGGTGGGAACGATAAACCCGATTGAGTCGCAGTTTCCGGCGGCATGGCACGACGCCGATTTCTTGGAGTTCTGTTCGGTGCTATTTTCTCTGGCTCACTGGAATTTGACGTTGAGAAAATCTCGGGTGAGAGGGGCTTAGTCGTTTGAGATTTTTCGACTATTTCATCTTTGTGTTCTGCTATAAGATACTGACTGAAAGCGTCCAGGGTGTTGTACTCAAAGAATATTGTTGGCATCAGAGTCAACCGATACTCTTTATTTAGGTCATTGGTCAATTCCGTAAATCCGATCGAGTCAAGACCGAAAAAACTTAGCTCCTCAAAAAGGTCAATCTCTTCTGAAGGCAGCTTCAGTATCGATGAGATCATACGGACAATTGTCTGTTGAACCCTTTTTAGAATATGTGATTTATCAAAGGGACCGCTAGAAACATCTGTACATACCACAGAATCAACATAGGTTTTTGGTATAGTGCTAGATAAAAAATTTTGCTCAATTTGATTTCGAACACCTGACAATAGTACCCATTGCACACTTGCATTTTTACTATTCAGGATAAACGCGAGCGAGGCCAAACCCGTTTGGGTATCCATTGGCACCAATCCACGATTACGCATCTGTTCTTTAATCGCCGCATCAACCCGCATTCCACCTTCTGTCCATAATGGCCAGTTAATCGATATAGTCCTGCCTTTTCGTTTACCCGCTTGCTGCAAACCATCTCTGTAATGCATATATGCATCCATAAAACCATTTGCCATTGCATAGTCTGCCTGCCCTGCGTTGCCAAACTCGGCCGCCATGGACGAAAAAGCGATAAAGTAGCGTAGTTCTAGATCGCAAGTAGCTTCATCTAGACTGATTAAACCCGTTACTTTTGGCGCTAAAACTTCGTTGAGCTCTTGCATGCTTTTATTGACAATAAAATTGTCCCGTATTACCCCTGCACAATGTATCACTCCAGTCAGAGACACATAATTCGTTTTTATGTACTCCACTAAATTCTGAACCGCGGAAAAATCCATTACATCCGTTGCGTGGTATTCGACATTGGCCCCAAGAGCATTTAGTTTGTCCAGTTGAACTCTCTTGTCCCGTGACATTTTGGATCGGCCAGTTAGTATTAACGTAGCGTTTTTTGATCGACGAGTAATTTCCTCGGCCAGAATCAAACCTAAGCCGCCTAGGCCTCCCGTAATTAAGTACACTCCTGCATTTGGCCAAGGATGGTTCTGGGTTTTTCCAGCTACTGCAGAGACATGCTGGAGACGCTTTACTTCCCGCTTCCCACCGCAATAGCGTATATCTCGTGACTGCCCATCAAGCGCATTATTTTGCACAAGCCTGACCAATACCTCCGTCTCTACGGATTCTGTTAATTGAATACATTGGGTGGTTATTTTGGGGTTCTCAAGGCTAACGGTTTTCAGCAAACCGGATAAACCAGTAAAGCACTCATTTCCGCTTCTATTCTTAATCCTACCCTGTTGATTAATAACAACCTGCACTAATGTGGGTTGGTTAGGCTTAGAGGCTAGTAGCGATTGAAGTATTTTGAATACTTTACCTGTCTCCTTAATGTAGCGCCTACCTATAGGGCTGTTGGACGAACCTATTCGGTCACCTATGACCGACCCTGGAAGCGACATTTGTAACGACTTACAATCTTGCTCACTGAATGCCCCGACAAGAAATACTCTATGTTCGAGAAATTTTGGCGCAGCGATCGCATCATCGTTCTCCCCGATTGCCATCGGATCCCATATCGGACACAGAAAAAGAGTATCGAGCTTGGCCTTAATATTCGATTCATCACGCATCACACGTGAGCTAAATCCATTAAGCTCCACATGTACTCGCCCATCTTGGTCACATAGCGTGATATCCAACATTTGTGTACTGGATTCAGGATTACCACCTTCACTGTACCGCACCCAGGCATACGCTGTTGCTTGCGTATCGTCATAAAGCGTTAAAGATCTCAATGTAAATGGAACAGTCAATGTTCGACTGGTTGTTTCCTGTGCCTCCCCAAGCTCAGGAAACATCATAGTCGTTTGAAACGCACTATCTAATATACTTGGATGCAGGTGGAAGTTATTCTTTGTTTTACCTAAGGACTTTGGTAGCCGTATTGTTGCTAGGATTTGAGGATAGCCCCGATCATCTTTCCCTGCGCTAACGGTTACAAGTCCACGATGACTCGGTCCATAGCTAATACCCTTAGCCTCAAATATTTCGTAGCATTGGCTGGAGCTAATTGTTTTTTCGTTGCAGCTCGCGTGGAGCTTAGAAATATCTATATAGGGGCATTCCAATTTTTCAACCGAACGTACCTTCCCTTGACTGTAAACAGAATTCTCTTTATCACTATATATCTCGTAGCCTATTTCGTTGTTAGAGTCAGGGAATAGAGCAATATTGATGGCGTTACCTGGCTCGTTAACGATTAGAGGCTTCGCCCAGGTCACATCCATTATACATAGACCAACTTCCCCAACATCTTTCCCTTGATTTACTTGTTTATGTGCCGCAATCACCATTTCCAGATGAGCAACGCCCGGAAAGACTTTTTCACCCCTCACTACATGATCGGTTAAGAAAAACTCGTTACCCGTAAATTGTGAAGTGAATAGCAATCCTTGGTTATCTGAACAGTTGACATGTAAAAATGGATGAAGCTCAGTATGTGAATAGGCACTTTCATGCGATAACCGATTCTTTTCAGTACTTTCTATCCAATACCGTTTTCTGTCAAACGGGTAACTAGGAAGACTGATACGAGTTGGTCGGCGACCCTTGTAAAGAAGCTGCCAGTCGATGTCAACGCCGTTTATCCACAGTTCAACAAGGGCTTCATAGTCTTTATTCTCTATCCGCTTGTTAATCATAAGGCTCACGTCATCGCCAGCGACCACTGCTTCTGCGGTAACACGAATATCTTGAAGAACACCTGAATTTGTATTGAAGCCCACGATAAGTTCTGTCAGGTGACCTTTCAATTGGTCCATGTTTTCGACAACAAACCCCAGCCGACACTTCATTGCTTCTCGCCCTACTTGTAGAGTGTATGCAATATCATACAAATCACTATTGGTAAGCTTAGCTACATCTACAAAAGCCTTAAGCCTCTTGGCTTGCTCAGCTAACCGTGATCTATTTTTAGCTGATAGTAATATGCAGTGCCGATTCGGGAATCCATTCGTCCTTTTTTTCAATTTTTTGTCATGGGGGTACTCTTCTAGCAAAACATGTGCATTTACTCCCCCAAATCCAAACGAGCTAACACCAGCCCGTCGAGGAATTGGCTTTCCAGCTAATTCAGGCTCCCATACCTGTTTCCTATCTAGAATGAAAAAAGGAGTCTCTTCAAAGTCAATCAGCGTATTCAATTTGTTAAAATTAATAGTTGGAGGTAAAACTTTCGATTGCATGGAAGCGAGAACTTTAATTACTCCAGCAATACCAGCCGCACCTTCGAGATGGCCAATGTTGGTTTTTATTGAACCTAAGCCACAGGGTGTCCATTCTTGTAAATTCGATCCCGTGTGGCCTGCCAGCTGGCGAAAAGCCGTTTGAAGCCCGTGTATTTCAATCGGGTCTCCCAGGGGAGTACCTGGGCCATGGGTTTCTATATAGCTAATTGTTTCTGGTGGAAGGTCGGAACTCAGAATTACTTTTGTAATAAGATCGGCCTGCGCTTTAGGGTTTGTTGCCGTAAGTGAGTTAGTCTTTCCTCCATGATTAGAACCAATCGCTTTAATTAATCCATAAATATGATCTCCATCTTTTTTGGCGTGACTAAAGCGCTTAAGCAATATAATTGCCCCGCCTTCCCCTCGCACATAGCCATCTGCGGATTCGTCAAAGGCCTTACATTTGCCCTCTTTAGACAACATGCCGTTGCGTTCGAATGCAACAAAATGACTGATACTCCAGCAGACATTCACTCCTCCCGCAAGAGCCAACTCACATGATCCGTTTCGCAGCGAAGCAACTGCCTGCTCTATCGCAACTAATGAACTGGCACAAGCCGCGTCACTTGTGAAACTCGGTCCTTTAAAATCAAAGTTGTATGAAATACGATTTGAAATTATTGAGTAGGCAACGCCGGTCGAGTAGTAACTATCAATTTCTGCCGATTGTTGAGCATGAATTTCGGTATAGTCCGCATGACATACACCAATGAAAACACCTGTCTCGGAACCAGCCAAACTTGATACGCTGTAGCCAGCATCTTCAATAGCGGACCACGCAATTTCTAGCGCCATCCGTTGCTGCGGGTCCATCCCCTCTGCTTCTCGAGGGGAAATACTGAAAAACCCTGCATCGAAGCCATCCACATCATCGACAAAGCCACCTTTAGGAACAGCGGCTAAAGTATATTCCTCGCCAAGGTGGCAAGTTGCTTGGCGCCACCGCTCAGAGGGCATTTCCGAAATCAAGGATCTCTCGCCGAGCAAATGTGCCCACAATGCGTCTAAGCTCTCTGACTTGGGAAAACGAAGCCCTATACCGATAACAGCAATTGGCTCACTCTGTATTGTTTTTGTCATCGAGGTAAACCTATAACCTGAGCGCGCGTATCAATTTTCCTAATCAGGATGTCATCTATGGCTCGATTGCCATAGTCGGAAGGAAGTCTTTTTTTGACAAAAAACTGATGTTGCAAACACAATGATAATAAAAATATAAAGGTCTGATTTTCTTTGGTGCTAATTTTGTCTGGCGACGATTTCATTATTTTGTTCGTCAAGGAGCAGCAAAATTTGGAATTTAGAATATCCATTTTTCTTAGTTCGGCTTCGGAAAGAAGATGTTCAAGGTAGTCAGGTTGCTCGGAAACAAATGCCTTACTATCTGGTGCACGATAAGGATATTTTCTCTTGCTGGCAATCTTTGAAGGTAGAACTTTTTCAAACGCCTTTCTTAATAAATATTTTTCATCTCTTCCGTCATCAAACTTGAGATTAATTTCGGAGGAAAGTTCGACAATATTCGGATCAAGATAGGGGCATCTATTTTCCACCGAATGTGACAAACTCATTCGGTCTCCCTGAGAGGACAATAGGTATCCCTGTAATAAAGTATTAAACTCTAGCCACTGCGCTTTTTCGATTTGGGACAAACTTGAAAAATTGGGCTGCTCCCCTATAAGTTCTTGAATCGCTACCAGAGGCTCTGCCGATTCCTTCAGAAGGCGCTTAGAGAACAACCCATTTTGAATTCTAAGTTCATGGGAAAATAGGCCTGGATACCTATCTGTAGAGAACTGCTGATACAAGCCAAGTAAATCACTCTTGCTAGTTTCATTGTAATGTTTCAAGTAAGGGTACAGCTGACTTAATCGATCGAGCTTTTCCTCGTCGCTAAGGATATTCCATTTTGAACGCATAAGCGTTTCTTTAAATATATTATAACCAAGGAAAACTTCGTCAGCCCCTTCTCCTGTTAATACGACTTTAATACCATCATCACTGACAGCTTTTGATAACAAATACATAGGTACGAAGGCGGTTCTAAATACTGGCACTTCAGCGTGAAATGCGGCCTCTGGAAAATTGTCGGTAATAGATCTGTTGCTGATTTTAACAGTGCGATGATGTGACCCGATGTGTGTCACCATTGTTTGTTGATCGGACGATTCATCAAACTCATCGTCTTCAAAAGCTACTGAATAGCTCTTAAAATTTTGGCCTACCTTATCAGCGAGAATGGCGGACAATATAGATGAGTCTAATCCACCACTGAGATAAACCCCAATTTCAACGTCGCTTCTTAACCGAAGCTTCACAGCTTCTCTTAACATATCGTTAACGGCTTCGACTGCTTCAGACTCGCAAGAAATCGAATACCTCGATTGAAAATTCAGCTGATGATAACGACTTTTAGTTAGGCCTTCGCTTGATATTTTTGTACAACAGCCCTGCGAAACTTGCTCAATACCTTTAAAAGAGCTCTGATGTGTCAGAGGGGTCCACAAAGTGAGAATTGAAGCTAGTTGAGACAAATCAAATTCAAATGAATAGTCCTCAATAGCCAGAAAGCTTTTCATCTCCGAGGAAAAAAATACATCCCCCTTATGCCACAAGTAATATAGAGGGCGTTTACCGTATCTATCACGAGCTAAGTAAAGTGCCTTTTCCTGACAGTCGTATAAAGCAAATGCAAACGCTCCATTAAAACGGCTTAGACAATCCCTCCCCCATGCACGCCAAGATTGGAGAACTACCTCAGTGTCAGAGTCCGTAAGAAATCGGTATCCGAGAGACTTGAGCTCCTTTCTTAATTCTATGTAGTTATAAACTTCACCGTTATAACTTAAATAGTAGCGGGCCTCTTCGTCGCAAATCGGTTGTTGACCACCATCACCGCCAAGAATGCTGAGCCTAACCGTACCCATAGAGAAATCATCTGACAAATAAAGCCCGGCCTCATCTGGACCGCGGTGTCGGATTAATCGTAGCATCTCACTTAACAAAGATACCTCACAGCAAAGACGGGGCTGAAGTCTCAGTATGCCTGCAATTCCACACATAATTAGTACCGAATATTTATTGACTAATTGTAATTTTTAATTCTATAAGTTTAACCATATCGGAGAGATTGGTAATCACGTTGGAGAGAATCTCCTCTTTTGTAAACTCTATTCCGTATGTACTCTTGATATAATTTAGAAGTTGTATATAGCCATAGGAGTCGATTATCCCTTCTTTGAAGAGATCCGTTTTCTCTGTGATGTTGTCGTCAAATTCAAACAAAAGGGTATCTTGCAAAAATTCGACCATTGTGGATTTAATCATCTTTTTAACCTTGCGTAGGTAGTCGATTTACAGGCTAATTCTCCGCTGCCTGTGTAGGAAGAACGATAATCAAATTGGAGTGTGCATTGCGGCGCATTTGGAACTAACAAAATGCTAAGGTAGTTGTTAAGGCGTGTGTGATCGACCTATAACATCTGATATATATGTTGCAAATCTTAATAATTTTAAGTCATCACCGGTTTTACAAACGATCTGGATTGCAACAGGCATCCCATTCGCGTTCTTTGAAACAGGAACGACGATGCTCGGATTGCCAATTAAACTGAATGGAAGCATAAGACCGGCACCACCTAGCATATAATCTACTTCCTTTTCCTCGCCATATTGCGTAAAGGTAAATGAGGAATTAATCTTTCTATGTGGATATGCAACCGACGAATTCGCCGGCAATATCCAGAAATCATATTCCTCCATAAATTCGCCAAATAGACTGGATATTTTGGAACGAGATGCCATTAATTGTTGATAGGCTTGCTCGACTCCTCCTTTCATGCTGCATCGGATTTGTACGTAAAGCCAGTATAGATAATACCCGAGATAATTAGCCTGCTTAGGGAAGAATTCGTATAAAAACACATCAAGGTAGAGCTTAGAAGTGGCTTCGAAGTCCAATGGTGATTTCACTTTTGCAACATTCAGGTTGTTGTCGCGAAGGAAATTGAAAGTTTCTTGAAGCCCAGTGCTAACCTCATCGTCAATCACCAAAGTATCAAACTCTTGCGTCCAGGCAATCCTGGATGACTCGGGAAGTGAATAGGAATCAATCGACTCACCGCTCAGTATTTGATAGCCGAGCATTAGATCCCTGGCAGAGCTGGCAATTGGTCCGACAACTGTTAGGTGGTCGTCTTTCTTACGCCCATTCGGTAATGGTGGGATGTGCCCTTCACTTGGTATTTTTCCTAAGGAGGGTTTGAATCCATAAACTCCGCAGTAACTGGCAGGGATACGTATACTCCCTCCAGTGTCGCTACCAACACCCAACGCTGAAAAAGCTAATGCAATGGCAACCGCTTCCCCACCCGAACTACCTCCACTCGTGCAACTGACGTCCCACGGATTGTTTGTTACCCCAAAAACATGGTTGGAAGTTTGTATATCGCAACATAGCTTTGCACAGTTCGTTTTCCCAATGATAATTGCTCCCGCCTGTTTTAAGCGTTTGACAACTTCCGCGTCTTCGGATGGTATAAAATCTCTGTATCTACGATAACCGGCTGTTGTTCGAAGACCAGCTGTCTTTATTGAATCTTTAATGGTGACAGGCACTCCATGCAGTGGCCCTCTCAGTTTACCTTGAAGCAAGTCATCATCTATTGCCTCAGCTTGAGCAATGATTTGCTCCTTATCCAAAGTAACAATAGCATTATACGTTCCGTTATATTTCTCTATACGATCTAGATACATACGAGTTAGATCTTTTGAGGAAATCTTTCGTTGTGCAATTATCTGAGCTAGTGCAGTAGCGTCGAACGAACCCAAATTATCTACTGTCAGGTCCATAGTTGCCCTCGACATAAGGTGACCTTCTACAATCATTCATCGCAGGAAGTTTATATAAAGTTGTAAGAAGTGACTTTTCAATTACCAGCTTTGCTGAGAAAGAGATGAGTGCTGATCATTTCAACTACTACGCTAGCCTAATTTCTCATTCGGTTTTTTAAACGTCGCTACTCATGGAACAACATTAGTAGGCTCAGAAAACCTAACTTTCTCTAATCTAGATTGGGGTATTGTTGGAATTACATTCCAAAACGAGGCTGTTTCCATCGGTTATAGAAACCTGGTAACTTTGGACTAATTCTCAGAAAAGCAATGCAGTAAGTAGCGGCAGATCAGTCATTTATGGGGTAGCCACTTGCATAGCCGCGACATCTGATTTTACTGCTTAGGGAAATATTCATAGAGTAATCTACGATAAGTAGATGATAGTGAGGGTCTGCTTATGTGTGTGATCAACAGAGCCTTAAATTCGCCACAGGCCCGGCAAAAAGGGGCATACAGACAACTTGGGTAACATAGAAGAATTAAGTATGTCAGCCAGAAATTGAGAAAACCTTGCAATCGTTTGCAACAAATGTACAAGCTCGCCAAAAAAATTACATTTACCTTCAATAGTTACATGAGCAAGAGTGTTTTACGGCTGCAATCCACTATAGCTAATCGCATTGGCTCCAACAATGTTATTTATCCTGGCTGTCTCATGAACATAGAGTTGAACCTTCCTTCTAACCATAAGAGAACCCTTAATCTGAGACTCTGGCCCAATCACTACTTTTTGCCTAAAAACAGGCAATTCAAAGAAATTGAAGCCTTTCCGCTTATGAATAATCAGATCTTTCTCAACAATGCTGTTTTCAAGCATTACATCCCCACCATTCGTTTCAACATTTTCACCAATAGCAACGTTAGATAAATCAATGCGCCCATTAGCTGTCTGCACATTTTGGCCCACGGTCATATGGGCTAGTACGATGTCACCGTTAAATGCTTCCGCATTACCTTTGATTTCCCCTCCACCAATCGCCCTGATACCTCCATTGTAGGTATCCACGTTACCGCTAACGAAGCCATTCCCTTCAATGATAATTCTTCCGTTATAAGTACGGATATTTCGCGCAGATGCACCGGCTTCTACGGTTACACGACCATTGATGTTTCTTACATCATTGACTTGCGTTCCCGTTGCTACTACGACTCGACGATCGCCATTGTTAATGTCCGGCCCAGTAACCGTTTCCGGCGTTATGGTTGCCCCAGGGTTAATTTGGTTAGACGCACGGTTTTCATAGTTTACAGCACAGCTAGTTAATGTGAGGAATATAGTAAAAACTAACACCCTACCGAAGTCTAATCGCTTGTTATATTTCATGATATGGTCTCCAGAATGACAAAATTATATATCTTACTCATAACGCAAAGCGTCTCCAGGCTCCAATGAAACGGCCTTTCTTGCAGGTATATAAGATGCAGCGGTAACTAAGAGGGCTAGAGCCAATATTACAACAAAGGAAATCGACTGGAGAACGGCTACGGCATTATTGATATTTAGCAATGAAGCGATATTGGCGACAACAATATAAGCAGATCCTCCACCAATGAGAGTGCCGAGGATTAAAAAGAAAACACCTTGCATAACAAATAGGCTGATAATGTGGAAATTGCTCGAACCGAGCGCTCGACGCACGCCGATTTCACAGGTTTTCAATGAAATTGATCGTGCGATGACACCGTAAATTCCTGTACTGGCAAGTATCAAAACTCCTGCCGAAAATATTGTGAATATCAGGGCTATTACGTTAATAGCTCCTTGCGCGATGTATATATGATCGTTCAATGTACGAAGGTTTATCACAGGAATATTTCTATCAGCATCAGCAATGGCGGTACTGATTTGTTGCTCCAGATTAGTTATCTCAGTTTGACTATCAACACCAACAATCAAAAATAGATTGTTGGGTGTGTCTTGTGTGATCGGGCGATATATGCTGGGCGGAGCACCGAAAGGTATGGGTTCCTGAAGTAGCTTGGGAATAACACCCACGATCGTTAGCCATTGCTCCTGGTTTTGGATGTTGTTTTTTATCCTTTGCCCAATCGCTGAATCGTCAGGCCATAACAGATTCGCGAATTCTTGACTTACTAGAACCACCGGTTCTGAGGTAGCCGTGTCTGTACTGTCAAATACTCGCCCAGATAACGGCCGAATACCCACAGCGTCGAAGTAGTTTTCTTTTACCCAGATAGTCTGCTGCGGTGGCAATTGGTTATTTGTCGTAACATCTCGATCTTCCAGTTCATAGGTGCCTGGCAGACCGTTTATACCTGGTGGTGCAGTTACTATCGATGATGAGTTTACTTCAGGAATCTCTATAAGATTTCGGTCGAGGTTTTCGATAAAAAGTAGTCTCTGTTGTGGGGTCTCATAATCTGTCCCGGCAAGATTGAGCTCTCCGATTACATAGTTATCTGTGGGAATCCCATAATCGTAGTTAGCAACCAATTGCACTAGATAGATAATGACACCACAACAGATCAGGAGGAAACAGGACATAATAACCTCCGCACATACAATTAGACGTGTGGTATATGCATTGCCTCCACTACGCATTGTCCCCTTGTTAGCAGAATTGAGAATAGCAAAGGGCTTATTTCGATAAGTTTTGTATGCTGTGACCATACTTGAAGCTAACCAAACAATAAGTGTGCATACAACGCCGATACTTAAAGCCTGCATATCGAGTTTTAAGTCAAACCAGAAAGGTGGAGAATTCATAGAATTTAGAAATAGGCTATTCAGAATTCGCAACATAATACCCGCCAATAGAAGACTTACCATCAGCCCAAAAACGCAGATAATCAATGATTCTAGTAAAATCTGTTTTGCTAGATTCCAGCCACTGGCACCCAACGAAGCGCGTACGGCAAGTTCCTGTTGTCGGGAACTTGAGCGAATAAATAACAATGAAGATAAATTGATAATTGCCAAAGCAAGAATAATAATCGTCACTACCCCGATCATCGTGCTTAATGCCACTGTGTCCGACGAGATCATGGACGCAACTGGCCGCACTAACTCCACACGATTGGTGTAATTTTCAGGGTACTCTACAGCCAGTTGTGCCATCAGTGCATTGAGCTCGGTTTCAGCAGCGGCATGACTAGTATTCTCTTTAAGTATCCCCATTAGCGATAAAGGCAAACCTTCTCCGGGAAGCAAGCTAGATTGGCTAGGCAACGGTAACCACAAGTCATAGTTGAACGGAAAACGAAACCCTTCCGGCATGACACCAATGATCGAGTGCAGCTGACCATCAATCATACTGGTCTTACCTAGGATATCGGTGCTGCCTCCGTAGTAGTCCTGCCAAATTGCATAGCCAATAAGGGCTACTAAGGGCGCTCCAGAAACACTATCTTCGGCCGTAAACACTCTTCCGAGAATTGGATTAACTTTCGTAGCGGGAATCATTTCCGGCGTAATAAATGAACCTGTATAGCTACTGGAATTGTCATTGTCGCTTAGAGTAAATCTAGAATCGGTAAAAGAACCGAGTACAGTATAGCTGTCTGTCCTAGCCAGTAGCTGGTTATAACTGTAATAGTCGTAGTTATTAAAAGGTAGGTCTAAATTGTTGATGGTATACTGAGTTTTCAATGTGACATATCTGTCCCCATCCTCGAATGGCATGGGTTTATCTGTCATCACCTGTACTACCGAATAGCTCGTAATGTATAAAGACATGCCCAATACAATGATGGACAACGTAATTGCGGTGAAGGAAGGCGTCTTTCGCAACAACCGTAGCGAATACTTTAAGTCAGTGATTATCTCCATTAAATTCTACCTAGTGCTGAAATATTTAGGGCTCATCGTTTGGCTCCCTAATAACAGTTTTCCAATAGCTATCTAAGGTAGCTAACAACAATCATTAGCTTAGTTACTCTAAACTTGTCCATCTCAATTGTTATAAATACCTTTGTATAAAGAATATACTCAGCACCCTTTTTTGTCATAGATTTAAGTTCGTGAGTCAGAATAAAATTATTGCATTGTTGACATATATACTGCCAAAAATAACATAAATGCTGTCTCTTAGGGTCAGATTACGCTGTCCTTTGATCTCTTCGATGGTATACATCGACTCTTCAACGACTTTTGAATTTTAACCAGGCTTAAACTACATTTGAGGACTACCTGTGCAACATTAGAAAGCAATACTTGTGCCATTACATAACTCATTGATATTTCTGCTTATTTAATTACCCTCACGTAATGGCGTAGCACAAATGGGACACTCGCCGTCCCATTACTGATACAGCATCGATTACTAGAAGAATTTCACATCAATTTTGAGACTAAAATATTCACCGCTCTCAAATAGGGCATATAAGGTTTTTCAAGCTGCCGTGCCCCCCCTTTTTTAACCAAGGTTCAAAGTCGTGGCAGTTTCTTCGTCACCTCATTCTTCCTTCCAAACCGCAGGCATAGAAGAAAAACTGCCAGACATGGCTTGTATATTTACCACCTTGATCTGGATGAGCCGTAACTTACATAGCCGGACCTCAACGCCATATCACCACCGTCCAACCACCCGCTGAAATATTTGTGGATTGCGAAATCGCTAAAAACAACGCTCAGCAATTCAAGCCTTGAAAAATTCTGTCAGCAAGATCCGAAATCGTAGGTGAGTCAATTAGTTCTTCAAGGGAGATATGTACATTAAGTGAAGCTAAGGTATCGTCGGCTATAACGGCACGATCAATAGAACTAGCTCCTAGATCTACAAAATGTTCCGTAACTGAGATATCCCGATCACATATGTCAGATAGAACTATTTTAGAATTTCGTAAAACCTCAATTAGTATCTTAGACCTTTCTATTTTCATCTCCATGCCTCCGAAATTTGTCACGGATCCTAAGAAATTACGGTTAAGATCACTCCATTTTTAAAATGAATAATATTGTTCTCATGATCCTCCAAAAATCTATTACAACTTTCTTAGAACACTTGCCACCCTCATTGGTAAACCGCAATATAAAAAGAGTGTGTTAGAAATTCTGTGTCAATCCTCTAATCTGAGGTGGATGAAAAAAGCACTGAATATCCTGAGTTATCCGGTCAGCCGAAATAAAGCTAGAAAGCTAATGGAGCTAGCTGCCAGTGTGCAGGTTAAACACCGGAAGAAGTACGAGATCACGACCAATAGCAATCACAGGCAGCCTGTGTTTGATAATGTACTGAGGCGGCAATTTGATGTTGCTCAACCTCGCCAGGCTTACGTGGGAGATATCACCTACCTGTGGATTGGAGAAGACTGGTTGTGCCTAGCAATTGTTATCGATCTGTATTCGAGAAAGGTTGTAGGCTGGAGCATGGGGTCATGGATGAAGGCGCAGTTGGTTTGTTATGCGCTGATGATGACCATTTGGCTACGAAGGCCCAAGGCTGGCCTGGTTGTTCATTCGGATCGGGGTACGCAATATACCAGCAAAGCCTACAGGCAATTACTAAAAGCTCACGGCTTTATTGGCAGTATGAGCCGCAAGGGTGACTGCTGGGATAATTCAGTGGCGGAGAGTTTCTTCGGAAGCCTAAAACAGGAACGAGTCCAATGGCGCTATTACCAAACACGGTTCGAAGCGCAGCAAGACGAGTTGCAGTACATATCCATGTTTTACAACAGTTATCGTCAGCATTCGTATCTGGGCTATGTAAGCCCAAATCAATAGGAAGCGGAGATTACTGGGCTAAAGAAAGTTGCTTAACTGGGTTGTAAAGAAAAGCTGGACCACGTAAATCTATACATTAAAAAGGATTGGTTTATGTCAAAAGATTCGATTTTAAGCAGCCCTTTTATAGAAATTTTGACCACGGTTGCATCATCGGTATTGCCGACACAACACATCATTTTTGACCGAATAACGATTCAGAAGATATGTAGCTGTCTTTTATTGTAATCATCCTTGAACCACCTAAAATATTCAGTAGGAGGATCGATCTGTTTGCACCTTTAGAAGCTTTGTAAATAGCCTCAACATTTTCAAATCCAGGTGAATTTATGCAAATTTTCTCATACTTTCTATGTTTGCACGCATCATCGTTGTTACTTAGATATCCCTTCTCTGTAACTTTTATGGCATTGATTGTAGATTCTGCAACAACTGCGTAGCGATTGTCGAATACGATAAATCTGACGGCTCCTGGTAGATAAGTTATTTTAGAAAAGTCGTCCACACCCATCGTTAGCTGTATAAAAATATATCTAGGGAATAACGAAACGAAATAACTAATGCCATAGCTTTTTCTACTTTGGCTAAATCTCTTTTTTTTCGTCATCGGCCGATAATATGTATAGTCCAAACTTCGTAGCCGAGCTTCCACTTTTCGATCTTGTCCATTTTTGCATAGAAGTACAAACCAGCATTTGTTTTGATTCATGCTTGCGCTCCCAGTAGTGAAGACAACGCTAGACTCCTAGACAAGAGCATTCTCTTTAGTATGTGAAAACTTGATGTTCGGTTAAATCTCTCCAATCAAAAGAAAACCATCAAAGGATTTTAAACCAGAGGGTTTCGAGGACATAGGTATAACAGTAGCCTCCTTGCACAAAACCGGAGAGATTGTTTAAGGCATCATGCCTCACGAATGCAAGGGTAAAAATTCAAAATTATTGGAAGCTACAACATACCGTATTTGATTGCTGAGCCACCTTGGATCGTGACGCTAGGCCAATTCAAGAGGGAGTTAACGGAAATGTTAGAAATTCTGTGTCAATTCATTAACTTGCAGCATAATGCTGTATGGAGTATTGATTATGACAGAACCATTTGATTTCAATAAGGTGTGAATTCAACTGATCAACGCAACACACGACTATCTTTTAACAAAGAGAGGAGTGTTGCACTATGGTTTACCGTACCCGCCTGCATTATACGGAGGACATGAAGTCCTTTATTTGGGATCGCTATAAGCAGGGAGATTCA
>JAJFKE010000005.1 GCA_021773355.1 Gammaproteobacteria bacterium | reverse complement strand
AAGACCAAAGGGCGTGATGTTCCATTCTGATCAAGGGTGTCACTATACGAGTTTGAAATATCGTCGCTTGCTATGGCGCTACCGAATCGAACAAAGTATGAGTCGGCGCGGGAACTGCTGGGACAACAGTCCCATGGAAAGTTTTTTCAGGAGCCTGAAAACAGAATGGGTTCCCGACAGTGGGTACAAATCATTTACAGAAGCCAAGTTTTCAATAGTGAGCTATATCACTGGTTATTACAGTCAGATAAGGCCTCATGCACACAACGGTAGGATGTCGCCAAATAACGCAGAGAAGAAATACTGGAATGACCACAAAACCGTGGCCAGATTTACTTGACCACTACAATTTGAGTGCTGACCTAAGTGAAAACTATTCGTAATCCATTACAGTCCGAAAACTAATAACTTACATTGTATCGAACACTTCGAGAGCAGGACTGTTTTTTTTTATCAATAACTTGCCAACATGTGACATAAGCTACCAACTACTCGGGGTAAAATTAGGAGGTTGGGTAGAAATTCCGGGGAATTTGTGGATGTACGTTGACACCGCAATGACCTATCGCTTATTCTCCCGTCGAACTCATAAGAAAGTGTTTTACCGAGTCTAGGCATTGTACTGGCAATAGATGTCGTTATTCTTCTCGCTACAAATCGTATTTCCTTCAAATCAGTAAATGCCCCTATGCATTTATACGAGGCGTAGGAGCATGATTTAGTTTGAAAGGGTAATTCGGAGAAGAACTCAACGGCGGTATTTATGCTCAAAGATCGGGAAGAAATAGTCAACACTTATTTTAGCGAGAACGAAGACTTTCAAGATGATTGCTTTTATCGGCAATTCTTCGAAGAAGCGCCGGACATGTTTGCAGCAGTCGACGCGAAAACGGGACAAATCAAGACTTGCAACAAAACATTGTGTGCTGCTCTTGGATACCCTAAAGAGGATATTGTCGGCAAAGATGTCCATTCTATGTACAGTCCTGAGTGCCAAAAGGAAGTTGGCCGTGCCTTCAAGTCTTTCATTGAGCATGGTGAGGCTGAATCAAGTTGTCTTGAATTGCTAAAAGCTGATGGAAGTACACTCGAGGTTTCTCTTCGAGAATCTAGCCTTAGAAATGAGAATGGAGAAATTATTGAAAGCCGCTCGATCTGGCGAGATCTAACGCTGATGCGGCAGGTCGAAAGGCTTGAGCTAGAAGTTCGTCTTCAAGATACGGAAAAAGTCGAAAGCCTGGCGTTGCTAGCCGGTGGCATAGCCCATGACTTCAATAACATACTTGCATCAGTTTTAGGTAATGCGGGTCTGGGAATGTTGCAATATCCCAAAGAATCTCCAGCCCAACACTTATTTCAAGAAATTGAGACTGCGGCGCAGCTAGCAGCAGATCTCACCAAACAACTGATGGCTTATTCAGGGTCCGGTGTTAATGAAAAGTCGTCGTTCGATCTAACCAAGGTGGTTGCGGAGATGGGCCATCTTCTTGACGTGGCCATTTCAAGGAAATCTGTGCTGCGTTATGACTTTGCCCATGAGGCTATAAATGTACTGGGTGACATTACCCAGATACGACAAGTCATTATGAATTTACTCATCAATGCGTCAGACGCCATTGGCGATAGAAGTGGAATGATTACGATTCGGACTGGGTTATTAGACGCGAACCCTGAATATCTTGTCGATACCATGCTCGGTGATGGAATCGAGTCTGGCTACTATGGCTTTCTTGAGGTCTCGGATACAGGGGAAGGACTTAGCTTAGAAAGCAAAAATAAAATGTTTGATCCTTTTTACACAACAAAACCCACAGGTCATGGCTTGGGTTTGGCGGCAGTGCTCGGGATTTTACGCGCCCACCATGGCACGTTGCGTGTATATAGCGAAATAGGCAACGGAACCACAATTAAAGTTCTACTGCCCATGCTGGACCATGTGGAGGAATCGGATGACTTGGTCAGTCACCTTCCGCTGAGTAGCGGTGAGCATCTGCGTTACAGCGGGCGATGAGGTATTCTGTCCAGTCCAGCCGCCAGAGACTGGGCTATTGCGTGGCTCATGGACCTTCGGCCCTGATTGTTCGCAAACAACAGCCCAGTTTCTGGCTCATTGTTCAAAATTTAACGGCTGAGCAGAAAACAGTAGCTCAAAACAAGTTAATCTATTGTGTTGGCTCAATATTTTCTGGGGATATCTCAGGGTTAGGGTAATAATACGGTAGTTTTCGATACGCTAAATCGATAAATCCATAGCACACTTTGATTTCGCACAGACCAAGGATAACCATCCCAAAAGGTCCGCTATGCTTCTCAGAGTCATTCATGACCTTTAGCCATGAACGTCTGCTTTCTCTCTTACTTGGCTGACGCCGTCTGTCCGATCGAGTCTAAACTATGACAAATAATTTTGTTAACACCGAGCGATTCTGTCGTACTATAACTACCAAGCGATTCTGTCGCAATTAATTACCGAGGGAAATTGACGGATCTATTTGATCAGTGATTTTCTGAGCTTTTTCTAGAGGCTCGGGAGTCGCAGAGGATGATT
>JAJFKE010000040.1 GCA_021773355.1 Gammaproteobacteria bacterium | reverse complement strand
TTCCACTATATTTTTGGCTCGATTGCTTATCGCTCAGAAACGTTTTCAACTTCCGAGAAGGAAAATTGACGAGGCATTGTGCCACGTACAGTCTTACATGGAGCAGGTACTATGCGAGTGAAATTCGTGGGGATATCTCAGGGTCGGACTAAAAAGGCAATACTGCCTGTCAACGCAGGCCCCACGCAATCGAGTAAAACTAGCCGGCCTTGATTATCTCTTTGAGCTCTTCCAGGGTCTTGGCCGGCTCGGGTCGATGCGTATAGTCTGGACCCACATCCACTGATCTGACAATGCCCTGCTGGTCAATAATAAACCGGCCCGGCATCGGCAGGGTCCAGCTAGGCTCATCGTTGTGCTTTGCCAGATCAATACCGAATGCGCGATAAACTTCCCGCAGGTCATCCGGTAGTTCGAATCTAAGTCCTAACTGTGCCGTGAATTCGCTGCCGTGGTCGGTTAGTAAATCGAAGCCAAGTTCATGCTCATCAACCATGGTCTCACTAAATTCGGGCAACTGCGGTGTAATGGCAACCAGTGTCGCGCCGGTTTTTTCAAACTCATCTTTTACCGCTTGCAAAGCATACAGCTCTGCGTTGCAGTAGGGTCACCAACTTCCACGAAAAACAGTGAGAACCATGGGCCCGCTGTCATGCAGAATTGAAGAAGAAGTGGGTATGCCCGACTGATTGAGCAAGGTGAACGCAGGCAATTTCTGGCCCACCGCGATGACGCTATCAACAATGCCGGAGTTACCTAAGTCCTCCGTCGCCCGGTGCATGATTACCTGTTTGTCCGCTGGTATTGCTTGCGCCGCTTTCTCGCGTATTTGCGCTAACTTCTCTGACAACAGCATGGTTTGACTCCTCGATCAATGATTAGGTTACGATAGCATCAAATCAAAACTTTTCACTCAAGCTTTCTTGATTTTATGCTCAATTCTTTGCTGCACGTTTCCTCTTAAAGAAAATGAAGTTTCTAGGCGTCAGCCCGGGGCCGGGAGTATATAAATGCAACGGCCAGAGAAGCAGCAAGCACGACTAAAGTAATGTAAGGCATCTGAGATGAATCAACATTCACAATAGCGCGATCACCCAAAATGTATTCAACACCGTCGCGCACATCGAACACGATAGACGTAATGTCAGTTGCGATGACAGCTGCTAACCAGATACCGAGTTTGGACTTCAATTCTACAGCTCCGATTCTGAATAGATTTGCCAGATAAATCACCAAGGGCAACCACGCAATTATGTGAGGAATTCCCAGTACTTTTACCAGACCCAGTGACATGCTCATGGGAATATTTGTTGCCATTATAAATAGCATAGCGGCCAACACCCAGCGTGCAGGAACATGGTTTCGAATGAAAAAGAGAGCGATCATCAGATTCACAAGACCCAGCCATCGCACCCACATCACCAGGCCAAGAGGTTGACCGTAGAGTTGAGCAGATACTTCCGCAATTGAATATTCAAACATAGTATTTTCCTCATCTATTGAGCTGTCGGGTTGCTGGCCTCATTTAGAAAGCCATTTTTAGATCCTATCTTCTGCAAATTCGAACCTTCTATCAGACACAAAGAGAGACCGTCTATATTGCTTCTTCCAATGGGAGTTGTTGGGAAGGAAGCGAGTTGCTAAGGTCGCCAACATTTCCGGTAAAAGGCATGCCTTCTTCGACATAGTATTTGAACTGAGCCAGGGCGCCAGCCGAGCCAGCACCAAGCCGTGCTCGAAGCGCGAGGCGTTCCAACAGCCAGCCTAGCCATCCGTACTTTGCCTGGACTTCAATTTCACTGCCTACTGCGGTTTGCTCTCCAACGTTATGTACTGACCAAGTGTTGCTGAGTTTTCGAATAATCGATGGCATACCGGCTACTTCATACTTGAAGCCGGATCCTTCGTTCCATTCGACAATATTCTCAACCAAGCTGCCAACTCCATCGATATAACAGGTTCTCTGCGCTCCAATGCCAGCCCTGATTTTTGAGCTGTAGACAGAATTCGAGATGCCCTGTACAAATACGTGAATCTCATCCAGTTTCGCCAGCTTTTGCCAAACAAGCTCAGCGGGTGCGTTGACTAAGATGTGCTTTTTGATGTGCATCATTGGCATAAACTCCCAAGTGGTGTTCGTGGATATTGTATTAATAGACTAAGTAGTCACAAAATAATGTAAGAATACAGACCGGTCAAGTATTATTTTATCAAACAGTCTATAAATCGGCTTTTCATTGATGTAAAGTCCGTATCATGAAACGTGGCAGACCAAAAAAGTTTGACGATACCGAAGCCCTGGAACGGGCGATGGGGGTATTCTGGCGTAAGGGCTATGATGCAACATCGGTGGACGATCTGATGGAAGCCATGGAAATTCCACGTCAAAGCCTTTATCGAACCTTCACAGACAAACGCACTTTATTCCTGCGCGCATTAGACCATTACGATGAGATCGCGTTGGGCTTAGTCGTTGCTACATTGAATGCAGAAGGGCGCGCTATTGACAATATTCAGGCCGCATTTAAGCTCTGGAACAACGCAGTATCTTCCCGCGATAGGGCAGGATGTTTATTCGCAAACACCTACGCTCAATTTTTACTCGAAGACCAGGATGTGCGGGAACGACTGATGAAGAGTCAAAAGCGCATAGGTACTGCCCTCGAAAAGGCCCTGCGTCTCGCTCAACAACAGGGCGATGTCGATCCGGCACTCGACGCGAAGGCGATTTCCCGAACTATTGGAGCTGCGGTAAACGGGCTGCTTGGATTGGCTAGAGCAGGACTGCCAGCAGCTCATACAAATGACATTCTTGATACTTTATTTGCATTGATAACAAACCGGGCGAGCAGCAAATTTGCTGATAGCTGAAGAGTTTATGTATAGTCACTCTGATAATCGTTAGCCGACTCCTCAGAGAGGGGTAAAACTTAGAGTTGCGGAACTTTAAATGTCCACCCCCATTTCTTCGGAAAGCAGCAGTGGTTTGGAATACTTTGTGTTCATGTCGATTTCCTCAGTAAGTGGAGTGTAATCAGCACAAGCGTGCCTTATGGGTGTGTCGAGAATAAGGATGGCAATATAGAAAAGCGAAAGCCGCTAAGTGATGCAAAATTAAATTAGTGAGACTGGTCAACTGATTCACTATTCATTTCTTATATTGAAATTCGACTCCATACAGCCCGGACAGATGCCATGGGTTATCGGGCTCATGCTGGCGACATAGTCATGAAGTGACTGCCACTGCGCAGCTTGTTCCCCTTCGTCTTTAATTCGTACTTTTCTGCACCAGGCACACAGGGGAATGATATTCTGAATAGCCCGTAAATCATCTACTGCACGCCGTAGCTCTAGTTGCGAGACAACGGCATCGCGAAGCACAGCTAATGCCTTCAGTTGCGTATCCGAGAGAGAGCGGGGTTGCTGGTCGATAATGCACAGTGTGCCCAGAGATGACCCGCTCGCTACAGTCAAGGGTGCACCCGCATAAAATCGTATATTGGGTGCGCCGGTTACCAGCGGATTATCGGCGAAACGACTGTCTCTCAGCGCATCTTCCACAACCATAATCTGGTCACCCAGAATCGCGTGGGCACAAAAAGCCTGTTCCCTTGGTGTTTCACTGGCGTCCAGGCCATGATGTGATTTAAACCACTGCCGCTGGTCATCGACGAAGCTAACCAGGCTTATGGGAGCACCACAAATCACTGAGGCTAATGCGGTTAAATCATCGAAAGCTTTTTCTGCTGCGGTGTCCATGATCTTGTACAGTCGCAGATCATCGAGGCGGTGGTTTTCTTTTTCTGCATCCATTTTTATTTTCCCCACATAATAGTATCTGCGGTGTAGGTCTGTGATGGCCTGGCATGTTTTTTATGTATCTTTAAGTCAAGATCGTTCAACAGCTAATCGAGTTTGTGTTTTTTCTCGGAGTCCTGTTCCGCCGATAAACGCCACGTTAAAGATATTGCTAAGGTAATTCGTCCTGGATTTTAGATGAGTATGCCTGGCTCTTATTTCCAGTCTGCCCCATCAAAATACCGTGTGCCTCGATGCCCTTTTCGAGCCACCGGCTTTTTTATTTTTTCACCAGGGCATTCCACAACAATTAGAGTTCTTGGCCTGCCGGATTTTGGGTTGACCGCGCCAGCAATCAATTCACGAATACGCAAACGACCTCGTAACTGGTCATTAAATATCGTGTAGACAAAATCCCCCACCTTTAATTTGGAAGGTTTGCCTGCCATATGAAATTCAAATTCCGATAGGGAGCCGTCGAATAGTGATTCGATGCCTTCGTCACCCCGGGAGGCCGGAATGGTTTTTGTGATGCCAAAGCTCATGCTTGATTGCTTTCTGTTTTAATTCTTATGCAAACAAATCAAAAGTACCGAAATTTCCCTTCAGTAAGTTCGGTGCATTTCCATGCCCCAACCAACCCTCGATCATGGTTTGATAGACCTTTCTAAAGTCGGTGGTGTAATCGAGATTATCGCCGACCGTAAGTTCCGTAAGGCTAGGCAACTCACCGTAGTGACCACCTTTGACCTGGTTGCCCACTACGAACATCGCATTGGCTGCACCGTGGTCGGTGCCCAGGCTTACATTCTCGGGAACTCTTCTGCCGAATTCGGAGAAGATCATTAGGGCTACATCATCGGCTCGGCCTATGCGTTCCAGATCTTGCACGAAGGCAGACACAGCGTCGGAGGTGTAAGTAAGTAATCGTCGGTGCAGGTCATTTTGAAACACATGGGTGTCGAAGGCGTTGTTTCTATAGGACACATAGTAGAGGCTTGTTGGCATGCCAGCATCTAATAGCGCTACAACTTTTGGCAGGTCCAGACCAGTTACGCCATAGTCCACCGGCGAGTTGTAGCTAGACCAGGCTTCTCGCACTAAGGCGGATGCATCGTTTGCGCTGCGAGCGATGTCCAGCAGGAAGCGGCGCGATGGATTTTCAACCTGTCCAATATCGGCAACAATATCCAGCGCTTTCTTTTCCGAGGCGAAGGCTTCGCGCATGAAGCGGTCAGGGTCATCGAATACCACTGGCACGTGTTTTCCACTGCGTACCGCCAGTGATTGTCGCGCGGCTATGTTCACCAGATAGTTGGCCGGCGCGTCTGGAGCCATAGAGTCGGCGAGTTTTCCTACCCAGCCGTATTCATCGCCACTATTTGGTGCGGCAGTGTGCCAGTAAGCCATTGAGGTGAAGTGAGAGTAAGACGGGTTTTCGTAACCACAGCCGTGGATGATTGCCATCTTGCCGTCTTTATACAGGCGTTCGAAGCCGGCCATGCCGGGATTAAAACCAAAATGATCGTCGATGATGCGCAGATCATTCTTGGGGATGCCGATGTTGGGTCGATTTCTATAATAGGCATCGTCGCCATAGGGCACGACTGTGTTCAAGCCATCGTTGCCACCGGAGAGCTCTAATATTACTAACACCTTGCCGTTGGCGGCTGCCTGCGCAGCGGCGGCCTGAGCCGCTTGGGCGAAGGCGGGCGGCACCAGGCTGAGTGCACTGAGGCCGGCTACGCCAGTCAATAATTCTCGTCGGTTCATATTCTTTTCTTTCATGTTCAGAATTCCTGGTTAACCCTGCACTCTCTTAGTTGTCGGGCAATTTAAAACGTTTGTTATTGCGCTAATTCTGATTCGGAAATGTACTTACTGGTATCGAGGATACAGGGAGCATCGCTGCCGCCATCGCAGCAAGCAGTATTTACACTTACATTGAGCCTGTCACCTTGATGCAATGTCTTGCATGCGGACAAGCTACTGTCCTGTAGGAAGTATTTCCCACCCATAGCTGTGATTAATGCGCCCGTATAGGAGGTCTCGAGTCTGGCCACTTGATTGGAATTGGGAACATTCTCAAAAAAGTTTGCAAATTTCGGGTGCTTCCTTGGCTCAACAGTCTCGCAAGACTGCACAGTAATTTGAAGCTGCTCTACCGGAACAGCCATACACGCAGCCAGGGAAAATTGTGACCAAAAAAAGGCTCCACACAGGATAAGGTTTGAATACTTCATCTCGTTCTCGCTGGTGTATTTGTTAAGCACATTATTAAAACGATCCCAAGCTTTAAGCTAACTGATACTCGGGTTGACTCATGATCAGGTGCAACAGCAATCGGAGCGAGTCTTCCATGTAACTTTGCGCGGCGATGATATTCGACGTACCAAGGTCATCATCGAGGAAGTCGATCAGCATGGCACGTGATTCGGCACCTGGTTGCACGCGCATGAAACGAGCGATGAAATAATCTACTGCCTCGCTGGTATTATCAATACCCTGTTCCAGAACCATCTTGCTCAAATTAATTTGTGCAGTGTGGCGCGAAATAGGCTTCACTCGCTCGATGGCCATCTGCCAGCCACGGAAACTGCCGTAGCGGGTATTAAATTCTTCGTCGCGATCGGCAAGCATATTCGATTCCGCCATGATCTGACCCTCGCCCAGGGAAGATGGCTGTGTGGCGGAGGTGATGTCCATGCCTTGACGAATACGATCGGCGACGCTACGTATTTCCGCACTGCCGTTGATGCGATCCGGTGGCACGAAGTTTATATCGGGGAACAACACGTCGCGTGCAAAGTTGCCGCGCTCTAATAAAAGACCCGGGGTCATCCAGCTGCGACCACCGGCCCAGCCGGCAACAGTGGGTGGTCTGAACAGGGATTGGCTTAGGGCACCGGTTGCCTGATTAAAATCCGGTACCCCGGGCGCAGTATCCAGACCCAGCTTTCTATAAGTAGAAACGGCAAGTTGCACCGGGCTCTTGATCTGACTGCCAACTGAGGGACTGCTGTAGAAATCCTTGGAGATGAATATCGCTTGCAGCAGGGTGGCTACATCGTAATCTGCCTCGCGGAAAATATTGCCCAATTCGGCTTGCAGTGCAGGGCTGAGTTCCTGCCTAACAAAGAATCTATAGATCTTGCCGGCGATATACTCCGCAGTGACTGGCTGCTGCATAATCAGATCGATAATTTCTACGCCGTCGAAGTTGCCGCTGTGACCCAGAAATGTTTTTTCACCGTCATCGTGTTGATCATCATTGATGACGAAGTCCAGATCCACATAGTTCCAACCGGTAAAGGCTCTGGCCGCCTCGCGTATATCGGTCTCGCTGTAGTTGCCCACACCCATGGTGAACAGTTCCATAATTTCGCGGGCGAAGTTTTCGTTAGGCGCACCTTTAACATTTACACCAGCATCGAGAAAGGAAAGCATGGCTGGGTCTTGCGCCACCGCCACCATCAGATCACGAAAACTGCTGATGCCCATTTCATGGAACAGTTGCAATTCATTAAGCAGCTTGCGGTAATCCCGCACCTTGCTTTCGTTCACGGCATAGTGCCCATGCCAGAACAGCGCCATCTTTTCCTGCAGTGGATTATCGGAGGCCACCATGCGGTCAGCCCACCAGTAGGCCACGCGATTGGTTTCCAGCACACTGGCTCGCAGCCAATAGAAGAATTTGTTTACCACAGGTTGCAGGCGGCGATTGCCTTCGGGCTTAACTTTTACCCCAAGTGCCTCACCGGTTTGTTTGGCAAGATTGGTGGTGGCGGGCCGGCTGGGTGGGAAGGGTTCCAGACCGGGATCGTGTATTCCAGAATGCTGGAATGGCTGCAGCTGACTATTATCCGCTTCGAAATAGACCAGGCCTTGCACCGCCGCCGCTGGCGAGAGGGCGGCCAATGCTTCTATCTGTTCAGGGGTGCCGCCAAAACCGGCCCGTTCTAATAGATGTGCAGCTCTTTCATAGTTCCAGTCGCTGACCGCAATAGGACTGAGATCGTCCTGCCAGGAGGCAAAATCGATTGCTTGGGCCAGATTTGAGTGTGAGACTAGGGTCGCCGCGATGAACAGAGAAACCGTGCTTAGTGTCCACTTCAGTGTTTTTCTTTTTAGGGGCAGCAGCTGCATGGGGTATTCCTATGTAATGTGCCGGTAAAACCAAGTCTGTAGGGACACTTTATTCTATTTGTGCTGGCATGTGAAACAGCCAAACTAGCCAAACCATGAACAAATTGGTCTTGAGATGGTTCGTGGGCCAGTGTGCTGCCGTCGCCAGCCTGATGAACCTGGCCCATTTTGATTGGACGAGAATGATTAGGCGCTGGCGGCACGCTTGTCTCGCTTCTTGATCAGGGAGTAGACTGGGATTCTTTCGCCATTTTCGAATTGGCTTCTAGCAAGCCGAAAAGGCCTGCAGCCCAATAATAAAACGAGGTTTCAAGAAACCGATGACTGACTCACCCGTGCGAGATTTGTTAGGCCCAAGATTAGCAAGGCAAAGTCTACTGTTGCTGTTTGCAAGCGTGGTGACCTTCGGTGCCAGTGTTTATGGGCAGAGCTCGGCGCCAATAGCCTTTCGTCCCCTGACTCAGGAGATGCTGAATAATCCAGATCCCGATGATTGGTTGATGTGGCGTGGCGGCTACAATAACTGGGGCTACAGTCCGCTTGAGCAAATTAATCGTGACAACGTAGCTCAGCTACGACTGGCCTGGTCCTGGACATTCGCGCCGGCGGCGCTTGGTTCCAACGGCATGCAGGTGGAACCCACTGTCTACGATGGCATCATGTATATACGCCATTCCGATGAGAAATATTCTGCCCACCATGCCGCCACCGGCGATATGATCTGGCAATACGCTCGCCCTCTGCCGGCAGCGATCATGCAGGGTGATACGCGTCTTTCCGTGCACCGCGGCAGGGGCGTGTTCATTTATGAAGACAAACTAATCTCCCATGCCACCGACGGCACCCTGTTCGCGTTGAGTCCTGCTACGGGCACACTATTGTGGGAGTCAGCCATGACCGACTACCGCAGCGGACAACAACCCAGCGGTGCGCCGGTAGCTTTTGGCGGCTCTGTGGTGGTGCCCTATAACTGCACCGCATGGACTGCCGCCGATCCCTGTCATATGTCGGCCTATGATGTTGAGAACGGCGATCTGCTATGGCGCTGGTATACCAGCCCCACTGCACAAGACCCCATGCATCGCACCTGGGGTGATGATCCGCAGATTTATCCTTTAGAGCGTCGCCGCAATATGTCGCCCTGGATGACACCAGCGGTGGACAGTGAACGTGGCCTGTTTATTTTTGGTGTGGGTTCCAGTGCGCCACAGCAACCAGGCTTGGCCGGCACCAATGGTGAGTGGCCTGACCGTTTGTATCAGGGTTCAACCGTGGCCCTGGACCACCGCACTGGCGAATTGGTTTGGTGGGCTCAGCATCACTCCGATATGTGGAACGATGATTCTGTCTACGATCGAATTCTGGTTGATGCAAGGGTGAATCCCAGTCCACCTAATTCTCTAGGGCAGAATCCCGATATCGATTCCACCCAGACCAGAGAATTGGTCATAGGTTCCTTCTCCAAGGACGCCATCTTTTATGTGTACGACAGAACCGATGGCAGCTTTCTGTATGCCAGACCAACGGCCTATCAGAATGTCATCCAGAGTTACGATGGCGCAACTGGCGCTTACACCACCGAGCCCGACGCGATCATGCTGGCCGAAGAAGGCCGCGAAACAACCATTTGCAGAGAGAATCGACAGATTCCACAGGGTGCTTACAGCCCCCTCACCAACGCCTATTACGTGCCGGCTTTCAATGGTCCCTGCTCGGTGATGTCCATGCGTTCGGCAGAGCCCACGCTGGAAACAGGTTACAACACTACCTACAGCGCAACTGTGCCCAGCCCGGCGGCGCAATTGGGACAACCGGAAGCCATCGATGTGACCACCGGCAAGACGCTGTGGCGGCTGGAGCGGGAGACTCCGCTATACGGTATGTTAACCACCGGCGGAGGTCTGTTGTTTGCTGCCGATACCAATCGACGTTTTCACGCCCTGGACCAGTGGACCGGCGAAACGCTGTGGCAGACTATTCTGAATGGTGCCAGCGATATGGCGCCGATTTCCTTCGCCGTAGACGGCAAACAATTTGTCGCGGTGATTGCGCCCAGCGGTACCCAGGCAGCGGCGCAGCATGCAGGACAACTGGGGTTGAGCGCACTCACCGGCGTGCACAATGTTGGTCATACCATGTTTGTCTATGCGCTGCCATAGCAAAAAGGGGACAGATTTATTTGGTTGTCAGCTCGACAACTTGACTTTAATTGCTCTAACTAAACAAACTAAATAAATCCGTCTCCTTTTTTTATGATAGGATTCTTCGATATGAGAACAATAATTCTAAAAGTGGCTTGTTGCGTAATTTGCTGTGCCGCGTTGCTGGGCTTTTCAGCATGGGCGTCTGCACAAAGCAGAACCGAGATCGACGTCGCCAGGCTTGGTCCGCAAATCGGCGAGGCCGTACCCGCATTCAATCTCAAAGATCAGTACGGGCAAAACCAAACTCTGGAATCTATCGCAGGACCGAATGGAACCATGCTGTTGTTCCACCGTTCGGCGGATTGGTGACCTTACTGTAAAGCGCAGCTCGTGGAGTTGCAGGACCGTCTCGAAGAGCTAAGCGCCTCCGGCATTGGTGTGGCCGCCATTAGCTATGACTCACCCGAAGTGCTGGCCGAATTTGCCCAGCGCCGCGGTATTAGCTTCCCTCTCTTAGCCGATGATGACTCTGCGGTGATTAGCGAATTTGGCATTCTCAATACCGTCGCCACCGAAGGCCTTGGGCCTAACGCCGACGATCCAGCTGTGGTTGCCGACGTGGCCAAATACGTGTCTATGTTTGGTGCCAGTAATCTGATCGTTGGCACGCCCTACCCGGGTACGTTTGTGTTGGATGCAGACGGTCGGGTTAGTGCAAGATTCTTCGAAGAGTTTTATCGGGAACGAAACACCACCTCGAATGTGATGTTGAAGATGGGCATAGGTGTTTCGCCGGTTGCCGCGATTGAAGGCTCCACCGCGCAATTGAAATTTACCGCCTACCCGAGTAACTCATCGATAACCGCGGGCAGTCGATTCTCTGTTGCTGTCGATGTGGTTCCCAATGAGCATATGCATGTGTATGCACCGGGTGCCGAGGCTTTGGGCTATCGAGTGATAGGACTCACGTTCGAGCCGGACCCACTGCTGCGATTCGAGCCGGTAGAATTTCCAGAATCAGAGATTTATCATTTTGTGCCGCTAGATGAATTTGTCCCGGTCTATCAGCAGAGCTTCACGCTGCTACAGGAGATTGTGGTGGACGCCTCTGAAACCGCCGAAGGAATAATGGAGCAGATGGACACGCTGACCCTGTCTGGCTCGTTTCAGTTTCAAGCCTGCGACGACGCGATCTGCTATCTACCCACCAGTCTTCCTGTTTTATTGACACTGGATATCGATAATCCCGACCGGCAGCGTGCAAGCGCGCGTTAGCGTCTGAATAAATCTGCGCCTTTTCCTTGATTTGCTGAACTTGGCAAGCCACTTTAAAACGCGAAGCACTTTAGTTTGGCCCCGCTTTACTTGCTGCGCCGTATTGGCGCATAACAGGTGGGGCGCTGAAGTAGGGCTCTAAGTCGTCAAGGTCCCCCTGTTCGAGTCGCCATAGAAAATACTTCTGGAAATGCTGTTCCGATTCCCAGCGTTCGATGAATAGCACTTTCCCCGAGTTTTCTTTTTCCAGGTAGATATCGAAGCTTTGGTTTCCTGAAAAATTTCGGCTTACTTCAAGCCCTGTATTCACCAGGCTAAGAAACTCATCCAGCTTTCCTTCTCGAATAGATAATTCCGAAGTGACGACTAAGGACAAAGCAACACTAAGTGGCATGGCGAGTTCCTCTCCAGGTTTCGCTGTGGTTGCTAAGCAATTATCCACAAACTGATGACAGAACTTGTCAGTAGGCTACTAATTTGATGAAAAGTTTTCTGTGGTCTTTGTACTGCCTTAAGCATGGGCTGCACATCGCCAAGGGGCCTACCCCATGTTGCCAGGAATAGGCCCCCGAACGAACTTTGAAACCGGGCCGACAATCTCCTAAATTACTGACTATTTACTCTGAGCCCAATCTATTCAAACCGTTAAAATACAGCTATTTTCTAGTGCAGAATGACTTTACTCTGTCTCTAGTTCCTATATGCTGTCGAAAGGGTCTAATAATAATGAGGGGCACAAAAAATGGCCAAATCCGCAGGTATCGATAGAAGAACATTCATCCGCAACGCCAGCCTTACAGCCTTTGCCGGCGCAACAGGCGGACTAGCCACCGGCGCCACCCAGGCTTCCGCCGCCAGCAGCTCGAAAATGGCTAACGGTAAATACGATTTCGATAAGGTCTACGACCGAGTTAATCATAATACTTCCCGCTGGGACTCCCCGCCTAAACGTTACCCCGAAGGCACTTTTAAATACGGCATGGGCGTTGCATCCATGGATTTCGAGTGTGCGCCTTGCATCACTGAGGCCATTGCCGAACGTAATGAACATCACAGTTGGGGCTATATGAGCACCACTGAGCCTCTTAGAGATGAAATCGTAAAATGGAATGGCGAGCGCCATGGTGTTGATCTTGCGAATGAATCCGTAGTTATCTCCGACGGTGTGTATGCCGGCATGATCGCCGCAATGCGCTCACTGGCGGGGCCTAGCGGCAGGGTTTTAATCAATACGCCTGCTTATTCTGGCTTTTACACCATGACGCGAAAAGCGATTACTCCTACGGTTGATAGTCCCTTGGTAAAGGTCAATGGTCGCTACGAGATCGATTGGGAAGATTTAGAAGCAAAGATGACCCCGGATGTCAGGGCGATGATCGTCTGTAACCCGCAAAATCCTACCGGTAATGTGTGGACGCAGGACGAACTACTGCGAATCGGCAGGCTGTGCCTGGATCATAATATTGTCGTCTTTGCTGATGAAATCCATTCCGACTTTGTTCGCAAAGGACACAAATACACGCCCTTCGGCAGCTTGCCTGACGCGGCGGTAGTGAATAACAGCATCTCTTTTAATGCCATCAGCAAGACTTTTAATCTGGCTGGCATGAAGAATGCTTATTACTACTCCAAGAACCCCAGATTGCTGGAACGAGTTAATCAGTACCACTTCGCCGAAGTCAGCACCCTGGGTGTGGTAGCGAATGAGGCTGCCTACAAGCATGGAGTCGATTGGTTCGAGCAGGTGAAAGACTATATCGATGGCAGCCACGATATGCTTGAAAATTATATTAAGCAGCATATGCCCACCGTGGGTTATACGCGCAACGAAGGCACCTTCATGACCTTTCTGGATTTCAGTAAGACCATGGCTTCAATCGGTGCGCAGGAGCAATACAAGGAGCATGGCAAAGAGACTCCAGAAGAATACTTTCGGGATTGGCTAGTGCATAACTCGGGTGTTTATCTGAATCCGGGTTCCATGTACGGCACCGGTGGCGCAGGTCATATGCGCATGAATATTGCCTCATCACGTCTGGTGCTCAAAGATGTCTTTGATGCCATGGCGTCAGCGGTAAACAAGGTATAGAAAAGAGAAACAAGAATGGGGGGTCAGAGTAAAAATTATTTCTGTTATCTAGAATATTTGCAGACAGAAAAAATAGTTTTTACTCTGACCCCTTTTTTCCCGATCAAGAAAATTTACTTCAGCAAACATCGAATCCCCAAAAAGAGGAGACAAGATCATGAAAATGACACGTCGCGGTTTCGTAGGAACAGTTGGTCTTGGCAGCGCTGCCGGACTTCTTTCAAGTGCAGGATTCACCAGTCGTCATGCTAATGCTGCTTCAAGTTATGAAGATGAAAAAGTTTATGACGGCGGCATCATGCAACTCAACCAAAATGAGAGTGCACGCGGTCCTGGCCCCAAGACGATGGAAGCAATCCACTCCCATGTCACCAAACGTGTAGGCCGAGGTTATCCGCCA
Source organism: Gammaproteobacteria bacterium (assembly GCA_021773355.1). Lineage (GTDB taxonomy): Bacteria > Pseudomonadota > Gammaproteobacteria > Pseudomonadales > Pseudohongiellaceae > UBA9145. Next base: position 167,833 of record JAJFKE010000040.1, on the reverse strand, counting down.
GATCATGTAAACGAGTTGGTGGCAACCCTCGCCGACAGCTATGGCATAATAACTGACAACGTAATACTGGCCACCGGTTCTGGCCCGCTTCTGCGCGGCGCAGTGCGCGCATTTTGCACTGCTAGCAAGCCATTGGTTTCAGCCGGTCCTACCTATGCTACCTGCGACCAAGTCGCCAAACAAATAGGCGCAGGGCTAAGGAATGTTCAAGTCGATAGCGCCGGGAGTATTAACATCGACGGCATGGCTACCGCGGCTACGGGCGCAGGCCTAGTGTACTTCTGCAATCCGAATAATCCAACGGGCACGGTGCACTCAGCCTCTGTAGTGGAAGCTTTTATACGTCGCGTGCAGCGTGAATCGCCGAATACCAAGATGCTAATCGACGAGGCGTATATAAACTATGCCGCAGACGATGTGATGCAAACCGCGCTACCGCTAGCGATGGAATTTGAAAATGTGTTTATCACTCGTTCATTTTCCAAGGCTCACGGCATGGCGGGACTGCGCGTAGGCTATGCGATGGGCCAGGAACAGACACTTGATGCTGTTCGGGGTGCCTGGGGCATGGGTGATGTGAATATGCTGAGTGCGATAGCTGCAATTACGGCATTCAATGATAAAGAACATATTGACTGGGAGCGGCAGGAGAATGCGGAGATTCGTGCCTTTGTTGTAGCTGCTTTTAACGACATGGGATTCGAAGTGGCAGACTCTCACACCAATCATATCTTCGTTAATCTGCGACGTCCGGCCAAGGTTTTTCGTGACGCATGTTTAGAGCACAAGATTTTGGTTGGTCGTGATTTTCCACCTCTGCATAACACACACTGTAGGATATCAATGGGCAGCAGGGAAGAAATGCATAAGGCAGTAGAGGTGTTTCGTAAAGTTCTTGCTTAGACTACAGCGGGAATTTTTATGGTCTCCATTTAATAAATTGATGGCGAGTAAAAGCAAGAAAAGAAAATAATAGTAGAGAAAGTAAATACGAAAAGGACAGACTCATGATCAAAGTCTGTCCTTTTTTTGTGTCTTGTTTTCATGACGCTATCTAATTTTTAGAAAAATACCATTGAGGAAGCCACTACTGCGCAAAAAACGTAGGCGAGTTTTGGACTCCAAAAAATAAAACTGGCTATGTTGAGGTCAAGCTTTTGTTGCGCCAACAGTGATTGATGCTTGATGTTGTCTGCAATTTTCCCACTGGCTTCAGCTGCGGAAAATACCTGCTCCAGTTCCTGATTTGGTAATAGGTCGTTTTGTGCCAGCGAGACACTAAGGGGCCGCCCTTTCTCGGTGTCACACGCGGCATTTGTTATCGCCGCTCGATAGGCTGGCACAGGGATCAATCCTTGCATCGCAGTCAGCGCCGTCGACGCGTCAATACCTGCGCGTAACTGACTACCCAATAAACCCAGCCAGTGAATAATGAAAGCATATTGATAGTTGCTGCTGCCGCGTCCTCCGTATTTCCAGACCAATCGAAACCACCACCAGGCGTCCTGCAAGCCCATCTTGAGCAGCTGCCGTAGGATCCAATAGGCGACTAGGCATTTGGCTGTATTGAGGAGAAATAGCGAGCCAATACTGTCCGGATCTGCGACTCCGTTGGCAATCATCCCGCTGCCCCAACCTACCAGGAGTAGCAAATAAGCGCTGCGCATTTTTGAACTCAATAGCTTCTTATGCGCTGCCCTATTTTCATTATCGGTAGCGAATCGCAATAGAGCGGCGGACAGTTCTCCGCAGTTTTCTGCGGCAGCCAGCACTATTTTTTGAGAAGGACTCAGCAAGCCAAACTGGAAAAGCGCTTCCGACAGGCTTCTGCCCCGTTTCAGCAGAGCAAGTACTGAATTGCCAGCAAGGTGATCTTTGGCGCTGGATTTTTCCCAAGCTTCTGCAATTGATACACCCGCCGATGCCAAGGTCGCTAACTCGCGCAACTGCTGTGAACTAAGAGGAGTGTAGTTTCTCATAGAGGGCAGACCAGTTTTCCAGATACCTAAAGGTTGAAGAAATCGACTTGAACAATAACCACGTAGCAATGCTGACAGAAACAGCAGAAGATGTAGTAACACTAGCTCCACTTTCGCGAGGCCTAAATCCTAACAGCTACTGGGAGGCCATTCCTGGTACTGGATGCTAGGGTGGCGAACACGGTGAAATAGGCTGCTAGAGGCAGCGACCATACATGGCCAATAATCGCTCCCAATGCCGTTCCGCCGCCGCTTTATGGTATTTACCTTCACGTTTTGGGAAAACAAATCCGTGCTCAGTTCCCGAATACCATTCTATGCGCGAGTTAATGCCTGTGCTCGCGAGATAATCCTCAAGGCCGTCTATCATTTCTTTCGGCGCATACTCATCGGTCTCGGCACAGCCGAAGTACATTTCGCCTGTTATCTTGTGCGCGTCTAGATGGGGAGAATCGGCTTTGTCGGAAAACAGATGCACTCCGTGAAAGGATGCGCTGGCGGCAATACGATCAGAAAAGGCTGCCGCTGCAGCGAATGCGAAAGGTCCGCTCATGCAATAGCCGACACAGCCTAGCTTGCCATCCTTTGCGCCACCATCCTGATCGGCAAATTCTATGAGAGTTCGTACATCTTCACAGACCATGGCGTTGCTAAGGGAATCCATATGCTCATGCATCACTTCGCGTCCGGATTCCTGAATCTTAAATTCACGAACACGCCGGTAATAAAGATTTGGCAACATCACATAGTAGCCGGAGGTACCAAGCCGTCTTGCCATGTCGTGCAATTCCTCGCGTTTCCCTGGGGCATCCATCAAGAACAGTATAAGCGGATGGGGTCCGTCTTCCTCGGGGTGGGTGATAAAGGTGTTCATCACTCCGTCTTTGGTCTGAATATCTATTTCTCGATCAATCATGGTTGCCTGTCTTTTCTTGGTAAGTTTGCATAGCAAAGGTAGCAGATAAACGCTGTGCGTAAAATGAGGTCCTTGAATGAACTTTGATTGCGAACAGGAAAACCGACTAAACTACTGACTATTCACTCTGACCCTAACTTCTTCTCGGGGAAACGCCAAATGAAAACAGCTATTGCTAGACTGAATCATCTTGTTGTTCTGCTTTGCCTCATCGGTGCCTCACTGTCTACAACCACCACCTCAGCTCAAAGCACTGTGGCCAAAGACGTAAAAGTTACCGTGTTGTCATCTAACCTCGCCAATGGTGCGGCAGTAGGTGAATGGGGCTTATCTGCACTGGTGGAAGTGGATGGGCACTGTATTCTATTCGACGCCGGTCGCTACCCGGATACGGTAATCAGGAATGCTGCCGTGTTGAATGTGGATCTGTCCTGCGTGAGCGATGTGGTGTTCAGTCATTTTCACTTCGATCACACTACCGGTCTATTGCCGCTGATAGAAAACCTGTGTCAGAAAAACCCGGACACTATTCAGCGTATTCATGTCGCAGAAGGCTTTTTCTCATCCAGGCGTCGGGCAGCTGGGGATAGTGATGCCGAAGGTAATCAGATGATTGCTTTGCGTGAGACCATTGAGGCGCAAGGTGTTGAAATTTTAGTACACGCCCAGGCTACGGAAATTTTTCCAGCTGTATGGGTATCTGGCCCGGTAGAACGACGTCATCCTGAGAAAAATTATCCTTCTACAATAAGCATGGCTCTGGAGGGAGAATGGGTGGAAGACTTCGTGCCCGAGAGCCAGGCATTGGTGGTTAGAACAGAACAGGGACCTATAGTACTTTTGGGCTGCGGTCATTCGGGCGTAGTCAATGCGTTGGACCATATTCAACAGACTATTCAGAACGAATCCGTGCACGCGTTGATGGGGGGTCTTCACTTATTCGCGGCCGATGACGAGACTCTGGATTGGACTGTCGCCCGTTTGCTTGAGATCGGCGTCGAAAATCTAATGGCAGGGCATTGCACAGGAATCGAACCGTTGATGAGGTTGCGCGCGGGGCTTAATCTGAATCGGCGCACAGCCGTAGTTGGTGCCGTAGGATCGAGCTTCGTATTGGGCGAGGGGATACATCCTACTGCCATTGCAATGTAGAAAAACAGGACAGGTTTATTTGGTGGCCGGCGTTATTGTCCGGCTTCACTTGCTGTGAGTAACTAAATAAACCTGCCCCCTTTTAAGTCCCAGGAGAGCATTATGCCAGCTCAAGAAACCCTTAGTGCGATCAGTCAACTGGGTGTTGCCTTCGCCGCTTTTGTTGCTATCTTCTTCGCCTTTTCAAGGGGGCTGGGCGAGTTTTCTATTGCACAAAAACTTCGCATTCGTACGATTCTGTGTACTTGCTTTTGGGTAATGTTCGTTGGAATGCTTCCCTTGGCGTTGGCGGAGTTTTTTTCACAAGACCTCATTTTCAGAGTGGCAGCTTTTATAGCATTGATAGCTTTTATGGCGATTGGCATAGACTCATTCATGTACGTAAAAAACATGTCCAAGTCGCAGCGCAGCCAAGTAAAAGACCTTAATTTCTACCTGTCGTGGGCTCTGGCCATATTCATCCAGATTGCTTTTTCTCTTGTGGCCTTTGGAATATTTCCCAATATTGATCAGGGAATCTACCTGTTGGGTGCATTAGGAGGGCTTGCGCTATGTACGTCAAACTTTCTTACACTAGCGTTCGAGAGGCTGTTTAAAAACAGTTCTGATGATAAGCAGGTACAGGAATAAAGAAAGAGAGACAAGGAAAGGAGCAGCAGGTTTATTTAGTTGTCCTGCTGCAAGTGTTTTGGGTAGCTAAATAAACCTGCCCACTCGTAATTTTTTCAACTTTCTTTAAGCCGTCAATGAATTAGCTGATATAGTCAGCCCTCTCATATTTTATTTTCTAGGGAAGCAGTAAGATGTCGGAGTACATACCCCCAAAGGTTTGGAAATGGGACAGTGAGAATGGCGGTAATTTTGCCAGTATCAATAAACCCACAGCGGGCACGGCCGAACAGATTGCCTTGCCGGTGGGGAAGCACCCCCTGCAGCTTTATTCCCTGGCCACACCAAACGGGGTAAAGGTAACCATCATGTTGGAGGAGTTGCTGGCCTTGCGTCACGAGGGTGCGGAATACGACGCTCACTTAATCCGCATAGGAAAGGGTGAACAATTTGGCAGTGACTTCGTGGCGATAAATCCGAATTCAAAAATTCCCGCACTTTTGGATCACAGCACAAATCCTGCAACACGGGTTTTCGAATCTGGCGCTATTCTCATTTATCTTGCGGAAAAGTTCGGAGAATTCTATCCACAAGAACTTTCAGCCAGAGCGGAATGCCTGTCCTGGTTGATGTGGCAAATGGGTGCTGGCCCTTTTTTGGGAGGAGGTTTTGGTCACTTCTATGCCTATGCGCCGGAGAAGTGGGAGTACCCGATCAATCGATATGCAATGGAAGTTAAGCGACAGCTGGATGTGTTGGATCAGAATCTGGAGAACAGACGTTTTCTCTGCGGTGACGAATACAATATAGCCGACATAGCTAATTACCCCTGGTACGGTGCGGCGGTATTACATGACATTTATGATGCGGCAGAATTTCTCGATGTGGCTTCTTACAAGAACGTTATCCGTTGGGCGACGGAAATTGAAGAACGTCCCGCAGTTCAGCGTGGTAGAAGAGTGAATCGTGTTTGGGGGCCGGAAGAAAAACAAATGCCTGAACGACACGATGCCAGCGATTTTGATGCTTGATTATCAAAGGGCAGCAACAAGAGAATTTTTCCCTTTGTCGGTCTAAATTTTACTTCAGTATTTTTATTGATTTTCGCTAAGTAGCCCGGCCAAGCGTCGACTTGCCGTGGTGTGATCTGGGTGTGAAGCGAGCCAGGCTTCAAACATCGCTAATCCTTGTTCACGATTGCCTGAATTCCACAAGGCATCACCCAGGCTTTCGTTGGGAATATAATCATTGGGAAATTGTGCCTGGTTTTTTCGAAATATTTGTAGCGCAGCATCCTGTCTGTTGGTGCGAAAGTATTGCCAGCCCAAGCCGTCGAGTACATTCCAGCTTATTGTATTGGGTTCAGCCGAATCGTAGCGCGCGTCGAAATAGGCCAAGCCTGCATTTAGTCCATCGGACTGTATTGCCTGTTCGATTTGCAGGGTAAGGGTAAAGGATTGAGCAGTCGTCGACGGCTCAAATATTTCTTCATTGAGTTGAGAAATCGCAATAGCGTCTTCCAATGCACCTCCTATCGCCAGTGATGTCGCTACGGAAATCAGGGAATTAATTCTAAAATCATAGGCATCGCCTCCATAGTAACGTTGTCGTAAATTGCGATAGTGTTCTATCGTCGCCCCTATGCCATCGTCGGCATGGGTGCCAAGCAAGACCTGTTGCAGCGGGCGCGGGTCCGTACGACCAGCATGACAGGTGGCACAAGTCACCCGTAAGTTTGGTGCCACCCGCTGTTCCAAACCAGCAAGCCGGGTATTGATATCCTGCACCATCGCCATCATCTCTCTTGCCTTTCGCTTGTTGAGCTTAGAGTCTGCGGCAAAGTCCCACTCAGACCTTGGCAGGTCCATGTCACCCTCATGACAGAACAGGCAGCCTTCTCCTTGGAGACGGGGTAGTCCCAGTCCGCTAAGATTTTCAATCATTAATGCTCTCAGTGCCCGGTCGGGAATATCTACGGGCAATACTTGAAGATTAGTTGCCTCATTAGCTTGTGCAATGGAGCTGTGGGAAATCACGAGAAAAATTAACGCCAGGAATGTCTGCAATAAATTGGAGGGAAATCGAAGAGTCATAAGGAATTCCACCGATGAGTTTTCGCTCAAGGTAAATTAGTGAAATTACGCTGCCAACAGTGCAGGGATGAATGGTAAGGAAATGGTACTAGTGGTTCAGAGATGATCTAGGGCGCTTCAGGCCGCGCCCTTCGGGGCATTTGGTTTGGAGTTAATCAGACAGGTCCCTAGTCTGTTGACAAGCTCGTGGTAGCGGCGACGGCTCACCGGTACACGTGTGCCAGATTCCAGAACCAGGCGTTGTTTCTCCACGCGTTGAATTTTTGCAAGATTGACGACGACGCTGCGGTGTGTGCGCATGAAATTCTCCGTATCCAGTTGATCGAGTATAGCTTTAAATGTAGAACGCACACGCAGTTCTTGTTCGGCGGTATGGACAACGATGTAGTTGCCATCGCCAATGAGCCATTCGATGTCGCCAGCTAATACACGAGTGATTCCGCCGCGGGTAATCAAATCCAGGGCGCCACTAATAGCAGAGCCACGAAGTGAATCGAAGCATGTTTGTTCACTTTCTGCTGCCGCCTTAAACTGCGTCCGCCAGATCGCCACCATGACGAAGTAGGCTATTATCTCGAGATGGAAATAGCTTACCGAGCGACGCAGTAATTCGTCACCGAAACTTTTTTCTTCCATGATCCAGGGCAGAAACACCCAGTATGAGCTGGTAAGCACCATCAGATGCAATAAGCCAAATGCACTTGCCGTAAGCAGGTGTGGAAACAGGAAGCGTGGACTGCTAAGGGAATAGGCAATAGTACGTTCGGTCAGTAATCCACAGAGGAGGCTGAACACACACCAGGGAAGAAAAATGTAGAGTGAATGCACAGCATACTGGGCGACAAGCGCCTTATTGTAGGCAAAATACAGTGTCTTTAGCGTCTCGAAGAACGCGAACGTAAGCCACAGACCTATACACAAAGCCAGTGTGGGACCATGGCGCTGAAAGAAAGCGGATGAGTCAAATCTCAGATTAGATACAGACATCGCACATTGAGTATAAATAATCAGCTAACAATTCAAAGAGTATACAGGATGAAAGGGGAGGAAGGCGGGGCCAAATCATGATCACTGCGCCGAATTTTCTTTATTCATCGCATCAATCTCTGCCTTGTTGTAACCAAGCTTAGCCAGTACTTCCCGTGTATGCTCGCCCAGGGCAGGCGCCGCGCCCGGTTTAATTTTGTCGGCGCTACTGACTTCGAACGGGCTGTTCACCGTTCTCATCTGTCCGTACTCAGGATGATCCAGTGGCACGATAATATTATTGGCTTGTTTCTGTTTGTCGTTGGCCGCTTCTTCGTAGTTGGCAACAATGGTATGGGGCACATCATACTCGTCGAGAACATTCATCCAATGTGCAATTTCACGGGTCACAAATGTTGCGCTTAACTCGCTTATTAAGATGGGCATATTTTCAAGACGCGCCTGATGTGTGGAAAAGCGATCGTCATCCAGAAAATCTCTGCGCCCAATCGCCTCACAAAAAGACGGCCAGTCTCTTGCTGTATTGACCAAGCTCAATTTCAACAGGCGATTGTCTTTGGTGGGGTAATGCAGTGAAATAAAATTATAGGCATTGTCGCGCGGGCGCTTCGGCCTAAACTTTGCGCCGGACAGTTGTGCCTGTAGCATCACCGCATTAGACCAGGCGCCGTTAGCCAGGAGTGAGGTCGATACTTTGCAACCCTCGCCGTTCTGCTGACGTTGGTATAAGGCCGTCATGATGGAGGCATACAAGGCCATGCCGCTGGGATGATCGCCCGCCCCGTAAGGAAACGCAGACAGGTATCCTTCATAGGGAAACACCTGGGTTTCGATGCCCGAGCGTGACCAATAGCAGACAGTGTCGTAACCGGGTTTGTTGGCTTCTTCGCCGTGCTCACCGAATCCGCTCGCCAGCGCATAGATTATTTTTGGATTGATCTTGCGTAGAGTCTCGTAGTCCAGCTTCAAGCGACTCAATGCATCGGGGCGGTAGTTGCTAACTACCACATCGGCTTCGGCTACTAATCTACAGAAGGCTTCATAGCCGGTATCGGATTTGAGATCCAGCACCACACTTTTCTTGTTGCGGTTATCGACTTGAAACGGATAGGCCATATCGGAAACTGGCAGGCCGGGAATCTTGTGCCAGTTGCGATTTAGATCGCCGGTCACAGGCGGTTCTACTTTTATTACCTCGGCACCGAAGTCAGCCATAATCACACAGGCTGATGGCGCGAGAACCATGGAAGCAATTTCGATAACGTGTATATCGTGAAGCAGGGGTTTTTTGTCAGACTCGATCATGGATAGAGATCATAGAGGAAAACCTGGTCGGGGTCAGGAATAAGCGTCCAGTTCTTTAACGGCTTACGCAGTGGTTAGGCGATAGGTCCAGCGACCATAAACGTAGAGGCCAAACGCCGAGACAATGGTGGTCGATCGCTTATCCAGATTCGCTGTTGTCATGATAGTCTAATTGTTCCAAATGAGTCGCAGGCGCTAGACTACACTTTCCGCAGGAGGAACGGAATTGGTGGTTTTTAGGCGCCATTCTAGTGCTTTTTCACTTGGACTTGGGCTTGAATAGCTCCTATTCTATAGCTATCCAACTGGAGGGCCTCATATGAAATGTTTCTCAATTCTGCTTGCTACATTATTGCTGTTGTTACCATCGCTCGCCTATACGCAGCAGCAGGATGATTATGATTACTGGGCGCCGCAGAGAGCCATGGTGGCGCGCGGTCAGCAGGCGGTGTTTATGTGCAATGGCTTGTTTACCGGCAAGCGCACACTGCAGCAGGTATTTGACCAAGAATTAGCGTTTCTGCGTAATCCCATCGGAACCGCCGAGGGCGGTGATTACAACGTAGATTGGGAGAGACGTGCAGTGGAGGTTGGCACCGCTGGCGCAGTACCTATTATGCGGGCAGCATTCCGTGAGGGAATTGGTTGTGTGGTATTACCTCCGGATCAGACTCTGGCAGATATCGATAAACTACCAGAACTGACAATGCCTTTGCCCCCAGGTGATCCAGCTAAAATTCCCTGGCCCAATGGCGATCTAATTCAGAATACCGGGCTGCATGGCAATGTGGACAAGCAAGCCTTGCAGGCAGCCTCGGACTGGGCTTTTGACAGAGATACACCAGAGCAAGACACCCTCAGTCTGATGGTAGTTCATGACGGTGAGATTATTTTGGAACGCTATGCCACGGGCATCGAAATGTCTACCCGCACTCGCACCTGGTCTACGGCGAAGAGCATCGCCGCTACCTTGATCGGGATGTTGGTGGATCAGGGCAGAATGTCCCTTGATGAGCCACTGGGTTTTGCTTGGTACCCGGAGAACCGCTCGCCCGAGACCGATCCTCGTAACCAGATAACACTGCGGCATGTGCTGAATATGTCCAGCGGATTGGAGACCATCGATAACCGTGGCATGGAATATGCCACCGGTTCCGGTCTTTCTTATTGGGCCGGTGCAAGTTCTGTTAGCGGCGCGCGTAGCCGAGCATTGATTCGTGAGCCGGGTACTTATTGGGACTATGAAAACTACGACACCTTGCTCGGCGTGTATGCCATGAAGCAAGCCCTGGGTGGCGAGAAGACCTATGCGGAATTTCCACGCAAGGCCTTATTGGACCGTATCGGCATGCGCAATACCCTGGTGAGCACCGACAGGTTTGGTGATTTTATCTTGAGTAGTCAGGTTTACACTAATGCGCGCGACCTGGCACGTTTCGGAATGTTGTATTTGCAGGGCGGTATCTGGGACGGTGAGCGACTCATATCCGAAGACTGGATAGAATTTTCCAGCACTCCCGCTCCGGCAACGGTGGGTAAGGGAGGACAGTACGGTGGTCAGTGGTGGTTAGTACCCGAAGGCCGCACCGATGTGCCATCGGATGCCTATTCGACCAATGGCAATCGCGGTCAGTACACAGTGGTAGTGCCATCGCACAATGTGGTTATTGTACGTCGTGGATTGGACTATGGCAGACAAGGCTTCAGTCAATGGGACCTGACCAGAGAAGTATTGAAAGCTATTAACTAGGTCCGAAAACCCTGGCTGCTCTGCTATATTGTAATGAAGGGAGACTAGATGAAGGTATTGCTGCTGGAGAATGATTTTGCCGTTGCTCAGATGCTTGCCGCCACGATTCGCGCCAAAGGCTGGGAGGTGTTCTTTGCTACGGACTCAGAATATGCGCTGCCAGTTGCACAGAAGGTTCATCCGGATGCAATTATTCTGAACTGCGAGTTGAACGGCAGTGCAATGGTCGCACTGCAAGGGCTGCGGGCCAGTGTGCACACCGCTAAGGTGCCAGTCATACTTGTTAGCAATCCTGCTGCAGAGGAAACGCAGGCCTTGTTGGCTGCAGGTGCACAGCAAAGTTTTGCACCATCGGCAAACCCTGATCAAGTGGTTTCTGCAATCGAAGCGCAACTTGCAAAACCTTTGCATGTGGAACAGGCGCCAGAAGAGATTATCTCTAGCCCTGAACGCATGAGTGCACTCGAGAAAACGGGTTTATTGGATAGTGGGCCCGAAGAGTGTTTCGATTCTTTAACTGAACTGGCAGCGAAGTTGCTTGGTGCACCGACTGCATTGATGTCTCTGGTTGATAAAGACCGACAGTTCTTCAAGAGTCAGTTTGGCCTTGGTGAGCCCTGGTCTAGCGAGTGTCAGACGCCGCTGTCACATTCTTTTTGTCAGTGGGTGGTTTCCGAACAGGAAGAACTGATTGTCGACGATGCAAGAGAACATCCTGTGTTATGTAATAACGGTGCCGTTCACGATCTTGGAGTCGTTGCCTATGTCGGAGTTCCTTTGGCCATAGACGCTGAGCACACCATAGGCTCTTTTTGCACACTGGATTCCCGTCCTCATGCCTGGACCGACTTAGACCTAGCGACACTGGACGATCTGGCAAAAATCATTAGCGCTTTCATTGTGGTGCAAATGGTTCGGGATACGGAAAATCCTGCGCCGGTAGATATTACCCCGTCAAAGCTTGTTCAAGCTGCAAGCGGTGCTATCCTTGGAGCAAGCAATATTTTGCATCGAGATGGGGGTAGACTCGGAGAGCCGGAAAGGGCTCAGCTGAGCGAGCTGGTAAGCGAATGGAGTAGCGAGCTTCGAGTGTTCGCCGAGGTTTAAGTCGCTACAGGGCATATTCCAACTGCGGCCTGTGCTCTGCCTTACACAGACATATAGAGAGGATTAAGCATGAAGCCAGTCAAACAAGCAGCCGCATTTTTTCTTTTACTTGGGCTCTCCACCTTATGCCTTGCAGCCGACGGTCCATTGATGAATTTTCCCTTGTCAGTGATGCCGGACAATCCGGAAATACTGGTTCTTGAGATTAACTTAGCTCCGGGCCAGGAATCACAGCCACACCGGCACAACGGCCATGTGTTTGTGTATGTGTTGGAAGGGAAAATTAATATGCAGGTGGCCGGTGAGGAAATGGTGACTTTGTCTCCCGGTGAAATGTTCTATGAGAATCCCGACAATATTCATGCGGTATCACAGAATGCCAGCGATACAGAGCCGGCAAAATTTCTGGTGCATATCATTAAGACTATTGGCATGCCGGTAAGCACTCCAGTTAATTAAATTCGCGGCGATGTACCAAGTTCAGTGCAGCTTAACTGAGTTCTATCATGCAGGATCGCAATGAATCTAAAGCGCTATCTACAACATAGAAGTCGCTATGAACGCATCATAGCAGCCTCCGTGCTGTTCTTGTTTGCGGCTACAAATTCCATAACCCAGGTAATCGATAATCTTCGTGACGGTCGTTCTGTCGAGGCGGTTGAAATTTGGGCCGGTGAACTTTCGAGTGTATTCGTAATTTTTATTCTTCTACCTCTGCTGATTCGTTACCTTGCCTTTCTTAAATTATCCTTGGCGAATTTCTTTTGGAAGGTGCTTTGGTTGTTACCCGCATTTGTGGCATTTGCTTCGCTACATATTGGGCTATTTGTGGGGATACGGACTTTATTGTGGTTGAGTGTGGGGCAGGTCTACGATTTTGGCCCGGTACTTATCAGCCTGCTTTACGAATTTCCTAAGGAACTCCTATCTTTCATCGGCATTGTAGTTGCGCTACAGGCTTACGAATTCGTTATAACAAGACTTCAGGGTGAAGCGAAATTTTTATCAAAGGAACAGAGCGTTAGTAATGATGGAGAAATCAAGAATCAGTTTTTGGTGAAGATGATGAATCGGGAGTTTTTGGTTCCGGTAGATCAGATCGATTGGATTGCTTCGGCCAGTAATTATGTACTGATGAATTGTGGTGAGCGCAGTTATCCTATGCGGCAGACCTTGTCGGGATTGGAACAGCAATTGGACTCTAGCAGGTTTATTCGCGTACATCGCACGGCTATTGTTAATCTAGATAAGGTAACCGCCCTTAAGGAAAAAGGTGAGTTGCGCTTGGAAATTGGCTCAGCCAAGCCCGTTCCTGTGAGCAAGACTTATCTGGATAATTTGCGACAGGCTCTGATTAATCGCAAATTCAGTATTAAATCTTTGCAAGAAGCCTAGTTTAGTCCCAAATTTCGCCCCTTGCTCCCAGTTTCCAAGCCAGTGGCCCTAGATCAATATAGTATTCGCTCATCGATTTATATTGGGAGAGAAAGAATAATGTTGAAGCAAAGAGTTTTTTGGGAAGTGACTGTGGTGTTGCTGTTATCACACTATCTAACTAGCATACAGGCACAGGAGTGGAGTCAGTATGGCGGACCCGGTGGTCAGCAGTACACCGAACTGAGTCAAATCAACAAAGACAATCTGAGTTCATTGCAACAGGCCTGGGAGTTTCGCACCGGCGATCTCAATCAGGGTTTTGCGCATAAAGCCTATTCATTTCAGGCTACTCCCATCTTTTGGAACAACACTCTGTATGTAAGCACTAGCGCAAATTGGGTTTTGGCAGTGAATGCGACAACAGGTGAAGAGCTATGGCGTTTCGACCCGGAACTGCCAAAAGACATTGGCTATTCTGAAAGTGCGTCACGGGGCGTCAGTATCTGGCATGGTGAAGCTGAAGTCTGTCCTTCTCGAATTTTCTTAGGCACGCTTATCGGTGAGGTCTATGCATTGGATGCGCTGACCGGCGTCCCTTGCGCAGATTTTGGCGACAAGGGACGGGTGGATATGAGCATTGGTGTGGGCAATGTTGATATTGGTGAATATGGAATTACTTCACCTGCGGCCATTTTGGGAAATCAGTTAATCGTAGGTTCGGCCATAGGCGACAATCGCGCGGTTGAACTGGAAAGAGGTATGGTCCGCGCTCTCGATGCGCGCACTGGCGCTATAAACTGGCTATGGGACCCGATTCCCAGATCAAACGCAGAAGCAAACTACTCGAGTTGGGAGAATGACAGCGGCAAGATTACCGGGGCCGCGAATGTGTGGCCGCCGCTTTCAGTCGATGCTGAACGCGATTTGGTGTTTGCCTCCACCGGCTCACCAAGTCCGGATTTCTATGGTGGTGAACGACTCGGTGATAACAACTACGCCAATTCCCTGGTTGCTCTGGATGGAACTACCGGCAGGGTAGTCTGGCAACAACAGCTTGTGCACCATGACATCTGGGATTACGACATACCGTCACAGCCAACTCTGACCGAGTTGCGAATAAATGGAGAATCCTTGCCGGCGGTGATGGTGGTGACCAAGACCGGTATGTTATTTGCCTTCCATCGTGACAGTGGCGAACCCCTGTATGAAATCATCGAAAAAGCTGTGCCCGCCAGCGATGTCCCGGGTGAACGGGCATCGCCGACGCAGCCTTTTTCCAGTCTTCCTGCGCTGTCAGATCAAAGTGCACTTAGCGAGGAGGACGCCTTCGGTATTGCCTGGTTGGACAAAAGATCCTGTGCGCGTGTTTTGAGGAATATGCGTTCGGAAGGAATATTTACCGCGCCCAGTCTACAGGGAACTGTAATGAACCCAAGTTACGCTGGAGGTTCGAATTGGGGTGGGGTCGCCATAGATCCGCAGCGGCAGATTGCGGTGGCGAATGTAAATCAGATTCCATCACTGGTGCGTCTGATTCCCAGAGACCAGCTAGATGCAGAAAGGGCTAATGGTTCCCTGGATGGCTGGGATATATCGCGCCAAACTGGCACCCCTTATTATATGGCGCGCAGAATATTCCTGTCTTCTCTTGGCCTGCCTTGCACCAAGCCTCCCTGGGGCAAACTGGTAGCGATGGATATGACAGCCGGAGAAATATTGTGGGATATCCCACTCGGCACTATCAGAGATGTCGCTCCGGCGGCGGTGCCAAATTTTAACTGGGGCGTGCCGGGAATGGGAGGTCCGCTGCTAACTGCCTCTGGCTTGATCGTGATCGGGGCGGCGGCAGAAAAAGTAATTAGAATATTCGACACCAGCAATGGCGATGAACTTTGGAGTGAGCGATTACCTGCCGCACCCTTGGCATCACCCATGAGCTATGAAGTGGATGGGGAACAATACATTGCCTTCGTCGCCGGTGGGCATGATCAATTTGGTTTGGAGAGAGGGGATTATTTGCTTAGCTACAAATTGAAATGAAAGCAGGAGATGAGGGAAGGACACTATTTTTTATAAAGTTAGGTCTGACTCCCTCTGGATAGTTCAAAATCCCAGATCCGGTATTTCCGAATCACTTACAGAAATAAAATTAACCGCCCGAGATGGCACCGACAATCATGAATGCCTCTCGCCCCGCTACCACATCTTCATGCAGTGGCTTGTTCATGGCGGCGTGAGAAATATCTTCTTTGCAGGCGAAGAAGCGAATCTTCGGTCGTCGTTGCCGACTGCCATGCTCAAGAATAGCGCCGCGTAGTGTTGGAAATTTATTCTCCAATGCCTCAATGACTGCAAGCGCTGTGTGGGGTGGGTCCACGTTCAGCTCTACCTCGGCATCACATTGGGCAAGCGTGCGCAGATGGTAGGGAAGCATTACTCGGATCATGGAAAATTCCTTAAAGCCTTGCCTATTTCAGTGTTTGCACTTCGACCGAGAGCACTGCAGGAAGATTGGCTGCCACCGTTATCCAGTTATCGCCACTATCAGGCGAGCAGTAAATCTGGCCGCCGGTGGTGCCGAAGTAGATGCCGCACTCATCCAGGGTATCGATGGCCATGGCGTCTCTTAGCACGTTTACATAACAATTTTTCTGTGGAAGCCCATTTGTTAGAGCCTCCCATTCATCGCCTCCTTGCCGGCTACGATAGACTCGAAGCTTTCCTTCTGGTGGATAATGTTCCGAGTCACTCTTGATGGGAATCACATAGATCGTGCTGGGTTCGTGTGCATGAACTGCTATTGGAAAGCCAAAATCGCTGGGTAAATTACCACTCACTTCATGCCAGTTCTCGCCGCGATCATCGCTGCGCATTACGTCCCAGTGCTTCTGCATGAACAGCACCTCTGGATTGGAAGGGTGCATGCCTAATCTATGCACGCAGTGACCAATCTCACCGGTCGGATCAGGTATGTAGTCGGAGACCAGGCCGTTGGTGATGGTGCGCCAGGTCTCACCACCATCATCGCTGCGAAAGGCGCCCGCTGCTGATATAGCCACATAGATTCGTTCAGGAAAGTTCTTATCCAGGAGTATTGTGTGAAGACACATGCCGCCGGCGCCTGGCTGCCATTCCATGCCGGTGCTATGCCCGCGCAGTCCGGCCAGCTCTGACCAATTTTCGCCACCGTCACTGCTGCGAAATAATGCAGCATCTTCCACGCCTGCATAAACAACATCGGCATCACTGTGACAGGGTTCAAGATGCCAGACCCGTTTAAACTCCCAGGGATGAGGTGTACCGTCGTACCACTGATGTGTGGTGAGAGGCTTGCCTGTTTCTTCTGATACATCATAGACGAATTTATTGCTTGCCGCTGGCGTTGGACTATCCTGGCTGGGGGCCGGCTCATCTGGTGCTGTGCCCGGCTGTTGCCAGGTTTTTCCGCCATCATCAGAGCGTTGAATAATCTGACCAAACCAGTCGGAGCTTTGCGAGGCATAAAGTCGATCGGGGTTCACTGGAGAAGCGGCGACATGATAGATCTCCCAGCCACCAAAATGCGGGCCTTCTATCTCCCATTTACTGCGCTCGCCATCCGAGCTAATGATGAATGCGCCTTTTCGTGTTCCAACCAGTATTCTTATTTTGTTCATGATGTACCCCCTGAATAGTGACAGGCCTATTTTTTACCATGCGGTATTAAAGGGACGCAAGGAGTAGAGGTTTGTATCGAGTCAGAAAGAAGCGGCGAGTAAATCCTAGAAGCTGCCATTCACTTTGAAACTAATTTCTCGACCGGTTATGGAACAGCGAGACTCCAGCTCTTCGAGTATATTGGCAGATATTCTTCCAAGGAAGCGTTCGCGTCTTCTGCACTGGGAGCCATCGGTAAGCGCACCCAGATCGAGTCTATAGGTAAGGCCGCGAGTATCGACATATTCTGCAAACAGATTTACACGCGGTTCACCGACAACGAATTCGATATCGTCTATGTCATAGCGGAACATGCCACCGTCGACCCGATCGAAATACTGCATGCCCCAGTTCGCTCGCCATTGGGGTATATCGTGACGGAAGGTCAGGGTGAATCTGCCGCGTTGGTAAAGTTGGAAGCGTCTATCAATGCCCAGGAAGGGATCGGTGACTTCAGAATCTTGTAGATTGAGTCCGGTGGTTACCAGTAGATTAGGCAGCTTAATCATTCCCATGCGAATGCTGGCATTCAAGTTAAGCCCGTATTCGACTCCATCGCCGATATTGCCATTAGCGGATTGTAAATTGTCGTCGGAGGTCGATACATCAAGGCGATCGATTACGTCTTCGTGATCGGCGTAATACAACTCGGCTGTGAGCACGCCAACATCGTTGGGTAATCGATATTCAGTATTGAAGGTATAACGCCACTGCCACTGTTGTCTGAGAGAAGCGTTACCTGCCTGAGTGGTAGCGTCATTGTCTTCTTCATCATTTGCGGCGACGAAGTCGGCAAAGCTGAGTTGATTGACTATTTTTTCTATACCACCACGTAATTGTAAAGTTGGCGTTAGATCATAACGGAAGTCGATTTTTGGTTTTACGAAATCGAAGTCACGCTTGTTCGAAACATCACCGGATTGTTCTATTTCCGAAGTCTCATAGACCAGAGTTGTTTCCAGAGACATCTTCGGATTGATAATCCAGTTATGAATAAAAAAGGGCTCGTAGCGGATTTCTTCTACCTTGGAATTCGCATTGGAAACTGTTTGCGGGGTTAGCCCGCCAACTGCAGCGGAAGAAATTCCACCGTCTTCGAGCAAACCCAGAGCAAGAGATGAATCTAAAGTGGTTTGAGCCCGTTCCACGCCGAATTCAATATCCTGACCCGCAAATACATCCATTGTGTAGGAGCCGCGAATAATACGTTCTTCGGTGACACTGTCGGTATCGAGGAAAAGGTTTTTTTGCTCGCTGCCATCGCTTAATAATAGAAAACGTTCTCGAGTTGCCGCGCGATTATTCTGATTCGCAATGCCCAGCAATTTGAATCGATCACCATTGGCGCGGGTAAATTCATAGTCGCCACCTACTTCCCAGTTATCACGGTCACCGGGAATATCTTCCCGTTCCGTGGTCAGTACATTTGGCAGCACACGCAAATCGGTGGTGAAGCGATCGACATCGGTTGGATCATCGTTTACTGCATACAGGGCATTGAAGCGTGCGCTGCTGTTGTTGCTGATTTCGTAACCCAGATTCATGCTCAGCTCGTTGTTGGTTTGATCACGGGTTATCTCTTCTATGACTCTATCGTTGAGCGAGTAATCTCCCAATCTACTGTTCTCTTTGTTGATAGAGTTGTTATAGCGCGGCGTGCTGCTGGCGTTGAACAAATAATTGAGTTTGCCACTCTGGCCGCTCAAAGACAGGGAGCCGCCGGGACTGATTTCACTATTCTGTGCGCGTTCCACGCTAAGCTCATAGGAAATGCTGTTGGATGAAAGTTCTTCAAACAGGATGACATTTATTACCTGTCCGCTGCCGCGTACATCTAAATCGCCGGAGGTGCCGCGAATTATTTGGAATTCTTTCACCTGATCAGCGCTGATACGATCCAACTGTCCACTGGTTTGATTATTCTTTCCGGCAGTGCGCTTGCCGTTGATCAGTACTTCATTTCCGCCGCTGTTGCCACTACCCAGGCCTCGTCCCCCGGAAGAAGGGTTACCACCAAAACCGCCAGGAATGCCACGGTTGCCGCCACCACGTGGTGCATTGGATTCCTGTCCTGGAATGCGATCCAGCATATCTTGCGCGGTAATAGGGGCGTATTCGGCGAAGTATTCCGCCGGATATACAATAGTCGAGTTATCACCTTCGTTTTCTTGTGCCACGACATAGGTAGAAAATGTGCACAGAAGCAGAACGCTGGCAATTGCAGCTGCTGATGGAGATAAGCCTACTGTTTTGCGGGCAAATAGAATCATTGCTGACCATGAAGCTGAAGTGATAGAACGAGCTAGGGAATGCATGTACAAAAGCCTGTGTGTGGTTAGACGAGAATTCTTATGGTGCTGCAACTATTTCGGATCGAATTGTACTGGTAAAAGACCGAAATTCATCGCTTCTGTTACAAACTGACAAAATTTATCCTGGGGATGTCTATTGCGAAGCTATTTATGCTGGGCGGCTACTAGCCCACTGTTCTCCGGAGCCGCTGCCAGCGACTAATTCTTCGGCCGAATTTATGCTAGCTTGTGCTTTTCACTTTTGAGTTAAAGCCCTGCTGGCCGCAGGTTTGTGATAGAAGGCGTTTATTTTCGTGTCCTATTCATTACCTGACTCCGTTCACTACAGCAGCCTATGTGCCATTGCCCCATTAATTGCTAGCGGTGAACTCTCACCACTTGAATTAACTGAACATATGCTCTCCCGCATTGCCACTGTCGATAGTCAGCTGCTGAGCTATGCCACAGTAATTGAAGAACAAGCGATTAGCGCCGCTATGGCTGCTGAGCTTGAGATTCGTGCAGGTAAATACCGCGGGCCACTGCACGGTATTCCCATCGCGGTAAAAGATTTATGCTTCACCGAGGGAATTAGCACCATGGGTGGGCTTAAGGTGCTGCAAGATTTCATGCCAAGCTACGACGCAACCGTGGTGACAAAACTGCAAGATGCCGGTGCGATTCTGCTGGGGAAATTAAATCTCACCGAAGGTGCCTTGTCTGGCTATCATCCAGACTTTCCTATACCGGTGAACCCCTGGGGAGAACAGCTTTGGACCGGTGTGTCTTCCAGCGGCTGCGGTGTGGCAACGGCTGCGGGTCTCTGTTTCGCTGCGCTGGGAACCGACACCGGCGGTTCAATTCGCTATCCCTGTATGGCTAATGCTGTGGTAGGACTGAAACCAACCTATGGCCGTGTCAGTCGCTATGGTGTTTTAGAATTAGCCGGTTCACTTGATCATGTCGGGCCCATGAGCAGATCGGTCGAGGATGTTGCGCTTGTTTTTGAAGCGATAGCCGGCGTCGATAGAAATGATGTGACATCGTTGCATGATCCTGTGCCAAATATAACCCAGCTCCTGACATCCGACCTACGAGGTTTGCATATAGGGGTCGACGAATACTATCTAAGTGAGGGTACAGATAAAGGTTTAGTAGCCGCGATTACCCTAGTCATTGAAATCCTAAGGCAGTTGGGCGCTGAAATAGTAGAAGTCGCCATGCCGAAATCCGATCCCATGGAATTACGTAAGGCCTGGCTTCCTATTTGTGCCTATGAAGCCCACAAAGCCCATGCAGATAACTACCCGTCGCGAGCGGATGACTACGGGGGTTATTTTGGCGACGCACTCAGCTTAGGTGCTGCCATGAACGAAGCAGATTATACTATCGCCACAAAGCACCGACATGAAATCAGTCAAGGCTTCGAAGCGCAGCTGGAAAAAGTAGATGCGGTAATCTGTCCGTCGGGTGGCACTGTATTTGCAGCTGAGAAGGAACTGCAGTACGGCGATATGGAGACACTTAAACCAATCATTCAACACTTTCAGGGTCAGTTCACTATTCCGGCCAATCTGGCAGGCACGCCGGCGTTGACCCTGCCCTGCGGATTTTCTGAAGAAGGTCATCCCTATGCCGTGCAGTTTTTGGGTAGTCGTTTACAAGAATTGAAGTTATGTCAGATAGCCTACGCCTATGAGCAAGCCACAGATTGGCATCAGCGTCATCCTGACTTATGAATAAGCCTAGTGTCTTCATGATAGCAGTTCTTATTAGCGTACCGATTTCTTCACTGGCCCAGTCGCAACCAGGTAAGATTGTCGATTTGCCGGGCTTTGCCTTCAAGTATTCCGTCGAAACCAGCGCTGCTGAAAGCACAATATGGGGACTATGGACAGACGTCGAGAACTGGAAAGACTTCGATGTTCTGTTGGAATATTCCTATCTGGAACAGGGTGCGGTGTTCAACGAGGGTGCACAAGGCTACCTAAAAGCGCAAGGAGCGCCAAGGGTTAGTTTCGAAATAGGCGAGTTTATGGATCGTCAATCCTTTGCAGTCAAACTGAAAATTCCGTTGTTTCAAACGATTCAGCAGCGGCGATATTTTGAGACCGCAGCGGGCGGTAAAACAGTGTTTACCCATGAGATAAAATTCGAAGGTGGCTTAAGCCCACTGGTTTATTTGTTTCTCGGCAGAATATACAAAAGAGAGACCCAGGCTGTAATGGAGAATATTAGGATACTGGCGGAGACAGGAAGACGGGACTAGAATTTTGAAAGAACCCGATTGGTAGCCGACTGATGCTGTGTTCCTAGTCAAGCTAGCTGCTTATTTTTATTCTATTTTTGTAGATATCATTGACTCTGGATTCAAGTATCGGAACAGCATAATTGCAATACGCACACTACCCGTAGTATCAAAACCCTTTCAATGCATCACGAACCGATTTTTCGCTACTTTAAGCTTACTATTTTCCTACCTTTTTAAATTCGGTCCTATAATCGAGCTATTGCTCGGTTACTTCGCACAGGCGGATTTGGTGCAGCAGGTTTGAGTCTGAGATATCCCCACGAAATCTTGAAAATGCTGGCTTAGTTTTATTTAAATTTAACGCTGAAGTAAGCCCGCTGTAACGGAGATGTTTCCTGGGAACAATCAGGGCTAGGGGCCCGTGAGCAGAGAGTATCTCCGTTACAGCGGGCGATGAGGTGTTCTGTCCAGTCCGGCAGCCAGAAACTGGGCTATTGCGTGGCTCAATATTTTCTGGGGATATCTTAGGGTCTGAGTGAGAACTTTCGGAAATGGCGAAAAGCTCTTCTTGCTCGGGACCCGTAGTCTGGCATGTCATTCTGGATAATTTCTGGATAAGCATATGCCGAATTGATTTGGCAGTATGGCATTAGATACTTGTTGACATAGCGCGCCGCTATATTTAACACAAACTTTTTTTGATGACAGCCGAATCACGAATCCTTCCTCGCTAATCTTCATTAGCATTCGTGGAAAACAATGACTCGCGATACGCAGCATGAAGAATGAGATTGTAATGCAATGAATACTATTGAACGAACGGGAAATAGCATAAGCTGATGAAGTGCACGGTTTCAATACCATGAGTATAGTTAGCAGAACAAACATAAGAGTCGCAGTCGACTCTGATCTTCCGCAGATAAAAGAGCTGTATGCTATCTGGGGGCAGGCATTCGCCTATTTGTTAAACGACCAAACTTTTGTGGCGGAACATAATGGCCAAATAGTTGCTGCGGTACGACTCGCTTTTGAAGAAGCAACTTTCGTGGTACGTAGCCTCTTTGTCCGTGAAGACTACAGAGGTCGGGGAATAGCGAAGGCCTTGTTGGAAGCGGTGGAAGTAGAATTGGGAATGGCCGAAGCCTACTGCCTGCCATTGTCTGGGCAGGAAAAGTTGTTTGCAGGAATGGGTTTTCAGCTAATAGCAGGTTTAACAGCCCCGGATTTTCTAATCTCTCGCCGCGAGAGTCTGCGTGAAAACAATCAAGATGTGGTAATCATGAAACGTTCCCTGGGTGTGGAAGTCAGGCCCTTAGCTGCCAGAGATTTGGGTTTAGCCATGGATCTCATTTACGAATTCGAGCTAGCAGAAGTTAAGACACTTAGTGAGAATGATATGAGGTCCATCTACAGCAAAATAATCTCTGCAGGAGGAGCTGTGTTTGGTGCCTATCGTGGGTCGCGAATCGTTGGCACCTGTACGCTCAATGTTTGTGCGAATCTAAGCTGGTCCGGCCGGCCCTATGGCATCGTGGAAAATATAATCGTTACCAAAGGTGAGCGAAACAAAGGGATTGGCAAATGCTTATTGCTCTTTGCCAGAAGAATGGCGAAGAGCAAGAACTGTTACAAGGTAGCCTTAATGACCAAGCAAAAAGATTCGAAGACAACGTCATTTTATAGATCGGCGGGTTTTTCTGATGACAAGATTGGTTATCAAAAGCGATTCAGTGCACAACAGTAAGATATAAATGTCTATTCGTTTTTTAGAGAAGATAGATAATATAAGAGCAGGCCCATTCCAATAATTCCCAGACCAAACAAGCCCTCAACCGGTCTGTTTATCAAAACGAATGCCAGAGTCCATCCCGTTAAAGCTAAATAGATTAACGGGGGTATCGGGTACATGAATGTTTTGTAGGGTCGGGGTAAATCCGGTTGTCGCCAACGCAACACAAATATGCCAGACACCGTAGCAAAACTACTTAGCGCCAAAGTGAATCCAGAGAACACTAGAACCGATTCGAAGGTTGAAGAAAATACAAACAGCAGGGCGATAGTTGATTGGATACAGATGGCTATGGCCGGAATGCCATCTTTGTTTGTTTTGCCTAATAGCTTGAGGGCCGGAAAATCTTCGCCAATAACTTGTATCACTCGCGGTCCAGCCATGGTCATCGCACTGACCGTAGAGACTAAAAGCATCGCCAGAACCAGGCCGGTGAATCTTCCGCCCAAATTACCAAACGCGGTTTCCGCGGCAATATAGCCGACCTCAACCTGACCCACCATGGCATCCATTGGAGTGGTATATAAAAACGTAAAATTGAGCGCGACATATAGGGACATTACTACCAAGGTACCGCCCATGAGAATCCAGGGCAGTGTGCGCTGCGCATCTTCCAGTTCGCTGCTCAGATAAGTAGCAGCATTCCAACCGGTATAAGCAAAGCTCACATAGATGAGAGCTACGGCGAAAGTCCCGCTAGTGAGCAGGGCGCCGTCACCGCTAACAGGAAGGAAGGTAATCGACTGTGGGGTGTCGATGGCGAAATAGGCGGCAGTGCAAAAAACAACGATAATAGCGACTTTAAGAATGGTAAATACCAGCTGCAGGCTCCCACTATTGCGCCGATTACTGGCATGAACCAGGGTAAGTGCTATCACCAAGCCAGCGGCCAGCATCCTCTCCAGCCATAGGTTACTTTCGGTTTCGAACACTGAAGTCGCGTAGGCGGCGAAGGTCATCGCGGCCAAGGCAGTAGGACCGGCGAATCCCACAGTTGCCGATACCCAGCCGGAAACAAAGCCCACTGCCGGATGATAGATGCGAGTCAGGAAATTGTATTCACCACCGGAGCGCGGCATGGCTGCTCCTAATTCGGCATAGGTCATGGCGCCACAGACGGCAGCCAGGCCGCCAACCACCCAAAGCGCCAATAGCACAAAGCCGGAGCGTATATCCAATAACTGGAAACCAAGGCTGGTAAACACACCGGTGCCAACCATATTGGCGATGACCACAGCCATAACGGTGAAATGACGGAACTTGCCCTGGGACATGGCTGTGAAGCTGCTCTAGCGAATAGAATTATCCAGGCTGCATTATTGCCATGATTAGAGGGTACGTCCATGGCTGAACGGCCGTTGCGTGCCTTCGCCCTACAAACTAAATTCTGCTTCTACGCCGTTTACACTTACCTTATAGGAGCCAGCAGCTAAGCCTGCAACATCAAGTGGTATTGATGTTTCGAAGGGATCGAGAACAGCGATGCAAGATTCCGCAGGTCCGAGAGTCGTCTCTGCAAGAATAACCGTGAATACAGAACCGTTCCTTACTACCGCTGGTGTTTGCAACTGAACACAGGGAACAGATTTATTTCCCGCTACAATAACACTTACTTGCACTGGAAAAGACTGTAGGACAGTAACCACTACCGTATCGACAGAAACCAGATTGCTCTGCTGCGCGGCCAGCAAAGTGAAATTCCCTTCGATATCGCTGATCAATTGAATGTTGTTGTAGTAGCTCGGCTCGCCATTAACGATGGCGGCGCCCTGTGGAATACTGAGAATACTGTTATTAAATATTGCTGGCTGGGCAACCAGGGGCTGAACGATCAAGCCAAGATGGACCATGAATAGATATAGTACAAATTTACGCATAGCTTACTCCTACTTCCAATTACTCTCGATGGCTGGGGCAAAACACCCAAATTCCGCCGTTCCATAAAGCATAAAACCCTAGGAATGAGCGCTCAAGTCCTATTCCTACATGTTGTGATCACAGGCACAATACATTGAAAAATCGTCACTGAACTTGCCATGAATTCTCTGTTATTCTTGGGCATTGCACAATTTCCAGGAAAGCCTGAATCGTGCATCCAGATTAATACGGAGCCGCTCATGAGAAACACCCTGCTAATTATTCTGCTGTTTTTGTCCCCGGGCCTATTTGCCCAAGTCGGCCAACCAGACTGGTCAGAGGTCGAAGATGAGACCCTGCGGCATTTTCGAGCCCTGCTGCAATTTGACACCAGCGATCCTCCGGGTAGGGAACTACCCGCAGCAGAATATATTCGTGATGTGCTGGAGGCCGAGGGTTTCGAGGTGGAGATGTTAGCCACCGACCCGGAACGTCCCAACGTTATTACCCGTTTGAAAGGCAATGGCAGCAAACAGCCACTGTTGATCATGGCCCACACCGACGTGGTGAATGTGGACCCGGAGAAATGGACCTTTCCACCCTTCAGCGCAACCGTAGACGATGGCTATGTTTATGGCCGCGGAGCCGTTGATGATAAGGACAATTTGGCCTCTGCCCTGATGGTGATGCTGGAATTGAAACGGCAGAATGTGCAACTCGATAGAGATGTCATCTTTCTCGCCGAGTCTGGTGAAGAAGGTGCAACGGAATACGGCATCGAGTTTATGGTGAATGAACATTTCGACAAGATCGAATCGGAATTTTGCCTGGCTGAGGGTGGCTCGGTTGCCAGAGTCAATCGTGAGGTGCAATACGCCGGCATTCAAACCGTAGAAAAAATTCCTTATCGAGTAGACTTATTAGCCACCGGGGTAGCCGGTCACGGCTCGGTGCCGCTGCAAACCAATTCGGTAACACGGCTTGCGAAAGCGGTTGCTGCGATTGCCGACTGGCGCTCACCGGTTCGATTGAACGAAACCACGGCAGCTTATTTTGAAAGACTGGCTAGCATTTCTCCTGCAGATGCCGCGCAACGCTACCTCAATGTTCTGGACCCGGGCTTGGCCAGCGAGGTTGACGAATATTTTCTGGCGAACGAACCGCGACATGCATCTATGCTGCGCTCTTCCTTGTCGCCGAATATTTTCAATGCCGGTTACCGAATTAATGTCATTCCCTCAGACGCGGCAGCCAGTGTCGATTTTCGTGCGCTGCCCGATGAGAATATCCCGGAATTTCTGGACGAGATTCGACGCGTCATTAACGACCCTGCGGTCGAAGTCAGTCTGGGTGATCGCAATACCAGACCTCCCGGTGAGGCCAGTTTGAACACGCCGGCATTCAGCGCCATCGAGGCAAACATAAATAAGCATTACGGTGTAATAACTCTGCCCACCATGAGCACTGGCGCAACCGACATGGCGTATCTGCGGAATCGCGGTATTCAGTGTTATGGTATCGGGCCTGCAATCGATAGAGAAGATGCGGCTCTGGGCTACGGTGCACACAGCGATCAGGAACGAATTCTGATCAGCGAGTTGCATAGATTTGTGCGTTTTAACTGGGATGTGGTAATCCAGATCGCTGCACAGTAATAATAGAAAAAATGATTAAGCGATTAAGGGACTAAGGGAGAAGGTGCCCGCAACTCTGCCCCATCCTTAGTCGGATTCGGAAATACTGAAATTGACGAACATCCAGGAAAAGGCGAATAACAGAAGTAGTAAAGAGAGGTTGCTTAAGCTCTGATACTCTCTTAGATGAATAGCTCCGCTTGTTGCGAGGAAATTGGGCAGCCAACCCAGGATTAAGGAGGCTGAAATCAATACCCTCGCCATCCTGCTTATTGCAGCGATTTTCCCGCTTAACAAACGCAATAACCAAATTACACCCGCCAGCATCCCATATAGATACCCAGCGTTGTAGATCAGCAATAACAAGTTTTCGTTTAGGTCTAAAATGAAAATGAAAAAGCCAAACAATGTCCCTAGAACCGCTGGTGCGTATGTGATGACGAGTAACACTTTGCGTAGTTTGACAGCCGGGAAACTCAAACTCAGGTGCAGAAAGACTCCTTCAAAAAGAGCCGCAGCTAATACGATATAGGACCCGAATAGCATGCTACTGATGGTTGGATTTTCTACTCCAATTGGGCCTGCCCAATGCAAAGTTGACAGAGCGCAATAGGTCAGGAAAAGCAAGGTGGTTTTATTCGGTTTGCGCTTGTATGTCCACACACCGACTATCAGGTAGCATAATCCCATTGCGGCCATTATTCTTTGCACTACTAATGGATCGCTATTCAATGGTGAAGGACTGAACAAGGCCAGGACAAACCAGGTCAGGGCGAGGACAATAATTGCGTAGAACCGAATAGTCATGTGATCATCCTGTCATGCGTTGCACGAAATATAACTGGAGGCGAACTAAAAATGTCTGAAATATCTCTGAAAATTGTCTATTTCGATTCTTATTCCTTCAATTTGGAAACATGTGAGCTGAAAAAATTTGGAAAGCAGATTCCGCTTCGACCCAAGGCGGCTAGATTGTTGGCACGGCTGATCGCGGCTGAAGGCGAGATAATCAGTCACGAGAAGTTGTACAGCACTATTTGGGGAGGGCGGATCGTGGAACGGCAAGTTGGACTGCACCAACTGATTCGCGATATTCGTAGTGCTCTAAAAGACAGCGGGGAATCACCGCAATATTTGCTAAATGTACCGGGCATTGGATATAAGTTTATGAGGAGTGGCGTGTCGTTAGCGCCGCAGCTGCTACCAGCAAGAAATAGGAAAATGGCCTTTATGACGGGTTTCTTGTCATTCCCTGTGTTGTTTGTCACCTATTGTCTATTGGTGGCGCCAACTGCCTGAGCCTTCAGACGTAGGCATTCAGGTGAATAATTGTTTTATTGTCGGGGGGAGTAAGGTGTAAGATGAATCTTTCGTCCTATCACAATGAACCAAACTCTCGAAGGCATCACTATGACACTATCAAAATCACTAAAATTATCGTTGAGCTCGCTGCTTCTAGTTTCCGCATTTACTGTATCTTCAGCACAAACAGCTGCAGCCCCACAGATCAGTATTGGCAATGGCGCCAAAAACTGGATCACGGTAGAAGGTGTTGTGCGAGATGATTCGACACTGACTTTTTCGGAGGTGCAGATCGACGGTAACGGTTGGTTGGTGATTCACCCTTTTGAAGGTGGCGCACCTAACGGTGACAAATATGTGGCATCCACTTACCTGGAAGACGGTAGCAACCCGAATGTGAACATCAAGGTGCACAAGGGGCTGGAAACCGGCGAGATGTTTATCGTTATGCTGCACCGCGACGTGAATGAAAACAAGGTACTGGATTTCGTCTTCGTAGATGACCGCAATGTAATGGATACTGCCGTGTTCGAAGGCAGTACCATGATTGGGCACGCGATTCCTGCACCATAGGATCTGGGATATGTAACTAATGGGGAGGGGTTCCCGTATGAGCCTCTCCTGTTAACAATTCTTACATTGTATTCTGAAGCAGTAAGAAATCTTCCAACAGCAACTGCGATAACTATCTAGCGGCTCTCATCAAAATGCTAATACAGTTTCTGGTCTAGAAATTTCCGCTTACCTTAAGCGAAATAATTCTACCTGTGTTAGAACATCGCTTTTCCAGTTCTTCCAAAATTCCATCTCTTACATGACCGACAAAGCGTTCCCGCTCGCGGCACTGTGGCGAATCGCCCAGGTTATCAATATCCAGGCGGAATGTGGTGTTGTTGAAGGCTATGACTTCCAGAAATGCTGTCACGAAAGGCTTCTGCGAATCTGACTCAATGTCATCAATATCCCAACGCTTAAAATCACCATCGAATCGGTTGTTCCATTTAAGACCGTAGTTCATCTTCCAGGCTGGGACGTCGTGGCGAAAGCCCAGATCAAACTGGCCACGGTGGTAATTATTGAAACTGCGCTCTGTACCGAGAAAGGGGTCGGTGACTTCCGAATCGCGTACACTCAATAGACTGGTGACCAGAACATTGGGCATATCGAACATACTCAGGCGAACACTGCCCTTCAGATCCATGACATACATATTGCCAGTGCCAATGTTTCCGACGGCGGACGCCAGGTCATCTTCAGATGTTGAAACATCGATTCGCTGTCGAAAATCCTTGTGATGGTGGGTATAAATATTGGCACTCACTACGCCGGTATCTTCGGGGAGGCGGTATTCAGCAAGGAAATTATAGTTCCACCAAAAATCTGGTCTCAGTTCGGTGTTGCCGGCTTGAGTGTTGGAGTCATCATCTTCGTTGTCTGTTACAGCGACGAAATCAACGAAGTTGATTTGTCGAACTACCTTTTCGATCAACATTCTTAGTTGCAGCTGTGGTGTGATGTCGAAGCGATAATCAATCTTCGGTTTGAAAATACCGAAATCTCGTTTGTTGCTGGAATCGCCGGACTGTTCAATCTCTGAGAATTCGTAAACCAGAGCGGTCTCCAGCGACATTCTCGAATTGATGCGCCAATTGTGAATGGCGAAAGGCTCGTAGCGAAATTCTTCTACCTTGGTATTGGCATTCGGAACTGCCACCGGTACCAGACCTCCGAATTCGGTGGAGGCTGCACCTGTGCTGAGTGGTAGGCCTAATCGTAATTCCGAATCTAGAATCGTCTGTGCACTCTCAGCGCCAAATTCCAGATTATGGTCTTGTATTAGATCCATAGTATAAGAGGCCCTGAGAATGCGTTCCTGAATTATATTCGAAGAGTCCAGGAACAGGTTCCTGGATTCGCTGCCATCGCTGAATACATCGAAGCGTTCACGTGTATTCGCTGTATCGTTCTCATTGGCAATGAACAGGGCCTTTAATCGATTTCCGCTATTGAAGCGATGTTCGAAATCACCTCCTATTTCCCAATTGCTCAAGGTGCCAGGTATATCTTCTCTCTGTCGAGAAGAAGTGTTAGGACTAGTTTGCAAGTTGGTAGTTAGACGATCAATGGTAGTTGGGTCATCATTCTCTGCATACAGGGCGTTGAAACGGGCACTAGTGTTGTCGCTGAACTGATAGTCCAGATTGCTAGAAAGTGTGTAAGTGATTTGATCCCTGATGCGATCTTCACTAATGGTGTCGTTCGGGGAGAAGTCGCTCAGAATACTGCGCTCATAGGACTCTCGATGTTCATACTTGGGTTCAGCAGAAGCGTTCACCAGAATGTTTAAGTCTCCAGCTTTTGCGCTGTAGCTCAAAGAACCGCCGGGTTCTGTTTCCTTGTCGCCGTAATAGTCGGCATTCACCTCATAGGAGATACTGGAGCTGGGCTGTTCTGCATACATGACGATGTTGGCAATCTGGGTACTGCCCCGTACATCAAGGTCACCACCGGTACCGCGTATAATCTCAATGTATTCAATCTGGCCAGCGTTTATACGGACTAGCTGCCCCTGGGTATTATTGTTCTTGCCTGCGGTGCGTTTACCGTTGATGAGAATTACCGTGCCGCCACCGCCGCTGCCAAGTCCGCGCCCACCGCGACTGGCGTTACTACCGGGTGAGCCTGCATTGCTTTCCACACTCATTCCCGGAATGCGGTTAACCATGTCCAATGCAGTTACTGGTGCATACTCGGCGAAATATTCGGCGGAGTAGACCACGGTTGAACCATCACGCGCATTATCCTGCGCCATGCCGAGGGGACTTAGACAAATCAGCGCTACGCTAAGCAGTAACGGCTGAATAAGGCCGAGACAATGATTCTTGATACTGCGAGAACTATTATTACTTGTGTGCATGATGCAGGCGGGTTCCGGAATTGTAAAAGTACTGCTATTCAATTTCGGCCGAATTATAAAGCAGCGCAGAGGCCAGACCTGTAACAAATTGCAAGCGAAGGCAGCAGCTGGTCTAAAGCCTGTGCTAGATCAATATTTATTGAGGTTTAGAGGGAGGGTTAGCCAACAACTACGCCGGCATGGCTCACGCGATGCCGGCGTAGTTGTCTGACTTTAGTCTTCTGACTGTGCTGCTAATTTTTCCTCGATGCGATGCCCGGAAAGAATATTCGTCATGCCGTAGTTGCCTTCATGGCAGGCGTACTCGTAAATATCATCGGGGGTGAAATCGAGAATAATCTCGCGAGTATAGGGTGCTGTGAAAGAGCCTGGATCATTGGAGGTGAACTGATACTGTATCGCCTCATTGCTGATACGTGTCAGGCGTTCAACGTTTACCTTACGGGAGGTTTCTGGTCCGGTGCTGCTCTTGTCAGAGTAATTTGTTGTTTCGATTACCAGCGTGTCGCCATCCCAATAGCCTCGGGGATCACCATGCCAGAGTTTGATGTCTTCATCGATATGGGGTTTGGCAACTAATGGAATTATGCGCACGTCGTGGGCCATTTCCTGAATAATCGCCACGGTATCCCGAGTCTGAACGATCTGCCAATAACTGTTGTAGCCTGAGCCCAGCCGCGGTGCGCCAAAGCTGAGGCAGCGTTCACCTAATGGTCGGTCAGTATAGGAGTCGGCCGGGTGGTCTTGACGGTGTTGCGCAAGATCGCGAGCGGCGGCAATCGCTTGTTCCGTTCTGGGCGGATACTGTCCGTCAGGAGGATCGATTATCTGTGAGGTGCGTCGGTGAATCGTTCTATCTACCATCCATTGGGAGTCGTAGTTGCCAGTTGTTGGGTCATAGGACTTAATTTCACCACTGAAGGCCGCTGCAAGAACACCTTCTCCAAATAGCGCATCGCCACCCTCCGCCATGATCTGTGCCATCCGCTGCCGCAGGAAAGTCACATCGTCATCGGTAAGAAACTGCTTGTCACCGAAAACTTCGGGTCGCTCTACTGGGGTTACGGTGTTGTTCTCCCAAACGCCTTGTAGATCGGGGTGACCATCGATCGTTCTGGACACTTCCCAGTCGCTATCGGATTGGGCTAAAGTCAGACCGCTTAGCAAAAGTAGAGATACTGCTGAACCGCAATGGGCGAGAATTCTGTTCATGATGCAGATCCTTGTAGGAGCCCAGCTATATAGGCATTTATACTGGTTTGTTATTTTTGACTGCCAGATAATTTAAACCTTTGGGTTAAATATGACAAGTCTATAAAACCTGGATTACAGGCGGCCAGGTCATTGCAAGAGGCGGAAATCGAGCCGCGGCAGCCCATAATCAAAGGGAATTGAATATTGGCCTATCTTTAGTTAGTCTCTAAGCAATATTCAGACACAGCCGCAGCGGCGACTTTATTCTGGATCGTGCCTGATCAGGAGTGTAAACATGAGAAATTTCCTATTTTCCATACTGGCCCTCGGTTTGTTAGCCAGTTGTGCCTCGAATTCGGAGTCAAGACCCAGATTACCCACAGATGCAGAGGTAGAACAATACAACGCGCTGGCGCCGGAAGAAGATCACATCGCCTGTTTCACCCGAACCGAATTGGGTAGCCGATTCCCGCGGCGACAGTGCTATAGAGTGGCTGATTTGGAAGCTCAGAAGGGGCAGGGGCAGCATGTAGTCGATCTGATGCAGATCGATGGTTTGTTGGATAGCCCGTTCAATCTTCAATAATCAGTAGCCGGCAAAGAAGCCGATGGCTATTTAGCGCTGCCTAAGCATGTCTCTGTTTAATTGCGAGACATTGCTAACGCCGAGTAACTTCATGTCGCGCTCGATCTCGGCTTTTAGGTTCTGCAGGGCTTTCTCCACACCTGGCTGGCCAGCAGCGGCAAGCGCATAAAGATACATGCGGCCGCCGGAACAGGCCTTGGCACCAGCAGCCAGAGCCTTAAGCACATGGGTGCCGCGCCGAATTCCGCCATCGAGAATTACATCGATATCGTTTCCTACGGCGTCGGTGATTTCAGCGATCTGATCGAAGGGCGAGCGAGAGCCGTCTAATTGGCGCCCGCCATGGTTTGAGACCATGATTGCATCGGCGCCTATATCTACCGCTTTCTTCGCATCTGCCACGCTCATGATTCCTTTCAGGCAGAACGGACCGCCCCATTGTGCGCGCAGCGCCTCGGCGTCTGACCAATTCATTGACTGATCCAGCATAGAGGCGAAGTAGTCGCCGATTGAAACGGCGACGTTAGAGCCTTGCTGCACGAAGTCTTTAAGCTCAGCCAATTGGAACGATTCTCGAAAGAAGTAGTTCATCGCCCATGCCGGATGCGCCGCGAAGCTAAACAAACTTCTTAGGGTCAACCGTGGCGGCGAGGTGAATCCGGTATACAGGTCGCGTTCACGATTACCGCCGGTTATGGTGTCCACGGTTAGGGCTAGGGTATTGAAACCCGCTGCCTGAGCCCGTTGCACCATGGCGTCATTGAGTCCGCGATCCTTGTGGAAATAGAATTGGAATAATTTTGGCGTGGAAATCATTTCGCCAATTTCCGCCAGGCTTACTGTGCCCAATGCAGAAACACCGAACATGGTGCCAAATTTTTCGGCCGCTCTTGCAACCGCCCGCTCACCGTCGTGGTGAAACAGTCGTTGCAGGGCGGTGGGAGAGCAGAAGATCGGGAGATCCAACTTCTGGCCCATTACTGTCACCGACATATCAACTTCTTCAACACCCGCCAGAACATTGGGTACCAGGTCGCAGTCATCAAAGGCGGAAGTATTTCTTCGGTAGGTGATTTCATCATCTGCCGCGCCATCGATGTAATGGAAAATAGGGCCAGGTAATCTTTGCTTCGCCAGAAGGCGCAGATCTTCAACATTGTGGCAGTCTTTCAAGCGTCGGAACATAGGGCTTGCTCAGTGGTTAATGACTAATGCAGCTATTATCGTTGTAATGGGCACAGAATCGAAGGGCTTATTCGCAGCAGTCACTATACCTACGTTCCTTAATAAGCAGGTACAGCGATTGCTGGCCAGGCTTGGGCGACCGATAGCAGGGCAGCGGCGGTATGAGTCGATTGTGAGATAGCTGCTAATAATGGACATTCTGTACTGGCCAACTTAGTATCGGTAGCTCGTTTTTCATAATCTCCCAAAAGAGGAAAACTGCATGCGCAGAATACTATTCAAATTAATCACAGTGGCTGGATTAACTTTCGGACTAAGCTTTAGCAGTAGTGTGCTGGGAGCGGACGCACCACCACCTTGCGGCCCAGCAGGACATTTATCCGATGATCTATCTGCTAATGTCGCTTCCGATTCTCGTTGCTTCGAGATTCGTATGTACACGGCCGAACCAATTAAAGATGGTGTCGGTGGCATTAATAATCTTCATCAGCGCTTTCGCGAGAAAGAAGTTTCTATCTTCGAGAAGCATGGCGCGGAAGTTATCGCCGTTTGGCAAAAATTAGATGATCCCAACACTCTGGTGTGGATGTTGGCCTATCGCGACCGGGCTCATAGAACCGAAGTATGGGCTGCATTTGCCGCAGACCCGGAATGGGTAGCGCTAAGAGAGAAGTACCCGGTGCCAATATCGGCAAATGTGTTCATGATGAGCGCATCTGACTACTCCAATCTCAAATAAGTACCATAAGTAAGTGTAGGTATTAAGGAGAAAGGCCGTCTCAGTTTGTGGGTCGGCCGCAGTATGCCAATATACGATAGTCTGTGTTTCAAATGATGCAGCTGACATAGTCGACTGCATTCATCTTTTGCTACAATCCGCGACTTTCTTTAACTGCCTGAAGTTCGGAGTGTGAAGCGGTGCCTTGTCAATTTCCAAGTCGGTTCTCGATTTTCTCTCGATTCAGTCCGTTCCTTCGTCGCTTGTCTGCCTATTCTATCTTTGCAGTGTTCGCCGTCAATTTCGTTCATGCACAAGAAGAAATTGTTGATACCACGGTGGTTAAACAATTTCGTGTTTCGAGGGTGGAAACACCGCCGATTATTGATGGCGTGCTGGATGATGCTGTCTGGCAGCTAGCGGAGAAGATCACCGATTTTCACCAAATCAGGCCAGGCAATGGAGTTCAGCCTTCAGAAGCTACCGAACTGTACGTGTTATACGATGACGACGCGATGTACATCGGAGCGCGCATGTATGACAGTGAGCCAGATTTAATTGCGGCGCCAACAATAAGACACGGGCAAGGCTTACCATCGGACGACCGTTTGGTTGTGATACTCGACCCTTTCAATACCGGTCGTGCAGGATATCGTTTCGAAACTAATCTAAATGGCGTTCGACATGACGCCTTATATCAGAATATCAATTCATTCCAGCTAGATTGGAATACTATCTGGGAAGCAGCCACCAGCGTCGATGGCAATAGTTGGGTTGCGGAAATTGAGATACCTTTTAAGTCATTGCCATTCGATCCTGAGGTAGAGACCTGGGGATTCAACTTCGGCAGAGGCATTCGCAGACGTGGCGAAGAAATGGCCTGGGTATCTCAGAACCGCACCTATAACCCCAGTATCCTGGGTCAGGCTACCGGCTTAACTGGAATGGATCAGGGCGTCGGTTTAGACATCGTGCCTTCGGTGGCAGTAAATCGTCAGCGAGGATATCAGCCTTCCAGTAGTGATACAGATTATTCGCCCTCATTGGATGCTTTCTATCGACTAACACCGTCACTGAATGCTGCGCTAACATTGAACACAGATTTCTCTGCTACAGAAGTAGACAATCGGCAAGTTAATCTGACCCGTTTCAATCTGTTCTTTCCCGAGAAGCGTGACTTCTTTCTGAAAGATTCCGATCTTTTTCAGTTCGGCAACATCGGCGGAATAGCCGGTGGTAACAACGCAACATCCGGGGGAAGTAGAGAGAATGCGCGTCCGTATTTTTCGCGCAAGCTGGGATTGAGCGAAACGGGTGCACCGGTCGATATTGATTATGGCGGCCGCATTAGTGGGCGTATAGGGCGTTGGAATATCGGCACACTGGCGATTCATCAGGATGAGTTTGCTGCAGTGGGTGCTTCTGACTTACTGGTTGCGAGAATGTCAGCCAACGTGCTCAGCGATTCCACGGTCGGCTTTATCTATACCGATGGTGATCCAACTTCCGATGTAGACAACAGTGTAATAGGTACCGACTTCCAGTACGTAAATAACAATTTCATTGGCGATCGAATTCTGCAGGCGGATGGTTGGTATCAACAGTCCGACACACCTGGTCTTAATGGTGATGATGCCTCCTTTGGATTTGGTGTTCGCCTGCCCGCCAGTCAGGGGATTCGCACTCGGGTGGGCTATAAGGAAGTGCAAAGTAATTTTAATCCAGCGATGGGATTTGTGAATCGCTCAAATATTCGCGATTTCACCGCCGATATTGGCTATACCTATTTCTTTAAAGAAGGAGTGTTGCAGTCGGCGTTCGCCGGTATCGATGCGCAGCGTATAGAAGTAATCGATGGTGGTCTACAAAGCGAAACAATCGCTCTAAGATTGTTGGAGTTGCAATCCGACTCCAATGAACGCTTTAGTCTCGGCTATAACGTCAATAAAGAAGTGGTGCAGCTACCATTTACAATCTATTCCGATGCCGATAGGCAGGTAGTTATACAGCCTGGTTCCTACGAATTCGATGAGCAACAGTTTTCTGTCAGCACTGGCGGACAACGTCAGTTCTCCGGTAGCTTTAGTTATTTGAGTGGGGATTTTTACAACGGAGAGCGCACGAATCTGAATGGGTCGCTATCCTGGAATCAATCTCGTTATTTTGCCATGGGGCTTAGCTACGACTGGAATGATATTGAACTGCCGCAGGGCGATTTCATCACTCGCCTAAGCACACTATCTACCCAGGTCGCTTTTTCATCAACATTGTATTGGATCAACTTGTTGCAGTACGACAATATCTCAGAAGAGATTGGTATTAACACGCGACTGCAATGGATTCCCAGAGCGGGCCAGGAAGGCTTTATCGTTCTTAACTATAACGTGCAGGACAAGGACAGAAACAACCATTTCGAAGCGGCATATTCAGACCTCAGTATGAAGTTTCGTTATACCTTTCGCTTTTAATCAAGATTGTCTAAACCTTCCGTGAGTTCAATATAAGTTCCCCAGGGGTCCGTCAGAAAGGCGATAGCAATTCCTAGAGATGCCACCTCCGTGTAGGGCCGGTCAAAGGTAATCCCCTTTGCTACTAAATCCCTGCAGAATGCTTCGAGATTTGCTACTTCGAATCCTATGTGATCGAGAACCGTGCCGGCCGTTGCTGTGGTCGTCACTGGAGTGGGACCGAAGGTAAGATTCACGCCGGGCAAATCTGCAGCGGGCTGACCAATACTGCTTCCAAGCAGCGCAGAGAAGTGTTCAACATACCAGGCCTGCATGGCTTCACCCTGATCCGTCGCCCAGTGAATATGGTGCATGATTATTGGATGGTCGATGGCCGTGTTTTCAATTAACTCAATTTTTATGTCATCCGGGCCCAACACATAAGCTATGGTGTTGCCGCCTTGTCTTTTGCCTATGCCATCTATTACATCGTAGCTGTCGGGGAGCTCTTCCCTTGTAATCATTGGATAGCCCATGGATTGCAGCAGCGCAACTGCGGATGTTATGTCTCTAGTCTCGAAGCCGACATGATTAACGACCGTGCCGCGAGTACCGCCACTGGGTTCTCTTTCGGTAAGAAAAACCAAGACATTGGGAAAGGAGATAATCTCTCTGGCTCCGTTACCAATGCTTGCCACGGTTCCGCCTAGCCCCTCGGTCCAGAAGCGTTGATGTGCTGTGAGGTCAGCCGTGTTTATATGGTGATGGCCATAAACGACAGGACCTTCTTGCGCCGAATACAGCTGTGCAAATGCCGATTGTTGAATGCACAATGTCAGTAGGAGAAGAATTACCTTTCTCATAAGCTGAACCCTAAATAATGGATAGTGTTGGAATGCCCGTCTCTTAGACTATCATTGAATAAGGCGTGGTTCGAGGCTTGCCGCTTATCTATCTGCGGAGTAGGTAAGAAAGGCCTAGTGAGATGGCTACTCGAAGAATAGAGTTCTACTGAACCATTCTTGTAGTAGCTGTTTGCTCACAATGCCACTATGGGACTTCATGGCGTGATTGGTATCGAAGAAATAGCTGCGTGGTAATTCACCATACCAGTTTTGATCTATGCTGAATCGAAGTCTCTCAACGAAGCTATCAGCGAACATCCAGGATTCTCTTTCGGTAAAGCCCAGATCTTCCAGATACTCGGCAGAAACCTCCCGTTGTTCGATTGCATCGGTGGAAATGAGCACATAGGGAATTTCGGGATTTAACTCCAATATTCTTGCCATGAACTCAAGTTCTACCAAGCAGGGAGGGCAATCTACCGACCACAGACCCAACAGAAATTCCTGCCCTTCATAGCTGGACTTAATTTCTTGAAAAGAGTCTGCATTGAATGGCTTGAAATTATCGGCTGCTGCAATAGCGGCAAAGGCAAATAAGAAAATACCGGCAGCGAGGCGCAGCAAAATTGGAAAGTTCAAGCGCGAACTAATCACCGAGTCGTACTCCTGCAGTATCAGCCGTGAATTTTTCAAACAGATATCCCAGTTCTTCGCTGTGCCAGCTCAAATACAGTCCGTTCTCACTCTTTACAATTAGCGGATGATCAGAACCTTCAGAAGTGGATTGAAGAATCTTTGGTTTTGTCCAGGACGCGCCATCGTCCGCCGATGTGATAAGGCTGATATTTACGTTTTGACCGTCAAAAGCTTTCCATAGTAAATAAAGTGTATTGCCATATTCGGCCAGGTATGGATGGCTTGCTCCGGCATTCCCATCGACTCGAAACACCTGCTCTGGAGTATTGCTGTCGAAAGAATAGCGGGCGTAATAAATACCTTGATGTAAATCGCCGTTAGTAAACCAGCTTATATGGTAGTCGCCAGACAGACCCGATTGAATCATGGTTGGCCCGTGATGTGGGCAGGCATCGATCTGCCATTCGTCGTAACTGGCTCGGCCCATTTCCATTGTCTTGCCATCGGGAGTGAGCACGGCTATGGCATGGTCGCGGGTTGTGACACCAAAAATTTGACGCCAGAGGATGGCGATATTTTCAGGCCCTCGTGGCGCGATGGCAATGCGGCAACACTCACAGCTATTATTAGCGACTCTGTAATTTTCAGAGAAAGAGGCACCCTGGTCTGATGACACCGCGAAGTAAACGGCGGCGCCGCTATAGTCCCGGCCAAGTTCCACACTTGCTTCCAGGTCGCGTTTGTCAATCCAGGTCAAGTACAAATGCCCTGATTCAGTTAAAAACAAGCTCTCAAAGCGATGGCCGGTGAATAGCTCATCGTCATTAATAGTGCGAGGTGCATCGAACGTTCTACCACCATCCATGGAACGGCTGAAACGAATCTCACCGGTGAAACGCGGTGATGTTTTTCTGGTCCAGGACACATATATATTGGAGTCTGCATCGACAATAATTTTCGGTCGATTCTCACCGTTGTGTTCGGCATCTTCCGCTACCGGGTTTACCACTACGGCTGTGGAATAGGTTTTGCCTGAGTCATCGGAGTGGCTGACATACACGTGTTGATCCTGCACAAAGGTAATCCATAAGCGTCCATCCTGATCGAAGGTGGCACTGGGAGCCTCACCGCAGTGAACCGAAACAGAATTGTTCACGCTTGAGCCTTCACAACTATTGGCCTGCGCACTTAAGGTCAAAAGTAATAACAGGAAAGACAATAGTAAGACGGTGATCTTTTTTGTACTTTTTATTGTATTGATCATAAACAGCTCCAATCGCTTCTAAATCTTCAACTGCAATATCGTATAAACTTGGCATCCAGCAAGGACGTCAAGATGTCCCTTGCATTAAAAGTCGTAAGAGAAATTCGCATAGAAAGTACGACCAGGCCAGGGATGAGCGACAAACGCGGTTTCATCGGTGAGGTTGTCGATTCCGAAACCTAGTGACATGCTGTCATTCAAACGGTACGTCGACTTCAAACCGACTCTGGTATAACCATCTTGTGCGCCATAGACGTTGTCTTCATCATCAGTGTTGTCGATTCTGCCGAAACTGTCACTGGCGTATTGCAGATTAGCGCCTATATCCCAGCTACTGC
This sequence comes from Gammaproteobacteria bacterium, assembly GCA_021773355.1. Taxonomy (GTDB): domain Bacteria; phylum Pseudomonadota; class Gammaproteobacteria; order Pseudomonadales; family Pseudohongiellaceae; genus UBA9145. Next base: position 127,608 of record JAJFKE010000040.1, on the reverse strand, counting down.
TTAGATGATAGGTTGCCAGTAGATTGCTGCGCCATTTCGGCATGCGTGGATAGACGTTGCCTTCAAGAGAAGGGTTAGGAGCATTTTTAATCACTTCTGAGTCGGTATAGACCGTGTTGAAACGAATATCCAAATTTGGGATGAACATATCCTGAGCATTGGCTATAAATTCTAAGCCGCTGGTTTCAAGTTCATCGACTGGGATAAAGGTTCGAAGCGAAGTGCCGCCATCGAGTATGGTCGACTGCGATTCGATAGCGTCCTTTATTGACTCCGTGAAATAGTTAACTCGTATATAGCCATTCGCGATAGCGCGTTCGGCCATTAAGTTATGGTGTAGTCCATCTTCCGGTGCCAGGATAGGGTTAGAAATACTTATGGCATTATAAGCTTCGAACTGACTGAAAAGCTCTTCGACTATGGGAAAGCGGTAGGCTTTTGCAATTGAGTATCGGAATGACCAATCGTTCGAGGGTTGGTAGCCGACCGAGAATTTCGGTGAGGTCTCGCTGGAAGAACGGCTCGGCACTTGAGTCACATCAAAAATGGCTGTGCTGGCATCATCGTTGTCAAAATAACCATTGCTGCTTTCAAATTCTTCGTAACGAAGTCCTAGCGCAGCATCCCATTGGTCGTTCATTTGCCAGTTCAATTGAGCGAAGGTAGCGAATATCTCTGTCTCACCGCCGCTGCGAGAGATGAACGAATCTTTGCTGCCTGCTACATAGTTGCTGGAGTTGAAGATGTCGAGGTTCAACTCATAAGACTCCTTTCGTACTCCTGCCACCAAACCCAAGCCATCAACACCTAAATCATCGAAATAGAGCTTCACTTCTGCGGTATCCCAGCCGGTGTCACCGAAATCTAAAACCTGTCCATCAAGAGTATGGGCGGGATCATCGGGATGAGACTTGGAACTGCGATTCTCATCTCGCATTACCGTGAAGCGGTTTACATTAGCTTCTAGCTCAATGGTGTCGGTAATCTGTCCGCGAACTCGTAGGCCCGCGGAGAGGCTGCGCCGCTCCAGCTCGCTCGCCGAAAAGCGACTGGCCGGAACAGAGAACTGTCGGCCGTTGTCGATGACATCGCCTCGATAAACCGGATTGCCAGCGGAATCTTGTAGATAGCTGTTGGCAGAATCGTTTACCGAGTTACGATCTTCGTAGGCCAGATTCAATAGTGTGGACCAGTTTCCGAAGTCATGACCTAACTTAAATTTATAGTTATTGGTTAATGTGTTCACGACACCAGTGTCCATAAACCAATTCCTGGAGCGACTTCTCTCATCGTTACCGACGATAGATCCGGTTACGGAAAGTGGTGTTGCACTTGTGCTATCGCCACCAAAGCGAAAAGTTTGTGGCTGCGATTCATTATCCAGGCGATTGAACGAAAAATAATAACTGGTATCGCCGACTTTATTTCCGTAGGACATAAAGGTCTTATATCCATTTACTGTGTCATCGAAACCGTAGTCATCGAAATTTTGTGAATACAGCGAACTGTCGAAATGGAATTCACTCTGTTGTGGAATCGCGGTTTCGATTTCCATTACGCCGCCCATGGAGTTGCCGCCATACTCTGCAGAAAATGGTCCGTATAAAACTTCCACCTGCGCAATCTCACTGGCAGAAACCATGGTCCAGCGCGGTGCGCCATTCCATCGCGACTGTAATAGATAGTGCAGGGGTACGCCGTCGGCGAACACCATTGAGCGAGAAGTTTGAAACATGTTGGAACCGCGCATGCCCATCACCCCATTAGAATCTCCAATGAAGCGACGTCGAATTACTACGCTAGGCTCAAATTTCACTACATCTTCAGTGGTGGCGACATTGATGCTGGCGAAATCTTCTTGCGTGAGAATACTGGTTGGGCTGGGATTGGCGAAGCTTCTATCACTTTCACTGCCCCAGACTAAAATTTCTTCAATTGGCTTGTCTGCACTAAATGCCAAAGGCGTGCTAAGTCCCGCGATTACTAGCGCCACTTCTCGAGCCAGATTTTTTTTCTTGATGGCCATTGGGCTAAACTCCTACAAGATCGAATTACTGTAGGTATTTTATAGAATCATGCCTAGCTTAGGGTGCGACAGATTGACGCGGAAAGGTCAGTTATAGGCATACTCTTGATCTGCATCAAATAAACCAAGCAGCCTGAGGCATTTGAGAACAGTGGCTTTGCTATTTCGGGATGGTCTCAGTTGTGCAATCTTGCTGCGAGCGGAATTGCAACAAAATGTTACGGCTAGAGATACAAGTCTCTAGCCGTATTTTATTCTGTGCTATCGCAATTTCTAGAAAGAATAACGCAGGCTTAGCTCGTATGATCTTGGGTCACCGAATATCCATTGATTGGGAACATAGGGTGCGATCACATAGTCTTCTTCATCGGTTAAATTCTTCACTCTCGCTGTCACTGTTAGACTGTCGGTAGCCATCCAGTTAAGGCTGGCATCGAACACTGTGTACTCCGGCATTTTTTCAGTGTTACGGTCGTCTGCGAATCGAGAATCAACATGGCGGAAGCCGCCGCCTAATTGCACATTATTAATAGGCGACCAGTTCAGCCACAGGTTAATGGTTTGCTCCGGTACGTTGCGCGGTGTATTGCCGGCGAGTGAGATACCACCGGAATAAAATTCATCGAATTCAGCATCGATGCTGGCCGCATTGAAATCAATACTTAGTGTATCGCTTGGATTCACTCTTAATGTAAATTCGATACCGTCTGAACTTTGTTGACCAATCTGCTCGGTAATCGCCGATGCAGGAAGCCGGGTTAGAATATCTTCTTTTTCGATGTCGAAATAGGCTAATGTAAATTCGCCTCGGCCCTGCAAAAATTGTTGTTTAAGTCCTATTTCGTACTGGCGACCTGTCGCTAGATCGAAATCTTTATTGCCACTGCTTATAGATATTGGAGAAGTTACCGGATCTGCCGCGGTGCTTACTTGCACATAAAAACTTCTATTTTCTGTAGGCTGATAGACTAAGCCGGCTCTCCAGGTAAATTCGGTAAAATCAGTGGAGAAGCGAGACGCAGGACTTCCACCAATAGCCAAGTCGTATCGGGAAAAATCTATATCATCATAGCGCCCGCCCAGAACCAGACTGAACTCATCATTTAATTGCACAACATCATCTATGAAAACAGCGAACTGCTTAGTATCGGTTTGATAGTCAAGAATGGTAGGGATTGTTGCCTGTGGCGTGGTTCCAGGAGTGAAGCCGAACACTGGCACACTGTCGCCTACATCAAAGCCACCGGTGGTGAAATTGTTGAGATAATTTAATTCAATGTCATTTACTTCCGCGCCCAGGCTTAGTCTGTTTTCCAAGCCGCCTAAGTCTGACTCTATGAGAAAGTCGAAGCGAGTTCCTAACTGTTCTTCATCATGAATAATACCCAGATAGAAAGCTCGATCTATTAATCCTGTTGTACCGTTATAGGAATATTCTTCCAGATTTTGCCACTCTCTTTCGGCATCAAGAAGATAGCTGTCATTCCTAAAGGTTATGCTGTCAGAAATATCCCATTCCACATGCACACGTGACCAGATGTCTTCGTACAACACTTTTCCATCGGAAAAATTAAAATTATTTTGGCGGTGAGAGCTGCTTGCCTTGCCGTTGATTAGAGGTGTGCCCCAGAATGGAGCTGTGTCTATATCAGCGTAGTCGACACTGAATCGAATGCTTAGGTCTTCTGTGGCTTGATAGAGCAGCGAACCCGCCAACGCATCCCGCTCTTCATCGGTCCTATCCGCGTAACCATCTTCTTCCTGATGGGAGACGTCCAGGCGGAATGCCCATTTTTCCGAAATCTGTGCGCCGCCGCCAAGAGCCAGCCGTTTCATGTCAAAACTGCCGCTAGCCACCACAGCTTCGAATTTGCTGTCACCGAATACCGGCGATTTGGGTACATAGTTTATGGTTGTGCCCAAGGCACCTACGCCATTGATTACCGATCCAGCGCCCCGTAGCACCTCGACTTTTTCCAGGGTCCAAGTATCGGCGGGGAAAGTTACGGTGCCTGCAACAATATAAAGGCGTGTGCCGTCATAGGTATAAACAGTGGAACCGTGGCCGTTAAAACCCCGTGAGGAAATAGAGGTGCCGCCGTTGCCTGGATTGGCGCTTGCCGAAATACCGGCTGTTCGAGTGACCGCATCCAGTGCGGCATAATCTCCTTTGGTGGCAATTTCTTCACGGCTAATAATGTCCACACTCGCTGGTTGGTCCAGCCCGCTCAAGCCGAGGCGACTGCCTGCACCATTCTGCGCACCAAGGCGAATGCTGCCTACGCCGCCTTGGCCGACTACCACTATTTCTTCGATCTCATTCTCAGCGGCAGTTACACTGGCCGCTAAACTCAAGAATGTTACAGAGCTGAACCCTGCTACTTTCAAACGCGAAAGGCGACTATTCTGAAATCGTCTGGTGGACATATACTGCTCTCCTAGGAACGCCTACTATAGAGTCGCGTTTTCGTTGCTGTCCCGTCTAAGGACTCAATCCGTTGATAATCGAGGCGCGCAGTTTAGAGCTATCATTAATAATTGACCAGTAAATTACGGTTCTTAACAGTTTCTTTACGTTTTGTAACATCGCGGTTTCAGTCTTAACAGGCAACTATCTTGGGCATGACAGAAGCGTTCTTGCTATTCTTCCGTTTTATTTCCACTACAGTTTGTTGGCAACGCTCAAGGAGAATGACAATTGATTAAGTCGGAAAAAGAATCGGGTGTAGTAACTATTCGAACTCTTTGTGTATTAGGCATGGCGAGTTTTCTGCTTTCCTGCACGGAAGAAGCCGTTGAATGGATCGATGTTCCGCTGGCAGAAAACGTGTTCTTCGAAAGCAGGCCCGTTTATAACTCAGATACTATACAAATACCGGTGTCTGCTAATTCTGACCTGGAATACATGCTCGACATGAAACAGGGTGGTGCTGTGGCCTATCATTGGCAGGCACAAGAATTGTCAGATCCCCAGCTGCTGCTAGCAGAGTTTCATGGACACACTATACGAACTTCGGAAGCACCCGGAGATGTTATGTTCTATAAGCAACATCGAAATGAATCATCGCAGGGATATATGGTGGCGCCCTTTGATGGCGTCCACGGCTGGTATTTTTCTAACGAAAGCGACACAGACATAGATGTGTCGCTTACACTATCTGGCTTCTACACTATTCCGTGAACCTCAATCCCTTATTAGTTTTGGTGCATCGCTGGCTGGGAGTAGGCATGTGTCTGCTGTTTGCGCTTTGGTTCGCCACTGGCGTCATCATGATGTACGTGGAGTATCCTGAACTTACTGAGCAAGAACGCCTGGCAAATTTGCCAGCATTAGACGCCCAGCTGATCAGGCTCTCGCCTTTCCAAGCTTCTTCGTCGCTTAATTCTGCAAAGCTTTTCTCGGCAGTCAAACTTACTACGGTGCTAGATCGACCAGCGTTTGAGTTCAGGGGAATCGATGCAGCGGTTTCTTTGGTATTCGCTGACACTGGCGATGTAGTGGCTGGGCTTAGTGAAGAGTTTGCGGTAAATGCTGCCGCTCTGTCGGGTTTTGCAGCCGAAGACTTGTCGCCTTCTTACGATGAATTGGTAGATATCGATCAATGGAGTATATCGGGGAGTTTGAATCCCTATCGCCCCTTGCATCGAGTAAGACTAAATGACAGCGAAGACAGTGTTGTGTATGTGTCAGATCGCAGTGGGCAGGTGGTACTGGACACTAGCAGAAAGGAGCGTTTCTGGAACTGGCTGGGATCAACGATCCATTGGATATATCCGGTGCAACTGCGCAGGAACGCTTCGCTGTGGAATCAGGTCATAGTCACTGTTTCTTTAATCGGAATTGTGTCGGTCATCAGCGGCGGCATAATTGGATTCTCCAGAGTTCGAATTCAGGCTCTAAATAGAGGGAGTGGTCTTAGTCCCTATAAAGGGTGGATGAAGTGGCACCACCTGCTTGGATTGTTGTCTCTTATTTTTGTATCGACGTTTATATTTAGTGGTCTAATGTCAATGGGTCCCTGGGGTGTGTTTAATACTACCTCCGCTGCACAAGAACAGATTACTCGTTACAAAGGCGCCGATACTCTGCGCCTGTCAAACCTGCCTACGCCGAACTTTATCGAAACTGTAGAGCCCATTAAAGAAGTGCAATGGCATCAGATTCAAAACACGCCATACCTTTCGCTGAAGATGTCCTCTGCAGACAGCGAAATTCAATTTCACAGCAGCAGCGCACAGAATGCGTCGGTGAATTTGTTGGCCTTGATCAATGAGGCAATACCGGCGTTACTACCAAGTGCAAATTTGGAAAGCATCGAAGTAGTGAATGAAGCTGACAATTATTATTATTCTAGGCATAACAACTACCGTCCTTTTCCTGTCTACCGGGCTAAGTTCAATGACTCTGAGTCCACCTGGTACCACATTGATGTTGGCAGCGGTGAGATCGTCAATCGTGTTACTGATGCGAGTCGTAGGGAGCGCTGGTTATTCAATGGCCTGCACAGCCTGGATTTTCAGTTCTTGCTTAGGAACAGACCGATTTGGGATATTCTACTAATTCTACTGTGCCTGCTAGGCTTTGTGTTTTCGCTAACGGCGGTAGTGATTGGCTGGCGGCGACTCCTTAAGCCTTGACCAGGCTCTGTGATTCATCGCTTTCTTAAAGTCCAAGAAAGTAGCCAGATTAATCCCAAGCCACCACTTCTTGCTAATTTTCGGATAAACTGGATGCCAAGTTTTAGACACACTGTTTCAGCAACATTAGTCTGAATATTAGAATGATTTATTTTACAGCACTGTCTTATTCTCAGGAGAAATTTATGAAGCAACTAATCAACACATTGGCCGCAGTGAGTCTGTTAACCGCCGCTTCACTCTCGTTTGCTGACGCATCGTCCGCAGACCTGGTAGCGAATGCACTCATCCACGGAGATCGTCCCAGCGAAGATGCCGCAGACGACGCCAGACGAATGCCCCTGGAGGTGCTAGCGTTCGCAGGAATACAGCAGGGCATGACGGTAATGGAATTGGAAGCAGCTGGAGGTTATTACACCGAAATTCTCAGCCGAGCTGTGGGGGCTGCGGGCACTGTGATAGTGCAGAACCCGCCATCATTTGACGCTTTTTTGGGTGATGCACCTGCTACACGAGTCGCGAATAACCGTCTACCCAATGTGCGCAGTACGCGCACTAATTTCGATGAATTGGATGCGGCCGACAATTCTGTCGACATGGTTACCTGGATACTTGGGCCACATGAGCTTTGGTTTGAGCCAGCGGCCGGTGTCACATTGGGCGATCCGCAAGACTCTTTTGCTGAAATCGCGCGAGTTCTAAAACCAGGTGGTGTATTTTTGGCGGTGGATCATGATGCGCTAGCGAATGCTGGTCCTGAGACAGGTGGCACGCTGCATAGAATACGTGAGGGCATTGTTACCGAACATGCAGAAGCGGTTGGTCTTGAAGTGGTGAGAGTTTCACAACTGCACAAGAACGATCAGGACCCACTGGACAACAGTGTCTTCGATCCTTCTATTCAGGGAAAAACAAGTAAGTTTGTGGTCCTGTATCGCAAATAGTCTAGCCGACGGAGCTAGTTAGTCAGGTACTAGAGCCCAATAGTTATCTGGAAAATAACCTGGGTACTACCAATTCAGGACAAGAGTGAAAATCTTTCATGCTAGATACGCTGCCATGCCAGAGCTGATTGTTAAAGATGTGCCAAGGTTGCTAGATGAAATCAGGCAGTGTCGTACTTGCGAGACATTAATCCCCGAGCCCAACCCGGTGCTAAGGGCTAACAGCCAATCAAAGATTCTGATAATAGGCCAGGCTCCCGGAACCAAAGTGCATTTGAGCGGAGTCCCGTGGAATGATGCCAGCGGAAAACGCCTGCGGGATTGGATGGGAATAAGCGATGCGCAATTTTATGATGAAGCGCTGGTCGCTATAGTACCCATGGGATTCTGTTACCCGGGTAAGGGCAAGTCGGGGGATCTGCCTCCCAGACCCGAATGCGCTCCGCAGTGGCATGACCTCTTATTGAACTTTCTGCCCAATATAGAGTGCACACTACTGATTGGGCAATATGCGCAAAATTACTATTTGCCCGGCACTTATAAGACTCTCACGGACAGAGTCAAACATTGGCGAGACTGTGCGCCAGATACCTATGTATTGCCGCATCCATCTCCCAGGAACCAAATATGGCTGAAGAAGAATATTTGGTTCGAACAAGATGTTCTGCCGCAGCTTCGGGAAACAATTAAGTCTGTGTTGGTTTAATCGCAGTGGATGCAACTAATGCCTTGTTGAAGTCAAGATTGTTTCAACAGAATCAGGAAGGCAATCCCTAATCAGCTGCGAAAATAGGTGAACATCGGTCTTACGTGCAAACGAACTTCTATGCGCTAACACAATTTGTCGACCATACTGTCGTTTCCCATCCAGTTTCTTGTAGCTAATCAGTTTACTTAAGCTTGGTTTATTGCCGACGCTGAGGCTTGGAAGCAAAGTGTATCCGGCGCCTGCCGCGACCATATGACGTAGTGTTTCCAGTGACATTGAATGCAGTCTATTCTTGTTGGTGCGTCGTTTAGCAGGGCAAATATCCAGGGCCTGATCAGATAGGCAGTGACCGTCTTCCAGCAATACCATGTCCTTGCCATCCAGATCCGCGGCAGCTGTAGAGTGTGGTCCTGCGAACTTGTGTAGCTTGGATACTGCCAAGAAGAATGGCTCATGAAATAAGCCGATCTCTCTAACGCCGGGCACTTCTAAGGGCGCAGCCGCAATAACGATATCAAGACTTCCTCCCGTAAGCTCGGTGATTAGGGCGTCGGTTAAATCTTCATGAATAATCAGTTCCAGCTCCGGATATTGCTTGCGTAACTGCGGGAGAATATAAGGCATTAGATAAGGCCCCAGCGTACTTATTACTCCTACTCGCAGCGTGCCGGATAATGGTTTATGAGCGGCAGCGACTACTTCATCGATTGCTCCCACACCCACTAATAACTCCCGCGCCTTAGCTGCCAGAGCTTCTCCAGTCGAACTAGGAAGCAGCGAGCGCTTATTGCGTTCAAATAGCTCCACCCCCAGCTGAGACTCAATGCGTTTTAGTCTCTCACTCAAAGAGGGCTGTGATATAGCGCAGGCATCGGCGGCCTTACTGATGCTGCCACTGTCGCAAATTGCGACCAGGCATTGCAGGTCACGAAAACTCAGGTTCTTTGCACTCATGGAATTTCCTGGCTATCAATTAGTTTGTGGATAAACGCTGGCGGTTTCTGCTTCAACGCTGATCTGGTTAATATGGGGGAAATATAACATATAGGGATATCCTATAGAAAACATAATTAATATCGATTAGACACGATATAAAATTCCTCCTAAAGTGTGTCCATCACTTAGTCAGGAGTTACAAAAATGTCAGACAATACCTTAACCACTTCCGCCGGCTGCCCCGTAGCCGATGACAATAACAGTGTTAGCGTGGGCAAAAGAGGCCCCTTAACTTTCGATAATTATCAATTGTTCGAGAAGCTGGCTCATTTTAATCGTGAGCGAATTCCCGAACGCGTAGTTCATGCCAGAGGAACAGGCGCCTATGGGACCTTCACTCTTAGTAAAAGTCTGAGCGATTATACTATTGCCGACTTTCTGCAAACAGCAGGCAGCGAGACAGAGATTTTCCTGCGCTTTTCAACTGTGGGCGGTGGCCAGGATTCCAGTGATTATGCGAGAGATCCTCGTGGCTTTGCACTGCGATTTTATACCGAGGAGGGCAACTATGATGTGGTAGGAAACAATACGCCGGTGTTTTTCCTGAATGATCCGCAAAAATTTCCGGACTTTGTGCATTCACAAAAGAAGCACCCCATGAGTAATGTGCCCAGCGCGGCACATGTCTATGAATACTGGGCAAATCATCCTCAGTCATTGCATCAGATGACTATATTGATGTCAGACCGCGGTATACCGTTTTCATGGCGCCACATTCATGGTTTTGGTTCCCATACATTCAGTTTCTATAACGCTATTGGTCAGCGTTACTGGATGAAGTGGCACTTCATTACCAATCAGGGCATAAAGACATTGACCGATGAAGAGGCGTCGAAAATGTCTCCCTTTGGAGCTCAGCAAGACCTGGTGGAATCCATAGAAAAAGGAGACTATCCGAGTTGGACTGTGAAGCTGCAGATTCTTAGTGAAGACCAAGCGAAGGAATTTCCCCATAACCCCTTCGACCTCACCAAGGTCTGGCCTTATGAGCTTGCCCCCTTGATGGAGATTGGTCAGTTTGAGCTGAACCGTAATGTGCAGAACTATTTTGCCGAAACGGAACAGGTGGCGTTTGCTCCCAGTAATTTTGTACCCGGAATTGGAGCGTCTCCGGATAAGATGCTGCAAGCGCGTTTGCTTGCCTATCAGGATGCGCATAGGTACAGACTTGGGGTGAATCACAACCATATCCCGGTTAACACACCGCGTTGCCCGGTACTGAACTATCAGCGCGACGGTGCGATGGCCGGTGCTTGCCCTGTGCAACATGGCCAATCGAGTCACGGTGGTGAAGTGAATTTCTTCCCGAATGACAGGGACGAATCACCAAAGCCAAACGCGAATTATCTGGAGCCACCGATGCCGGTAGAACAGGATGCCTGGATAGGGCGGCATGGCCAGGACCACGAAGACTATTATTCACAAGCAGGGGACTTGTTCCGGATTATGTCTGGGCAACAGCAGCAGGCGCTGACCAGCACTATCGCCGGTGGGCTTTCGCAGGCGACAAAATCAGTGCAGCTTAGAATGCTGTCCTATCTGGAGAGAGCGGATGTGAATTACGCGAAGCTGGTTAGGGAGAAGTTGTGATCGGCTGTCTTAAGAGCTAATGAGTCATGTAGGACAGAATTGACCACCTGGCTAGTGACTCTAGTGACTTGGAAAGTCGCTGATTATGAAAGTGGCGGAAACCAAGGTTTCCGCCACTTTCTTTTTACATTGCAAAAATCCTAGGCACTACATGCTTCCTTATAAGCTTGCTCAAAAATCATAACCCAACCGAAACTGTAACCGCCGTGAACGCCCTCGGCCATGTCTTCAAACACCTCCAGGTTGGTTTGTGTTAGTTCAACCCTGGTCTGTTGTTCGGCGATGGCAGTGAATTTAACTTCGACCTGACTGAATTTTCCCACTTCGAAAGCGGGAGGTCCGGGAATGTGAAAATCCATGGTGAAGAAATCGTAGGGGTCGAAGCGCTTAATTGTGCCCCATAGGGTTTCAGAATCGTCAGAACCAACCTCGATTATCTGGCCGCCTTCACGACTGTCTACTTTGATGGTTTTAGCGGGGGCACCCTTCATCATCGATGTAGTGAATTTATCCAGTGGCCACCAACTGCCCATCTCGTCGAGGAAAACAGTGAAAGCCTTTTTTTGATCGCAGGGGACTTCGATAGTCTTAACAATGGGGTCTAGCATAATTCTCTCCTAATGGTTGTTCATACGACGGCTGATTTCCGCGCCGTAAGCTGACAGTACGTCTGACCAAAATCGGTCCAGATAATTGCGAAGGTCCTCCAGGCCATCACTCTTAATAGAGTACAGGCGGCGATTACCTTGTGGCTCAACGGCTACCAATTGCGCAGTTTCCAGTACTTTTAGATGCTGTGAAACGGCGGGTCGGCTGACAACTTCGTTGGCGGCCAGTTCTCCCACGGTTTTTGGGCACTCCAGTAGTGCCTCGAAGATGTGTCTTCGGGTTGGATCTGCCAATGCGGTGAATACTTCTGCGTAAGCCATAGCTTACTGTAAGTCATGCCTTACCAATGAGTCAAGCCTTCTTTCCTCTCGGATGTAACTTCCGACTGTGCTAACTTCGAAATCCAAACCAAGGATCTGTAAATCTAGTGGGCAGGGCCGAACCCTTTGAGTCCTAAGGACCCATAGTGTTTGCCCATGTAGTGGAGAACAACCATGACAGTATCGGACCATGACGTACTAATTGCTCTAAACCGGGACTACATCGATTCGGTGCAATATTCGGATGTTGCTAGATTCGATGAAATTCTTGCAGATGACTTCAGATGTTCTAACCCCGATGGCTCAATTCTGGATCGGCAAGGTTTTCTTGAGCAGACTCAAAAACCAGTTTCGATCTCCAATCTGCAAGCGCAGGAAGTAGAAGTGCGGATATTTGGCGCTTGCGCAATTATCCATGCCATAACATCTTATCTCGATGCCAATGGCGATCCTAAGCAGGGTCGTTACACTGATGTTTGGTATAAACAGGATAATACATGGCTGGCGGTTTCAGCCCATGTGACCCGGGGTTAAGCAGGCCGGACCTATGGTCTGTCGGCTTGCTTAGCGGTATAGACTGTACCCCAAGCTTCGGTATAGAGTAGGGAAATTCGTAAATCTATTAAAAATCTGTATCTATAAAAGGAGTAGAAGGAATATGGGAAAGTTAACTAGTTTGCTTGGGGTGATGTTTGCAGCCTTGTCTCTCAATGCGATCGCGGCGGATGCGCCGGAGACGATAAGCGTCACCAGTTCAGCCTTCGATCATCATGGCATGGTGCCGGAAGAGTATTCGGCCTACGGTGAGAACAAGTCAATTGACCTTAGCTGGTCAAATCTGCCAGCCGGAACGGTGCAATTGGCGTTGATTTGCGATGACCCCGAAGTGGTAGAGATTGGGATGATGCCAGCTCCTTTCGTGCATTGGGTTGCCTATAATATTCCCGCAAACGCATCGGGCTTGCCAGAAGATTTAACCAAGGATGCGAATGTGTCTGGTGTTTCAGGTTTGGACGGAATGATCAACGGTCTAAACGGAACTCGCCGCCCTGGCTATTTTGGCCCACGCCCGCCCGTGAACGGTCATCTTCATGCCTACCATTTTCGAGTCTATGCAATCGATGCTGATCTGGGTCTGGAAGCAGGCTTGAATAAAGATGAATTGCTCGCGGCTATAGATGGACACGTGCTGGCCACCGGCATGTTGATGGGTCATTACGAGCGCAAAGAACAGTAGCTAAAATGGTAGAAAGGAAATAACTGAGTCAATACCTGTTTATTTGGTTTGATGAAAGCGGGTCTAAGACCCGCTTTTTTTGTGCCTGCATTCACTGTCAGCAACAGCCACTTCTCTCAGAGTTTGACCAGCTTAATCTTTATTCACTGAATTTAGACAATTTTCCGCCTTCCTGAAATCCTGCCGCAATGCCCTGTTAAATCCTAGACGCACTAAAGAAGCCGCGGCTTTAACTGAACATTTCACTTCGAAATCTTGCTTTCTTAATTAGCCATTCTCCGCCAAAGCGAAGTTTGTAATGCCGGGAGACCAGCGTGATGGCGATCCCACCTATAACTCCAGGGGCGACCCAAAGAATTATGCTGTAGTTGGTGTACAGTTCACCAAAAATTTCATCCATCAATCTCCTTCCGCCAAAAACAAAGAAAGCGGTATACGCACCTATGCCCGCGCCGAACAATCCACTGAGATGCTGAATCCACCACTCTTTAGGCATCAGCCGTTGCTTGAAATTGTAGTGTAAGAAGTTTAGCGATGTGACTATTTGCAGAACTGAAAAAACAATGAATAACACGCTTCCTGTACGCAGACCATTGGCGAGCAAAGCAACGCCGGCGATAGCCAGGCTGCTACATAGGACTATATGAATAGGTGTGCGCAATGGCTCTCGATTTTCTTTGTGCAAAATAGTAAGCCATCCCTGTCGTGTACTACTTAACACCAACACGCTTAGAGAAAGTAGAAATAATGCAAAGTTCCTTACTTCTTCGGCAAAAGCTGCTGACTCAGAAGGCGTCAGACTTGCTCCGGGGGCATGCAAGGCAACTGGAAATAAGAGGTCACTGCTCGCCATGAGAATACCGGAGAGGGAAACAATGTACATGGCATTCGCGAAAAATCGCCCAAATTTCTTGTGATCCAAATTTCCCTTGCGGGTGAAGACGGGAATCCAGAACAGTATAAGTGCGCAACTTCCCACTGCGATATGCGTATACAATGCAAACTGGTGCAGGTAAACCATTTGTTTATCTCCTTGCCTGCTTGGATACTGACAAGACTAGGCAGTCATCTATATTGCGTTACAGTGTAAGGCTTAGTTAATTTCGTTGCCGTCGATGCTGTGCATGATATTGAAGGTGCTTGCCTGCCGTTAGTGCCAGAAGTCACTTGGCGCACTATGACTTCCGGCCTATAGGGCTAGTCTGGTGCCTATGCAATAATTCGGTACCGTGCTGTGGCCCTGTATCAAAACCTGGCAGCAGCTAATTATCCCGCAGGCCCGACTCCTACTGGACCCGATATGCGACTCATAGAGAACTTTAGCAGTGAGAATGCCCTGAATTTCAGTGGCATACTGGTAACAATTTTGGTGGGCTCGCTGTCGGTATATACAGTGCGAGACCTCTGGATTTGGCCGATTGTCGCACTATTGGCTGTCGCCATATTGCTCGGTTTTATCCTGTTTCTCAGTATCAACAATCGCGCGCTGCAACAAAGACTATTCTGGATGCTTGCGCTGTTTATTACAGCTCTGTTCTTCTCTGTTGATTTAGAGCTAACTGCCATATTAAGCATCGTTTGGATTGTGCAGGCGGCTGAACTGTACGGCCCGCGACGAGCATCTCTGCTTTTGGTATTAAGCATTAGCACATTTCTGCTTAGCCAGATTTATCATAATGGCCTGGAAAGCGTATTTGAGGTGCTACTGAGCGCGGCGCTGTATGGACTATTTCAAGTATTTGCTTTAAGTGTAGTGCAGCGGGGGATTCGCGAACGCAATCTTCGAGAAGAGACTGCCTTATTGAACCGAGAACTAATTTCTACTCGAGAACTATTGTCACAAACCACCGCACAGGCAGAACGTGTGAGGATTGCGCGGGACCTGCACGATATTCTGGGTCATCACATGACTGCGTTGATATTGAATTTGGAAGTAGCAAACCACAGCGTAAAAGCTAACAGCGTATTAGTGGATCAGAATACTGAGCACGGGCGAGCGCAGATAAAAGCACAGGAAAAAGTCGAACAGGCATTAGCACTGGCCAAACTATTGCTTGGAGATATCCGTACGGCAGTGAGTGAACTAAGAGACGATGATAAAATTGACCTACAGCATTCCATTGAAAAACTTACACAGGGAATACCCAAATTACAGTTCGATATCGATTTTAGTGAGGCGATCGCAATCAGGAGTGCAGAATTAGCAGAAACCCTGCTGCGCTGTACTCAGGAAGCCATAACAAATGTAATACGTCATAGTAGTGGCAACCGTTGCAGGATTTCTGTCGTGAGGGTTGGTGATAATTGCATACTTACTGTATCCGATAATGGATTGGCGAGCGGCGACATTGTTCCGGGTAACGGATTCAAAGGCATGCAAGAAAGAGTAGTTACGAAAGGTGGCAATCTTTCCTGGGATCAGTCCCCTGAAGGTTTTTCTCTTCGAATTGAATTACCGGTGGATGCCGACTGATGAAAATCAAGGTGATGTTGGCAGACGATCAGAATCTGGTTAGGCAGGGAATATGCAGCCTGTTGGAGTTGAGTGACAATATTGAAGTTGTCGGTCAGGTAGAAGATGGTTCGGAAGTGGTGGAGGGTATAGCGCGCTTTAAGCCAGACGTACTTCTGCTGGATATACGCATGCCGAAGATGTCGGGCATTCAAGCGCTGCATGCAATGAATGAGAATAAATTAAGTGTCCCTAGCATCATACTGACCACATTCGACGATAACAGATTGGTGTTAGAAGGATTGCAGGCGGGTGCTAAAGGGTTTCTGCTAAAGGACGTCTCGCTAGATAGTTTGGTAAATGCCATTGAAAAGGTTTATCAGGGCGAGACTTTAGTACAGCCGGCCATCACTGAGCGTGTTCTAAAAGGCCTGTCAGGCTTGTTCACTGAAACAGATGAGAACGAATTACTTGAAGACCTTTCACCAAAAGAATTGGAGGTATTGCGACTTATGGCAGGAGGCTATAGCAACAAGGAAATTTCTCTGGCTGTTCATAAGTCAGAGGGAACTGTGAAAAACCAGGTTTCATCTATCTTGGATAAACTGGATGTTAGGGATAGAACTCAAGCCGTGCTTAGGGCTATCAATCTGGGAATTTTGTAGCTGTTCAATTAATACCTGTGAATTCAAAATAGTCTGGGCAATAACAAATACTTCAGGAGTGAATCAAAACAGCGATATGTGTAAAGGAATCTCTGGATCGCTTAATTTTTCGGGGATTTTTGGAATGGCTGAGCCAGTAACGGTCCTATACCTATAGATTGCGATTCCCCGTAATTAGTTATGCCGATTTTCATTGCCTCATGCCCGCCCTGTGGTTGCCTCTGATATGTGCCGAATAATTTGTCCCACCATGGAAAGTTAAAGCCAAAATTACTATTATGCTCTACCTCGTTAACGGAGTGATGTACCCGGTGCATGTCTGGCGTAACCAGAAAATAGCGAAGCACTTCGTCCAGCCTTTGCGGTAGCTTTAAATTGCTGTGATTAAACATGGAAGTAGCATTCAGCAGGATTTCGGAAATTAGGACGGCCACTGCCAGAGGGCCCATGATAAAAATCAAGCAGAGCTTGATGATACTCGACATAAGGATTGATAGGGGATGAAAACGAATTCCGGTAGATACGTCATAGTCCAGATCGGTATGATGCACGCGATGCAAACGCCAGAGTGGTTTAATTGTGTGAAAGAGGCGGTGTTGCCAATAGATAGTGAAATCAAATACTAGTATATAGATTGGGATACTTATCCACGGCACAACATTCAGCACATTAAGCAGCCCCCAGTTTTTCTCACCAGCCAATACAGCAGCGCTGACACCAGCAAGCGGCAGTAATACACTTACTGTCGCTGTATTAAGCAAGCTGAGGGCAAAATTGTTGCTCCAGCGACGGCCCTTGGGGTAATGAAGTTGACGTCTGGGTCTAAGGTATTCCAGTAGAGCGAATACCATTAATATAAGCAGGAATATTACTAAACGAATTGCTTGTTCAGATAATGGGTCTTGTGCGTTTATGCTTAGATTATTCATTTGTCTAGTTTAAATAGCTGACTCATTTATGAAAGGCTGATCTGATCAAGCAGACAAATTGTATGGCTGCGCCCGTAATATTGCTACAAAGGCTGCTAAGACAGGTGCAAATGCTCCATATAATAATGCGTTGGCAATTTCGGCCAGGATAAGACAATAAACACTGCGGTGAGCAAAAACCACCACTACTCCGCTAAATCCGGCCAGTGCCACGGCGATGCCAATAAGTAATTCAGTAAACTGCACTGCATAACATAGTCTCATTTCTATTAGTCGTGTAGCGGCCCATCTGAAATTCCCGAAAGAGTCAGCACGCAGTGCTGCGGGAGCGCTCGGCTTATACTGCTTTCTTCATTTGTGGGTCAGGGTCACTATACTCAAGAGGGCTTCTCCGCGATAGATCGCACCCACTATGAAATACGGGCGTAGTTTTAAGCCGCCAATAGCGGACCACGTAGGTTTCGGTAAGTGTATTTTCTAATTACATGCTGTGGCCTCAGAAAAAAATCTTAGCCTTTCAATTAACTAATAATCGTCGATTACAGCCATACCTCTCTATTATCGCAGCGCCCAATTTCTCTAGATAATCTTAAATCCATAAGCTCACTCATTCCGCATGCCTGTAGTAGAGTGTCGACATCGTCTTTATCCGTTCCTGAGAGTTGATCGTATTCATCTTGTACGCGCTTTAGTAGATAAAACCTGTAAGGCTGCGCCAATGCCGTTATCGACTCACCAGCCACCTCGAATGTGCACATGCCAACTCCACGCTCGGCGACAGTATTTGCCTCCGGGCTTGACTGTTCACCAAGCCACTCATTGATGCACATACAAGCAGCTTTTGTTTCCGGGATGAAATCAATGGCGAGTTGGCCTAACACATCGACCAGGGTTTCTGGTATTTGGTCGTCGACAAGGTAATGATGATTTTGCGCATCAAATTCGCCAATATCGGGTTCGGGTCTGTTCATCCGCTCGACCCAGCGGAAAAGACACACTGCTTTGGCTTGCATCAATCGCAGGGGTTTGGGATCTCGCCCAAGATGGCCATACAGTGGTGCGATCAAGCCGAAGTCACCGATGCAGGGTTTAGCTCCAAGTAAATAGGGGTGCAAGGAAAAATGGGCATTTAGTTTTTCCGTTAGCTCAATATACAAGGACTCGATCAAGGCAAAGGTCTCGGCAACGGCGCCAAAATTACGCCCTGCACCGCGCATCGTATTCATGCGTTGCTCTACCACCTCTTTCTTATCGAGCTGTGGCGGCACGAAAGTTTCGAAATGAAACTGCAGGAACTCCTGATTTTCATTTGGAAAGCTCCAACGGTAATGCATCGCCGGCCGCAGTAATCCTTCGCTTCCTATTACATCAAACAAGAGGCTTAAAATTCGTTGCTTTGGAGATTCTGGAGAGAAGGCATTATTGTTTTTCGCTTCATAGTGATCAATGATAGCTGCCCCATCTCGAATCACTTTGCCCGATTGCGTTACTACTGCAGGAATACTTCTACGGCCCCCCATCTGAGGCAATACATTCTCTTCGTAGTGACGAGAGTTCGGCAGCATTTCTCTGTACACAAGTCCAGCCTTGATAAGATAACTTCGCACTCTGCCTGTGTAGAGTGAGAGGGGAGATCCGTATAATGTGATTTCTGACATGTAGGCCTAATTGCTAACAGTTACGACGAGAAGCTATGTGTTTGCCTGCAAAAAAATATCCCTGTGTCCTCAGCCGGAGGATACAGCGAAATTGACCTTATCATATTCGGAGAATATGTTAGATAATTAATTATTGTTGCAGATTGGCTAATTGATTGATGGCAAAATATTCTGTCATTATTTAGGCATTCAACTGAATATCTGCCAGCATCTACTGACGTTGCAGCAAGCTCAGACTGATGTTATCTACTCTAAGTTGCAGTTAATGGAAATTAAAGTGAGCACATGTTCATGAGACTCAAGTTTCACCTACCGTCCCGATTATCCATGTATATATTTACCTTAGTACTACTGACAGATTGTGCTGGAACAAATACTCCATTGCACCCTGAAACCGCTGTTTCCAGTGGTGTACTGTCTGAATTGCAGGGCAAGTACGATGTACAACATTATCGACTCGAAGTGGAGGTTTTTCCGAATCGGAAATTCATCGAAGGGAATATGGCAATGGAGGCCGTCGCCATAGAAAGCCTGAGCACTATCGAATTGGATATCGACCCCAGGTATGAAGTTATTAGTGCGTCTATAGATGGTGCAACTGCCGCCCATCAAACTCTGGGCGGTAAGTTACTACTCTCTGGTCAGCTCATTGAACCCGGGGTCGCATTCACTGCTGCTGTAAGCTATCGAGGCAGGCCCTATGAGGCAGAGAATCCGCCATGGGATGGTGGCTTTGTGTGGACACATACCGAGTCCGGCGAACACTGGATTGCGACCGCAGTTCAAGGCCGTGGATGTGATCTTTACTGGCCCTGTAAAGACCATATATCAGACAAGCCAGATCGTGGGGCGGACATGTTAATCACGGTGCCCTCGAATCTTGTTGCGGTAATGAATGGGTCTTTGTTGTCGGAGAATATCAGCGGTGATCAGACCACCTTCCATTGGAGAACCGAAAGCCCAATTTCATCTTACCACCTGGCTCTCAATATAGGGCCCTTCAAAAAGTATGAGCTACAACATCGTAATGCCTTGACCGGGGATTCGTCCATCCCCGTCGTTTTCTACCATGTTTCAAATGATATGGAGAAGATCGATAAATTGATTCACCAAGATTTTATGAGCCAACTGCTTTTCTTCGAACGCATGCTTGGCCCCTACCCATGGGGGCATGAGAAAATAGGAATAGTTGAAATTCCCTATCTGGGTATGGAGCACCAGACCATGAATGGATATGGAAATGGCTTTACTCTCGACCCCTATGGTTTCGATTGGTTGATGCAGCATGAATTTTCCCATGAATGGTTTGGCAACTTAATGACTCAATTCGAGAGCAGAGATTTCTGGCTACACGAGGGGTTTGCCAACTATATGCAGCCAGTCTACGCGCAGCATGTAATAGGAGACGCCGGCTACTGGGCCTATATGTGGGATTTCTATAACGGCATGGCAAACTGTAAGCCAGTTGTTCCAGAACAAGATGTGTCGCTGGATTATTTTGATTCGAACGACGCCTACTATAAAGGAAGCTGGACTCTACATACCCTGCGCTGGCTGATTGGTGAGGATGTATTCTGGCGGTCGCTGCGAAGGCTAGTCTACGATACCGCGGACCCATGGTCCCTGGATTATCCGATTCAACCGACCCGCCGTAGCAACGAAGACTTCGTGAGAATCACTAGCGAAGAATTTGGTCAGGACCTCTCCTGGTTTTTCGATCTGTATTTGAAACAGAGTGAATTGCCTGTTCTAAAACAGGAGAGGGATGACAATGGTGTTAAATTTAGTTGGCCCGATAATCCTGCAGTTGAACTCAGTGTGCCAATATTAGTTACTCACGAGGGGGTATCTACCTCTTTTAATGTACCTGCTAATGGCGAACTGTTCCCAATACCATCGGGCGCTCTGCTGCAGGTCGATCCTCAGGTTAAAATCTTTAGGGATTTCGGTACAACGGAGCCTTGTTCAATCGAATAGTCGAAGCGAGCGACCAGCAGACGAGAAATTAAGCTTGATGGCACTCAGGGGCAAAGTGTCAAGACATCATCTTATTCAGGTCTGAGCAAATTATTGAATGAAATTTGCGCTCACTGATGGCAGTATCAAAAGCAGAATAAGTTCACCGGCAAGAGAGCCTTCCATGTCACAGATTAATTCGGAATCACGGCGTAGTTTCATCAAGGGTGCTGCGCTGGTAGGTGGTGCTGCGGGTCTGGGGGCTTGCGCCGCTGGGCAACAATCAGCGCAGATTGCTACCCACAAATACAGCCCCAGTTTCTATCCAAAACACAATGAACGTACCAAGGGCTGGTTAAGATTCCTCTGGCAAAAGTCGACCTTTCAGGATGATTGGAGCTATACCGAAGAACAGGAGCGCCCCTGGGGAATAAACCTGCCCCGTGGAGAGATTGATTGGAACTACGATGGTAAAGGGCCTCACCCCTGGTGGGATCAATACACCGGCGCGCCCTTGTTAAGTTATCCGCGTTTCGATCTATCCGATTCCAGCTACGCCGTCATGCTTATGGCGGATCAGACTCCTGCCTGGAGAGAAGTGTATTCACGCATCATGGATGAGTTGGCGACTAGGCATACAGCGTATTGGGCCGCGATTGATTGGAATACCTTTATCGGGGAAAGTCCCGACCGAAAAAATTACCCGGCAGCTACTATGCAACTGTGGCCGGAACGTGTACGCGGGAACTATGACGCACCCGGCTGGACCGCCAACGGTGTGCAACCCTGGGGATTGCAGCCGGACCCGATCGGCGCAGACGGCAACCTGTTCTTCCGTGGTTGGCTAAATCTTGTGTTGTCTATCTACAAATATGTGTCTGGCGATGACAAATGGGAGAAGCCATGGGAAATAGCCGGTTATGAGAACGAAAAATTTGAATGGACCCAGCCACGGATTGTTGAACATCTAAGACAACAGTACACAGATCACCCAGAAGGTCCGCAATGCGAGAACACCAAGATTTGGCCGTTCTGCAATTCAGCGGCAGGCCTTGGTATTTATCTATCCGATCAGTTAGGTGTAAGTAATGCCCATGGTGTGTTCGAGAACTGGGTAGAGTTTATGCGAGATAATTATATGGGCATCAACGATCAGAATCGGATCGAGTGGATGACCATGTTTTATGATCCGATTGCAGATTTCAAGGCAAACATACCGGGTACTGCCGGCACTGGTGCCGGAACCGCATTTTACCTTCTGCCGCAATCTCCAGAGATCGCCACGCAAATCTATAATGCAACTGCAAACGCCCAGGGTTGGCGAGACCCGAAGAGAGAGATTAGACCCAGTTCTCAAGGATTAATAATGGCAAAAGCGTTGGGAGATCATACTGCAGTAACGCGACTCAGCGCCGCTGCGGAGCGCTACTCGGAACCACGTTGGTTCGGCGAGGACATGGACAAGTTTGGCTGGTGGTTCAACAATGGTGAGCCCTGGCCTCGAGGCCAAGGTTCCGGGCAAGCGATGATTTCAGAAATTGCCGAAGGTAATTGGATAGATGCCTTCAAGGTTAAACATTTAGATAAATACACGGCCCCGACACTTGAAGGCGTGGACTTTCCCAGCCTGGGCGTAGATACCGCATGGAACGACAAAGACAACGGAGTCTTGAATATTGGCACCTATGTAGCAGATCGTAGCCGTGCGAGACAGGCAAGCAGTTGGCGCATCACCAATTTACCGAATGCCAGTGAGGCGGTGGTCATCTGTGATGGCGCTACGGTAAGCAATGTCGAAATCATAGATGGCAATACGATTCGCGTGCCTACCGATATAGGCCAGCATCAATACCAGATTTATACCGGTTATTTTGGTCAAGAGGTGGTTCTGTCGAAGCCCGATGCTATGAGTGTGGCAAATTCCTCGACCGTGGCGGCTACCAGGCGCAGTGCACAACAGAACGCGAAAGCAGCGGAATCGGTAATGCTTAGTGGTGGAGGCGGTTGCCCATGCTGTGCCGGAATAGCGTGAAGCTTTATAGGCATGGCTTGAGAATTTTGGAGATCAGAATAGGGGATTTCAAATGTTAAAACTTACAATAGACATTGCGAATAAAGCTAAACTAGGCGCGCTGTTCTTCGCGTTTCTTTTCGCCAGTTTTAGTTACGCAGAAACATCTCGTGAACTAGGCCAAGACGAGAGTCGTGTCATACTAGCTGTAGAAAATATGACTTGAGCTGGTTGTGTTGTTGCCGTGCGCAACTCACTAAGATCTCTGGAAGGTGTAAGAGAAGTAGAAGTCGATTTGGATGAGAAAACCGCCATGGTTGTTTACGAAACTGATAAGGTGGACTTTTCGCGTTTGATTCAGGCGACTACTAATATAGGGTTCCCATCGGCAATTAGAACTCCAAAATCTCAATAGTGCGGAAGCGATTTCAAGTATTTTCAATGCTACTTCTTTACTAATTAGCAAGATTGATGACTTACAGAAGAGGCCGGTTTGAACACTTTAGAGAGCAGAAACAAAAGTGCGAGTAAGTACCTTATTGCAGGAGTGCTCACTTCAATGGGAGCCAGTATCTGCTGTGTGGGCCCCTTTTTTCTGATGGCGACCGGCATCAGCGGTGCCTGGATGAGTCGATTGATGATTCTTGAGCCCTATCAGCCGATTTTCATATTTTTAGTATCGAGCCTGTTTGCTGCCGCCGCATGGAGTATCTTTGCTCCCATGGAAAAAGCCATCGCATCGGGAGACAGCTGTCCAATATCAGCTCTTCGTATGCGGCAAAAGGCCGCCTTCTTCACCACCGGCGCTCTTGTGACGATCTTGCTGACCAGCGCGCACTGGATTCCCATAGTTGCCTAACCCCAGATTCTAAGTGTTATATAGTGAATTACTCGTCCAAAACCCCTATCTGTTTGATTCTCGGCTAGTCACATCTGAAAATGGTTATTCAGCCACTATTCATCGAAGCTATAAAAATTTACTATTCAACCACTGTTCCTAATTATTGTTATAAGGTTCTCAACTATGAAAAAGGAAACTCTAGCTATTCACGCCGGATATGAAACGGACCCCACCACCAAATCCGTAGCTGTTCCTATCTACCAAACTGTAGCTTACGAATTTGATGATGCACAACACGGAGCCGATCTATTCGATCTGGCCGTGCCGGGAAATATCTATTCGAGGATCATGAACCCGACCAACGACGTGTTGGAGCAACGTATGGCGGCCATGGAAGGAGGAATAGCCGGCCTGGTTCTGGCATCGGGCATGGCGGCCATTAATTATTCAATTCTTAATATTGCGAAGCTTGGAGATAATATCGTGTCGACACCGCAGTTATATGGCGGCACCTATACATTGTTCGCCCATATGCTGCCAAGTCAGGGTATCGAAGTCCGCTTTGCTGAGGATGATTCGGCGGAGGCAATCGAGAAGCTCATTGATGAGAACACCAAGGCAGTTTATTGTGAAAGCATTGGTAATCCTGCTGGCAACATTATTGATTTGGAGTCTGTGTGCGCAGCCGCTCATAAACATGGTGTGGCAGTTATAGTGGACAACACAGTCGCTACTCCAGTGTTGTGTAACCCAATCGAACACGGTGCCGACATAGTGGTGCATTCGCTTACCAAATATATAGGCGGTCATGGCACATCGATAGGCGGCGCAATTATTGACTCTGGCAAGTTTCCCTGGGCAGAGCACAAGGCACGATACCCGGGGTTAAATACTCCCGAACCCTCCTATCATGGCATAGTGTATACCGAGGCTTTGGGCGAGGCTGCCTATATCGGCAGGGCGCGTACGGTTCCACTCAGGAATACTGGCTCAGCCCTGTCCCCAATGAATGCTTTCTTGATCTTGCAAGGACTTGAGACCCTCAGCTTGAGAATGGAGCGACATTGCGAAAATGCTGTTGCAGTTGCCAACTACCTGAGTACCCATGGCAAGGTCGAGTGGCTTAAGTTTGGAGGCATTCCAGGTGATGAGAATTTCGAGCTCGCGCAGAAGTATTGTAATGGTACGCCAGCATCCTTGTTAACCTTCGGTATCGAAGGTGGCTTCGAAGCAGGAGTTAAGTTTTATGACGCATTGGCTATGATTAAGCGCCTGGTGAATATCGGTGATGCAAAATCCTTGGCTTGTCATCCCGCATCAACAACACATCGGCAACTCAGCGAAGAAGAGCAGGCCCAGGCTGGAGTTCGGGCGGAAATGATTCGTCTGTGCATAGGTATAGAGCATATCGACGATATTTTGGCGGACATCGAGCAGGCTTTGGCACTGGCCTGAATCGATTTCGACGTTTGGTCCCTGAATCGATTGGGGACCAATGGGACAAGTAGGGCTTGATAAATAGAAATTTGGAGATGCTGAGGTTGCCATTATTTCTCTTCAAATTTGAGTGTTTCAGGTTTTACCTGTTAGTTAGTGGTTGACTAGGTAGTGCTTGATTAGGCGATGTGAATCAGTGGAACAAATTCACTCGGCTTTATCTGAATCCAGCACGGGTAATTTTGTACCAGGCAAGCGGAAAACGGAGCTAAGGGCCTGGTTCAATAACTCCACTACTTCTGCTGTAAAATATTGCGTATGTAACATTCTAATTGAATTCCACAAAACGTCGATCTCGTCCATTACCTCGGACAACTCGGCGCTATCTGCGGCAAGGTAAGCGACTTCGTAATCAGGAATAAGGGCGCTGAGTTGGAAATGTAGAGTTTCGATTTGTGCTTGTACTTCTGTGGGCAGCAATAAATAATAATTGCTAATTATCTGGCTGTAGTCTTCTTCATTATCCAGGGTTTCAATTTTGCCAATGAGATCACCTTCTATGGTGAGGATTACTAATTCCTCTTCCGCAGCATGGCTGGAAATTGAAAACAGAAATACGAAACAATAAAAAATCGTAAGCACTGCTTGAATTCTTAAGCTGATTCTTGATGGAGGCATGATCGCCCAGCTTAGCAATTAAAGACAGACAGGGTAAGCCTATCTTACCAAGCTTAATAACAGGGAATCAGCTAGAGATGTACTGCGTGCACAGAAGCAATCGAAGCAATCACAGTTGAGTGATGCACAGAGTAGGGTCTGCCCTAATAAATTATCTAATCTGCTGCTTAAGGAGGTAAATAGTGACCTTATCCATAGATCAGTTTCTTCCTAAACAATGGCTTACTCCTGTAAATCAAGATGTGATACTGTGTCGCTCAGCAACAGCTCTATCCAGCAAAGCACGGTAAGGTTCAGTCTAGGGGCTGCCAGGGACAGAGTTTGGCCTGCTATGAACTTGAAGGTATAAATCTGTTCCTCGAATATTTAGTGTTTCACAGTGTTTGAGTGTCTCTCATCCAGAAAAATGAATATTCAATATTGTGCCAGGGAAGACGCCCTAGAATTATCACAGTAGTTCTCCCACCCACCTAAACTCCATTGATTCAAGATGACTCATTGCCACTATCGAGTAGTAATTTCTTACAAAGGCAGCAATTACTTCGGTTGGCAAGACCTGGGCGATGCTGCTGAAAAACCCACTGTTCAATTTGAAATCCTGCAAGTACTCAGGAAGATCAGTAGGTATAAAGAGTGCGTGGTTTCAGGGGCGAGTCGCACAGATGCAGGAGTTCATGCGCTGGGGCAGGTAGCGAAACTTTCGCTTCCCGTACAGATCGATGCCAACAAACTATTACTCGGCATGAACTCCTTGTTACCCGATGATATACGGATTAGGGAATGTGCAACTTGTTTGGCTGAATTCAATCCCAACAAAAATTGTATCAGTAAAGTGTACCGCTACTATTTCTCAATTGGGGAAATCGGTACACCGTTACTGCATGACATTGTGGCACACTTTTCTGTGGGTGATGCCCAGCACAGCGACCCTCAGCTAGCTCTCGACAGAATGCACCAAGCTTGTAAGATTTTCATAGGTGAGCACGATTTCTGTAATTTCGCTGCTAAGGATGAGAATGCTAAATCAACTATTCGAACGGTTATTCGTCTGGAATTGTTGGAAACAAGTCTTTCAGAATTTGGTGGCGACGTTTATTGCGTAGAAATAGAAGGGAATGGTTTTTTACGACATATGGTTCGTTATATTCTGGGTGCTCTGTTCGAAGTGGGAAGAGGAAATATTGATTCGCGTGCCATTGAAGAAGCCCTTGCCAGGCGTAAACAAAGCAAGCTAAGCGGCAAGGTGAAATCGAGAGGACTCCACCTGATTAGAATCAACTATTAGCCGAACCGAACTCCTTCTTACACGACGTCTAAGCAGACTCTTATCTATTGATAAAGAGCTGCTCGAACGGCGGCATGAACTTCCAGTGAATAGCGAGTATTGGAGTTTTGAATCATGCCTACAACTACTATGTTTTCCACAGGATCGATCCAAAACCAGGAACCGGCAATACCCCACCACCAATGCGTACCCCTGGGAGCACCATTGTATTTTTCAGGTTCATCTACAATGGCGAAATCCACACCGAAGACATTGCCCGGATAGAGTCCGCTAATATTTGCCACGGCATCCGGTAATTGATTGCTGCGCATAATCTGCACGGCTTCTTCTGAAAGAATTCGAACACCATTTAACTCACCGCCATTCAGGTGCATCTGCGCAAACTTCATGTAGTCGCTTGCGGTGGATGTCAATCCGCCTCCGCCAGAAAAGAACTTCGGTTTCTTGAGAAAGGAGCCGTTGTCGACTCTGCGCAAGCTGCCATCTGCCGGGAAATATTGTCGCGCAAAGCGGCTGGCTTTATCTTCCGTTACGAAAAAGCTTGTATCTGTCATGCCCAGAGGATCAAAGATTCTTTCCTGTAGGAACTGATCAAAGCTTTGACCCGACAAGACTTCAACCAGGTAACCCTGAACATCGACAGAAATACTGTAGACCCATTGGCTTCCGGGCTGATAACCAAGAGGGATATCTCCCAGTGCAGGAATGGATTCGGCCAATGTGTAGTTAGGGAGGTCGTTAATGCCGGCAGCGGAATAGGCCTCCGCCACAGGGCCTCTTGAAAGAGGCGGTGTATACAACAGTCCTCCGGTGTGGCTGAGCAGTTCACGAATTGTCATCGGATGCTCGGCTGGCTCGGTGTTCATACTGCCATCGTCACTTTCAGAGACGAATACCGTCATGCCTGCCAGCGCTGGAAGATGTTTCTCCAGTGGGTCATCCAACTGAAACTTGCCTTCATCGTAGAGCATCATCAGTGCTGTGCCAGTGATGGGCTTGGTCATGGAGAAGATTCTGAAGATTGTATCTTTCGCCATGGGCACTTTATCTTCGACGTTCTGATAGCCGAAGGTCTGATCCATTAGGATTTTTCCATCCTGGGCTATCAAGGCCACCACCCCGGATAACATTCCCTCATCGACTCGTGTCTGTAGATCACTGGCGATGGCGTCAAGCCTGGCTTTCTCGATGTCTGCCCAGCTCAGTGCCGAAGCCAGCGTCAACAGAATGGTGGTAAGAATGACAAGCGTTGGACGTTTTCTAATTGCAGGTTTCATGTATCGATTCCCCTGTTCTATGTAGTAGCAATAATGCGTTCATTAGATCAATTCTCATGGATTACTTCCAGCAATTCCTCTCAAGACTAGCGCAGCTCGGCGAATTATCTTAAGCGGAGACGATTTTTTACCTGGAGATATTGTGTTTGACGTTTAGCTAGTCGAGTTCATGTGCTACGGAACATGCAAACAATACTGTATTTCTGCTAGCGTAGTAGTTTTATGATGTTCCACTCATTCCACGGGCTGTCGCAGTACGGTTTTTCGTTTCTCCGGTGCGACTCTTGCAGGATCGTTAAGGTAGATTTCATGATAATAGCCACAGGGTTTCAGATTATTCTCGGGTAGATAATGCTTGTATAACTTCTCGCAGATCGACCCGATCTCCTCATAGTCACCAACATGCATAATCTGTACGCTTTTTCCCTCGTGTAAGTTTTCAAGACGTAATGTTTTTGGAGCAGGGCCGAGTTTCTTTTCTACTTCAGCAATTGCATCTGTGAATGTTTCCTGAGTTATCCAATCTACAAATACGATCATTGCTCGCCATCTCCATTTTTCTTTATTGCCTTCTATAAAGTCTTTCTCACTGTCCGCCCAATGTAGGAACTCAAGAGGGGGGTAGACAAAGTTTTTGCCCATGCGTTCTTGTACAATCGGTTTAACTATATGAACCAGGGAATAGAGCCATTTCACGGCATAAGCACAAGCCTCGCCTTGCGGATCTCCTTTTCCGTCGATAACGGCAAACCTGATTTCAGGCACATCTACCAAGGTAAATTTATTCTCGGGTGGCGAGTATAATTCTCGAATACGGTTGTGAAATTCTTCTATGTTCATTTCTTGCTCCGCTAGCTAGGCCACGGTTTGGTTTGCATATACGCCAGTGTTCTATCGATCCAGCGTGTTTCGGTTTTTAACTGACTAATGGAAAACTCGAACATGGCGTCAACATAATCTGGCAGGGGTTCTTGTTCAAAATAGATATCCTGAACACGCGCAAGCTCCTTTGCCACGGCGTCGCTTCGTGCTTGTAGACTTTCCAGCGCTTGGTCTCTGTTTAGTGTTGACCAATGAATCATTCCCATTAGCAGTGAAGAGTGATTAGGACGAAAATTCTTCAAAGCGGAAATCGTTTGGTCAACTAAAGCTTTCTGACCAAGTTTAGTAGTCTTGTAACACTTCTTGGACTTTGCAGTTGTAGGTACTTCAGCCTTAACCATGCCTTTTTTTTCAAGCTTTCCCAGCACATAGTAAATTGAGGAAAAGCCAATTTGAGTCCATTCGCGCATGCCCCGCTTTTCAATGATCTGTTCTAAGTCATAGCCATGGCGAGGCATTTCGGCAAGCAAGCCGAGTACCAGTAATTCGCTATCTGTGAGGTCTTTGCCTTTCATATTCTAGTACTAGGATAATTAGTATCCTAATACTAGAATAATTAGATCAAATGCGTCAACGGTTTTATCGACCTATTTAATTCAGAAACTGGGGCAGGCAGTTCACTGGCTTCAGTAGAAAATACCAATCATTCCGCAGGGTCTTCAATTTTCCAATAGAGTTCGAAAAGTCAATCATATTGGGTTTGCACAGTTATGATTTCAATACCTCAATAGTTTCCAATACCTCATTTTTACCGCCCATACCCGTATATCTCTGTTCAGCACCAAATCTCCTTCTTCACTACATATGCCTCTATATTAGCTGTCTCTGCTTGTATGAGGACGGTCTCGTAGATAGCCGGATTTACTATAGGCAGGGGGCCGAATTCCATTCGACTGTTACTAATAGAGAGATTCTAATGAGTATATTAACGGCGGAAACTGGTATTAGAACATGTAAAGATTTTGGAGTGGGAACAGCTCAAGTACTAAGAAACTTGCACAAAATAATTATGATTCTGGCTGTTTCTCTACTGATACCACTGCAAACTGTTTTGGCAGAAAATCAATTTCAGCAAGGCATAAATTATTTTGATAATGCTGATTACGCACGAGCTTATTCTTTCTTGAGAGAACTCGAGCCAGAATTTCGATCCAATGCTGGATTTCAATACTATTATGGCCTAAGCCTCTATATGACCGACGACGCCAGACAAGCGGTCGATGTAATGCAGCGGGCGGTGGAACTAGATCGGAATAATGCAGAGTATCACTATGGAAGAGTATTAACGGAATCCTTGATTTTATTTAACGTATTTTGATCTGAAAAATGGCAAGCGTGAATTACTCGCGAATAGAGCACTTTTTCAGGAAATTCAATGTTTCACTGATCTTTTCATTCAAATATGAGGCAAGAGAATATCCGCGGAGTTTTTCCATGTTGCACATATCAAATCTTTCAAAAACTTATCCAGGCGACATCCATGCTCTGCAGGATATTAATATTACAATTTCCACAGGTATGTTTGGATTGCTAGGTCCGAATGGGGCTGGAAAATCCTCACTCATGCGTACCATTGCGACTCTCCAGTCACCAGATCAAGGCTCAATAAGCTTCGATGGCATAGATGTCCTTGCTGAGAAAACTGAATTACGAAAAAACCTTGGCTATTTACCCCAGGAATTTGGTTCCTACCCTCGCACTTCCGCTGAAGCAATGCTTTTACATTTTGCTGCCCTAAAAGGAATCTATGGTGATCAGGGGAAGCAGGCGGTTGAGAGCCTATTAGTCAAAACGAATCTATGGGATTCACGAAAACGAAGTGTCGATAAGTTTTCGGGAGGTATGAAGCAGCGTTTCGGTATAGCGCAAGCACTGCTTGGAGATCCTAAGCTTATTATTGTCGATGAGCCTACAGCAGGACTGGACCCTGCGGAAAGGCGTCGGTTTCAAAATCTGCTCGCCGAAATTGGTGAAGAAAAAATTGTTATTTTATCGACTCATATTGTTGACGACGTTGAAGAACTCTGTCTCCAGCTGGCCATTATGGGGCAAGGGAGAATTCTTAAACAAGGAAGTCCGCGTCAACTAACCGAGGCCTTAGAAGGAAGCCTCTGGGTGTGTGTTGTAGAAAGAGCCGAAGTTTCGCGCATTCGCGCCCAGCACCAGGTTGTGTCTACACGATTTAACGCGGGTCGCATCGAGCTGCGTATCCTGGCAGAAGAACAACCCGATGAGGCGTCATTGGCGTCGCCCGAGCTGGAAGATGTGTATTTCAGCACTCTCATCGAGCATGGCTTGAAAGAGAACATGGAGTAAAGCCATGCATTCTTTTCTTGAAATACTACGCTTCGAGCTTCGCTACCAGCTCAAGTCGCCTTTTTTTTGGGGTGTTCTAATTGTATTCCCTCTAATACATTTTCTAACCGTTGCGACCCATACAATAGATATTGGCGACATGAGTGAGCTGATCAACGTTAACAGCCCTTATCGCACAATATATACCGAAGCAGCGCTCGCTTATTTTGGCATGCTGCCCACCATTGTTTTTATGGTGACAGCCATCACTCGCGACCATGAGAAGAACATGGCGGAATTTTTCTTTGTTGCTCCCGTTAGCAAGCATCAGTTCTTATTGGGGCGATTTTGTGGTGGTTTTCTTCTTGCTTTGTTGGTTGCAGTCGCAGGGTTGCTAGGGGGTGTTCTCGCGGTGTTTATGCCTTGGTTGGATCCTGCCAGGCTTAGTCCATTCTCGATGTCGACCTATGGCTATAGTTTTTTTGTCGTTGTGCTTCCTTATACTTTTATCGTGTGCAGCTTTTTCTTTGCGGTCGCTGCCTTAACCAGATCGGTGGCGATGACTTTCGTCCTGGCCCTGCTGTTCATGCTGTTAAATTTTATTTTGTTTATTTATAGCGCCATGAATACCTCCGATTGGATCGGATTGCTAGATCTTACCGGTGTGCTGGCAATTACTACGGAGACACGCTTTTGGACTATCAGCGAACTAAATACCGTTCTTCCCATGGGTTTGCTATTAGGGAACAGACTGATCTGGATTGGTTTGACGGTGCTGGTTCTGATCTGCACTTGCTTGAGGTTTCGCTTCGATCTGTCGGCTGGAAGAAACTCTCATTTCCAATTGTTAAGATTGAGGAAGGATAATAAGGCAACTTCCTTTGTTCCCTCTATTTCCGACGTAACTGTCAGCAGTAATTTTTCATTTAAGGGACAGGTGGTCCAGTTCAAATCTCAGCTCTTTATGGACATTTACTCTATTCTACAAAGCCCTTTTTTCTATGCCGTTCTTTTTTTTAGTGTCTTTGGCACTATCGGAGATCATCAAAGACATGTAAGTCCTGCGCTAAATATTCCCCTGATACCTGTAACCAGTTTAATGTTCGATTTTTTCAGATTTGGACTAATTTCGAACGTGATGCTCATAGTTATCTATTTCTCAGGAGATTTGATACACCGTGAGAGGGAAAGTGGCGTGAATGAAATTATTGATGCAACACCCTATTCGAATTGGACAATGCCACTATCCAAAATGGTGACGTTGTGGGCAATAATTTCTATTTTTCTGGGTACGTCAATGCTGACCTCGATTAGTCTGCAAGCACTGGCGGGTTATAGCAATTTCGAGTTGGGCCTCTATTTTAAAGGGTTGTTTGTTTTCAACGGATTCTATTTCTACATGCTTTCTGTGCTAGCCATTCTCGTGCAGACCTTGAGTCCCAATAAATGGTTGGGCATGTTTCTGCTGTTCTGTGTGTATGTATTTCTGTTCTCCATGGAGCTTTTAGGCATGGAGAATATCCTTTATGGATTTCGAATACCCTATGCGATTTATTCTGATATGAATGGCTTCGGGCCTTACAGTAAACCTGTCTTGGCACTTATAGCCTATTGGGGAATGTTCTGTGTTCTGCTAATTGCTCTGGTATGCTCGTTTTTTCCCCGTGGTTACTACACAAATGCCCGGGAACGATGGGTAGATGCACGTTCCCGATTCAGTCCGCAATTGCAAGGCGTTAGTGTGTTCGCTACTGCGTGCTTTATCAGCATCGGTGGCTGGATTTATTACAACACGAGCGTCCTTAATCAATACCAGACCACTAATACCGCATTACAATTACAGGCCGACTATGAATTTAAGTACGGTGAGTATCAGAATCGACCGGCGCCGACTTTTCAGAACATTACTATGGAGATTGATCTCTACCCTGAAGAGAAACGAGTTGAGTCCCGTGGCAGTGCTGTTCTTAGCAACAATAAACCTTACCCAATAAGCGAATTTGTAATTTCTGTAAATCCGAAGATGCAGATTGTTGATCTGAAAGTTGAATCTGCCACAGCTAGCGTAGCGGACTCAGAGCTAGGTTTTTATCTGTATAATTTTACATCTCCCTTGAACCCAGGCGATACGGCAACTGTTAGCTGGGACATGAGCCGACCTAACGCGGGTTTCGTCAATGCAAATCCTGATGTTGAAGTTGTAAATAATGGTACCTTCATTGAAAGTCGTGACATTATGCCTATCCCTGGCTATGAAATGTCTCGCGAGCTGAGCGATAGTTTTTTACGTGGACAATTCGGTCTTCCATCTATGGATAGACTTCCCGAATTGGGCGATCCGATGTATCTGGACATTCTTGGAGCTGGCATTGGCAGTCGCGCAAACATCAGCGTGATATTCAGTACCTCGGCAGATCAGATAGCCGTAGCGCCGGGAGTGTTGCAACGCCAATGGCGAGATGGACAGCGCCGCTATTTCGAGTATGTCACTGAGCACCCTATCTTGCAGGGTTTGTCATTCACGTCGGCACGCTATGAGGTGGCGCGTGATAATTGGAATGACGTGCAGTTGGAGATTTATCATGATGCCAAGCACAGTTACAATTCAGCAGCCATGTTAGGTACAGCCAAGAAGTCTTTAGATTATTTCACTCGCGAATTTTCTCCGTACCAGCACTCCTATTTTCGCATCCTGGAATATCCTCGCTATCGAAATGCTGCCAGGGCTTTCGCGGGAACCATCCCTTATTCGGAATCTGTGGGCTTTGTCACCGACATGGCGGCGATGGAGAATATGGACTTCGCGACAATGCATGAGTTGGCTCACCAGTGGTGGGGAGCTCAAGCTTACGGCGCTTATATGCAGGGCAGACAGCTGTTGAATGAAGGGTTGGCGAGTTACTCTGCCCTAATGGTGTCTAAGGAGTATCTAGATCCTGTGTGGTTGAGACGTATGTTGGCCGAGACTCAATCCGGATACCTTGCTGGAAGAGGTCGTGAAACTCGGGAAGAACAGCCTCTTATGACTACTGAAGACCAGGGTTACATCTCTTATAACAAGGGAGCACTGGCTATGTTTGCATTGCAGGATATTATTGGCACAGACAAGATACATGAGGCCCTGCGTAACTATCTGGACAAGTTCGCCTTTCAGCCACCGCCATTTCCTACTTCCCAAGACTTGGTCAACGAATTACGCGCTGTGTCGGGTGAGGAATACCAGGACCTGATTACAGACTTATTTGAGAAGATCGTGCTTTATGATGTACAGGTCGACTCTGCGGAAGCTGTTCCTGCCGACGGTGGATATGAGCTTGCAATCGAGTTTACCACACGTCAATTTGAGGCGACGGGTCTGGGTGAGGAGACCGAAGTACTTCTTCATACCTATTTTGATGTTGCGATTTTTCCTGAATCGGACCAAGAGTTATTTGCCCAGACTCCAATTTATTTAAAAAAGCATTTACTACAAAGCGGGACTCATACCATCAGTATCCACGTTGAGGAAAAACCTGGAACGGTAGGCATTGATCCGTTCCATGTCATGATTGATAGAATTCCTGGTAACAATGTCTTGAATGTTAGCATGAGCGCTGAAGAATGAGTTCCGCTGTCTACTACGAATTTTCTACACAGAATTAAGCCATGACTTATGCCAAAAAGAGTGTGTTGCGAGATATGCCAACCCCTTTCATTCCTAGAAAGACTAGCTTCTGGCTGTGTCACCTGGGAGGCTGGGGCCTGTTGTTACTTGGTATCTATGGCGAATACCTTTTCAGAAGAGTGGCCTCCTTAGGAGTGAAGTTATCTCTAGCATTGGCAGTGGGTTTGCTTCTATTTGTTGGTGGTACCTACACTGGTCTGATATTTCGTCGCTGGTATTATCAAAACCGATGGTATGAAGCTACATTTCAGCAAACTCTGCCACGAATGCTAGCGCTTTCCTGGGTGAGTAGTATGGTAATTTGCAGCTTATCTGTACTCGCTGCCTATCTAATTCTCGGCGGCCCTCCGACTCGAATTCTTAGTCAATCGGGTGAGCCTGCCTACCTGCTTGGGATAGTTAGCAATGCTATGGGCTTGTTTCCGTTCATTGTGGGTTGGTGTTTAATCTACTTGCTGATAAAAGGAACGCAAAATTCGCGTACCTTTTCGATTAGGTCATTGGAACTGGAAAACAGCCTGAAGGAAGCGAGATTAGATGCACTGGCCGGGCAGATTAATCCCCATTTCCTATTCAATGCGCTAAATAATATTCGCTTCATGATTCATGAAGACGCCAATCGTGCAGACGAAAGTCTAACGTCGCTCTCTGAAATACTGAGGCATTCTCTTGATTCCAGCAAGAACGAAAAAATAGAATTTTCTCAGGAGTTGTCCATCGTTCGCCAATACCTTGAACTGATGAAAAACCAGATGGAAAACCGGCTGAGCTTTTCCATTAAATCAGATCCATCCTTAGATAACATGCTGGTACCGCCTATGATGATGCAGATGCTGGTGGAGAACGGGGTCAAGCATGGTATCGATGGTCACAAAACAGGAGGTAGCATTACCATCGACTGTTCGAAAACCTGTGACGCTCTGGTGATCAAGATCCACAACACCGTAGCGTCCGCCAGCTCAAGTTCTAACTTTACCGATTTCAAAGGGAGTTCCGGAGTTGGCCTGGACAATATTGGTAAGCGGCTATTCCTGCTTTATGGTGAGCGCGCAAAGTTTTCGATGTCCAATTATGAGAATCAGGTACTGGTCGCCATTGAATTACCAATCGAGTTCTCTGCGGAAGCAGCCTCATGAAGGCGGTAGTAGTAGAAGATTCACGGATTGCCAGAGAAGGTCTGATCGCAATGTTGGCGGACTACACAGATGTTGAGCTTATCGGTAGTGCGGATCATCCTGATACCGCGCTTGCCTTGCTTGAAGAAAATCGAGCCGACGTGCTATTTCTGGATATCCATATGCCCGGTAGATCAGGCTTCGATCTAGTAGAGAGCCTGAATTACAGTCCCTGCATTATCTTTACTACGGCGTATTCGGAATACGCCATTCGGTCATTTGACTTCAACACAGTAGATTATTTACTAAAGCCGATAAGTCGGGATCGTTTAGATCAAGCTATTACCAAACTGAGAGAGCATTTTGCGTTAGCATCCGCTCAAGGGTCAGGATTGCCTGGACAAAATTCTACCGACAACCAATTGCTGGATATTAATAGCCGCATGTTCATTCAGGATAATGAGCAATGCTATCTGGTAGACCTCAGCTCTATTCGCTATTTCGAAAGCTGTAAAAACTATGCGCGGTTGTATTTCGATGAAAGTAACGCATTTATTAAAATTTCATTGAATCAACTTGAAAAGCGATTGCCTCCAGCGCAATTTATGCGTGCTAACCGGCAGTACATAGTTAATCTGCGCGCGGTAACATCGATTGATGAGGCAGTAAAAGATGGTTACTGTCTTCGTTTTAATGATGGCAAGGAGGTTGAGGTTTCGAGAAGAAGTTTGGTACGGCTTAAGGAATTGCTAAGTTTTTAGGCAAATTGTTATAAACCTGCTGAATTAATTGTGTCAACTGGGATGCAGTCCTTCTATTAATAATTGAGGGGCATTGGGAAAATAGGCGACAGGAGGTAGCGAAGTAGCCAAATTGGTAACAGACCGCGTTTGCATTCATGGCTCACGGATCTCATAACCTTTTCTGTGTAGCTCTTCCAGAACTCCGTCGGGCCTGATAAGTTGCTCAATTTCAAGCACGGCAAAGGTCGTTTCGTTGTTGCTAAGTGCTAGCTCTGCTGCAGTCAGCCACTGAGTGTTACTCTGGCGAATTAGATCGTTGATGTCATCAACGCCTGTCCATACCTGCATACAAATGCCTTTTTGATCTGGGTAGTCTTGGTAATAACGGAGTTCGTCGACGTAGCCCAGGGCCCAGGCGTTTGCACGGCTCTTCAATCCGTCGAGATCGGTTTCTATGCTTTCAAGGCTTACCTTAAGGCAATCAATTTCAACCGTGTTTGAAAGACCGTTCATTAGTCGGTCTCCTTCTTCCTTTAACAGTGCATAGTCTAGTACTTCAGGGCCAAACTGAATTGCGGTTTTTTTGATTGCTCTATTTCGCCTGACAAGCCTCGCAATTTTTTCCTCCACACCTGGGTCATTTGTCATTCCATTACTACGAACAGCGTTGCTGTGTATGGCATCGGCCGCAAAATATGGCCGCATGTTATCTACCTTTCTGATCGGGTATTGTTCTTCTAACACAGAAAAACGCATATACAGATCATCGGGTAGTACCTCTTCGAGAGAGCGGCCATCGGCATTGTTAGCCAGTTGGCTTGCAAGGCGTAGTGCTTTGTAGAGAGTAAAGGGGTTAAGCGGAATTTTTTGTTCAGGTTTTTTAATATAGATGTACTCTTGAGACCGATCTATCACCGACTTAACTTTGTCGGATTCCCAGACCATATTCTTGGGCAGAGGAGTTAAAATTCCAAAAATCCAAAGTTCATGATCACCTTTGTTAACTTTCCACATTGGTGGCCCAGGTTGACGGCCAACCACAACAATCTCCAATATTTCTCTATTCGAAGTAGGGCGTGTTTCTATTTGTGCGAGCGCTGAGAAGGATGTGGCAAGAAACGCGAAGACGAAAATTATTCGCACTTTACTGTTTATGACAATATGGCTCTCGATCATTAGAAATTCCTTTTGGCTAGATGCATAGATATAGAATGAAGAAGGAAGTACGACGCGAGCATCGTCAAGTCGAACAACCTCAATATATCAACATCATTAGTCGTGAAGAGAGCTAGGTGCCGAATGGATATATAGGGGTATAAATGGTTAGTTTTTTGGCCCTTAGCTTCCCAGTTCTTAGTTTTTAAGCGGAGTTCTCAGCCTCCGCGCTGTAAGAATGATGACAAGCAATCGGGTGAGCGATATTTACTCAGTTATTAGGCTTGATTAGAAAGGCTCGGGCTTTTGGCTATACCGTCACCGTTTATTTCGATTCTATTGCTGGTAATGACCGGTGCAGTGCTGGGGATTGCAGTTGAGGTGGTGCGTTTGGCACACGGCCCTGATCAGATTTGTGAAACAGCTGGCAGCGGTAGTAATGTCGCAACAACCAAGCAGAGATGCGCTTGGCGATTTCGAGAATGCGATACAGTAAGCGATTATCGAATAGTAGAATAACCAAACTTGCCGTTGCTCTTATTGAAATCGGTGTCGGATGCGGAGCCGAACTTCGTTGATTTTGACGCCTTTCTCAAAATAGTTTTTCCTTTTGTTGCTCTTTCAGATATTTGTAAAAGGAATCCTCCACAAAGCATCAAAAGTAAACCAATTGCAGTGCCTGGGAAAAAAACATAGAACAATGTTGTCTTATTCAGATTCGCTTGAGTCATCAAAAGCACGTTAACTGTAAGAAACCCCCCCATGAATAGGAGCGGCCAGCCCAGCCACCGGTAAGATAGTTGAGAGTCGATCCTCTTTGTCACGAGGAAAAATTCTTTAATACGCCGAATTTCTTTCGAAGGCCTAATATTCACTCCGGTAGTTATACGCTCATCGTCACTAGACACAGTAACCGAGTCATTGGCCGGCAACTCGAAATCCACATGCTGCAAATCTGCCGCTTCCACACCGAAGGCTCTCGCCAAAGCATTCAAGGATTGAATTGAAGCCACGCCATCTCTTTCTATCCTTTGAATTGTACGAGTATGGACATTGCTTGCATCGGCCAGATCCTCTTGGGTCCAGCCCATGCTAGTTCTGATGTCTCTAATTACTTTTTGATTTAACTTGATCTTCATGTTGATGCTCCAAGCTCTTACCTGAGGCAATTGTTGCGCGCTTTCGTTACTAGGTCCACGGCATTGACACGACATTAGTGCCAAGAACTGTTATTTTTAGCTGACAAAGTTTCGGGAGTCACATGATATGATCTTCAGAGCATTATGTTCCACTGCGGTGCTGTTTCTATCCTTACCTCTTTACGCCGCTCCTGATCTGTCCGGTATATGGGTGCTCAACGGACCCGGGACTGAGAGCGAAATTTTACTAACTGAAGAAGGTCTGCGCATACAGCATGAGTATGACCTGTTGGTGGACGATCCCAGCCTCTATTGCACACCGGCTAGTAGTTCTCGTATTTGGGCGAATCCCAATGCACCAATAAAGATTGAGCAATTTGAGGAACGCCTACTCATAAGTTACGAATTGTTCGATCTACGTAGGGAAATTCCCATGGGTGATGACTCTGTGATCACTGAATTACCCAGTACAAAAAACTTGGAAGGCACCTACTTTCAGGAGATGGGTTCTTCGTTTGCGCGGCATGAGGATGATCGTCTTATCATCGAATCAAGAAATCACTCTCCAGGGTATATTCGGACATCACGAGGTATTCCTCAGTCTATAAACACAGTAACCATCGAAGAGTTGGTGGTGGAAGGAGATACGCTTCATATTACTCACACTTACATCGATGAGACGCTATTCAAGAAGCCATTGGTGCTGGAATATTTTTTACTGCGCGCCGACGATTTACAAATATCCCTGTATGAATGTACCGATGCTAACTATGATTGGTTCAATGAATTGAATGAGAATAAGGAGGGAGACAACTAATGAGATTGACTCTGTTTCTCCTTACATCGTTTTGTATCCCATTTCTGGTTTATGCGCATCATTCCACTAATGCGAATTTCACACAGGATATTATTTCTGTCGAGGGTGTGATTGAGAGAGTGCGTTTTCAAAACCCACATGCGTCCGTGCTTATAAAGAATACCGACGATCAGGGCAGCGAGACTTTTTGGCTCATAGAATCTGGTGCTAGAACTACACTCGAAAGGCAAGGGGTATCAATGGAGCGCTTGAAAGTCGGGTCGATGGTTAAGGCGACTGGCCGCAAAGGGCGCCGGCAATACACTATGTATCTGCAGGAAATAGTTTTTGAAGATGGAACGGTATTTATCCCGCAACCCGATCTGAACTAGTTAAACTGGTTGAGATTTCCGAGATCAGGAGCATTAGGGATATTTGATCAGCATTATCGGGGTGCTTAAGCTATTCTTCTTTTTCTGAATCCTGTACCAAGGCCCAGGGTGCCACCACCACGGCCCAAATTTCTCGATCTTCCGCCTTCCAAACTTGGGCCTGCGCATTGCTCACCTTGTTGATCAATAGCTGATCCAGCCAGGTTTTCACCTGAACTCGATTGTCGCGAACAAATTCGCAAGCCACGTCAATTAAGTCCAATTGCTTCGTCACTTCAATCACCGAGTCCTGTTGCTGATAGTGATCCAGCAGACCCCACCTGATTTTAGTGGTCTCCAGATTGAGTTTTTGCCTGAGTATCTCAAGATCACTGCCGTTTGCTTCCTTCATCTTATTCTCACTACGGTATGGAATCTATTGCATTCGCAGTATACGATAGGCTGTTGTGCGGCACAGGTGATATAGCCTCTAGCTGACGCAGACGCAGGGGAATAGAACCGTGCGGCAAGCCCCGGAATATATGCCTGACAATTAGATCAATAATACTTGGCGAGCAAGCCATATGCGCATTAACCCTTTGATAAAAAACAATATATTGGCTCTGTACAGGCGCTCAATATGAACGCAAAACGCAGTCTTTGGCTTGGCTCTGGCGGCTTGCTAATGCTGGCTGTGGCGCTTGCTTCGTTCGGCATATTGCCCTCTCTGAAGCCAGTCAACGGAGCCTCCTCCCCGGATCAAAGCTTCGGCGCCAGCGATATGCAGCAGGTGGTGAATAGTTACTGCCTTGCCTGCCACAACGACAGCTTTGCTACCGCCGATTTTTCCCTGCAGAGCGTGGACTTCACCAATCCCGGAAACCATGCCGAATCCTTAGAGAAAGTGGTCAAGAAACTACGGGCGCACATGATGCCCCCATCGGGTATGCCGCGTCCAGAATTTGAAACCTACGGCAAGATGACGACATGGTTGGAATCCGAACTGGATCAGGCCTGGGCCGCCAATCCAGACCCGGGCCGAATTTCTCCGGTGCACCGGATGAATCGCTACGAATACAATAACACCATCAATGAATTGTTAGGAATCGATGTCGATGTAATGGGCCTGTTGCCTGGAGATCCTACGGCCGATGGCAGCTTCGATAATATTGCGGCTTCACTTCCCTTTTCCACCTCACATATGGAACGTTATATGTCGGTGGCACGCGAAGTTACTCGCCTGGCCACTGGTCTACCCCCAAAACCCAGCATAAGTACTTACGAGATTCCTCTCTATATGAGTCAGGACTGGCGTCAGAATGACGACATGCCCTTTGGTTCTCGTGGCGGCATCGCGGTTTCGCATCATTTCCCGGCAGACGGCGAATACTCGATCAGCATTAAGATGGAAACCAACTACCAGGATTATGTTAAAGGCCTGGGATGGGCGCAGCTACTCGAGGTACGTCTGGACGGTCGCTTACTGGAGAGGTTTGAGATCGGTGGCGATGCTCCCGGCACGCCCTCGCCATTGAGTTTCACCGGTACCGGTGAGCCTGGCAGTATCGATTGGGAGCAGTATATGCTCTACCAGGCCAGCGAAGGTTTGGAAGTACGCGTACCGGTGCAGGCCGGACCACGACAGGTATCGGTGTCCTTTGTTAGACAGCAGATTGAACCTGAAGGCATTCCACAGCCCAGACAAG
The DNA here is from genome assembly GCA_021773355.1 of Gammaproteobacteria bacterium. Taxonomy (GTDB): domain Bacteria; phylum Pseudomonadota; class Gammaproteobacteria; order Pseudomonadales; family Pseudohongiellaceae; genus UBA9145. The sequence goes on along the minus strand of JAJFKE010000040.1, from coordinate 85,484 downwards.
GCGGTAGATTACCGGCAAATTCTGAAGCTTATTTAGCGTATCAGAAAGTGCATGCAGTGGAAATAGCCGGGCCTTTTGATACTGTTAGCAACGCCGAAGATTCTCCCAGCCAGCAGCGAATTTTCTCCTGTCGCCCAGAGCAACAGGCTGAGGAAAATGCCTGCGCAACCGATATTCTTTCCCGGCTGGCGCACCAGGCCTATCGCCGACCGATTAATGATAGTGACAGGGAATTGCTACTCGAATTCTTTAATCGCGGTCGTGAGATGGGCAGCAGTTTCGATGCGGGTATTCAGTTTGCACTGGAGTTCATGCTCAGTGATCCAGATTTTTTAATTCGGCGTTATAAGGATCCAGTACAGCTAGGGCCCAATGAAACTTTCAATCTCAGTGATCTGGAGCTGGCGTCGCGCCTTGCCTTTTTTCTCTGGAGCAGTGCTCCGGACGAGATTTTGTTGGACCTGGCAGAGCAGAACCGACTGTCCGATCCGCAGATTTATCAGCAACAGGTGCAACGCATGTTGGCCGATTCGCGCGGCGTGGAAACCCTGGTCGAGGACTTCGCGGCACAGTGGTTAAATCTGCGGCGCCTTGATGAAGTGCAAATCAATACGGTGCTATTCCCTGAATACGATATGAGTTTGATCGAGGCCTTCGCCAAAGAATCTCAGATGTTTGTTGCCGAGACTATTAAAACCGATGCCAGCGTTATGGAGCTGCTGGGCGCAAATTACAGCTTTATGAATGAGCGTCTTGCAACCCACTATGGGGTAGATGGCATCTATGGCAGTCGTTTTCGCAAAGCGATCTTGCCAAACACCGACCAGCGCGGCGGACTATTATCTCAGGGAGCGCTGCTGACAGTTACATCCTATCCTGGTCGAACCTCACCGGTACTCAGAGGAAAGTGGTTACTGGACAATATACTTGGCACACCGCCACCTCCGCCGCCGCCCAATGTTCCTATTCTTCCAGATGCGGAAGCAGGGGAGATGCCTACTTCGATTCGCGAACGATTGGCCAGACACAGAGCAGATCCGATTTGCTCAACCTGTCACACGGTAATAGATCCGCTGGGTTTTGCCCTGGAAAACTTTGACGTTATTGGTGCCTGGCGTGAATTCGATGAAGTCGGCAATCCTGTAGATGCAGCAGGGAACTATCCCGGTGGTGTCGAGTTTAGCGGTTTTGCCGATCTGCGTGACTGGATGTTGGACAGGCCCGATCGATTCGCCCACACCTTGACAGAAAAGCTAATGACCTATGCACTAGGCCGTCGCGTCGAATATTACGATCAGCCCACCATTCGAGAAATCGTGCGGCAGGCCGCAGATCGAGACTACAGTTGGTCTTCATTGATATTAGGCATAGTCCAGAGCCCGGCCTTCACCATGAGTAGAGCGCCGCAGCAAGTAGCCGAAATAGTGATAGGCAGAGATGAAGGTGCTAAAGCTGACTGATGCGGACACCTATGTTAACGAAGATTTTGTCCGGCCGCGGTGTTACATTTAGCCATTAACGATTTCACACAATGGGGTGAAACAAGATGAAGAATAAGACTCGAACAGTGAATATCAGCACCGGCAAGGCAATTTCACGTCGCGCCATGCTGCGCGGTACCGGTGCAGCTCTTGCTCTGCCGTTTCTGGATGCCATGACTCCGGCGTTTGCCGCCACAGTGGCACCTGTTCATCGTTTTCAGACCGTGTATGTGCCGAATGGTATGGCAATGGATTACTGGTTGCCGAGCACGGTTGGTCGCGATTTCGAAATGACGCCAATTCTTCAGCCCTTGGCTGCCTACCGTGAAAAGATGCTGCTACTGTCTGGTCTTAAGGCCAACTGGAATCTTGCCCACGCCGGTGCCGGAGGCTCGTTCCTGACTGGTGTCACCAGAGGCGGCAAAAACGAAGTTGAAATCCTTGCCGGTGAGTCGGTAGACCAGATGCTTGCCAAACAGCTTGGCAAAGAGACTCAGCTGTCCTCGCTGGAACTCTCTATGGATGCGCCAGCACTGGCTGGTGCCTGCACAGTTAATCTCAGCTGTGTCTACACCCATACTCTGTCCTGGCGCAGTGCGACTGATCCCTTGCCCACTGAGCACAATCCGCGCGCAGTTTTTGAACGACTGTTTGGTGATAGTGGCAGTACTGCGAAGGATGCACGGGAAGTAAGACTGCGACAGCAGAGCAGTATCCTCGATGCGGTAGCCGATAAGTTATCAAGTCTGGAACGCAGTTTAGGTAGTTCCGACCGACATCTGGTAGAGAGTTACACAGAATCTGTACGTAATATTGAACGACGCATTCAGAAAGCCGAAGAACAGATCGATCTGACTCTGCCGGAATTGGATCAACCGGCAGGGGTGCCCGCGGTGTTCGAAGATCATATGGAGATCATGCAGGATCTGCAGGTGCTTGCACTGCAGACAGACCTGACCCGTGTTATCACTTTTATGATGAGTAAGGAGCAGAGCGCACGACCCTATCCTCAGATCGATGTGCCTGATGCCCACCATCCGCTGTCTCACCATAATAACAATCCGCAGCTAGTGGAAAAGATGTCCAGGATAAATAGTTACCACACGCAGCTGTTTGCCAATTATCTAGACAAGCTTGCGGCCATTCCTGAAGGTGATGGTTCGCTATTGGACAATATGACTATTCTCTACGGTGCGGGAATTTCCAATAGCACGGTCCACGCAGGCGACAATCTACCCTTGTTGCTAATGGGCGGCGGAGCAGGTTGGCTGCATGGCGGTGAGCATATTCAGTATACGCACCAGCCTACCATGGCGGATCTTCACCTGACGCTAATGGATCGATTTAAGTTTCCTGTGGACAGCATAGGTGGCAGTACAGAACCTCTACCAATCTACTAATGGTAGTACTAGTAATAGCAAAGACCAGCAATAGACCACAGGTACGCGATAGGTAATGAATACTAATTGGCAAAGGCTGCTTCTGATAGGCACCGCTCTGTTTGCGGTACAGGCTTTTGCTCAGAATATGCCTCCTGTCGTGAGTATGGCCAAGAATGCTAACTGGCAAGGCTTGCAAACTCTGTTAGAGGATGGTGTTAATGCTAACGCAATCTATGGCGATGGTAGCTCGGCCCTGCATTGGGCCAGTTACCACGACAGTGTTGACGGCGTGCAGCAGCTGATCGCGGCGGGTGCCAACGTCAATGCCACCACCGACCTTGGTGTTACGCCCCTTTGGTTGGCAGCCGAAAATGGAAACGCCGACGTGGTTCGCAGCTTGCTGCAGGCGGGAGCCGACCCATCCATCGCATTGCTCTCCGGTGAAACCATTGTGATGACGGCTTCCCAGGCAGGCAACGCTGATGTTGTACGACTGCTACTGCAGGCCGGTGCCGATCCCAATGCGGCCGTTACTCGCCAACAGACTGCACTGATGTGGGCGGCAGGGCAAGGGCGCTCCGATGTGGTAGCGGCGTTGTTGGAATACGGTGCCGATACCAATGCGCGCTCCCTGGTTCGCAGTCAATATGTGAAATCTGAAAAAGAGCAGGACAGCCACCCTGCTTACAAGTTCTGGGTAGAACAGGGTGGCAATACAGCGTTAATGTTCGCAGCCAGATCTGGTGATCTGCAATCGGCTCAGCTCTTGGTAGAGGCCGGTAGTGACGTCAACATGCTCTCTGCCTTCGGCACCAGCCCAGCTATCATGGCGGTGCATGGCGGCAATGCCGAGTTGTTACAATTTCTGTTGGACAAGGGTGCGGACGCGGATTCCGCTGCCAGTGGTCACACTGCATTACATGCGGCAGTACTGCGTGGCAATCTCGACGCGGTGAATGTGTTATTGGCCCACAAGGCAGATACTGAGCTGTTGGTTGAGCGTGGAACCCCAGCCGAGAGGCAATCGACAGATTACAATTTCCACGACGCGCTTATCGGCTCTACCCCTCTATGGTTAGCCGCCAGATTCGCCGAACCACAGATCATGCAAGCTTTGCTTAAAGCAGGAGCCAATCCACAGGCGGTTAACAATCTCAGCTACCCGGCGCAGCGGCTCGGAGAAAACTTCATCCAGGATGAGGGTGAGATAAGCTTGTTAATGGCGGCGATCGGCATGGGCCATCGCCGTTTAAGAATTAGCTGGGGCACCCCGGAACGTCGTGCCGGTCAACTTGGTCGCGACCGTGAGATGTTTATACTGCAGTCAGCAGAAATTGCTGTTCAAGCCGGAGTCGATCTAAATTTGAAAAATGCCGAAGGCCAATCTGCTTTGGACTTCGCAAAATCACGACGCTACGAGTCCGTGGTGAAATTTTTGTTGGCAGCAGGTGCAGTTGAATAGAATAAATAGTGTTACGTTTTCGGTCAGAGGGTAAAAGATTGATCTGGCTAATTCTCACCTTAAAATATCTCGTACTGTTTCTCTTCATCTAGATATGAGCAGATTGATTCGAAAGTAGATCCTAAAGAGCGTTGTACCAAGAGCAAAAACGAATCAGTGACACTGTGAATTTCAATAGGCAATATGGCTGAATGGTTAATTGCTACAGCATTTCAATCTATGAGATCTTAGCGTGCTATAAATCGGCTCTAGATCTGTTGCCGAAGCCGCCCGTGCTTCAATCCGCAAACTAGTCCAAGACTTTCAAACCCTGCTACATTTTTACTCAGTAGCAAACAATGGCCTCAATATGAATTCAGTCCCAGCAATAGATTCTGAAAAAGACCCAGCCTATGGCTGGTTAATGGTGTTTGTAGTTTTCATGTTGAGTGGATTGTCATTCGGAGCGCTTGGCGCTATCTCGGTGTTTCTTAAACCGTTGTCCTTGGAATTTGGCTGGGGCAGGGCGGAAACTTCTTTAGGGTATACCGCAATCGCGTTTTCGTCGGCGCTATTTGGAATACTGTGGGGTTATGTGGCAGATCGATTTGGTTCCAGATGGTTCGGCGTGATTGCCGCCTTGACCATGTCGTTTAGCCTTTTCATGTTGAGTTCACTGACCAGCCTCTTTCAATTTTACGCCTTCTATTTTTTATTCGGTGCTTTTGGTAATGCCATGGCATCTACGCCATTATTTGCCAATGTAGGATTTTGGTTTCGCCACAATCCGGGACTTGCGTTGGGGATTACCGCTTCAGGTGGTGCTATAGGGCAGGGAGTTGTGCCTTATCTTGCTGGGTTGGCAATAAGCAGTCACGGTTGGCAGTGGGCATATCAGGCGATGGCCATGTCTTATGTGGTTATTGCTTTACCCATTGCATTCCTGGTTCGCGAATCGCCAAGGCGAGAAAAAGCGCGTACTGCTCCACAAAGTGAAGTGAGACATTTCCCCTTGTCTGAAAAAGAAGTTGTCATATGGATGTCTTTTGCCGTGATGTTTTGCTGCAATTGCATGTCAGTACCGATTGTTCATTTGGTTCCAATGCTTACAGATGCGAATTATTCCCTGGAATTTGCGACCAGTGTTTTATTGGTATTAATGTTGGCCGGTGGTGCAGGACGAATCATGGGGGGCAAGCTAGGTGATGTTATTGGTGCCTTACCTACCTACATAATAATGTCAGCCGGGCAAACACTATCAGTATTTTGGTTTCCTCACATCGATTATGTGGCAGGACTTTATCTGCTTGCTGTATTTTTTGGTTTCACTTATTCGGGAGTGATGTCCAGTATCCTGGTGTGCGTCAGGATGATGGTATCCGCGAGATTCTCCGCCCGGGCCATGAGCATGACTTCTTTTTTTGGCTGGGGCGGAATGGGATTAGGCGGGTTCTTTGGTGGTCTGTTCTTCGACATGAATGGCGACTACAACTGGTCTTTTGCCTTCGCCTCATTCATGGGCGTCATCAATCTTATTATTCTTTCTTTATTCTATATGCGGCTTAAGGGGCAAAGATTGAACGCTTCGCCCCAATTCGCCTAAGCGACTTTGTTGCTAATCTATCTCTGCCGCACTATCTCGACGAGACGCAGCGTTCCGGAGCCACGGGCTTAGGCAGAATCAGCGGAGAAGGGGTCACTTTACCCTCGCTGGCGAGTTGATCGAAGGCGGCTTGCTGCAGCGTATTGACTTCCGAACTCGACATGCCCAATTCGTAAGCGGAACACTCGTTCTGTCCCAAGGAGCGTGGATCAAGGCCGGTGAGGTTGCCGAAGACCACAAGAGCTTCGAGGTAGTAGCCGTAGTTACTGGCGTGATAATGATCATAGGTCCAAAGGTCAATCTTGCCCTGTTCAATGCCATCGTAGGGATTCGTATCAGCGAGACCAAGTTCCATCGCCCGTGTCCAGGCTTCACCCACGCCATTCACCGCTTTCACCCCTGAACTACCGGCGGCTGCCTTGTCGTAGCCGGCGCGCACATCATGCGCCATCTGTTCGATGGGTCTACCTGTCCAGGGGCGGTCATCTCGATAGGTAAGGTCAGCGCGCGACCAGGTGGAGGTGAGAAAAACCTCGACGTCTGGGTTCAGGCCCTGCAGGAATTCGGTCATCTGCGCGGTGGTATTAATAAGAGTAGTGGGGTCGCCAGGCTTGTCGCGGTCCAGCGTACTGAAGCCGTGCATCACCACCTGATCCCAGGGGCGGCGTCCAATCACACCAAGTTTGTTCTCTAAGTGAAAATCCAGACCGCTGCCGCCTCGCGTTTCAAGAGACACTGAATAGTCGAGGCCTGCTTGATCAGTGAAAGATTTAAATAGGGCAGGTACGCCGCCTATGCCTTCGTTATTAAGGTCGGTCACTGTGTCGGCTCGATAAAATCTGGTAGCCGAGCCATAGCCGAATGTGAAGCTGTTGCCAATAAACAATACGCTTGTGTCTGCCATGGCCTTGGCCGTGCCAAGCGGGAGAATAAGGCATGCGAATATCGCTGATGCAATTTTCATTGGATGCTCTCTCTTTCTTATTGATTGTTTTGTATTGGGAGAAGAATAAAGCTATTCCCATGTAAGTCCAAGTGAATTTGCTTCGCTGTCGAGGAGCGGCTACAGGCTAACAGGCAGTGAAATTATTTAAATCAGTACCTATCCTCGTTGTCGCAGGTGCTGCAGAAGGCCTATATCTGTCTGAGACCTTAACCCAACGGTCAGGATTCTTCGGGACCACTTGCCTGGTTTTGTTGGCGTGCTTCCCGATAGGCCTCATAAGCTTGTTTTCCTTCTCCTTGCCAGAATTCCTTGAACATTGTATCCGCAGCAAGATTCGATACATCTTCTGTATCGGTAGACTGATGCCTAATGTGCTTATTCCTGTGTTTTGACTTGGAGTGACGGTGTCCACCACCAAAGCCCATAAACATCTTGGCCAATAGAAATAGGCCGACAGCCTGCCAGTAGGTGATCGTGGGTACATCGAATATCGCGGCAACGGTAAGATTCCACAACAACATAATCAAATAACCGAGTAATGCAGCAAGAAGCAATATGCCGGTCACGATAAGAAATATTTTTCCCGCCTTCTTTAGTTTGCTTGCATCTCGGTTGTGCCAAAAGTTATGTGAACGCATTTTGAATCTCCTTAACGATCCGAAAAATAATTTTTGAGCTTTTTCATGGCTCTCGATTTATGAGAAAGAAGCGTGTTTATTGGCACTTCCCATGCTGTCGTCAATTCCTTGAAAGGAGTTCCTTCTAATTCATGAGCGATAATTATCTGCTTCTCCATTTCACTTAGGCTTTCCAGTGCCTCAAACAATTCTTGCTGGCCCTGTTCTGTTTGTAATAACTCCAATGCATTTGGTCTGTGCTCCTGCAGTAGATCAATGAACCTTTCACCACTCGCGCTAGACTCATTGTCCAGTGATAGAGTTGTTTTTTGCGTTCTGCGATAGTCGATGACATGATTTCTGAGCGATCTGTATATATACGCTGTCATGTTTTCTACAGTAGCGGTGGATTCTGTTCGTTCTAGCATCCTCAACAGGACATCCTGAACCACATCTTCCGCCTCCATTTCTGCAGTTTCCCGTAACAGGGATCGTGCATAGTGGATGAATCTCTGACGTTCCCTTGTAATGAGTGAGCGCAAATTCGATCCCTTAATCCCAGCGTCTATTACTAATAACGAAAAACATCACAAAATATTGCATTTCGCAGGCTATTTATTCGCGAGCGCTCAACAAGTATACGTAGAATTAAAAACATCGGAGTCTGAGATATCCTCACAAATATTGAGCCAACTCAGTAGATTAACTTGTCTTGTGCTTTTAGCTGTTAAATCATTGAACAATGAGCCAGAGACTGGACTGTTGTTAGCGAACAATCAGGGCCGAAGGTCCGTGAGCTAACAATTGCCCAGTTTCTGGTGGCTGGACTGGACAGGATACTTCATCGCCATCGCCCGCTGTAACGGAAATGCTCCCTGCTCACGGGCCCCTGGCCCTGATTGTTCCCAGGAAACATTTCCGTTACAGCGGGCTTACTTCAGCGTTGAATTTAAAATAAAACTAAGCCAGCGTTTTCAGGGTTTCGTGGGGATATCTCAGCATCGGAGAAGTTTGATCCGTTCTGCACCCATGGGGGCTGTTGGTATTAGCTCTGTACTAGTGAGCGATGTCCAACTGTGGACCAATCAGTCTGAGACAAACCAGTACAAGGTTTAGGCTTGGTTCAGGTTTCGCGCAGAGACTATTGCGCTAATTGCGACTTCGACACGAGGAAATTCAGAGGGGGTATGCAATTTGGATTTTAGGTCTCGCCGGGTAGATTTGCTTCAATTCAGCCTGACTATAAAATGTACTATGGAATCAGTGTAGAATTAGCTCATAATAGTTCACGCTGCTCTGATACCCGAGTTAAGACTTTTCTACTGTCTATCAGAGTAAGTATTTCAGAACTCAATTCGTGAATTTGTTAAGCAAAAGGCCAGCTAACTGGCAGAGGGAACCTATGACAAGCGATTTAGCACAAGATATTCCAACAAGCGGTTTACAACTACACTCACTGGTTACGGAAGGTGGAGAACTGCAACTCTCGCTGCAATCGGTGCCGGTTGTGGCGCCAAATGAAGATGAAGTGCTAATTCGGGTAGAAGCTGCACCTATCAACCCTTCCGATTTGGGTCTTCTGGTCGGCCCCGCCGATATGAGTACGGCCAGCGCTTCCGGTAGTGCGGAAAAACCAATTATTACGGCCCAAGTGCCAGCACAATTTATGCCTGGTATCGCTGCTCGTGTCGGTGAATCCATGTCGGTGGGCAATGAAGGGGGTGGCATTGTTGTGCAAGCGGGCAGTAGTGATGCGGCTCAAGCGTTGTTAGGCAAGACCGTGGGCTTTTTAGGCGGTGCCAGCTATTCACAGTATCGTACGGTGAAGGTGGCTCAATGTTTAGCACTTGCCGATGGCACAAGCCCTAGGCAGGGGGCTGCCTGTTTCGTGAATCCACTGACTTCGCAGGCTATGGTGGAAACAATGCGTATGGAAAATCACAAGGCATTGGTTCACACAGCTGCCGCATCCAATCTCGGACAAATGCTACAAAAAATTTGTATCGCTGAAGGCGTCGACTTGGTGAACATAGTACGTAAGCAAGAACAAGTCGATATTCTTAAAGGTCTAGGTGCGAAGTACGTGTGCAACTCAAGCGAAGATTCATTCATGCAGGATCTGACCGATGCCCTGATAGCAACCGGCGCCACACTGGCTTTCGATGCCATAGGTGGTGGTAAGTTAGCTGGTCAGATACTCAGTTGTATGGAAGTTGCCGCCAATAAAACCGCTAAGGTTTATAGTCGCTATGGTTCCGATGTCTACAAACAGGTTTATATCTATGGTGGTTTGGATAGGTCTGCTACCACGATTACCCGAGACTTTGGTCTATGTTGGGGCCTAGGTGGATTTTTATTAACACCATTCTTAGGAAAGCTTGGTGCAGAAGGCGTGCAACGATTAAGACAGCGAGTCGTCGATGAAATTGACACTACCTTTGCTAGTCACTATACCAAGGAAGTTTCTCTGGCCGATGCGCTGACGATGGAAGCGCTGAGTGTTTATGGTAAACAAGCTACCGGTGAGAAGTATTTAATCAATCCTTCACTTTAATGTTGAGACAAGATGTTCAACTTAGTGAATGGAAGTGACGGCAATAGACATTATCAGCAAAGGGGGAGCCGGGTGTTTGTATCGATCAGCGACTACTGTGATTAAACAATGACCCGCCCGCTCCCTTTTTCACGTCTCTATTAATTCCCCGGCGGCAATCTATTTTTCCTTCGTTATTGGTAGGGCTTTTCAAGCTCCTTGCGGTTTCTCCAGCCTTGCGCTCGCTGCTTCCCATTTCTTCCATCCTGTGGATAATGTGCAACTCAATGGCACGGCTAAAGATATTAATGGACAAGGATAAGCAGTATGGATTTTGAAACACTTGTAAACACGCGCCGCAGTGTGCGCGGATACAAAACTGACCCAGTAGCACGTGAAGTAATTGAAGAAATAATTCAAGTCGCTAAGGGCGCGCCATCGTCTATGAATACTCAACCCTGGAATTTGTATGTGGTTACTGGTGAGCCATTGAACAAAATTCGCCAGGGCAATACCGAAAGAATGCTAGCAGGGATAAAGCCGCAGCGAGATTTTCCCACCAAGGAAGCTTACGAAGGTATTCACCGTCAGCGGCAGATCGAAATAGCGGTGCAACTGTTTGAGGCAGTGGGCATTGAACGCGACGATAAGGAAAGGCGAACAGATTGGGTCATGCGAGGTTTTCGCCAATTCGATGCGCCGGTTTCTATCGTGCTCACCTATGACAAAATACTTGAGCCCGCGGCAATTGGGCAGTTTGATCTAGGGACCCTCTGAATAACTCCAAACCAAAAGCCCCGAAGGGCGCGGCCTAAAGCGCCCATCTTCGTCGTTGCCGTTCTTGCTAAGGGAATGACCATTAGCGGCAAACGGCGTCTAGAATCTGTACGCTTCAGGTCACGCAGAGGTGTTGGAGTTATTCAGAGGGTCCCTAGGTGCGATATCCTATGCACTATGCCTTGCGGCGTGGGAAAGAGGCCTGGGAACGGTCATCAATGGCCAAGGAGTGATGCAAACACCCGTAGTGAGAGAGCACGCCAATATTCCAGATGATCAGAACATCCTCACCTGCATCGCCATGGGTTATCCCAATGATGAGTTTTCGGCCAATAGTGTGAAATCTCGTCGCGCTGATATCGAGGACTTTGTAAGCTTTGTCGGCTTTGAATAGATCTTGACCTGAATCTGGCTGCACAACTGAAAATGATTGATGCCCAGAAAATGAATACACCTGTATGCGAGAGCAAGCGACTATTCGCGTAAACAGAGATAAGAATACCGGTCGAACAAGACGCAGGGGAATATTCAGCATTCTGCGTGATTGATTCGTCAACTGATTCAAGGAGTTAAAAAGTCCAAATCGAAGTGTGCTATAAAACGAATTAAGGATATGTGTGTAATCGAACAAAGGTCTAGCTAGATAACAACTGGGTTTTAGTTTCACCCTCACTAACAGGCATGCTACTGCGAGCATCTATACCTAGTGAGAATCTACCAAAGCGGAAAATTAGATATGTGTGATCAAGTGAACCTCTTTTCATTACGACCCTTGATGGCCGTGTCTACATGTTTTATTTTTTACCTTGTTGTTGCGAACTCAGTAATCGCGCAGGAACAGGATCAGTCAACCGTCATCTACGATACAAGCTATTTTGAGCAGTACAGCCCAGTTACCCTGAGCGACATGATCCGCAATATTCCAGGCGGCGGCTCAATACTGAGCGGCGGTCGTGGACCAGGTGGTAACGGTAATCGGGGATTTGGCTCCTCAGACGTACAGGTGTTGATTGATGGTCGGCGCATGTCCGGCAAAGTAAACAATATGACCACTAGCCTTGCCCGAATTCAGGCTGTGCAGGTGGAGAGAATTGAGCTGATTCGGGGCAATGCGGAAGGTCTTGATATTCGCAATGAAGGAATTATTTACAATGTGATTCTTCGAGAAGGTGCAAGCAATTCCTCATCCAGCTTTCTGGATATAGGTGTTGCTGAAATCGACAGCCTGTCCATGGAGCCTAAGATTCTAGCCTCCTACAATGCTAGTCGAGGCGTGCTCGAATACGGCCTAAGTTATCAATATGATACGCGACCAAGACTTAGAAAAGTCGATGAGAACGTACTCAATTCGGATCGAACGCCCAGAGAATTCCGCGCGCTGATTTCAGAAGAGCTCGAAGCCAAGCACATAATCACTGGTACCTTTGCTTACGAATTCGGAAATGGTGCGCTTCTGCGCCTGAATACCCTCTATTCAGACAATGAAAATACTCAAGACAAACTGGAGGATCAGTTTCTAGCAGGTTCAGCCAATGCGCTGGTTCCGTTTGCTGTAGAAGATGGAGATTTTCGTTTTGATAATACCGAAATTGAAGTTGGCGGTGATCTGGAATTCGAAGTAGGGGATATTGGTCGGCTTAAGACATTATTCGTTCTCAATCGAGCTAAGAATGATGATGAGATAATTCAGGATTCCATAGCGAACGGGATAAGCACCCGCCTATTCTCCAGTGTCGCTGATTACGACGAAGGCGAAACTATCTTGCGCAGCGCAATGACCAGCAGTTTTGGTCGGCATACACTGGAGTATGGGGCTGAAGCTGCGTTTAATACGCTGGACAAGAGTTTTGCCTTTAATGGCGATCCGCTGGAAAACGCAGTCGTGGAAGAAGATCGCTATGAGCTATTCCTTACCCACAGCTTTCTTTTTTCAGACAAGCTCAGCTTGCAATCAGCCCTCACGGAAGAATTCTCCACCATATTTCAAGACCGTGAAGGGGAGACGAACGAACACAAGTTTCAGTTTCTTAAACCGCGAGTAGAACTTCGCTACGACCAAACTGCATCCGATCAGTACCGGCTATTAGTAGAACGAACGGCAAGTCAACTCAATCTCAATGACTTCGTCGCTAGCCGCAATGTAGACGACGATACTATAAATTTCGGCAATCCAAACTTGGAGCCGGAATCAACTTGGACTTCCTCATTGAGTTACGAGCGTCGTTTTGCGGAGGATGGTGGCTCACTGAAATTGGAGGCGCGTTATGAGAGCATTTCCGATCACATCGACAAAATTTTGATTGGAACCGATGACTCCGGCATCGGTAATATCGGCTCCGCCTGGAGACGGCAATTAAAGGCAGATATAAATACCCGCTTTGGTTTTATCGGTTTACCCTCTGCTGTGTTGACAGTCTCCTACACCTATGAAGAGTCGGAGGTTACCGACCCGTTTACCGGCAGGAAGCGGGCAATACGTAGATCCACACCTGATTACTTCAGAGTGAGTTTCCGGCATGACGTAGAGAATACTAATTTCGCCTATGGCATCGATGCGCACAGACGCAGTGGTCAGGAACGCCAGGACGTATCCCTGCTTGAGGTTACGGATTTTGAGATTCATTTGTCTAGTGCCTTTGTCGAATACAATGTCACTCCCAATATTAGAGCGCGCTTTGAAGCGGCGCATTTTCTTAATCAGGACGGGCGAACTTTCGACAAGATATTTTATGACGGCAATATTGCCGATGGTGTTATCAAGAGGATAGACCTTCAGGATAATAGGGTAATTGCTGACTACGTGCTTAGCCTGCAAGCGACTTTTTGATAAGCATTTAGCGCTGCCTGTATTTCGGCCAGATAGTCTTGGCATCCCTTTTAAAATGCGGCACACAAGAATAGGTTTCTTCCATAGAATAAATTTGTCGCTATTCCTAATACAATCTTGCAGACTAGAGCCGTTGAGTCGAATACCTTTCGGCACGATCTGCAAAGGCGGAGGTCATTTAGTGAAAATTGTTAGAATCGTATTACAGATCGTTGGTTTCTTAATTTTAATACCTGCTGTTTCGGTGGCAACACTGCGCGTGGAGCGCAGCGATGCTGATGGAGCAACCATAGTCTTCCCAGGTGGCGAGATGGTTTCAGGTGATCTGCATTCTGGGCCTGAGCCAGACTGGAGTTTTACCGATGAAATATCAACTATCGAACTTCAGCTCAATGATCCTATGGCAACTCGAAGAATCTTCATTCTTGAAAGTGAAGGAAAAATTTATATTGTCTCTGGCTACATGAAATCATTCTTGGGAAGAATTTGGAAGGAGTGGGCTTTCGAAGCGAATGAAGGAAATGATGAAGGTGTGCTTAGGGTGAATGGTACACGTTATCCAAGAAAACTAATTCGTATTGAAGAGGGAGAAGTATTGAACGGGGTGGCGGCCAAGTTATTGAAAAAGTACAGCGGAGTGCCTGAACCGATCTCGGCCGCTGCGATTCAGGCAGCTAGAGCAGACATAGAGTCAGGTAATAGCTGGATATTTGAGCTTGCGCCTAGATAATCAATCGAAGGAACTAATTATGACTTTAAGAAACTACTTAATTCTCTGTGCGCTTGGCTCACTAGTGGCGGTGCTAGCTATCCTCTTGGTGCCAGGAGTGGGTGAAACCATAGAGGGTATTCTACTGGCTTTCTTATCGACAAATGCGAGGTAAGCAAATTTTTCCAGCCATTTAGGGTTTTTCTCATAGCCGTTCTCCCTATGTAATAGCCGGAACAGATTTGCTTTTGAACCAGTTCACTCAATTGTTCTCTCTCTGAGATTCCAAGCAATGTTGAATCAAATATCATTTCTTATGGATTGATTGTTTTACCACCAAAGTCGACTCTAAAAACGCCAGAATTTTGCGTTCGATATTGCGCTGATGACAACCATTCCAAGGAAGCCTGTTGCATGAATTTATACTGTGAGGCTTCCCATAGGGCAAAGTGGGTTGCACAATTCATTGTCACCAGAACTTTGTTGCTAGTGCCATTGAGGTCGTTATAAAGCGTTTTTCCACCCGCTAAAAGGCCGTCCTGCTCACCAACCATGATCAGAGTGGGTGTCGTTATTTTTGCAGAGAACTCCTTGTTCCAGCCCCAGGTGCTTCCGGTTCGCACGCGCATGACGCCTAGTGGTGGTGCCCAGGAGCGGCCATAACGATCAAAGCCCATAATGGTTTCCCACACGGCATCCGCTATACCCGGTTCAACTTGATCCGGACAGTCCACATTGGACATCCAACGATCATTAATCAGAGCGTCATGGGATTGTAGGCGCATAGGTGCGCCGGCCAGAGGAAAATTTTCAGGTGGGGTAGAAGCACCGCTTGATTGATACACTGGGGCAAACAATACCAGCTTATTTAATTTTTCTGGATGCCGGGCAGCATAGCCTCCTGACCTAATGCCGCCCAGGGACCAACCGATAATGCTTACGGTGTCTACGCCGCGTAGTTCGCGTATGTAATCCACTACCGAATCGATTTCATCCCAATCCGTCTGGCTGCTAGTCAATTGGGAATTATAACTGCTCATGCAATTTTGCAGTTCATTGGCTGCGGACAGAGTCGCCCGCGCGTCCTCGCTTAAATTACAGGGATTGTCCATATGCGGCTGAGGTGAAAAGCCATAACCCTGATGATCCATGCTGAAGGTGTCGTAGCCATTCTCGGCAAGAAAATTCATCCAGCTGTAGTCTTTATAGGGCAGATCGAAGGCAGGCACTGATGACACCGATACACCGTGGACAAACAAAACGACGCGCCCGTCCATAGACTCTCCGGCACTAATAGCATCGGCAACAGAGGCTTTCAGCTTTTCATGCACAAAAATTCCTACCCGCTGTCCTTCATTGGCAGAGACCGTAGAGCTGTGGGGAACAAACCTGTTCTGTGACAAGAGTTCTGTCTGGCTAGATGCGGCACTAGATAATGCCAGGCTAACAATCGCCGTGAGTACTGATTTTGAGTAGCTGGTCATTTGAATTCTCCGCAGATTCGGTCGATGTAGATGTATCTTTTTCTGGCGCAGAATTCTGCGTTTAGTGCACTGGGGCATGGAGTAGCATTAGACTAAAAGCAATTGAGTTTAATGTCCAACCATCAGAACGGATCGGTATCACTGTATATTTTGGGGCACATCGACGCCAGAATATCCTATTAAAAACCTGGGTTAAAACGACTAAATCAATTTGTGTTTATAGATTGTCATGAACTCGGTAGATGTTCATGCCGATTCATTGGTATTTCCATTCTGATCGCATTTCTTAGCCAAAAACGGGAAATAGAGTGCGCTCTGGATTCATGGCTTGAGCGTGTAAAAACTGCTGCATTTATGTCCTGACCTCTATTCTTTCCTCCCATTCTTGCTAGGAGGTGATTTTTAATTTCACGCAGATACTTCCTGCAGTTGAATTTCACTGGCAATTTGTTTGTTCTAAATCAAGAAACCCTCTAATCCTGAGAAATCGATCAGTATTCTTTAGTTTTTAGGAAGATTTTCATCGCTAAAACGATTCTAATTTATCCTCGAATTCCGTCATTCTAGCTTTTCACATCCAATATTAGTCCAGCTTGAATGAATCCAGTATGAGAAGAGGAGATATACATGCGATTTTCGTCCTTTATAAGCAAAGACTTGTTACTTGCTGTCTCGGCAATGCTGCTATCGCCGATTATCCTGGCCCAGGAAGTCACCTTCCACAAGGATATCGAGCCAATTTTGCAGAGAAGCTGCCAGAATTGTCATCGTCCTGGCGGCGTGGCCCCCATGTCATTAGTGAGCTACGACCAGGTAGCCCCCTTTGCCGGGCTTATAGAGTACAAGACCGGCCTGCGTGACCGTGCCGGTGCTATGCCGCCTTGGTATGCAGAGAAAGATGTAGGCATTCAACACTTCAAAAATGACCCATCTCTTAGCGAAGAAGAAATTGCCGCTATTTCCACTTGGGCCCGAAGCGGCACACCGCGAGGAAATGCTGCAGACGCCCCTGAACCTTTGGTTTTCGATGACAGCATCAAATGGCGGCTGGGCGAACCTGACCTGATCGTGGACACTGAAGATTTCTTCATGGCTGGCGGGCGACCGGATTGGTGGGGTGAGATTCCCAGTATTCCAACTGGCCTGACAGAAGACCGCTATGTGAAGTCTGTAGAAATCGTAGAAGTGAACGATGTGGGCACTGGCGCTGAAGCTTCCGACACTGTGGGTGGTCTGTTTATTTTTCACCACATGATCTGGCGTACAGAAGTATTGGACGAGGAGGGTGATGTGATTCAAGGTGAGGCGGTCAATTGGCCGGTACACGAAGTGGGCCGTAATGGCGATATCTTCGATCCGGACGCAGGTCCTTTACTCAAAGCCAATTCAGCCTTCTTTACTGACTCCGTACACATGCACTCCAATGGACGTGATACCACCGGTCACCTGCAGATAGGTTTCACTTTCCATCCGGAAGATTATGAGCCGAAGTACAGGACTGGAATCAGTATCATGGGAAATGGCGTTGATATCAGCGTCGAAGGTGATGCTAAGGATCAGGAGTTGCATGCCTATCAGGTACTGACAGAAAACACCAAGGTCATCACCTTCGAGCCGCACCTGCATGCTCCCGGTGAGCGTATGTGCCTGGAGGCGATCTGGGGTTATTCAGTGGAGACACTGTCCTGTGTGGGCTATGACCATAACTGGGTGAGAGGCTATCCGTTTGCTGATGACTACACACCGCTGTTGCCTAAGGGCACTATTCTTCACATTACCGGCTATTTCGATAACACAAGCGCCAACGCCAATGTGCCTGATGCACGTAACTGGCAGGGCTCTGGCAACCGCTCGGTAACCAATATGTTCATCGACCTGGGAAGCAGAGTAAGCATGACCGATGGGCAGTTTATGGAAGAAATGGAAAAGCGACGCAATAATCTGAACCTTGGTCCTAACGACCATGTGATTGGTTGTCCACTGTGTTTGGCGCCTCTGGTATGGCCAATTGCTGATTCTTCAGGGGGCAATGACTAACCGAGAGTTGAGGTGCTGGCGTTGAAGAAGGCGCTTCAGTTTCTGAAAACTACCGTGCAGGAAACAAGTAAGCGAGCGGCGAGGCTTGATAATGAGCTTCGCCACTGATCGACAACGAAACTTTTACAGAAGGAGATCTGCCTGAGAAGGTAAGAGGCTAGATATGAAATTAGAATCCAATGCTTTGTTAAAGTCCATCTTCGTGCTCCTCGCGAGCAGTCTGGCACTCCTGGCTACTATGGCGAGCGCAGAACAGGATTACGAATACACCAAGCACAGCTATCGTAGTGGCCAACACACCGAAGTTGCCTATGAAGGTTGGCGAGAAAATGACGCCGGCACTATTACTCTTACGTTCGGTTACTTCAACCACAACTGGGAAGAAGAGCTGGATATCCCGATAGGGGAAAATAACCGTTTCACAACGGGTGCTCCAGATCGTGGTCAGCCCACTCATTTTCTGCCACGTCGTAATCGCTTTACCTTTGATGTGGTTATGCCCGCCGACTTCGGTGGAGACGATGAACTGGTGTGGGAAGTGACTTCACCCAACGGTGTGACTCGAAGTGCCTATGCCACCCTCAGGGAAGATTACAAGATAGACAATATCATTATTATGTCGGAAACCGGTTCTTTGGGAGCCGGGTCGTCAGATGCAGAAACCAGGGCTAATATACCTCCGGTTGCCGAATTAATTGGAGACCAGATTCGAACTATTAATGTAGGTCAGCCACTGACTTTCCGTACTCGTGTAAGCGATGATGGCGTTCCCAAGCCCTTTGATCCCATGAGGCGCGTTAGGTTGCTAGGCGGCGCAGCTGCAGCTTTCACAACCGCTGAAATGGTTCGCGATAGGATGATGATGATGCCGCCACCGAAGCCAACTGTGGCTAAAAATAATGGTCTGTATCTGTCCTGGAATGTTTATCGCGCTCCCGACGGCGTGGAAGCGGTGCAAGATGCTGTTCATTTTGATCCGCCACAGATCAAGCCCTGGGAGGACACGCGCCCAACGGCTAATTCACCATGGAGTTGGCTGTGGATACCACCGGAGTTGCCTGAGGACGGAATTCATACGGTGTCTGTCACCTTCGATGAACCAGGAACCTACTTGCTTTGGGGTCGGGCTGATGATGGCGGACTTTATCATGACCAGTACCTGACCGTTAACGTGACGCGTTAATAGTTATCCAGAGACATTTAATTCACTGCCAATCGGAACCAGGGAAGGCGCTTCTTTCCCTGGTTTTTTATTCCTTAAGCAAGTTTAAGTGCATTGGAGAATGTTTTTTACGCGATGCTGAGCTACAGCCCAGAGAACTATTTAACAACTTGCTTGGGAGCATCGGCTGCGCGAAGGAGCAATTGAAATGAACCCTGTTTTCGAAGCAGCGGCAGGCAAGAAGTATGCAAGCCGCCTTTCCCTTGCAAGCTTGCTGGTGGCGCTGATATTTAGCCCCTTGTCGCTGGCTCAGCACGCAATGCATAACATGCCTATGTCTGCTGATGCGCATGTGAAAACAATGCCTGGAAACAATGCAGTTCTGGGTTCGGCCCCCGAGTCAATCATGTTGCAGTTTGAGTCCGAGGTGCGCTTGGTAAAACTGGTGATAAGGGACCCCAGTCAGGGCAAGGAACCTATCGATATAGGTTTTCGCTATCGTCCCGAAGCCGATGTGCATTTTGTACAAGCAATACCAAAGTTGGCGGCAACAGATTACTACAGTGTTGAGTGGACAGTATTCGATGCCAAGCAAACTCTCATCAAGGGTGCTTTTTACTTTTCTTTTGGAGATGATGCCAGGCCACCCTCCTACTATCTGGATCAAATTAGGCGGCCAAGGCATATCATGTCACCTAACTATCGGTTGCTGCAGTGATTTTGCTAAAGTAGTCGTCGTAAAGAGTAGGGATTAAGTTGTTATCCAACTGCTATCTCTATGGTCGTTCGAACAAACAGCCAAGCTAGTTTGCCCGTCGCGATTTACGCAAGTCTATCAAGCGGGCGACTATTTCTGAGTTGTCTATCTCCTCGTATTTGGAGAGAGTGTCCACATAAATAATCTCGCTGATATCTGGACCGCAGGCATGCCAACGTCGAATGAAGCGCACATTGTTGGTACCGGCGAATATGGTATAGGTGGGTACTCCCTCAGCGGCAGCGATATGCTGGCAAGCTGAGTCGTAGCCTATAAACTCGTCACTAATGGCTATCAGGGAAGCGATTTCAGCCACCGAACATTCGATGCCCAGCAGTTGGCAATCTGTGCTAGCTTCACCTAGTTTGGCAAATTCCAGTTCCTGGCTTATATGGCCATGCTCTTTGGCGGCGGTCAGGATAGCCTCACTGCGCGCACGCTCTTCACTACCGAATCCCAAATCCAGCATTATAAAAACGTCCTTCTCTTTAAGCAGAGTCAACAGCAGTTCGACTTCAAAGCTCCCGTCAACTCGTTTGCGCGGATTTCCACCCACGCCCAGATTTATGCTGATAAGGTTTTTATTTTGAATGGTTTTTCGCATTTGTAATGCGCTTTTGATGCTGTCGCTGTCTGGCCAGATTTTCGGATAGCAGAAATCGCCCTGGCCTAGAATATTGTCCAGCCATAAATTAGTGAGTTCGGAGATGGTGGCTTTGGCTGGATAATCCTGTTTGCCGCGACTGTTAAAGAACCGATAATTTTGCATTGGCACCAGAGGTAATACTCCCAGTTGCGTGAGGCGAGAATCTGGATCCAACACCAGATATTCCTCGGCGGAGAGCCCCGACAGTTCATCACGAATCTGTTTTAGCAGATCTGTCCATACCAGGAAGCGTTCTAGCAGGCCTCCGCGACGGGCATAGTGTAATTCATGAATTCCTACTTTGGACTGTGTGGAAAAAACCTGCCCGAGCTTCGCATTTCCAATCACTGCAATGGCAGCATCTGGAAACATACTTGCCATTCGCTGACAGATAACACTGGTAATTGCCACATCTGCGCCGATGGTGATGCGAGAGAGTATTAGTATTTTTTTTGGTTGTAGTGAAGATGGCAATTTAATATCGGGGCTCAGGCGAATAGCTTCTATGCGCTGATACAACTGCTCTTCATTTTGCAGTCCGAAGCTATTGAGTTCTATGTCTAATTCTTTACCATCTGCGAGATTGCGCAAATAGCTTATTACCTGACTAATAAGGCGATTATAAGTTTCAGTCTGTAGTTCTTCGAAATCATCACACAGACGTTCGATGACAATACCAAACAAGGCGCGCGCAGCGACCTGATTGAGTTCGGGATCGGAATAGTGCGTTGCCATGTCGCAGAGTAAGTCGATATAGCTGCGGTTATATTCATCGCTATAGAAATAGCGATCTATGAACGTAGAAGCGACCCGCTGCGATAGCGACTCCAGTTCTGGCGTACTGGGGGAATCCTTAAGACGTTCCCATTTTTCCTGGTAAAAGCTTGGTCTCAATGATTGATCTCGCTAAATATTGAAATCGCTTCCCGTAACACCATGTCTGGCGTAATTTCAGTCATGCAGGCATGGTGACCAAGAGGACAGGTTTTTTTGTGACAGGGCACACAGGGTAAATCTCTCTGCAATACCCTGGTGTGTTCCATGCTGGTGGCTGTGTATAAGGGATTCGTCGGTCCCATCAATACGATATTAGGCACATCGAATGCCACCGCATAATGGCGCGGCCCGGTATCATTGGTAATCAACAGATCACAGCGTTGAACCAGGGGCTTGAGTTCCGCAAGATCGATCTTGTCGCTGCAGGTATTAATTATCTGGGCATTACTTTGCTGCACTATTGCATTCGCTATCTCTTCTTCACCGGGTCCGACCAATAGCAGAAGTTTACAGTTCAGTTGCGTCTGTAGTAATTCAGCGAGGCGAGCGAAGTGCTTGGCAGGCCAGCATTTGGAAGAGCCGAAGCTGGCGCCTGGATTCAGGCCAATGACTTTATCCGCGGTCTGAATTCCGTATGCGCTTAATCGGCTGTTTCCTTTTCTCGCCAACTGATCAGAAATATACAATTTTGCTCTGGGTGATTCCGGCAGCTTCAGTTGCAAGTAACGACACAGCTGCAGATAGTATTCTTGCATGGGAAGCGCTGCAATTTTCTTCTTGCCTTCTGATCCATGCTTCTCGAATACCGGATCTGGCCCACCCGCAAGAAAATATTTTCTCAGATTGCGGCGGTAGCCGAAGATGTCGGAGACACCTGCTATTTTAAAAGTAAGAAACGAGTGGCTGGTGTTAGTTAGCAACAATCCAGCTTGTGGCTTTAGCGGTTTCAGCTCCTTTCGAATTTTTTTCATGCCGGACAGAGTCTTGTCCTGGCAGTCTACGATATGGTCGAACCAGGGACTGTCTTCGAGGATGCCGCGAGCATAGGGACGGATGCAAGCTGTAAGAGTGGCGTCAGGAAAGTTATCGCGAAGACATTCAAATACCGGCGTGGCCATAACAATGTCGCCAACCCAATTAGGACAACGCACTACCAGGCTGTCTATGTCTTGTAGAGAAGCTAACATTGCGTTGTATCGATTGAGACTCTCGGTATCGGTCTGAGTTTAGCTCTGGTCCAGTGTGTAGGCGACCGCTTCAGTTATTTCACCGGCGGCGAGTTGTTCTCGCTCCTGCTTAATATAATCGGAGCGTACACCCATAACATTGGAATAACGTATGGTGTAGTGAATTTTATCTTCCACCATCAGTTGTTCAGACAGGTCACGATCATAGGCGACCAAGTCGTCGCACTCACTTAACCAGGTTTCCTTATCCATGGCATTTACCTTGTCAACCAGGCCACGGTATATGGCAGCGCATTCCCAATCGGTTTCGGCATTAACATACCAGTTGCAAAGTTTGGAGAGTTTATCAAGGAACAGATCGTGTTCTTCACCGAAGTTTAGGCAAGAGCCGTCGAAGTAATTGCCTTTGCCTGCCATCTTGTCTTCATCGATAAGCGGTTTGGCAATTGTGTAGCCAGCCGTTCCCTTGAACGGAAAAAACAGAGCCCAGCGGAAACGCCCCATCTTGACTTTGGCGCACAGCCTAATAGTTTCCATAATCTCATCGGGAGATTCGTAGGGCAGACCAAACATAATGAAGGCCGAGCTGTGCAAATCATATTCGTGAGCAGCGTGAAATGAGCGTTCAATTTGCTCGTTCTTCATATAACGTTTTAAGACTTCACGGCGAACTCGTGCTGAGCCGCTCTCCAGTCCAAATTTGACGATAATACAACCGGCATCACTCAATGCCTTTGCTGCAGTTTGCTCGAAACAATTCACATGACCGTTAACTACAAAGGGAATCCCTACCTTGTGTTTCTTATAGGCCTCACAAAACTCGATGACATAAGGCGTGTTGAGGGTGAATAGGTCATCATCGAAAATAAAGGTATTAATCTCGGGATTTTCCCGCAGTAGTTTTTTGAGATCTTCCATCATTACGTCGATGGGAAAATGACGTAGAAAGTCTTTAACATTCTTTGCCGCACCATCCTGAATATATTGATCCACAATTTCAATGTTGAAACAGTAGGTGCATTTATAGGGACAGCCTCTGGAGGTGAGAATGCCCATCCAGCCGCGGGTTTCCTTCATCACCGCCTTCATGTCAAACACGTTGTAATCCAGCGGCGGAAGCTTGTCGAGGTCGGGAAATGGCGCTACCGGATTTGAGACCGGCATACCCGCCAGCCAGGAACGGAAATTAGCCAGGGTTTGCGGCGCCTGTCCTTTTTCCAGGGCGTCCATTAGTTCCAGTAAGGCCCAGTCACCTTCGCCCACGCAGACGTATTCAAATAGTTTGGATTTATGCACCTCGTCCGGCACCATGGTGCAATGTACGCCACCTATGGTCTGCACCAAATCAGGCAGGGCCGCACGAATGTCTTTGCTTTTCTCTACTACCCAATCGTATTGTTGCGACATTACCGAAAAGCCTAACAGTCCCGGCTTGCTTTCCTTTATATAGTCGATAATTTCACTGCTGCTTGGCACCGGCTTGTATTTTTCAGACACATGCATGAGGTCGAGCTCGTGTCCATTAGCATGCAGTACACCAGCCAGTGCGGCGATGCCGTGGTTAGTGCCCAGCGGTGCATCGATTTGAGGATAGATTAGCAGTATTTTCATCGTCGTAGCCTAAAGGAAACTGAACCGAATCCGAATAATTATCAATAACTAAATCCCGCTAAATAAGGCCTCGAAAATAGGGGGTCGAATTTTCTGCATCTGTGCAAGAACTATCGGCAGTTATACACTGATCTGATTATTTGCACGATAGCTACGATGCCTTAAGTATTGTTACATTGGCTCAGCCCGTGACCCTCACGGTCCCGGGGAATTGTCCCTGGTTTGCTCAGTGACTTACTTTATCTGGCGTTCGCTCTGAAGTCATCAGCGCACTGCCTTTAAGTCCTTAGCGCAAGAATCCGCTGGGTAGTGGTTGCCAGAGGCATTTTCCAGACTGGATCAAACCGTTTCCCCGAGTATGCACTGGACTGTAGATAGATTTGTGCTTCCTGCCAAGGGCTTTCAGTAACCAGCGTGAAAATCCCCTAATTTAATCAATGGGTTAGAATTGTAAAACCAGCCTGTGTTATGGATTTGGCTGCCCTCTTGAAATTTCCACATAAATCCCCTATTTGATTAATTAATTGCTTATTTTATGGCCTGACTTCCTGTGGCTTGTGGCGATTTCAGGCCAGCTTTGACTGATAGCTGGGAGGAGAAATGAAAACTGAAATCAAACTCAAATTACTCTTATCTTTCTCACTTGCATGTTTGCTTGGGCTTTTGCTGCAATCCTATTATTTGTGGAATTTGAACCAAAAACTGACGGTCTCGCAGAGTGATGAATCTTCAATTCCGGAAAGTATATGAGGACCGTTTGGGAGCTTCCTTGAGTCCAGCAGATACTTCTCTTGAGCCGTTAGATCTAAATGGCTTGATTGGGCAAACCTTCAGAAACGACCCATTCACAAGAATGCAGCAGATGGACTCTCTCTTTAATTCATTTTCTTCATCGGGAGTATCTGTTCTTGGTGGGCGAAGTTTTAGCATGGGGTCGCCAACACTAAGTATTAGTGAAGCCGCATCGGAATATCAGATACTTATCCAAGTACCGCCGGATCACGATCTGGAAATTAGTACAAATTTAGAAGCAAGTCTTTTAACTGTTAGCGGAACCCTCACGCGTAATGCGTCGAATAGTAGTAATAGCTTTGCATCCAATTTCTCAAGTAAAAGCTAATTTTCCAGAAGTTTTGATTTGTCTAAACCAGTTGATGAGTTAGGACTTCATACAGAACAACAAGAGGGCGGCTTGATTATTGGGATACCGAAAATATAGGCCTGACAGGAAAACGGTGATCAGGGACGGACCAATCGACCCGTAGCAGATTAGTGTGGCCAGAGGCTGGTCATAGTCCGATCCTAGGTATAGGGGGGTCGATAGACAGAGGATGCGAAGATTTTCAGTACGCAGTTCGATCGATTCATTAATTTGATCGATGCTTAAAATGGCAAAATCGAAGTGTGCTATGGGTTATCTGGAAGTTAAAGTTCTCTGACTATTTTGATTCGCTGAGTAATTAATACTCTAGCAGAATTCTGATTTAAACATCAAGCTAGAGCAGTCCTACCGCCAGTGCTGTGCCAATGCAGAACATCATTGCAGTTACAATGAATTGTATAGAGCGCAAGGTGACTTTTTGTAAGAAACTCTTACCAAGAAGGGCGCCGATAAATGCGCAAAGCGTAGCCACTAAAATCGGAGTAAACAAAGCTTGTGACTGTCCGAAATGGCCCGCTATGACTGTGCTTCCATAAACCAGAAGTCGACTAGCGTCGACGATGACCGCCGATACAATTGCCGTAGCGACGAATGCTTCCTTGGATAAGCCTGTTTTTAATAAGAAAATCGAACGCAAGGCTCCCTGATTGCCTGATAAACCTCCGAAAAAACCGGAGAGTAATCCGCCCAGGGACAGCCATCGACGAGGCAGTGCTAGCGACTGGAAACGGGGCGAAAGTTCCAGCAGGGCAAAAAGTACGATCAAGAAACCTACAACAGATTTGACCCCTGTTACCTCGAATGTAGATGTGCCAAGGGTATAACTGGTGATGACGGGCATACTGTCAATTCTATTGAGTAGAGTGGCACCCGCTATTGCAGCCACTGCTGCAGGTATACTGAAGCCTGCTACTACTCGCCAGTTGGCTTGCCTTGCCATCAGGGCAAACTTGAACAGGTTATTGGTAAAATGGACTACAGCGGTTGCTGCAATCGCCAAAGGGATCGGAAAGAAGATCGCAAACACCGGCATCAGAAGAGTGCCGAGACCGAAACCGGAAAAAAAAGTAAGTCCAGAGGCAAGTAATGCCACTGAGCCGATTAGCAGGAGCTCCACGAGATCGCCTCTTGCTTGCTATGAATCTGACGATTGTACTAAATAGGAGTCAGGAACAAACACCGTAAAATAAATGAGGCCGGAGTCTGAGATATCATCACAGAATATTGAGCTAATCCAATAGATTAACTTGTTTTGTGCTTTTAGCGGTTAAATTTTGAATAATGAGCCAGACACTGGCAGCTGGACTGGATATCTCATAGCCCGCTGTAACGCAGATGCTCCCTGCTCACGGGCCCTTGGCCCTGATTGTTCCCAGGAAACATCTGCGTTACAACGGGCTTACTTCAGCGTTGAATCTAAAATAAAACTAAGCCAGCGTTTTCAAGGTTTTCTGGGGATATCCCAGGGCCGGAGTAGAAATACAGAAGTTTTGGAAAATAGTGCCCAGGGACTGAGCAATCGACTGGTGCAGATTAATGCGCGCGTAGCCCGACCCCAGGAGTGGGGCGCATGGAAACATCGCAGAGGGTTTTCAGTTAACACCGTGTTCGATTCGATAATTAAATCAATGCGCTAAAAGTGCGAAATCAAACTGCCATAGAATGAGCTATGGATTCCATGTGTATCCTGTCAAAAACCTGCAGCAAATTGTACTGACCCGATTTATTCTTTGCTCGCACTAAGGTAGTGAGTTTCCCCGGCGTATAATTTGCCCAGGTCTGGCCTCGGTGATATTTCCTTTTTCCATAACCAGCTCCCCATTCACCCAGACCGCCTCGATTCCTGTGGAATACTGCAGCGAATCTTCGAATGTGGCGTGGTCTTGAATAGTAGTCGGATCAAAAAGCACTAGATCAGCAGCAAAGCCTGGTTTAAGAGTGCCACGATTGCTGATACCAAGGTTTTGCGCCGAAAGGCTAGTCATCTTTCTAATCGCTTCACTCAGGGAAAGAACATTTTCGTCTCTTACATAAAGGGCAAGTACGCGGCTAAAGGTTCCTTGTCCTCTGGGATGGTTATCATCGATGCCGCCGTCGGTGGTGATTGCGGTATAGGGCCATTGCATAAAGTTCTGTATATCTTCTTTGCCGATATTCCTGCCGATTACCCGTTCTTCAATGTTTTCCCTTTCCGCACGTTGCAATAATTGCATCAGAAGATCTACAGGATCCATATTCTTTTCAGCCGCTAATTCGGCCAGGGTTTTTCCAATATAGGTCGGCTCACCGTCATAATCGGTAATGGTTATGCTGGCGGGGGATGCGATAGATCCTAGTGCATATTCCGCCGCTGCTCGGTCTGTATAATCTCGGGCTGGCATCAAAATGGCCATTGGTGCTTTCCAACCGTCATAGGGATATATATCAGCGGTGATGTTGAGCCCCTGGTTGCGGGCATCATTTAATTTACGGATAACATCTGATGACTGGCCGTATAAAGCATACATGGCAAGTTTTATGTGACTTATATTGGCCGGGATGTTGGCTTCACGCGCAATAGTTAACACTTCATCAATGGCTTCCGTTACCTTAATGTCTTCGCTTCTGATGTGACTTGAGTACCGACCACCGTATTCCGCAGCGACCTTTGCAAGCTCAATTACTTCGTCAATTGTTGAATACAGCGAAGGTTCGTATTCGAGCCCCGTCGATAAGCCCAAGGCACCAGCTTCAAGGTCGCGGCGCAACAT
This sequence comes from Gammaproteobacteria bacterium, assembly GCA_021773355.1. Taxonomy (GTDB): domain Bacteria; phylum Pseudomonadota; class Gammaproteobacteria; order Pseudomonadales; family Pseudohongiellaceae; genus UBA9145. The sequence goes on along the minus strand of JAJFKE010000040.1, from coordinate 57,595 downwards.
TTGTTTCATTTGATCGAGTTCATTTATTGTTGCTGGCCGCTTAAAGTCTTGCTTCATGACAATCTCGCGGTAAGTGTCATGCGGCGCAAAATAGGCCAGGTTAATGGCGGCAGGGTTTTTCTCAAATTCGGCAAAGCTATTGGCGATAGAAACGAAGGGCGCGCCAAAAGTTGATGCTCCCCCATCTAGCCCACTTACGATCGTGGTGATCCCTTGAGCAAGTGCGCTTTTCGGAGCTCTATCGTTCATTAACTTTGTATCATGGTGGCTATGGGGATCAATGAAGCCTGGAGATAAGGCAAGGCCATTTGCATCCCACGCCATTTCACCGGGCTCAGCATCAAAAATACCAACGCCGGTAATTATGCCTTCTTTAAATCGCACATCTGCATTTATAGGATCGCCTCCAAGGCCGTCATAAATAAGTGCGTTCTTAATTATCCATGTGCTTGGGCTGTTACTGGTTTCACCTTGTTCATTTCTCTCCGCGCACGATGATAATAGCGACAGAGTAAATAGGATGAGAAGAATCGTGAGCCGAATTCTAGGTATCATAATCAAGAATGCCTGGTTTAAATTGAATATAAAGATACTTACTTGTTTACTAGCTTGGGCAGGATAATCAAAGCCAGGCTTTTCTTGTGTGCGATAGTCATCACTTATATCGACAATCTAAGTGTGCCCGACCCCCAATCAAAGTACTTCAGCCACGATTATTCGCGATCGGACCCGGGCTGACTTCAAGAATAAGCGATTCAGTTATTAAGAGCGATTTATGGCAATGGTCACTGGGCCAAATTATGCGATCCTCAACGCTGAAGGTAAGTGGGTAATATAATCTACATTTTTACTGTATTGTCAGAGTATACATAGTTGTTGGTACTAAGAGAGCTTTACATCGAAATATAGTGAGAGAGTAAGGCAGGAGACAGGGAAGTTTACTGGCGATTATTTGATAGGAACTTATGTGTATCTAAAGCTTTTGCAAGAAGACGGTACCCAGGGGCGGAGCAATCTTCTTGAAGCAGATTAGTGCGGCCGAAGGCTGGGTGGGGCCCGATCCCGTTGACGGGGGAGTCAATCGAGCCCACCGTGGAGGATATTCAGTAGACCTGTTGACCGATTCGCAAAATGAATAAATGAGTTAAAAGCACGAAACCCAAGTGTGCTATAGAATTACCGAATATTAGTGTCTAAAGCTATTGTAAATTTACTCAGGCTCCATTTGGCCCTTAGCATCTACTGCCGTTAATGAGCTGTGCATCACTGCATATAAATGAGCACAATCCCGGTTTTTTCTCCAGTCTCAACATAGCGGTAGGCGTCCGCAATATCCTCAAGCGCATACCTTTTGTCGATTATCGCGCGCAGGTCGCCGGACTCCATGCGCACTCTGAGGAATTCCACCAGCGCCTTGCTGCTTTTCGGCATCGGAAAGACAACTCTGTGGTTCCCGCTAATCGATGACCAGAGCTCGAGAAAGATGTTTTGCCCCCAGGGCCCAAGATCGGTTGCTGAAAAGGCACCGGTCGATTTCAGCAGCCTATTGCACCGAAAGAAAGTGGTTTTCCCAGCGGCATCCAGAACGAAATCGAAGCGCTCGTTGATCTTTGTGAAATCTTCGGCGGTATAATCAATAACGCGGTCGGCCCCGAGTGATCGAGCGAGATTCAAGTGACGCTCCGCGACAACTGCTGTTACCTCGGCGCCGTAGTATTTAGAAAGCTGCACCGCCGCTATACCGATGGCGCCAGATGCTCCATATATCAGGATTTTGTGGTCAGGTTTGAGTTGGAATGCATTCAGGTAGGTGTCAGCGTACCAAGCCCCCTCGCCAAGCACAGCCTGTTCAAACTGTAAGCCTGATGGCATCAATGCAATCGGACCGTCCTCGGGCATACAGAGATATTCCGCATGCGCGCCATGGCCGTCCGGGGTCAGGCCGAAAACACGGTCTCCTGGAGTGAATTGAGTCGCAGCATCCCCTACCGCTTCCACGGTCCCAGCGAAATCCAGCCCAAGAATTGTATGCTTGGGTCGCCTAAGCCCGCTGACAAATCGCATGAAGAAAGGCTGCGCCCGAAGCGCACAGCTGTCAGTGCGGCCAACCGTCGTTGCATGGACCTGAATCAGGACCTCGCCTGCTTTTGGTGCCGGCTTTGGGATCCGGCAAATTTGCAGGACATCCGGCGAGCCGTAGATTTGATTGACAGCTGCCTTCAAAGTTCTTGCTCCCTTTGGTTTCTGCAAATGTCTTAGGACTTATCAATAATATGTTCATTTGCAGAAGATTCGACTTCGCGATCTTCTCCACTACCCAGCTCTATGGAATCGCCGTTTTGTAATATCACACAAGCAGATCCCATTTTTTCCACCTCACGTTTAAACATTTCTGCATCAGCAGGATTGAATGTTTTTGTGAATAGGGCGGGACAATTATAGTGACAGGGGATGACGAGTTTGGGTTGCATTAATTCAACCGCTTGCAATGCCTCTGCTTCATCCATGGTGTTATGAACCGCCTTGCCACCAATGGGTATCATCAGTACATCGGGCTTATTAAACTGTTTCCAGTTGTCGGTTTCTAGGAGTGTGTCACCCAGATTCACCAGTGTCTTACCGTGAAGTTGCATGTAAAAACCGATAGCGCCCCAGCCAATCCTCTCCGTCGGTCCTGGCTTTAGTAGTTTCGAGAAGGGCCCAATCTTGATCAGTAGTTGTCCGTGTGTGGTTTGTACTCCGGTAATACTTATCCCATCGAGTTGAACGGACTCATCCACCGAAATTGGGTAAAGCTTTTCGATCGGCGTGGTAAACGCCAGTCCCCGGTCTCGAGGACCTAACATGAGTCTCCGGCCGTCTACTTCTCTCACCATGGTTTTGTTACAAATGACCGGAGCCTTGGAAGCGTTCACCACGCGGTCCAGATGCCAATAATGGTCCGGGTCACCATGAGTTACCAGGATATGGGTGATGGATTTCCACTCAGTCCTGGGAATGAGCGTCGTGAACCTGAAAAAATAGGAGAACAGTCCGCCCGGGTCGATTGCTATCTTTTTGTCACCCGATTCTATGACGAAAGCATTGTAGAGGTAGTGAGTGATTTTCATTTTATAATTGCCTGAGTAACCACAAATAAATCCGCTACTTCATTGCTTGAAATGTTTACGGGTGAAAAGCAATGGCAGAATTATCAGAACAAAGTAAATGCTATTTCCGATGGCGTTAATCCCCACGCCCAGGAAAAAAGAAATGAAACTATCGACCAAGAACCAGACTAGCAAGCTTACAGTAATACAATTCCAAGCCCACCTCTCCCGATTATCGAAGCTATTGTCTGTAATAAAAAGTAGAGCTATTCCATAGGCCATCCACACCGACCCCAGTAATCCCGACACCCATCGCTGATAAGTAATCACGCCCTCGGGAATTGAATTCTCGAAGAACAAAGTATTGAATTGCGACAAGCCACCATCGAAAGCGGAATACGTCAAATACAAGCTGAACAGGATTATCAATATGATCATCGCTTGCAGCCATCTTCGCCAAAAGTTGAACATGTTCATCGCGCGGCTCTAATTGAGAAATTTTTGCTGACTAGCATATGCTGGGATCTGTTCATAGCGGTCATCATCCTGGTTCTATTCCCCGCAAATAATTTTGCACAGGAGCGACTTTCGCAAAGGCAGTAGCCGACAGTTGTTGAAGAGACGATTAATCGTATCAAGGCAAGACCAGAGTGCTTATCAAATAAATCACACTTGCAAACCTCTTTGTCTTTGATTCCCTAAGTCCGTTTTATATATATCAACAATTGCCGGTGGGGTGGTTGACCCGTGTCAACAAGCACTCAACTCAGATTGTTTATAGTTGCAGTCTTGTCATGGGTATACCCTTTGTAGGCATCAATCACTGCTGGCATATGCTCATTTTCAAACTTAGCGACTTTTCAAAAAATTCTGTCGCTTCGATCGAGCCTGTTCCCGGCTTTGACTTCTGCGCCATAGAGTGTTCTCTGCCTGGTTTAGGCTTCATCATCAGTGTTGCTTGGCTTCAGAGTTGAGCGAAATCAAAGTCAGCGGCGGCGAATTGCGATAAACATGCATGAAAACACTAAGGGTCGCTTATGATCTGGTAGATGGGTGTAAGCCTCTGCCTTCAGATTCATCCTATATTTCTGTACTGAGTCAGCGATTATGCGTTTGATCGGTTAAGTTGAATTGGGAAAGGGAGTAGATATGAACGGTGCTATATTCTTTGCAAGCAAGTATGGCAGTACCGCGCAATATGCCGAATGGATCGCTGAAGCAACAGATTTACCAATGTTCGATGTGTAAGCCGTAAGCGCTGATCCGTCGATATATGAAAACCTCGGGATGATTTAGCTCAGAATTATTTGAATGGGTAACCGGGCTCGCAACAGTTCTACAGCTGAAACTATTATCGATCATGAAACGAGCACCCCAGTGTCAGTTTTTTGCATTGGCAGGAACCCATCTAAAGCTTCAATGCGCGATAGCCAATTGAGTACATTGCGATATGGGGCAAGACTAATTCCTCCCTCGGGCGCATGGGCAATATAGGAATAAGTGGATAGATCGGCGATAGTTGGCTTACTACCTACTAGCCATTCGCGATCCTGAAGTTGCTTATTGATAGTTGTAAGAATAGCAGTAGCGATTTCAATTGCTTTACTATAATCAAGCTCTGCACCAAAGATTGTGATTAGTCGAGCCGCTGCAGGCCCGTTCGCTATTGGGCCTGCAGCAATTGACAGGAACTGCTGCACTTGAGCTGCCAGCAAAGGATCAGATGGATACCAATAACTCTCGGGAGCATAGTTCTTAGCCAGATAGACAAGAATTGCGTTGGAGTCAAAAAGTATGACTTCCCCGTCTGTAAGAACAGGAACCTGTCCGAGTGGGTTCTTGGCAAGAAACTCGGCTTGCTTGTGCTGACCCCTGGCAAGATCGATATCAATGATATTAATCTCTAGCTTGAGTAGCGAGAGGAACAACTCAACACGATGACAATGACCGGATAGTTTGTGGCGATATAGAGACAAGTTGTACATGAATATTTTCCTGATAACAGTTTGTGGTTGAAACGAAAGACAAAACAGTCACATCGAAAAATCGCTTGATACTTAGAGGTTAACTAAACAATTCGATGACTATTTGATCTCTCGGAATTTCTTTTTCCCTGGCATAATTCAGCACTTCGTTAATTAGGCGATCGGGACCGCAGACATAGACGACTGTGGCGTCAGTAATATTGCCAAGAATATCGGAGACATCGAGGCGATTGTTTTCTTCAGAGATAAATAGGTGGACGTTATCAGGAGATATATGCAGTAGCTCTTCGCGATAGGCCATATCAGAACTACACTTTGTCGCGTAGTAGAGTTGGAAGCCTGCCTTTCGTGTTGCTAATGCATGCGCCATCGATTTTAGTGGAGTAATACCGATTCCGCCGGCTATCAAGAGCGCGGGTCGAATATTCGAGTGCAAGGGAAAATGGTTTATAGGAGGTTCGACCCTTAACTGTGTGCCCAGCTTAAAAAGCCTGTGTACAGCCTTCGAGCCGCCCCGACCCATTTCATCATAGCGAACCGCAATTTCGTAGAAATCACGACGCGCTGGATCTGAAGAAATCGAATATTCTCGATTACTCATTGAGCCATTGGCGAGTTGCACGGGAATACGTAGATGTGCACCCGGTTTGAATTTCGGCAGCTTTTTGCCTTCAGTACTGCGTAACTCATAAGCGCGAATATTGGTCGTGAGCTGTCGTACTCCACATACTTGCAAGCCCAATGGCCCGTCGCCGAGAATCATTGCTTCTAATTTCTCAACCTTCTCTCGTTCTGCTGCAAAAGGCTTTGAAGCCTGTTCTTTCAGAAGTAGATTTTCATCACGTAATTTTTGCATTGCCTCATTAACGTCCGCTTCACTAAAGCGAGGGGTTATGAATTGAGGGCAATTCCAATCAAAGGCTTCCAGGGTAATGACGATGCCGCGTTCGATTTGCGCACGGTAGTGACTGTCCTCAAGCTGGCTAAGAATGTCGATCTCATCAGGAGAAATAATGTGCACTCTACCGAAAATTTTCAAGCGGCGGCGATTGGGATAATCCATGAAGAAGAGTGACACTCTATCATCAGTCTTAAAGTTACCCACGCTGACATATTGGCGATTGCCAGAATAGTCAGCAAAGCCTAGAGTGCGATCATCCAGTACTTTCACAAAGCCCTGCGGACCGCCACGGTGTTGAACATAGGGCCAACCTGTCTCACTTACACTGGCCATATAAAAGCTATCCCGCTGAGTAACAAACTCAAGCTCGGATGATCCCAGTCTATTGTTGTAGTCTTCCGGGCCTTCCATAGCGGCGTAGCCACTGCGACTACCCAGCTTACTCTGAATAGCTTTGACATTATTCGTAAATGCGATGTCGGCAAATTTGTGTCCCACGATCAAGGTCTCCGGTTAGGTAAATGAACCGCAGAGTAGGATTACTCTGCGGCTTTCCAAACTAGGCTGCGGATTTCAGCTCCACGGTTGGGAAATCAATTTCCACTCGGCTGGCTTTAGCAATCAAATTGGTAAGAAAATTCATCCCTGTGTGAGTAATAATCTCGACGATATCGGATTCGCCATAACCAGCGTCACGAAGCTCCTGAAGTTCGTCATTGGTTACTTCGCCCTTATGTTCTACCAGGGCATGTGCAAATTTTACTGCAACAGCTGCCTTGGCATCCTGGCTGGTACCCGACCGATTGGTTTCAATCTCAGCACCAGTGAGACCTGCTTTTCTGCCGATTGCTGTATGCGCAGAGAGGCAATATTGACAACTGTTCTTTTGAGCGAGGGTCAATGCAATACGTTCTCGGGTTTGAGGATCGAGGCTGCCTGCGCCGGCAATCTGGTGAAGACCCAAAAATGCGCTCAGGGCAGCAGGTGAGTTTGCAAACACTTTTAGAAAATTAGGCACCATGCCCAGCTGACTACGAATCGCTTCAAATAACTCACTCTGTTCTTGGGTAGCGGTGTCTTTTTCCACAACGTTGATACGGCTCATGTAATATTTCTCCATTTCAAATTAAAGGTCACTCGCCGCACCTAAGCGGCGAGAGATTGAACTATTACATATTGTTGTTATTAGAAGAATGCTCGTTATAATTAATTTATTATTTCAAATTTTACAATAATCAACTAACATGTCTGAATAGGTTATTTCGGGAAACCACAAAAAAAGCCGCCCGGAGGGGGTCCGGACGGCAAACCGCTTTTTGCGGGGGTATTCAGTTGCTTTGCAGGAAATTGAGGACAAGCCTGGTGATGTCTACGGGCGCATCTTCCGGGCTATAGTGCCCTGCATGTCTTAACCGATGAATGGGTGCTTCAGGAAAGAGCTGGGTAAACAGTGGCAGGAAATGCTCGGCATGTAGCGTGCGATCCTGCTCACCCCAGATTGCCATTGCCGGTATCTGTGCAATTATTGATTTGACCTCCGGTTCGGGTTCTGCAAATTGATGCATACCTAATGCAAATCCTTTGGCCCAACCAATTGCGCCAGCAGTCTCGTTCAATGTAGGAAACGGCGCTCGATATGCGTTGATCCATGTATCTGAAACAATGTCGTTATCTACGAATCCGTTTAACTTCAGGGTTGAAAGGATGTTGTAGTCCAGATGACCTAACACTTCTTCCAGGATGCCTTGCGATTCAGCTTTCGCAATCCACTGAAACCAAGGTGATACTCCAGCATTCGCCGTCACTCGATCGACCAGGTCAGGCTGCCCGAAAGGAAGTGGAGCATTGATTGAAACAATTCGCTTGATCCTTTGTGGACGACGAGCTGCCAATCCCATACCAACAGGACCACCAAAATCATGCATTACCAAAGTAAGGTCAGAAAGGTTCAAGTCGAGCACCAATGCCTCTATGTTGTCGACGTGATCCTGCAGCCAATAGGTACGATCGGCTGGAGTTGCGCTTTTGCCAAACCCCATATGGTCAACCGCAATTACTCTGGCATGTTCAGCCCAGCGAGGAATTTGCTGTCTAAATAGATAACCCCAGGTTGGTTCTCCATGTAACAAAAGAAATGTTTCGGTACCACTTCCTTCATCGATATAGTGCATGGGAAAACCTGGAGCAGTAGAGTAGTGAGCTTGAAATGGCCAGGTGCCTTTAAAAGTTTCGTCGGCAGCGACTGCTGAAACGAGATCGATTTCTGATACTTGGGTTTGTGCGTTCACTATGGGGCCTCCATGAATTAGCAGATTTGTTGGATTGATATAGCCTGCACCGCTCTTATCTACTTTTTTGAATGTGTCAGTTACTAAACTTTCCTGACCGAAACTCTGAACAACACTGCCCGAATAGAAGAATAAGGGGACCAAAAAGCTGAGCAGTAATCTTTGGGCGATTAGATGGCGCATTGATTATCTCCTTTGACCCATCGAGTAGAAAAGGCCGTTTGTATTGGCGTCAACCTTGTGCGATTTGGAAATATCAAGGGATTTACGTTTAGATACATGGCAGTCTTCACGCTGTGTCTTATTGGAGCGATTCAAGAATTAGGAGCTAAGTCGAGGTGAACTGTCGCAAATTCCCTAAATGATTAGAATGGCTTAAAATGGCAAATAACTATTTCAATATATGGAATAACTCATGGACAGATTCTCGCAAATGCAGGTATTTCAAGCTGTTACTGAAGAGGAAGGATTCGCAGCTGCCGCACGCCGACTAAAAATGTCTCCTCCTGCGGTTACTCGCACCGTAGCCGCCCTGGAACAGCGCCTGGGTGTCAGATTGCTCAACAGAACAACCCGATATGTTCGACCTACAGAAACGGGGCTTCGTTATCTGGAAGATACACGAAAGATTCTTGAGGAAGTCGAAGCTGCGGATGATGCTGCCGCAGGCATTAACGCAGAACCGAGGGGGCATTTGAGAATTACCGCACCCATTCTCTTTGGAAAACTTTATGTATTGCCTTCGGTGACAAACTATCTGAATAAATATCCTGAAATGAAGATCGAAGCTTTATTCCTGGATAGGGTCGTGAACCTGATTGAAGAATCGATTGATGTAGGTGTCCGTATTGGTGAGCTACCAGATTCCAGCTATCGTGCACTAAAAGTTGGATCGGTACGTCAGGTGCTAGTAGCGGCACCATCGTATTTAAAAAAATCTGGATTGCCAAGATCTCTGGAAGAGCTGCAACAACATAGCATCATCGCATCCAGCGCAGGGAGTTTCACGGAGGGCTGGCGTTTTCACAGCGAGCAAGGCGATATGACTGTGCGAATAAAACCAAGATTGCGTGTAACAACTAATGATGCCGCCATAGACGCAGCTGTTTCAGGATTTGGAATCACCCGTATAATTTCCTATCAGGTGGCTGAATACCTCCAAAATGGTCAATTAAAAATTGTGCTGGCAAATTTCGAGAAGTTACCATTGCCTGTGCATATTATTCATCGCGAAGGTCGAGGCGGCGCCATCAGAACTCGAAGCTTTATAGATGCTTTGGCTGAAGATTTGCGAGCTAACAAGTATTTGAACTAACCGCTGAAAGAGCATCTCCTAGAGATTTCGAATCCACTAACTCGCCAGCTTCCGCAATAGCCTTGGCTTTCAACTTGCTTCATTCAATTTCTTTCCTGAGTGCGTATAAAGTGGTCGCCCAGTTCACAATCTTTGAGAGGGCCCCAAGGTATTATGATAACCTTACGAAAAATAAGATCATAATGGACGGAAGTATCATGTTTAGAAAAATTCTAATAACCGCCGCGATGACTATCTGCACCACTTTCTCAGCATACGCAGCTGAAGAATGGAAAATTATTCATGCTGGAACATTGCTGGCGGACGCGCGCGAACAGGTCAGAATTGAACAAAGCATTATCATTCGGAACAGTGAAATTATTGAAGTACGTGACGGCTATGTCACAGCCGGACAGGTGAGTGGAGCGGCAAGCGCCAAAATAATCGATCTGAAAGGCCAGTTTGTCATGTCCGGTCTAATTGATTCACACACTCATATTCTTAGTCAGCAGGAAGCTAACCGTCGTGAAATTCGCGTCACTCGCTCATCCGAACTAAGTACCTTGATGGGTGTTGAGTTTGGTATGCGCACACTACGGGCCGGATTTACTTCCATCAGAAATGTTGGAGGCGACAGAAACGCCATCTTCGCTCTTCGCGATGCTATCAATCAAGGCATCGTTATGGGCCCACGCATAAAAGCCGCCGGTCAAGGCATGACTCCAACGGGCGGGCATGGTGATGGCGGTGGTTTTCGCGATGACATATTTCCTCATCCCCATTCTGGCGTTTGTGATGGTGCTGCTGAATGCCGCAAAGCGGTACGTACACAAATAAAGTATGGTGCCGACCATATCAAATACGTAGCAACAGGCGGTGTACTCAGTATGACTGCTACTGGAACCGGACAACAATTCACCGACGAAGAACAAATCGCTCTGGTGCAGGCGGCACATGCAATGGGGCGTAAGGTGGCAGCTCACGCTCATGGAAAAATTGGTCTGGAAGCAGCGTTACGTGCCGGGGTCGATTCTATTGAACACGGTTCCTATCTGGATGAAGAGACAGCGGATTTGTTTGTTGCAACTGGTGCTTATTTGGTTCCAACGTTAATAGCCGGACATACAGTGGAGCGAATAGCGACCGAGAGGCCTGATTTCTATATTCCTGAGGTTCAACAGAAAGCCCTTGAAGTGGGCCCAGTCATGAAAAATGCACTGAGGATTGCCTATGACAAAGGCGTCAAAATTGCTTTTGGCACCGATGCCGGCGTTAACGATCACGGCACTAATGCCTATGAAGCGGTGCTCATGAATGAAGCAGGCATGCCAGAACGAGCGATTCTTATCTCTGCCACAGTTAACGCAGCCGATCTCATGAGCTTGACCGATATTACCGGTACAATTGAAGCAGGCAAAGATGCGGATATTATTGCTGTTAGTGGCAATCCGCTGGAAGATATTGCAACACTTCTCGCGCCGTCCTTCGTTATGGCGCGAGGAACTGAAATAAATTTGGATGTTCCACCTGTTGATCTGTTCCCGTGGCCGAAGATTTAAACGATCAATATTTATAGGAGAGCAATCCTTGTTTGTTATTCTAAACAGAGTAATAAAAATATTTTTTCGAACCATCACGCAAGGACTTTAAGTAGCCTGTGTGACCGATTCGCTGATTGAGTCAATAAGTTAAAAATCCAAAATCAGAGAGTACTATGGAATGTGCTATGGATTCGTTGAAAGTTGGTACTCAAAGCTACCGCATGCTCTGGCACTATTTTTTACTTAAATTGTTGCTGGAAGCGCCATAGCGCGAAAGTAAATAGAATAACTCCGATCCCTGCCATTTTTACAGCTGAATCCCAGAGTACGTCGATGCCTGCCCCGCGAAGCAAGATGCCATAGGCTATGTCGATAAAGTAACGTAGTGGGGTGAGGTTGATTATCTGTTGTAGCCAAATTGGCATGCTCTCTGGTTGCACCCAAAGACCGGACAGCATAATGATCGGAAACACAATTAGCATGAGAAGCATGCCAAGTTGTCCTGAGTTGCGGGCGAAGGTTGCGGCCAACATGCCCAAGCCTGCGGTCGCGAATGCATACAATGCCGTTAACGCAAAGAATAATGGCAAACTGCCTCGTAGCGGTACATCGAACAGGAATTCAAGTATGACGAACAGGCTCAGTGCAGAGCCGATGAGCATCACGATCATCATGGCGACTATCTTGGAGAACATTATCTGGAACGGCGTCAAAGGCGAAACCATTAATTGTTCAAAGGTACCTCGCTCCTTTTCTCGCACCATGGCGATGGAGGGGAGAAAAATGCATGCCACGGTGATCACCGCCAATAATTCTGAAATGCTGCTGAACCAGGACTCATTAATGTCCGGATTGAATCGAATACGTCGCTGATTGTTGATCTGTGGCAATGATCCCACTGAAGCTCCGGCAGCTGACAAATGTTGGCCTACCCATTCCGCTCCCAGCTCTGACGAGATTTGCGTTCCATAACTAGCGGCCAGGTAACCTAGGTTGGCGATTGACGTGTCCACCAGCATTTGAATGACTGCGGGCTCTTGGCCCCGCTGCAAGGTTTCGTTGAAGTTGGCGGGTATGTCCAGAAACAGCGTTGCGTCACCATGATCGAGTGAACGAAGTGCCGCGTCAGGATGCATATCGACATCCACCACATCAAAATAAGGCGCTCGGAATCGGTAGATTAGTTCTCTGGATATGTGGCTTCGATCCCCATCGTTAATGATGACCTTGGCGTTTTTCAACTCAAGGGTAGCGCCAGAGGCGATGATGATATCCAGGGTAAAGATGTAGAGAATGTAGGCAAACACAGCACGATCACGAACCAGTTGTGGAAACTCTTTGAGGATCATCACACTGACCTGACGAAACCACAGAGCAATTTGATACCAGCTTTCGTTCTGTAGATTCATGACTTACTCTGTTTGTGGAATAGGAGGTAACCAAGCGCAAGAAAACCGAACATAAATCCGATAAGGGTCACAAGGTCGCGCCAGGATGAGATGAGCCCACCGCCTTTCAGGAACGTCTGCGTAACAATGTTGTTAAAATGCATCGGCGCCATGCTATGGGCGATCATATTATTGGTATCGGACATGCTGGAGACCGGGATCATCATTCCTGAGAACTGCATGACCAACACCATTGCCAGGATTACGGTAATCAGGATAGCGGCGATCTGCGTTTTCACGATTACCGATATGAGCAGACCAAGACTGGTGGCCCAAATAACGTAAATGAACATCGCCACCAGAAAGAAGACCACATCGCCCTTCAGCGGCGCTCCAAAATAGAATACCGTAAGGAGGATAAGCACCATGCCGTTGATAAAGGACACGACAACGTTCGGAAGCAATTTACCGGCCAAATACTCGCCGCGGGTGATGGTCGATGAGTAAATATTGTAAATCGTTCCGGTTTCTTTCTCCCGAACCACACTCAGTGCCATCAGTAGTGGCGACGTCAAGGTAAGAATGAACATGATCAGTGCCGGCGCAACAGACCAGATCTCTCGCAATTCCTGGTTATAGAGGTACCGGGTTTGGACTTGCAGTGGTTGCAGAAGCGTCTGGGCACGGCTACTGGAGAGCCCAGCTCTCCGAACCAGGTATCGCGCTTGTGTCTCAGCGTTCGCCGCACCGTTGATCGCTTGTATGTAACCGTCGATGGTCCTTAATCGAAATGTAAAAGTGCCATCCAACAAGGTCTGGATGTCCACCGGTAATCCAGATACCAGTCGTTCTTGAAAATACTCTGGCAACACAATCACCGCTCTGACTTTTCCATCCAGGAGTAGCAGCTCCGCAGACTTGACACTATTAACGTAACCTTTGAATTCAAAATACCGGGAATCAATAAATCGATGCGCGTAGTCGCGGCTCAATGCACTGCGATCATGGTCTATGATCGCAATAGGAACGTTCTGAACTTCTTGTGTCATGCCATAGCCAAAGACTAGCATCAGCACCACAGGCAGCAAGAAAGCAAGCGCAAAGTAAATACGATCACGAAGAATCTCCCGCGCCTCTTTTTGGGCGACCACCAGTATGCGTTGCAAGTTCATCGATCCATCCGCTTCAGTCCTGTGTCTGCCAATCTTTCCAGTGCTCGAATTTTGTAAACGAATACATCATCCATTGAGAGGTCGAGAATCCGTACTGAAGATACCTGTAATCCATTTAATTCCTCGCGAATACGATAGGCGTCCTGCTGCGGCGTCTTGGACATCAAGTGAATGTGTTGACCGTACATCTCAGAATTCTTAAAACCGATCTCGGTGAGTCGTTGTATGGCACTGTCCGCATCGCTGACAGCAATTTCCAACAGTTGGCCCGCCTCGTTTTCCACCTCTCGCTTGAGTGCTTCAGGCGATGCGTCAGCCACAAGCTTGCCGGCATGCATTAGCCCGAGATGGTCGCAATGTTCGGCCTCGCTCATATAGTGGGTGGTCAACAGAATTGTGACCCCCTCACTGCGGGACAATTCAAAGAGAAGCTCCCAAAAATGCTGTCTACCGACGGGATCTATCCCTGAGGTTGGCTCATCCAGGAACAAAACGCGTGGCCTGTGCACCAAGGCACAGCCCAGAGCGAGTCGCTGCCGCATACCTACCGGTAGGTTGCTGGTCCGTTCCCTGATATCACCACTTAGACCTGCCATTTCGCCAATCCAGTGACAACGTTCACGTGCCTCCTTGGCTCGCAGGCCGTAGATGCCGGCATACAGCATAATATTCTCGATAACCGTCAGGTCCATGTAGAGCGAGAATTGCTGTGACATGTAGCCAATTCGCTGTTTGATCGAGGGACCCAGGCGAGCGATGTCGGCTCCCGCTATGCTACCGCTACCCTTGGTCGGAGGCATAATGCCCGTTAATATCTTGATGACAGTGGTCTTACCAGCACCATTTGCACCCAAAAGGCCAAAAATCTTACCTTCTTGGACTCGTAATGACACGCTATCGACTGCCCGAAACTCGCCAAAATCTTTCGTGAGCTCACAGGTTTCAATTGCCACGAAATCGGAATTTCGTGCTATTAATTCTGCGAAATTCAAGTCCGCCGATTCCACCTTTGCGTCGTCCTTGACTGTCGCCAGGGCCTGCCGTTTCAACAGACCGACAAAGGCATCCTCCAATTCAGTATCAACTTTTTGCACAGCCTCAAGTTTGAGTGCGCTCAGCAAAGTGCGGACGCGGTCGATGGCGGTGTCTGCGTCCATGTCATCTACAAACAGACGGATCCATTTCCCGTCTGGCTGCACTTGAGAAAAATGCTGGCGTAACAATTGAATGGCCTTTGCTTGCTCATCGGTCTGTACCATTAATGTTGTGCCTGGGATCATCGCGCAGATCTGGTCAGGTTTTCCCTCGGCAAGTATCTGACCCGCATACATCAACGAGACATGATGAAAGCGACTGGCCTCGTCCATGTATGCAGTGGTCACGAGGGCGGTAATTTGTTGCTCATGGAGCAACGTGGCTAGTATGGTCCAAAAGTCTCGCCGCGATACTGGATCGACACCGGTTGTCGGCTCGTCCAGTATCAATAATTTGGGTTGGTGAATCAGCGTGCAAATCAGACCCAGTTTTTGCTTCATGCCACCAGAAAGTTGTTTCATGGGGCGCTGGCGAAACTTTTCCAGACGAGTCATTGCTAGTAGTCGCTGCTTACGCTCTAATAATTCTTGTTCATCTACGAGGCGCAGACGAGCAAAAAAATTGATGTTCTCTTCTACGCTGAGATCGGGGTAGAGATTTAGGCCAAGACCTTGGGGCATGAATCCTATAAGATCCTTGATAGTTTCCGATGCTGCCTCAGAATTCAAACGCGTACCAAACACATCAATGTTGCCCGAATCGAAAGTCATGACTCCGGCAATCGCCTTCATCAGGCTGCTCTTGCCGGCACCATCGGGTCCCAACAAGCCATAAAGCTCACCGCGCCGCACGGCAATATTCACACCATCCACTGCAAGTTGTTTTCTATAAGACTTTCGAAATTCGCTGACTTCAACAATTGAATGTCGCGAAGAGTCGCTTACCAGCGAGGCTTGGCCCATGAGACATCCTCCAACCACCGTATCACCGCATCGGCAGGCAAGCCCGGAGTTAGGCGATGGTCGGGATTCTCTAGTAGATAGAGTTTCACTGCATAAACCAACTTGACTCGTTCATCGGGAGTCTGGATTTCCTTTGGAGTAAACTCCGCACGCGAAGCGATGTTTCGAACTTCAGCGGCAAAGGGTGTGTCTGGGAATGCATCAATATATATCTGAGCTGGCAAGCCCAGTCGCACCTTCCCAATCTCAATCTCCGGAATGAATACTTTAAGGAACAATCGATCAAGATCTACCAGTTCGAGCAAAGGCGTCCCTGCATTTACAACCTCTCCGAGATCCGCAAGTCGCATGGTCACCGCGCCTGCGGCGGGACTCCTTATCGACAGGTCAGCCAATGCGCTTTGTGCTTGTTCAAGTTGTGCCTGCGCCGCTTCGGTTGCGGCTACAAATACGGCGGTCTGTGCGGCCTTCGCCTTGATTCTGGCGGGACCGAGTCGCTCATTATTAAGTGCCTCGCGTGATTGGGTCAGCGCTGCATCGACGGCCTTGAGTTGATCTTGTGTTAGCCGCCACTTCAAATCCGCTCGCTCTGCTACTTCCCATCCGATGGAATTGGCCTCGGCAAGCGTCCAATACCGATCACGTTCCATGCTTGCCTGCTGCTCTTCCGCCGCTGCCTGTTTAAGTCGCGCCTCATTGGCGCTGACACCGGCGCTTGCTGCCGCAATGCTGTATGGCACTTCCTGACTCAAGACATCATATTCTGCGCGACTTTGCTCTACTTGTGCTATCGCGACAGCTTTGGCGGCATGTGCCTCGGCGACCCGCGCGCGCGATGCTATGTCGTCTAATTCAACTAATAACTGATCCGCTTTAACATCATCACCTTCCTGAACATGAATGGCGATCACTTTGCCCGATTGCTTACCAGCAATAATCACCGTGTCGCCTTCGACTCTTCCATTGACTTGAAGCAAGCCCTCTGGTAATTGGTGAGTACGGCCGAGATACAGATAACTGATGCCCGCCAGAACCAAGACAACGATAATCGCAAATGTCGTCATGTTTCGAGGCATAGCTTTACGTTCCCCATTCCATAAGCTTGATATGACCAAACCTTTTGCCGTAATTGAAGATCGACTTCACCTGTAATTCTAAACGGGAATACACAACACCTTGCTCAGCGGTCAAAGCACACTCTGTCACTTTCGGGAAGACATCTGCCCATGCTGAGGCGATAGTCATATCTTGCACATCGCCGATGATTGCAACGATCTGAGCACACAGCTCCTTGCTCATCATATACACCGACCTTTCAACTACGAATTGACAGTCTACTGGAACATTAATTAGCGAAGAGCAAGTTGACCTGAGTCAAGAAATAACATCGGCTCCAACAACCTGCTAGTCAGTATCTGTAGTAGAATTTTTTCGTGGCTGCTTAGCTTTTCAGATTCCGGGGGTAGATTCAGATTGAATGAACAAAGCGTACAGATTTATATTTTTTTCGCTTCGATGTGAGCATTGTTCGAGAATTGAAACGGACAGGATCATTGGGGTAAGTGTTAAGCCAGAAGCGCATTCAGAATAAGTATATTCGTAAAGCTGAGTGTTCTCTATGAAAAGCCAGATGCCTGCTTCACTTCTTCGCCAAGCAATTTGTGATGCTCTACTTCTACCAACGACTCAAGATAGAGTTTGGAAGTAAAATGCGCTATAGAATTAATTGGCCTCTGACATTGGCGTTGTCTATGTAGTGGAGCGGACGTACTATCATGGGGGCATGGTATGCGATTTCTAAGATGGGTAGTGTTATGCGCGTGCGCTGAATTATTCGGCATTTTAATCGCTGCAGCCTGGTATGGTGGAGTCAATGTTTGGATTGGCGAGCCAGTCGCAATTCCTGCTCGTATAGGGGTGTGGGTCTTGATGACGCTGGCCGCTGTTCCGGAAGGGGTCGTTCTGGGCGGCCTTCAGGCGATCGGACTACGATGGTTTATTGCTGATGTTTCGTTTGTCCGATGGATTTGGGCGACAATACTTGTCGGCTTGATTGGTTGGGGTATTGGAACCTTTCTGCCCTTGTTCGTTTTCACAGAACCATCCGTTCTTCCAGACATGGAGCCAATGCTCGCTTCGACAGCTCTTTTCGCTGCCAGCTTTGGTGTTGTTATCGGCACAGTGTTCGGGCTGTTTCAGGCT
The DNA here is from genome assembly GCA_021773355.1 of Gammaproteobacteria bacterium. GTDB lineage: Bacteria > Pseudomonadota > Gammaproteobacteria > Pseudomonadales > Pseudohongiellaceae > UBA9145. Next base: position 39,738 of record JAJFKE010000040.1, on the reverse strand, counting down.
TGGGTATTGCCAGTGAATACAAAACACAAATCTATTTGGGTTATCAGCAACGCCATCGGTTGGACTGTTGCTCTACCGATGATATATATCGCGGCGCAGATCGGCGCCGACTATAGTGGTTGGGCAGCAAGACTGGCGATGTGGGCGGCTGGCGGATGCGCCGCCGGTGCTACACTGGGTGTTGCAACCGGATGTGGCTTGACCATTCTTGAAGCTGGACGTCGCCGCGAATTGATCCAAGCGATACACCAATGAGTGGAATAAAATTCCATGCCCAGAAGCAGACCAATCTACCTGGAGCAGTTTAGTGCAGCCGAAGGCTGGGCGTAGCCCGACCCCATGGATGGGGGAACCAATCGAACCATCGCGGAGGATTTTCAGTAGACAGCGTGACCGATTGGATAATTGAATCAATGGGCTAAAAGAGCGGAATCAAAGCTTTTTATAGTAATGTACTAGGGATTCAGAGCTTGAGGATGCCAATAATTACTGTATTTTTACCCTGACCCTGACCCTGACCCTGACCCTGACCCTGACCCTGACCCTGATATACCCCCACGAAATCCTGAAAATGCTGGCTGAGTTTTGTTTTAAATTCAACGCTGAAGTAAGCCCGCTGTAACGGAGATGTTTCTTGGGAACAATCAGGGCCGAAGGCCCGTGAGCAGGGAGCATCTCCGTTACAGCGGGCGATGGCGATGAGGTATCCAGTCCAGTCCAGCCGCCAGAAACTGGGCAATTGCGTGGCTCACGGACCTTCGGCCCTGATTGTTCGCAAGCAACAGCCCAGTCTCTGGTTCATTGTTCAAGATTTAAAGGTTAAAAGCACAAAACAAGTTAATCTATTGAGGCCGTCCATTTATTTGATTAGCACTCTGGAGCTAAAAGGTGGTCCTAATTAATTGATTGATATTGTGGCGCTGGGAGTAAAACCGATGCGGTGGGCAATTGCCAGTAGGGACTGACCTTTTTTTATTGATAGTGGATGTTGATAAATCTGCCAAGTAGTCCCAAGCTCTTCGCCCTCATCCAGCAGCTGATAACCAATGCTGGCTCCCTCGGTTTCGCTATGCAGTGTTATAAGGTCGTCGTTGCCCGTTTTGCTTGCGATGGGAGTTAAGGTGGTAGGTTGAACTCCATTTGGCCACATGCTTTCGATTAGCTCCGCCTCGGGCATCAAGCCTTTGTCATCGATAAAGCTCATCCAGCTATCCATCTCTTCTCTGAGTTCGACTAATTTTTCCCTGTAGGAAGGATCGGCGGCGAGGTTATTCAACTCATAGGGATCATTTGCCACATCGAATAATTCTTCCTCCTCTTTTGATGTTCTAAACCACTGTGCTTGAACGGGGTTCAACTCGCCCGCATCACGCATATGCAGAAGCTCTTGCATGATTGGCATCTGCTCACGATAGCGAAGCGGCAAATAGTAGGGCTTCTCGGGATTGAAGTTTCGGAGATACTTGAAGCGATCATCCCGAACCGCTCGAATCATGTCGTACTCGGAATCAAAACGGTCGGCGGCGCCATGTACATAGTTACGAGTCGGAGTGCTTGCATAATCGCCCAAGAATGCGCGGCCATCGACATAGTTAGGCGGTTCGATACCGGCAAGTGAAAGAATAGTCGATTTAAAATCAACAAAGCTGATAAGTTGATCATCAATCTCTCCTGCCCTAAATTGATCCGGGAAGCGTATTATCAGTGGCAAATGCATACCAGAGTCATACAACAATCTTTTCTGTCGGGGCAGAGGCCCGCCGTGATCGCTATACCAGAAGATGATGGTGCTATCCATTAAGCCGTCTTCTTCCAGTTGATCGAGGATATCTCCTACTTGCCGATCCATGGCTACAATATTGGAATAGACTCGTCGTATATCCTGGCGGCCAATCTCTGTGTCCGGCAAGTAGGGCGGAACCGGAACCTCCAGGTTCTCATCCACCAGCAACGGATTTTCTGCCTGAGCCCAAATCTGTGATTCGTGAGTAATGCCAAAATTAAAAACAGAGAAGAAGGGTTGGCCTGCGGCGCGATTGCGCCAATGGGCGGAGCTACTGCTTTCGTCCCACGCGGTTACTGCTTTACGAAATTGATAGTCTTCCTTGGCATTATTGCTTGTGTAGTAGCCCGCTTCCCGAAAATACTGGCTGTGCATTTTTACATAGGCTGGAGGAACCGCTTCGTAAGGAACAATACCCTCGACACCAAAGTCTGCGATATTTGTCGTACGCATATGTTGCGCGCCAATTCGATTCTGATACATGCCAGTCGCTATTGCAGCGCGGCTGGGGGCACAGACGCCTGAGCTTGAGAATACCCGTGTATAACGAATGCCTTCGTTGGCTAGTCGAGTCAAATTCGGTGTGGCAACTGTGTTATCCCCGAAAGGTGGAATGATGGCGCTTAGATCCTCGGCAACCAGCCAAAGGATGTTAGGTGTTTGTGAAAGTTTTGGCCCGTCTTGTTGACCAATCCGAGTCGTTGAAAGGTAGCTGCAACCGCCCAAGGTAAAAACCAAAAAAGTTAGTGAGAGAATTTTAACAGTATTCCTGGATAAGCTTGATGAGTACTGAGAAAAAGGCGATTGCATTTTACCTAATATCCTAATAATGATTGTTATGCAAACATTGAACGAGTTGTAGCGCTAATGATTTTTTACAAAAGGTGCTGAGTCTATATATTTAATTCGAAACTGTTCTGAATCCAATATGGCTGGTACCGAGGCCTGTGTCTTGCGCCTGTCTGGCGGCAGGTCTGTAGCGTAAGCAATAATTTTCCGCGCACAAATAAGATCCGCCCTTGATCACTCTCACAGCTGCGCTATCCCCAACAGAGCTAAGACTCTGTTGCCGAGAGGGTCCCCGCGGATTATCTGAGTCGCTTGGATTGTGTTCCGGGGCGTACCAATTTGAAGTCCACTCCCAGACATTACCTATCAAGTCGTAGGCACCGAAGTCGTTGGCGCCGAAGCAGCCCACTGGAGCCAGTCCTCGATGCCCATCTTCAGCATTATTCTCCATTGGGAAACGGCCCTGCCAGGTATTCGCGTGATGCTGTCCGTGAGGAGCTAAGTCATTGCCATCCCAGGGGAACACCGTATTGCGTTGGCTGCTAGCGGCAAGCTCAAATTGAGCCTCGGATGGAAGCGAGCGGCCTGCCCAATTGGCGTAGGCTTGCGCGTCTTCGTAGGCCACATGGATTACCGGGTAATGCTCTCTACCGTCAAGACTGCTGTTGGGTCCGTCGGGATGGCGCCAGTTGGTGCCAGGCACCCAGGACCACCAGTTTGTCGCTTGCTGTCCAGGCTTGGGAGCTGTGAATAAAACTGAGCCTGCTTTAAGAAGATCCTTTGCTGCATCACTAGGCCAGTCGGCGGGATCGGGAGCACGCTCGGCCACTGTAAGGTAGCCGGTTTCGGCGACAAAGTTGGCGAACTGCGCGTTGCTAACTTCGTGAGCATCAATCCAGAAACCACTTAGGGAAACTCTGTGAGCCGGACCTTCCTCGCGATACAGGCTGTCATCGCCCATGACAAATTCTGCACCGTTCACCCACACCTGACCACCTGGTTTCTCCAGGCACTGCTGCGTTGCGAGGGTTTGAGCAAAGCCTGTCTGGCTTGTCGTGAGCAGAACCAGGAGGCCAGTGGTGATGGAAAAATATTTCATGTGGAACTCGATTGCTGTTAAATTATGGAAGACGTTAATCAAAGGAGTCGAGCAAAACTTCAGTCGTTTTGCTCTGACACCGTTTCCTACAGTACAGACTGGTTGCGGTGATCGCCGAACTTCGGGCGTACCACCTTCTTTAGTGGAATACTCATTCCCCCAGTGGATTCCAGCCAGTCATAGACTTCGTTTGCCAAGCCGGTGATGCGTTGTTGGTGTTCCGGTGCATCGATCAAGTTCTGCATCTCATTGGGATCAGTCTCAAGATCATAGAATTCGTTGGTGTCCCACACGCCGTGGTAACGAATGTACTTATAGCGCTCGGTGCGTATGCCAAACATGGTTGGCGTCTGCGGAAAATCCATCTCCCAGTAGTATTCGTAAAAGATGCGATCACGCCAGGGTGTTGCTTCTCGGCTCAACAGTGGAATAAAAGAGGAGCCTTGCATATGTGACGGCATGCTCAAGCCGGCCGCTTGCAGAATAGTTGGCGCGATGTCTATGTTCTGCACCAGCGCATCAATGGGAGCGCCTCCCTGTAGTTGCGAAGGCCAGCGTACCAACAGGGGGACTTTGGCTGATTCTTCGTAGAAGTGACGCTTGTCAATCAGGCCATGTTCGCCGAAGGAAAAGCCGTTGTCGCCCATGTAGATCACTAGCGTGTCTTTCGCCAGTCCATTCGCATCCAAATAGTTCAATACTTCGCCGACGCTATCATCGATACCCATTAGGGTTTCTGTGTAGCGCTGGAAGAACTCTTCGAAATCGATGTCACCATGATACATGTAGTCCACCCCGTGCCAGGACTCGCGTTGATGTTTTACCCAGTCGGGAATGCGACGTTCGCCATAGTAGTCGCGACCGCGCAGCGGCTCGTTGTCAGCATCGCCTGAGGGTAGAGCGGGGATGCCGTAGCTTGGAACGTCAAAGCTCGGTGGATAGACGACGGCTTCGTCCTGGTACTGACCCCGATGGCGTTGAGCTGGTTGGAACTGGGAATGCACGGCCTTGTGGGACAGGTACAGGAAGAAGGGCTGGTCCTGCTCGCGATTATCCAGCCAGTCGACGGCATGTTCGGTTAAGAGGTCCGTGATGTAAGTGGATTCATCATAAGTCTTGTGTTCGCCATTAATGTTCAGAGTTGGGCCGTAGTAAACTCCCTGTCCGCGAAAACTTTCCCAATGATCGAATCCTGGTTGCGGCTCGTCGCTGTGATTACCCATATGCCACTTGCCGAAGTAGCTGGTCTGATAGCCCGCGTCTTGCAGGTACTCGGGAAAGAAGGTGAGGTTGCCAGGGTCGGGAGCAGCATTGTCGATCACCGTGTGGGTATGGGAAAACAGTCCGGTGAGAATCGACGCGCGAGAAGGCGAACATAACGAAGTAGTGACATAGGTATTGGGAAAATAGGCGCCTTCGCTGGCCAGTCGATCCAGGTTCGGTGTTTCCAACCAAGGAACCTTGCCGGTAAAACCCATGAAATCAAAGCGATGATCGTCGGTCAGGATAAAAATGACATTCTTCGGGCTGGCGTTCGCCAAGGGCTGCAACTGCAAAGGATGCTGTTCGCTGTTGCAGGCTACTAGTGACGTAGCTAGAAACAAGACCGGTAGAACTGGGGAGATTCGCATAGTCACTCACCTTGTTTATTTTTATAAATCACCGAACAACAAATCATACATCAAAAACCCCTCATGCTTGGATTGAATGTGCGAGTAAATCGAACCAGCGACACAAGAGTTTTCAGTAAACAGCTTGACCGGAGTTGCCTAATGGGGACCCCATTTATCAAAAAGCGAGGTCCGAAGTGCTGGATTTCATTTTCAGAAAAGCAGGGATGCGCTTAGAAACCTCAGCGATGATCGTACTCTGGTTGTGCTTAATGTGGATGTGAAGGACGCGATATCGATAGATACGTTCTCTGCATTGACAGGCCTGCCAATTAACCTGCACTCCAGTTAAACAAATAGTTTGACAAATCTGTTCTTAGTGTCACACTACGGATATGACGCCATTCAAAATAAAGCTTAATTCCAGCCAATCCATATTCGATCAGGTGGTATTTGCTGCCACCAAGGCGATGATTAGCGGGGCCCTTAAGCCGGGAGAGGCATTTCCCTCGGTGCGCACTCTGGCGGCGGACCTAAAAATACACCCGAACACTGCGCACAAGGTGATCCAGCATTTAATTCAGGAGCGCTGGCTGATTGCAAGTCCTGGCAAAGGTACTACGGTTGCAACGACGCCGAAGGCTAGAACAGGAGATCGCCAGCGATTACTCAGTCAGGAAGTCGAGCAATTGGTGGTTGAGGCTAGGCGTGTAGGTGCGAGTCTGGACGAAGTGCAAGAGTCAGTCGCGTCTCACTGGAAGGGCATGGAAAGAGTGAAGGTGGTTTCCAATGATAATTGATATGCAGAATGTGAATAAGAAGTACGGCAAGGTGCATGTGCTTCGAGATCTATGTTTGCAGGTTCCTGAAGGTTCCGCATTTGCTCTAATAGGTACCAATGGTGCAGGTAAAACAACAACAATTCGAACCTTGGTTAATATCATCAAACCCGACACGGGTTGTGCAAATATTCTCGGCATGGATAGTCGAGCGTTAAGCTATCAGGATTATTTGCAGATCGGCTATGTTTCCGAGAATCAATTGTTGCCGGTCAGACTGACGATCGGACAATACTTCGATTATCTAAGACCATTGTATGCAAATTGGGATCGGGCATTCGAAAAGACTCTGCGGAAGAAACTGGATTTACCAGCGACTCGTGCTCTCAGCAAATTATCCCATGGCATGCGCATGAAGACAGTGCTGGCCGCTGCGCTGGCATTCCGCCCCAAATTGCTAATACTGGACGAACCCTTAAGTGGACTTGATTCTTTAGTGCGCGATGAGGTGGTGGAAGGACTGCTCGATCAGGCGGGCGACTCTACAATTCTTATTTCTTCACACGAATTAAACGAGATTGAAAATTTCACTACACATCTTGCCTTCATGGCGAATGGAGAACTTTGGTTTCAACAACCCATTGAAGATTTACGAACACGGTTCAGAGATGTAGCGGTTACGCTTTCGGCGCAGAAATATTTACCGTCTGATTGTCCAGATAGTTGGCTTTCTCCTAAGATTTCGGGTCACGCGCTACAATTCGTAGATACAGATTATCAAAACGATGCTTATCTGTACGAGCAGTTATCGCGATACTTTGGTGCGGTGCAGTTCGATGCGCAGGCAATGACGCTACGAGATATTTCCAAAGTCCTGATTCAAAAATCACGAGGCGAATACTCGAATTAATCACCATGGAATCTCGATTCAACAGAATACTTTCGATCTGTAAAAAAGATCTTATAGGGCTAGCTCCTCTGGTGTTGCTAGTGATCGGTTTGATTGCGATGGAGGCTCTGATAACCGGGCTAGACTTGAATATTCAGGGCGAATTATGGTTTTTGTTGATATCCGCTGCTCCCTATGTGAGTGCGGCCGCCATCGGTTTACTGATGATCGCGGTGTTCCAGCTGGACCCACCCTCAAGTCTAAGTCATGACTGGTTAATTCGGCCAATTCCCAGGCGCGACCTGTTTCTGGCAAAAACTCTATTCCTGTTGATCGCTACCGTGTTGCCACTGATTTTAGTTCGATTCTTGGTAAATATTGTGAGCGGCTATTCACTAATGGAATCAATTCTCGCGGCGAGTGCTTTTAAGACTCCTACTGCAATGCTGTCTATTCCAGCGTTCATTTGTATTGGGATAATTTCCAGAAATATACTGCAGGCGTTGGGAATTGTAGTTGGCTTTCTGATTTTTCTTGCTGTGATTTCGCTGCTTCCTGTTTTTAGCGTACCAAATCCAGATAAGCTCAATGTTAGTGGATTTGAGTGGCTGGGCATATGGACTATTTTTATCGTATTAGTTGCCTGTTTGTGGCTTGTTGCCTGGTTTCAATATCACCGACGTGATGCCTTCAAGGCGCGAGCTTGCATCGCTGTTACATTGCTGCTTGGTACATTTGCTATGTTTGCAAGCGTTCAATTGCCGTTGTGGCCGCCCATCTATTCTCTGCTCAGCAACTCGATTAATGATGTTGATGAGGATATTGCAGCGGCGATTACACTGGACTCTATTTATAGTTGCTACCCAGCAGTTAAAGTCGGTACTGATCTGTATGGAAATGCGGAAGGGCCGCAAGAAGGAATGAAGGGATTAGCAGGTTTAGACTATTTCACGCCTTGGGAGTTAGAAACTGCTGGTCCCAATGGTGTAGCGTTCTCTACTAGAGTGCAGGCACGAAACCTTCCTGCAGATTGGCGTTTGGCGGCAGTAAAAGCAACGGCCAAATTTGCGGCTGCGGGTGTGAATAACAGTTTCCGCTTTTCTCCGGCGGCGGGTGCTACACCGGCCATGATTAATGCGCGAAGCGACGGCACTCATTTCTGGGCCTTGCCGGAACAGCAGGTGAAAACATTTGCGGCTGACCCCTCGACTCGGCTTACGGTAAACCTGGACGTAGCCGTACTTGCCCCTACTCAGTATGTTCTTGAGCCGGACAATAAGCGTCGCTATTTTCCCGGAATAGGCTACTGCAGTGCGGAAATCGACTCTATAAAAAATGAGTTACAAGTAGATTGCTTTAAACGAGGGACTAGACCAACGCTGTTGTCAGCGGAGATCGAGGGAATACCTTCGAGTAGAGTTGATGCGACTGGGCCAGACTTCAGTCCAAAGTTTTTACAATTCTTTGGTGGTAAGCATTATCGACTGAATATTGCTTCTCCGAGTTTACTGCAAAATCCTAAGGCCTTGATAACAGTGTTCGAACAGAAAGCCTTTCTTAGCAAACAACTAAGTACACCTGGCTTGCTCGGGGCTTCTACAGAAACTTGCCCCTTACCTTCCGATGACGACATGGGCGGGTCAATCCGCTCCAGCTGGAGCGATCGTTCGCCGCATCAGGCCAGCTTTCTTAACGTGGACCGCAACGTGCGTTTGGAGGTGCTTGAGTGGTCGTACTCTGGTGGATTCGAAGCGGAGCAGATTGGGTCTAATCAAGAAATACAGACACTGGTTCTACTGGCAGGCGGTGGCGCAACGGCACACAACTATGATGATATTGCACCGCGTCTGACGCAAAATTTTAGAGTGATAGCGCTAACACGGCGTGGCTTTGGCGCCTCCAGCAAGCCAAGTTCTGGCTACGATATTCCTAGGCTAACCAAGGACGTCATTCAGGCGATGGACTCTCTGGATATTAGTGATGCCATTTTCGTGGGGCATTCCTTGGCAGGGGATGAATTGAGTGCATTGGGCGCGGATTATCCGCAGCGGGTTTCAGGCCTGGTGTATCTTGACGCAGCTTATAACCGTGACGCGATGATGACGGAAAATCAAGGAACGAGCCTGAATGGATTGCAACCACCTGTACCACGACCGTTTCCTAGAGAGTTAGAGTCGTATCAAGCAATGCAAGCTTACTTTGATCGTTTAGGATCGGTTGGATCTTCCGAAGGTTCTATTATGGCCTCCTTTGATTTTGTAAGCGGCAGCAGAACGACAGATCGACGTTTGGGTCAGGCAATTATGACGCAATTGGAAGCGCCGCGTTATGAGCAAATTACTGCACCGGCGGTGTCGATCTATGCGATCGAAGAAATCACAGAGCTTATACGGCCTTGGTTTGATCCAGAAGACGAATTGCTGCTTAGCATAGCGCAGGAGTACTACCATCTTAGAAAGAAATATCAAATTGAGCAGATTGCAGCATTCAAGAATGGCATGCCTCATGCTGAAGTCATTGAAATCGAAGGCGGCGATCATGCCATTCATATCTCTCATGAAGATGAAGTGGTCGCTGCAATTCTAAAGCTTGCAGAATCACTATCCCGGTAATGCAGTCAATAATATTAGTAGAGTTTGGGAATTTGAAATGATCATTTTTGGTTGCGCTGTTTCTATTAGAAGTTTACTCGCTGTAGTTACCTTGCTAAGCGTTTCGGTGCTCGGCGTATATACTGTGTCTGCACAGTCTTCACCGGAGACAGAACTGTTCACCGAACGCTACGCGGAAATACAAAATACGTGGAATGATAATCGAGATCGTGAGACCCCTTTTGAGGAATTGTTACAGTCAGTTGAAAGCTATAGAGACGCCAACCCAGGCAACGCCAGTGCATGGATTGTTCTAGCTAGAGTGCGCTTTGGCTATGCGAATACCCAGGGAATAGTTAGGGGCATGCGCCTAATGAAAGAAGTTCGAGATGAATTGCAGAAGTCTGTGCAACTGGATGCGCAGGCTGAGCAAGGCTTCGGTCAAGCACTGCTGGGTTTCCTATACGTGGGGATGCCGCCATGGCCGCTTGGATTTCGAAATAAGGACAAGGGTGCGGACTATCTTGCTGCGGCGTATAGATTGAATCCTGATGGAATGGAAATTAATTACTACTATGCACAGTACTACGCTTCAGAAAAACGCTTTGCCCAAGCTCTGCAGCATGTAGAGCGGGCACGCCATGCTGCGTATGGTAAGGCAGTTTCACCTGAACTCAGGACATATTACCTGCCTGAGATAGAAGAACTGCAGGGTAGTATTGAAGACAGAATGAAATAGGCACATCCAAATTTTCATTGGAAATTGGTGTATCAGATATGGGGACACTAGCAAAATAACGACTTAAACCCATCGACTTTTGAGTGCTTCGTATCAGGCACAGATACTTGAAATTCCGGTCAGTTGACAAAGCCTATAGCTGGCCACTACTATTGAGACTCTAATTGTTTGACCCATTGATTAAGCCCTTGTCGCCAGCCCGCGACCGGGGCTTTTTTATTGATTCCACAAATCAACATACTAGTGAGGAATCTTCAATGTTAAACATTATTGCGGCAGGAGTTCGAAAGGGTCATAGGCAGCAGTCCCAGTCAAGTCGATCAGAACCAATTGAGTTAATTAAACGAAGAGGGAGAATGTCGTCAATCGCCATCTTCACAGCGATTTGCGTTTCTTTAAATTATTCAGTATCAACAGCAGCGGCGGAGGATGAGAACATGAGCACACAATCTATTGATGAAGGACTATTTGTATCGATAAATAATATGGAGCAATGGGTCGTACTACGCGGCAAAGACGTCGACAATCCAGTGCTGCTGATTATCTCAGGTCCCGGCGTCGCTCTGTCTTCTATTGCTCCGTACTTCGAAGCCTGGGAGCAGTATTTTACCTTGATTCATTGGGATCAACCTGGAGCGGGTGCTACTCACAGTGTCAGCCCCGAAGGGCAGGATAATTTGGGAATAGACAGGCTGGTAATGGACGGTCTTGAAGTGGTCGAGTTTGTCAGGCGACGACTCGATGTCGACAAAATAGTCGTACTTGGCGGTTCCGCAGGATCGATCGTCGGTTTGAAAATGATGCAGGAACGCCCTGGCTATTTTTCGGCCTATGTTGGAACTGGTCAATTTGTGAATTGGCTTGAACAGGATACACTGAGCTATGAGCTGTTACTTGAAAAAGCACGTCAGGAAGGTAACGACGAAGCTGAACAGGAATTGCTTGAGATTGGCCCGCCTCCCTATGCGGACAGCTCTGTTGATGTAATCAAGTCAAAGTATCATTCAGCGCTTACGGTCGCTGAAATGGAAGTATTTCCCGTCTTGTCCGCATTAATGGGGGAAGCGCTGTCAAATCCTCCTGCAAGCGCCAACTATATCCCCAAAGGTGTTGCGCTGGAAAATCCAAGAGTACTAGCTACGGCGGCTTACGATGCAATGAGATCAGAATTGCTGGCGTTTGATGCTTATTCATTGCCTATGGTGTTTGATATGCCCATATTCTTTTTTCAAGGAGATTCTGATTATTATTCGGTAAGCTCTTCAGTACAGGCGTACGAACATGAAATCACCGCGCCCATTAAGAAGACTGTGCTTATACAGGGGGGTGGGCATAGTGTGATCTGGTTGCGAGAGCGATTTCTTGAAGAGCTAAATCGCCACCTGCGACCCGCAGCTTTAAGATAAAAGGGTATACAGGGCTATGGAGTCCCGGCGGTGCATGTTTCAAGGAACCACTTAAGGGGTTGATTCTTACAGCCGATATGACCTTTGGCGCTAGAAAAGTTACAAATTGTTATTAGCCTAAAGTCCTTTAGTGCGCTACTTTTGACTACACTCTGCACCCTAGCCCATAGTGGCGCAGTAGAGCGATCACCGTCAATGCATGCTGATACTGGTCCCGTGGAACGTGCTGTCATTTGAGCAAAAGGCACCAGCTTTAATTGGTTCACGGAATGCGAGGAAAATAACACTATTTAGTTGGTCAGATTTCAGATTGGACCTGACTTCTTAGCTCGATAGAAAAATAAGCGATTTATTGAATTTTTGGGAGAATATTGATGAATAAGAAAAAGATAGCTGGAATTTCGGCTGGCGTGATAGTTATAGCCGCAGTGTTAGGGTGGATGTTCACAGCTCCATACCTCAGCAATCAGGGACTTGGCCGTACGCCCGGCATTATTATTGGGGGTACGCCCACAGCTGCCCTCAATGACTTCACGTCGTTAAATGACTACCGGGGACCCTTGCTCATGAAGCAAGCCGGCTTTCCGCCGCTTGTTGTTCATCTCTCCTTCGTTGGCACTCCTGATGGCATTATCACCGCCACCCGTCCGGATGGGGGTTATTGGGCGCAGCGCGTGAGGGACCGCGGTGGCGACGGATGGTTGCGCATCGGCGACGCGACCTTTGCCATGGAGGCCAAGGAGATTTTGGATGAAAACCGAATTCCCATGATGACGCAGTGGGCTGCCAGATCTGGCAGATCGCTAGATGAACCACTCTACGAGGGATCAGAACCACTGCGCGAATGGGAGGTCTTCTTCTGGGAACCCAGATAGAGAACGATAATAAAGGGGACAAATTTAATTTTCGAAAATAAATTTGTTCCCTTTTCTGCACCTTAGACGGATACAGGTGGTCTGTCCCCGGTTTCAATCAATCCAATGCCCGCTAAAACTTGCTATTCAAAGCCTGTCTAGTATCTCCTAGGTCCCATGAGGTTTAATCCAATTCATGGGACCTAGTTCAAAGCTTACACAATACCTTAGTCCTTAACTCCCGATACTAAGTTACGGCAGCGCCAAAGCCACTAGCTCGGCGGGAGCACCTCCGCCGCCGACGAACATGGCCAGGTATTGCTTGCCATTGTGTTCGTAGGTAAATGGCAAGCCGGTTTGATTATTCGGCAAATCCAATTCGGCAATGATTTCACCGCTTTGCTTGTCGATGGCTCGGAAAATGGGGCTGGCTCCTGCGCCACCGGACCCTTCGCCGACAAACAGTAGAGTTTTGGTCGCTAAGATACCTGACCGTGTCGGTATACCTGTGCGTGGCAGATCGACACCTTCCAGTAGCGCATGATTGGCAATGCGATCCGGTGTATCGGCATTAGCAATCATCCACAGATGATCGCCTGAATTCATATCGATCGCGGTAATGCGGCCATAAGGCGGTTTGATGATTTCGAGCCCCTGAACCCGCGGGACGCGGACACCGAAACCCTGGCTAAGATCGATATCTGAGTCCGGATTTTTTCCCAGAGCTAGCACCTGCAATTGCGTCCTCGAAGGTACGTAGAGAATCCCTGTCTCTGGATCGAAGGCGGAGCTCTCCCAATTGGAGCCGCCAGTGGAAGAGGGCAAACTAAGAAGACCTCGTGTGCCGTCGGGTGCGTCCGCCAAGGATGGAGGCGTAAATATGGTGGGGCTGAGGCGAAAGTCTGCAATGGCTTCCAGCGCCAACGCGTGAATTTCCGGAGTAAAGTCGATCAAGTCAGCCTCGGTGAAGCCCTGTCGATCAAAGGGAGCCGGGCGGGTAGGGAAGGGTTGCGTGGGTGAATACCACTCACCGGGCACATCTCCCGCCGGTACCGGTCGTTCTACAATAGGCCAGATGGGCTCGCCGGTCAGTCTATCGAAAGTGTAGACCCAGGATTGTTTCGTCACTGACATGACGACCTTACGGCCGTTGGGCAAATCGGCAATGATTGGCGGGGAGGGAACGTCCCAGTCCCAGATGTCATGGTGGATAAACTGATGGTGCCATTGCCGCTCACCGGTTTTGATATCCAACACCACCAGGCCGCTGGAAAACAGGTTGTCGCCGTGCCGGTCGCCACCATAATAGTCGCCGGTGGGGTCCTCTATGGGTAAATAGACATGACCCAGTTCCGGATCGCCCGAGATGGCAGCCCAGACGCCGGAATTGCCGGTAATATCGTTCCCGCTTAGCCAGGACTCAAAACCTACTTCCCCCCGCTCGGGAATGGTATGAAAGGTCCACAGCAGTTCGCCGCTGCGCACATCGAAACCACGTACGTCGCCTTTCGTATTGAACTTGGATCGAGGCCGACCACCGGTCCGGTGCGCCGCCCCCACCACAATGACGTCGTTCATGACAAAGGGCGGTGCTGAAATGCCAATATCGGGGTAGGGGTATCTGGGATCATCGGCATTTCTGAGGCCTGCATACAAATCCACGATGCCGTTATCGCCAAAGTTCGGATCCGGAATGCCGGTCTTGGCATCCAGTGAAATCAGTTGGTAGCCAGGGGAGACGTCGATAACCCGTGCCGTATCACCCTCGCGCCAGAAGGCTACGCCCCGGCCGGCACCCTTTCGCGGCGCTTCGTCGAATCGATCACCTTCCTGATAGCGCCAAAGCCACAGTACCTGGCCGCTGGTGGCGTCCAGTGCCACGACATTTCGAGTGCTGGCAATATTCGCGTACAAAATACCGTCAACTTCGATCGGTGTTGACGGGTTGTTGAAATCGGTAGGAGGTCCGAAATTTGCCGTGGAAAAACGCCAGGCTATCTCAAGGTCTGCAACGTTTTCGGCGTTAATCTGATCGAGAGCCGAATAGCGCTGAGCCCCCGCGCCGCTGTGAATATTCCGCCAATCCCCCTCGTACACGCTGGTGCTGGATTGGCTCAAGGCCCAAGGTATATAGGCAAGCGCAATCGCAGCCATAATTAATGGGGAAATCAATTTTTTTCTTATTATCATCTAGGGCTCTCCTGACACCATGGGATGGTGTTCTTAAGCTAAGTATCTGCTTTTCAAGTAAGCAGGGAAAGTGCAAATAGTTCAATATCCGGTTTCGGAAGCGAGTGCAACTGGTCATTGCAACACAGGCAGCAAATCTATCAGCCGTTGTTCCTTGGGGCCACTAATAGTTTAACGACGTAACTTTTTAAACGTAGTTCCCGAGATTTACGCAATAACCGTAAGAAAACAGCATGGCTTATTGCTTTGGCAATATCAGCGAATTCGGCCCGAAATAAGATGTTCCCTTTTGTCAGAATTGGCATTGAGGTCATATACAGTAGTTTTGAGAGTTGGTGCCCAGGGGATTGATACGACCTGAAGCGCTAGCGCGATTCAGTTATTCCTAAAGCTGATGGAAGAAAGGTTTTTCGAACCACCGCAGTGGATTTTCCGCAGGCAGCGTGATCGATTCCTAAGTTGAATAAATGGATTAAAACAGTGAAAGCAAAGTGTGCCATGAAATTACTAATATTGTATGGCTTTCTACGCAAATTCACTCGGTTGCCAACTGCTTTTTCTAGATAGCACCTTGTACATCCAGAAGACTGTCAGAAATATAATCAGTACCTCAGGAATGTATAAAATAGGTGTGCTAACAACCCATTCAGGAAATACTTGCTGTTGTCCTAGAAAAAAAGATAGCGCACTGAAAAAGAAAGTGAAGCCCATTCTCCAAATGTGGCGTGCTAGACGTTGTGCGCCAGATACGCCTTTTTGGAGGATCATTCGCAAATCGCCACTGGCAAATATGATGGCAATGATTGTGAAGAAATAGAATGAACCGGGACCACCATCTTTTACTACAATGCTTCCTATCTCCACTCCTAGTCCAATAACAAGAGTAATAAGTCCAGTTATCAGTACAAATGAAAATGCGCCGTATTCAAATTTTCCAATTTCACCTTGTTTTCGCTTAATGGTCATCCACGCCGTTGTGACTGAGTAAAACGCAAAAACAGCAACTAGAATACCTCCGGCATTTTCTCTTATGTAACCTGTTAGCACGCCACCAATTGACATACATACCATAGAAACAAAGAAAACATTTCCAGCTAGCCTATGAACTCTAGACCCTTTACGAGAAATCATTGACGTTGCTCCAGAAATCAAGCCGATTGCTCCTGAGAAGACATGGAAAAATAAAATTGTTGAAGCCGTCATTAGCCTGAGTACCTCTGGTGCATATACTGCACCTAGATAGACTGCATTGAATTAACTGACGGCTATATCTGGTATTAGTTACATGGACTGCGCAAAACAGGGCGAGAAATAAATAATAGAAGAATTGGTGTCCCAGGGGGACGATTCGGACCAATGTGCCAGAGCCAGTCGGTTGTCGATAGTTCTGAAAGAGGAGTGGTTTTTCGAACCACCGCGAAGGATTATCAGTAGACCGCCTGACCGATTCGTGAATTGAATCAATTAGTTAACTCTGCGAAAGCAAAGTGTGCTGTGGATTTGCTTGGGCCTAGCGGATACAAATCGAATAAAGAGTAGGCCATCTCTGAGGTAATCGGTCTGCTGCCATTATTACCACGTAATTCACTCGAAATGGGTCGACAGGCTATTTGCTCCTGTCTTTTTATATGCCTCGAATTTGATATTGGTCAAAAATTTTGCTGGCAGCAGGCGTAGCTTGGGCGATAGGTGTAGAGCCCGTTTTCGACTCGGGCCGAGCCGCGATTCTGGAGGAAATAACAATGCATAAACGACCAATAAAATTCCTGGCCAGCTTGATTCTAGCTTTCATTTCAACGGCTACTTTCGCTCAGAGCCAGAGCGAAAATCCATTTATAGGAACCTGGGATATCGATTTCGAGGAATCCGATTTCGGCAACGCCCCTGTGCCACAGAACATGTCACGCACCTATGCGGATCTTGGCGATGGGAACTACATGTACCTGGTGGTCACTATCAACGAAGACGGTACACTGAGCGGCACTTCCGCCAGTTACTCCTATAGCGGGGAAAAATATCCAATCGCAAGCCTCGACCAACTGCAGGCGGCCCGTATTTCCTATAGCAAGATCAACGAAACAACTGTGGAATACACCGTTTACGTCGGAGGACAGGTGTCCCAGATCGGGGCCAAGTTCATTTCGCCCAACTATCAGCAACTTACTATTGCCATCCAGTACCCGAATTCAAGTCAGGAAGACCAAATTCTGAGGTTTAATCGAAGACGATAAGGGCTAATAAATGTAGCACGGGAAGAGGTTGTTCGAACGACCTCGGAGCATTTTTAGTTGATAGTGGGACTGATTCTCTATTTGAATCAATGAATTAAGAGTGCGAAATCAAAGTGTGCTATAGATTTAATGTAAATCTTGATCAATTTGCAGCACCCCTTTTATTTACAGACTAGTATCCCCTATGCAATTCACCTGACTGGACTATTGCCCGCGTCAAAGATACCTTTTGTATTACCGATAAGTGTGGACCATTGGGAAACGCGAATCTGGACAATCAGTGGTGGGGCAGATACTTTGAAGTTTTTGGACCCCCTTTACTTCAGCGAGTGCATGAAAGCACTTGAGCCTCTCTTTCCTCTAACCAAAAGCAAGCATGTATTCGATACTAAGTGTTGCCACCACAATCACCCTGCTAACTTCGCTGTTTGTCTGCTTTAAATGGGGCCGCGTGGAATGCCGCGGCACAATTCCAACGTCACTGCTTACTTTCTGTGCGATCCTGTTCACCTCTGGCCTGGACGTTGGGCTGATCATGTTTCCCCTGGTTGAGTTTCCGGTTTACGCCACGGAAGCCGAATACGGCTTCGCCAATCCACTGGCCATCGAGTTTGGCTTCTGGGGCTTTCTGGTGTGGGCCTTCTATTTTCTGACCACTTTTTACTTCTGCGTGGTTGAGCCCAAAGTACAGTTGTTTGAAATCAAAGCGGTGAAACTTGTTAATAACCTCATCATCATCGCGACCTGTGCTTTTACCGGCTTTCTCTTCCTGGATTCAGTTTCGGATTACGTCGAAGGAATTAGTGCGGTTCAAAAATTCGGTCTGGTGGCGCTCATCGTGTTGTTTGCGGTTTATTCCAGTTCCCATATCCGCTATGTGAAACTGTTGAGCGTCGCGTCGACACTGCTCTTTGTACTCCTGGGCCTGCTCCTAGCCCTTGCTTCCGGTGCCTCTGTGGGTGGTTTTCTACTTACTGCTTCCGGTATCGGTGAGTATTTTAGCAATATTCATCACTTCTTCATGCCAGTGAGCGATTATCATGGCTGGTATCTGTTCTGGTGGTTTTCCTGGAGCATTATGATTGGACAGTTTGTGGCCCGATTTGTCCCGCCCATGGCGACGTGGCAGTTGCTAACTGCATTGCTCATCATCCCATCGATTGCCTTGGCGCTGTGGTTCACCACCCTGTACTACTACTTCGTTAATGAGATTGCTGTTGGCCCTGTCCTGAATTTGGCCATGGTTGGCGTAGGTATTCTATTCGTCGCCAACTCGCTGGATTCACTGATCCGCCTCTACACGGATAACCTGGGGCTGGGAATAAAACGTCTGGGACTTGCAACCTATCTGCTGGCACACTGGGCGCTTATATACGGCCTGGTGCTGCTCTATCAGTTCACTCCCATGCAGATTGAATGGGTTGGGCTGGTAGTGATAGGTCTTTATGCGGCTATCTATGTACTGCTACTTAGAAACAGTAAGCAGCTCTACGCTACGAGCTAGACATCAAGCCATTTTTTTTTTAGCTATGAGAACGCTGTGAGTGAACTGAATACTTCCAATACCTATGACTACGTGATTGTTGGAGCGGGGTCCGCGGGTGCCATCCTCGCGAACCGTTTGTCAGAAGATGAGAACATCAGTGTGTTGCTTCTGGAATATGGCGGTAGCGATGGAAGTATTTTTGTGCGCATGCCATCGGCACTTTCTATTCCCATGAATTCGCGCAGCTACAACTGGGGTTTCGAATCCCAACCAGAACCGTATCTACGCAATCGGCGTATGAACTGTCCCCGTGGAAAAGTGATAGGTGGCACTTCCTCCATCAACGGCATGGTATACGTGCGTGGTCACCCACGAGATATTGATGCCTGGGAGGGCAGTGGTGCCCATGGCTGGAATTACGCGAATTGTTTACCCTACTTCAAGAAACTGGAAAACCATCAGGTGGTTGAAAGCGAGTATGCGGGCAGTGAAGGCCCGATTAAGATAAGTGGTGGCAATCGAATGACAAACCCGCTGTACCGTGCATTCATTCAAGCCGGAGTCGAGGCAGGATATGCCAAGACAGAAGATTACAATGGCTTTCAGCAAGAAGGCTTTGGACCCAAGTATATGAACATCGCGGACGGAATCCGCGCGTCTACCGGTTATTCCTACCTACGGCCGATCAGACGTCGGCACAATCTGCACATAGTGAAGCATGCTCTGGCGCAGCGTCTAATTCTGGAGAATAAAAGAGCAACAGGGGTCGAGTGCCAGCTTAATGGGAGTACACGAATCTTTAATGCTCGACGAGAAGTCATCGTTGCAGCTGGTGCGATCGGATCTCCGCATCTTTTGCAGGTTTCGGGTATTGGCGCGGCATCTGCGTTAGCGGAGGCGGGCATAGAAACAGTGCATGAGCTAGCGGGTGTCGGCGAGAACCTGCAGGATCATCTAGAGTTCAATTTTCAGTATCGCTGCAGGCAGCCCATTACGCTCAACAGCGAGTTGAATCTTTTCAGCAAGGGCAGAATTGGCCTACGCTGGCTTCTGTGTCGCGATGGTCTGGGCAGTACTAATCATTTCGAATCCTGCGCGTTTATCCGCTCCCGTGCTGGTGTGCAGTGGCCAGATATTCAATATCATTTTCTACCTGGTGCGATTGCCTATGACGGCAGTTCAGCCTTTAAGGGACACGGTTTTCAGGTGCATGTAGGGCATAACAAGCCCACCAGTCGCGGCTTTGTTCGGGCAGCCGATGGTGATATCAAGAATGCACCAAAGATACAGTTTAACTATTTGCAGACAGAAGCTGATAAGCAGGGTTTTAGAGATGCCCTGCGCTTGACCCGGGAGATCATGAGCCAGCCGGCGATGGATGCCTATCGCGATGAGGTGATAGCCCCGACTGATGATATCGAAAGCGATGAGCAGATCGACGATTTCATCGCAAAGTCGGTAGACAGTGCTTATCACCCCTGTGGCAGCTGTAAGATGGGAACGGATGGTGCCGCGGTGGTCGATCCTGAATTAAAGGTAAGGGGCATAGCCAATTTGAGAGTGGTGGATGCTTCGATTTTCCCCAGCATCACCAACGGCAACATCAACGCGCCTACTATGATGCTGGCGGAGAGGGCGGCCGACCTGATCAAGGGCGGGGAAATGCTGGAACCCATCAATGCGCCGTTTTACACAGACCCACAATGGGAGACCAGGCAGCGGGGCGCTGATCAGATCTGATTGCTTACTTCGTCCTGCTGCTTGGAAAGCGCCCCAGCCTGAGATGAGTCTCCCCTTCTCAGAATCTTGTACCAGTCACGAAAAGGGCCAGTGGTATTTTACTAGAATGATCGATACTCGTCCTGCGTCTGAGGCCCGATTCCCAAGGGTGTGTATTCAGCTTTCTCCGGAATATACAAGTGTCAAACATCCGATTACAAGATAGTTGTGACAGTCGACATGTTGGTATCCCAGTGTTTTTTCAGATAGTTGTGATGGGTGTGATGTATTGCCGGGCTTTATATCCATTTCGACAACCAGCGCGGGTAACGAAACTGCACATGAAAATGTCGGAAAGCACTATTGAGGCCAAAACTGATTGCGCTGAATACCCAGCGCCATCGCGATCTCGCTGGCGGGCTTATCAGCCCTCTCATCAAGCGAACTGCTTCGAATTTAAATTCCCTCGTGTAGGTTTTATAAGGACTTCTCTTCTTTATCATTTTGCGACATTGTCGCTGAATCGAAGTATCCGCTAAGCTGGCGCAGGTCCACTACGCCCCCTCTTTCTTATCTTGAGGGGGTGAGAATCGAAAATACTCTATAGCCAATTGTCAGTTAGCGCTCAAATTTTGTTGACAGAACAATTGACGACACGGTTTTCTCTATCCCCTCAATCTCACCGATCTGATCCAGTGTCTGGTCGAGATCACCCGTAGAGTCGGCACTGACCAGCGCGATCATATCGTAGATACCGTTAACGGCGTATACCGCCTTAATCGTCGGCAACAGGCGCAGGTTCCGCACAATCTGGCTGGACTGTTTGGGAGCATAACTGATCATTACCTGCGCCCTAATTTGACTGGTAGCAAAAGCCTCGCTATATCGAATCGTGTACCCCGTAATAACACCATGCTTTTCCAATCGCTCGATACGGCCTTTAACCGTAGAGCGAGAGAGGCCAAGCTTGCGCGCCAATTCTGCGGTGGATTCGCGGCTATTGGCGCTTAGCATGGCGATTAATGCTTTGTCTTTGTCATCTAGAATATTAGACATAATGACGCCTTTTTCGTCTACATGCTAAGAAGTTTAGCCAATTACGATAGGTTATATTGTTCATTTTGGCAAGTAACCATCCTACACTCTATACAAAGGACTAGACTGGAGTGTTCGATGAAAAAGATACTGCTACTGGGCGCGGGTAAGATTGGCGTCATTATTAGCGAGTTGCTCGCATCCTCGGGCGACTACGAAGTACATGTTGCCGATCTGGATCAGAGTAATCTTGATGGTCTGCCGCAATACGCCGCAGTTAAACCCTTGCTGTTAGATGTTACTGACGAAGCGGCATTGCAGGCTGCGATGCAAGGCAAGTTTGCCGCCCTCAGCGCCTGCCCCTTTGATATCACCCGTTATGTGGCCGAAGCGGCTGTGGCGACCGGTGTCCACTATCTCGATCTTACCGAGGACGTGGCCTGCACTCGTCTGGTGAAATCTCTGGCCGGTGCGGCTCGCAGTGCGCTGATACCTCAATGTGGTTTGGCACCAGGATTCATCACTATTGCCGCGTATGAATTGACGCGCCAATTCGACCGCCTGCAGAACGTCCACATGCGCGTCGGCGCCCTGCCAAAATATCCTTCCAACGGGCTCAAATATAACCTGACATGGTCAACCGATGGCTTGATCAACGAGTACTGTAATGCCTGCGAAGCGATCGTAAACGGTGAGCTCACTCAGGTACTGCCACTGGAGGAACTTGAATCCTTTTCTCTCGACGGGGTCGATTACGAAGCATTCAATACCTCAGGCGGGCTAGGTACCCTGTGTGAAACCCTGGCTGGGAGAGTAGACAACCTCAATTATCGTACCGTGCGTTATCCCGGGCACCGAAACATAATGAAGCTGCTATTGCAGGATCTTGGGCTCAAGGACCGTAGACCCTTGCTCAAGGAGATTTTTGAAACGGCATTGCCGCTCACCCGACAAGACGTGGTGTTGGTTTTCGTTAACGTCAGTGGCTATAAAAATGAGCAGTTGGTGCAGGAAAGTTATGCCAACAAAATCTACAGTCGCATCATAAACGGCAGGCACTGGAGCGCAATTCAGATCACCACCGCAGCGGGTATTTGCGCCGTGCTGGATTTGCTGGCTGAAGGGAAGCTTCCTCAGCAAGGGTTTGTTCGTCAGGAAGACATTCTATTCGACGACTTCATCGCTAATCGATTTGGTCAGTACTATAGCCTGCAACAATCAAGTCGGGATGAAGCAGCCTAATTGGTGGTTCTGGGTAAATAGCACTCTATATACGAACACAAAGGAAACAGGATTCGGCATGACTGAAACTAAATACGAAAATCAGACTACTGACATCAAAGATATTCTTCTCGACCTGGGCATAGATCCCGCTGAGCTCAGTGCAGGTGACCTGGTCGTAAAATCTCCCGTGGACGGATCTGAATTGGGGCGTCTGACCAGTACTTCGTCACAACAGGTCGACAGAGTGATTGTTAATTCACAGCAGGCTTTTAAGCACTGGCGAGTGTGTCCAGCGCCGGTGCGTGGTGATCTGGTACGCATTCTCGGCAATAAGTTACGCCAGCGCAAACCAGCCCTGGGAGCACTGGTCACCTGGGAGTGCGGAAAAATTTATCAGGAAGGTCTGGGAGAAGTGCAAGAGATGATCGATATCTGTGATTTTGCGGTTGGTCTGTCGCGTCAGTTATATGGTCTGACTATAGCTTCGGAACGACCTGGTCATCGTATGAGTGAAACCTGGCACCCGATGGGTTCTGTTGGAGTGATTTCGGCCTTTAATTTTCCAGTGGCAGTTTGGTGCTGGAATGCAGCTCTGGCATTGGTATGTGGCAATAGTGTAATTTGGAAGCCGTCCGAAAAAACTCCGCTAACCGCTCTCGCCTGCAAGAGACTATTTGATGAAGCGGCAGCTGAAGCTGGGAATGTGCCTGCGGACCTGTTTCAACTACTCGTAGGCGGCGTGGATGTTGGAGCCCAGCTGGTTGCTGATAGCCGGGTGCCAGTGATCAGCGCTACCGGCAGTACAGCCATGGGGCGCAAGGTCGGGCCCGTGGTAGCGGGTCGTTTTGGGCGCAGCATTCTGGAACTGGGGGGCAATAACGCGATCATTGTTTGTCCGTCTGCCGACCTGGAACTGGCGCTGCGCGCCATTGTTTTTGGCGCCGTGGGCAGCGCTGGGCAGCGCTGTACTTCAACTCGGCGAATACTGGTGCACGACGAAGTGTATGGCAGTTTACTAGATGCGTTGAAGAAGGCTTACCAGGGAATACGCATCGGTCACCCTATGCAGGCTGATACACTGGTCGGGCCCTTAATCGACAACGCTGCGCTGGACACCATGCAGCAGGCATTGAAAATAGCCAAAGGAAAAGTGACAGGTGGAGAGCGTGTGTTGGCTGATAAATTTCCTGATGCCTGTTATGTCCGACCAGCGTTGGTGGAAATGGACAGCGTGGAACAGACAGAGCAGCAGGAGACGTTCGCGCCAATTCTGTATGTATACAGGTATACAGATTTTGACGAGGCAATCCGCTTGCACAACGACGTGCCGCAGGGCTTGTCTTCTGCGATATTTACCAATGATGTAAGAGAGGCCGAGTTATTTCTATCAAGCACCGGTAGTGATTGCGGCATCGCGAACGTGAATATTGGCACCAGTGGAGCTGAAATTGGCGGTGCATTCGGCGGTGAGAAAGAGACCGGTGGTGGGCGTGAGTCCGGCTCTGACGCGTGGAAAGGGTATATGCGGCGGAGTACTTCTACAGTGAACTACTCAAGAGAATTACCGCTCGCTCAAGGAATTGAGTTTTCGTTGTAATGGTCTTGCCAACGTAATAAGCCGGGTCAGAGAAAAAAGCGGTAGTTTCGAGATACTAATTGAGATGTGGTGCCCAAAGGATCGATATCTATAGACGCACGGCAGCCAATCGGTTTTCGAAAATGTGGCAAAACCAGGGATTCTTCGAACCACCGATACGAAGATTTTCAGTAGACAGCGTGACCGCTTCGCTAATTGTATCAACGAGTTAAGAGTGCAAAATTGAAGTGTGCTATGGATTTTGTGTAAATCTCGATCAAATTACGCTGGCCCTTCAAGTTCTGCTGTTACCTATATTTGACGATTTTAGTCTGTGTAATTTGGAACTAGTTCTGTTCGCGCATCACAATAAGGCGTATAGTCCGTACTAGTCCCCTCGCATATCGAGCCTACTGGCGCACCAGTCTTAATCCTCCATATTGCGTCCCATCGCTTAGAGCAGATGGGGGCCTTTCTCCTGTACTTATCGTTTCTACAGCTGCCACCGGTAGTTGCCGCAAAGAAGTAGTACTTGATGCCTCGCGCATTGATAATTCTGACAATCGATGCGCGCTTACTCGTTGTTATTGAATAGCTTGGTATTGATTTTTCATTTATAGCAAACCTGCATCTAGAGTCGAGCTAGATGCTTATTTCCAGCTGCCAAGTCGATGTTGATGAATATCGATTCGGTTTTTGTGCGTATTGTTTTGGATATTTATGACACCAGAAAAGATAGAACAAGAAGACCTACAGCCCAGCATTCTTTCTTATGTAAAAGACATTCCTAACCTATGTTCGCTGGCAGGGCTGGCCTGCACGGTATCAGCCATTTACCTCAGCATTCTGGGCGTTTACTACGGCGCAATGATAGGAATGATTTGGGCTGTTGCATTCGACTGGGCAGATGGGCTTATTGCACGAAGGATGACAGGACGAACTGGTAACGATCGGATTTTTGGTGGCCAGCTTGACGTGGTAATAGACATCGTAAGCTACGGAGTTACACCAGCCGTTCTTCTGCTGAGCTACGGAAAATTTGAACCGATATTCCTTGTGGGCGCTTTTACTGTTCTTGCAGCTAGCGCAATACGATTAAGTTATTTCAGTACATTCGGTCTTTCTTCAGATTCCAAATACACGGGACTGGCTCTCGATAACAACAGTATAGTTCTCGTTTTTCTATTTCTCTTTGATAGTATTTTTAGTGAGACGGCTTTTTCTTTCATTCTCTATGCTGTCTGCATACTGCTAGCTGCATTGAATGTGGCGCAAATAAAGACCCCCAAATTTTCTGGAAATCCAACTAGCGTTTATGTTCTCGCGATCTACACCTTTAGCATAACCGGTATTTACGCATGGAGACTTTTATAGAAAGACAAAAATAGTGGTATAGCACGTTAACTAAAAATCGCATAAATTCAGGAGCTAAAAAGCACATGGTTGTATATACAGTAGGCACTTTTGATATGTTGCACGTTGGGCATCTTGCATTGCTGGAACATTGTCGGAGCTTAGGTAGTGTCGTGGCAGTTGGTGTTGCCTCTGACCAGGTAGTAAATTCTTATAAACCGAATAGGCCTGTTATTCCACTAGATCAAAGAATGCAAATGCTAAAGGCTTTACGCTGTGTCGATATAGTAAGACCGTACTTTGAACTTGAATATGTGTCCGGTTGTGAGGCGCTGGATGTGGATATTTTTGTTGTCGGGGAAGATTGGGGAGACAAACCTCATAATATCGATGTGGAGTCTTATTTAAATAGTAAAGGGAGCGAGATTGTCAAAGTGCATTACGATCTCCGAACGTCATCCACACAAATAAAACAAAACGTATTATTGCAACCAGCTATAGGGAAAAATTTACAACATCCGATTGCTGAAAATAACCAACCAGGTTTATTCGCCCTGTAAGCATCGCTCCTTCCGCAGGGCAAAATTTGACTAGGTAAATTACGAACCCATCGCACCATTGTTAGGAATGCCTATCATGAGAAAAGCTAAGAAAGGGGATAAGCAAACCAAGAAGAAAGCTGTCCTGACTCTGAAAGGGAAAAGGCTATAAAGGGAGCTGACAAACAAGCAAAGAATGTCCTCGGCAATTAATTTGTCGTGAGGCCCGGCTAAATAGAATGAGACGAATTTTTTTTTGCTGTGTTGAATTGTAGAAAATGTTGCCCTGTGGGATTCGATATTCAGAAAGTCACCAAAACTATTCGTTAGTCATATTAAACGAAAGAAGAAAGGATTTTATCGAGCCACCGCGAAGGATTTTCAGCAGGCAGGGTGACCAATTCCTTAATTGAATCAATGAGTTAAAACTTCTAGATCAAAGTGTACTATAGATTCATCAATTGAGTGTGTCCAAAATTATTGTATTTTTACTCTAATCCTATTTGTTAAGGATTCAGGTTGATCACAGTGTGAAGGCTAATCAATGGCGCTGGCTCCTCACTGCGCTATTGGGGCGTAAGTAGCCATGAGGATTCCAGCGGCACGGGGATTACCAACAAGGGCAGGTTCCATCTTGTTCATGGCGTAGGCGATTGAGAGCCGTGCATCCAGATCTATAAGAGAAGATGAACCTTCCCAACCCCCAAAAAAAGGAGCGACGATTTGGACCGATTGGAAAGGCTGCATCATTCAAGGCATAACCATTGCCAAAGACAATCGGGCACCCAACACCAAGTCGACACCTCTGATCTGTCTATTGCAGGGTCAGGTCTCCAATTGAACAGATGTGCTGCTATTGAACAATGTCTATTGCAGGGTCAGGTCTCCAATTGAACAGATGTGTCTATTGCAGGGTCAGGTCTCCAATTGAACAGATGTGCTGCTATTGAACAACGATTACACTTGGAGTTGCACATGGAGACCTGACCCTGATGTGCTCACAAAACTTTTACTTGTGGATTGTTCACTGGCTGAGTTATTAAATATCTTGTCATGGTCGAAATTGGCTAAAGACATAACTCGATGACGCAACTGACTCATGACAGCTGAAACATGTCGTCGCCACATCTTGCTCTAGGCGTTCCGTCTTACTATTTCCGACAAATGTTTCGAACCCCCAACCACCGGTATCGGCAAAGCTCTCTCTATCGAACTGCATCACATCAATTCGTTTGCGCTCTCCCTCGACAATTAGATTTTCGCTCTCGATGTAGTCGAGAAGATCAAATACAAATACGGCGCCATCAGCAAAGTCATCAGTATTCAATCCTCTCATTGCCAGCGGATTAGCATAGATGTGGTGTATTCCGCCAAAAGGACTCTCCAATGGATGACCGGGCTGAATGGCCATGGACTTAAGATGCTGCCATGATCGATAATTTACTGGATAGCCAACATTCATCGACGCGGCTATCGCAGTCGTACAAAGGGTGACGAATATAATTGAAATTGCTATTTTCATATTTCTCTACTCCAACTTTTCATTACGTTTACGGAACGACATTGTCCATTGATGCCTGCAAATGGGTTGAGCCCTACCGCGAGTTTAAAATCCTATAATCCAGATTAGTGCCGCTCAAGGATTGCGTTTCATAGTCGCGCACGGATTGCGCGCTCATTGGTCCGAGTCGATTGAGTGCGATTACAAAAGCGACAAGAGTTTCTATTTTTTCAGTAGCCAAGGATCTAAATCTCGGCATGCTCACTTCTTGCTTCTCGAAAAAGAATTTAGCAATGCTGCCGGTAATCGGTGCTTTCACCAGCTCAGAATTAGTGCCGTGCATGATCCACTCTCGCACGGATTCAGGATCTCCATTATTGGTGAGAAGAGAAAAGTCCTCACCAAAATATCCGGGTATATAACCTTTAAGAGAGCCGGGATTGGCAAAGCCGCCTTGCCCTAATTGTCCGTGACATTGAAAACAATGGTACTCACGGGCCAACCCTTCTCCTGCTAGCAAGGGATTTTCCGGGTTCAGCCGAGACCGTTCATCGAATGTCCTGCGTAGTCGAACCGCCTCAAAATAAGCCATAAGGTCAGTGCACTTTAGGGCATAATCTGGATGCCAGTCCTTACCATTGGTATTCGAACAAGAAGAGCTATTAGCGTCCGCCATTGGATTGTCTGGATCGCCATGACATTCCGTGCAAGCCTTGATTGCAGCATAGTTCGCGCCCCGGGCAACTGGTGAAGACTCAGGCTGCAATCGATTAAACGTCCAAAAAAAGGAATAGATCCCCGCTCCGATCAACGCAATCAGTAGCAGAACAATCACTGTCCCAGTTTTTATATTCAACTAATTCACTCCCGAGAGATCGCTAACCTTCTCGCGATTGATGCCACTACTCCAAGTCACAGATTCTTTCGCTTCGAAGTTGTATTCGATTATTCGTTGATTGTTTGTGTCTACTACCATCAAGCGATGATTGGGAGTACAAGCTAAACCAGCCGGTTTTGACAGCGGAATACACAGAGAATCCAGACAGTTGAATTGATTGTATGGTCAAATTTCCTTGTTTTTGACTCTTTGATAAAGTGAAGCCCGTAACCAGTATCAGCACAACGGTAGGCCAGGCCCGAATCGTATATTCGTCCCAGAGTCGACGATCCGGGTCCTGAATAATCGGGTGATAGATGTGATAACGTTTTGCCGTTTCCTTTAACTGAACAAGGTCACGCTCGCGAGTGAATTTTGGACTATGAACACCAATAATAATTAATTTGTCAGTAAACTCCTGTTCCAGCTTGTGGAGTAAAGGGACGATATGTAAGCAATTGATGCAACCGGAAGTCCAGAAATCCAATAACACCAAGCGACCCCGCAGAGCTTCCAGGCTCAATGGGCTTGATGTGTTGAGCCACTCAACATCTGGGCGATCGATTTCGGGAGCGCGTACCACTTCAACCTCTACTGATAAATTTATTCACTCGGCTGCCCTTGATCGATGAGCATGGGATAGCCAGACAGATAAACCCAATCATCATCTCTTGCTGGAATATGGCAGCCTAGACAATCTGCCTTGTAGTCCTGAGTTACGGTACTTGTTGGCTGATCCGCGTTGAACAATGCCCAACCCCAACCATCACCCCAAAGCGGGTTTCCGCTGAAGCGTTGTTCAGTATCCTTCACCATCACGAACCAACCATCAATTCCGGCAGCCCTACTTACGGTTCCTGTAGTCATCGAGGCTGTGGTAGTGCTCAAAAGTTCCTTAATGAGAACGGCACCATCTGGAAAACGGTCATTGTCCTGAAAATAGTCCACGACTCCAGGTTGTGTGTAGACGTTGTGAAACCCCGCCACACCATTCTGCTGAGCTTCTGTACTGTCAATTGCCCAGGTTCCAAGAAATGTCCAGTTACGCTGAAAATTGTCGGGTAGGCTAATATTCCCAGCAGCATCCACCAACTCATCATAGCCAGATTTAATAGGTCCTTGAGAAGGGCCCGTACAACTGGTAACCAGCACTAGAACTAGAAGGCCGGCTAGAATCCGAATTTTCATTTTATTTATCTCCCGCTGTGCCATCCCTGGCAACATTCGATTAAGTTTCGCGCCAGTCACTTACCGCCAACACCGGCAGCAGCGTCGCCAGCAGCTTTGGCGACACGAATAATCGGATAGTACTGGGTGAATACCATATCATCGGCCGCGGAAGCCGTATGACAGGCCGCGCATGCCGCGGTTGGCATCGGCGCAGTAGAATTTGCATAGGGCTCCGGTGTATGTCCGAAGGAGTAGTAAGCCCAGCCGTCTGTCTCCGCCGAATAGCGACTGCTGTCTTTGTGGGCAATTTCAAACCCTTGCAATTCACCATTGAAGAAGCCAATACCACTTGTAGCAACGGTGTCGCCAATTGTAGTTAGTTCCTTAGCGAACATGGTGCCCTCTCGGAATTCGCCGGTTCTCTTCCAGTGCACCCAGCTTTCTGGGTCTATGTAGACAGAGTGAAATTCGGGAAAGGGAGCTGCGCCAGCATTTAGTGAATTCGGCGTCACCGGACTGCCTACAAATATCCACTCACGCCAGCCTGATGGACGAATCATTTCTCCGTCACTGGTGAATTGAGCTTCATACATTCCGGCACTTTGTGCATTGATTTCCTCAGCAGGCGGTATGAATAGGACAACAAACAGCACGATCACTGTCATAGCACCTAAAGTTTTAAAAGCAGTTTGCATGGTTAATCTCCTAAATTGACTATTTTTATTTCTAGCGATCAATTTGATCTGCCGGCATAGTCTTTAACCAGCGCCTACAGTTTTAGCATGAGTTTTTGTAAGCTTGGTTTCAGTAGCGAAGGGATTTGCAAACAATGTTAAGGCCCTGGAATAAAAGCGCAAGCAGCATAGATTCGATTTCGATATTGTGATTTTTAGTCTTTATTTTTCAATGGATTACGATATCGCGGAAAGTCAGTGGAGATCAGCTTTTTATTTCGCAATTGTAAGAATTGTTAATATTGTAAGCATATCTTCATTAGCGGTTTCTTTGTGCGATACTTCTTTCTCACAAGGTTACAAATGCGTCATAAAATAGAGAAAAACAGAGCCCGATGGAAGATTTTCACACTATCGCGACTAGTGAGCTCAATTGACTAGACTTATAACCGGCAGCCTCTGGGTAAAACAAACCATATACACAATTGTAGTGGCAGCACTCGTTGCCATCGCGGTTGCCGGCTACGAGATCTTGACTTCCTATTATAGTGAGCGTGATCGGCTACAATCGTTTGGTAACGCGCTAATCGATTCCTTCTCCGATACAGCGGCGCGCGCTGCCTATCATGTTGACAAACTTCAAGCAGAAAGTGTTGTCGATGGACTTATGCAGTACGATGAATTGCGCGAAGTGGTCATAACAACCGACCTGGGCCTGATGCTAGCACGAGGTGGCCAATCCATTGAAGCAACGCCGAAGGGGTCTCTTGCCAATCGGTTATTCTCCGATGTGACCGCATTTGAGCGGCAACTTTCAGTGGATAGTTCGATATTTACTACTGGTGGCAGAAGCAGTTACAACAATGAGCCTGTCCATGTCGGTCAGTTCCAAATCTATGCCAATTCCACATCCATAGGCCGTTCTTTTATAGATGATGTTCAATCTCGTATTGTTCATTTGATTGTTGAATTTCTTATCTTGGCGGCTGCGCTCGCCTTTATTTTTTACCGAACCATTACTAAACCAATTCAAAATGTCGCAGAACAGTTGGAAACTATAGATCCACAAGGGTCGAACCTGGCCGAGATAAACCTTTCAGCTAGCGATCAACATAATGAGTTAGGCCTGGTGGTATCTCGAACTAACGACCTGCTGCATCGCATTGGCGATCAACAAAATGACCTGGTGCACCGCGAGAAACTAGCCGCGCTAGGATCAATGCTAGCGGAGGTCGCACACGAACTAAATAACCCTCTAGCGGTTGTAATAACACAAGCCGAATTACTGGCCGAGACAGCCACAGATCAGAAAACTCGCGATCGCGCCGAGAAAATATTAAAGCCGGCTAAGAGAAGCGCAGGCATTGTGCGCAAGTTCCTCACACTGACTCGTCAACGCAAGGTCGAAAAAACAGTTCTTGACGGCCGGAGATTGATTCGTGAGTCAGTGGACATGCTTAGCTATCAACTTGCAAAAAGTAATATCGTAGTGAACACAGAGGTTCAACCCGGACTCATGCGCATCTGGGGTGACAGCGCTCAGTTAATGCAGGTATTTATTAACGTCCTGATCAATGCACAACAGGCACTGGTAGCGTGTACCGGTACTAAGGAAATTACTATTCGCGCCTCAAGTGACGAGATCAAGCAGGAAGTTGTAATCACTATTTCGGACAATGGGCCAGGTATTCCGGAATCGATTCAAGCCAAGGTATTTAATCATTTCTTTACGACAAAAACAGAGGGTCATGGTACTGGCCTGGGACTCTCTTTTTCTAAGACTGTGGTTGAAGGTCACAATGGAACTATAGGCATAGCTGGTGTCGAACCCCACGGGACTGAAGTCATGATAACTCTGACAGGAACGACAAAAACAGCCGACATAGTCGCTGGCCATGCCCATCCAGGAAAATTCATGGCCTCACTAAATATGTTGATAGTAGATGACGAAGAGGAGCTTGCTAAGAGCGTTGAAGAAGCATTGACCAATCATGGACACTCTGCTGTTATTACACACAGCGCATTAGAAGCCCTTAATTTGCTTCGTACCGAATCATTCGACATTATATTGGCTGACATTCACATGCCTGGCATAGATGGCCGGGAATTGTATTGGATGGCCCTGGATATAGACATAGGGCTGGCACAGAAGTTTGTGTTCATTACTGGCGATTCGCTTGATCCGAAACTGGTCAAATTTTTTACCGAACAGAAAAAGATCTATTTGAACAAGCCTTTTGAAATGGATGAGCTTTTTGAAGCAATCGAACAGGTCATACTTTCACCCACCTCCATCACGAATGTACATATTCTCGAGGCGGATAATAGTGGCGTTTGACGGCAAGCACATTCTGGTGGTTGATGATGATCCCGAGATGCGTGACTCGGTTTGTGAGTATTTGGAACTTCGCCGATTTAGAGTTTCCCTAGCCGCAAACGGCGATGAGATGAAACAGGTGATGCAATCTGATCGAGCAGACTTAGTCTTGCTCGATGTCGGATTGCCAGGCATAGACGGTATTCAATTAGCGAGTCAGATCAAAGCAAAATACACTTGCGGAATAATCATGTTAACCGGGCATGGCGACCCTGAAGATCGCGTGCTTGGACTTGAGAGCGGCGCCGATGACTATGTAATCAAACCGTTCAATTCCCGTGAATTGCTGGCCAGAATACACAGCGTACTGCGTCGAATGTGGCCAGAAGGAGAAGAAGACTCTGGAGTCAATCCAAACAATGTATGTTTCGGCAACTGGTTATTCGACACATCAAAGCGGACGCTGCAGGGGCTCGATGGTTTCTTTCCAGAATTATCCGCAGGTGACCTGGATATCTTGACCATTCTAGTTGAGAAAGCAAATACAGCTGTGTCACGTGATGAGTTACTTGAAAGATCGTCACACCGCGACTGGAATCCATTTGATCGCAGCATAGACGTTAGAATTACCAGGCTACGCAAAAAGCTTGAGCAGGATCCGTCCAAACCTGAATTGATTCGGACGGTAAGGAATATAGGCTATGTTCTGAGGACAACTCCGTGGGAAACCGACTGAGCTACCAAAATAAAAATCTTATCAACTCTTGCCGGCAATCGCTGCTGCTTACTCTGATTTTGATTGTCAATTACCCGGGGCAGGCTGCAGAACCTTCGCCAACAAATTCCTTCTCTGTTGAGCACGTCACCTACATGATACTCGCAGAAACTGTTGAGCCCATCATGATCGTAAGTGCTGGCGACCCTATGGCGGGAGGCATCTTGACGGAGATTGTTAAACTAATCTATCAAGACTCAAATTATATAATCGATCCCCTGGTCCTGCCTTGGCAACGTATGAATACCGAATTAGATGAAAGAGACGACTGGATACTTCACGGTTTTCCTGACAGCTCTGACACCGCAGCACGATTCGAACTGTCAGAGCAGCCAATCTTTCCGTTTAATCATGTTGCAGTAACCCTCAGAGATAATAACTTCAAAATTCAGGAGTACGAAGATTTCAATGATCGAACCCTAATTCTAATTGAGAATTTCCAATATCCCGGTCTCGATCGCCATCTTGAATCAATCCTTGATGGAGATATCGACAGCAACGTACGTGTTGTTAGAGCATTCAGTCCCTCCGGCGCACTAGAAATGCTTCGGCATCGGCGCGGAGATGTTGTGATTGGTTGGCAGGCGCGCATGATTTACAACCTCGAATCGGCAGGGCTTTCACTAGCCGATGTTGAATTTCACAACGCAATGAAGATTGTACCAACAAATGATGCTCATCTGATTTTTAGCCCCCATCAACCCGATTCGTTTCGAAACTTTGTAAATCAACGTATTCGAGCGCTAACGCAATCGGGGCAGCTATATGAAATAGTTGAGAAATACTACAGCCCATTTAGCCCGCCGCAGTGGTAGTGAATTGAGGCAGCATAATATTGCTTTAGATTGACGTATTTCCGCAGAATAACCGTTACCTATGTCTCCGGTACGGACCCAATAAATGATGGTGTCCAGGGATCGATGCGGTTAGAAGCACTAGAGCGATTCAGCTATTCCCAAAGCTGATAGAAGAAAGTTTTTTCGAACTGCCGCGAAGAGTTTTAAGTAGACTGCCTGACCGATTCTCTCATTGAATCAATGAGTTAGAACTGTAATAGCGAAGTGTGCTACGGATTTACTGAGTGTTTGTTTGCAAATTCACTGAATCTTTTACTGTGAGCACATTTATATTACAGATAGTTGAACGGGAAATCACTTGCTCCTGTAGTAGGTTCAGGTTCTACACTACCAAACCTCTATATGTCCTCATAATTCAGTGGAGCCTATAAATTCAATGAATGAGCTAAAGACTAGCTTGATAAGCGCCCTCTCTCTATTGAGTATGATTTTCATGCTGTCTCTATCAGTGAAAGCAGCCGCAGTTGAGGCAGAGTTGTCTCAGGTCACTCTTTTCGTTGAAGGCATGATGAAAAGTAGCGGCGGCGTCACTTGAATGAGCTGACCCGATAGTGTGGTAGCAGCTCTGTCAGAGTTGCCTGGTATTAAAAAGGAAAACATTGACGTCAATCTCGAGCGAGACGCATTTACTATCGAATATGAAACAGATCTGGTTTCCCTAGACGATATGTATGCAGCGATTCTTGAGCTTGGGTATCGCCCGGGTATTAATGAGCCTGACGCTGCCGAGTCCGAACAAAGTCAGAGCGCCAGTGTTCCAGAACCGATTGCGTCTGCGCTCACTGAAGGTATAGACAGTGGCAGGCATATTTTCATCGACTTTTATGCTGAGTGGTGTGCTGCTTGTAAGGTGTTGGAGGAAAGCACGCTTAATGAATCTGTTGTTCAACAGGCTCTAGAGTCCTATGTTGTTTTGAAAGTGGATACCGATGAATATGAGCTGGCCACCAGTTTTTTTAAAGTGGTGGGCATGCCTACATTGTTAGTCGTCAATTCAAAAGGGGAAGAGATTTACAGATCGGTTGGATTTGTTAAACCTGAAGAATTAACTCAGCGTCTCAAGCAATTGATTGTCGAATAAGCTATCGATAATAGGGCACTCGGCCACATTGCCCTGGCTACACTGATCGGCCATTTCAAACAACACATGTTCCATTCTTCTTAAGTCGCTTATTTTTTCGCTCACATCTTTTGCATGCAGTAAAATCAGTTCATGCACCTGTTTACAAGTATAGTTTCCTGCATCTACCAAGCTCATAAGACTAATAATTTCTTTCAGCGAGAACCCAAGATTTCTGCATTTGTGGATGAAGTGCAAGCGTTTAACATCTTCGTCGTCATAAACTCTTCTGTCATTTGAGCTTCGAGTGGCCTTTGGCAAGATAGCCTCGCGCTCGTAATAGCGGATGGTCTCAATATTTACACCAGTCTTACTTGATAATTCTCCAATGGAATATGGCTTCATGTTTTCACCTTCTTCACTATTTCCTTGATCCTGTAGTAACTACAGGAAGTAGAATAATTCTCTGAGCTGGAATTTGCAAGGAAAATTCATGTTTGAAACAGATGTCAGGGGCGGCATAAACGGGCTAATTCGATACAGAAGTACACGGCGGGCTGTTGTAAGTTTTGTTGGTGCCAGCGCCGGATATTCTTGCTGCATTGCCCCGATTATTGGTCAACCTAAGAATCTGCAACAGGAAAAGCTGTGTCGGAAGTAAACTTGAAATCGACCATTACATGCCCGAATTGTGATTACAGGCAGACCGAGATAATGCCAACGGATTTTTGTCAGTTTTTCTATATTTGCTCAAACTGCAATGAGGTTCTTAAGCCTCGGCAAGGGGATTGTTGCGTATATTGTTCCTACGGCTCGGTTTCTTGCCCTCCTGTTGAGGAAGGAAATTGCGTTGCCTAAATTTGTTTCGTATGAGGACATTAAATGTCATTGAAACTGCTAGAACAAGGTGCGCTTATCAAACCAGGGCCAATAGGTCGGATTGTAAGACTCTCTCTGGGGTTGTTGTGCATGCATGCGCTCTGGGATCTGACTAATATTGCTCCCGATTTTATAGAAAGGCCGATTCAATATCTTCCTAACTTAGCTCTCATGCTCCTGGCTGCAATCTGCATATTCAACTACGTTATAAATATAGGATTTACTAAAGACTGGCATCACTATCCACTGGTTACTTCGTTAGTTTGCTTCGCCGCTATCGCCTTAGGCGGTTATGTCATTAATGGAGATGTAAATAGTAATGTTCTAGGGCTCGCTCTGCTTGCCTGGTTAGGATACTTTTTTAGCCATCTGGGAATCTCTTTCTTGCTCGCAGCTGCGTTGGCCACTCCGGGCTGTGAAATGCGCGCAATACCTGATTTATTCGGCAAGGTCACTGGCAAAGGATCGAATGAGCATCAATGCCCT
This sequence comes from Gammaproteobacteria bacterium, assembly GCA_021773355.1. Lineage (GTDB taxonomy): Bacteria > Pseudomonadota > Gammaproteobacteria > Pseudomonadales > Pseudohongiellaceae > UBA9145. Next base: position 3,250 of record JAJFKE010000040.1, on the reverse strand, counting down.
GTGAGTTTCATTTCTGGAATCGATAATTGGGAAAGGAAGCGACGAAACTCACAGTAATGGCCCCAGACTATGTAGACGTGGATTCAAACTGTAGCACATCTATTTGAGCAGTAGTGCTTTGTCATTCAAAAAACTGCGGAGCTACAGTCTGCCCCCTCGTTGTTTTAGTGCTATTGAAGATAAGCCAATCGGCTTAGAAATTTGTGAGTTTCGGCAAGCGTCGGCGTATACCAGCGATCATTGGACCGGCCCTTATTGAAGAATCCATGCTCCGCATCCTCGTAACCAAAAAGCGTGCAATTACCACCGAGCTGCTCAAGTTTTTCGCAGTATTCGACCGCGTGAGAAAAGGGAACAGTAGTGTCTGCCTTACCGTGAAAAATGATTGTAGGTACAGATCGGTCACGGAGCTGATGCAGCGGAGAAGCTTGCTCGCCCCTATTGCCAAACCTTTCAGGGTTGCGTTCACCGATTTCTTTGGTATTGACCGCTGGATTAAACAGGACGAGTGCATTTGGCTGGGAACTGATGTTTTTATCTTCCGTAGGCTCATCGAAGTTGAGGACTACGGAAGTCGCGACAGCAAGATGACCACCGGCTGATCCTCCAGCGGCTGCTATTCGGTCGGGATCAATATTCAATTCCATGGCATGACTGCGTACCCATCGAATCGCAGATTTAGCGTCGGCAATTGCCGCCAGCACGTTGCTACCGTGTCGATTCATAACACGGTAGTCTGCAACAATCGCTACCATTCCCTGTGACGAAAGATATTGGGAATGGGGCAGAAATTGCGTTACTGAGCCTTGGCGCCAACCACCGCCGAAGAAAAATACGATTGCAGGCTTTGCTTGGGCGACTTCCCCGGAGCTTGGTTCAAATATATGAAGCCGTAGATTAATATCATTGATTGATTTATAGGTATAACTTGTTGAGCCCTCAAGCACATCGGGATTTGCTGCGAGCTGAGCCAGAGCAATCGGCGCAGAGAGCATAATCGTCACAAACAAAAACAGATGATATGGAATTTTCATAGGCTGCAAAAGTCAGTACTTCTAAAGTATCTAAAGTATCTAAAGTATCTAAAGTATCTAAAGTATCTAAAGTATCTAAAGTATCTAAAGTATCTAAAGTATCTAAAGTATCTAAAGTATCTAAAGTATCTAAAGTAACACATTGGGTTTTGAGAAGAATAGCACCAGTTCGGTCTGACAGGAAATGTGAAACCGGTTAGAAATAAATCAGAGAAGAGAGCAGGAATTGTAGCTGTTCCGTTAACAAAGTTGTTTACATAATTTAAGTTGGGAGAGAGAACTTCAGAAGCCTCAGTTAGTTGCAAAGCCGCAGGATTCGAATTGGGCAATAGGGTCAGCTTGACCGAGAAGAACTGATCTCCCACCTGTATCACCGGAAGAATAAGCACTGATCCATTCAAAAAGGCTTCTTGTGCCGTTATATTTGTGTTCCCTATCGCCAACAGTAGTACCATGAAAAACAAAATGCTTAGATTTCTTACTCTTCCCCATTTTTTATTCACCTTTTTTATTCGTCGACCCAAGATCGGTTATACGAATATAAAGTTTTACATTAGCTCAGTATGAAAAATCGGCAAGCAAATCTGTAGTCCGATTCTTTGTCTACTTCAGGAAGAGCTCAGGCTCAGAGTAAGTTATGGGAGCATATTGAATACTCACAGTACTAGGAAAATGGAGACAGAATAATAAATACGGTCAGAAAGCTTTTGGGATTAAGTCTCCATTTGTACACAAGATTAATTCCACACTGACCTTGATTTCGCTTAAGGAGACACTTCGGTTCCGTCGAGACGAACAGGGACACCCGTACAATCAGCCACATCTCCGGTCATTAGCTCAATCAACTGATCTGCGAGGCCATACTTCTTGAGACGGAGCTCATGATACCGCTGGTGTAAATCGGGCTCTGCGATTGCATGATACTGACGAGACTCGCCAGCTCGCTCAAGTGTAATGACCGGAACAGAATCCAGCGCGGTGAGCCACGCCGCATCTGCGTCTCCATGTTCGACCCATGTGCCCTCATCATCTTCAACGATCCAGATTCGGACCCGGCTAACCGAGCCATCGCCGTTCTGGCGATGCAGCACAACGACCTCACCGCCCAGTTCGCTGGCCGCGTAGATCGTACCAAAAAACGCGGTAGGAATTCCGACAATAATGCCAATAAATAGATAAACCCACTTCATAGTAATCAACTCCTATTTCGCCCGGGCAAGCAACTATCGATTGTCTCGACGGCGATGCCGATTCTATTGTCTTATACAGAGGCCAATTCTAGATGTCCAACTTAACATGTTTGTTTCAGCTTACGGCCCAAAAGCTGTCACTGATTTCGTCAAGCGCGCTCAACCAATCCCGGTCACTCCTGCTGATAAGAACGTTGCGTGAATACATGGTTCATCCAAATCTGTGTATAGGAAGTACAAAGGCTATCCCCCAAACTCAAATCTTTTCCAGTTTCATGAATTCCTGAACGGATGTCGCCCTGGAGGTGACCGCAACTTCTTTAATTCCTGCTTATTTGTTAGATTTTTGCGTGTCTCGGTAGCCTCGGCAGTCAACAATCCGAGTGAAACCCCGCCACCATTTCTGACAGCTGCTCAAATTCACCTCTGTTCCTCTGAATCCTCGTCTCTGGCTCATTGTTCAAATCTAACGGCTGAGCAGAAAACAACAGCTCAATACAAGTTAATCTTTTGAGTTGGCTCAATATTTTCTGGGGATATCTCATATTCTGATAATCATTAGCCGACTCCTCAGTGCGGTGGTAAAACTAGAGTTGAAAGATTTTAACTACCATCCCAAATTGGAGAAGGCTAATGACCACACCACTTTATTGCGGAATTGATTTGCATTCAAACAATAGCGTGATTTCTATTCAAGATAAAAACAGTATGCAGGTTTACGAAAAGCGACTAACTAACGATCTACCTACCATTGTGCAGGCCCTGAGCCCCTACAAACAAAGCCTGCAGGGCTGTGTCGTGGAATCAACTTACAATTGGTATTGGTTAGTAGATGGCCTGATGGAAGCAGGCCACCGAGTTCACCTTGCCAACCCTGCTGCCATAGAGCAATACAATGGAATCAAGTACACGAATGATTTTACCGATGCTCGGTTCCTGGCTCATTTACTCAGTCTGGATATTTTACCCACAGGCTATATTTACCCCAAAGAAACGCGCGGTATCAGGGATGTACTGCGGCGACGT
>JAJFKE010000039.1 GCA_021773355.1 Gammaproteobacteria bacterium | reverse complement strand
TTATTCAGCAATGGTTGGATAAGTACAATAACTACCGGCCACATGGTTCACTAAACGGCCTTACACCAAACATGTTCCTGAAACAGTGACGACAGGAACACAAGGATAAAAAAGCCGCTTAACCCAGAAAACCTAACTTTGGGATTGGTACAGAAATATTGGGCTTGCCACTACACTGCCTACGAAATCTTGTCGTCTTGAAGACCAAAATTGAAGCATTGGCAGAGCCAAACTATGCAGTCAAATGATTTCCTATGGTAGTCGGCACCTCATTACCGACTTTTTTGACATATTCATTAGGTGATTAACACGTAGACTGACTTAATTTATGGGTACCTGTTCTGTTATCGCTAAAGTATGGAATGAGTATAGCTATGTAAACATTACATGGAATATAACTTAAACCTGAGAAACGGAGTAGAAATGGACAAAACGACGATATTGGATGCTGTATTACGAAACTCAGAAGATGTACTTTCTGAAATATATAATTGTAAGATCTTAGCCAAAGACCACTTTGTAGATTTAGGAGCCTGTTCTATCGATCGCGTTGCAATTATTGATGATACCTTAACTTCTCTTTCTGTTGATATACCCCTTTGCGATCTGACTGATGCAGCTACTATTTCGGATCTTGTTGACCTAATTTATGAACACGTAGAACACTGATTGCAGTCTATTTTGCATTTACGGAAGGCATGCCTTCAAAGCAGATTTCGCCGAAATCTAATCGCCACGATGACCTAACGACGGGTAACCATTTATATCGAGAGAAAGTAGCTGTGATATTCATGGCGCCGGATGGAACATTTGTCGAATCAAGGAGTTGATTTGTCAACACTCTTTCACGCCTCAATCTCAGAGTTCGACGAACTTAATGCAATCATATAAAAACAAAACCGCCCTTGTTACCGGAGCGTCCTCTGGAATCGGCTTGGCTATCGCAAATTCGCTAGCTCGAAGAGGCGCTCACTTAATTCTCACTGCGCGATCTACTGACATGCTTAATAAAATAGCGACCACGATTAAGAAGAAAGGAGTCAAAGCCGATGTTTTTACCTGCGATTTGAGTCAAACAGGTGCCGCGCAATACTTATATGAAGCAATAATGCACGCAGGACTTGAAGTGGATCTGCTGGTGAATAATGCTGGCTATGGCCGGTGGGGGAATTTTACCGAATTTGACCGTAAAGATTATGATCAAATGATTCGACTGAATATCACAACCCCTACAGAACTGTGTCATCTTTTCATCCCCGAGATGATTTCTCGTGGCAGCGGAGGAATCATAAATATTGGATCGATTACTTCCTTCGTTCCAACACCCTATGCAGCAGTATATGCAGCTTCAAAAGCTTACATATTGCATTTTTCTGATGCGCTGCGTTATGAGTACTCAGACCAGGGAGTAAGAATTATGACAATCTGTCCAGGCTTCACCGATACAAACTTCAGGACGGTTGCGGCGGTTAATATCAATGTCGATCTAGGTGGCGCCGGGACCCCTGCCGAAGAAGTGGCAGAGCAGGGACTTGATGCCTTCCTAAATGGCAAGGTCTATGTTGTCACGGGCAAGGGCAATAATATATTTACTATTTTGCCCCGTTTGTTGACACGAAAGCGAGTATTGAATCTGATCGGCAACAACTTCCGCAAACAACTTGGGAGGTGAAAGTGTAGCCGCATTTAGACAAACTGCGATACACTCTGCCGTTGCATCGTCGAATCTCTCAAAACCATCAGCCTAATAGATTAAAAAAATATTTCAGTGAAAGTGTTTTCTCGAGCAGTATCAGTTTGCCAGAACACTGCAGATTTTTATCAGCCTTAAGTGAAATCGCTCTAATTTTCCCACTCAGTACAGCCCCATTCCTTTCAGCTAACTCCATATTGATACCACCGAATAAACATCCCGGCGTATCCACATATCGTTGGCATTCTTTACGTAGAAATGAACATTAGTACTATTGCATACGATTGATTCAGTAAAAGTGGATAGCCCCACCCATTACATTGATCCAGGTAGTCCTTGGCAGAATGGATATGGAGAGAGCTTTAATTCTATCTTTCGTGATGACTGTTTGAATCGATGGGCCTTTGCCTCGGTACGAGAAGCACGAGTAATTATTCGGCAATAGTTGGATAAGTACAATAACTACCGGCCACATGGTTCACTAAACGGCCTTACACCAAACATGTTCCTGAAGCAGTGGCGACAGGAACACAAGGATAAAAAAGCCGCTTAACCCAGAAAACCTAACTTTGAGGTTGGTACAGAAATATTGGGCTTGCCAAAAATACTAACAATGCGCTTAAAAGCCTGCTTTTAACCGTCAACGAAGAAATATTTGACACCACCCTCCTTTTAGCTCCTAAACCAAGACATTGATTTGTCTTCCGCTGCCTAAGATCGTTAGGGAAATTAAAATTGATGATCACGGTTTTAAAGAGTTTTCTCGGGTTCCGAAAGAAAACTCTTTGGCGCGAAAACATCGCACTTGATCCCGTACTCATAGAAGTGTTAGAACTCCCCTACCTGTGCCATTGTTGACGTCAAAGGTCAGAAATTCACCATTACCAATGCCGATCCTGAGGTAATAGTTATGAGCAAGTCAGAGCCTAGCGTTTCCGCTAACAATTCAATAAATCCGTTGAACTATCGTATCCACTACCTTGATCACGTTAGGGCCTTTGCTATGCTGCTGGGCATTTTCCTCCATGCAGCTCTTCCATATGCCGCTGGAGCACAGAACATCTGGTATCTGACTGACAAGTCCAGTTCGGTTGGTTTGACAATTCTGTTTGACTTCATTCATCTCTTTCGTATGGCCCTGTTTTTTCTGATTTCAGGCTTTTTCGCCAATCTATTAATAAAGAAAAGAGGTGTGAAAGGTTTTCTAAAAAATCGTGCTAACCGTATTCTTGTGCCTTTTCTCGTATTCTTCCCACTGATATTCGCCAGTTATGCAGGCTACTTTATTTTTGCCTTCAATTACCTAACTGTTGAAGAAATGTCGCCATTACTAATTTATATTTCAGAGATCTCTGCCGATCCAAACGCAGAACAGCCGTCGATGGGTACGACCCATTTATGGTTCTTGTACAATTTAGTTTACTTTTGCTTAATTGCTGCTGCCTTGCAAAATATTAAGTCTGAAAAGATAACTCAATTAGCCAATACATTTTTTGAATCAAGCTCGCATCTCCTATATATTCCTCTATTTTTGGTACCGACCATGTACGTCGTTCAGGCACCTTTTCCAACACCTAACAGCTTTATGCCACAATGGTGGTCCTATAGTTACTATGGCCTTTTCTTTTTTGCCGGATGGCATTTCTTTTATCATAAAAATTACCTTGATGAGATAAAACTTCATTTACGGAAGCTGATATCTTTTTCAATAGTTGCTTTCGTTGCGTACATAGTACTTATTCCATCCACTGACTTCTCCAACGGTTTGCCCCCCGAGATACTGGAGCCTTACGTTGGCTTCGCCTTTGACCCGAGAAAATTTGTCATCGTGTTGCTACAGGCCTATCTGTCCGTGTACCTGACACTTATTTTTCTTTATTTCGGAAAAGTGTTGCTTAGCCGCGAGAACAAATACATGCGTTACATAACCGATGCTTCTTATTGGATCTATATCATCCACGTGCCTTTGCTATTGGTAATTCAAATAAGCATTACCAGAACCAACTGGCCGGTATTGATTAAGTTTACAACTAGCATTGTCATCGCCTTTGCGATTGCATTATTCATCTATGACTCAGTTGTACGTTACAGCTTCATCGGTACTATGTTAAATGGCAAGAAAACCCGACAAGCAAACGGTCTAAGATCTGTGCCCAACCCTTCACAGACTCAATAATGATAAAAAACATAGCAATAGATAATCAGGAATTTTGCTAAGAAACTGAATTGCGGACGTTTAGTAGGAATTTAAAAACTCCGAAAATCGTGTCGGTAAATGACTTTCCTACTTCAATAGAAATGGTTTCGCTCAAAGATGATTAAGCAGGTCGAGGTGTCTCGTTTGGCATGCTCCACAAAGCCATCGAATTCACCAGGCAGCGGCATCAAGTGCGACTGCTCTTCCTCCCACAACTCGGCAACCGTGTATTGTTTGTATTCAGGGTGGGAAAGCTCATGCCAAAGCTCTCTACAGCGCTTCTCCAGCCAGGCATTCAACGCACTTAATGACTTAAAAGCTGGAGCGCAATGCCATAATCGGTGCCTTGAATCGCGCACATTCTTTTCAACCTGAGCTTTCTCCCAGCCTGCAGCTGGATTGCAGAACTCAGCCTCAAACAGGTAATGGCTCACCATCGCCTGAAACCGTTTATTGACAACTCGTACCTGCCTAGACCTACTTTACCAACCGCGGTTTCCATGTTGTCGTAGATGCCGCGTTCCGCAATGCCACCCAGTGCAGACAGACAACCATAATGAGCATCAAATAACATCTCATGGATTTGTAGCAGATAGGCACGTAGCATGAATGCCCGGCTATGGCTTAGTTTAAAATGCGCCACCTGAAGCTTAGTGTTAACACCACCGATCACCACCCAGTCCTCACTCCAGTCAAACTGGAAGGTCTCTCCAGCAGAAAAACGTAAGGGAATGAACGTGTTCTTGCTGGCGGTGCGTTTGGCTTCTTGTTGCGTTTCTCGCCATTGTCGCGCAAAGGCGGCTACCCGGTCATAGGAGCCGTGGCAAGCCCAATATTTCTGTACCAATCTCAAAGTTAGGTTTTCTGGGTTAAGCGGCTTTTTTATCCTTGTGTTTCTGTCGCCACTGTTTCAGGAACATGTTTGGTGTAAGGCCGTTTAGTGAACCATGTGGCCGATAGTTATTGTACTTATCCAACCATTGCCGAATAATCACTCCTGCTTCTCGTACCGATCCAAAGGCCCATCGATTCAAACAGTCATCACGAAAGATAGAATTAAAGCTCTCTCTATACCCATTCTGTCAAGGACTGCCTGGATCAACGTAATGGGTTTGGACGTGTTGCTCCTCAAGCCAGCTTCGTAATTCATTGGCAACAAACTCTGGACCATTATCACTACGCAAATAGTCAGGATGTCCATGGATGGCGAACAGAAAACTCCGCACTTGTTTGACTGATTCTGCTGTCATTGAGCGGGCACATTCAACGGTTAATCCGTTCCGAGTAAATTCATCGGCTACCGTCAGGTTTTTCAACCGGCGCCTGCCGTCGGTTTGATCCATTACAAAATCGTAAGTCCAGACATGGTTGGGGTACATGGCCTTGTTAAACACTCCCGTATTGCCTG
>JAJFKE010000038.1 GCA_021773355.1 Gammaproteobacteria bacterium | reverse complement strand
GCACACCTGGTGGTTCGAAAGTATTGTTATGAGCATCGCATGCTCCAAATCAAATGTTCGTAATCACCAGGTGCATACCTCTTTGCAGTATACGATTATCAAGGTCTAAATGGTCTCCGCTAGAGGTTCGAAGGACTATAAACAAATCAAAAAGGACTGAACTTACCCCGAAAAAATTGACACCTCCTATTATTAGGGCGTTATGTGCCTTGATGTTTGAAAGTACGAAGCAAGCAAAAATAATCAGGTAGAATCTATAATGAAAGTTTATATTTACGCTACACAGACTTTTTGTAGGAGTTCTAAGTATGGCTAGGTCCGGTACAGAGGCAGCACGCTATGGAATAACTTTTGGCACCGCGCTTGCAATTGCTATTTCTTGGAGCGTAAATCAGTCAGTGTTGTGGGCGCTTTTGCATGGCTTTTTGTCTTGGTTTTATGTTATCTGGCATGTAATAACTAGATAGTTCGCTAATACTAAGGAATTGGTGCAGTGATCGAGAAAGGTCTTTCTGAGAAACAAAAAGTTAAGCTAAAGCCGGCACATAACAATCAGTTCAAAACGGGACGTGGCACTGCGCGCCACACCCATAACAAGGGCGTCATGTGTTTTGAAGAGTCTACCTTTTTCCGCCGAACTGAACATAGAGAACCACTATATAGATAATTTCCATGATCGAATTTAGTAAATCCAATGAACCAACGAATTCAGGCGAAACGTCATACAAAATCGCTGTCAGTCTTGCCATTGCGGCGGCATTTTTCCTACTTTTTCTGACCGGTGCTGTAGGAGTCATAGGGGAGGAAGGTGATCGCTTCGACTTAGTTTATTTCGGCGTAGTTTCTGTCGGAATAATTGGAGCAATCATCTCTCGTTTTCAACCATACGGAATGGCGGTCGCGTTGTTCGCAACAGCACTAACCCAAATCTTAGTCGTAATAATCGCGCTAATAATAGGGAAGCAGCATAGCCCTGTTAGCTCCGTGTTCGAGATTGTGGCTCTTAATGGATTCTTCGTCGTCCTTTTTGTCGGATCTGCCCTGCTATTTCGCCTTGCTGCGAGAAAGCAACTTTCGTAACCTTAAATTGGTTTTGGATGGGGCGAGACCGAGGTGATATGTTTAAAATGAGTCCAACACATAACAAGTGAGTTATGCGGCGCAAATAGTTGACACCTGTAACGTATCACGTTACATTTTAAAATGTGATTCGGAATTTCAAACATAAAGGGCTTGAGCGTTACTTTCTCAAAGGGACAAAATCAGGCATCCGGGCCAGCCACACAAGCCGACTTAGGCTGATATTGGGCCGGCTACATGCCTCAACAAGCCCCAAAGATATGGATCTCCCTGGACTATATCTGCATCAATTGAAAGGTAAGAGTCGTGGTTGCTGGTCCGTTCGAGTGAGCGGTAACTGGCGTGTTACATTCAAATTCGATGGCCCAGATGCCATCGACGTAGATTACGAGGACTATCACTAGCCGTGTCTATTCAAATGCATAACCCACCCCATCCCGGCGAAGTTTTACGTGAGCTATGTTTGGAGCCTATGGGCCTCAGCGTGACTGAAGCAGCGGCAGCTTTAGGTGTAAGCCGGAAGACCTTGTCTTCGATTCTGAATGCCCGCGCGGGAATAAGTCCTGAAATGGCTATAAGGCTGTCGAAGGCTTTCGACACCTCTCCAGAGAGTTGGCTTAACCAGCAGCAACAATATGACCTTTGGCATGCTATGAATTCCGGTGAGGAAATCAAAGTTAAGAGGCTCCGTGCCGCATAATAACGGCGTTATGTGTACGCGAGTCCATTACCAATGTGCCAATGGTTGACTTAATCCTCTACCGATGGAGGCCAGAATGAGAAATCGCCACCTAGTAACTTTTCTGCAAATGCTAGTGATTGGAATTATCTTCACCAATATTGCGTATTCCCATGGTCCGCATTCCTACGATCAATTAGAGCAAAATCCGCTATCTTTACACTCAATACAATCATCCTATCCCAATGAAACCAGAGAGTTTCGCGTTCACTTGCCAATTAGCTATGAGACAAATCAAAATGACTTGTATCCGGTTCTGTATATTCTGGATGCAGACCGGCCGTTTGTTTTTCAAGAGACAATTAGCACGGTCAATACTTTAGTAGATCGTCATAAAATCCCTGAGCTACTGATTGTATTTCTATCCAACTCGTCCGATGAAGCTAGATCTCGAGACTACACTCCATCGCAACAAGCAGATCAATTTCTCGATTTTATGGAATTCGAATTAATACCTTATATAAGTGATAATTTCAGGACTGAGCCCTTGAGTATACTAAGTGGGCACTCACGTAGCGGCCTATTGGCGGTGCATTCGATACTTAACCGTCCCCACTTATTTGGCGCTCATATAGCACTAAGTCCAGCGCTTTGGCACGACGATGACTTGGTTATTTCAGAGGCAAGACTATCACTTGAATCAACAGATTCATTGCCAAATTTTTTGTACATGAATATTGGCGGACAAGAGAACGCGAATATAAGCAACTCATTCGACAGAATGAAATCAATCCTTCGTCGAGTGGCTCCTACCGATCTGAATTGGCAAGCTGATTTAGCAGAATTTGAATCCCATGGTACTACTCGATCCTTGGGGCATTATATAGCTCTACGAAAATTCTTTACCAATTGGGACAAGCCCTGGAACGATATCCCAACATTCGATGTATTCGAAGAGAAAGGTGGATTGGATATGATGCTAAATCGATACCAGAATTTGTCGGCAGAGTACGGCTATACCGTAAAACCCATTGGTCTTATTGATGCTGGTAAGTATTACCTAAGCATAGGGGATGTTAGTGAAGCAGTTCGAATACTTAGTGCTAACGCAGAGTACTACCCTAATTCCATGGAAGCATTTCTTGAATTATCGAAAGTACACCATACTGCAGGCGACACGGAATCTGCGTTGCAGGCGGTAAATAGAGCAGAAACTAATGCCAGAAATGCTGGCGATGCGGACGGGCTGGAGTCGACAAGTGAATTCCGGGAGTCACTAACCAATTAGCAATAACAAGTACAACTAAATGGACACGTAACAAACAGATTAAAAAGAACAGGAACCTAACCCGTTTTTGAACACACCTCAATCTACCAAAGAAGAGGTGCACAATGAAAAGGTCGTTGGCTCTGTAATGATAAATTTCTTATCCGATTGTATACGGCAGCAATAATGTCATACATTTATCGGCAGGTCTGAAACCGCTAAATCGTTGTGTCTACTGAATAAAGCTCCAGGCTGACCGGTCTAATAATTTGGGAGCATTGCATCAATCTCGGTTTTAATGTCTAATTCCTCCCTTATTGGCCTTTTAAATTGCATATCATTATTAGATGAAGAAGACACAAAAAATAGCGATCTTTGCCTTACTATGTATGGTTTCAGCCCAGCTGAATGCCGCGTTTTCGCCGCTGGGTATGAATGCTGTTGAAAATCATGGAATAAGCGAAGTCGTTGCTTCACAAGCTTCTTGTCATCATGAAGGTGGCCCTGGCCAGCATGAGCATCAGGGTATGCATCATGGAAATGAATGTGTTGCTCAAGGCCCAAGCAGTAATCATCATCAAACAATGGATTGTGATGAACAATGTATGAACTGCGTGAATCACTGCTCATCTATTGGTATTCAAGAAGATACTTCTAATCAATTTGATCTGCGTTACTGCCTCTCGCTCACCTTGGATCGTAACTCACTTTCTCGTATAGAAAATCCATATCGACCCCCCATCATCTCCTAACACAGGGTAAGTGTGCCTGTAGCTAGGTCTAGGTTCAGGAGAATCCGCTGAAGTGTGACTCCCGGTTGCATTGCGATTATTGGGCAAGTCTTTCTCTAACGGCTATTCATTCAGGCACCCTGACTCTGCATTTCCTAATTTGATTATTTAATCGGGTGCTAATGCATCTAATGGAAATTACCGGAGAATTACAATGCAGTATAAACGCCCATTCGGGCGCAATGATCAATCAACTTCATTGATTACAAACTCATCTCGCCGTCGATTTGTGCAAGGTTTAGTCGGTGGAGGATTAATTGCTTCAACATCTTCGGGACGGCAATTCGTCTCGGCATCGGAGCCGGAGATTAAATCTAATCGCGCTCAGGAACTTCGCGGCACGGTTTTTAATCTCCTCATTGAGGAGCTGCCGGTAAATTTCACCGGGAAGTTGCGAACGGGATTGGCCATCAATGGTTCCATACCTGCACCGACTCTTAGATGGCGGGAAGGCGATGAGGTTGTCATTAACGTTACCAACAAATTGCGTGAACGAACGTCGGTCCATTGGCACGGGATACTGTTGCCCTATCAGATGGATGGTGTGCCTGGTATTAGCTTCAACGGTATACAAGCAGGCGAGACTTTTCAGTACCGGTTTAAGGTGCAGCAAAGCGGTACTTATTGGTACCACTCCCATTCCGGATTTCAGGAAATGCGCGGTATGTACGGCGCCATCATAGTTGAGCCCATAGAAAAGGATGTGATTGCTGCTGATAGAGAGCACGTCATCTTGTTATCTGAGTGGACGGATGAAGACCCCATGTATGTCTTTGCCAGATTAAAAACAAAAGGTCATCTCTATAATTTTAATCAGCCTACATTTCCGCAGTTGCTAAATGATATCAATAGCAGAGGCCTGGATGCGGCAATTTCCAAACGAGAGATGTTTGATCTGATGCGCATGAAGCCTACTGATCTGGGAGACCTATCTGCAGCAACCCTGACTTATCTGATGAATGGTTCTACACCTGCAAGTAATGGCAGCCACTTATTCGACAAGGGTGAGAATGTCAGGCTCCGAATAATAAATGGCGCAGGAAATACCTTCTTCGATGTGCATATTCCCGACTTAGCCATGACCGTAGTACAAGTCGATGGTGTCAATGTGGAGCCGGTGACAACCGATGAATTTCGCTGCGCACCCGGCGAGACCTACGATGTGCTTGTCAAACCCACAGAAGACGCTTACACGATATTCGCCGAGACCATGGAGCGCACGGGATATGCCAGAGGCACCCTCAGTGTACGCCCCGGTTTATCTGCACCGCTCCCGGCAAGACGCGAAGCTCAATGGTTGTCGATGGCCGACATGATGGGCGCAGGTGCGCACCAGGGCAGCATGATGGATGGCCCCGGGGCGCATGCAATGTCCGATATGTCTCAAACCACGGTGCGCCATGCCAGTTCGGAATTTGGGCCCAGTACTGATATGCGTGTTGATATGCCGCGAACAAATCTTGATGACCCAGGGGTTGGACTTAGAGAGGCGACCCATCGCGTACTCACTTATGCAGACATTCATCGCTTAAACGGGGTTGTGGACCCACGTGATCCTGACAGGGAAATTGAACTTCACCTCACCGGAAATATGGAGCGTTATAGTTGGTCCATCGATGGCTTGGAATATGGAAAATCCACCCCCGTGCATTTTCGTCACGGGGAGCGTTTGCGGGTGATTTTACACAATGACACCATGATGGCTCACCCAATGCATCTGCACGGCATGTGGAGTGACCTTGAAGATGAAAACGGAAACTTCATGACCAGAAGACACGTTCTTTCAGTTCAACCCGCACAACGAATGAGCTTTCGCGTCACAGCTGACGCGCCAGGACGTTGGGCCTGGCATTGCCATCTTCTGTTTCACATGGACGCAGGAATGTTTCGTGAGGTGGTGGTGTCATGATCGCAACGCGACTACTTAAATATTCAACCGCCGTTTTTCTTGTCGTCAATGGGATTGCTTCTGCAGCTCAGGACCATCAACATGATACATCGAACAAGGAGGCAGTCTCCGTAAACCACGAGATGCACACCGAAGCGGCCGCGCCGGAGGCGCAACAAGAAGCAATGGATCATTCCTCCCATCAGCCGATGCAAGAGTCTGGATTGCGAGACCCACATGCCTATTCAAACGGCTATAGTCGTACTTCCGGTCCCTACTATCTGCCGGGCAATACGCAATTATCTCTAGCAGATGAGGAAATATTTTCTGGCCTTTGGATCGATCGAATGGAGCGCGTCGCTATTGAGGGGACGGATGCGACTGAGATACAGGGCCATGCCTGGATGGGAGGGAGTTACAACAGATTATTGCTTAAAACAGAGGCAGAAATCCTTAGCGATTCGCTTGAACACGCCGAGCTTGATCTGCTTTGGTCCCATGCGGTGACACCATTCTGGAACTTACAGGTGGGCGCCAGACAGGAGATTGGTGAAGGTCCTGACCGAACCTGGGCTGCCATTGGGATTGCCGGGCTAGCACCGTATTGGTTTGAAATCGAGTCCAGTTTTTATGCAGGTGAAAACGGCCGCACGGCTTTTGATCTGGAAGCAGAATACGAATTATTGCTTACGCAAAGATTGATACTGCAGCCCCGTGTGGACATTAGCGCCTATGGAAAAGCTGATCCCCTGCTTGGCCGAGGCAAGGGTCTATCCACAGTGGAGACCGGGCTTCGACTGCGCTATGAATTTAGTCGGCAGTTCGCGCCCTACCTGGGTGTAGAGCGAGTCCTTAGCTTTGGTGAAACAGCCGATCTGCTGCCTGCAGCAGTTGATCGTGCTGAGACTCGCTGGGTGCTGGGTCTCAGGTTTTGGTTTTGAATGGGTTCACCGCAGTTAGTGCGGTATCTTAAATATTAGCAATCCTATGCAGGATCAGTTGATCTCGTTGGAGGTATTCAATGGAGAAGAATGAAGCAGCAGATAAAGTAGGCGAAAGTAGTTCAGCACAAGCAGGCGTACAAATAGATCCTGTCTGCGGAATGGAGGTCTCCCTTGATTCATCTGTTAAATCTGAATATGAGAATCGAGTATTTCGATTTTGCAGCCAGCGCTGCAAGGATAGATTCTCGGCGACACCGCTGAAGTTTATCGGCGAGGGCAAGGAGGCAAATCATCCAGCGAGTTCGATGGCGCTCGGTGCCTGGTACATCTGTCCCATGCATCCAGAAGTTCGCCAGAAAGGTCCTGGGGTATGTCCAAAATGTGGGATGGCGCTAGAACCTGAGGCACCCAGCCTTGATGAAGAAGAGAACCCTGAATTAACCGATTTTCAGCGAAGATTCTGGTGGACATTGCCATTCACTGCCACAGTTTTCGTACTGGCGATGTTTGGTCATGGGCGCGAATGGGTGCCTGCAGAATGGCAAAACTGGATAGAGCTTGTGCTATCTACACCGGTGGTGTTGTGGGCTGGCTTTCCCTTCTTCCAGCGCGGCATTCAGTCCGTCATCAATCGCAGTCCCAATATGTGGACTCTGATCGGGCTGGGAACATCACTGTCTTATCTGTACAGCATCGTAGCCACAATCGCTCCGCAAGTATTTCCGCAATCGTTCATCGTCGATGGTCGTGTGAGTGTTTATTTTGAAGCTGCCGCAGTCATTATTTCTTTAACTCTTCTCGGGCAAGTCATGGAACTCAGAGCCAGAGCCCATACTTCGGCAGCTATAAAAGCCCTATTGAATCTGGCGCCCAAGATAGCTCGGCGGATCAACCAGGATGGCACTGAAGAAGATGTATCCATCGATGACATTCAAGTTGGAGATCGACTACGAGTTACACCCGGAGAAAAAGTGCCGGTAGACGGCGTTGTTGAAGAAGGTCGAAGTTCAGTAGATGAGTCAATGTTGACTGGCGAGCCCTTGCCCGTTACTAAAAATGTAGGTGATCAGCTTATTGGAGCAACCATGAACGCCAGCGGTAGTTTGATTATTCGTTCTGAGAAAGTGGGTACCGACACAATCCTGTCGCAAATAGTCAACCTGGTTGCACAGGCGCAACGTTCGAGAGCCCCGATGCAGCGACTGGCAGATACAGTGGCCGGTTATTTTGTAATTGTCGTTGTCGCTATTGCCTTACTGACGTTTGTAATATGGGGTTTTATAGGGCCCGATCCGGCCTGGGTGTATGGTCTTATCAATGCCGTGGCCGTACTTATAATCGCCTGCCCCTGTGCGTTGGGGTTGGCGACGCCAATGTCCATTATGGTGGCAAGCGGCAAGGGAGCGGGCAAAGGTGTTCTGTTTCATGACGCGGCAGCCATCGAATCATTCAAACGAATCGACACCCTGGTTGTTGATAAGACCGGTACCCTCACAGAGGGCAAACCGCAATTTAAGCGGGTCACGGCCTTTGGCAATCATTCCGAAGCTGAAATCCTTAGAATTGCTGCGAGCCTGGATCAGGGCAGTGAACACCCTCTGGCGAAGGCTATTGTGGCCGCGGCTAAAGACCAAAATCTTGCATTGGAGTCAGTGAAAGATTTCGATTCACAAAGTGGCATTGGTGTTTGCGGAAGTTTACATGGCGAGTTCCTGGCTATTGGGAACAGTAAATTTATGCAGCAGCAGAAGGTGGATACCGCTGCGATTGAAGCAACTGCCAATGACATGCGCAAGCAGGGCGCCAGCGTAATCTATCTCTCTATTAAAAACGAAATAGCCGGATTGATTTCAGTGGCGGATCCAATCAAGAAAAGCACACCCGATGCTATCA
This sequence comes from Gammaproteobacteria bacterium, assembly GCA_021773355.1. GTDB lineage: Bacteria > Pseudomonadota > Gammaproteobacteria > Pseudomonadales > Pseudohongiellaceae > UBA9145. Next base: position 314,348 of record JAJFKE010000038.1, on the reverse strand, counting down.
ATCAGTTGCATAAACGCGGCCTGAAAATAATCATGGCGACAGGCGATGGTGAGCTTACCGCCAAAGCGGTAGCGAAAGATCTAGGGATCGATGAAGTGTATAGCGAAGTCACTCCGCAAGATAAACTGGAATTAATAGCGAAGTTGCAATCCGCAAGCAGAGTAGTCGCGATGGCAGGGGACGGGATTAACGATGCGCCGGCCTTGGCCAAGGCTAATGTTGGCATCGCGATGGGAACCGGTACCGATGTGGCGATGAGCAGCGCACAGGTAACGCTTGTGAAAGGCGATCTTAGAGGCATTGTGGAGGCACGAAGAATCTCTGAGCTTACGGTTTCCAATATGCGTCAAAACCTGGCTTTCGCATTGCTCTACAATAGTGTCGGGGTGCCGGTTGCCGCAGGTGTACTGTTTCCGGTTTTTGGCATTTTGCTGTCTCCAATGATTGCGGCTTTGGCAATGAGCCTTAGCTCGGTATCTGTGGTTGGAAATGCGCTTCGCTTAAGAAGCCAATAAGACGCTCTAATTGAAGTTGTTATGTTGTGACCATCCCTGTTGATGACGTCGATCCCCGCTAAAAATCACTAATTCCCATTGAAGCAATATGTTGGCCTAGCAGGTCTACGTATCAGTAGAGATTAGTTTGCTAGCTAGGGGGAATAATGCGTAGTAAATCAGCAGCGATTAGTGTGGCTTTATTTCTTGTAATTTCGTCGCCACCGACATTTGCCGAATTTCATCTTTGGACCATCAATGAGGTCTTCAGTGATGCTGACGGTACCCTGCAGTTTATCGAGCTGACTACTACTGCGGATGGGCAAGACGCTCTTGGCGGTCATAGTCTGGTGAGTATAGATGCGAATCAGAACCAGAAAACACTAAATTTTCTAACGGACCTTTCTGGAACTACAACCAATAAAACCGTGTTGATTGCTACCGAGGCATTTACCACGTTAACCGGATTGTCTGCAGATTACATTATTGGAAATAATTTCATTCCGATTACTGGCGGTAGTCTAAATTTTGCCGAGGGGACTAGTTTATTCGAATTCACTCAGCCCATGCTACCGTTGAACGGTGTGCAGTCTATCGATGGAATTGCTCAGCCACAGACTGCTACGCCGACAAATTTTCTGGGATTGTCGGCTACGCTGGCGACAGATTCCTATGCAAGTTTTGACGTGACCACATCGATGATGCAGGTACCGGTAGTAGACATCCCGGGTATTGGCATCGCCAATCTGTCATTTACGGTGAACCTGGAAAGCATAGAATTTGCTTTGAATAACGACTTCTATTTATATGCTACGGGCATAGTGGCAGGCGACAATCCCGCTCAGCTACAGAGTGATAATACGCTGTATATCCCGGGTCTGGTCATCGGCGAGGATCGCTATGAGTTCAATCTGGATCTGTTGGGAGATAGTCCCGTAGTGTTTGGAAATCTGGCGGTACTGTCTGTGACGAAACTGTTGCCGCCGCCGGTTCCAATGGAAGTTCCTTCTCCGGAACCAGAGCCGGATAACAGTGCGGCGGAACTACAAGAGAGCATCAGTCGGGGACAGAGCCAATATGCCTCTATGTGTTCTGTTTGTCATGGCGCAACGGGCTTAGGTGGCATTGGTCCGAATTTGCGAATCAGTTCTTTCAACAGCTTCGACTTGTTGCGTAACAAAATTGATCTTACCATGCCCCAGACTAGTCCTTCTGCCTGCGTTGATGATGTGTCTTTCAGCTGCGCAACGGATATAGCGAATTTCATCCTGAATGTATTTCAGAACTAGAGCGAGAGAGGCGCGCATAACTTAACAACCTACGAGAAGGTTTATTTGTTCGCAGGCATGTATCAACTTCAGCAACAATTCCCTTTCGGCACCTGGAAACTTTCTGAGAAATGCGTTAGAACTGCGATACTTATAAGACTCATCTAGTGCGTCAGGACGGCAAGATACAAACTTCACATTATCATCCGCCATTCAATAATTTGGGAGGTAATTAAATGCTCAATTGTGTAGCCCAAGTGTCAGGGAGCACATTTTAGGCTTCCGTGGTTTTCCATAGATAGCAGTAATCCAAGCGACTTTGTTTGTTCAGAGGCGCCCTAGCAACAGGTATTCTCGGAATTAACTTTCCTTCCGAGCTTCTATCTACATCCTCTAACACAATTAGAATAGACACTTGCACTTTCCCCTTGTAGTTTGCACAGCAAATTTCAATGCTTGTCCCTGCACTCTATTCAAAATATACCTTACGAAATTTGCAGAGCGCTCCTGCTAACAATCGAGGAACCGCCTAAAAGATCAAGCCAGCATCAAGTACACAAAAACCGATTGACAGTCGGTTTTTTACATGTGAGCATTGCCCTCCCGAATGATTTACGGATATACCCATGAATTTAGGTGAATTAGAAAAACTAGTGCTCAACCATTTCTGGACTATCTCGAGCGCTGATGCAAAGGAGGTGCACGAATATTTTTCAGAGCAAAGAAACGGCTCTTTAAACACCATTCAAAGCACTTTGGATCGGCTATTCAGGAAAGGGTTATTGAATCGTAAAAAAGTCGGTCATGCTTTCCAATACTCAGCAGCTAATTCCAGAAATGTATTCATAGGGCAGTTGGTTAAATCCGTCACGCAAGACTTTTTGGGACCAGACGAAGACAATTTATTGGCAGCTTTTGTCGGACTGTCCTCCGAACTCAATGATCAACAGCTAAACGAGCTAGAAGCAACGATTCGCGAATACGAGTCCAAAATTTCTGCAAAAGGCAAGCGATGATTATCAACGGCTACTTAGGAATTCTCCTGAATTCCTTCTCAATTATTATCATAAGTGCTGTACTTATTATAGCGCTCGCCTGGGCAGCATACTGTTGCCAAATTGATCCACTGAAAAACATGGCGGCCGAGCCACGTCAACTTAGTTTATGGACCCTGGCATGTTCTCCCTGGCTGGTTGGAATAATTTCCGCGGTTCTTGTTATGTCGCTGAGTAATCCAGGTACTGCCGACTACTTTAACAGTCCAATGGTACATTGGCATCACCCTGCAGAGTTTTCATTATTCAGTTGGCATGGGTATTTTGTCTCACTAATGCTGGGATTAGCTTTCTTAAAAATGTTGCAATTGATTCTTCAAGCAAGTAGATCAGCCAATTTTCTTCGTACATTAACTTCAATGGCACAGCCTACAAAGGAAGGAGTGCTAATGCTAGGCACTGATGTGCCTGCAGCATTTACAGCAGGCCTAAAAAATCCAAGATGTTTCATGACCACCTCATTAGTAGATCAGCTGAGTGAGAGAGAACTCTCGATGGTGCATTTGCATGAGATGGCTCACATTAAAAAGTATGACCCGCTCAGAAAAACACTCTTTCACATGTTAACAAATTTTTTCCCGCCATCTCTCGCTCGCACTCTCAATGTTATGATGTCTACCGCCATGGAACAGACAGCTGACAATTCTGTAGCTGAACAACACCAAGACAAGGCGGAAATCGCAAGAGTACTTCTCAAAGTAAAACAATTAGCTGTTCATAATTTTGGCGACGGGGTTCAATACTCACAATTTTGCCACTATGGCTTAGAAAATATTGATCAGCGCATACATTACTTACTGTCTGACTATAAAGGGAAGTCATATCCGCTGTATTTGGTGATTGCACTAGTCGCGGCCCTATCTATTGCTTGCGCGATTGGTACAGATTCCATACATCATGCGATCGAAATTTCTCTGGAGCATATCTAATGCTCATGTCTCATCCTGATACCAAATTTGGAAAATTGGCTAACCCTGCAATGGCTAGGTTGAGACGACAGCCAATACGTACTATGAATAAATTATCAATTACGTATTGCACAAAATTCAGCTTACTAGTTGCGTTGGCTTTTTTTGCACCGGCTCTGGCATTTGCACATGGAGTTGACGAGGGTACACAGCAGTTTCTTTCAAATAACGAAGGAGTTGCGATTCTGCCGTTCCTCTACATTGGTGCCATGCACATGGTTACCGGGTATGACCATCTACTTTTTCTGGTCGGCGTGATTTTCTTTCTGTATCACCCCAAAGATGTACTGATTTACGTGAGCTTTTTTACACTCGGCCATAGCCTAACCTTGTTGGCAGGTGTCTATCAGGATATTCGAGTGAACGCGTATCTGGTCGATGCCGTTATCGGCATGTCGATAGTCTATAAAGGCTTCGACAACTTGGGAGGTTTCCAGCGCTTCTTCGGATATCAACCTAATACCAAAGCTGCGGTGTTGATCTTCGGCCTGTTTCATGGCTTCGGCCTGGCAACAAAGTTACAGGATTTTGAGTTTGCACGTGAAGGCTTGTTACAAAACTTACTGGCCTTCAACGTCGGCGTGGAGATTGGCCAGTTTTTGGCACTGATATTCATTGTCATTGGCCTTAGTTTTTGGCGTCGGTACGCGAGCTATATGCAATTCGCTGTCAGCACCAATGTGGCATTAATGAGTGCAGGATTTCTACTGACCATGTACCAGCTGTCAGGCTATATCATTTATTAATAAATTCGTCGCCAAGAGAGATACACCACATGAGTGAAGTTGAACATCCAATTCAGTCCACAAGCGCCCTGGTTAAGGCGCTGCTGTTTGCACTCGCCATCGCGACAATCTTGTTTTTGACAATGGTGTTACCGGCAGAGTACGGCATTGATCCCACCGGCATCGGCACCCAATTGGGCTTGAACAATTTGACGAACGCCGAACCTGCTCCAGTTGTCGTGAGCCGTGCAGGCGAAGGTGATTTAGCGTTCCGCGAAGACACCACTGAAATCTTCGTGCCGGCACGCGATGGTCTGGAATACAAATTCTTCCTGAATCAGTATGCCAATCTGAATTATGAATGGAGCAGCACCGGCTCCCTGTATTTTGACTTGCATGGCGAACCCGAAGGTGACAACACGGGGTATTTTGAGAGTTACGCGGCAGCCAAACTCTCAGAAATGAAAGGATCGATTACTACCCCTTTCTCCGGCTCCCATGGCTGGTACTTTCGCAACGACACCGAGACGGATGCGACGGTGACTCTGAAGACACTTGGTAACTACGAAATCATCGGACTGAAGTAGTAAGTTAAATCAATTTTCAACAACAAGGAGAAATTTATGAAACAACTAGCACAGGCAATCGCTATCTGTATGACTTTTCTGGTAACAGGCGCAACGCTCGCTCATGAAGGACACGGACACGATCAACCGCTTGATCAGGCCACCGCCGTAGAAACCGCCTCTAGCAAAATGCAAGAGCTGATCAAGGAAGGCATGCTGGATGAGAAATGGGCGACTCGCCCCGCCGCCGGTGCGCAACTGGCACGTATAGAAGGTCGACAGAACTGGATTGTGTTCTATGTTGATACCGATGCGAACGTACGACTCGAACTGGTATTCACTACCAACGGTGAATACGTTTCCATGGCGCAAACCAGCGTATAGCACGCTCAAGTAGTCGGCTTCTCGCAATTGCACTGATTGCATGAAGCCGGCAAGCATGGGACTCACTCTGTTTTTCACCACTATTAAGTAACAAGAATATTAATGCCTTAGCAGACTCTGATGGAGATACACTTGTTTTTGATTGGAAATACTCAGCAAGGGAATAATTCGATGCTGCCCAAGCGCGTTCTGGCATGGCTTGCGAGCGTTACTTTCCTGTGCTGCCCTATCAGTCAGGTTTCCGCTCAAAACATCGCGCAACCGATTGATTTGGTATCGGCTGTTGACAGGGCTATAGCCGGAAATCCGTCGCTGCGGGCTGCGGGTATCCAGATGCAGATTCAGGCAGCCCGCATCGAACAGGCCAGTATCAAGCCCCGGCCACAACTCGAGCTTGAGGTAGAGGATGTACTAGGCTCTGGGAGCAATGACCTGCTAAGAGGCATGCAAGCGACAGCTAGCGTGTCTTGGGTACTCGAAAGCGAGCTGCGCGAATCCCGCGTATCGGCAGCGCGCGCCGGTTCAAGCCTGGTGCAATCTGATATCGCAATTCAACGACTGGATGTTGCTGCAGAAACTGCGCGGCGCTATCTGCAGTGTCTGGAACTGCAAACGCGGTTGGTGATTGCTGGCGAAGCAATTGTTCTCGCGGAAGCGGCGGTGGCAGCGATTGATTTACGAGTCAATGCAGGCTCGACACCCACGGCTGAATTGTCGCGTGCGCAGGCTGACCTACGACGTCAGCAACTAATTGAAGAAGATATCGAGCACGAATTACTGTCAGCTAACTATCGTCTCGCAGCTCAGTGGGGCGCGAATGAACCGGATTTTTCACGCGTGCTCGGCAACTTGCTGGAGACACCCGAAATCGACAGCTTTGAATCCTTCGCCGCCAGGCTTGAACAGAATCCGAATCTGGAACGCTATCTTACGGCTGAACGAGTCTATGAGGCGGAACTGCGCCTGGAGGAAGCACGTAATCGTCAACCCTGGCGTGTGTCGACCGGGTTTCGCTGGCAGAACAAGACCAGCGATCATGGCTTCGTTGCTGGCCTGACTATTCCGCTGGGCTCGCAGGATGGCAACAGAGGCCGCGTGGCGGAGACACGCGCGCGCATTACCCAATCAAAATTGGAACGGGAGGCGGAACAACTGCGACTACGTACTGAACTATTCGTGATCCACCAGGAGTTATTACACAACGTCCACCTCGCCGCAGCGCTCAACAATGATATTTTGCCCTTGTATGAAGCCGCGTTTGAAGATACACGTGTTGCCTACGAAGTTGGTCGTTACAGTTACCTGGAATGGAGTCAAACCCAGGTGAATCTGCTGACCGCTCGGGCGGATTTAGTGGAAGCCGCTCACAGCATTTTTCACAACCTGATTGAAATCGAACGCCTTACCGGCGTATCCGCAGTAGTACCTGGCTTGTCTCAGTGAGGAAATTATGAAACAACTGTTACATTATGTTTGGCTAGGAGCCATCACAATCGTTCTAGTTTCGTGTGATAGCGGAGACACCATGCGCAACTCTGCGGAAGCAGAAGTTGTCGATGGTGAATACGAGCGAGGTCCCAATAACGGCAGACTAATGGTGGACGGTGATTTCGCGCTCGAATTAGCCATCTTTGAAACCGGCGTACCGCCTGAATACCGAGCTTGGGGGTACAGTGGCGACGAAGTGCTGGCGCCAGGTTCGATGGACTTGACCGTGACCCTGACGCGTCTGAGTGACGTACGCGATGTCATCAACTTCAATCCGGAAGAGACTTACCTGCGTGGTGACACGGTAATCTATGAACCTCACTCGTTCCTGGTGGCCGTAGAAGCAAGTCATCAGAATCGACAACACCGCTGGGAATTCGAGAGCTTCGAGGGCCGCACTGCCATTTCACCGGCGATGGCGGAGGCTTTCGGCCTGAAAACAGATATCGCCGGTCCCGCTACGCTAGTGCAGACAATTTCCGTGATTGGTGAAACCATGGCCAACCCGGAATTGTCTCGTCAAATAGTGGCCCGCTTCGATGGTCTGATTCAGACCGTGTATGCCAGCGTTGGGCAGCGAGTCTCAAAAGGACAGCGTTTGATCACGATTGAAAGCAACTCCAGTCTGCAGCCCTACACTATTAATGCCCCAATTTCCGGGACTATATTGCGTCGCTTAGCCAATGCCGGCGAACAAACCAGTGGCCGCATCTTGCTGGAAATTCTCGACACTTCTCAAGTTTGGGCAGAACTCGCTGTGCACCCCTCGCAACGAAGTCAAGTCGAGGTCGGAATGTCGGTGACCATTTCCTCGCCGATAGGTAAGGCGGTGGCGCAAGGCACCATTGCCAACTTTGATATGACAGTACGCCCGGATCAATCGATCATCGCCCGCGCCCTGATTGACAACAAAGACAATAGTTTTGCGCCAGGCACTTTTGTCCAGGGACAAATTGAGACTGGCCAGATAGAAGCACCACTGGCGGTCAAGCGCAGCGGATTGCAACCTTTTCGCGACTTCACGGTGGTCTTCGCCAAAATCGGCGATAGCTATGAGGTTCGCATGCTGGAATTAGGGCGTCAGGATGATGAGTGGGTTGAAGTGTTGGGTGGACTGCAAGCAGGCACGATCTATGTCACCAGCAACAGCTACATCCTCAAGGCAGACGTGGAAAAATCCGGCGCCTCACATGACCACTAACGCAATTCCCTTGCGGCAATATTGCGCCGTTTTGTCAAAACGGGTCACCCAAGATGCTTGAAGCAATTATCAACACCTCACTGCAGCGACGCGGGCTGGTATTTATCCTCGTTCTGTTCCTGATGGGCCTTGGTGCCTGGAACTTTACTCGACTGCCCATCGACGCCGTCCCGGATATCACCAATGTGCAGGTGGTGATAAACACAGCGGCACCCGGATATACGCCACTGGAAGCTGAACAACGCATCAGCTTCCCCATTGAAAATGCCATGGCTGGTTTACCACGCCTGGCCAACACCCGGTCTGTTTCTCGTTACGGCTTGTCTCAGGTCACCGTAATTTTCGAGGAAGGCACGGATATCTATTTCGCGCGTCAGCAAGTCAGCGAGCGTATTGCCACCGTACGCGGAGATCTGCCGAACGATTTTGATCCCGAATTGGGGCCTATCGCTTCAGGGCTCGGCGAAATTTTCATGTTCACAGTGGATGCCGAACCTGGAGCGGTGAATGCTGACGGCTCTTCTGTAACACCTATGGACCTGCGCGTCGTTCACGACTGGATAGTTCGTCCGCAACTGTTGCGGGTGCCTGGTGTTGTGGAAGTAAATCCAATTGGCGGCTACAAACACGAAATCCAGGTGGAGTTTGAACCGGCGAAATTGCTTGCCTACGGGTTAAGCCAGACAGATCTCATTGCGGCCCTAAATGCCAACAATGAAAATCGCGGTGCCGGATTTATTCAATACAATGGCGCACAATGGCTGATCCGAATGGAAGGTCAGGCGGAGGCACTGGCAGACATTGGAGCGATTGTCATTGATGAAGTAAACGGCATTCCCATTCGTGTACGTGATGTTGCTGCATTACGACTGGGCGAACCACTGCGCAGCGGCGCAGCAACCCAGGATGGTCACGAAGTGGTAATGAGCACCGTGTTTATGCTGATTGGAGAAAACAGCCGCACAGTAGCGCGCGATGTGGCCATTGCACTTGCAGAAATTCAAGCCAGCCTTCCACCCGGCATTACCGCGACAGCTGTCTATGATCGCACCGAGCTAGTAGACAAGACTTTGCGGACCGTGCAGACAAACTTGATCGAAGGCGCGTTGCTGGTGGTTGTCGTTTTGTTCCTTCTTCTAGGTAATATTCGCGCCGCTTTACTGACAGCCGCCGTAATCCCAATTGCCATGTTGATAACAATCTCCGGCATGGTACAGACCCGTGTCAGTGCCAATCTGATGAGCCTGGGGGCGTTGGATTTTGGGCTAATCGTCGATGGTACAGTAATAATTGTAGAGAACTGCCTGCGCCGTCTCAGCCAGCAAGCCAAAGACTCGACCATGACGTTGCAAGAACGACTTACAGTGGTCTCCAGTGCTACTTTGGAGGTCATTCGCCCGGCAATGTTCGGTGTCTTCATAATCACTGCTGTGTATATTCCTATCCTCAGTCTTACCGGCGTGGAAGGCAAAATGTTTCACCCGATGGCGATTACCGTTGTTATCGCTCTGCTCAGTGGCATGCTCTTGTCACTAACCTTTGTTCCTGCTGCTGTAGCCCTATTTTTTCGCGGCCCAGTCAAGGAGCGGGCCAATCCAATCCTCGTGGCGGCCCGCTTTGTCTACCAGCCACTACTCCAGCTTTCGCTACGCTTTAACTGGCTCGTAATTTTATTTGCAGTTGGACTGGTTTTTTGGTGTTACAACCTGTTCACCCGGCTCGGTTCGGAATTCGTACCGAATCTGGATGAGGGTGATATCGCCATGCACGCACTGCGTATACCTGGCACGTCTCTCGATCAGGCTATTCAATTACAACTACTGCTGGAAACCGAGGTACGCAAGTTACCGGAGGTGGAACGTGTGTTCTCGAAAATCGGCTCGGCGGAAGTTGCCACCGATCCCATGCCTCCGAGCGTAGCGGACACATTCATCATGCTCAAGCCAAGGGAGGAATGGCTCGACCCTAATAAGCCAAAGGCACAGGTGATTGCCGAGCTTGAGGCGATTGTCACAACTGTGCCTGGCAATCGTTACGAATTTCTGCAACCCATTCAGATGCGCTTCAATGAACTACTGGCAGGTGTGCGTACAGAGTTGGCGGTCAAGGTATTCGGCGATGATTTTGATCAGCTGATTGCATTAGGCGATGAACTTGAAAGCGTCGTCGCTGCCGTACCCGGCGCCGCCGATGTAGCTGTGGAACAGGCGACCGGACTGCCGGTGCTTACCATGTCACCGAAACGCGATGTTATGGCCCGTTATGGCCTGAGCCTGCAGGAATTGCAGAATACTGTGGCAGAGGCACTAGGGGGCGTGAAGGCCGGGACGTATTACGAAGGCGACCGTCGCTCAGACATCGTGGTGCGCCAGGCCGCCAAAGCGCGACAAAACCCGGATACATTTATAAATTTGCCTGTGGTGACACAAGAGGGCGAAATCATTCCCTTGGGCGAGTTGGTCAGCATCAATGTGGAAAATGGCTATAACCAGATTTACCGAGAAAACGGCAAGCGTCGCGTTGTGGTAGCAGCCAATGTCCGAGGTCGAGACCTGGGATCTTTTGTAGAAGATGTACAACGCGCTGTTGAAGCCAATGTAGAAATCCCATCTGGCTATTGGGTGGAATACGGTGGCACCTATGAGCAGTTGCAGTCGGCCTCGCAGCGCCTGCTGATCGTGGTGCCTGTTACTCTCTTCATCATTCTGACCTTGCTGGTTATGGCACTCGGATCAATTCGCGATTCGCTGATAATTTTTACCGGCGTCCCATTGGCGCTAACCGGTGGCGTGCTGGCACTAGTCCTGCGAGATATACCGTTCTCGATCTCGGCCGGTGTCGGATTTATTGCGCTATCTGGCATCGCCGTGCTCAATGGTCTGGTCATGCTCAGTTTCATCCGACGCCTGCACGACCAGGGTAAAGATTTGCACAGCGCGATCACGGAAGGTGCTACTTCACGTCTGCGTCCCGTGCTAATGACAGCACTGGTCGCTTCATTGGGTTTCGTGCCCATGGCATTGAATTCGGGAATTGGCTCAGAAGTGCAGCGGCCTCTAGCCACCGTCGTTATCGGCGGCATAATCTCTTCAACTATTCTGACACTATTCGTGTTGCCAGCTTTGTATCGCCTTGTGCATATAGGTGAAGTCTGGCAGGAAGCTCGAGCAGTTAATTGACAGGAAAAATTATGGGCTCATTTTCATTTCTCGCCACCAAGTATCTGCTGACTGCAGGATTGGTAGTGCTTATCTCAGAGGTGGCGAAAGTATCCGGCAAATTTGGTGCTCTAATTGCCGCTCTACCCCTGGTCACCGTGCTCGTCTTGATCTGGCTGCATGTTGAAGGTCAATCGGTAGAGCGTATTTCCAATCATGCCTGGTATACATTCTGGTATGTCATTCCTACCTTACCGATGTTCCTGGTATTTCCCTACCTGATGAATCGATTCAGTTTTTGGATGGCTCTCGGCGCGTCAGCATTACTGACGTTGATTAGCTTCGGCCTGTTCGCGCTGCTAGTGCGAGAGATCGGCGTGGAATTGTGGTGAGGGCTACAGACTTATTTGCGACTGCTAATGACATTTGTAGGTCAAAGGAGCGAGAGGAAATTGACTCTGGTTTAGAGACAGATAGGCGGAATATTTATCAAATCTCTAGCACACTCTGATTTCGCGCCTTTAACATTTTGATTCAAAAGGAGAAGCGGTCGCACTGTCTACTGAAATTCTCATCTGCTAATGGTTTGAATCTGCCTTCAGGGCACCATGGTCCTATCTCCCGGTTTTAGAACCATTATCTTGATGAGATCTCCGGTAGCCAGAGCATGCATTCAAAATAGGAAAGAGTTGGTCCATTGATGGACGATCAACTGGATCATAGCTGGGGTAGACTAAACGTAATTTGCCCTGCCCATCTACGATAAAATCACCACCTAACTGGTCGAGGTCGTCAGGCAATTTACTTTTGGGCCTCGCTTGCCAATGGCGAAGGTAGTACCACAGGGTTTTGAGACTCCTTGAGCGACGGAATGACCGTTCAAGACCATAGGCCTGATAGACGCTACGATCCTCATCAATCAACAAGGAAAAGGGTGCCTTGGTCTCTTCCAGCCACACGCGCGCAAACTGCGGTGCGCTGAAAGAGATAATCAGGACACTGACATTCAACCGATCCAGTTCTTGTTGGTGTTGGCACAACTGTGCCACATGCTCGCGGCAGGGCAGTCAGCCCAGATGCCTTAGGAAGATGAGCAGTACGCTGTTGTTCTTGAGGATCTGCTCGGAGAGTGAAACGGTGTCGCCGGAAATCGTAGATAACTGGAAATGCGGCGCGCTTGTTCCTACTTTTAGCATTTTCAGCCTCCTTTCGTATTGGTGGGCAGTAATCGACAAAAGATGGTTTAGGGATTAAGGGTAAATCCCCGCCATCTTACTGTTTAACATGGTCGACTCAACGCTTTGGTCGCCCCGAAGTGTGCAGGTGTACAATTTTCCATTGTTCATTAATTTTTTCGAGAATGGCAGTACCGCGCCCCTCGATTTCTATGTGGTCGCTTTCGGTGTCCGCACTTAATTCATATCGAAATGCAGAATAGGCAAAATCTTCTTTTACTCGAGGTTCAATTGCGAAAAAGTGGTATTGAAAATTGTCAAATGCCTGTAACTCTGGTTTTAGGTGGTGATCGCGATACTCTTCCCAGCCATGATTCACTCCAGCACCTTCGATGATGTGTACACCACGACCCGATGCATAAATCTCGTCGAGGGGCGTTAGATCCCCAGCCTGCATGAGCGCTGCTACTCGTTCAAGCAGTGAGCGGATCTGATCCACGTCCTTGTCTTGTCCGAAGGCACTAGGGACGAAAATAACAGTCCATATAGCTACTGATAGGATTAGGCTTTTACGGTTCATTCAATTTTCCCTTCTTCAAAAGTTTTATATAGCGAAATGAAGTATGTTTGCCGTGTTTTTAAACTAGTTGAGCAATCTAAAACCAAAACCTCAATCCAGCTACCCAGTGTGTGTCAGAGCCATCGAATTCTAGAGGAAGCAAGTCGGCAGTTTCTCCAAACCTTCGGATTCTTTCGACACCAATATAAGGTACAAATTGACGGGTGAACTGATACTGCATTCTCAACCCGAAAGTTAAGTCAGAAAGACCACTTCCAATGCCCCGTTCCGGGTCATCCTTGCCGTAGACGTTAACGTCTACCCGCGGTTTCAGGATCAGCCTCTGCGTTACTCGCCCTTCGTACTCCGCTTCGAAACCGACAGCGGTTCTTCCACTTTCTCCAATGAATGCAGTCGCATGAACATCAAACCAGTAGGGAGCAAGGCCTTGCACACCAGCGGCTAACCAGCTCCTTGCGGGCCCATCACCATTATCAACGCGAATTCCTAGCTGTGTATCCCAGAATTTAGAGGTTGCTCGAGACCAGAGCAATTCCGTCCGGCTATCCTCTAATGAATCATCAGCATATTCACCTTCTGCCTTGAGCACAAATCGGCTATAGGTTTTACCAAACCACGCTTGGACATCGTATCTGGTGCTATCGGGGCCATCCTGATTAAGGTTTTCGAGACGATTAACAATTAATCTACTGAAGTTTTTTTCGTCCATTAGGACAAGCTGATCTTTCACCGGTAACGCATACGGGCCTTGATCTCGAGTGTATCCACCAGAATAAGCATGTGGGCTTCGGGTCGCAGTCATATCAGTTTGCATGTCCGACTCTTGGTGGTTCATGTCTTGCTGGTGGGTGCTGTGATCATTCTCTGTTTGAGTTGTTTCCGCCAAGACGCCTTCGCTACTCTCGGAATGACCTGCATGGATTTCTTCTATTACAGGTTCGATGACGTGTTGCGAATGATCTGCGTGGTCATCAGTCACTTGTCCCAATGTCGTTGAAGCATAAAAGGCAAGTCCCAAAACTGAGCAAATGGCTAGGAAGGGTTGTTGGATGATTTTTAGACTGACTATCATGTCACTATCACCTGACGAAACATGCCCGCCTCCATATGAAACAGTAAATGACAATGCCATGCCCAACGCCCGAAAGCATCTGCTGTCACCAAGAAACTGATTCGTTGCGCCGGTTGCACTAAAATCGTGTGTTTTCGAACTAGGAATTCACCTTGATCGTTTTCCAATTCGCTCCACATGCCATGAAGATGCATTGGGTGCGTCATCATTGTGTCGTTGTGCAAAATAACGCGCAGCCGCTCACCGTGCTTAAAATGGATAGGTGTTGATTCTCCATATTCCAAGCCGTCAATTGACCAGGAATAGCGTTCCATATTGCCTGTAAGATGCAGCTCAATTTCCCGCTCTGGTCCACGTGAATCCATAGGGCCGCCAATGGTTCTTAGGTCGGCAAGCGTAAGAACACGGCGCCCATTATTGCGCAGGCCTACCCCGGGATCATCGAGATTTGTTCTGGGAGTGTCCACCAGCATATCAGTGCTGGCACCATACTCGGTACTCACGTGTCTGATTTGAGTGGAGGGCCTGGTCAAAGCGTCGTCATCTCTATGTTCTATGACCGTCCCACTACTGTGGGCGCCGTGGTCCAAGTTGACCTCCTCGCCAGGATCGTCGTGATTCATGAGCATTTCACTATGGTCCATTTCCGCCATCGTAGAGTGATCCATCGCTCCCATCATATCTTCCATACTCAGCCACTCGGCTTCGCTTATCTCCGGCACATCAGCAGTTAATTCTGGCCTGATGCTCAAAGTGCCCCGTGCAAAACCGGTGCGTTCTATGGATTCAGCAAAAATCGTGTAAGAGTCATCTGTGGGTTCGACGATAACGTCATAGGTTTCGCCGGAACCAAACCGGAACTCATCTACAGTAACAGGTTCAACATTGAGTCCGTCAGTTTGGACAACGCTCATTGGTAAATGGGGAATACGTACATCGAATATGCTATTGCTGGCGGCATTGATGAAACGGAGCCGCACTCTTTCTCCGGGAGTAAAGAGTTCACTCCAATTTCCTGCTTGAGTCTTTCCATTCATCAGGAAGGTTAAGGTATGCCCGGACAGATCTGAAAGGTCAGTCGGATTCATGCGCATCTCGTTCCACATGCGCCGTTTGTCTAATGCGGCACTTAGCCCGTCATTTGTTGCGTCAGAAAACAATTCAATCAAGGTGGGTTGGGTAAAATTGTAATAATCGCTTTGGGTCTTTAGTTTTTCGAATACCCGCTTGGGATTTTCATCGGTCCAGTCCGAGAGCTGCACTATGTAGTCACGATCTGCTTGAATTGATTCACCGCCAATAGGCATAATAATAATTGCTCCGTACATGCCGGCCATTTCCTGAACGCCAGAGTGGGAGTGATACCAGTAAGTGCCGCTCTGCTGAACTTTAAATTGATAGGTAAAAGTCTCCCCAGGATCTATCCCTTTAAAACTGATTCCGGGCACACCATCCATGTCATAGGGCAATATCAGGCCGTGCCAATGTATTGAGGTTCTTTCTCGAAGGTGGTTGCTAACGTTAATAGTAACGGTGTCTCCTTCTCGCCAACGAAGTGTCGGTGCAGGGACTGAACCGTTAATAGTAGTGGCGATGCGGGGTTTTCCATTAAAGTTTACCGGTGTCTCGGCAATTATCAGATCAAACTCTGTGCCGGAGAGTTCTGGGGCACTGCCTGACAAAATAGAATTAGCTGTGGCTAAGGCAGATGGGGCACCAAGTATGGCACTACCGGCGGCCAGACCTGAAACAAACCGACGCCGGCCGACACTCTGAAGTGCAACTGAAGATGGAATACGACGTTTCATAGAAGAAGAAACCCTTTTTCAGTTTCGACTAAAGCTCTAGTCGAAATGCTGCCTAATAGGTGGATTTGAGAAAGAATAGGGCGTAAGTCTAAAGACCTATCCCTGTCTTTCTCATGACCCATACATTACATTTTTGTAATCTTACAAATCGGCAGTCGATAACGAACGAGGTATAGACTAAGAAGGTGATCAGCCAAAGAATTCGATTTAGGACAATAGGCGGCATCGACTTTGACTGATGATGAGATACTGTCCAAGCGTGGTTTTGTAGAGAGTTAAGGCTGCGTCAGAATGCTTTGTGAAGTCATAAAATTAAGCGGTATTTGCTAACTTAATCTCAAATCGGGTTATGCCTTTATCAGAAGTGACGGTGATGCTGCCGTTGTGTACTTCGATTATGGACTTGACGATTGCTAAACCAAGGCCTGCTCCTTGTCTTTGCCGTGAAGGGTCTGCCTGATAAAAGCGATCAAATATTTTGGGCAGCTGCTCGGCCGTTATCTCCTTTCCAGAGTTCTCAACAGTAATTAGGGCTGTGTCATTGGTTGAATTCAGGCTGACTGCAACGGATTGCCCTTGAGTTGTATGATCAATTGCATTTGAAACAAGATTGGACAGCGCCCTTCTCAGCATTGACTTATCACCGAGTAGTTTTGGGCAATCTCCGTTAAGTACGAGCGTCACGTTCTGCTCTTCCGCCCAGGCCTCGTAGTATTCGAATACTTCCTTTATTTCATCTTTGATATTTAGATATTCAAAAGTAGGCTTGATTAGTCTGTTATCTGTCTGTGCCAGAAAGAGCATATCACTGACCATTTTGGCCATGCGTTCATATTCTTCCAGGTTAGAATATAGTATTTCACGATACTCTGTGACATCCCGCGCTTTACCGAGTGATACTTCCGTTTGAGTAATGATATTGGTGATTGGAGTACGGAATTCATGTGCTATGTCCGCAGAAAAATTCGACAATTTTTCGAACACATCTTCCATCTTTACTATCATCATGTTAAATGAGTCTACCAGTTCCACCAATTCTATAGGTACCTTCCCAGGCTCAAGTCTTAGGTGCAATTTATCAGAACTAATAGTGCTGATCTTGGCGCTCAGAGCGTGGAGCGGCGCATGGGCCTGTCGTGCGGCGATCCAGGCGGCAAGAATCGCGAAAAGACTAACACCTGTAATGATGCTCCAAAGCGTTCTATTAAATCCCGCCAAAAATTCAAAATGTTCATCCATTGAAGCAGCCACCACGACGGTAAATTCCTGTGAGGCTTCTTGCTGAGAGTCAGAGCTCGCCATTGGAATACTCAAGACCGCACCACTATAAGTGCTTCCATCTTCATTCCAGTCATGCAGAGCATCGCTTTCTATCGACTCAGCAATATCGACTGAGTTAGCAATAGACATCAAATCCGGACCCGGCGTTGCATAGACTAAGGAGTTGTTGTCATCAGCAACCAGAAAATAAACCCCGTGGTGACCGGACACGGCCCCTTCCAAATCGATTGCTAATTCAGAAGTATTCCTGTTCGCTGTTGAATCATTCAAAGTAGATTGCACCGAGTCTGCTATCACCTGAAGCTCTTCCGTTTCTTGCTCAACAAAATGCAGTGCAATTGAACGCTGCACAAAAACGCCCAAAGCAAATAGACTGACAGTGGTTGCAATACCAACCAGTACGGTGACTCGAAGAACCAGAGATGCGGGACGACTATTATTCATCAGAGTTTTCGCTAGGATCCTCCAGCGTATAGCCCATTCCTCGGACGGTATGAATTAATTTTGATTTGAAAGGATCGTCAATTTTAGAACGTAATCGACGAATAGCAACATCAATGACATTTGTATCACTATCAAAATTCATGTCCCACACCTGGGAGGCGATAAGAGAGCGGGGCAACACTTCTCCTTGCCTCCTCACCAGTAATTCCAGCAGAGAAAACTCCTTGTTAGTCAGCCGGATTAATTTTCCAGAACGCGTAACCCGCCGCTTGGGTAAATTCAGCACGAGATTAGAAATCTGTAATTTATCGCCAGAGTGTTGAACAGCAGGACGCCGAAGTAGGGTTCTTACGCGCGCCAATAACTCGGCGAAGGCAAAGGGCTTCACCAGGTAATCGTCGGCACCAAGCTCAAGACCCTTAACCCTATCCTCAACACTGTCCTTTGCAGTAAGAAATAAGACGGGGGTGTTATCTTCGGCTTCTCTTATTGAGCTCACTATCTTCCAACCGTCGATATCTGGCAGCATAACGTCGAGTATCACCAGATCATAGGATCCAGTCCTCGCCAGATGATGTCCATCAAGGCCGGTTCTAGCCAGGTCAACACTAAAACCCGATTCTGTTAAGCCCTGTTTGAGATAGTCGCCAGTCTTGGTCTCATCTTCGACCACAAGAATCTTCAATGTTCGATTATCTCCAATAGATACAGCCAGTCAGATCAGATGCGATGAATTTTAACAAACACATACTAGCAGAAAGATTACACGATCATTACAAAGATGTAATCCTGGTGTAATCCCTGGGAAAGTAGCGCGATTCTATACTCCTAAGCTACCAGGTAAAGAGTCGCATTAGTTGTTATAAATCACTGGCCGTCTATCGGTCATATTTCACATTCAGTTATCAAGAAGCTGAGCGCGAACGATTGTTTTTCTTTAGTCGCCGTAAAGGGATGGCGGTTCGATAGCGGTCATTCAGTTCTACGCCAAGGGAAAGTTGCATTGAAAAATCGAGAAATGAAATTACTGATACCTAAACAACTTGCCGTTTTATCGCTGCTATTGCTTGTCATTACTTTGCCTGTCAGTGCGCAGGAATTACAAAATCTCACCCTTGAAAACGCAATCGACCTAGCCATACAGGGGGATGACTGGCTTATCGTAAGTGAACAGGAGGAAAACGCGTTGCTTGAGCAAGCGACAGCGTCGGGAGAATTGCCAGACCCAAGAATGATGGTCGGATTATCGAATATGCCGCTCGATACACTGAACTTCAATCAGGAACCAATGACTCAGTTCCGCCTGGGAATCAACCAGGCGTTTCCGCGAGGCGATTCTCTCGAATTACAGCGGCGCCGAGATGTGCAGCAGAGTGAAATCAATCCGTTTCAACGTGATGACCGAAAAGCCGCAGTGTCATTAGAAGTTTCGCGTCTGTGGTTGGATGGGTATCTGGCCGAGCAGTCAATTTCTCTGATTAATAATGACAGAGTATTGTTTGAACAATTAGTTGATATTACCAATGCGAGATACACATCGGCGGCCGGGCTTGCCAGACAGCAGGACCTGGTGCGGGCAGAGGTGGAGCTAGTCAGATTAGATGACAGATTGGCTATGCTGCGACAACTACAGGATAGGAGTAAGCAGCGGCTCGCTGAATGGATACCTTATGAGTCCGTGTCGTTGCCTTTGTCGACTGAACAACCTGAACTGCCACCACCTTCGACGGAATTATCCAGTCTGACGCAGGCTGCTGATTTTTTTGCTAACCATCCAAAAATTAGAGCACAAGATAAAAAAATCGAAATCGCTCAAACGCAGGTTGAGATCACAGAGCAAAGCTTTAAGCCTTCCTACAGTGTGGGTGCGAGTTACAGTTATAGAGATAACGCGCCAGGAGGCATTGAAAGGGCAGATTTCATTTCTCTTGATTTGAGTTTTGACCTGCCCTTATTTACGGAGAATCGGCAGAAACCGCGATTGCGCGCGAGTCAATACAGGGCTTCCGCGAGGCAAACCGAGAGAATACTCTTGATAAAAGATCTGTTTGCGAATTACCAGCAAGCAATGGCTCAGCTTGTGGTACTTGACGAGCGTAGAGCGCTTTTTAACGATTCCCTGTTATCGCAACTATCTGATTTGACTGAAGCAACCTTATCGTCTTACACGGCAGATGAGGGAGACTTTGAAGAGGTAATGCGCGCCTATATAGCAGAGCTCAACGCCAAAATAGAATTACTGCAAATAGAAGTGGAGCGACTAAAAATCATTTCCCAGCTGGATTATCTACTTACTAGGTCAGGGCTTTAAGGAGACGAGATGAACAACAAAATTTTGATCTATATTGTTATCGCAGGGGTCTTCGGAACTGTTTTGGGTGGCGCGGTTGCCTATTTTGTGACTTTGGCTAGCGTAGACGGTGGTGAACAAGCTCTAGCATTAGAGCCGCTGTACTGGGTTTCACCTATGGATCCGACTTATCGCAGAGATGGGCCAGGCAAAGCGCCCATGGGCATGGACCTTGTTCCGGTTTATGAAGGAAACCAGGCACCAGGTTCAGGAGCTGGAGTCGTTGCTATATCGTCGGTTGTAGAAAACAACTTGGGCGTGAGGACCGCGTTAGTAGAAATTGGTCCCTTCGAAAGCACGATTCGAACCGTTGGTTATGTTCAGTTCGATGAAGACAGACTGATCAATATGCATCCTCGAGTCGAAGGTTGGATAGACGAGCTGTATGTAAAAGCTGAGGGGGAATTTATTGAGGAGGGTCAGCCTCTATATTCACTCTACTCACCCACCCTAGTTAATGCTCAGGAAGAGCTATTGTTGGCGATGGATAGAAGTAACCAGAGATTCGTGATATCTGCCGAGGAACGATTGTTAGCACTTCTGGTGCCACAATCGCTAATAGATGAAGTCAAGAATCGGCAAAGAATCTTTCGTAATGTAACCGTCTACGCACCTCAGGGTGGATTTGTAGCAAACCTCGACGTTCGCGAAGGTCAATTCGTACAGCCGGGTAATCAGATTCTTTCAATAGGTGTGCTCGATGAAGTGTGGGTTATCGCCGAAGTTTTTGAGCGTCAGGCGTCTCTCGTATCTGTAGGCGATTCCGTCAACATGAGCTTGGACTACCTGCCGGGTAGGGATTGGCAGGGTGTAGTGGATTTTGTCTACCCTACGCTGGATGAGCAAACCAGGACAGTCCAGGTGCGCCTGCGATTCAGAAATCCAGGGCTGGAGTTAAAGCCCAATATGTTCGCCCAGGTAACTATTGAACATAGCGAGGAGGGAGAACAAGCCTTACAAGTCCCTCATGAAGCGGTCATAAGAACTGGTATTCAGAACCGGGTAGTTCTGGCGATGGGAGGTGGTCAGTTCAAATCAGTTGAAGTTGCATTGGGCAGGCTTGGGGACTCCAAGGTTGAGATACTAAGGGGCCTGGAAGAAGGTGACCTGGTCGTAACCTCAGCACATTTCTTGTTGGATTCTGAATCCAGTATAACGTCTGATTTTCTGCGGATGTCACCTGATCATGACATGGAAATGGACGTTGCAGGTGATAGTCAATTAGTTTCTGACGCGACCGCCATGCCGAGTATGGAGAGTACAGGTGAAATAGTGTGGAGTCAGGGAACCATTGAACATTTGATGACTTCAGAACGAATGATATCGATTACTCATGATCCTGTGCCTGAATGGCAATGGCCGGCCATGACCATGAGTTTCGAATTGGATGAAGAAGTGGATGTATCCACTATAGAGCCAGGACAGAGATACCGATTTCAAATGAACCGCCTGACCGGAAACAGGGTAGTCATTTTGGAATTTGCAGATCTGGAATTGGATCAATAGCCAGGGGATTGAAATGATCGAGGGGATTATTCGCTTGTCTATTAACAATCGGTTCTTCGTATTGTTGAGTACGGCCATATTGATGGCTGTTGGTGGCTATGCACTACAACAAACTCCAGTTGATGCCTTGCCCGATCTGTCGGACGTACAGGTAATCATCAAGACCTCTTATCCCGGACAGGCGCCGCAGGTTGTCGAAGACCAAGTAACTTATCCGTTGACTACCGCGATGTTGTCTGTACCCGGTGCCGTAACGGTGCGGGGATACTCGTTCTTTGGAGACTCATTCGTTTATATCATATTTGACGATGATACCGACCTGTATTGGGCGCGAAGTCGTGTGTTGGAATATTTGAATCAGGTTTCCGGCGACCTACCTCCCTCAGCTAGACCGCAGCTGGGTCCAGACGCAACTGGAGTGGGTTGGGTGTATCTATATGCTCTGGTTGACCGAACCGGTCAGCAGGACCTAAGTCAATTGCGGAGTATTCAGGACTGGTTTCTTAAATATGAGTTACAAACAGTGCCGGGTGTGTCGGAAGTCTCATCTATAGGAGGAATGGTCAAACAATATCAAATTCAGGTTGATCCAGAGAGGCTCAGAGCGTTTGGTATACCGCTGAGCCATATTCAAATGGCTATTAGGCAGGGCAATCAGGAATCTGGGGCCTCAGTAGTAGAGATGGCGGAAGCAGAGTACATGGTGCTTGCCGATGGCTACCTGTCCTCGATTGACGATCTGAAAAGCATTCCATTGGGCATGAATCAGAATGGCACGCCCATATTGCTGAAAGATATCGCGGACATTAATCTCGGACCGCAAATGCGACGTGGCATAGCGGAACTTAATGGTGAGGGTGAAGTCGTCGGCGGTATCATAGTCATGCGATTCGGTGAGAATGCGGCGAACGTTATTGACGCCGTCAAAGTCAAACTGGATCAATTGAAACAAGGGCTTCCCCCGGGCGTTGAGATTGTTACGGTATACGATAGATCCGATCTCATTGATAGATCCATTGAAAATTTGATAGAAAAACTTCTGGAAGAGATTTTAGTAGTCGCACTTGTTTGTATCGTATTTCTTTTCCATTTCCGCTCTTCACTTGTCGCCATATTCAGTCTACCGGTAGGTATATTGGCAGCGTTCACGATCATGTATTGGCAGGGAATTAACGCCAATATCATGTCGTTAGGCGGGATCGCCATCGCTATTGGCGTCATGATTGATGGTGCGATTGTGATGATAGAAAACATGCACAAACATATGGAGAAAACGCCGTTAACAGATGAAAACAGATGGGAGATAGTGGCGACATCGGCTGTAGAAGTTGGCCCCGCCCTGTTCTTTAGCCTTCTCATAATCACCATGAGCTTTCTGCCTGTATTTGCATTGGAAGCACAGGAAGGGCGGATGTTTGCACCGCTTGCATTTACCAAGACTTATGCGATGGCAGCTTCTGCATTTATTGCCATTACTGTAGTGCCTGTGCTTATGGGCTACTTTATCCGTGGCCATGTCATGCATGAGGACAAGAATCCTCTTAATCGGGTCTTGAGAGCTGGCTATCGTCCCCTTATCGAAGCTGTACTGCGATTTCCTAAAACCACACTGATATTGGCAGTAGTTGTGACTATCGTCGGATTTTGGCCTGTTACGCGCATCGGTAGTGAGTTCATTCCCCCGCTCGATGAGGGCGACCTGATGTATATGCCTACGACGTACGCTGGGATATCCATCGGCAAGGCGCGCGAACTATTGCAGCAGACAGACAGACTTATAAAGACGCTTCCCGAAGTTGAGACTGTCTTTGGCAAGATGGGTCGCGCCGAAACTGCGACAGACCCCGCGCCGCTAACAATGATAGAGACATTTATTCAACTGAAACCGCAGGAAGAATGGCGAGAAGGGGTTACGACTAATTCACTAATTCAAGAATTGAATTCTCTCATATCAATACCGGGACTCACCAACGCATTTGTTATGCCAATAAAAACCAGGATAGACATGTTGGCGACAGGTATAAAAACACCGGTTGGAATCAAGATTGCTGGGCCTGAACTATCCGTAATTGAGAGTGTTGGAAAGGACCTTGAACGTATTTTACAGAATGTGCCCGGCACTGCATCGGTGTATTCAGAGAGGGTGGCCGGTGGGAGATATATCAAGGTCGATATACAACGGGAACAAGCCGCACGCCACGGGCTGAATATCGCCGACATTCAGCAGATTATTGCTACGGCGATAGGGGGCATGAATATTAGTGAATCCGTTGAAGGGCTGGAACGTTATCCTATTCGACTGCGCTACCCCCAGGCCTACCGCGATTCGGTTCAGGCCATCTCAATGCTGCCCCTTATTACAGCAAGCGGGCACCGAATTGCGCTGGCAGATGTAGCTGAAATATATATTGAAGATGGACCTCCAGGTATCAAGAGTGAAAATGCGCGGTTAAACGGATGGTCCTTTGTTGACATACAGGACATTGATGTAGGCACTTATGTGGTGGCTGCACAACAGGCTGTAAACGAGCAGATACAACTGCCTCCTGGTTATTCGATCAGCTGGTCTGGGCAGTATGAGTATATGCAGCGAGCTAAGGAAAGATTGACTTATGTAGTTCCCATTACTCTCGCCATTATACTCATCCTGCTGTATATCCATTTTCGGAGTTTTGCAGAAGTCGCTTTAATCATGGGAACCCTGCCCTTGGCATTCAGTGGTGGACTTTGGTTAATGTATTTGTATGGTTTTAATTTTTCGGTAGCGGTAGGAGTGGGGTTTATCGCCCTCGCGGGTATAGCCGTCGAGATCGGAATAATTATGCTGGTTTATCTAAATCAGTCCTATGAAAACATGCTTGAACAATGCCGAAACGAAGCCAGACAGCCTGATCGAGAAATGTTAGTTGAAAGTGTTTTGCATGGGGCTGTCATGCGCTTGCGTCCTGTTGTTATGACGGCGACTGCCATCGTAGCAGGTCTGCTCCCCATCTTTTTCGGAACAGGTACCGGCTCGGAGGTAATGAGCCGGATTGCTGCACCAATGGTCGGTGGAATGATTTCCGCCGTTGTTCTAACTCTTTTGGTATTACCAAGCCTGTACTTTTTGCTGCGTAGTTACCAAATATCAAAATTCAAACTTTAACCCAATGCTGGAGATTACGAAAATGAAGAAACGACTATTATTAAAATTACTTTGTGTGCTTAGCCTGGCCGTGCTCGGTACAAACTACTCATTCGCACATACTGCTTTATCAGAAGCAACACCAGCGGATGGCGCAATGGTGATGGAAGCGCCTGAAAATTTGCAGCTGGGTTTCACCGAGGAAGTACGATTACTAAAAGTGGCAATCACGATGGGGGAAAAGGAAGTCGAAATTGATTTTAAACCATCCGCTACTGCATCGAATCAATTTACTGTGGCTTTACCAACGCTGGAGCATGGAAGGTATAGCGTGGCCTGGGCGGTGATGGGCGCAGACAGTCATCGTGTGGAAGGGAAGTTGTCTTTCATGGTTGGAATGATGGGACATCAAGGCGAGCATGGAAATACAGAGAGTGCTGCGCACAATCAACACTCAGGGAACGATGACCAGCATCAAGCTAGTCATGACCACTAACCAACGTCGGCAAGCATAGGATCACATCTACGATGGCTCCTTGGGATCTGGCAAGTGTTGTTTTAAAGCTACTTTCTTTGTTGTCTATGGCAATGGTTTTAGGCGGTGGTTTTAGTTTCTTCTTGTTAGTCCATCGGGAGCAAGAAATAAAGCAGAGAGTCCTTGCTTACATGATTATAGGGGCTGGCACAGGAATCGTAGCAACAGTGTTATTTTTCTTGGTGCAGATTGGAGGAGTTAACCAAACTGGGCTGAGCGGAATGTTCGACGCGCAAATCGGCGGCATTCTTGCACAATCGGGCCTTGGTTACGCGTGTGGGCTGAGATTGGTGGGCTATATAGGTGTATTTGCAATGGCTCCGCTAGCGGCCTGGCACAACCATACGGCAAGTAAAACGAGAGCCTTCGTGTGTGCTGCTCTAGTCTACAGTTTCATTGTTCTATTATTAGGCAGCTCCTTTTCCTTCTATGGTCATGTGGCTGAACTGGGTTTAATCGCCCGTTTTGCGATTCTTCTGCATGTGGTAGCAGTTTCTTGGTGGATAGGTTCTCTGTATCCCTTGTTGCTTGTTTTCAAGGCAGAGAGAGACTCCATACTGCGCTCGGTAATGGAACGATTTGGTCAGCTGGCTGTTTATATAGTCGGCTTTTTGATTGCCTCTGGAACTTACCTCGCCATAGCTATTTTGGAATCTCCCAACGAACTGTTACAAACGCCCTATGGGTCGAGTCTGTTGCTAAAACTCATCGGAGTCGCCGCACTCCTGCTATTAGCAGCTTCAAATAAATTTTTTATTGTGCCTAACCTCGATAGGGAAATCAGTGTCGGACACCTGCGCAGTTCTATCTCGGTCGAGATGGTGGTAGCAGTTGCAATCATTGGTATTACGTCCTATTTCACTACCGTAGTAGGTGTCTCCCATGGTTAGCAATAAGGAACTTAAGCCGAAGGCAGGCAATGGTATTGACCTGCGTGTAGAACATAGGTGTAGCCTAATTAGACAGCTTTCATTGGCGCATAGGGCCTATTCGGTTTGTAGTATGACTCGGTTTCTCGACACTTGTTTCGTTGTGATCAATAAAGGGAAGGAGTTAGGAACATGGGTGTAAATCAACTAGCAAACAGCCTCGAAGTTACTCCGGATACTGTTCGGTATTACACCAGAATTGGCTATCTTGTTCCAAGGCGAAACTCAGCCAACGGCTATAAAGAGTATGACAAGGAGCATATCACTCGCATGCGCTTCATACTATCGGCAAGAAAGCTAGGACTGTCAGTACAGGATATCGGGCGCATATTTAAAGAGGCTGAAAATGGCGGTAAAGCCAGTGAATTAGTTCAGAAATTACTGAATGAAAGGTTAAAAGAGGTTGACAAAAAACTCGAAGAGACGTCGGCTCTTCGTGAACGTATGAATGTAGCTCGATTGATGTGGGACAACCAGCCACACACAGATTCGCCGTATAAAATGATCTGCAATTTGATCGAAGAACTAGATTACCTGAACAATCACTAATCCGAGGCAAAAGATAGGAAGCACACCATGAGCCAGTCTAACCACGAAATGCAGTCTGATCACCATGACCATGGTGATCATCATAATGATTCCTTGAAGTTACACCATGAATTAGCCATCGAAGGGGTCAGTTGTGCAAGCTGTGTTACGAAGATAGAAAAGGCGCTTAGGGCAGTGCCTGGCGTTGAACACGCCGAGATGAATTTTGCGCAACGTACCGCAATGGTGATGGGTAAGGTGACTGATGACGCGCTGGTGACGGCTGTCAAAGCCGCTGGTTATGGCGCCAATCCTATCAATGCGACTTCAGAAGATGACGCTCTGGATGCGAAGGAGGAGGCGGACCGGGCCTACTACAAGAAACTAATGAGGAAAACCTGGATAGCCTTGGCTTTGGGTGGACCCTTAATGCTGTATGCCCTGGTTACTGGCGAGGTTAATGTTAATACCAATGAAGAACGGATTGCCTGGCTGGTTGTGGGCATTCTGACAGGCGGCGTATTGTATGTCTCGGGTAGACACTTTTTTGTAGGCGCGTGGAAATCGTTTGTTAACCATTCCGCCAATATGGATACACTAATTGCGCTAGGCACTGGCACTGCCTGGCTTTACTCCATGGTCGTTGTGTTTTTTCCGGAAGCGGTGCCGGCGCAGGCCCGCCATGTGTATTTCGAGGCAACGGCGATCATCATTGGCCTGATTGATCTTGGTCTTGCTCTTGAGGTTAGGGCTCGCGGAAAGACCTCCGAGGCTATCAAGCGCCTGATTGGCCTGCAGGCGAAAACTGCTCGGGTTGTGCGTGATGATGCCGAAGTGGATATCCCCATCAAGGATGTCCTATTGGGTGATGTGGTTCGCGTCCGTCCCGGCGAAAAAATTCCCGTGGATGGGGATGTATTGGAAGGGCATACAGCCATTGATGAATCCATGCTCACTGGTGAACCTATGCCCGTCGAGAAAGGAGTAGGTGATGAGGTGGTAACCGGTACTTTAAATAAGACCGGTTCGTTTCTTTTTCAGGCTACTCGAGTAGGCAAGGATACGGCACTTGCGCAGATCATCAATATGGTTAAGCGAGCACAGAATTCAAAACCACCGATAGGGCGGTTGGCCGATATTATTTCAGCCTATTTTGTACCTGTCGTTATGATTATAGCCGTCTTCAGTGCTCTGGCATGGCTAAACTTTGGCCCGGCACCAGCCATTGCATTGGCTATTGTTTCCGCGACCACGGTTTTAATCATCGCCTGCCCCTGTGCCTTAGGACTGGCAACGCCCATGTCGGTAATGGTAGGAGTTGGCAAGGCGGCGGAGGCAGGTGTTCTGATTCGCAATGGCGAAGCACTGCAAACGGCATCGAAAATCACGGCGATGATTCTGGATAAGACGGGCACCATTACTTTGGGCTCGCCAAAGGTAACTGACATAGTGGTAGCTAGTGATGAGAGTGAAGAAAAAGTACTGCAGTTGGCTGCCAGTCTCGAATCGGGGTCAGAGCATCCATTGGCTTTGGCGATAGTTGAGTCGGCAAAAGAGCGCGGATTAACACCCGGCAAGGTAACAAACTTCAACGCCATCGCAGGTCACGGTGTAGAAGCAGATATTGAGAATCAACATGTGCTTTTCGGCAACGAAAAACTGATGAAGGAGCGCGATATAAATATTGCCGACTATGTAGAGCAAGCTCAAGCACTTGCCAGTGAGGCTAAGACACCTATGTACTTCGCTATTGGTCAGCAATTGGCAGCGATTATAGCAGTGGCTGATCCGATTAAGGAGGATTCAATAGAAGCGATAAAACGCTTACAACACAATGGCATTCGTGTGGTTATGTTGACTGGCGACAACCGTGATACCGCAAAGGCGGTGGCCGAAAAAGCCAATATTACTGAATTCTTTGCCGAAGTGCTGCCGGATCAAAAGGCGGATAAGGTCGCCGAGCTACAAATGCAAAACGAAATTGTCGGTATGACAGGTGACGGAATTAACGATGCCCCCGCACTTGCCCTGGCAAATGTGGGCTTTGCAATCGGCACAGGAACAGACGTTGCCATTGAGAGCGCCGATATCACCTTAATGCGAGGCTCGCTACATGGTCTTGCCGATGCCATCGCTGTGAGTAAGGCGACACTAAGAAATATCAAGCAAAACCTCTTCGGTGCCTTTATCTATAACGTCGCCGGCGTGCCGGTGGCTGCTGGGGTTTTATATCCAGTTATAGGCGTGCTGATGAATCCGGTGATTGCCGGTGCCGCCATGGCGTTTTCCTCGCTCACCGTGGTGAGTAATGCCAACCGATTGCGTCTGTTCAAAGCACAGGAACATTAATAGGAGATCAGGATAATGATCGTAGTAAATATTGCTGGTTTAGGTCTCATATTACTAATCGTGTGGTGGTTTTGGCTTTACAAAGCCAAGGAAGTGGAACTGGTGGATGGTGCCATCAATGTGGTGGTTGAGAATGGCACTTATCAACCCTCCCGGATAAAGCTGGCAGCGGGGGAGAGTGCAACTCTTCAGTTTCTTCGCAAGGATTCGAATCCCTGTGCGGGCACCGTTTTATTTCCAGACCTTGAGATCAGCGAAGAATTACCCATCGATACCGTTAAGACGATTACTTTGCCGACTCTGACCGAAGGTGAGTATGAGTTTAATTGCCAAATGAAAATGTACCGCGGTACTTTATTAGTAGAGTAAATAATTTACCTTATGTGCAGAGAAAAAGAAGAAGGCAAGGGTGTTCTCCATCGTTTGTAGTTTTCGCTGCCCCGGTAGCTGTGCTGATTCTTTCCTTCGTTTATCAAACGTTGGCTGGTATGGAGGGGATGCTGGCATTGAATAAAACAGATATTACAAAACAACAGTTTCTCACAACATCTACTTCATTCGTGGCGAATCGGGCCGTTCGAAATGTTCCTGATTCAGGCAATTTAGTTGTTCTTCCACATTGCTACATTGCGGATAACATTCTTGAAATTGGAGTGGACGATAATACAGTCACTCAGGATTGAGGCAGTTTTACATGGAAACTCTCTGGATAGTGCTTATCCTGTTAATCGCAACGCGAGTGTGTGGGGCCATCGCGTCCAGGTTCGGTCAGCCTGTTCTAGTAGGCGAGCTGCTAGCTGGGATCGTATTAGGGATAGTTGCGGCGGAACTAGGCAGTCAAGTTTTCTCTTTTGAACTTTCCAGTGACCATCACCTTATGGCGTTGGCGGATTTAGGTATCTTCTTTCTCATGCTACTTGGTGGATTCGAAATGCGCCCAAGTGATCTTGTTGAATCCAGTTATAAGGGGCTAGTTATCGCAGTCACTGCCATGTTGCTTCCGCTGGCTAGTGGTTTCTATGTGGGCTGGCTCTGGTTACCCGAAAGCGAATTGCATTTTGCTCAGTCATTGTTTGTAGGAACAGCGTTGGCGATCACAGCGGTCCCGGTCACCATCAAGATGTTCATGGATATCGATATGCTGCATTCCAGTATCGGGAGACTGGTCGTATCTGCGGCGGTATTCGATGATTTTCTGAGCCTGATCTTGCTCAGTGTTCTAATTGCGATAATCAACACTGGTCAATTGCCGGATTACTCCGTTCTGTCTTTGATTCTATTGAAAGTCGTGACGTTTTTGGTAATCATTTTTTTAGTGGGCAAATACATAATGCCGCCGTTAGCACGATATGCCGCGAGCCTAAAAGTTGAAGAAATGGTGTTTAGTTTTCTCCTGCTCGCTGGTGCGGTTTTTGCTGTTCTCGCTGAACTTCTCGGCTTGCATTTCATTCTTGGTGCGTTCGCAGCAGGTCTATTTTTTGGAAGACACACCATCAGCAAGAAAGTCTACAAGGATTTACACAGCAAGCTTAGCGCCATCACAACTGGATTTCTTGCTCCCATATTTTTTGCATCGATTGGTATTGAGCTAAATGTCTCGGCAATAACAGAGGTTCCAGTATTCTTGTTACTGCTCGTTGGCTTGGCATTCTTCGGGAAACTGTTTGGAGCAGCAATTCCTGCGCGGCTACTGGGATTTTCATCGCGTGATGCCTGGGCGGTAGGCTTGGGCATGAATGCAAGAGGTGCTGTGGGCCTAATTATTGCCGGCATTGCCTTGGATTCCGGTCTTTTCATCGCGGAAGAGAGCCCATCCCTTCTAGTGGATAATTTATTCTCCGCCATTGTGATTGTGGTTATTTTGACAACTATAGTGGCGCCCATAGGGATCAAGCTAATACTATCGAAAAGTGCATCAACTTGATATTCGTGACCAGACGGTTCAGCATAGTTTTTGACCCTAGATTCCTACATGTAAGTTCAAACAGCCATAGTTCGTGAATTACAAGTCGGTTAATGATGGTTAGATAAAATTCACCTTCTTTCTTTCGCTGCATGCGCCAGCATTGGTACTTGACCTGGGTCAATCAAGTAAAGCAAAAACTTCAATTTACCAACTCTCATCTTGACTTGTGCTCCACTCATGGGCTTAAGCTCAATCCTTGATCAAAATCTCACAAGGGCAGCAACAGAGTAAGAAATTCTTACAGGAGGTCGCATGGAACATCGTAAGGGGTTACGCATACCAATATGTTTAAACGTCTCTCTCCGCAAGGGAAATAAGGACTTAGGTTGGTACGAGACGGGTGACTTTGGCGCCGAAGGTTTGTCACTGAAAGGTAGAATTTATGATCTGCCCAATAACTCTCTGGTAAGCGTATCAATTGATCAGCATCAAGATGCTCAACCTGAAAATTATGTCTTCAAGGCACTGGTTGTGCACCAAGAGCTTAATAGCGTTGGTTTAATGTGGGTAGATTTTGACCCTGGTTTTGCGCATAGAATCCTGGAATTAGTAAAGCAGACTGCTTAGCGAATTGCTCTGTCTTTGCTTCTGAAATCGGGCGAGGGGAGTTGAACAGATTATTATCAAGTGTGCGCAATATCAATATTGCGCGGTGTAACTACTGATGTTGCGTAGGTAGCAGCGAAGCGAGAGTTTGAACTAACGAAAGTAGGAACGTTGTTAATATGAGAAATACAGGCGCAGAAAAATCCAATATGGATGTGTCAAGTCAGCTTGTAGATATGCATAGATTTCCACTGGAAAACAAAAACTTATGTTCCTTCCGGAACGTATTGCAAATTATATTTAAAGAATATCGGGGGCCCGTAGCTATCCGCTTGTGGAATGATGAACTCGTTATTGGTGAAAGCGACGCAACTTTCACATTGGTATTCAGGCAGAGCTACCCTTTAAAAGAATTGCTTTTAAACAGAAATTTAAATCGTCTGGCTGAAGCCCATTTGTGCGGAGATGTGGATGGAGAAGGTGACCTGGAAAAGCTCTTCGAGCTTATTGACTATCTGCAAGCCAGAAAATTTAGTTTATTCGAGCGCAGCAAAATTTTTCGGCTAGCCTCTGTAATAAACAGGGACAACAATAAGTCACAATCTTCGAAAGCCGGATCACGCAGAAGCAGCAATTCCAGGAAAAGTATTTCACACCATTATGACGTGCATAACGACTTCTATCGCCTTTTTCTGGACCCGGAAATGGTTTATTCCTGCCCCTACTTTTCCGAACAGAATCAGCCGCTGGCAGAGGCCCAGCGAGATAAGCTGGACTACATTTGCCGCAAACTGCGTTTGGCTGAAGGACAAAAATTACTCGATATCGGTTGCGGCTGGGGCGGGTTGGCATTTTGGGCAGCACGAAACTATGGAGTTGAGGTCCATGCAATTACCCTGAGTCAAGAACAGTACAATTATGCGGTGGCCCGGTCCAGAGAACTGGGTTTAGAGGGGCAGGTTAAATTTGAACTACGCGATTATAGGGATCTCGATGGTGATGAGCAGTATGACAGAATTGTCAGTGTCGGCATGTTCGAGCATATAGGAATAGCAAATTTCCCTGTCTATTTTCGCACCGTATGGCGTTTGTTGAAGCCGGACGGTTTGTTTCTAAACCATGGAATTACTAATGATACCGGATGGCTCGATACGCCGGTGACACGCTTTATAAATGAACATATTTTTCCAGATGGCGAACTGGCACGTGTCAGTGATGTCACTGCCGCCATGGAAAAACAGTCCCTGGAAATTCTGGATACAGAGGCCCTGCGTCCCCACTATGCGATGACCCTGCGCCATTGGGTTAACAGACTTGAAGCCGCGAGGGACAAGGCAGTCCGGCTTGTCGGATACCCGACCTATCGTCTGTGGTGCTTATACATGACCGGCTCAGCCCATTATTTTACCCAGGGAAGCACAGGTTTGTATCAAATATTGGCGTGCAAGAGTCGGAAACCCTGGTCACTGTCACTGCGCCGTGATGACTTGTATCGCGAAAAGGGTTAGCGCAATACGAACAGCAGCGGATACGAATTTGTCTAAGAACATAAAGGTAAAACTAGTATGACTAGCGTAGTTGTAACTATTTTTAAACATGATGAAAGTGGCGCAGAAACTGCGTTGCGAAAGCTGCGCGCTCTGGAGAATGAATATCTGATTGATCTGGAAGATATCCTTGATCGACTGCCGAATTTGCCAAGCATGGCGGCCTACGTCAAACAACTGATGCGCGACAAACTGGTCGGCCGCAAACACTGTATTGTCCGATACGGTCTAGCGTTGCTGGAGGGAAGGGATTGGCTATGACCGCACTGAAAAAACGCAGACGCTCCTTCTTAAATAGCACTTCATCTTTGAAGACTGCATTTGAATTATTTCTTGTTTTTCTTGGAGAAAAACCATGAACGAGGCAATTACCCACTCGGGTGCCTGGCCCCTCGCCGTGATCATGATAGTCATCGTGTCCTGGTTTTTCTATCGATATCTGGCGCCAAAATCCTGGCATGAATGGGCCGGAGCGGGGGTTGTGCAGGCGTTTATTATTGCGCTGTATGCAGAGATGTACGGCTTTCCTCTTACGATTTATCTGCTGTCACGTTTTTTCGGCCTGGACCGCTACAATCTCAATGCCAGCCTTTGGTCGACGCTGCTGGGTGTGGGTGAGACGGGTATGCTCATCTCAATGATATTTGGCTACGCGCTGCTTTTTCTTGGCATTGGCATTTTCTTTCAGGGCTGGCGCCAGCTTCATCGAGCGCGCCAGCAGAATCACCTGGTTACTGACGGTTTGTACAACCTGGTGAGGCATCCACAGTACACGGGGCTGTTCATAGCGCTCTTCGGCGAAGGCGTCATACACTGGCCGACACTTTTTTCGGTAGGCCTGTTTCCCGTTATCGTATTGGCCTATGCCCTGCTTGCACGGAAAGAGGAGCGCGGAATGATCACACAGTTCGGCGAAGAATATCGCGCTTACCAGCGCCAGGTGCCAATGTTCCTTCCACTTAAGGGACAATGGCGAAATTTTGTGGCGAGTTCTAGTTTGGATGCGAACAAGCAGGATTGACCTGTGTGCAAGGCAAGGCTGTAGCATGAAACCAAAAGCTAAGCCATTGACCAAAAGTCAAAATTAGGACAGATATGTTTTTATAACACAGACAATATGAGGCAAAGCTATGATGACAAAACGTAATCAAACACCCGGCAACAAGGCTCCCGTGAAGCTAACCGCAAAGCCAAAGCGACCCACTACCAAGGCTGCCTCTAAAACGACGCCCGTGGCAAAAAAAGCAGCATCCAAAAAGCGAGCTCAGGCAAAATTGGTAGAAAAAGATAGAGAGCAACTGGTCGCTGAAGCCGCCTATTTGATTGCTCAACAACGTGGTTTCAACGGGGACTGCGCGCTGGATGACTGGTTGCAAGCGGAAGCACAAATTGACATGAAACTCTTTTCTTAGGAGGTTGTAAAGCAGGCATGGCATTGACTGTTTTATAGCCTTTGCTTCGATTGTCATTGCAGAAACAGGTAGCAAGTTGTAAATCAGAGAACGCTGAGGAGTATTGTTATGGAGTGGCTTGCGCAAAATTGGTTATGGATTCTGTTTGCAGTTTTTTTCGTGGGCATGCATATGTTTGGTCACGGCGGTCACGGCGGTCACGGCGGTCATGACGATCAGGACGGCTCAGCCAAACCGGGAGTCGGTAGTATGAACGTGGGCACGGCAAGGCCAAAAGACGTTTCGAAGCACGAGCATTAACGGAGGTGATATGTTGAACACAAAATTAGTTGCCTGGACGCTCGGGTTGTGGACTGCGGTCATGTTTCTTACCTGTATTGCCTATGGCCTGGTGACACCTGAAAGTCTGCATATGCACGACTTTCTCGAACAGGTACTGCCGGCCTTTAAGTGGTTGACGTGGTGGGGATTTCTGCTTGGCTTGGTGGAAAGTTTTCTGTATGGGGTCTATGCCGGACTGGTGTATTGCTTTCTCTATAACCGACTTCGTCATCGGTTCGGATAGGAAGCCTGTATTTCGACCAGGTAAATATAATTACAGCAGTTATCGGGATGGTGACTGGCATCACACAATTGATTTGCTTCTAGGGAGCCTTAATTGTGGATGGCAATGATTACCCTTCGGGAGTTCATTTATTCTTTTAGAGGTTGCCGATATTCTTCGGGTAATATATTCGAAGAATATCGAAGCAGGGACTATGTGACATGAAATTGACAAAAAACTTTTCCGAAATTCATTTAGATGACATCCCACTTGTAGGCGGTAAAAACGCTTCGCTCGGTGAAATGTTTTCTGAATTGTCTTCTAAAGGCATCATGGTGCCTGATGGCTTTGCCGTAACCAGCGAGGGATATTGGAATTTCCTAAATGGTAATGGACTGGTTCCGAAGCTCGCGGATCTGCTTTCGCAACTCGACCTTGAAACATTTAACAATCTTTCCGATATTGGCGCTACAGCCAGGCAACTCTTGCTTGGTGCTTCTTTTCCAAAAGACTTAGGTGATGAAATTATATCCGCGTACAAGCAATTAGAGGAGCGGTCAGGAAAAACTGTTTCACTCGCGGTACGCAGCAGTGCGACAGCAGAAGATTTGCCAACCGCAAGTTTTGCCGGACAGCAGGAATCGTACTTGAATGTACAGGGCGAAGAGAACCTGATAATGACTTGCCATCGCTGTTATGCATCACTGTTTACCGACAGAGCGATAAAATACCGGGCGGACAATGGCTTCGACCATATGAAAGTCGCTTTATCCATCGGCATACAAATCATGGTTCGATCAGACAAATCCTGTGCGGGTGTAATGTTTACGCTGGATCCCGACACTGGATTCGACAAAGTTGCTCTAATCGCAGGGGCCTGGGGACTCGGCGAAAATGTCGTGCAGGGGAGTGTCAATACAGACGAATATTTAGTGTATAAATCAGTCATCGGAAAGGTAAAACAACCTATTATTTCAAGAAAACTGGGCAGTAAAGAACAAACCATGATTTATGCCGAGAAGGAAATTTCCGAAATATCAAAACCCGAAGATGCAATCGTAAATCTTGCTACCCCGCTGGAACGTCAGCAGCACTATATCCTCGATGATGAGGAAGTGGTGCAATTGGCAAAATGGGCGGTAATCATTCAGGAGCATTATCAGCGACACATGGATATTGAATGGGCAAAAGACGGTGTCAGCAATCAATTGTTCATCGTTCAGGCACGTCCGGAAACTGTGCACAGTCAACGCAAAAGTAAAGGCATCTTCAAGGAGTATCGGATCAGGGAAAAAGGCGAATTGCTCTGCCAGGGGATCGGCCTGGGTAACAGTGTCACCTCGGGCATTGCGAGGCTGCTTAAATCACCCAAAGAAATCCATAAATTGAATGCAGGTGAAATACTGATAACAAGACGAACCGACCCGGACTGGGATCCGATTCTGAAAAAAGCCGCTGGTATTGTCACCGACCAGGGCGGAAGAACATCACACGCGGCAATCGTAGCCCGGGAAGTCGGTGCTGTGGGAATCGTTGGAACCGGTAATGCGACAAAAGTTATTCAGGACGGGCAGTTAATCACCATTTCCACCGCCGAGGGGGACACGGGCTACATTTATGACGGTAAGGGAAGCTGGGACGAGCAGGAAATCGACACCAGTAAAATCGAAATACCCCAAACTCAGATCATGCTGATTCTCGCCCATCCTGACAAAGCCTTCAGATATTCCATGCTTCCAAATAGCGGTGTTGGGTTGATGCGCATGGAATTTATCATCAACAACGTGATCAGGATTCACCCGATGGCCCTGCATCATTTCGATCAGTTAGCTGATGACGGAGTGAAGAATGAGATTGAAGATCTGACTCACCATTATCCCGATAAAAAGGACTATTTCATTCATAAGCTGGCAGAAGCGACTGCAACTATTGCGGCGGCCTTTTATCCCAAAGATGTAATTGTGCGAATGAGTGACTTTAAATCCAATGAATACGCAAATCTCATGGGTGGGAAGAGTTTTGAACCGGAAGAACAAAATCCGATGATCGGTTTCAGAGGGGCGTCGAGATATTACCATCCATTGTATAAAGAAGCCTTTGAAATGGAATGCCAGGCAATGAAAATGGTGCGCGATGATATGGGTTTTAGCAATGTGAAACTGATGCTGCCATTTGTGCGAACTGTTAATGAAGCTACGAGTGTAATCGCGCTGATGAAAGATCAGGGCTTGGCCAGAGGGGAAAATGACTTACAGTTATATATGATGATCGAAATTCCCAGCAACGCCTTGCTCGCGGAAGAGTTTGCCAAACATTTCGATGGTTTTTCTATTGGTTCAAACGATTTAACGCAACTGACACTGGGCGCTGATCGGGATTCGGAACTGCTAAGTGAAATATTCTCTCCATTCGACCCTGCTGTTATGCAATTGATTCGCATGTCTATCGAAAAGGCTAAATCTGCCGGTCTTAAGATTGGTTTATGCGGCCAGGCGCCTAGCGATTATCCTGAATATTCCCGCTTTCTGGTTGAGTGTGGTATCGACAGTATCTCCTTTAATCCGGACGCGTTATTAAACGGGATAAAAAATATTGGTGCCGCTGAGAAAAATATATCTAACATAGCGAACAATGCCTTGTGAAAACAATCGTCTATAGTTTCCACAAATTTGAGAAACCCTACTTCGAAAGGGCCAACGCCGGCAGTCACGAAATGAAATATCTCGACGTGAAATTGTCTGCACATACAGCCCCTTTGAGTAAAGGCTTCGATGCGGCAAGCTTATTTGTGAGTGATGATGCGTCCGCGCAGGTTCTCGAAATATTGCATCAAAATGGAGTCCGATTTCTTGCTCTGCGATCTGCCGGATTCAACAATGTCGATCTGAAAAAAGCAAAGCAGCTTGGTATTCGAGTGGCAAGAGTTCCAGCCTATTCCCCCTATTCAGTCGCGGAGCATACTGTTGCATTAATGCTTGCTTTGAACAGAAAGCTGATACGTGCGCATTCTCGTGTTACGGAGCAAAATTTTTCGTTAGATGGGCTAACAGGTTTCGATATGAACGGGAAAACTGCGGGAATAATCGGTACTGGTAAAATTGGTGCTGTCGTGGCGCGTATTCTGCACGGGTTTGGATGTCGGTTGCTGGCTTTTGACAAGATTGAAAATGAAATATTGAAGCAACGGCATCATGTTCAATATACAGATTGTGCGTCACTATGCAGGCAATCCGACATTATCACATTGCATGTCCCGCTTACTGATCAAACAAAATATCTTATCGACAACACTTGTATAGAAATGATGCGGAAAAGCGTAATGCTTATCAACACCAGCCGCGGTGCGTTAGTCAACACCAAAGACGTAATCCAGAATCTAAAAAACGGTAAGATAGGGTATCTTGGCATAGACGTGTATGAGGAGGAAGCAGGGCTTTTTTTTGAAGATCATTCAGAAGACATTCTTCAGGACGACACCATAGCTCGACTCATGACATTTCCCAATGTGTTAATAACAAGTCACCAGGCATTCCTTACCCAGACATCCTTGCAAAATATTTCGACCACAACTATTTCGAATTTGGATTGCTTTGAAGAGAATCGTATTCTCGAAAATGAAATCGAACAGTAGCTGGGGAAGCTCTGAATAAGGCCAGAGCGATCATAGACTTATTCAGAGGCTCCCTAGCATATTAAATGGATGTTGCAAGTTGATAAACCCCAGTGCATGGTTCTGTGTTTTCCTTGTTTGCGTGACACACAAGTTAGTTCTGATGTTTTATCACAAGAGGTTATGACAGGTCTCTATTTCAGCTTTGACGGTTCATCTCGAGAGCCATTTAGGAATCGTATCCACGTGATGGGTATGCAACCGGAGATACAATGAAAGCTACGCAACAACTACACAATCTGGGTCAGAGACTCTGGCTCGATAACATCAGCCGCGGGCTGCTAACAAGCGGTACCTTGGGTCATTATATCAGTGAGCTTTCCGTAACGGGACTGACCTCTAATCCCACCATTTTCGATCATGCCATCAAAGAGGCTGATTTCTACGATGACGCCATCCGCGAAAAAGCGTTTGCTGGTAAGTCGGGCGAGACTTTGTTTTTTGAACTTGCCTTGGAAGATTTGACTCAGGCTGCTGATCACTTCCGGCCCATTCACGATGCCAGCGGTGGAGTTGATGGCTGGGTATCCTTGGAAGTATCGCCCTTACTGGCCGATGATACGGCCGGCACTGTAAAAGCGGCGACGCGACTTCAGTTGCAGGCGCAGCGCCCTAACTTTTTTATCAAGATACCGGGGACTCGGGCAGGTATTGCTGCTATCGAGGAGGCGATCTTCGCCGGCGTGCCGGTAAATGCCACACTGCTGTTTTCCCGCGAGCATTACATCGCCGCGGCCGAAGCCTATATGCGTGGTATCGAACGGCGTATCGACGCCGGCCTCAATGCCAGAATTAGTTCAGTAGCTTCAATTTTCGTCAGTCGTTGGGACGTCGCGATCAAGAACAAGGTTCCGAACGCGTTGCACAACCGCCTCGGTATCGCCATCGCCACCCGCATCTACAGAGCCTATTGTGAACTTCTGGCGTCAAAGCGTTGGCAGAAACTGGCCACTTTCGGGGCTCGCCCGCAACGCTTGCTATGGGCCAGCACCGGAACCAAGGATCCCGCCGCTTCGGACACGCTGTATCTTGAAGCACTGGCGGCAGCGGATACCATCAACACTGTTCCGGAAAAGACGCTGCTCGCCTTTGCTGATCATGGTAAAGCAAATAACCTCGTGGCGCTCAATGACAGCGAAGCGGCATCAGTACTCGAGGAATTCACCCGCTTGGGGGTCGATCATGAAGTGCTTGCTGCCAAGCTTCAGCGTGAAGGTACCGCCGCATTTACCAAGTCGTGGCGCGACCTGATGGATCGTATTGCCTCGAAATCAAGAGTCTTGACCAAGGCCAAGTAGACATGGGTAACAAGAGGCTGACTGCCGAAGCTGCCGGCACTACTGTCACCTCTGACGGAGAAAATAACAGGTGTTCATGCAAGTCGATGTATCCTCAAATGCCAGTCTTGTTACGATATACAATTCATGTAATTTTTAGTGAGTAATTGCTCTCAAGACTCGCTTTTGATGTATGTCAACTTAACGACGTTAAGTACTTCACATCAACAAGTCCTACCTTGACCTGTGTTCAGCACACAGGCTTAGGATCAACCTTAAAGATGAGGTTGGCTCCTAGGAACTAATCTTAAGAGCTTATCAACGATTTCTGAATAGCCGATAGGTCAACCAAGAGATGATCTCAAGATCATGTTTAGTTGTCGAGCGATCCTAGTTTATGAGAGTGAAGCAGGTAGCACAGACTATAGGAGTATCACCGGATGCTGTCAGATATTACACCAGAATTGGCTACTTAACGCCGAGAAAAAACCATATCAACGGTTATAAGGAATATAGGAACAAGGATGTTCAGCGAATGCGTTTTATTTCGGACGCAAGACAGTTAGGGTTTTCTGTTGACGATATAGGGCAGATTATCGGTGAAGCAAACAAGGGTAGGACACCCTGCCCCATCGTCAGGGATATCATTTTTCATCGTCTCAAAGAGACGGAAAAAAGATTTGAGGAAACCGTGGCTTTGCGCAAGCGCATGAAAGCGGCAGTGACTGAATGGGAACGAAAGCCGAATAAAGTGCCAACTGGAAATATGGTTTGTCATTTAATTGAAGATTTCACTGTTTAAGTGTGAATTCGCAGGTAGGTGCAAGTATTGGTCGTGCGAATCTTATTGTTTGAGGAGGAACTTATGGCATCAAAATCATTCTGGTCTTCAAGTAAAGCGCTACCAGCTCTGGTATTAATTGGCGGAGTTTCTTATTTCTTGCTAATAGAACATCGTCAGCATCTCTTTCAATGGCTACCGTTTCTCATCATAGCCCTTTGTCCCCTGATGCATATTTTCATGCACGGAGGCCACGGTGGTCATGGAAATCATGAGGGCCACAATCAAAGTGGCAGTGGACCCGGTGATCCAGAAGATGCCGCGTACAGGAGTGGCTTGGAAGAAGGCAGGAAACAGTCTTTTCACCGGCGCAATGATAATGGAGAACGATGATGCACAGCGATTCTTCCTATGGGCTGTGGACCTTAGTCATACTGAATTCAGCCAT
This sequence comes from Gammaproteobacteria bacterium, assembly GCA_021773355.1. GTDB lineage: Bacteria > Pseudomonadota > Gammaproteobacteria > Pseudomonadales > Pseudohongiellaceae > UBA9145. The sequence goes on along the minus strand of JAJFKE010000038.1, from coordinate 273,169 downwards.
TTTTATATTCTTTGCATTCAGTTTCGTTAAACCACAAACACAAGCCGATTGGCGTAGTTTGGGTGCCTTCTCTGCCTTCATAGTTGCACTGTTCACGGAGATGTATGGCTTTCCACTAACCATTTATTTTTTATCTGGCTGGTTGACGGAGAGATATCCAGGTATTGATTTTCTTGCGCATGAAAATGGGCACCTGCTACACACACTTTTCGGTTTTGAAGGCAATGCCCATTTCGACCCGCTTCATATTGCCAGTAACGTCATTGTGATATTGGGCTTTTTCTTACTTGCCTCTGCCTGGGGGGTGTTGCACAAAGCGCAACAGACTCGCTCCTTGGCGGTGGAGGGCTGGTATGCCCGCTGTCGTCATCCGCAATACTTGGCATTCATCATGATTATGTTTGGCTTCCTGTTGCAATGGCCAACTCTGCCAACGCTGATCATGTTTCCAATCCTGGTGGTGGTTTATGTAAAGCTTGCGAAGAGGGAAGAGCAGGTAGCCATAGCAGAATTTGGTGACACCTATCGTCAGTATATGGATATAACACCAGCCTTCTTCCCTAAACTGGGAAAAATCAATCAAGCGGGAGAATCGCATTCGCATTAGAGCCGTTGGATTTACCTAAAAAATCAACCTGTATTATGGAGTAAATTGTGAAATCAAAAATTATAGTTCAAGTTATTAGCGTGGTTATTTTAAACCTCTCTTTTACCCACACACTGCGGGCCGCTGAGTCTCTCGAAGAACTTAATAGCGAACTTGAAGCCCTAAAAACCCGCATTGATCAGCTGCAACTAGAGACCGTACGTAATAGAGAAGCAGCGGAGTGGCGGTACGCAGATTCTGCCGTGCATATGTCCGGGTATGCGGATGTGAACTACATCGATTCGGATTCCGCCGATGGCCAATTTGCCGTCGGCAAGTTTGCGCCAATATTTCATTATCAATTTCGAGACCTGGTGATGTTGGAGTCTGAGTTGGAAATTGAAGTCGATGAAGATGGGGAAACGGAGGTCAAGTTGGAGTATCTCTCCGTCGACGCGTTTCTAAACGACTGTATTACGTTGGTTGCTGGAAAGTTTCTGAGTCCGATCGGACAGTTCCGACAAAATCTTCACCCATCCTGGATTAACAAGCTGGCATCGGCACCACCGGGGTTTGGTCACGATGGCGCAGCCCCGGTAGCAGATGTCGGATTCCAGTTGCGAGGAGGTTTTCCGATTGGTTCCACACGCACCAACTACGCGTTGTACGTGGCTAATGGCCCCACGCTTAAAGCGGAATTTGAAGATGGAGAGTTCGAATTAGACGGAGTTGACGCTGAAGGAGCCAGCTCTGACGAAGATGGAGATAAAGTGGTCGGCGGCAGATTCGCAGTCCATCCCATCCCTCACCTTGAAATAGGTTTGTCACTGGCTTCGGGCAAGGTAACTGTCAACGAGGTAGAAGACGGCGATAGCTCATTGTTAAGTGGTGAGGGCGCGCGCGACTACGATGTGCAAAGCGTCGATTTCAGTTACCAGGTCGGGGATCTGAGTTTCCGTGGCGAGTATGTGGAAACAGAAGTGGGCGCAACCACTCAAGGTGTGGCGGCATCCGAGGGCGCCATATGGGAGACCTGGTATACGCAAGCATCATATAGGGAAGGACAGTCCAAATTTGAGTATGTAACTCGCTTCTCTGACTTTGATTCACCTCACGATAGCAGAGACCAAGAGCAATGGGCTGTGGGAGTTAACTATTTGTTTACCAGTAGCGCAATTTTTAAGTTGACCTATGAATTAAATGATGGCGAGCAAGGTTCAGAAGCGGATGAAGATCGCCTCATGCTGCAACTGGCCTACGGATTTTAAGGAGACAGATTATGAGGAAAGAAACAACAAGATTTAACGGGAAAATGGTTTTGCAGATTGCAATACTTGCTGCGTGTATTAAAAGTGGATTGAGTTCGGTATTCGCAGCCGGTTTTCCCGAGCCTGGGGACGTATCGGCCGGGGGTCAGGCTTGGGTCGAGAACTGCACCCATTGCCACAATCTGAGAAACCCAAATGAGCTGAGAGATGATCAATGGATTACATCAATGTTCCATATGCGTATAAGAGCTGGTCTTACCGGCAAGGAGACGCGTGACATTCTTTCATTTATTCAAGCCGCGAATGCGACGGCGGCTCAACAACGAATCAGAGCAGAAGCTGAGGCAGTGCGCGCGGCACAGCAGTCTGAAGCACAGCCACAACAATAAAAACTGGTTTCTTACTAATTTTGGTTTAACTCTCTAAAAGTGCCTTTTAATTAATTCAGGCACTTTATCCGAAGTCAGAAGCAAGTAAATGATCGAGCGATTACATAAGCATTACAGGAAAATAATGAGTAGGTAATCTTAAAGAAAACTAGGTTTTATAAACTAATAGCAGGAAATAGTTCAGGTGCATATCTGTATGATTATGCGTTTTGAAAACGGCTTCCCTATGTCGGTTGAGATAGTCCACACACAAGTACCAGGAGATTGATATGAAGAAATCATTAGCCACTTTGGTTATTACCACTTTGATGATGCAACCCTTCGTCTATGCTGAAGATAATGGCGTACAGGTGCAGGAACATATGCAGAGAATGAGGTCTTTGATGACTGAAATCAAAGCGGAGCAGAATCCAGGAAGGTTAACGCAATTGATGTCACAGCATATGGAGCTCATGCATCAAGGCATGCAGATGCTGAATCAAAGCGATACGCCTGCATCTGATATGTCGATTGAAGCACGTATGGCTAAAACCGAGCAAAAGATGGAGTTGATGCAAATGATGATGAGTCAGATGATGAATCATGAAGATGAAGAGAGGCGACGCCCTATTCATGAACATAAGCGTTAATTCGTTCTATTTTTTTAGGTGGATCGGGCCTTCTCAATGTTGCTTGATGCTACATGCTGTGTAATGCAAGCAAGGAGTGCAGCTCAACAGGTTGAAGAACAATCACTATAGGCTTGAATAGTTCTTATCCTGTTCAGCGCTTAACGTCTGGCTGGAATTGAGTTGCGGTAAAAGGGCTTTGAAATCATTTATGAACGCTCAATTATCGAAAAATGAGTAAAGAAAATGCTGGAACAGAATGTGCACGACAGCGGAACTTTAGCAGTGGTCGATATGGGCATAAATACTCACCAGGAACCGGTGGTGTATATGCATAAAGACTGTCATATCTGTCGGGCAGAAGGTTTCAATGCCAGTACTCGCCTATTACTTGAGACAGCCGAGAGGCAATTGATAGCAACGCTTAATGTCATTGAAAACAACAATTTGTCGCCGGGTGAAATCGGTTTATCAAATATTGCGCGCGATTCATTGAAAGTTGTCACAGGCGATCCGGTGTCGGTGAGTCATGCGCCAATAATAGATTCACTTGGCGCTGTGCGAAAAAAGATACATGGGCACACTCTATCGGATGAAGAGATGTTGGCCATTATGAAAGATGTGAGTGAGCATCGATATAGGGACATCGAAATATCCAGTTTTCTCAGTGTATGTGCTGGAGGCAGGTTAAATATTGACGAAATAATTGGCCTGACTCATGCCATGGTCAGTTGCGGGAAACGTCTTAGCTGGCCGGGGAATGAACCTATTTATGACAAACATTGTATCGGTGGAGTACCGGGTAACCGCACTACACCAATCGTAGTAGCTATCGCCAGTGCCGCAGGGCTTACAATTCCGAAAACATCATCACGCGCTATCACATCGCCTGCTGGCACTGCAGACACATTAGAAACACTCTTTAACGTCGATTTTCAGATCGACGAGATGCAACACATTGTATCTGAGGTCGGAGCCTGTCTGGTGTGGGGAGGTGCTGTCAATTTAAGCCCTGCTGATGATTTGATGGTGCGAATAGAGCGGGCATTAGATCTTGATGGCGAGGGGCAGCTCATTGCTTCTGTTCTTTCGAAAAAGATCGCCGCCGGTTCTTCTCATGTCATTATCGATATCCCGGTTGGCGACACAGCGAAGGTACGTACATCGACTGAGGCCGATTATCTGGCCGGATTATTCAATCGAGTAGGCATGGCATGTGGCATAGACGTGCGCTGCGTAGTAACAGACGGAAGTTGTCCAGTGGGAAAAGGCATTGGTCCTGTGCAGGAAGCACATGATGTGGTGGCGGTATTAAAGGGCACGACGGATGCTCCTTCTGATCTAAGAGACAGGGCCTTGACCTTGTCCGCGAATTTAATCGATCTGGCTGATGCTTGCGGTCTAGCACAAGCTGCAACAAAGGCTAAGGAAATACTCGATAGTGGATTTGCCTGGGACCAGTTTCAGCGTATAGCCGATGCGCAAGGCGGGCTCAAGGAGTTACCTAGTGCAGAATTTGAGAGTGTGCAGCAGGCCCATGAAGGCGGAGTACTGCTTGCCATCGATAACCGTCGATTAGCCAGACTAGCGAAGCTGGCCGGGGCACCTTTTTGTAAGTCAGCTGGATTGCGGTTACATGTGTCGGTGGGTAGCGCAGTGAATTTAAAAGATCCGCTTTTCACTCTATTCAGTGAAAGTTCAGGAGAACGAGACTACGCATTGGATTATTACAGCCAAAACATGGACATGTTCGCCATAGAGTGAAGAAAGGAAAATATGAATAACGAATTGCCAATTATTTTTGATCCACAGGATCATGCGCTAGCACCATTATTGTGCGCCGACTTGCCAGCGGAGTCAGGCCGCCTGAGTTACCGACAATTTCCTGATGGCGAATCTTATTTGCGAATAGACACGCCAGTAAAGGGGAGGCATTGCGTAATACTTGTAGAGATGTCGAATCCCGATCAAAAATTTTTACCCCTTTCTTTTCTGACATCTACATTAAGAGAGTTGGAAGCAGCATCTATTGGTCTCGTAGCACCATACCTTTGTTACATGAGACAGGATCGACGTTTTATAGACGGCGAGGCAATTACTTCACGTATTTTTGCACAGTTGCTGTCCAAGCAAATCGACTGGATGGTCACGGTAGACCCTCATTTGCATAGATATAACTCGTTAGATGAAATTTACGCCATTCCTACAAAAGTTGTTCAGGGTGCGCCCGTGCTGGCAGAGTGGTTGAAATCAGAAACCGACGTGTTTCTTGTAGGTCCAGATCTGGAAAGTGAGCAGTGGGTCGCGCAAATTGCTGAATACAGTGGTCATCCCTATGTGATAGGTAAGAAACAACGTCTTGGAGACAGAGATGTATCTGTTTGTTTGCCTGATCTGTCGGATTTAAAGAACATGACAGCAGTCATAATCGATGACGTGATATCGAGCGGACAGACAATTATAGAATGTGTACACACGCTGCAGTCAAAAGGAGTGAGCAGGGTAAATTGTGCCTGTGTGCATGGCATATTTGCGGGCGATTCAGACAAAGCAATACTGGAAACTGGACTAAACGAGTTAGTCACAACAAACACCATTCCTCACTATTCTAACGAGCTCGATGTTTCTGGCTTGTTACTGGCTTCGATAAGAGCGTTTACTTCTCAAACGAGTGAGGCTCCGCAATGAAAATCACTTTCTTGGGTGGGGCTGGATCCGTAACCGGTTCAAAATATCTGGTGCAAACAGATTCGACGCAGATTCTGGTGGATTGTGGATTGTTTCAGGGTTACAAATCGCTACGTGAGCGAAATTGGCAATCATTGCCTGTTGATATCGAAAAGCTCGATGCTGTTGTTCTGACTCATGCACACTTGGATCATTCCGGCTATATTCCTGTTCTTTACAAAAAAGGCTATCGCAAACCTGTTATTACCCATCATGCGACTAAAGATTTATGCAGCATCCTCTTGCCAGACAGCGGTCATATCCAAGAAGAGGATGTGAAATATCTGATAAAGCATAGACTCTCGAAGCACGAAAATCCTCAAGCGCTTTACACACGCAAGGAGGCAGAGCAAAGCCTCAGCATATTTCAAACCGTAGATTTTGAAGAGACCTTTTCTGTTGGAGATATTGAACTTCGATTGCAAAGTGCAGGTCATATTCTGGGCGCAGCAAGCGTCATCCTTGAATCTGAAGGAAAAAGAATTGGTTTTTCCGGTGACGTTGGCAGACCAGACGATGTATTTATGCGCCCGCCCAATCAACTACCCGAGTTGGATTTGCTGTTACTGGAATCAACCTACGGGAATCGCCAACACGAGAGAACCGATCCTGGCCAGCAACTGGCGAATATAGTGAACGAAACAATGCACAAGGGCGGTGTTGTTTTGATACCCAGCTTTGCAGTCGGCCGCGCGCAAACAGTCATGCACCTCTTGGCGGAACTGATGAACAAAGGGGACATTGCGAGGGTACCGGTTTATCTGGATAGCCCGATGGCTATTAATGTCTCAGATATCTATTGTCGTTATGCAGGCCAGCATCGACTTACTCAGCAACAATGTAAAGCTATGTGTGGAGTCGCCACTTATACAAAAAGCGTTGAAGAATCAAAAGCGATCGCCAGACAGGTCTACCCCCATATCATCATAGCAGGTAGTGGCATGGCCACCGGCGGAAGAATACTTCATCACATGAAGCGTCTTTTAGCTGAACACAGCACGACCGTTCTATTTACAGGCTATCAAGCTGGGGGTACGCGTGGTGCGAAAATGCAACAGGGGGTCGACTCGGTAAAGATTCATGGCAAGTGGATACCAGTTCGCGCCAGGATCGAGGTGCTGCATGCTTTATCGGGTCACGGGGATTATCTGGATATTGAGCAGTGGCTTGCTGATTCTGACTTGAGGGATAACACAAAAATACAATTAATACATGGGGACCCCGATGCACTTGAAGGCATGAAAGATTACCTGTCGCGCAATACAGCATTTAACATTAATGTCTCAGAACACAGAAAGTCTTTAATGGTTTAGAGAATAGTCTTATGCAAATTGAAACCCTAAGAGATGTTCTTCATTGGACGCGAAAATTTCATACTCAATTGCAAGAGTGTCTGGCTCGCTGTTCAGAAGTCAATGAGGATGAAAGGGCTAAATTGTTACTTGTCTATTTGTCTGACCATGAGAACAAGCTAATTAGAGTGCTCGATGGATTCGAAAAAACGGCGAGCGTGAATGCGCTGAATACATGGTGCTATGAATATGTTGATAAGTATCCCGTGCAACGGCATCAAAACTGTACTGCAAATTTTACTGACATGAGTTCCGCTGAAATTTCGACAGAAATTTCAAATCTTCATGAGCAAGTCATTGGGCTTTACCGCCATATACTCGATAGAGCGAATTCAGAGTCAAGCAGAGAATTATTGTCAGGTCTGCTAAATATTGAAACCCATACGGCGATGCAGGCGACACAGAGTGCTAATAGGCTTAGTGATTTGTAATCAGAATATTCTCGGGTTAGAGGGAGGTTGGTACTAATCCGTTTAATATGAAGCTGCTGCGAGAATTTTGAATTTCAGGCGCGCTTCGCACCCCGAAGTTACTTCTACCTAGTCAACTATGGAGAAATACTATGAATATTAGTCCAAACAAATTTGCCCTTGCTTCAGCTGCGGCTATCTCCACTACCTGGATTCTGTGCAGCTTACTTGTACAGCTATTTCCAGAAATGATGCTGAACCTGACAAGCCATATGCTGCACATTGATATGCGTGAAATCGGCTGGCAGATGTCACCCATCAGCGCGCTGATCGGATTGATCGCCTGGGCCGTGATGGCTTGGTTCATCGGGTGGCTGCTGGCGATAGCCTACAAAATGCTTAAATCACCATCCAGTTAAGTCAAGGAACTTGCTAAGCACAATGGCTGAATCCAGAATTCTTGTATTGAACGCAGGAAGCTCCACATTCAAGTGGAGCTTGTATGCATCGTTGCATGAAAAGAGGGCGTTAGATTCTGGCCATTGGGCGACTAGGGAAAATAGTATCAGTCCAAGCTATCTTATCAGCTCCGTCAAACCGACGACTTGCATCGTACGCGTGGTGCATGGTGGAAGCCGCTATCATAACCCCATCGAGGTAACAGCAGATAATGCACATAGCTTTGATGAGTTAGTAGAGCTGGCACCTTTACACAACAAAACTTCACTTGAGCTCATTTGGTCATTACTTTTCCTTGATCACCCTATGCGGATCATTGCCGTATTCGACACAGAGTTTTTTCATGACTTGCCTGCGGTTTCGCAGCTATACGGCTTACCTGAGCGAATTCGAGAACGGTACGGCATACGGCGGTATGGATTTCATGGATTCGCACATTCGGCCATGTTGGCTGCTTTGTCAAACATCGCCGCAAAAGTTACGGAAACGCACAAAGAGTATGTCCGAGTAGTCACTCTGCAACTGGGAAGCGGATGCTCCATCGCCGCCATTAGAGATGGACATCCCATTGATTCCACGATGGGCTTCACTCCCAATGAAGGACTGCTGATGAGTACCCGCTGTGGAGACATCGACCCGGGGTTGGTGACATGGCTACAACGCAAGGGAGGCTGGACCCCCGAACAAACGGACCAAGTTTTGAATGAACAGTCTGGATGGCTCGGTGTATCTGAGCTTAGTGAAAATATGGAAGATTTAGTTAACTCCGATTCTCTATCTGCACAAATTGCAATTGAACTTTTTATTTTTCGCATTAGGAAAACCCTGGGCGCTTACTACGTTATTTTGGGTGGCCTGGATGCAGTGTTGCTAAGTGGAGGCATTGCTGAAAATGCCAACAATTTGTGCAGAGAAATATTAAGCAATCTGGAACCTATCGGCATCGAATTGAGTCATTTTCAAGTCTCAGGTGGGAATGGATCGCCGAGTCGCAAATTGAGCGCAGATTGCTCCCAAGTTGATTGTTGGGTAGTTCCAGAAAACGAATCTGCGGCCATGCTCCGGTCAGTTTCTCAGAGCGGGATATTAGGGAGCCTCTGAACAAGTCTATGGCCAGAGGCTCCCTAGCTTAAATACATAAAACCTACCTTACAGATAGTTGGACAAAACTATGTTCCCCATAAATGTAGATGATCTTCACAGAATCGAACAAAGAGCTGCTTTGTATCGTTCCAGTTCTCCGGAGTTTGCAGACTGGGCGAGCGGATACGGTGTAGTTAAGCACTCCGATACTACGCAGGTAAGAGTTTTCGATTTGTGCCAGCAACTCATTTGTGAAGGGCGCTATTCCTACCTTGCGAATATTCTCGACATTTTCAATGCCGCGGACAGGTTGACTAACTTTGCCATGTGGGTAGTGGTTCATATGACTTACGCAAATAAAGTGTATCTCGATGGTAGGTTATTAGAGGAAACTGACTTTAAAGAAAACCCGCAAGGGCATACTGGTGGCTCGTTGAATATGGTTCCTGCCTATATTGGCTACTTGGCCTCAAATACTCTCACTGGTTCGACAAGAAGCTGGCTTATGGGGCAGGGGCATTGCGTGGCCGCTATTGATAGCGTCAATATCCTGCTCGGAAATTTGTATGAAGAGCAGGCCGAACGCTATCCACTTACTAATGGTGGCCTAAGCAGATTGGTCACCGATTTTTACGGTTATGCGATCGATGAGGATGGCCGCTCTGCAGCCCCTATCGGAAGCCATGTAAATGCGCATACTGCAGGTGGTCTAATTGAGGGTGGGTATTTGGGATTTGCCGAGTTGCAGTATGTGCATATGCCACTTCCAGGTGAAAATTTAGTGGCTTTTCTTAGCGATGGCGCCTTCGAGGAGCAACGCGGAAGCGATTGGGCTGCACGTTGGTGGCGCGCCGAAGATTGCGGTAGCGCGACCCCGGTAATGATAGCCAATGGCCGTCGAATTGATCAACGATCCACAATGTATCAGCAGGGTGGGATGAATTGGTTCTACAAGCATCTGGAACACAATGGATTCCATCCCATAGCGATTGACGGCAGAGATCCGGCCGCCTTTATCTGGGGAATTCTAGAGGCCGAGTCGCGATTGATTGCCTGTAGTGAGCAGATTAATGCCGGGAAAATGAACTACCCTGTAAAACTGCCTTACGTAATTGCCGAAACCGAGAAAGGCTATGGCTTCTACGGGGCGGGCACCAATGCAGCTCATGGGAGTCCTCTGCCCGGAAACCCAAGACATGATGCAATATCGCGACAAGCTTTTAATCAATCTGCACGGAACCTGAGAGTCCCATTCCAGACAATTCAAAATGCCGTGCAGTCGCTAAATTCTCACCAGCAAGATAAACGCCCAAGAGAGAAAGATCATGTGCTTAGCCGCCGTGAGGTTCGACTTCAGCTAGTTGAGCCAAAATGGCTCACTGTAGGCCCCGAGGTCTCGCCCATGGAGTTTATAGATCAGCAGTTTTGCAAATTAGTGCAGGCAAACCCTCAGCTGAGAGTACGGCTTGGCAATCCTGACGAATTGCAAAGTAATCGAATGCGGAAAACCTTAAAACTTTTATGCCATCGTGTGTTGCAAGTTGAGCAGGGCGTTTCCGAATCGATAACTGGTTCGGTCATTACCGCACTTAACGAAGAAGCTGTGGTGTGTGCTGCACTTGGCAACAAAGGAGGGTTGAACCTAGTCGTTTCTTATGAGGCATTCGCGGCAAAGATGTTAGGAGCAATCCGACAGGAAATTATCTTTGCTCGACATCAAAAGGAGGTCGGCAGGCCCGCTAAATGGCTGTCTGTCCCGATCATCGCTACCTCCCATCTTTGGGAAAACGGTAAAAACGAACAATCTCATCAAGACCCCCTTTTTGGGGAAGCCTTGATGGCGGAAATGAGTGATATGGTTCGTGTGGTCTACCCTGCTGATGCTAATAGCTCGGCGGCGTGCCTGAACGCCTGTTTTGACACACAGGGGCAGATTTGGGCCATGACCATTGCGAAGCAGCCAGTGCGTTCAATGCTGAATCGAGATCAGGCAAAGCAACTGATCAGAGACGGGGCACTTGTGCTTAACGATCAGAAAGAAGCAAGCGTACAGTTGATTGCAATTGGATCTTATCAACTGAATATTTGTTTTGAAGTTAAGGCCTTGCTTGAAGAAAAAGGGATTGCGGCTCAAGTAGTTTACATTCTGGAACCTGGACGGTTCCGAGTCGCCAGAGATAAGACCGAAAAAGAAAATTTGGTTAATGAATTATTATGTGAAAAATTGTTTCCTAATTCATGCAAGTTACGTGTGTTTGTTACGCACTTTCACGCCGAGTCGCTGTTGAGTGTATGCAGACCTTTGGATTTAGGTGCAGATCGGTGTCTTGCATTTGGGTATGCCAACCGCGGCGGAACATTGGATACGGGAGGGCTTCTGAAGGCGAATGGATGTGATAGCGCAACTATCGCTAATGCCATTGATAGGAAATTAGCTCAGTAACGTAAACTTCGTTGTGCAACGAGAAAATACCAATGGCGTCCGAAACGGAATCAATGATGTAGCCACTCTGATCGATTAACTATGCACTGGCGTATGGACGCCGAATACACCAAAAAGGAATGACAGGCGATGGGCATGAAATCAGTATCACAGGCACGGGGAATATTTATTTCAATTATTGTCGTAGTGGTATGGCTGACCATGCCCTCCAGCATCGCCCAAACAGATGAACAAACCGCAGTTAAAACCGTAATAGAAAATCGCTGCACAGTTTGCCATGGCTGTTATGACGCCCCATGTCAGCTTAAAATGAGCTCCTATGAAGGGCTTTTGCGTGGAGCAAATCCACTTCCAGTTTACGATCCTTCACGACTAAAAGATGCAGAACCTACACGGTTGTTCATTGATGCACACACCGAGAACGAATGGCGATCACTGGGATTTAACACCGTAATCGATATCAGTCAAAATTCATCGTCAAATCTATTTTCGGAGATGCTTTCACTAAAATCTGAATTTAATATACCGAGTGGGGAACCGCTGCCTTCGAGTTTTCCCCTTGATATAAACAGAGAGCTTAGTTGTCCGGCGCCAGATCAGGTGGATACATTTAAAAAAGAAAATCCATTATTCGGTATGCCCTATGGGTTGGCTAAATTGCCAGAATCTGAATTGTCTGTGCTTCAACAATGGATTGACACTGGTTTTTCAAACTTTGACAGCTCACATGAACTTCCGGAATCATTGGTAGCGGAAATTGAGCAATGGGAGTCGTTTCTAAATTCCCCTGCCGAAAAAGAAAAGCTAGTGTCGCGGTACATCTATGAGCATCTGTTTTTAGGATATTTAACGTTTGCAGGCTATGATTCTGACGTCTATTTCCGACTTATTCGATCCTACACTCCAGCAAATAGTCCGCCGATTGAGATTGCAACTTTACACCCCACGGATAACCCAGGTGTAGTCACATTTTTCTATCGGATTATTCCAGTAAGGAGTACTTCTCTGGAAAAAACCCGTATTACCTATTCACTAAGCCCAGAGCGACTTGACTATTTTAAGGACCTATTCTATTCAGGCACTTGGTTCACCTCTGGTATTCCAGGCTATTCGGCGGAGGAAGCTGCAAATCCGTTTGCAGTATTTCAAGATATTCCAGCGCGAATACGATATGAATTCTTGTTGAATGAGGCTCATTATTTCATCAACAATTTTATTAAGGGACCAGTATGCCGTGGACAAGTCGCTCTCAACGTAATTCCTGACCATTTCTTCGTGGCGTTTTTGTCGCCAGACTATGATCTATCTGTCGTGAACGATGAATATTTGCTGGGTGCAAAAGAATATCTAGCGCTGCCATCCAAAGATTCAGACGTTATAGATTTTTTGCAGGTATGGCTAGACCGACTGCAAGCTCACTCTGACTATCTCAAGTTTCGCGAAGATGCTTATAAATTTAGTCCGTTAACAAGAGATGGCTTTCCGCTAGAAGCTATTTGGAATAGCAGCGACAGTAACCAGAATTTTTTGACAGTATTCAGGCACTTTGATAGTGCCACGGTGCTAAGAGGCTTGGTAGGTGCGACGCCGAAGACAGCCTGGATCATTGATTATCCGACCTTAGAAAGAATTTATTATGACCTGGTGGCTAACTATAACGTGTTTGGCAACGTCTCCCATCAAACTTTAACGCGTCTCTACATGGACTACTTGCGTATGGAAAGTGAGGGCCTGTTCTTAGCTTTTCTGCCAGCCGGTTCAAGGCAGCCGATATTGGAAGACTGGTATCGCGGCATGAATGCTCAATTAAAAATATTTTGGGCGCATTCAAACTTACTGTTTAAAAATCCTACTAAAGTCGAATACCAAACAGCCTCTTTCAAGCAGGAGTTGTTCACGACGTTGCGCCAGGGCGAAAGGGCAGATGTGTCGAATCAAATTGCTGGAAATGCCAGCCCCGAAATCCGTCGACAGCTTCAGGCACTGGATAATAACATTACCGCGATACATGCCTGGGTCAACTGGATGCCAGAGCTGAGTTACCTGCTGGTTTACAGCAAACAGCAAGAGCTTATCAATGTGTCAACCCTGTTAAGAAATAAGGCTCATACTAATATTTCCTTCATATTTGGGGAAGAAGACAGACGGGTACCGCTCGAAGACACCACAACTCTTGTACTTAGACCAATAGGGAGCTACCCCAATTTCTTTTTTTCGGTGAATGATGGTGAAGTCGAAAAATTCGTTTCTGACATGCGCTCTATCGACAATCAAGAATCACTCAATGTATTCGTTGAAACCTATGGTATTCGGCGTACAGATGCCCGTATTTGGACTGTGTTGGATGATATTCACGCTTATCGGAGATTAAAAGACTCTAATTCTGCCTTGCTGGATATGAATCGCTATCTGAATCTGTAGGAAGGCATGAGAATGAAGGAAGTTAAAAAGCTGAACTCGGTTTCGTTTCCAGGACCAACTCCCAAGGTTGTATTGCTGCACGGCCTGGGCGGGAGCACGAGATATTGGACATCGGTGATGGATTTTTCAGTGTGTGATAAAAATGTGCTTGTTATTGATTTACTAGGGTTTGGTGATTCCCCTAAACCCTATTTCCGATACACAATGGAAAAACATTTGCAGGTCTTGACCTTAGAGTTGGACAAGCAGGAGGACATAGTCCTTGTCGGTCATTCTCTTGGAGCAATGCTTGCCTTAGCCTACGTCTCTCGCCATCCGCAGAAAGTAAGAAACCTCATCCTCATTAGCCTCCCGTATTTTGGGGACATGCAGACAGCCCGGCAGTGGTTTGCTCGCAGCTCGGGTGGATGGATATACACTAATTACGCGGCAATGATAATTGCATGCATATTCACTCGGCGTATTGCTGCCTATTTTTTGCCGTTTTTTATCAAAAGATACCCTAAAGAAGTAGTTCAAGATCTTGTGAAGCACAACGTTATGTCATCTACCACTTCGTTATGGAATGTTTTGTACCAGTATGACCCGATACCCGATTGTGAAAGATTACCCAAAGACTTTCACGTAACTTGCATTCATTCTGATGACGACGATCTCGCGCCTTTCCATTACATGAAGCAATTAGTCCATAAATACGGCTGGTCACTTGAGCGATTCAAAGGTGCGCGACACCACCCCTGGTTGAGAAACCCCACTAAGTGCTGGTCCATTATTTGTAATGAGCATAAGTCGTGATTATTCCTCTGGTAGCGATAACGGTTATGTTTCTTTGGGCTTTATGCTATCCATTAATTTCTATAGGTCTCGAATATTCACCTCCACTCCTATTTGCATTTGTTCGAGCAGTCGTATCAGGCTTGGTTCTTTTATTGACGGCCAGATTACTCAGACGTCCACCTATAACAGGTAAAAACCACTGGGCTGCGATAGTAGTAATTGCGCTGACCGCAACTACCGTTGGATTTTGGGGAATGTTCTATGCCGGTGGAATTTTATCTCCAGGGTTGGCGACTGTGCTAACCAATACACAGCCATTAATTGCCGCTGCACTTGGTTGGTGTGCATTGAGCGAAAGACTCGAAAGCAAATCTGTCATTGGGCTATTTATGGGCTTCTCTGGAATAGTGATTATAAGCCTGGGTTCTATGAATGTGCAGAACGGAGAGTTAATTCAAGGTATTGGTTACGTATTATTCGCCTCAACCGGAATCGCCATAAGCAATGTATTCCTTAAGCGGATTTCTACGAAAGTGGACGGTCTCTATGCAATGGGGTGGCAGCTTTTTTTGGGTGCCTTCCCGCTAGCCCTCATGAGTCTCAATTTGGAGGATTTTGCTGAGTTTCAACTTATGCCAGACTTGGTTGTAAGCCTCCTTGTGCTTAGCCTGTTTGGCACATCCTTAGCATTCGTGCTTTGGTTTTGGTTGTTGGCGAGAGTTCCACTCTATCAAGCCAATGCGTATTCATTTTTGACACCGATTTTGGGACTGCTAATCGGATTTCTCTTTTATTCGGAAATTCTCACACTATCCCAAATATTGGGAACACTTGCGGTGATAGTAGCAATCTGGATTATAAATTCGACGAGGATTATCGAGCAGAATCCTGGCTAAATGATATGACGTAGTTATTAGCAGGGAAAGATTGATAGTTTGTTTGACGTGCCTCAATGACAAGTCATCTTCAATCGGTTTCTATGACAACCTTGGTTGTGAGTTTTTGAAATGAAATATATCCAAAGCGGAGATTCTATGAATAGCCTCAAGACAATACTTGTCATTATTGATCCAACTGTACTGCGTGATCATGTAATAGATAAAGCCAAGTTGCTGGCGCACAGCGCGAAAGCAAATGTTGAGCTTTTCATCAACTGTCAGGCCACAGGGAAGGAAAGCAGCTATTTTACATTTGATGTTGAAAACAGTGGTAGCGAGGTAATCAAAAGTGGGCCTGGTGAGCTTCAGCAGTTGTTGATAAGTGAGCTAAGAGCAGAATTTTCCGGTCTTGAAATTCCTGTCAATATTGATTTGTGCCAGAGAGAAGATCTGCCTCAATCGATATTGGATAGAGTAAATGAAATACAGCCTGATATCGTTCTAAAGAGCACCCACAGACACAGTTTGCTACGGCAGACCTTAATTACTAATACTGATTGGCATCTCATTCGCTTGTGCCCAGTACCCTTACTGTTGACTAAACCTCATGGTTGGTACAACAGTGGCTGTGTAGTGGCTGCGGTGGATCTATTGCCTAACAAATCAGAACAGGTGACTTTGGATGACGATCTGATTATGGCGGCAGAATACCTTGCTGAGTTGGTTGATCAACAGCCGAGTGCTTTTCATGCGTATTACTATCCGGAATTTGGCGGCGAAAACTCTGGAAAGACTTCATCTCAGAGTCGAGACCTAAGAATAGACCATAATCGAAGAATGTATGAGCTTTTGTCCAGACACAACATCGACCTTGAGTTTGTTAAAATCGCCAACGGAGATACCAAGACCGAGATGATACACTATCTTGAAAAAACTAGAGGCAATATCCTGGTCATCGGCGCGTCTGCGAAGGGTAAATTGGAACGGATGGTTGTTGGCAGTACCGCAGAAAAGGTGCTTGATGATGTTCCTTGCGATCTTTTGATATTGAAGCCCAAGGGCGACTAGTTTACTGGCTGAATTTCGTGAGATCTGGATTTTTATATACAACCCGCTGGATTTCGCCATATCTATATTGATGTTGAATTGGCCATTGCATCTTCGATACTGCTCAACACTTCTTTTGCCCGATACGGTTTGGAAAGAAATTTCAGACTCCTCATTTCCGATGAGGTCAGTCGATTGGCTACATTAGCGTAGCCCGAAGCAAGAACAATTGGCATCCCGGGATTAATGTTGCGAATTTCGCGCGTCGCTTCAATACCATCTTTATTCGGCATTTTAATATCCATAAGTACAGCGGATATAGAATTTTGGTTACTTCGATAGGTTTCTACTGCTTGCAGGCCATCTTCAGCGGTTAATACATTGTAACCATAACGCTGAAGTGTGGAAGTTGTAGTCACGCGGATTCTGGCCTCATCGTCTGCCAGCAAGATAGTTTTGTTATCGCCTCTTTGTGGGGGTTTGAAATCGATCTTTCCAATTGCCTTTTCTTGTTTAGAGATTGGTAATAGGACTCGAAACGTTGAGCCTACCTGCTGCCTCGATTCAACTACTATGCCTCCGCTGTGAGACCTCAGAATTCCTACAATTGCAGCTAGACCCAAACCATGGCCGCTCGTTTTTGTAGAATAGAAGGGATCGAATATCTTATCGAGAATTGCGGCATCGATACCATGCCCCGAATCCTTGACCTCAATACAAGCGTAGTCTCCTGGCTGTAAAACCTTGCCGTGGCTGTTCACATTGTTGAGCGCCGACCTTTCCAGACTAACTTCCTCTATTTTGACGGTTATCCGGCCTTCATCCGCTGTCCCTTCGGTGGCATCAATCGCATTTCTTATCAGATTCAAAAATACCTGCTGAATTTGCGTAATGTCGCCGTCGATAATCGTGTCGCGATTATCATTCGTAAATATAATTTTGACGTTGCTGGGTATAGATGGCCTTAGCATCTCAATAACATTTTGAATTGCTGAATTAATCTGAACTGGGTTAACCGATAGTTGCGCCTTTCCGGTATATTCCAATAATTGCATGCACAGGCGCCCTGCAGTTTCCGATGCTTCGAGAATCACTGATAGATGTTTCTTGATTTCTTCCTTTTCTTGTATTGATCCCATTAATATTAATTCAACACGACCCACTATGCCTTGCAGCAGATTATTGAAATCGTGAGCCATACCCCCTGCCAAAATTCCTAAACTTTCCCTACGCTGAGATTCCAGATACTGTAGCTCCAGCCGATTTCGTTCAGTGACATCTCGAATCGTGCCCACAATTGAGATTAGGTTCCCCCTGTCATCTCGAACTGCATTCGCCGACAACTCACATTCCAGATTGAATCCGTTCTTAGTTTCCACCAAAAGCGGTACCACATTAGGTATTCCACATTTCGTAATCTGCTGCATGTGTTCAGAAAACAGCGAATAATCTGAGTATATATATTGAATAGACCTTCCAATTAATTCCTCCGCGCTATATCCAAATTGTTTCACAGAGGAAGAGATCATCTCGATAGTGCCCGTGGGGCCTGCCCGATAGAATACATCTCGTACTGTTTCGAACAGTTCTCTATGGGTCGATTCGCTTGCTTGTATCTCGCGGGTAGATATCTGTACAGATTCTAGTAGAAACATTAATGAAATCGATGGGATTAACATTGCCACGAAGAAATAAATAAGCCCACCAATCTCTGGTACGGTGGTGAGTAATATTGCAACACCTATTCCATAGCCAGGAGCAAGTAGTAGCTGTAGACTGGCGATTATCCATTTTGTATTGAAGTTTTTACATTGAATCGTAATCCACGGAGTGACTAAAAACACCAGAGTCGTTGCTGCCCAAAGTAAAGTGGGCAGGTTCAGTCCCGCAAACAACCCTATGAAAGAAATCGATGTAACGGAAAAAGCACCGACTAAATAAGTTTGACGTTGAATTTTTATTTCACTTCTGAGCAACACCGCCTTGCAGAAAAATAGACTGGACAGAAAGACTAATACACCGACAACGTTTAAAACACCGGGTGATTCTGGAAAATAGGAAAGGTAGAGCGACAGAAAATGCCAAAAAACGCTGAATAACTGTCCAAGCCCCACAAACATAGTGAACTCATGTTTGCTGCGTACATATTCGGTGTAAACCATTACAAGAGCACATATATTCAACACAATAAGAAATAAGAGGCCAAGGGTTTGTGGGCGTAGGAGAAATGATTCCATAAACGTATTTGCTCTTGTTTTTCAACTACCTATTTATAATATTATGATTCAATAACAGCAGTTATGTGGGTCTTTTATAAGCCGAATCGAATGTGGTAATTGTGCAGAGTACCGGCGGAAATTGTCTCGGACTTACAATTAGCTATTTGACATCATACAGATTCCATCTTCCTTGTCACAACAAATTACCCACCCACAATATTGAGGAGAAAAATTTGATAGAGAAGAAAGTCCAGCCGCCAATCCAGAAATGGGATTACAGAAATGGGTTTTAGAGTATAAACAGGGTAACTATGGGATATGGTGCCCAGGAAAGGGTGGAGCATGATGCCTTCGAAGCGCAGCTTCGAATCATGTGGAACGCGAGCGTTTTATCCGCGAGCTGGGTAGTCCTCTGTGGCTAGGAGTTGCGGAACGGGAAATCTTAGCAATCTTAAATAGAGGCAGGTTGTTTGGTGCCCAGAAGAGGACTTGGCACCATTTCTACGTATCCTATTGATTCAATGACTTATTTTGATGTCGAATTGTAGTTCTAATGTCCATTCTAACGTCTTATTTCTAAACCACAACAATCGAAAACGACACAATTCGATTCAGTTGTATCAGTTACTCGTTAAGGAGTTGACCTGACATCCAAAAACATTTGAAATAGTCCATTGAGTGGAATTCAAATACCGATATGAGTATTTTCATTAGATAGTGCGATCAATTCTATAATGGAATCAAGTAGTTAAAAATTGAGATTTTGAGAGAACAATAGAATGCTCAATTGATTTCACATGAATGAGCATGGACACAGTGGGGACGGATAAGCACTTTTGCGCTTAGCAATCACTCTGACTCCCCGTATTTACAATCAGCGAAGGAATAGCTTTTTGCAATATAAGGGTGGATAAATGACAGTAAGAAAAGACACGAAAAGTATTCAATTAACTTTCACGGCTAACAATAATACTCATCACAAATGGCAATCAATAGTTGGAGTAACGTTCTTAGCAGGAGATTTTGATGCTGGTGATTGGGCGAACAATTCTACAGCAATTGTTGAAGCCCAACTAACTCTTCCTATGATCGTTTTTAATAGTGCCCATGGACGCGGGGGCGAAACGTTTGGAATGTTATTTATTGCGGAACGAATAGAAGCTGGATATATCCCATTGCATAGACCGGGTAGTTTAATACCAAACAATATGATGACCCTAGGCGATTCCTGGCATAGGGCTTCCGATTTGGTTCAAAGATGGGAGGTTCCCAACTTTAAATTCTTGTTTGAAGGAAAACCAGCAGCCGTCCCAGTTTTCGAAGTTCACTTTATGGCAGGAACCTCAAACGGCGGGCGATATGTAGCCGATCCTGACAATGATGTGGCTTTCAATCGCGTTATTCCAATAGAGCTAGTTGTTAGAATTGATGAGCTTAGCAAATAAAAAAATTGTACAGGCTATTCGAAATGGCATTAGTTTAGAGTAAAAATACACTAATTTAATTAGTGCATTAAGCGAAAGCACCCATTGGGCTGATGGCAATCAAACAAAACAAATGGGACAGGCTTAAAATATTATCTGGAGTGACGTAAAAGGTGTGGTACTCAGAGAGGGCCTAGCACCATTTCTACATATCCTATTGAATCAATGACTTATATTCAGATGAATTTGTCATTCTAATGTCTAATCAGTATCAGCTCAAATATTGCGTATTCCGACAATGCTAATCAAAGATAGTTAGTATCGAAATCGTCTAACTTCAAGAGAAATTAGGAGATTTAGTGGAAAATAGAGCTTTGAATAGTAGTCCTGCTATACTCATTTTTACATTGAAATACACTTCTCTGGACATCTAAAGTGGCTCTAATAAGTAAGGAATATGACCAATTTGTAGAATCTGATGTTCACTCGCTCCAAAAGCAAGATTTAGCATTCACTTCTAGACACTACGAACACTTTATTAAATACATGGGATCGAAGTCCAAAATTATGGATTTCCTTCTAGAAGGTATTAACTCTGTATATTCTGGAGATAGAGTTTGCGACTTATTTGCAGGCAGTGCTTCTCTAGCTGGCGCAATTGGTGATCAGATTCCCATTCATTCGAATGATATTCAAAATTATTCAGCAGTATTAGCAAATACTTACTTGAACGCATGGGATGATGGAAATATTCCATCTCTTGAAATCTTAAAAGAACTCTCAACTCAGATATTTGAAAGAAACTACAAGTCTCTCAATATTCGTAATTCTTACCAGAATATTAGTGATGTTCAAGCTTTCATTGAACTTGAAAAGAGTGAACAAAAGCTCATTGATAGAAGATTTAATAGAGATTGGCACTTGTTCGTTAAATACTATTCTGGAACTTGGTGGAATATTGAGCAATGTCTCTGGATAGATGCTATTCGAGAGGTTGCAGAAACGCATAAGAACACTCCTGCATATAGCGTAATTCTCTCTTGCTTAATGTATGCAATGGCATATACAAGTCAGGGAACTGGGCATTTCGCTCAATATAGAGATGCAATATCTGAATCGTCTATGAAGGATATTCTTATATATCGAAAACGTTCAGTCTGGGATTATTTTGCGAAGAAATATATAAGTGCTACTTCTCAATTGAGTAGTGTGAAACCGAAGTACAAACACACAGTTACGGCTCTAGATTTTTCGGAATGTCTCGATGTGTTCGGTAGCGGTACTGTATACGCTGATCCACCGTATTGTTTTGTGCACTATAGTCGCTTCTATCACGCGCTAGAGACAATTGCGTTGTACGATTATCCTGAGATTCAGATAAAAAAAGGAAAGATAGTAAAAGGAAGATATCGAGAAAATAGGCATCAATCTCCATTTTGTATTAAAACTCAGGTACCCAGTGCTTTTCACACGATGTTTGAGAAAATCAAAGCTAATGGACAATCACTAGTATTGAGCTACAGCAACACAGGGATGATCTCTATAGAGGAAATAGGACAGTTAGCTGAAGATATTCTTGGTAGCAATTATTCTTTGGAATTATTAACAACAAGTCATGAGCATATGACTTTAGGAAGAGTAAAAGATAGGCATAGAGATGTTAAAGAATGCCTTCTGTTAGCTAAATTAGGCTAGTTTAGGCACTGTTCCTAATTTAAGACCCTGCTGGTATGATTCAGGCTGCTTAGCCTGAGTACATACCATGACCGATCTAGCTAAACTCAAGACCTCCTTGACTAAAGAAGGAGCGTATAAAATAGCTCTTGTCTTAGCGTCATATCCTTCATCTCAAGTTCTAGATCATCTGAACAGAAGCTTGCCGCGCGTTAAAATTGACAAGGTGCAAGCCAAAAAGAATCTTTCTGCATATCTCGGTATCGTTCCTTCAATTTGGTCTGACGCTCTAGCACATAGCGATGCTCATCTCCGAGCACTTACGCTAGTTGGAATCGTATTTAGCCACTATAAGCTTATAGATTTGTTAAAGGCTAGTGGCACAGGCTACTTGCAAGGCAGAGTAGTGTTTGGGAGTGCTCCTCTTAGCAGAAAGGAATTTACTAATCTTCGAGGCGATTTTCGTAAACTTGGATTCGTCACTAATGAACAGGGAAATGACGTATTTGATTACGACTTCTCAACGTTCTTACGCCTCGCAGGTCTTAGTGTACTTGTAAACGAGCTTCTTAAGTTGAAAATCGAATATGCGGGATGGAATCATACGGGGACTCCAGCTGAAGAATTTCTGCGATTGGGATTTTATGACGTTCTCTCAATGAGCAGGGAGAACTTTAAGAATTGGATTAATCAAAGCGACGAATCGACAAGTTCAACGAGTTCAACAAGTTTATCTGAAGATGATGCGGACTATTATGATGACCGAAGCAAAGTCTTTCCGCGAGCATTTGAATTTAAAGCTGGGCACATGGAAAAGAAAGAAGGGACAGTACAGATATCGAAACCGAAAAACAGAATGGAAGCATCGTTATTGCACAACCAAATTCAGAATAGAATGTTTCTTCACTTAGTCGAAAAATATGGTGAAGAGCGCGTTGGAACAGAGATAGCCACTAGGTCGGGTACTAAAATAGACTGTATCGCTATTGACGATGAAAAAAGTATATTTTATGAGATTAAGACTGCACGGACGGCAAAAGCTTGTGTTAGACAGGCGTTGTCGCAACTCCTCGAATACGCCTATTGGGATTTAGAGGAGAGGAACGTAGAACTCGTAGTAGTTTCTCAGAATAGAAATACTAGGCATTGTTCAGATTACTTAGAGTTTATACGGCAAAACTTCGGAATACCGATCTTCTATCAACAGTTTAATTTGTTAGATAATTCGTTACGCTAGCCTTCTTGAAACTCTAGCCAACTACTTTCCTCCCTGCGTCTTCAGAAAGTTCTATATATCTCTGAGTCATAGCTAGTGAACTGTGCCTCGCCAACGCTTGCACATCTCTCAATGAGCCACCGACTGATGATATTTTGCGACTCCATCTCGTAATAGCTGTCCTTCTACCGCTATGAGAACTACACCCCTCAAATCCCAGATCGCGGTAGAGATGGAAGAACCAGTTCGTGACAACTTGCGCGCTCATGGGTCTTCCTCGATGATTTGTAATTACAAAATCTCTGTTCTCAGTCGAATCGGCTAGATCAGATAACGCCGACTTCAATCGTTTAGACATATAAACAACACCGCCAGATGATCCCTTCGATGCTTTATTCTCCAACCGTATTTCGTCAGTCAAATTGGCCTCTGCATCAATGATCATAGACCACTGCAAGTTCGCCACCTCTTTGGCCCGCAGTCCTGCATCTACCGAGAGTAAGAACATTACTTTGTTTCGAATCGCGTGCCTCCGAGTGGTGAGAGATGCCAGTACTGCTTTCTGCTGCTGCTCAGATAATATCTTGGCCTGTTTTCCCAAACTCATAGATGATTTCTCCTGTTTCATTAGAAAAATCTATGGAAACAGGAGGCTCAGGGAATGGCAACCAAAGTTGCAAAGGCTGGAATTGAGCTAGGTCGCGCGAACCGTTTGGAATCGATCTGTCATCTTGACCTCTACCGCATGTCCTCTGAACAGGAGTAGGCGTCAAAATCGCTCTTTCGATGTCACGAGAATGGGGGTATTCTCTTTAGAAAGTAAGGAGTCAGCTCTATGTTCGGAATATCGAAAAAGAAGGCTAGTCAATTGGCTTTTATATACGGCAATTACTTATTAGTAAAACAAGCGGGGACAGATATAGAAACGATTGCTAATTCAGCCTCGCAATTAAACATCGTCCAAAATGAAACAGGCGTATTTATGGTTCGGGATGACATCCTTTCTGCAGATGTGAATAATTTAACTCTCTACAACCAGCAAAAGTTTGGGGAATGATAATTTTTGGGAAAGTGCAAAAGCGTCGAATAATATTTGGAACATGGGAGAGCTCAGTTGTCATATTGGCGAGATAGTATACTAGTTGGGTTGGTACTTGTTGTTGCTTTTTCCGTTGGGTATGCAATTCAATTTCTACCTGTAACAAGCTCCCTAAAAATCTTCGCATACTGTGTCTATGGGGTTTTTATAGTTGGTGTGGTATTGCACCGATACTACACAAATTGGGAAACATATGCTGAGAGACGAGCACTAAACTCTATTAGCATAATTGGATGGCTATTCGTTGGTAAAGCGTTGTCCTCTCAAATATTTTCAAGTGATGTATTCGCATCAACTGATTTTCAAAGCTTTTTTCTCGTAGAGGTGATGACCACTGCGAATCCTGAAACCGATTTAGCTTTTGCTGTGATTGGGTGCCTATTGTGCGTGATTGCGCCATATCTTATTCGTAATCGTATGCAAGGAGTTTCAAATAGGGTCGCTGATTCATATATTTCTCAACTTCTTCCACATACACGTACTACCGATACATACGAAGGACATGATACATATGATCCAGACTTTCCGCCTTTGATTGATACTTGGGTGGGAAGAGAATCAGAACTTCAGCTTGCGATAGAAATGGGGAAGGGAGTAATTGCGATTACTGGTATTGGAGGCCAAGGCAAATCCCTTTTAGCTGCAAAAATTCGAGAAGAGTATCTGAATAACGAAGGCGTTTCTCTGTTTTGGGACTGGAGGGACTGTAGAGAGCAAGCGAATCGCTTTCGAACTCAATTGGTGTCCGTAATAGAGCATTATACTGAAAGGGAATACGCGATTGGCAATGAAAGTGTAAAGTGGCTGACTACGTTTTTCTTTCGAAAATTAGGAAATAAGAGAGCAATTATAGTTTTTGACAATGTTGACTACTATGTCGACATCGGCAGAAGTAGGTTTATTTCGGATGTTTCAATATTTTTGGAGGAAGTGCTAAGAATAGATACACAGGCGTTGATTATATTTACATGTAGGCATCGCATCAGTTATCCAAGTACTCGATTTAGAGAAGTTTACCTAACTGGGCTAAGTTTCGAAGAAACATTCAGGTTGTTCCAGGAAAAACTATCAAGACCGATTACGGCCGATTTATCAGCAGTAATTAAAAGATGTCACATACTAACGGATGGCCATCCATTGTGGTTAAGTTTGCTAGCTTCTCATTTAGAGCGTCGTCCATCATATGCTCAGCAAGTCGTAGATAATCTTGAGGCAGGAAAGGATGAGAACCAAGCAACGTCAATATTGCGAGCTATTTGGGACTCTCTAACAAAGGAACAAACAATAATACTTCGAACTATGGCTGAACTTCCAAGACCAATGACAGTCGATCGATTGTATGAGTATTCAGGTATAGAACACCATAATAGGTTCGATAAAGCATTCAAAACGCTTCGCGGTATAAGTCTGGTAACTGAAAAAGGGAGTAATGAATCTAACAACGGCCTATTCGACTTACATCCACTTGTTAGAGCGTTCGTACGTACAGAGTACAGACATTCAACAAATAGAACCGAAATAGTGTCTCGGCTTCTAAATAGCTGCTCCAAAATATTGGTGAGATTGAAATCTGATGGAGAAATAGTAACCATAGAGCTACTGCAAGAAAGTATAGTCTATTCGGAGCTGCTAATTGAGAATGGTAAAATTGATAGTGCTATAGAAACACTCGTCAATGATTTCGACCCGATTATTGCTAGAGGATTACATGAAGAATTTATTCGAGTAGCCAATTTGATATTAGATAGAGCGGGATGGGAAGAACTGGAGTCTATGAACTCCAGAGAATTTGATAGATTAATCCGCCATTTGTGCAAGACACTAGCGGAAATAGAAGGAGGTGATTCTGCGGCAAATATCTTACATGAATATGAGAAAATTGTTCCAAAGAATACCGCTCGCTTTGTTGGATTGTGTGAACTAGCAAGTTATGTATATTGGGTAGTGAATGACCATGAGACATCACTTACTTGGTCAGAACGTGGCAGGAACCTAAAAGACTCTGAAGGTATCGACACAGAATTTGAGTGTGGTAACAATATGGCATTGGCATTCAGAGATTCAGGAGATGTAGATAAGGCACTGGATATATTTTTAAACGGGGCAACTGTAGATGAGCTGGTGATTGATGAACATTTACAAAGCGGTAGAAACGCAAGTTATTATGGGAATATTGGCAGGTGCTTAGCTTTGAAGGGGCATACAAAAGAAGCACTAATACTGTATTCGAAATCTTTTCAGCTCTTGCAATTGGAGGCTGACGCTTCAAACATGATCAATCGAGGTTATGCAGGTCTATGGATTGGCGAACTACTAGAATCTCAAGAGAGTTTTGGAGAGTCGGCAAAATATTACAAATATGCTTGTGAAATATGGGAAAAGCGGGCACCAGCTAAGGTAAGCGAGCCTTTTAACAAGTTAACATCTCTAAATGAATCTGTGGATGCCGAAGGAAGTGAGCTTAGCGTTTGGTGCGTTGATTGGAGTGAATCTTATTTGAAGAAAATGGAAGTGACTGTATAGATGAATCGTAGGTTTAAGTTAGCCAAATTCAGGTGTATTATATGCGCAGGTCGATACTGACAATGTAATCGCCATTCTTTAACAAACCGCTCCATGGCTAAAGAAATAATTTATTAGCGCCACCGACTTCCACCAAAAATTATTCGATACTCTATATAACTTGCCAATCGTCTTAATCTAGCGCGCTGAGACATTGAATATGTACTGGAGCGACATGAAGAGCTTCAGACAATACTCTCGTGTTAGTTAACTTCTAACAAAGTACTTGTAGCCTTCACAGTCAACGGATTCAAGATATTTAGGTATATTAGTGCCTTGTAGCCGCATTGCATCGAATTCCTCAATGAAGTTTGAGTCCATTTGTGAGCCAAGCATGTGTACTGCTGTATCGTTTCCAATTGATTGAAATGCGACCCAGCCATTCTTTCCAACCCTTACTTGATAGTCATCCCTCCAAAGTGCTTTGAAGTACCTATCCGGAAATTCACACATAAAAGGCTTTACGTTATCACAACGCAAATTAAGTGGGCTAAATGTATAATTTAGTGCGCGTTTAAGAACCATTATGTTGATGTGACAGGCAAAACTTTGTTGGCCATTTGAATAGAAAACAATGTGATTGTTGCATCTCTTGGGAGAGCAGGGCTTGACGTATTTCGCAGCTTTAGTTGATAGATTAAATTGTACTATTGCTGGAGTTCTTGTTAGTTCTTTATACTCTTCAAAATAGCTTTCCCTGCATTTCGGCGCATCAGTTTGACAAATATATTCGTGCTGCTTGTCGGAATTCAATATTTTTGTTTCTTGATCATAAGCTCCAGATGCGAACACTTTTGTCTTACTCAAACTTGAGTAATAAGTTAGGTCGCGTGAGCTGTTCAGAGCGATGAATAGACTGTCTCGCGAGCACATTGAATAGGTGAAATATCTAGGGATTAGCATAAAGAGTTGCCCGTTCTTTTCAATATGAGGTACGGATGATTTGCTTCTAAGTGCACGATTAGATCAGCGACTTCCTCCCTTTTTCCATCGATTAAATTGGTGGGAATGAGAATTTTCAGTAACTCAGTATTGTCTCTAGATTTTTGTGAGTGTTTCCTTTCGCCTTCGTACCATACTCGTGCTTCTTTTAGGAGCAACGAAGGGGACAGCTCTTTGGCTTTGATTCGGCTTTCTAATTCGGAATCGCTCAGCTTAGCTAATTGATAGAGTGTATTGTAAGCAGATGGCAGTAAGTGAAGGTTGTCAGGATTAGTAAGTATCTTGGATTGTGCGATGGTGATCATCATTGAGATCACCGAAGCTTTAAGCATTCCATCTTTGTTAAGTTGCTGCTGAATATCACTCCAATCTTCCCGGTTGCTGTACTTCAGTATTAATGTTGCTGTTGCCAGAATCGATTCAACTGATATTCGCCATGAGGATTGAATCTTTTCAACAGCTTCTGTAGTTCTTTTTTCTATTAATTCCATTTAAGTAGTGCTCCATTGTGTTGTGATTATGAATTCGATCAGGCAGTTTACTTTCTGAAAAGCGAGCGCAAGCGTTGCGCGGAAAATGCACAGGAATTGTGATGCAAATGATCTTAGGTGGTTTGTACTAGGGGATTGGAGGTACTGCTTTAAATGCGTGCTAGCGAATCCATTCGCGATTAGTATCTTACTACAACCAGCATGTTTTATACCACAAGGTACATAAAAAGTCAAGTTATGATTTCAGCAATGGCTTCTATGCTAGAGAGAACCTGTGGTTCAGTACTATGTAATTTAAGCGGGATTGTTGCGATGTAATTTTGTAATTACAAATTGTGTAAGCTCATTTGGCTTAGTTGAAAATTCAAGCGCCGCAGCTATAGATAAATCCAAACGAAGAACAGCAAGCCAGACACTTTCTCTGCCTTCAAGTCTTGGAAACTATAGTGGGGTTTGTGGGAGGTCGACAGAACCGAGATCAGCCTCCGTTCGGCTTACCTTCTTTCAGCCAGTTCGCAAAAGATTGATCTAGAAGGTCAGATGGTTTGATACTCAATGCGCCAGCGATCTTGAATACAGTCGTTATAGTTGGCTGCAGATTGCCAGCTTCAATATCTTGCAGAAATCGTAGAGCAACATCGCTCTCTAGTGCCAGTTCTTCCTGCGTCAGCTCAGCTGCTAGGCGCAGTTCTCTGACAGTTTCTCCAAATCCCTCTTTGATCATGCGCTCAGTGTGCCGTTGAACATCTGATGCATCTACGCGTTATAACGCGTATCATTGTATATTCTGAAGTGAACCAGGTGCCTACGACTTGATATAGGAGGCGAACATGACCGATAACACTAAGAGCTGCGCATTCTGTGGCGAAAAAGTACTAGCGGTAGCCGTGAAATGTAAGCATTGCGGATCAGAGCTTGAAAGATCAGCGCCACCAACTGCAGCGAGCAAACCCAAGAAGGATACGTCACTACTAACAGTCGCTATCGTACTTATATTGATAATTGTCGCTCTTGTTGCTGTGGTAGATGATAGCCCCGCTGTAACGCAGAACTCGAATGTAACTAGATTACCGGCTATTTCAATTCCTGCAGAGCAGCAATCATTTACACAAATCGTTGAGAGCTTTTATCAACCGTACAGAGATGCGGGAAGCAATGAACTGCAGAAATCACAGCAGAGACTCTTAAGAAAGGAAGCACTTCAATCGTCACTTAGCTCACTCGATTTCACAGGTTGGGTTGGAGCTATTTCAAGTATTGGCACGACAGGCGATGGAAACGCACATGTCAATATTGAATTGCAAAGTTCAGGCATCGAATTCATGACGACAAATAATGAGTTGAGTGATGGGCTAAGCGATATAAAGACACTAATACCCATTGGGAGTACGACATTCAACAGTCTGATGAATTTAAAAGAAGATGATGTAGTCAAAGTAAGCGGGAGGTTGGTTCGGGATTCATCTGAGAGGGACTTTATCTCAACAATCGCGATTACGGAGCGAGGCGCGATGATCGATCCCAGCTTCCTAATTCGTGTGGAATCAATTGAGAGGTATTAAGCTAATGAAACTGATTAAGATTGTGTTATTGATCCATTTGAGTTTGGCCTTCAGTGGAGAGTCGTATGCTGCTGAGATAGCGCTATCCAATGGAGCATGGGATTTCGCGTATACAGAAGAAGAAAGAGCTGTAATAGCAGAAACGAGAGAGCAGAGACTTAAAACTCAGACCGAATTACTACCAGATATCAGTCTGGACGAAGAGATAGCTACTATCGAGGAGGAGGAAAAATTACTGGAAGAGATAATTCCAACTCAGAATACAAATTCAGTAGTCTCTGATACAGAGGAAGAAATATATTCAACTCAAGACGAAACACCAATGGGTTCTATCGATGCAAGCATTCTGGTTGGTGCAAGTGTCGCCGAACAACGAAGAGCGGATACGGATGATCCCATGCAGCAAGTGATCAACTATTTGATAATGGGTGATCCATTAACTCGAAGAAGAGCTGATCCCTATGGGCTCGGGTCAGTCGAAGCGTTCATTCTAAGTCGTGAACAGTGTGTAATGGGATTTGCTATGAAGAACGTCCTGACAAGTGACACTATTGAAATGTGGTTTAACAACATCGATCCTGATTCAATCGCGTTTGAGTCAAGATACGTCGCAGAAGACGTGGCACAACTTCAGGCATTGGAGGAAGGCTACAATACGTATATCAAGCTATCGGGTTATCCAGTTGCCATCACGTCTTCTAGTGGGCTCAAACTTACATCAGAGGCAGTTTTACTAGGAGATATTGACGTTAATCGCGCAAAGGAAGCGTTGAGCTTACTTTATCGGGAGTACTGCGCAGGAACCGGTATAGGTACGGCATTCTGATTTCTATTTGGTGTTCCATATTTCTGTATTTGGCTCATTCAAGAACTCACCATGAACATGAGCCATAGAAGTCGAGGGTTGAGTTTCACTGGATAAAGTTAGAATTGTTGCTCGGCCTAACGTTTTCTAATCGAATTTTTTGTGCAGTAAAACCGAATCAAACTAATTTATATGGAAATCAGTTGGTTGGCGAGTTGCGTTATAAAATGTTAATTTTCTAACAACTCGGCTAAAAACAGCTCGGCGCAGAAGATTTGGCTCCTCTACTAAGAGTAGTTACACTCCTGCTGAACTGGAAAAACGCTAGAAATGGGGGTAAATTGGCATTGAAAGCCTGCTTATACTGCATATACACACGACTTCTACGCTCTTGGTACCGAAATGGAGATTGGATATTATGAAAAGCTACTTTCTATATGCTTCCTTCCTCGGTGCGATATTCGTCGCTCCTTCCGTTACCGCTGCTGAAGAGAATAAGTTAGAAGGAGTAATTCCAGACAAATTTGTGAAAGCTGCGTGTGGTTACGCAAAGAACGACGACAGGATGAGTTTTCAAGGGGTAATGGCTGCTGTTGGCTTAATCGAAAGTTATACAGAAGAGTCGTTTAACTATTCGCCAAGGTTTTTTGATATTCGCTGCGATCACAGCAGTAATCCAGAAGGCTTGACGCTACTTCATTATGCAAGTATGCATAATAGCCTAAATACTTTTGAGTGGCTGATCTTTGGGTTGAACGGAAATTACAGTATTGTAATGCATAAAGAAGAGTATAAAACTATCTTAGATTGGCTAGACTACTTGAACAATACATCAGGGACGAATGCGCGTAACGATATTGTAGCAAGATATGAATCAATGGGTGCGAAGCGGTGTGCAGAGATTCCTGAGTGCTTGGGAAGTCCGTTCGCTGGAACTGGCATCGGTATGCGTAACTGGAAGGACTCCGCTAATTAGGGAGATAGTAGATCAAGTTGCAGAGTTTGATTGATGTGATGAAAAAACCATACTCCATTAGGATTTTGATTTTCCCATTGCTGATGCTTGTTTCAGCAAGTGTGTTTTCTGCTGAAGAGCATAAGTTCGAAGATGAGATTCCCGAGAATGTTATGAGCATCGCATGTGCTCTTGCAAAGAACGACAATTACATTGGGTTTCATTCCATAGTGCTTGATGTCGGATTGATGAAGAGTTTTGACAGCAGTGCAAGAACGCCGACATATTACAATGAGATTCTAACTATTCTCTGTCCTCATCCGAGTAGTCATACGGGAATTAACATACTTCAACAGGCATTGTTACATAGGCGCACGGAAACATTTGAATGGATACTCGGAGGTCTGGGTGGCGACTACAACATAATGTTTCCAAAGAATGATTATAAAGCAATTCTTGATTGGCTGTATTTTCTGGATGATCCAGACAATCCTCAAGATTACGATCATATGATTGAGAAATACTCTGCGCTAGGAGCGCGACGCTGTGCAGAGATTCCTGAATGTGCGTCACTGGAATAATATGTTTCTGAATCATCTATCGATTAGAAATTCATTTGTCGGACTACTGATGATCGCTTCAGTGGGTGTGTTAGCTGCTGAAGATAGTAAGTTTTCAGGGGTGATTTCAGAGAATATAGCGAGCACAGCATGCGAGCTTGCAAAAGGTGATGATAAGCTTAGATTGCATAGTGTACTGATAGATTCCAAATTGCTTAACATAGCGGAAAGTCTTCGTATCGATACTCCAGTGTTCTATAGCGAAATACAAAACATTCGTTGTGAACACACAACGAATTCGGAAGGGGTTCCAATATTACACTATGCTCTCATTCATAAGAGCGTCAATACGATTGAATGGGTAATTCTAGGCCTTGGAAACGATTACAATTTGCCTTTAGTCTACGGAGAGTACAAAACGATCTTAGACTGGCTAGATTTCTTGGATGATCCAAATGTTCCAAGCGACTACGATCAACTAATTGAGAAATATCGTGCACTAGGTGCGCGACGCTGTGCAGAGATTCCCGAATGTGCAGTTCTCGAATAGAAGTTACCTCACTAGAATTGCTGTCACTTCGCCTATTCGCCCGGCACTCTTTAGCTTTTTAGCAGCCTAATCCATGCTATCCGCGCAATATTGGCTCTGACCAAACGCCTGTATACGGGCATTTGACAGAGCCACCTTGAACTTCAGATCGACTCTTCTTCTCTGACACTTGTTTCGCGAGCTTGTAAGCATCTTGCTCGATACTCTCACGTTTTACGAATTCCTTAATCATTCTGATCATCTCTGTAGTCATGCGCGTGTGATTTTCAGCGCACAGTAGATGGAATTCATGCTTCAGTTCGTTCGGAATTCTGAAATTGAGTAAGCTGGTTTCTTGGTCTGTCATAGAGTCTCCATAGACGCATGGTCTGATTAATAGGGGTATCTCTATTTATAAAGACTGGTTCTTCAATTGTGGCAGAGTCTATATAGAGCAGGCTTCTGATTGATTGATAGGCGGCCCGTAGTATAAATTGTATAGTGTTCTCGCTAGACTGGTTATTAAATTTGCTCACATACCTTGGACTATGAAGATATGGAACCACACATTTTGTTGGCACAATTGCGATCGCTTTTGGAGCGTGCTCCAGACCTAGAACAATACACAGCAGCGTCAAATGAACATCAGATATGGCTAGCTCAAGCGCATGCGCTTGTATCTAGGTGGGATAGGGTTGAAGCGGTTGCAGTCAGAACAAGCTCCTCATTTTTAGGTAATCGGCTTACTCGGGAGGGACATATTTCTTCGATATATGGAGCAATTCATCGGGCCATTGCTGATCTTGAATTACAGATTCCCGCAGATGCTCAAGAGAATTTTGGAGCTGGGGACGTATATGACTTTTTTAATGCTCTTAATAAGGTTATAGCTTCTGCTGAAAACACAATTTATGTAGTTGACCCCTATTTAGACCAGTCTGTATTTGATCACTATTTAGTTTCGAGAAAGGATGAGGTATCTATTCGACTGCTTACAGATAAGAATGCTGAAACCCTGGTTCCGGCTAAAGATAAGTACAATGCCCAACACGGAGACATACTTGAGTTACGGCGGAGCAAGCGTATCCACGATCGGCTCATTTTTATTGATGGTTACGTTTGTTGGCTGATCGGGCAATCTGTAAAAGATGCAGCAAAAGCAAAGCCTACATACTTGGTGCAAGCACCGCCGGATATCGTGCCTGAGAAATTAGTCAATTACGACGAGATTTGGGATGAAGCTACACGGCTT
Organism: Gammaproteobacteria bacterium; assembly: GCA_021773355.1. Taxonomy (GTDB): domain Bacteria; phylum Pseudomonadota; class Gammaproteobacteria; order Pseudomonadales; family Pseudohongiellaceae; genus UBA9145. The sequence goes on along the minus strand of JAJFKE010000038.1, from coordinate 239,431 downwards.
TAGCAAGGTTAGCCATTCCCAAACTGGGCATCTTGATCTGTTAGGACGCCGATGAAATCTGCATTCACTGCGTGTCGATAGGGCAAGCGCTCAAAGCTTTTAGTAATATATTGTTCAAGTTTGTTGTCACCGTCGTTATAGTATTCTTGCAGCTTCCACGTCTCGATGCAGTTATTCATCTTTCTCGGTGTCAAATCGCGCGTCTGTCGAAGGAACATATCTTTGAGACCGCCTTCTTTCATCTGTCGTGCTACGTAATCTCTTCTCAGCTGGGTGGGCGATGATCTGTCGATTCGCAGCTGCTGACCGTTGAAGAATTGAATTTGCATATGGATGAGCTGGTGAAAGCTCCAGTAAGTGGGTAACCATTCGTCATTCGCGATGAGTATGTGATAGTGATGAGCAGACATTTTGTGCGTGTACTCTTCTATGGCGAATCCGCTCAGGAACTTGCGTCCTTTCGCATACTGGCGGTTATATATCTTTCTGTTCAAATGCAGCAGGAGGATGTTAAGCAACTTTCTTGTCTCTCTCTGGCTCGTGTTAGCAGGGAACGAGATAGTTAGGTGGTATTTGCTGTCTTGATCGGCTATTGCTTTGATCCATTCGTGTCTTATATCGTCTCTGGTTAGTGGTTCGTTCATATTGGTATCTCTTCTGTTCTAAATCATTCAGACACACTCTAATCACTGCTCATCAGATAATTGAGAAGCATTCTGGGTGGTCGCTTATGTTATTCCGAGCTATAGCGTCGCCGTATCTAGACTGACAAGTCCAACTCAGATATAAGTGTATTTATATATTTAGGATTTTAAGGAGAATTGAGACGCTGGCGCTGGGTTGGCGGGTAAGTAGTTAATTGGCAGAATTCTTCAGTTTTTCTGCCATTCTCTTTCTATATTTAGCTCTCGAGAAACTGCACTTATCCCATGGGATAATCGCATCGAAGTCAATGCTGTCGTATTTGAGCCTGTTCAGCGCATAGTTCTTCGCTTTAACAATTTGGGAGTGGTTGTAAACGCGCTGGCCAGTACTACGATCTCTTGAAGCATGGCCTAAGATTTCATCAATGATGTCAGAACCAAAACGTTCAGATGGTTTTCCTGTAGCTCTTATGTCGTTTAATCTTGTTTCTACTGTGTGGCGGTACGTGTGAAAATCCTTGAGTTGCATTTTATGATCTGGAGTGACTCCTATCTTATTTCGGTAAGTTTTCTGTCGTTTCTGAAAAGCATCAAACTTACCATGTCTATTTCGTGGCTCATCAGGGAATATCCGATCGTTTTGCGTGCTGGCATATTCTAAGAACCCTAAATCTAACAATTGCTTATGGATAGGGACTTGTCTTCGAGAGCTTTTAGTCTTTATGCGTTTTTGGTCGTCATTCGAGTGGATGTTTGAATCATTGAAGTCGAACACATAGATGTCTCCAACAAGCTTTATATCTTGTGCCTCAAGTTGAATGATTTCTGCCAACCTTGCTCCTGTAAAAAGTGCTATTAGCGGAGCCCAGTACATAGCGGAAGAATAAAATTTCCCTGTTCCAGTATAGTCATCAGAATTGAAAATGCGTCTCAACTCGTCATCGTTGTAGTCGGTTCGACCTTTTGTGAGTTTTTCGTCTACTTTAACGCCTGAACCTCTAGTAAGAACAGCAGGCAAATTAGGTCGAAGAGGATATCCCTTAATTTGTACCCAATTTAGAAAACCATTGATGTGCGTAAAATTGTCTAAAATCGTTTTAGGTGCTTTGAGAACTCCGCTAAGGGATAACAGCTGAGAAATCGAATATTTCTTTACCTCTGTACCAAGTGGGATTTTCTTGTAAGTATTTTGATAGCGATGAATGTGGTCTAGATCGAGATCAGCGATTCTAATGCTTCCGCCTTCAAAATCATTAACAACCCTAATGAAAAATTCTACAGCAGGGATAAGCACCCGTTCCTTTGTAACAGCTCCTGTGTCAGCGCCTTTCCACTGATCAAATAGCTCGTCGAGTTTTGGGTTTTGGCTGTCAGGAAGAGGTGGAGAAACGATGTCTTTAAACTGAGATATTAGTTCTTGCGAGTTGACAGGGTTGCCATTTGAGTCATTGTTAAGAAGTGCATTCTTAAGAAATTCAATTTCGTCCCGCAATTTTTCAAATTTCTTCGCAATGGTTTCATCGAATTTGTATGCTTTAGATAATAACCATTCATCGTAATCGTCGAGCAGGAAAAGAAACTTTTCCTCATAGTCCTGAAAACTGCCGCTTTCTTCATCTGCTTTAGTCGATTCAGAAAGCAATTTCATAGCTTTTCCGAATTGCTCAGGATCGTCGAAAAAGCGAAGTGCTAGCTTGTCAATTTTCACTGAGATTGTCCGAGATAAGCATGCTGCTTTCTTCTTGTCTTTCGTTCTAAGTGATACTCTGAAGACCTTCTTGATCTTAGGGTCATGCTCGCGGAATCTTGCAGGCGTCCATCGCTGATAATACCAGATGCCGTGTTTAGTTTGTGTAAGGAAAAGATCCCTATTGGAACTCATATTCTAATGACCAATCTAACGATCAGACATCAATAGGGAAATTTTGAAAAATTAACTGCTTGATTATAAAGAAGTTAATTTCGGGAATGGTGCGCCGGAGGGGAGTGGATTCGAAACAATTGTTCCGTACGTTGGTAGAATGGGAGGGCATTCTTAGGCAAGCAGATTCCTTATATACTCCAGAACCATAAAAACCGAAACTATACAGTCACTAGGCTACTACTGTCCTCCCTCACATTTTGGGAAACAGTTATGGTAGTTCTAAATGGAAGATAGTTAACGAGTCAAGACCAATTGCAAAACCCCATCTTCCCACTCCTAAGTTGCTATGTTGCTAATGTTCCCTCCATTCCCTCCTAAGGCGAGCTAATTAGTCAATATCTACAGTTAAACTTGCAGGTCCCTATCGGAGACTATCGATTGAATTTGTGTTTTAATCTTCTCATACTCGTCATTATAGTGGGTAATTCATCATGACTAGAAAGAAAATTAGGTTGATAGCGATATTTGCTCCTCTTTGGTTAATGAGTTGTTCGACAACAATTTCAGATTTTAGGGCAATTCCCACCGAAATTTCCTCTTCTGAATGGGATCAACTTTCTTCGGAACAAAAATTGTCAGCTAGAGAAGTAGAACTTCTTTCATTAGTAAATGCATATTTAGACGAGCGAGGCTTTCGACTTGGGCGCGACGCGCTTGAATTATTTTGGGAAAAGATTGATATAGCGGCTTTAGAAATTGAGAACGAACCTCCAAATAGGAGATCTGATCTTCTCAGACAGTTCGAAGGAAATACAAAATTGGTTATTGATACCATGATTGGAAAAACTGCTGAAATTCCAAATTATACAGAAAATTACTATCGAGTGATTGGCGAAGAAACCTGGGCTATGGCTTTACGTGACTTTTGCCCTGTTTGGCCTTTTTGCACTGAGCCAAGTGGAGATTGAGCATGGAGGAATTAGCGTTTACATTGGCCGCAGATAGCGCTAAGCAATTCATAGTTTTTTCTTCTGGTATCATTTCAGTAAGCGCTGTCGTAGCAAATAAGATGATATTGAACATTGGCAATCCATTGCCCAAAATTCTACTAACTGCATGGATAGTTCTCGTTCTGTGTATCGGATTTTCGATTTGGACATTGTTCGCATTAACCGGCGAACTTGCTGCGAAGTCAGAAGACTATGTGCCGTCAATAAATCATTCAAATGTTCTTAATCCAGCGACGTTGATGTTTTTCACACTAGTGTTGGGTGTAGTTATGACAGCTTGGGCAGGCTTGGGTTTACTTAAGTCGAATGCGTACTTGACCTCAACCACTAGATCGGACGATGAAACCGATTCAGCCAAAAAGAAAGATGAAACCTGAGAACAAGGCAACTCTGATCTGTTTACAGTAGAGTATGATGATCTGTAAATTTACGGATAACACAATCTTAATGACTACCTGCCCGCACTTATCAACTACACCTATGTCCGCTCCTGGCACATAGCGGTAGCTCGTGTTGGTGTTCTTCGAGTGATAATAAAGATTACGAAAAAATTTCTGACAAAGATCAATAGAAAGGACTTTCGGCCTCCAAAATACAAGAATTACACTAGAACATTCTTGAACCGACAGTTCCAGTAAAACAATATAGTATTCGCCGCTATCGCATTGAGAACCTGCTATGGATGATCCAAAAATTAACAGTGATCAGTTATCTAAAAGAATCGATCATTTAGAACAAAGAATCGATACTCAAACAGACGTCATCAAAGAAAGGGAGACGAGCTTACTAAGGGCAATAAAAACTCTTGTTGACGATTATAGTGCAACCAAGCGAGGAGAAGACAAAGACATGCGACCCGCTTTAATGGGGTTGGCGTATGCGTATTTTCACCCGCGAGTGTTTTTAGTCATAGGCAGCATCGCCGGACTCGTCTTTGCGTTCACACAAGTGTGGCTAATGGTGGTGCAATACCAAGTTATGGATCGCCAAAGTGGAATTATGGAGCAACAAAATCTTCTGAGTACGATAAATCTTTCTTCCCAATTAGAAACTATTCTTTCTACTGGATCTCTGACACTGGATGATCAAGTATTTTATACGACCGGTAACGATGAAGTTGAAGTTGGAATGGGTTTCCCAGGTAAGAAGGTTTCTCTGGAACCAGCCAATTATGCACTAGAAGTAGTACACCAACTTGGATCCACTGAACAGTTACAAGTATATGTGATAAATGCACTACGCCCCTTGCTAACGCATGAGCTGGGTTCAATTTCAACTGCAGCGCTGCTAAGCCTAGAAAAATTGGGCGTAGATCAGTTCGAAAGAGTTGAAATCAACAACTTGGACCGCATAGATTTGGAACTATCAGGTGTTTCTATAGACGAATTATATATTGATGGACTGGTCAATGGCAGACTGACATTTAGCGATTGTTCAATCTCCTCATTGACGATTTTTGATACTCATTTAAATAGTATCAATTTTACTAATTGCACAATTGAGAGTGTTAGAGTTAGATTTTCAGGTATCGGAAATTTAACTTTTCAGCAAGGAGAGTTCCGATCAATCTTGCTTCAATCCAGTGTAATTCGAAGACTCTCTTTGAATGAAAATACCGTATTGCCATGGCAAGATAACGAAGAAGAAGTTACGCAATTAGTAGACAATGATGCACGCAACAACTTAAGTATTTCTCATACGATGATTAATTATCTCGATGCCCATCCCCCGTTAGAGAATAACGTAGATGAAGCAAATGAAAGCTGCATTGGTGAAAATCTTCTATTAGTAGATTCAGTAAATGAGACTTGCCAATGTGAAGTTCCTAACACGATTAATTACGACATTACGGGCGAATTAGAATTTGAAGAGACGAATGAGGAAGTAAGATTCTATTGTAGAAACTATTGATATATTAACAGCTTAAGTGTGTGATAATTTAAATTACGGAAAAGCAGACATTCGAGCACTTTGACCGGAGTTCTCAAAACGACCCAAAGCGGCTATCCAAAAAAGCCATTAGGAAACAGAGGGGGCACTGATAGTTTAATTACTTAACGGCAAACAAACCCAAGTCGAATGCTGGGCTTAAACTATCATTGTCCCCAGCTTCTACGAGAATAAGTAGCCTAGTGGTGAGTAGTGCTCACTAACCAATAAATCAATTAAGGATGCCGCAAGCGGCACCCATTATTCAGAGCGTTAGATTGGGGAGTTAGCCATTGTGCAAAATTTGACCGATGCATTTGTACAATCAGCAGGTAAACACTTTGTAAGCTTGTCTTGCGTGCAATCTGTAGATGGTAAAGAAATAGCTCATATATTTTCTGGGTATGTTGTTTGCATTCTCGATACTTGGTTCCTAGTTACTGCTGGACATATTCTCCGCGACATTAAAATGGCAACCGACGCCGGTGCTACATTTGATGTTTGGCGCCTTGACGATCAAACAGCAGGAAAAACTGAGATAGCTATTCCAATACCGTATGAATTCAATATTGAAGAATGGCTAGTACTTGAAGACGAAAGTATTGGTCTTGACTATGCTGTAGTTCCACTCTCGGAATACTATACAAATCTTCTTGAAAAAGGAGGGGCAGAACCGATCTATGAAGATAGCTGGGGCGATTATATCCAAGATCACGACTACTGGGCTTTATTAGGGATACCTTCTGAATCGGTAGAATATGATCAGACTACACAAATAACGGCCCGATTCGCGGTTCTCCCACTTGAACAAACTGATGCACCTGAGGGGCTTGAATCGGTTAACAAGTTTTATGCGAAAATTTCCGAGATGGGCAATATTAGTGATATAGATGGCATGAGTGGTGGCCCTATCTTTTCTTTAAAGAAAGTGGATGGAGACTGGCGCTATCATATTATTGGAGTGCAAAGTGGGTGGTTTCGGCAAATAAAAGTAATCACCGCTTGCCCCATAAAGTCATTATTAACAGAAATTGAAAATACTGTGATGCGGCAATCTAACAATCAAACCAATTAGGGATGCGCCAAGGCGCACCCATTATCAAGGGCGTTATGCGTCCAGAGATTTCTACGTGACTGAAAGATGGGCCCGATTCGATACAGAAAGCAATGCTCTAGATAACGTGGAAAAACTAAGCCACTTTCTGGAAAGAGCGAAGCATCACCCAGAAGAATGGAAATGGGTAGTTATTTGTTGTTTTAGCGCCCTTTATAGCTATGCGATTCAGGTGGCGAAAGGCACTGACGACCTGAGTGTCATAGTTGAAACTAAAAAGGGTCATAAAAAGCTTATTTCTTTTGGAGAAGCACTAAAGAGATGCGAAAAGCCATTTGGCGGTAGAGATGTCTTAAAACTATCTGCAGAAGAAAGTGAATCTATACGAGTAATTCAAAACGAGTTCAGAAACAAGTTTGAGCACTATAATCCAGGATCATGGGCAATCGAGATTAGTGGCTTCCCCGAACACATACTAAATTGTTTAGCGGTCATACAACGTCTAGCAATTGATATGAATTTTTACACTCATCTTTCATTACTACAGAAAGAAAGGTTGGAATTAACACTCAAGTCGTGCGAACTCTCAATCTCAGAAATCAGAGAAGAGTAAGCATAACAAACAAATCAATTAAGGACTCGGCTAGCGCCGAGCCCATTATTCAGTGACTATGGTTTAAATCAAGTTTTTTAAGCAGTTTATTCTTGCCAATGAGTCTCTGTCTTCACCATCGCATTCAATATCGTTAATTGCTTTCGCATACAAGCCACCATCGCTACCTTCTTTGGTTTTCCAGCTGCTACCATGCGCTGATACATCGGTTTCAGCGTTGGATGACATTGGATTGCTGACATGATCGAAACGAACAGAACTGTTCGCACTTTGTGACGACCCCCTCGAATAATTCGCTTGCCCTGAAACTTCCCGCTGTCTTTGTTCATAGGAGTGACCGTACCCCATGATCAGAGCCATGTCTGATGTGGGAATTTAAGTTTATCATGCAGCCTCTCTGGCAAATACAGCAGGCGGTTTTCTGCCCAATGATCGATGTGGCCGTACATTGTTGTAGTGTGACCTCCAGTTCTCAATCACTTTTTTGGCATCCTCCAAACTGGCGAACCAATTTAGATTCAAACAATAGTCTCGAAATTTTCCATTGAAACTTTCTACGAACGCATTCTGGGTTGGCTTTCCAGGTTGAATGAAATGTAGCTTCACTCCAGTGTGCTTAGACCAAAAGAACATGGCTTTGCTGGTAAATTCGGGGCCATTGTCACAAACAATCACCTTGGGTAATTTTCTGGAGAGCTGATCGAGTTCCCGGGCTACTCGTTGGCCAGAGATCGAAAACTCAGCCAGCTGCAATACAGACTCCCGCGAAAAATCATCCACGATATTTAACACGCGAAACCTCCTCCCATTGGCCAACTGGTCAGACACAAAATCCATCGACCAGCGTTGATTAATACTCTCCGGAACCAACATAGGCACTCTGGGACGGATTAGCTTCTTACGTGTCTTGGTGCGTACCTGAAGCCTCTCTTCCCGGTAGATCCGGTAAGTACGCTTATGGTTGATAACTTTGCCTTCTGTCTTGAGCATGACATGCAGAGTCGGACACCCATAGCGTGGGTAACATTCCGCTAAACGTTTCAGCTTTGATCTAAGTGGCTCATCATTACGCCCCTTGGGCTGATACCAGGCAGCGGATCGGCTGAACCCAATCACACGACAAGCCCGGCGCTCACTAACACGACGACTCTTGAGATGGTCTACAGCCCGGCGTCGCTGCCGAGCTGTCACCACTTTCCCTGGATCACTTCCTTCATGGCTGCCTTGTCTAGCTCAGCTTCGGCCAGGAGGCGTTTCAACTTGGCATTCTCCAGTTCAAGCTCTCGTAACCGCTTCGCTTCTGAGACTTCCATGCCACCATACTTGGACTTCCAGCGGTAAATCGTGTTCTCGACAATCCCGTGTTGCCTGGCAAGGTCTGGCACTGATGTACCTGCCTCGTGAGCCTTGAGAATCGAAATGATCTGTTCTTCTGTATAACGCTTGCGCTTCATACTGGGACCTCCTTAGGGTCTGATTATAAGGAAATCCCACATTCAGGGTGGCTCGATTTATGGGGGTACGGTCAGGAGCAACGCCCACCAATGCTGCAATCTGTTTTCGATTCAGTTGGCCAAGTTCAGGCAACTCACTGAGCAGCGTGAAGGTAAGAACTCTACCTACTCCTTTCGCGCTCATTAACAAATCTCGTTTTGCTGACCACTCAGGGCACTTGCTGATGAGCGTGTCTAGCTTCTGATCAATCTTTTTTACTTCATCTTGTATTGATTTTAGGATGCGCTTGATCGGACTCTGTACCGCTTTTGGCATGCGAGTTAGTCGATTTTTTTGCATGGTGCTCATATCCAGACACTGGGTTCTCACGGCGATCAGATCGCTAATCTGCTGTAATCTTGCTGACTTTAGGATGGTAAGCCGTGGCTTTAACGCCTCCCCGAAATGAGCAATATCCTGTGCATCCAACTTGTCTGTTTTAGCAACCCGTCCTGTGGACTTGGCGAAATCCCGAACCTGGCTGGGATTACAAACCACCAGGGGCAGTCCCACTTTCCTGGCCGCCTGAACAAAGTTGTTCTCCAGCCGACCCGTGGCTTCTATTAACACTCTGGTCGGCTTCAATCCCGCCAGCCGTTTGGCTGTAATCAGCGCTTGTTCGGCTGTATTCGGGATAGAAAAGCTCTCACCGGTTGGTCTGATATTGAAGTCCAATTGCGCTTGACCGGTGTCGATACCCACATTGATTTCATTGTTTTGGAATGCGTTCATACGTTAAGCTACCTCTGCCTTGCTATACGGGCTCGGGGCCCTCATGACTATTCGAGTTGTGCCTAATAGAGATCTGCAACGCTTACACTGAATACCGGTTTTCGAACCTGGGCGTTAACAAGCTGCTGCAGATAGGCCTTCGGCTGCTACTGAAGGTGGGCCCCAATTTACCCGCTTAGGATAAAGAAAGAAAAACTCAAACAAGGCACTAGAACAACCATACAAGGGCGTTATGTGTACTGTAGTGTTCTAGCCCATTGATATGTAAGACGGCCGCAACTGAAAACAGGAAATTTAATTGACACATTTCGGAGGACTAAAACCTGATACCCTAATTAGGTTCACAAATTGGATTGCTATTCCAGTTATTTTTGCATATGTAATATTCATGTTTGTTACGCCTTGGTTTAATGGCGACTGGATACATGTTCAAAAAACGTGGAATAGTTGGCAGGGTTTGAATGTTGGGATGTTGGCATTTACGTCGAGCATTATTGCTTTGAACATTTCAAAATATAGCGCTAACAAGCAGCGTGACCGTGAATTTGTTGCTGCTAAGGCATTCTTGCCAGAAGCATTGAGCGAGTTGATTCTCTATTTTAGATTTTGCTCAAGGCTGCTAGTTGAAGCTTGGCCTAGAGTGCAAGGTGAAGGAAACCAACTTAAGACTCCATTGGAGAATACACCTCCTGATACACCAACAGATTACAAAGAGATATTTTCAAATTGTATCAAATATGCGGAGCCTGACGTTGGGGATAGACTCGCATTTATACTTATGAGATTACAGATTCAAAAAGCAAGGATCACGGGATTCTCAGAAATGTTCACACCTGACAGCGAAACGATTCCCACTCTGGGTAATGCTCTGAATTATCTTTACGATTTGGCACTATTACACGCACTAGTTAGTAAACTCTATCCGTTTGCTAGAGGAATGGATAAATTTGATCCATCAATGCCTACCTACGATGAAATTGTTAATGCGTACCAAAATTTTGATATGCACCCTGAAGATTACGAAGGGCTCTTGGAGGACGCAAGGCGTCGGGTCGGCACATAACAAACAAATCAAAAAGAAAAGCAGCTTCGCTGCCTCCTATAAAACACGGTATTAAACAATGAATGATGTGAAATCTCTGAAAGACAAGTGGCCCGAAATAGTTACTCTGCATGGACACTGGACCCCGACTACTGAAGACAAATTTGATCAAAATCTCCATGAGCTCATTGACCTTGCTACGCGCATTGTTTCTGAAAAGATTGAGTCGGGCGAATTTGAACCTTTAAAGCAATCTAAATATATTCCGGAGCGAATCACCAATTTGCTCAAAAGCAATGATCACTACATTAATAGATTAGATAACTTAAGAGTAAATTATCGAGATGTTGTTAGACGCTACATCGACCTATCCAATAATCGCAAACAGACTGATTGGGCGAATACCTGGGACCACCTCAAGAATTGGGTTTATCGCACTGCTACAGGTATTACACTGGCAGCAATTATTCTTGGAACTGTAATCATTGCCGACGGATTAGGGCTACAAATACCGCTTATCAGAATGGGCTGAAGAGAATTACCCAACATCTGCTTTTATAACCGAGTGTTTAACTGATACATACTTAAGGGCTGGTGATATCGACTTGGCTATCGAGCACTATCGTTTAGCGTGGATTCACAGAAATTTGATCTCCCAGAAATGACAATAATACTGGGCCCTTATGTGCGAGAGTAGCTACCTAACAATTAAATCAATCAAGGACAGAGCTATCATCCTGCCCATTATTCAAGCCTCTACCTTCTGAACGGCAGGGAAAAATCCAGAAGACGACTTCTCCTTTAACCATTTCTGAAACTGTTCAACAAACTCATCTGCTTTTTGCTGAGAATTAAATTTTCCTAGAGAAATTATTACGCCTTCGTCAACTACTTTCGTATCATAAGATAACTTTTTATCTTTTGAGAAAAGATGCAATGCAGTGTCAAGATTTTGGTATTCATGTTTAACTTGTTCTTTGGTTAGAGGGAATAGTGCTTTGTCATTAGCGTGATATATGCGGTATTTATAGGTGCTAATAGCATTGGCAATACATGCAAAAGCATCTTCAATCAATTGCCAGTCTCTATCTATGTCGTGCGGTATATCATCTGAACGATGATAAAAGCTTGGAGAAAAACTACCGCTTTTCAAACTATAAAAAGATACGTGTAAAGGACCTAAAGTTGCACAATTACGCTCTAAATCTACTTCCCAGGGTGCGGCTGGCCCCCCTCTATCTTTAACTTTCTGCAACAAGCTATCTAGATCAATAGTATGTCGGCGATGTAGAGCTATTTGTTCAGCATCTTCGGTAATAAAAGACACACTGTCGGGCCGCCAAGATAAACCTAGATGATGTAAGTTTAACCATGCACACAGAGCTTGTTCCACAGGTCCTGGTATCTCTTCGGGATTCTCTGCCCAACGTCGCACAGTACGAGAGGAAACTGAAAGTAGCATTGCTGCTTCAACTTGGGTTAGTCCAAGTTCTTTTAAGTAATTATTAAATTCAGCTTTATTCATTTCAACCTCACGATCCTGCTGGCCCCCAAAAATCATACAATTGAATTATAGAGGACATTATGTCCTATTGCAAATAGGCAAATATAGCCATTATTGGAATTGCGTGACAATTTAAGAGTTCGTTGGAATAGTGTGTTTATCGTTCTAGCGTCCGCTTGCGGGAGGCAAAAACATCACCAGCCTTATGACTGCAATTGGCACATCTCGGTCGGTAGCCTCAAATCGGTGAATGTCCGCTTTTAAAGTGTGAAAGGTCTATAACATACGAGGCCGCCGAGGAATTGCGATTGAAATTGGTGATAATAGTTTAACTACTATTACTAAGGGCTATAGGTTGGAAAAGCAAACAGATTACGTGCTCCAGCCCTAGATTACCGATGTTTCCCAGAATCCTCAGGATAGAAGTGTAGGCTCCCTGTAAAGGAGCTGCAATGTCGCAAGATCGAAATCCACCAATAACTCCACGCTCCCCATTTTGTATGCGCCTTAGCGATAACGAGCGGGCGCTGCTTACAAAATGGGCGCTTTCGGCTGGGCTATCGAATGGGGAGTATGTGCGGCATCAGTTATTTGGAGCGGACCGGTCACTTCGGCGGACGCGAGGACGAAATCCGGTGGTAGATCAGAAAGCGCTTGGAGAGGTGCTAAGTGCTTTGGGGAGCACACGAGCTGGGAGCAATCTTAACCAGTTGGCCAAGGCAGTTAACAGCGGATCGCTGGTTTTTGATGAAGGTGCGCGGCTGGCACTGCTCGAAGCTTGTGCGGATTTTCGGGAAATTCGGGATTTGCTAATGCGAGCGCTGGGGATTTGTGAGCGCTCATGATTATCAAGGCGAGTCAGCGTGGCGGCGGCCGTCAACTTGCAGACCACTTGCTAAATTCACGTGATAACGAACATGTGAGCGTACACGAAGTATCTGGCTTTATGTCAGAGACAGTGCACGGTGCCTTGAATGAAGCCTATGCAATGTCTAAAGGGACGCAATGTCAGAAATATCTATTTTCAGTAAGTCTGAACCCGCCTGAGGGCGAAAAGGTTAATACCCCTACCTTTGAGGACGCTGCAAACCGTATTGAGGCAAATCTAGGACTAGAGGGTCAACCACGTGTCATGGTATTTCATGAAAAGGAAGGTCGTCGTCATGCACATGTCACTTGGAGTCGCATTGACGGACAGGAAATGAAGGCTCTGAGGCAGGATTACTATAAAAACCGCCTCATGGACATTGCTAAGGAACTCTATCTGGAAAACGGCTGGAAGATGCCACAAGGCTTTGTCGAGAAAGAGCTGCGCAATCCGCTAAATTTTGATCTGGCTGAATGGCAGCAAGCTAAACGTCAGGGCACTGATCCGCGCATGATTAAAGTAGGGTTGCAGCAATGTTGGCAGCAATCGGACAGTAAGGCGGCTTTTCAGAATGCTCTCAAAGAACGTGGCTACCAGCTCGCCAAGGGAGATAGACGTGGCTATGTCGCGGTTGATTATCAAGGAGAGGTCTATTCTCTTAGCAAGTGGATGGGTGTTAAAACTAAGGCTTTAAAAGAGCGGCTCGGGGATCATGACAATTTACCTTCGGCAAAGGAAACTAAGGCTAATATTGACCGCTCACTTTCACAACGCACAGATGAATTTGTTCGTAAATCCAATCAATATTATGAGCGCAAGCTTGCGCCTCTTCTAAGGCGCAAGACACACATGCAGGCACAACATAGCACAATGCGAGAAACCCTCTATCGGAAGCAAGAAGAGCGCAATCAGAGCGAAACACGTGAGAGGCAAGACAGGCTGTATACGGGCATGCGTGGCCTATGGCAGCGTATTACGGGCAAGCAAAAAGCCATTGTTCACCAAAATGAGGTTGAGGCAAACCAAAGTTACAACCGAGATCAAATCGAACAAGACAAACTCACTCAACAACAACTAAATGAGCGCCAGCCTTTGCAACAAAGTATTCGCCAGATCGAGCAACAACAAAAACAAGACATTACTCAGATTAAGGAGTCAGTCTACTCACCCAAAGCTGCTGAGAATACCCAGCAGCTAAAAAGCCAGTTTCAAGAGCAAGCCGCAGTAAGGCAAGAACCCACTCCCAGCTTGAATATGTAGGCTCAATAAAAGCGCTAGCCAATATTTGTTAGCCAATTCTTAATAATTACACAGGTATAATGATGTGCAGAAAGAAGGTGTGCCGTGGGAATCGATGAGGAATTTCTAAGGGTTGAAAAATCCAAAGCTACTAGGCGACTGGTACAAGAGCGCGAGGATCACAATAATGCCCTCGCTGGGAATTTCGACACCGGCCGCCGCATCAATCGTGGTTTGAAGGACAAAGATGAGCACGAACAAAGTGTTCAAAAGCGCACGAAGCAATCTCTTTCACAAGCCCTTAGATTAAACACTCGCTATGCGGCGCAATATCAAGCCCTGATGCAAAATCTCAATGATGCTGAGGATGCTGTTTACGCAGCTCAGATCAGATCTGCCGAGTGGGTAAGCGAGGCGCAATCTGCTGTACGGGGATCATTGGACGCTGCTAGCGCTTTGACTGACGGTACAGAAGTATTTCAGGCGGAGAATGGCTCCGTTTTTACATTTGATGAGCGCGTTGTAGAGGATAGTGAGTTAGATGATATTTCGTGGCGCGAAGGCTCCCCTTCTTGGGAAACCTATCAAGGACAACTGGCCGAATTAGAAGAAGCTAGACTGTCCCATGAGCGCATGAATTCGCATGGAGATCACCTAAGTAAACTTCGCAATGAAATGGAAGACGAGGATAATCCGGTTTCTTCTGAACGCATGCTTGAAATTAGTGAGGAAGTAAATGCGATTGAGACAAGCGTTAGAAATTCTCAAGAGGTTCACTCCAGCCTTGAAGTGAGCGCGACGCCTACCGCAAAATTGCCCGAACTTAATCTATAGCTACTTCCTATATGTACCGCATTCCAACTCAGTTAGAGCCAATAAAACAGCACTAGGGGTAGAGTTTGGGTATTTCTCTATGCTACCCAGAATAATGCCGTTCTTCTGTGGAGTATCCGTATAGTACCAATCGAATACACATTGCCCCTTTTCTTCACTTTTAGCGGCAGCCACGTGATACAGAGCCTCAATTGCACCAGTGAGCCAATACTTTACTTGTTCGTCTTCAAGTAACAGAAAATCCCTATTCTTGAATCCTTCGCTATCACCCTCCTGTGGATAAATCGTGCTAGAAATCAAGCAGGTAAAGCCAAAGGCAACGCATCGCGCTAGCTTCAAAAAGGAACCATTATGAGAGTCTTCAGGGTATCAAAATATGGCAAGAAAATATTCGTTATTAAAGAAAGCCTTAGGTGTAAACCAAGGCTGGTGCGAGGTGCAAAATGAGAGGGAGCAAAAAAGGTTCCCTTGTTGCAAGGGATGGAGGACAGCATGACCGAAGAGTCGGCAAGCCGAAAGTTAGGCTACGCACGGGTTTCAACGACTGATCAACATTTGGATATGCAGCTTACTGCACTGGCAAAAGCAGGTTGTGAAGAGGTCTTTCACGACTTCGGAATGTCGGGTAAAACCTTCCAGCGTAAGGGACTAAAACAAGCACTAAAAGTTCTATGCGATGGTGATACTTTGGTGGTTCACAAGCTAGATCGATTGGGGCGCGATACGCTGGAATTACTATTGCTTCTCAAGAAATTCGAAGAGCGCAATATCCAGCTCCACTCCTTGACCCAGAATCTTGATATAACAACGGCTGGCGGCAAACTCACTTTTACAATCTTTGCTGCCCTGGCTGAACATGAAAGCGCAATTTGTGGAGAACGTACTAAAGGCGGGATGGCAGCGCGTAGAGCCGTGGGTGTTCGCTTTGGCCGTCCTCCTAAGCTCAGTGACGCCAATATCGCCACAGCTCGCAGTATGCGACAAGACAACTGCTTATCAATGTCAGCCATTGCCCGCGCCTTTGAGGTCTCTCCCAATACAATCAAACGCGCTTTAGGTGAGTAGGGTAAAACCCCTGTTCAAAGTAAGCCATGCTCTGCGAAGGAATAAGCTTTATTCCCACCAATTACGATGTGATCTAAAACCCTTATATCGATTGTTTGCAATGCATCAACAAGGCGCTTAGTAATGTGCTTGTCAGCCATGCTGGGCTCATTTACTCCCGAAGGGTGGTTGTGCGCAAAAATGACAGCTGCGGCGTTGAATTGTAGTGCGGCTTTAACTACTTCGCGCGGATAGACAGCCGCCCCATCGATTGTACCGCGGAACATTTCCTTTAGTTCGATAAGTCCGTGTTGATTGTCTAAAAACATCACACGGAAGGACTCATGTTCCAGCCCATTGAATTTTATTGTTAGATAAGCCTGAGTATCTCGGGACTTGGTAAAATACTCTTGGGGTTGATTAAGGCGAGATTCTAGGATGGATAGAGCTTGGTCGATAGTTGCTTGTTCTGACATGTGGAAACTTTCTTAAAATTGGTTGTGCTCAAAGTGGAAAATGCGAGTTAAAAAATTCTTATAAAGTGTCTGCAGTTCAATTTAGGGAAACTTGTAGAGATGCCCCCTGCACCCCCACCGTGAGCACAAGGAGCACCGGAGCACATGGAGCACAGTGAGCACAGTGAGCACCACAATTCGATCAATTCACTATTTAAATCAGAAAGATACAGTAAAAGATACAGTAGATGTGCGTACTATACATTACAACTGAGAGGTTGAGTTGTGTCAGCATGAACCGCAACCGCTTTAACCATGCAATCTAAAGTCAGGGTAAGCCATGTGCGCAAAATATCTTAACTCATTGATATTAAAGAGATTATAGGTAATACTGCCAGCCATCATCAAGTATTGTGAAGGAAGACGGGTAATGACCAAAACGAAGACGAAAACTAAGAGTAAAAAGGCGGTAACTGACAAACCTATAACTGATCCGGCGACAAAAAAGGCGCCACCGCCATCCACAGTAGCTCCAAAACTCTCTCCTGAGATTGCACGTGCTTTAAAGAAAGCAGCAAAGCCCAAAAGGAAGAAAAAAGCCGAACGGGAAGCCGAGCTTAGAGAAAAGTTGTGGCCAGACATTAGTGAAGATGATTTATGGAACAGAAATTCGAACGATGGTTTCACCACGATACCGCGAACCATGCCTCATGTAATGGCTATTATAGATGCCCTAACTAAAGGAAAGCCTGCATCATCTGCTTACTTAGCGCTTTGGTGTAGGGTTTTTGATTCAAGCTATTTAAGAATTCAAGCGCAAGAAGCATTTGCTTCAGAATCCGGTTTTTCGGGTGAACGTAAGTCAACGGTATGGAAAGGCCGCATGCGCTCGCTTGTTGAGTTTGGGTTTATTCACGCAGCCGAAGGGGATTCTGGTGAATTTGAGCACGTTCTTATTTTAAACCCCTATGCAGTGATTAAGAAAATCGTGTCTGATTCGCCTTCAGCAATTCCAAAGCAATTGGTACGCTCGATTGCGACCAGAGCTGTTGACATCGGTGCCGAGGATTGCGAGATAGAAGCTTAAACAATTTATGCGGCGTAGCTCAATCGGACAGAGCACCTTGTTTCCTACATATTATAAGATCAGCGTCTATATAATATGGGCAAGGGGGTTGTAGGTTCAAGTCCTACCGCCGCTACCAATTTTAACCTTCGGATGCAGTATCAAGTAACTAGTCTTGGTTTTGGATGTCTTTTACGCTTTTTTCAATTCTATGAATCTTATAAAAGCTATATATCAGGCCTATCAATAGCAGAATGAGGAAAATGTCATATCTTCCGATTTCCAATCCTTGAGTTAGAGCCAAAATGTAGTCAACATCTAAAAAATAGAATCCGGAGTAAGCTACAAGCGATCCACTTAAGAACAGAAGTATCCATATTAGTCTTTTTGTAAATTCATGCGCCATAACCATGTAGTCCACTTTCAAGTTTATAGTGTCATAGTTTTTCTTTGTCATATTGATTATGCTAATAATCGAAGCCTGTTTGCTCTTTGTTAAGAAATCAGAAGCATCGAGGCTTTCATAACTCATTCTCTCCATAGCTTTGATCGAGTAACTCATTATTTGCAGAATATAAATACTTACAATACCCCCGAAAAACAACGCCACGATATGCAATGTTGTCTTATTCTCAATCATTAGGAGATCTTTCATCATGAATGCAAAAATTGCGATTACTGCACCAAAAAAGCCAACATAAATCATTGACTTAGATTCGATGGTAGAAACTCTCTCTTTTTCTTGCTGATACATTAGCTTTGCAAATTCCAAGGTATCATCCAAGTTGTTCTTATCAACAGCCGCATTTTTAGCCAAAAAGTTGGTGTATCTGGAAGGTTCGCCTTCTAGGCGCGGCCAAAAAAAGTTAACTAATTTGCGCATTGGGCACTAGTTCCATTCGACAACATCTCTACTATGTCTTTACTAATCGGAAATCCCAGAAGAGTTTCAAGCCATGCCCATTGACCATTACAATTAATCTCCAAAAACCAATATTGTCCTTCTTTATCAAGAATAAAATCTATAGCAGAAAAGTCCAAATTAAATTTTTTACACAAACTTTTGCACTTTTTTTCTAGATCAGTTGGTAAATTGCAGCTCTCGTGTTCAAGCATAGATTCCGACTTTCTCCAGTCGGTCTTACTCTCATCGGACTTTTGGGACCAAATTTTAGCTGTATACACATTATCTCCAACAATGGTTACTCTAATATCACATTCCTTTTCAATTTCCTGCTGTAGATATATAGGCACTCCATCGTTTCGTTCTATAGAATTTACAAAATTGTCATCAACTCTGGTTGTATAAAGGATTTTACCCGTGTCGGTTGGTTCATTGATGAATCCCATTTTCAATGGTTTGAATATCGTCTTGCCTATACTGTTTATGAACTCCAGCGACTTACCAGGTGTGCTTGATATATAGAGCCGAGGAACCAAAAATCCTATTTTTTTAGCAAGCTCAATCTGGTACAACTTATTTTCAAGTAGTCGCATATCCAGTACCCAGTTTAGCCAGTATCTATCTGACAAATTCCTATAAAGACCTTCAAAATAGACTTCAAATTCATTCTGAAGAAATTGCCTCTCACCGAGGCTTAATTCATCGCCCAATCTAGGCGATTTGGGCCTCCTAAAATATACGGAATCAAACTCTCTAAATGACACATGGGTATTTTTTATCTTATCTTCGAGTCCATACTCGCTACCGTCAAAAAAAATATCAGTCCCATGACCTACATCTTCAGTATTGAATCTGTAATAGGGTGTTTCTTCCCTTTGGAGTTCCTTAATCACATAATCAACTGTCACATCTTCCTTGTTTGTTATAACCAATACCTTCTTATTCATCGTCACTTTCTAATTGAACCTTGGTTTTGGTCAACAACATGAAGTGGGTGTCGTAACAGACATCATCAGACTCTCTACCAGCATTTGTTTTGCTCGCAAAAGAGAGAGGGTCTACTTCTTGTGCATCATCGGACTCTCTATTGACTTCCGTTTTGGTCGCACAAGACATAATTTCGGGAGAGCTTTCGAGAATTGTCTTGCCATTAACTTTGCACAAGTCGAGATCATGGTCGTATTCAACATTTGTCCAATTCTCATCATGTTGTGCTGTAGCGTAATCAAAAATCACTGGTCGCATGGGCTATCCTTATTGCAGACATTGTAATGGGTTGTTTAATGTGAGTGTGAGGTTGTAAACCCTCCACTCAGAATGCACTATAACCAGATTTTTGGTGTTTCCGCCACAAATACCCCCACAATAATGGTGATAACGCGCCCATTCAACAATGTTGTCATCTTAGGCGCACCTAGACGCACTGGGGTCGAACGGATTGTTTGAGGTTTTGAGGGACTGGGATGCTCTCTTACATTCGTGATACTCCAACTAAATACGTAATAATTCTTCGTAGTTCTCATGCCCTTTAGATACCAACGTATTTACGATTTCAATTGCCTTGTTTTTCAATGTGTTATCTCCAGAATGCAATGCCACTGCCAAGATTCCTGCAATATCATCATGTTTATATTGTATGACCCAGTAGTCTATATCGTTTTCAAATAACACATTCTCAAGGCAGTGAAGCACAATTTTTGTATGATTTGCTGCCTGAGATAAGAGGTACCCAATAATTGTCTCTTGATTGGCGATCTTCTTGGTTTGCCCCAATATCTCTAGCAACTTAGCGAGCATCCACGAAGGCTCCAAATGATCGTTAGGGAACCACCAGCCGAAACATGAGAGCTCCTCCGGCGATGCAATCGCGATCCTTTCTCCAAAATAGGATTGTATTCGTTGCTTCCATTCTTCAGGGAGTTCTACATTATCGGTAAGCACTTGACCTATGAACTTGGTGGCCTTAGTCAAATATTCTTCGGGAGAGTTTTGAAGTAGGTTATCAAAACACCCATCCTCATCTTCACTTCTGAGTGCATGCATAACAATGTGTTGGCATAAACACTTGAAATACGGGTCCTCAAGACTGTCATCTGCATCATTTAGTTCTTCAGACGCCTCTTCGTATAGAGTTTTCAGAACATCATAGCAATCGGAGTACGGTTTGCAGCGACCAATTAGAGTGCGCCATGCAGGATCGTGAGAAAGAGGTCTGAGAAATATTTTATCTCTGTTATTAGATGCCCAATCTTTATCAAGCAGATTCAGCCACGGGAAAAAACGGCCATATACAGCCTTGACAGATTTAGATGGCTCGATGATTGGGTCAAGATGACGCTCAAGCGCTTTCTTAACTCTTGGCAATCTTTCCAACGATATCCCTTCATTTTCGTCCTTTAGTCTCAAACAATAATGTACGATAATCTCAATAACCTGACCTCTGGTGCTATTAATTGCCAGTCCGTAATAGTCTTTTTTATCTGAGTGAGAGGACCGCTGCTCCTCTTCTGGAGATGGGCTTTCATCCTCAAGAAGTTTTTCTATAAGCTCCCACGCTAATTCTCGACAATTTTCTGGAATTGCATTCTTTGTATCTGAATTGAATCCTAGACTTAAAAGCCTGCAGGATTCATGTTTACACCAACGCCATGTCTCATCCGCGTCCCAGCTATTCTGCATATTTGGAAGAGATTCATCTGATTGTCCGGCTGCAAACAAGCAAAGATCCAATATCTTCAGCCAATTGATCTCGATTTCTTGCTTTAGTGCCTCTCCAAATCCTCCTAAAATGCTGCAAATATACGTCGGGTGTATAGTCTTAAATTCATCTGTTATTTCTGAAAACTTGCTAGCGTTGCTTGAAACGACACTCCTTAGCTCACGACCTAATCCTCCCATTGATGGCATGAAAAAGCCTTCTTCGGGTTCCCAGGTTTCCAGGTATTGAATAAGTTCCTTTGTTGTCCACGCTTCAATAGTTTCTGTAGATTGGGGGCTATCCGGACCGCGATTCAGAGAAGATACTTTATTAGGGGGTTCTTCTTCCCCGTATTTTTCAACGATCTTACTGTACTTCTTTTGAAGTTCTGCAGGTAAAGCGTCTTCCCAACCGTAGGCATTGCCGCGAAAACGTATTGCGCTTATTCTTTCTAAATCTGCATCTGTGGGAGCACGTCCTTTGTTCTCTTCATACCACTGAGTTACATCTTCTAGGTCTGGAGGCTCTTCAAGCCATGCAAGCAATTGCTTTTGGTTGTTTTCAGACAAATATTCGAAACCTGCCTTGGCCAAGTTTTTATACTCATAATATAGAATGGAGTCATCAAAGTTTTTACGATTAACAAGTATGGCTTCCAATTTCTTAAAATCTAACTTGGGATAGGAGGACAATAGATGCATCTCAAGCCTCCTAAAAACTCGCCACGAATGCGCTTCTAACAATTGAGAAACATTTGAGTAATGCTTCCGTGTTTTACTTACAATTCGAACACTGCAGTCCCTTACGACGTCAATTAATGCGCTTAATTCTGTGCTGTTCCGATTGCTTTCACTAATGTCAGGGCGGCTGTGATGAGAATAGTCATTTTCTGAATCTCCCTTACATTCTATGTCCATTGCTTTATTCAACAATTCGCAGAATAGTTGCAAAGTCCCAATACAGTCACCCTCCAATAGGAATTCTGAACTTTTGTCGATTGTTGCCTTGTAATCTGAATCTCTAAAGCGCGTTTTTAACCGATTCTCGTATGTATCAGACGAGTCATCATTTGGCTCAACATCGAATAACCAATTTGCAAACTCCAATGACTTCTCACCTGCAGGCATCCAATGCTTAATCAATGCTGAGAAATCTCGCATAAAAATGCTTCCGCTCATATCAGATATAGCTTGTTTGACCTTTTCTTCTAAGAGCAATGATTTGTCTAAAGGAAGAGTTATTGCAATTTCAACAATGTCTGCGCTAATCCGCACATTATTTATCTCTGGTAGAGCTTGAATAACTGAAACGATATTATCTTCAATGTCCTTATCATCGATGCTAGCCATGTCTTTCAAATAATCCATGGCGGGCCAGTGTGGAGGGTTAATATATTCCTCGTCATCAAGAGGTTCAACGCTAGGTGGTTGGGTAAAGATAGCGCTGGTTTTCAAAAGCGGTATCCATTCTTTATGAGAATTACCTTCGAAAAATCGACGCTGAATAATAAAATTATTCGGCAGGTTTTGTATTACAAAAGAGGCATTGCCCTTGGAGGGGCTTTCTCTAATTTCATCTACTTTTTCGGGAAATTTCACATATATTTTCTCCATTTGGTTTAGCACTCCTAAAAGTACAAACTCAAAGTCACTCCAGAATTTTTCCTCAAAATCATTATCAATTCTCTCCGGCTTGGCTAAGCCTCTCCTATGCGCTTTTTTATATAATATCGCAGGAATATTCAGCCAAAGTTCGCAAATTCGATCATCTTCTTCCAAACCCAAAATAGAGACTATTGCCCGGATATTTTTCTTATGCGAGTCGGGATCTTCGATAGACCTTAGTAGATTTTTTGCAGCATGGTGGTCTTCAGGAAATGAAATTTCATTCAGAAATTCTATTGTTTTTTGTTGCTTCTCTTTTATTTGAGCATTTTCTTCGCGTGTTCTCTGATTGGTTATTGGCATAAGAACTGAGCGAATAGTGCTCTCAATTTCTCTAACCAAGTGCCCGACGAGCAATGCCTCGCTTTGTAGATTGGTGTCCATTTCTATCAGCCGGCATGCATCAACGTACATTGATCGAGCTGAAGGCCCAATAAGATCGAGCTTCTTCGCAATAGTATTTTGACGACCTACGAGCCGAAATATTTGATTCTGAAATTCGCCTGTATTGTCCATATCTTAAATCTAGATTCTGTTTCGTGAAGGAATATTTCTACCACTTACTGCATGGTACTACCAATTCCCATTGGAGAGCGATGCGATTGAACAGGCGGGGCCGGAGGGATGCAACGGGAGCGCGCAGCGGGCTCCCTTGCCAAGAGCCCTTGGTATGGAGCGTAGCGTAATACCAAGGGACATCTTGCAATAGCCCTTACCTGAGCCTGTGGAAAACTATGGCCCTAAATTGCTGCTCTCATTTACGGTTCATTAGTGAATTCTGTTCTATTGGGGTAAAGACTAACAGCAAGCTTGGTCTATCGATCTGCAATTACATATTCCACCGTGATTGCCTTGCATAGTCCGAATGTGTCTGTGAATTTGATGTTGTGGGATAGTTTTGGGGATAGTAACCAAATGAAAAAACCCGACCCTCTGAGAGGGTCGGGCATGAAGTGGCTACTATGTCGCTGGTTCACCTTCTAAGGGATAGAAGTAGATATCACCTTCGATGATTTGAGCACCGGAAGGACGAAAAACGACGGCATTGTTCTCTGCCTTCCACGCAACGCCAATGCGTTCTTTGCGGGTTCTCCATCCGTCTTCGATGCGAACCACCCGATATTGCTTCGCAACATAATCAGGTCGGTTGCTTTCGACATTGTCTGCGGTAGTGGTTTCATTTTGTGTAGTTTCAGTCGTCATAAGACTTCTCCTTTTGTTTAAAGGGCTGCGTCATTGCAACCCTTGCCTTGGGAGTTGCGCCCAGCCAGAGACGTGTCAGCAAGTTTTCTTGGTACCGCTTAGCTGTGCTTAGGTCTCTTTTAGACCTGCTTAGCATTGCTTGCGGGAAAAACTTGTTGATGCGCCGCCGGAGGCATCTTTGGCAGGGTGATATTCCCTAAGAAGGCACGGTTGTGATGAGGTTGCTGGCCTGTCAGAAAAGAGTAATGGCAGATACGGATACCCAATGCTAAACCGCTGATCTCACAAAGGGGGTTAGACTTAGTTATTGAGAAATCTGACTAAAGTCGGAGGCGCGTTTTGCCTTTGAAGGGCTTTACGTAAAGCGGATTAAGACCGACCCATTTAGACCAAGGCCTGATTTGGTGATAGCCAGCAGAATCTGCTTGGATGGGTTTTAGATCGCGAACAAATACTATCTGTTTGTCTGTTCTACGAACTTCGTCTGCGGTCATAAGTCGGCGAGGCATTTCTTGGAGAGAGGCGGAAGCTATATCAAACAGACTCTTGCCAAGATTGTAATTTTTGGCCTTGATTGTCGCTTCGCCTAACATGTTAGAAACGAGCTGGCTGGTCTTGTAGGAGCAGGTACCCATAATAATTTTGGCTTCGGTCTGCGATAGCAGAGTTTCTAAACTTTCTCGACCATACGTATGAGCCCATTCTTCTAGCTCCTGCACCATGAGCCAGATTTGAATTCTGAATTCTCTTGCTAAAGTTAGCATTTTGGGGAGGCCTTCTATTTTAAAATTGGTGATTTCATCGCATAGGAAGCACACAGATTTACCGTTCTGAAAGCGGATGAGCTCTGTAAGCGCGCACCATGAGAGGAGGCCTAGCCAAGGAGTGTAGTATTCCATACGGGTGGGATCGGCGATGAGGTAGATAGTAAGCAATTCTTTTTTTAGGTCAGCAAATCGGAAATCGCAAGTAGACGTGCATTCAGCGAGCGTTCCGCTCGGGGAGAACACTTCTAGTGCTTGGACTGCACCCTCACGGAAGGATTCTAACTGCTTATTATCTGCGCTCTTAAATTTCGTTAGCAAGTCTTTGGCAAGGCGTGACAAATCACCGTTCAGATCATTGCTGCTTCGAGCTTCTTCCAATGCGTCCTTTAACTCATCAATATCACTTAATAGGCTGAGCGCATTGGATAATGTGGCGTTGCCTCGAATGATGACAAGATACAGGAAGGCGAAACTAAGAAATTTTCTAGCGCCGTTTCTAAAATACTGGTTCTCTCCTTGAGAGCTGGGATCAGGGTGCAATTGTTTTGCGATGTTACTTGCATCCGACATCAATTGATTACGAAGCTTTGGGTCATTCCAATCATCAATAAGGATTTGTAACGGATTATAGCGAGCGCCCACGCCAAGAATGTTTTGATACATTCCTGCTGGATTTACACAGACGACCTTTTGTTTGAATATCTTTTCCCGTAGCTTGGCGGTCATGCATGCTAAGGTTCCTTTTAAGTCAGGCACAAACATAGAGCCTACATAGTGGCACAATGCAGGAATTACAAATCCTATAGTTTTACCGCCCCCGGCAGGTGAAAGTACGAGGCCTGATGATTCAATAGGGATGAATAATCCCTTCTTTTCATGAATTCCCGCAAAGAAACCATCACGCCCATAGAGTTTGGCCTTGCGAATTTCTCTTTTGGTTGCCCATCCTGCACTACCTGACCGAGTGGATGGTCGCATAAGCCAACACCTAACGACTAGTTTAAATAGAAATTCAATGATGAATGCTAGTAGTTTGAGGGCACCAATGATGGTCAAGAAACCCAGGAACAGTGTTACGTAGCAAAACCCAGTATAGAAAGTTGACTTCCATGCGCCCCAAGCGAATAGGGAAGTAAGGAAAATGAGGCGCAGGAAGTATTTGAAATGCTGCACAGCGATACTCCTCAGCTATCGAGCAGCGATGATGTGTAAAGGGTCTATTAGCAACGTATGGGGGCTTCGAACTTGACCTCGCTCGATTGCTTCAATAGCCCCTTTCCCGTTATTGCCTGTAGTTGCGTTAATGTGAAACGGCATAGCGTAGGTTTGCCCTTCAACGGCAAGACGGATTTCACCGTCAACACCCTCTGGTATAGTGCCCTGATAGAGGTTCACCGCGAGCTGCAGGGCTCGAAGCTCAAGTGGTACATTGAAAGTGATTGTCTCGGAGCCATTTTTTACAACAGGTGAAATCGTATAGTCTTTCCAATGCTCTCCTTGGTCGGTTCTGACATTGTAAAAGGATAGGACTTCTGCCGATGGTGAAGGGCGTGCGTAAAGGTCTAGATCACACGACTTACAATCCCAGCGAATGTTGACTTCCACATCCCTTGCACGGCGCAACTGTTCTTCTGTTAATCGTGTAGAGCCCAAAGGTCTTTCAACAATAGGCTCGCGAACTTGCTCTGTACGAAGTTGGATGATTTCCAGTTTGTCGAGATCGTCTGGTGAATAGTTATGTGCTGGTGCGGGCAGGTTATTTCGTGCCCTGCTGAAGACTGTAGACAAGTCATTGGAATAGCTAACCAGTTGTCCAGATTGAGCCTCTGCATAAAGTGTCCAGAAGCGTTGAATGAAGAATCGAAGGCGTTCATTCATTCCGGTGTTAAACTCGCCGTGGGCAATATGAACGCGGATGTCGGAAAGTAGCTCTGGATTTTCAGCGGCACCGAAAGGCGATTTACTCCGCGTGACTTTAAGGTGACCATCTGAGGGAAAAGCATTTCCAGCCATAGAGAAAGCGGAGGCGGCTGGATCATCATAGAGCGGTGATCCGAACAAAATCACGTCTAAATTCTGTCCGTGCAGCGTATTTTCAGCGATATGACGCAAAATTTGAGGTAAGCGCAGTGCGCCATGCACTGAGGGCTCGTTCTCACCCTGCGGAGTACGAGAAGCCTTAGTGAACTGCATAAGACCAGCTATAGCCTCCCTATTGATGTTCGCCTTCGCGCGAGGACTGTTGTAGGCAGGGTTATCCGGCACTTCGAAGTGACCAAGGGTGGTGAGGTTGTAGCCATCCAGAAGCCAGGCCGTATCTCCCAGCTCCAAAGTAGAAAGGAACTCAATCATAGAGGCGGTGTTACGCTTCGCTGCTGTCTGATCCATAAAGGGCGAGAGAGCAAAGGCATAATCCTTAGCCGCCACTGGCGAAGTGGCAAAGCAGAGTGAAAGGACTGCGGTTGTAGCAATATTTCTCATGGGTAACATGGAATGTCTCCTGTGGATTAAAGGTCAAACTTCGGGTGGTTAGAGGCGCGCATTTCGAGATAGGCGGCCATAGCTTCATTGACGCGGACTTCACGAAGGGCGCGAAGCGAGGCGAGGCTGCCGTGGGTTTCGCCACGTAGCTTGTTCAGCTTCTCATGAGCGCCTTGATGAGTTTTGTAGGCTTGATCAGCCACATAGAATTCAACGTTACTAATCCACATGTCTGGAAAATAGCGCATGACTATTTCTTCAAGCGCTAAGAACAGGGAGCTAGCTGCTAGCAACTCAAGAAGAAGCTGTGTCCAGACTAGTGCTGAGCCGGAGCTGCCACCACCGTCCATTAGCGCATCAATATCAAGACCGCCTGCCGCTCCGGTGTAAGTCTGGCCGAACAAGATGCCCCAGAAAATAAACAGCACAAAGGTCAGGAAGTAGATAAGTTGGGAATACTTGGTTCGCCAGTAATCGATATGAATGGCGTTGGTTACAAATTTAATCGCGGTGCTACCAATAGGCATTAGCATTGAGAGCGACACAGCTAGCCAAGGATTTTCGATGAAAGCAGGCGTGCCAGAGGCCATGAGATTGGCATAAACATTAGTAGCACCCATAACCATCGCCGCAGGCAACATGAGCAGGATTAAGCCGATCATGCCCTTATCGCGAATATTCCAATCTCGAAAAGATGGTGCTTCGTTATCTGTTCCACTAAGCAGTGGAGCACTTTTGACCCAACGCTTCGTATCGCGTCTACGTTGTTCCAGCTTTGCCAGTTCATCGCGGGATACGTCATAGCGAGAATTTAACTCTTCAAGAATTTGTTCTTTAAGCGCTACGACTTCACCGTGCTCATGGTCGAACTTAAGTCCTGCATGCTCTCCGACTATGGCTGACGCTTCACGAATATCTGTAAAGTGCCTCATGTTGTAGGCGAAATTCTCATTCTTCTGGACTTGCCCTTTGCCGCTCTTAGTCAGTGCTTTTTTCGGCACTAACCGCGCGGATAGCGGTTGTTTCTTTTTGGGTGTTGACATGACGAGGTACCTCAACTTGGCTGATAAAAGTCAATCCAGTCTAGTGGCAGCAATGGAATGGTTTGGGAAACAGAGCGAAGACGCCGGGAAAATTCTCCCGGCGTTTCCTAAAATGGGTATTAGCGACTGAAGTGACGCGCAATGGATGGGTACCTAATGCGGAAATACAGATCGATGAGTTGTACGCGCTGAAGTTTTCTACTCAAGGATCGCGGTTTTTTCCCGGAGCCATCCGTGCTGAGATAGTAGCTTAGCCAGCGCATGTCCGGATCATCGCCAAATACATCATCCACAAACGGAATTGGGAACAATTCCCCTGATGGATACATAACGTTACCTCGATAATCCCGAAAGCAGGCGGCAAGCTCATCAAGCCATTGTCGGCGAGGTAATGATATGTTTCGCGCCGCCATCCAAAGACGGCAGTAGTAGTGGTAATTCTTTAGTTCGGCGGTCGTCGCTACAACAACGACATCTTTTCTATTGCACAGCATGCGATTCTCCTTATCTATAAACTGTT
The DNA here is from genome assembly GCA_021773355.1 of Gammaproteobacteria bacterium. Taxonomy (GTDB): domain Bacteria; phylum Pseudomonadota; class Gammaproteobacteria; order Pseudomonadales; family Pseudohongiellaceae; genus UBA9145. The sequence continues at coordinate 210,759 of JAJFKE010000038.1, read as the reverse complement.
GATTGAATATTGGTTAACCTAATAGACCTAAGATTGAATTTTGGGAAACAAAAACTGTTAGTTACAATGTGATCTCTACTTTGTGACTTCTGTGAAATTTCAAGCTGTTCTATTCGCTCAATAATGCAGTAAACCAGAGCCAACAAAAGCGATATTGCAAAGAGAAACTGATGGGATAGAATTGAAACCATCATTGCGAATGGCACTATGGTTTGGTTTTCAATAGATAGGTAATTCTTCATCTTCTAACTCCTTTACCTGGTTTTTTTTCATCGGGGTAGAAGTTAATCGATTTCAATCAGGGGCACGAACTGAGCACATTTTGCACAGTTTGACATTGGAAGTTTGTTGTGAATGGCGTATTCCGACGAGGATTAGAGTGTTTACATGAATAAAAATAGCGCTATAGAAGAGAAGTTAGATATCTTAAAGCGAGTGAGTGAACTCCTACCTCCAAAAACAGCAGTTGAGAAGTCCGTTATTACACGGCTACAACGGGAAATGAGAAAGCTAATCGATGTTCCTACTGCTTCAATTTTGCAAGAAAATCCTACAGCAGACATTGAGGCTACATTTTTAAGAGAGGTGCAAACACTTGCTGATGACATCAGTGAAATGTTTAACCAAGTAGACGATCAAGAATTATTTTCGGCCTTTCCCATAACTGTGGAAAAGCGTGCCGTAGGTCATTTTATACGAAATGAGGGGCATGAAAAAAAGGATGGTAAATACAAAACAGGCGTTGATGGTAGGAATGTGAGTATTAGGCTCTTTGTCGCCTATCTTGCTTGTAATGATCGCTCCTCATTTTCTATCGAAGATATAGAGTTTAAAAAATTAAATAACCGAATTGCACGAGACCTTAATCAATTTATCGGTCATAACGATAGTGATCCTGAAAATTTGACAGTAAAGCAATTGGAGAGCATCTATGGATTCGAATTTGATGTAGACGGAACATCTACGAAAAGACAACTTATTTTTGATGTGAGCGAAGATGAGACACACTTTATAGTAGAAGAGAGGCTGTGGTCAAAGAGCGATGTGCTTAAAGAGGGACAAAGTAATAGCAAAGCCTGGCATGGTTGGAGTGTGATTAGTAGAAATAATATGCTCCTGATTTTTCTGGAGGATGTAGACGATGCTAATGGCCATCAGTATATAAATCTGTTTCTTGAAACAAGCGATTCTAATATCCCAATTACTGAAAGTTTAGTCCTTACTAAGCTAAAGTTTCCATTCGACGATGAGGTATACGAAGCCAACCCAATTGAATCGGACCAAATAAAGACCCGCATTGAGAAGTCTACAGATGTTTTTAGAAAATACGGTGAGCTATTAACCTTTCCTCAACCTTCTGATGATATACATAGAAAGCGTAAGGCTTCAAAGTTACCCTATATGAGTGGCTCACGCTCCTCTGTGAATGCGGTACAAGAAGATGGAAAGGGGTACGTCATGGATGACGAAGAAAAAGAAAAACTTGGTAAGGAGCTAATTAAGGCGGCTACCGATTACGATCACTTTAGCTTTAATCGTATTTTTGAACTATTAGATGCCGGAGCATCTATAAATTACCGAGATCGACGCACTGGCGCAACTGCAATGCATTTCCTTTCAAGAGGCGCGTCATTGAGTTATTACAGTGACATAGTGAGACGGTCCCACGAAGAGTTTAATCACTTAATGAGAGATAATCGCGGAAAACTTTGTTCTGACTGGGCGCTAAATCAGGATAATGAAGAAGTTTATAAAGTGCTTCTCAATAATGAAGTTGAAGCCGGACGTGCTAAAGACTTAGTGCCATACCCCGGGGGAGATTTTCCAATAGAAGATGAAAAACCACATGATCCTGAGATTTAGTCCAAAAACCTGATATATTGAATATCGTGGGTTAGGTAGGAATATTTTTTGATTGAATCAGACTAGCCTAATCGTAGTTTGCCACTTACCTTTGAGCCTTAGGCTCAATCCACGTATCTTTTAAATCTATAGGGCATGGATTTGTATGCTTTCGAAAATTACTGATGCGCTAACGATGAAGCGTGTGAAAGAGGCCTATTCAACAGCTTTAGACTACAACTCTCGTAGACCAATTCCCAAAGAAGCCATCGGGAACGCGAAAGAAGCGCAGAGACTTCTATTTCGATTGTCAGACTCAGGTCGGTTAACTTATCAATGGATTTTATGGCGCTGTAGATTTTGGTGTTTCGAAGGTATAGCCATACTTGATGGAGAAGAGAAACTTACTGAAGACGAGTGGGAGGATGGAACTCTCGCTTTAGAAAAGGCTCTGGAAAGTTCGGTTGATTTGAAAGGAACCGAAGCAAAAGCCTTGGAAGCTTATTGTGCAATTGAACTTGGAATTAGATATTCAGAAAGCAAATTTGGCAGCCGGGCTGAGAATTTAGAAAGATCGATTGAACTGACTACCAAGGCTAAACCTTACTACACCACCAATTATGATTTCGAGAATCTCGTCCTAGCTTCCGTCAATTTGGCAAATTTCTACCGTGTACGACAGATTGGGACCAGTGCCACGAATCTCGAAATGGGATTAAGCGAGATAGATAAAGCTATTCATATCATACAAACTGAAAACGTTCCTCATGATTTGGCTGGAGTGCTTGTTGTAAAAGGGGAATTGCTTCTTTCGCGGCATTCCTCTGATAGTGAGCATATAGAAGAAGCACTGCATATAGCTGAAGAAGTTATTACGAAATTAATAGATAAAAGCAATCCAAAATACTCTTTTCATCCGACGTATAGATTTGCGTTAACTCTTAAAGCAAAAGCCTTGTTGGAGCGTAGAACGGGCTCATTTAAGGCCAACATTTGGAAAGCATTAGAGATATTCCAAGAAACACATGATTTCTTTGAAACCAGCAGTATTCCCAATTTACGCATACGGTCAAAGATCGACTTTGCAAGAGCCTTGCTAAGTTCAGATTTTCTTTTCGGACCTACAGCGATAGAAAAATCAATACTCTGTCTAGAGCATGCTAATTCAATGTGTGGCAGTGATAATAAACAAGAATACGGAGAAATAATGTATCTGATGGGATTGGCAAACTCTAAACGAGGATATGGCCGTCCATCCCAAAATAGAATTATAACAACATCAGCCTTAAATCTAGCTATAGATCATTTAGATCCGGAATTGGACCTTGATCTCTGGGTGAAAGCACATGTCGCATTAGTAAGGTCGTTAATCGATTGTGGTATAGATGCTGAATCTCTTGTCGATGCAGTTGTAGGCGTAGGACTCATTGATGACTTGAGTCCTGTTTTGCTCAGTCATCTTAAAGATGCAGGAAGCTGCGAAACTTTACTTCATCTCTTAGAGAAAATTGAAAGTCGAACTACCGAAGGCTCTACCGATGAGATTCATGCATTAGTGAGCCAGTGTAAAGCACTAATAAAAAGGCAGGAGTATCTGTGTAAACCAGGCGTTGATATTGATGCAGTTGCTGAGTCTTACAACCAGGCCATTGATCTTGCCGACCAATTTGGTGACCCACTTCTATTAGTCCAATCTTATATAGAGTTGGCTGAATTCCATTTTAAAGAACATCCTCTCTCTAGCACGGCTCATGAATTGAGCGCTGAATTATTCAAGAGAGCGCAATCAGTATTAAGCTTAGAATCTTTTCCGCAAGCGTACCTTTCAGTAAATGTGTCAATGGCAAGTTTGTTGGCGCTACAAGGAAAAATGACTCAGGCCGATCAGATATTTAAAAGTGTAATTGAGCACTTTAGCCAAGAGCCTGGTTTTAATTTCAGTTTGTTTTCGTGCGCCAATAGTGAAGGGTTATCGTTAGCTCCTCTTGCGGCTATAGCTAGTGGAGACTTGGAACGTGCAGTGAGCTATCAGGAAAGAATTAGAGCAAGCAAACTCAGCGGCGCAATATCTTTAAAGCAATATGTTGATTCACAAGTTAATGACGAAAGTCTTAATGATCGCCTTCGAAATAGGAATTTGTCAGAGAGGTTGCTTGGGTCAGGTATTGAAGAAAACAAATTTGCGCTAATTTCAGCTATAGAAAGGGCCGAGAGCAAGTTTGCAGATATTACTAAGGCGGAGTTGTTAGATTATTGCCGGAATTTCAGGTCTTGGGTTCTGTTACCAGTTATTGGTACTTCGACTTCCAAATTCGTGCTCATTCCACCATCTTGTGGGCTAGAAAGCGCTATTGTTTCTGAGCTTCTACCACTTGGCCGCAATGATTTTTCAGGCGTGGTAGTAAGAAAAGAAGAAGGCTGGATTGAAGTCATTAAGCGCATGAATACTAAATCATTCAGTCACGATGACTGGTTCGACATATCTGATAAAGTTTCCAATTTTCTTTGGGAGTTTCTGGGCGCATGGACAGTTGCTGAAATTGAGAACTACAAAAGTGCAAATAGTTCAGAATTGGTGATTATTCTTGACTCATTTTTATACTTTTTGCCAATCGGGTTAGCAAAGAATCCGGATACTGCTCGTTATTTGTGCGATGACTATGTGATTTCTTATTCACCAAGTCTTTCTGCGTTATCAGTGCTCCAGGAAAGAGCAAAAAAACATCAATCAGCAAATAGTAACTCGATTTCGTATATACCACCACCGATTAAAAGTGATGAAAAAGAACTGAAGTATGCCTTCTTGGAAACTGAAATATCCCTCTCGTGTTTCGATGACGATAATGCAAGCTTTGTCCCTCGGGAGAAAGTAACGCTAGACAATGTTATGGAATCAGTAGAATTCAAAAATTATTGGCATTTCGCAACGCATGGGCAATTTGATTGGTCCGATTCAAGCAATTCATTCATTGAGCTCGATAGAAACTTTCATGCAGACCACTTGTTCATATTGGATTCAAAAACGAGTTTGAGGATGGTGGTTTTGTCCGCGTGCGAATCGGGTGTTCATGATCTGCAAAACAATATTAATGAAGCTTCAGGCCTTTCTAGTGTGTTCTTAGAGCTTGGTGCTATTGGCGTGATTTCTACTCTTTGGAAAATAGAAGATATCTCATCATTGATTATTAGTCGGTTTTATGAACTTCACATTCAAGAGAAATTGCTCCCTGCTAAGGCTCTGCAAACCGCTCAATTGTGGTTTAGAGACATTACCGTCCAAGAGTTACGGAATTACATTCAAGAACGATTAGATCGCGGTGCAATCAGCAACCGGGCAGCAGACATTTTGTTAGAAGATAACGAGTTGAGTCGACTTCAACCTAACGAAAAAATATTTGAAGACCCATATTACTGGGCGGCATTTGTGCTTCACGGATGCTAAGTTCTTTATAACATCTCAACAATCAGTCCATTTTTCAATTGATAGCCTTATCCACTTGGTAATGCTAAGTACGTGTTTCTCTAGCTATTTCCCAGATTTGACGTTGCTGGCAGCTATAACGTACATAACTTAACTTTTCAAACGAAAGGACGTTATGTATGTTACTAGACGTTGATGATTATATGGACTGTTTGGATACTCTTGATTTAACGCGTGAACAAAAAGAAGAAATTATCCGCGTAGTGTGGAGTTTTATGGAGGCCGAGGTCGATAGGGCTTTCGGCCTACATCCGGTGCAAAAATGTTGTGGACATGCTGTTAACGATAATTTACAGAGTCCATCAACTTCTCTAGATTTAAAGTTAACCTCTAAGCGTTTTAATGACCAAAGCGCCGCCAATGATGAAGCGGAGGTGAAGGGAGTCTCTAATGGCTAACGAATTAAAACTGACCAAGGCCGTAATTTATTGCCGCGTATCCAGCGCTAAGCAAGCCACGGAAGGCCATGGGCTGGATTCGCAAGAATCCCGATGCCGCGATTATGCCCGCGCCAAGGGCTACGAGGTAGAGGCCTGTTTTCCCGACGATGCCTCGGGCGGTGGCGATTTCATGAAGCGTCCTGGAATGGTCGCATTATTGGCTTATCTCGCAGGTAAAGGAGACACAGACTATGTTGTGATCTTCGACGACCTAAAGCGCTTTGCTAGAGATACAATGTTCCACTGGAAACTTCGCTATGCCTTAGCTGCTCATAATGCAAAGGTCGAGTGCCTAAACTTTAAATTCGATGACACACCCGAAGGCGAGTTCATGGAAACTCTCTTTGCCGCTCAAGGTCAGTTAGAACGCCAACAAAACAGCCGTCAGACAATACAGAAGATGAAAGCACGAGTTAGCAATGGATATTGGACTAGTAATCCAGTGGTTGGCTATCGATTTGAGAAGGTTGAGGGACACGGGAAAATGCTCGTGCGTGATGAGCCACGCGCTACTATTGTGCAAACCGCCTTAGAAGGCTTTGCATCAAAAAGATTTCCTACGCAAACCGATGTTAAGCTCTATCTGGAATCACAAATTCCGTTTCCCAAGAACAAAGACGGGAAAGTGCTGTATCAGCGCGTAACTGACCTTTTAAAGCGCGTTTTGTATGCGGGATACATCACACTTCCTAGCTGGGGCGTCCATTTGCTGCCAGCGAAACACGAGCCGATTATCAGCTATGAAACTTTTCAGCACATCCAGGAACGTCTTGCCGAACAGGCAAAAGAACCCACGCGTAAAATCCGGAATGATGAATTCCCGCTGAGGGGATTCGTACTTTGTTGCGGATGTAATAAGCCACTAACATCTACATGGTCGAAGGGGCAACAAGGCAAAAAATATCCTTACTATTTTTGCCACAGGAAGCCATGTCCAAACCACGGCAAGTCAGTGCGAAGAGAAAAGCTGGAAGAGGCTTTCGAGAAACTTCTAATTGAATTACGCCCCGTATCGGAACTGTATAATCTTGGGTATCGAACTTGTAAAACACTTTGGAATGATCGCAAGCAGCAAAGCAGTACTGATGCTTCTTCGATTGAAGCCGAACAACGCAATGTTGAAGTACAAATCGAAAAGCTGATGAATAGGATCATGGTGACAGAGAACAGCGCTGTAGTCGCCAGATACGAAGATCGCATCAATGAATTAGAAAAATCAAAGCGGCTACTTGCGGAGAAAATTCAGAGTTGTGGCACCGTTTTGCCTGACTTTGATACAAACTTTCAAACTTCTTTCGCATTTCTGGCAGACCCCTATAAACTCTGGGCTACAGGGTGCATACATAGAAAGAAAACAGTGCTGCAATTGGTGTTTGCAGAGAAATTGCCCTATGACCTAAATACGGGTTTTCAAACTCCCCAGAAGTCGCTTCCTTTCTCGCTCTTAGACGATTTAGGTAGGGGTAACTATGAAGTGGTGCCCAGAAGAGGACTTGAACCTCCACGACCTTTCGATCACTAGCACCTGAAGCTAGCGTGTCTACCAATTTCACCACCTGGGCATATATAGATGGATTTTAGTTGTTCAATTCAATTCTAATTTCGATGGCGGTCTTTCGCCCGCAGTCCACCACAACACGACCTGGGCATAGACAGATGGTTTATCCAGTATCTCGACCGGAGCGCAACTCTAACGAGAGCTGAATAGGCTGTCAATACCTCGACACGGGGCTTTATCAACAGCGGATGTCACAGACTTTAGACATAGCCGGGTGTATACTGGCCCTTTCTTAATTCTTGTACCTTTTCTTAATGTCAAAATCCCGAAAATCAAAAGATCCCTTTGCCCAGCGCGAAGCGGAGAACTACGCAAATCCCATACCCAGTCGCGAATTCATCCTTCAACTACTAGAGAAAATCGGCGAGCCTGTGGGCCATCCTGCCCTATGTGAGCAGTTGAAGCTGGTGGATGAAGAACAGACCGAAGCCTTGCGTCGCAGGCTTATTGCCATGAGTCGCGATGGTCAGATCATCAGCAATCGCCGCGGCATGTACGGGCTGGCAGCCCACATGGACCTGATCAAAGGCCGGGTTCAGGGCAATAAGGATGGCTTCGGATTCTTTATTCCTGATGACGGCTCCGGCGACATGTTCCTCGGTGCCAGGGAAATGGCGAAGTTGTTCGATGGCGATCAGGTGCTTGCTCGGCTATCTGGCTTCGATAGCCGTGGCCGCAGAGAAGGCATGATCGTCGAGATACTGAAGCGTCGCTATGAACAGATAGTAGGACGTTATTATCGCGACCAGGGGTTTGGTGTTTTGGTGCCCGATAGTAAAAGGGTGAGTCATGAAATATTGATTCCCGACCAACAGGCAGGCGATGCTGAAGATGGCCAGTTCGTAGTTGCGGAGATTACCGAGTATCCGAGCAGGCGCCGCAAGGCGGTCGCCAAAATTGTGGAAGTGCTGGGGGACAGCACAACCCCTGGCTTGGAGATCGAAGTAGCTGTGCGCAGTCATGATATTCCGCATATCTGGCCATCATCCGTCGACAAGGAAACTAATCGTTACAGCGAAGATATTGCTGAGGAGGATTTGCAGGCCCGAGTCGACCTGCGGGAAATGCCCTTTGTTACAATCGATGGTGAGGATGCGAAAGATTTCGATGACGCGGTCTTTGCTCATAGACACCAGCGCGGAAACTGGACGCTTTATGTAGCTATCGCCGATGTATCCCACTACGTCGCAATTGGAAGCGCCCTGAATGAAGAAGCAATTACCAGGGCCACGTCGGTTTATTTCCCCGGGCATGTTATTCCCATGCTGCCGGAAAAACTGTCCAATGGCCTTTGTTCCCTGAAACCAAAAGTGGATAGATTGACCATGGTTTGTGAGATGGAAATCTCGGCCAGTGGAGAGATGACAGACTTTAGTTTTTACGAAGCCGTCATTCATTCTCACGCGCGCATGACTTACAACGAAGTATCCGACATTATCGAGCCGGCTGAGAATGACGCTCAAAAAAATATTCAGAATACGCTTAGAAAGCGCCATGAGTCACTACTTGAGCATTTCGAAAACCTGTACTCCCTGTTTCACGCGTTACGACAAGTTAGAGACAATGGTGGCGCTATGGATTTCGATACCACCGAAACTAGAATCGTATTCGGTGAGGACAGGAAGATACGGGAGATCGTGCCTGTGTACAGGAATGACGCCCACAGGCTAATCGAAGAGTGCATGCTTAGCGCCAATGTCGCCGCAGCAAGGTTGCTGGGAGAGTCAAAGCTACCCACTCTATATAGAGTGCATGAGGGTCCAAATCCAGACAAGCTGGAAAATCTGCGAGAATTTCTGAAAGAGATGGGTCTGCATCTACCTGGTGGAGACAAACCAGAGCCTGCGGATTACCAACAGGTGTTAAAGCAGATGGCGAATCGCCCGGATAGGCACCTACTGCAGACAATGCTCATTCGCTCTCTAATGCAGGCTGTGTATCAACCTGAAAACCTCGGTCATTTTGGATTAGGCTATGAAGCCTACGCGCATTTCACCTCGCCTATTCGACGTTATCCTGATTTATTGGTGCATCGCGCAATTCGCTACCTTATTCGTAATAAGCCAGGCAGACATGTCAGAAAACAGGATGGTGCTGCCGATTTAGCAAAAAAGACGATCTACCCTTTCGATTTAAAGAACATGATTCAATTTGGCGAACACTGCTCCATGGCGGAGCGTAGGGCAGATGCTGCAAGTTACAGTGTGATCGATGCTCTAAAATGCGAGTACATGCAAAACCGTGTAGGAGATGAATTTACCGGTACCATAACCTCGGTAACCAGCTTTGGCTTGTTCGTAGAATTAAATGATATCTACATAGAGGGATTGGTTCACATCAGCGAGCTGAGTAATGACTATTATCACTTCGACCCAGTGCGTCATTGCCTGAGCGGTGAGCGTAGTCAGAAAGTCTATCGTCTGGGTGATAGTGTTGAGGTTAAAGTTGTCAGAGTGGACTTAAACGAGAAAAAGATCGATCTGCAGATGATTGGTCTTAAACAATCGGTAAAGCGCTATAGCAAAGTTAATGCGAAATCCAAACCGAAGCCTAAGCATGATGGTGCGAAGCAGGAAAAGAATAAAGGCAGTAAGAATAAAGCGAAGGATTCGAAAAAGGGCAAGCATAAGAAGCGGCAAGCAAAATCTGTAGTTGACGTCAAATCCCAAAAAGGAAGCACTGCGGGTACGGATAAGTCAAACAGCAAGGGAAAGGAAATTCATGCCGTTATCGGTAAGAAGCCCTCCGTTAAAAAAAGAAGAAGAAAACCAAATGCCAAGCCCAGCACCTGAGTAGGCAAACTGTTGAGAATGTTTTAAGTAGTTCGTCATGCAATACGATCAAGAAAAAATAGTTGGCATACATGCCGTTTCTGAATTGCTGCTCCGGCGCCCCAACTCGCTGCGCAAGCTTGCCATTCAATCTGGTCGCCATGATAAACGAATGCAGGCGATTCGAGACCTCGCGCTCAAGGCGGGAATCGGTGTAACGGATTTGAACAAAGAAGAATTCGAAGCACTGTTTGAAGGTGTGCATCAGGGCGTGGGTGCCCTGACCGAGGGCGAGTCACAGGCACTCAGCGAAAAAGATCTTGTGAATTTATTGGACCAGCTGGACCATGCTCCCTTATTACTGGTTTTGGACGGAGTAACAGATCCTCATAATTTGGGTGCCTGTCTTCGCAGTGCCGATGCGGCAGGCGCTGATGCTGTCATCATTCCTAAAGACAGGTCGGTGGGTTTGAACGCCTCTGTGCGAAAGGTTGCCTGCGGAGCGGCAGAAACAGTAAATCTTGTCGCGGTCACCAATCTGGCACGCTGTCTGAATAAGCTCAAACAGCGCGGTATCTGGCTAATCGGCGCTGCAGATCAAGCTGACAGCTCGCTGTACGAGCAGGATCTAAGCGCTGCCATAGCTTTAGTGATGGGCTCCGAAGGGAGCGGTTTACGCCGTCTCACCCGTGAAAGCTGTGATTATCTGGTGTCCATTCCCATGGCCGGCAAGTTGAGTAGTCTGAATGTGTCTGTTGCTACAGGCGTTTGCCTGTACGAGGCGCGCAGACAGAGGATTAAGCAGGGTTAAGCCCATGTCTGGTCGAAAACCGAATATTTGATGGAAAAGCGGCCCGAACTCCGGTAAAGCTTGCATCCCAACCGCAGTTTCCCTAGAATTCCCCCTCTTTTTTACCTGCGTGACTAGTTTTCGCAGCTACATAACTCCTTGTCTTACCACAAACAGCTGTGTTTGATGGAAGGCATTAACCCAGAAGGAGTCTCTATGAGACACTATGAAGTCGTATTCTTGGTGCATCCCGACCAGTCCGAACAGGTTCCGGGGATGATCGAGCGCTATACCCAGTTGATGGCCGATAGCGGTGGTCAAATCCACCGATTGGAAGACTGGGGCAGACGCCAACTCGCCTACCCAATAAACAAGATTCACAAAGCCCACTACGTAATGATGAACATCGAATGTGGTGGCGAAGCGCTGGAAGAATTAACTACACTTTTCCGTTTTAATGATGCGGTTTTACGTAATCTGGTCATCAAAGCCAAAGCGCCGGTTACCGAGGAGTCTTTGATTCTGAAAGGAGAGCGCGAAGGCAAAGAGCGCAAACAGCGAGCTGAACAAAAGCGTAAGATGGAAGATGACGCAGCAGAAGCGACAGCTGCAGCAAGAGCCGCAGCGGAAGCAGCGTCTGCTGCTGAAACGGCTGAAACTGTGGCCGACGACGTGGCAGAAGTAGCGGCTGAAGAAGTTCAAGAAGTGGTAGAAGCCGAGGAAGTAGCTGCTGTTGAGGAAACAGAAGCGCCAGAAGTTGAAGCTGAAGAAGAGAAGCGGGATTAAGTCCTCATAACTTCTTAACCCATTCCTGGACAGAATAGAGAAAGACTGACAGATAGGATAAAAATTATGGCTCGTTATTTTCGTCGGCGTAAGTTCTGCAAATTTACCGCCGAAGGTACAGTAGAAATAGATTACAAAGATCTGGAAACCTTGAAAGCCTATGTTTCTGAGACGGGCAAAATTGTCCCTAGCAGGATCACTGGCACCAAGGCTCGTTATCAGCGCCAATTAGCTACGGCTATTAAACGTGCAAGATACTTGGCTTTGATTCCTTATACGGATAGTCATCAGGTTTAAAAGGTTATAACCATGCGCGGCCTTGCTGAATTCGTAATGAAGGGACGCAAACAGGCCATTATGGCAGTCATGCTGCTGGGTCTAATACCGCTTGTAAACTTTCTCAGCCCGGTAATTGTCGGCTTGATTATGTTACGCAAGGGTATGCAGGAAGCCATGCATGTATTTGCTTGGGCCATTCTACCGATAGGTGGTTGGGCCATTGCGGGAGATCCCGTGCCGCTGATTATGCTTATCGGCATCAGCGGGCTCGCAGGATTATTGAGAGTATCAGAGTCCTGGGAATTCACCCTGTTAGCCGCAATCGCCATTGGTGTTTGTGTAGAGATTTACTTGCGTTTACAGCCGGCAGTGCTGGATTTGATCTTCATTCAAATGCAGCCCTACTTTGACGCAAATAATTTTCAGGAACAGCAGTTGCTAGACTTAAGAAGTGTAGTGACCAGTTTCATTGGCGCAGTCTATATGTTTCTTTCTATAGTCCTGCTGATGCTGTCTCGCTGGATGCAGGCTGCGCTGTTTAACCCGGGTGGATTCCAAAAAGAATTTCATCAGTTGCGGGTAGAACAGAAGGTTGCACTATTGCTAGTCGTCTTAATGGTGATGGGGAATTTTGGAATACTCATCCCCACAAGCTGGATGTTGTATTTGATTTTACCGCTATTGTTTTCCGGGCTAGCCCTGATACATGCGGTGGTAGCAGCAAAGAAATTATCGAGCATGTGGTTGGCGGCCCTATACGCACTGATCATGTTGCCATTGATAGCTAATCTGGTGGTGCTAGTGGCACTGTTAGACAGCTGGTACGATTTTAGATCACGTCTGCAGAAGCCGGTGTAAAAAGCCGGTGTAAAAAGAAAGTAGCTAGAGTTATAGCGCTGATATTCAGTGAAAGAACAGAATTTGAATTGAGGATGAACAAATGAACGTTATCTTGCTTGAAAAAATGGCCAATCTGGGAGACATCGGTGATACAGCTAATGTGAAATCTGGTTTTGCGCGCAACTTCTTATTTCCCAAGGGCAAGGCGATTCCGGCTTCGAAAAGCAATTTGGCTGATTTCGAGAGCCGCCGCTCAGAATTAATGGCTGCACACAATAAAAATGTCGCCGCTGCTCAGAAGCGTCAAGCTGTGGTGGACAGCGTCAGCATCCATATCCAGGTTAATTCCAGCGACGAAGGAAAACTATTTGGCAGCGTTGGCACCAGAGATATCGCCGATGCACTGAATGCTCAATCTGGGTCCGACATAAGCAAGAGTGAGGTACTTCTTCCAAACGGTGTGATTCGCGAGTTGGGAAGTTACGGTGTGGTACTGAATCTCGGATTCGAAGTCACAGCGAACATTAATGTGGTGGTGGCTGGGCTGGATTCTGCTGCAGGCGTTAGTGAAGATGGCAGTCTTATCGAAGCGATCGAAGAAGCTGAAGCGGCAGAGGCAGCCAGCAGTGAAGCTGCGGAAGAAGACGCAGCTAAAGAAGTTTAAGCAGGAAACTAGCTGGCCCGATCCAGTAGTTTTCGGAACTTGTACAGGGCAAAACCTGAGCTGCGCTGCTAATACCGTGCAATCGCCTTCAAGGCCTTGACCTGCCTACCTTCATGAAGCACCATCTGTTCATTCAGATGGTGTTTTTTTTCGCCAGTAATTTTAAAAAATACTCGAAGCAAATAAGAACAGAATAAGACCATGTCTTTCGATAATCCACAAAACCGCGAAGTCAGCAATGTAGCAGCGCTCAAGGTTCCACCCCATTCGGTGGATGCCGAGCAGGCGGTGCTAGGCGGCTTGATGTTAGACAACACAGAGTGGGATAACCTCGCCGACGTGTTGCTTCCTGAGGATTTCTATAGGCCCGAACATCAGATCATCTTTCGCGTGATGTCCCAGCAAAGCGAGGCCAATAGCCCCATAGATGTGGTGACTCTGGTGGAATCCCTGAACAGTTTAAATGAGTTGGAAAGTGCCGGAGGCCTGGACTATCTTGGCGAGCTCACTAGCAATGCCCGCGGCACGGCTAATATCCATGCCTACGCAGAAATCATACGTGAGCGAGCAATCCTGCGTCGGCTGATTAGCGTGGCCAACAGTATTGCCAATAGTGGTTACAACACCGGTGGCAAGAAGGCGGCGGTAGTCCTGGATGAGGCCGAGCAACAAGTCTTTAATATCGCCGATGAGCGTCCTCAGGATCAGGGTCCCGTGCCTATAAACCCGCTACTGAGTAAGGCGGTGGACAGGATCGATGAATTGGCTGGTATGGATGGTAGTTTGACAGGGCTATCTTCAGGTTACACCGATCTGGACGCAATGACCTCCGGCTGGCAGAAATCTGATCTGATCATCGTCGCCGGACGACCCTCAATGGGCAAGACCGCCTTTGCCATGAATCTTGTAGAACATGCTGTCTTTAACAACGATAAACCGGTTTTGGTTTTCAGTCTGGAGATGCCGGCACAGAGTCTCATCTTTCGTATGTTGTCCTCTATCGGCAAGATCGACCAGACCAAATTGCGTACCGGTCAGTTAAGTGAAGAGGATTGGCCTGGATTTAACAACGCCGTCGCCAAACTCAAAGATCGTCCCCTGTTTATAGACGACAGTGCGGCACTAAGTCCCATGGAGATGCGAGCCCGCGCCAGAAGAACAGTGCGCGAGCACGGCAGTCTCGGCATGGTTGTGGTGGATTATCTGCAGTTAATGCAGATCAAGGGTTTCGGCGACAACCGTGTCGGTGAGATTTCCGAAATTTCTCGATCGCTTAAACTCTTGGCACGTGAATTCGAATGTCCGGTTATCGCCCTGTCGCAGCTTAATCGTGGCCTAGAACAAAGGGTAAATAAGCGGCCGGTGATGTCAGACCTGAGAGAGTCCGGTGCGATCGAGCAGGATGCTGACGTAATATCTTTCATCTATAGGGACGAGGTCTACAACGAGGACTCGCCCGACAAAGGCATGGCTGAGGTCATTATTGGCAAGCAACGGAATGGCCCCATAGGGACGGTAAGGCTTAGCTTTGTTGGCAAGTATACTCGCTTCGAGAATCATGCTCAGCCGAGGTACGACGACAGCTATACCCATGGATAGACCCGCCTTGCCACCGATCCGGATTGATCATGATTGATTATTCAAATAGGGCGTGGGCCACTATTGATCTGCACGCGCTCAAGAAAAACCTCTCGCAGGTCAGTGTTCACTGCCCCGAATCACAAATAGTTGCGGTAATTAAAGCCAACGCCTACGGACACGGTGTCGAACAGGTTGCACAGGTTTTGACTGCGGGTCACACCAAACTCGCCGCCTTTGCAGTTGCCTCCCTGGGAGAGGCCATGCAACTGAAAACTCTGGGGATAACTAACCCTGTTCTGTTGCTGTCAGGGTTTTGTAATCGTGAAGAAATGGATTTTTGTCTGAATCACGATATAGAACCGGTCGTGCATTCGCTGTATCAATTTGAAGAACTCGATCGCTACTTACAAAAGGCAGTTCTCTCTGGTGTGGGCAGAGTGTGGGTCAAGTTCAATAGTGGCATGAACCGGCTGGGCCTTTCTGCAGAAGAAACTCTACAGGTTTACGGTGATCTTCATAAACACCCGGAAACAGAGGTCGTTCTTATGTCGCATCTCGCTAGCGCCGATGACCCAGAGAATCAATCCGCGAATGAATTAACCAGGCGCCAGATCGCGGAGTTCGATTCACTTCGAGAAAAATTGGCGAACTCAAGCCAGGGGCCGGTAAATGCAAGCCTCGCGGCTTCTGCTGGCATTCTCGCTTTGCC
This sequence comes from Gammaproteobacteria bacterium, assembly GCA_021773355.1. GTDB lineage: Bacteria > Pseudomonadota > Gammaproteobacteria > Pseudomonadales > Pseudohongiellaceae > UBA9145. The sequence goes on along the minus strand of JAJFKE010000038.1, from coordinate 195,018 downwards.
ACAGACCCATCATCAGTTTGTACGTCCGGGATTTATGTTGTACGGCGGCTCTCCCTTCGCCAATCGCAGCAGCGAGGAGATAGGTCTATTACCGGTAATGACACTGAGCTCGAGAATAATAGCGATTAATGAGGTAAGGGCGGGCGCCACTATCGGTTACGGTGCTACCCATAGCTGTCAACAGGATACGCGAGTTGGAGTAGTGTCAATTGGCTACGCCGATGGTTATCCACGCTCGGCACAAAATGGCACGCCGGTTCTGGTGAAGTCTGGCAGCGGTTCACGGCGAACAGGATTGTTGGGCAGAGTGTCCATGGACATGATATCGATCGATCTGACCGGCTTGAATGATGTGCAGGTGGGTGATGAGGTAGTTCTCTGGGGGAAAGGGCTGCCTGCCGACGAAGTGGCAAGCTATGCCAATACCATCTCCTACGAATTATTTTGCAAAGTCACCAAACGGGTTAGCTTTATCTATACTGATAGCTGATGCGTAAATTTATATAGAGCCACTCCAAACGCCTTGTGCTTTGTTCAGCTAAATGGACAACTAACAAGAAAAGATTAAATAGATCCTATGGCTAAAAATAAAACAGTATTCGTATGCACCGACTGCGGAACCGAGCACGGTCAGTGGCAGGGTCAGTGTGCCTCTTGTAAAGCCTGGAATACATTATCGCAATTAAATTTAGGCAACAGTAGTTCCAGTTCTCCGGTTACCAAGGCGGACTTTCGTAAACAGGGCTATTCTGGTGAGCAATCTAATGTACTACAGCTTTCCGATATCGACTTGGAAGCACTACCGCGTTTTAGTAGTTCGATTGAGGAAATGGATCGCGTCCTCGGTGGAGGCTTGGTACCAGGTTCGGTGGTACTAATAGGCGGAAATCCCGGCGCGGGAAAAAGCACCCTGCTACTACAAATCATGTGCCTATTGGCAGATTCCGGCAGACCAGCCTTGTATGTAACCGGCGAGGAGTCTTTACAGCAGGTTGGCATGCGTGCGAAACGTTTAAATCTGCCAGAACAGAATCTAAAGATGTTGGCAGAAACCAATGTTGAACAAATCTGCAAGGCGGCACAGGAACATCAACCGCAGTTATTGGTGGTTGATTCTATACAAGTGATGCACAGCGCGGATGTTGCATCTGCCCCGGGCAGTGTCTCGCAAGTCAGAGAATGTGCTGCCTTTCTTATCCAATACGCCAAGCAAACAAATACTGTTTTATTCTTGGTTGGTCATGTAACTAAAGACGGAAATTTAGCTGGGCCCAAAGTACTCGAGCACATGATCGATTGCTTTATCATGTTAGAAGGGGGAAACGATACCAAGTATCGAATTCTACGTGGGCAGAAGAATCGCTTCGGTGCGGTAAATGAGCTCGGTGTGTTTGCAATGACAGAAACCGGTCTCAAAGAAGTAAAAAATCCTTCGGCAATTTTCCTGTCTCGTACCGAAGAAGAGTCACCCGGTTCGATTGTTATGGCTTTGTGGGAGGGCACGAGGCCGCTGTTGGTTGAAATTCAGGCTCTAGTAGATGGCAGCCAGCTCGGCAACCCGCGCCGTGTCGCCGTTGGCTTGGAACAGAATCGACTAGCGATGCTGTTGGCAGTACTGCATCGCCATGGCGGACTGTATATGGCTGATCAGGATGTTTTTGTTAACGTAGTAGGTGGGGTAAAGGTAACCGAGACCAGTGCTGACCTCGCCTTGTTATTAGCCATTGTTTCCAGCTTTCAGGACAAAGCATTACCTAAGGATCTGGTGGTGTTTGGCGAAGTTGGTTTGGCTGGCGAGATTCGCCCTGTGCCAGGTGGCCAGGAGCGTTTACAGGAAGCAGCCAAGCACGGTTTTACCCGCGCCATAGTGCCGAAGGCGAATATGCCCAAGAACAAGATTAAGGGCATCGAAGTCATTGCTGTCAGTAAGATCGACCAGGCACTAGAAGCTATCTAGGGTCCCTAGAAAATCTCCGACGAATCCACGCCTAGCCCGGTGCTTTCTCGAAATCTGCCCTTATAGTGCGGGTGGCCAAGTAATAGTGCACAGCACACCAGCAATTTACCAGCACCGTGATCGACATCGCATAGCGTAAGGCATTGTCACCGTAGCTTGGTGTTAGAAAATCACTAACGAAGCCGGTAATCATCGGGCCGAGACCAAGCCCAATTAGATTCAATACAAATAGCAAAATCGCCGATGCCATTGCACGCATGCGAATGCCAACAAGAAAGTGTGTTGAAGCTATGCAAGGAGCAAGATACCAACCGCCACAAAAAACTGGCAGTAGATAGGAGAAGGCGGCAGTCACACCAGTTGGCATAACTAAAAATGTGATTAAGGCAAAAGGTATTGCTAGTACGGTGGAGATAAACGGCACCCACACATACCATGTCTTATCGCCTGTCTTATTCGCCATTCGATCTGACATCCAACCGCCGAAGAAGGTGCCAGATAGACCACCAATACCTGCAATCAAGCCGTAGTACCAACCCACATCGATTATTGGCATGCCGTGCACGCGCCCAAGAAATAGCGGCATAAAATTTCCAATGCCATAGGTGACAAAGGCGTGCAGCGCACAGGCAAAGGAAAGATGACGGAAAGATTTTCTATTCCATAGAAACTGCAATACTTTTAGAAAGCCTGGAGGAGCAACATCTTTACGAGCCTCCGCCAATCCACGGGGTGGTTCCTTTATCACCAGCCTGACCAACATAGCCAGGAACAGTCCAGGTATGGCGACTACTACAAACGCCGTGCGCCAATCGAAATATCGTACCAGGTAGGCGCCACCTATGGTGCCCACCAAGATGCCGCCATACACGCCCAGCGAGTAGATGGAAAGTGCAGTGGCTCTCTGGTTTGCGGGGAATATGTCTGAAACTATGGAGTGTGCAGGAGGCGAGCCACCCGCTTCGCCAATACCAACGCCGAATCGCGCCATAAATAGTTGGCCGAAATTTTGCGCCGCGCCACAGGCGGCTGTCATCACACTCCATATAGTGATTGATATAGCAATAATATTGCGACGATTGCTAATATCGGCGAGACGCGCGATAGGAATGCCGAGTGTAGTATAGATGCAGGCAAAGGCTAGACCGGAGAGCATGCCGAATTGGCCGTCGCTTATTTCGAGGTCATCAATAATATATTGAGCCAATACGTTGATTACTTGCCGGTCGACAAAATTCGAAACATAAGCCGCTGTCAAAATTCCCAGTACTAAATAGCGGTAATAAGGATTTTGATAAGCCTTGGCGGCGGCAGCCATTTTGGGGGATGGCTGGTCATTGGAAATGGCCGAGCCGATTTCAGAACTCTCTTCAATACTGGCAGTCATTCGCTGTCCTCAGCGTTATTATTATTCCAGGCCTAATGCGGCTTTGTAGCTCACCCGGCATCTAATTCACTCGCATGAAAACACTTATTCCGCTGCCAGTCTATGAATTAGTACGGCACTAAGTTTCGCACGTTCCACTAACGAGCTAACACGTCCTTCTTCTCTGTTGGAGTGGGCGCCTGTGCCAGCGCTGCCTAGGGAGTCTAGAGTAGGTAGACCCACCGATTGGGTTAAGGAGCCATCGGTGCCGCCACCAGAATCAGCAACGCCCAAGTCCTGCCCTAGTAGACGAGCAATGGCGATAGTTTTATTTAGCAGTTGATCTGATTTCGGTGTCGCTACCTTCGCTGGGCGGTGCAGGTTGGTCCAGCTTTCGGTGCTAAGCTCCCCCGAGTCAACCGGATAGCTGTATACATTGCTGAATATGTCTTCGAATTGCGCAATCGCATCCAAGCCTTGTTGTGGTTGAGGATAACGCAAATCAATCAGAGCCTCGGCACAAGGGGCAATGGTATTGCGCGCCTCACCGCCACTTACCACACCGACATTCACCGTGACGCCGGTCTCGTAATCTGTAATATTCTCTATTTGTACTATCTTGTAGGCGAGCTCCTTAATGGCGGACCTGCCTTGTTCATGGGCACCGCCAGCATGCGACGCCTTGCCATGGACGACGAAGCGGGCCTGGCCCAGTCCTTTGCGTTCTCGGGTTAGGCGGTTGTTTCCAGATGACTCGTACACAAGCCCCCAATCATGTAATAAGGCTTGCTCTTCCAGGTATTTGCGCGAGGACAGTGAACCCATTTCCTCATCGCTGTTCAATACAATAGTGATGGCTTTGTCTTGCAAGTCTCCCTGTTCATGTAGCGCCTTTAGCGCATATAACATAACCACCAAGCCGCCTTTCATGTCTGATACACCCGGGCCGTACATTTTGTCTCCATCGCGGCGGAATTCTTGAAATGGGCTATCGAGAGGAAACACGGTATCCAGGTGTCCCATTAATAGTAGTTTGGAACCGTTGCCATTCTGGCTGGCCAGGATATGATCCGCTACATCAACATTGTAGTCACTACCCGGGCAGCTTGGCATCTCTATAACTTCGCCGGGCAGAGTCGAAATTTGAAAACCAAGCTGTCTGAGTTCATTGCTAAATATTGTGGCAAGCTCGTTAACTCCGACTTTGTTAAGGCTGCCAGAATTTATATTGGTTATACGCTCGAGCATGGCTAGCATATTATCTTCTTGCGAGTCTAACCAGGAAGTCAATTCCAATTCTTCAGAAGTAAGTAATGGTTCTACTATGTCTTGCGCATTACTCATACTGCTGATGAGCAGTGAAAGAACAACGAGTGTAAGTAAGTCTTCAAGTCCGAATAGAGAAAGCGGACGGGAAAATCTCAATCTGTGTACTGTCATAACAAGGTTCTCGAATTAGTATTGAATCATTCTGCCGTTTGCTTCTTGGCTGGACCGAGAATAAACAGCTCAGCCAGGCCTAACAGGAAAAAATACAGCGCCGCCGCAGCGATCGCCCGTTCCGGATCTCTTCCCCATCACCAGAAGCAGCTAAAGTACCACGCCCAGTGCCGATCTTGCCATAATCTCATGCTTGGCTTCACAGCGGTTGATTAGCCCACTGATGCCGCGGCTTACGACCCTTGAGGCGAATATCCAAAGCTCTGCCGGACTTTCCAGTGCCTCAGCGAAAGACCACAGCATCAGTGAGTAGAAGCAAATGAGCCCAATGACGATTTTCACCTTAAGCTTAGGCTCATTGCGTTCCGCCATCATGACTGCGGTGAAGGCGCCTGAATGATGCAGGACAAACTCAAAAATAAGCAAGCCCACTCGCAGACAAACCCGGTTACCCTTGTCCCAAGCCATGGAATCGTGCCAAACGTTAAGCAAAACCCAGCTGAGATAGAAGCAAGGCGCCGCTGCCGATGCCGCGCCTAGCCAGGCACCGCATTATAAAATCTATTATGAAAATCTTTAAGCATGAGCGCAGTTCAGGTGGCATAGTTCAATGGTCTCAACTCGTGTGCGGCTTCGCGTGAAATTGCAGGGTTGTAATTGGGTGAGACAGTCTTCATAATCTTTCGCCCATGGAAGTCCAGCAACAAGCAATCCTCCGCGTTCGTGATCTGAACAAAACCTATTCAGATGGGTTTCAAGCACTCAAAAACATAAACCTGGAGATACAAAAAGGGGAAATTGTCGCCCTGTTGGGACCCAATGGCGCTGGCAAGACAACTCTGATTTCCGTTATCTGCGGCATCGTTAACCTCAGTTCTGGTGAAGTCAGCGTGAATGGTTACGACATTATTAAGGACTTTCGCAAAACCCGTGCAATGATTGGCTTGGTGCCTCAGGAACTGACCACGGATTCCTTCGAGTCAGTATTCAATACGGTCGCCTTTAGTCGCGGTCTATTCGGTAAGCCACCTAACTCAGCACATATCGAAAAGGTACTTCGTTCTCTTTCCCTGTGGGACAAGAAAGACAATATGATCATGACACTTTCCGGAGGTATGAAACGCCGTGTGCTGATTGCCAAAGCACTGTCCCATGAGCCCACCGTACTATTTCTTGATGAACCCACTGCCGGCGTTGATGTTTCACTGCGTAAAGATATGTGGGAGATAGTCCGCGGCCTCAAGGCTGAGGGTGTCACCATTATTCTGACTACCCACTATATTGAGGAAGCGGAAGAAATTGCTGACCGTGTTGGCGTGATTAATAACGGCGAGATGATCCTGATCGAAGAGAAAGACAAATTGATGCAGAAGCTCGGCAAGAAACAACTAATCCTGGATTTACGAGATTCTCTGAGCGAAATTCCCGCTAAGTTTGCAGATTATAATCTAGAGCTGTCGGCCGATGGCGGACAGTTGATCTACACCTTCAATACGCGTGGAGATCGAACCGGAATTACCAGCCTAATGGACGATTTGAAGTCAGAACAAATTGCATTCCGCGATTTAAACACCACACAAAGCTCGCTGGAAGATATATTCGTTAATCTTGTTGAGGAATCGTCATGAATATTTACGGCATTATGGCGATCTACAAATTCGAGATGGCGCGCACCAAGCGTACCTTGGTGCAAAGTATTGTAGCGCCGGTTATAACTACTTCTCTTTACTTTATCGTTTTCGGTGCCGCTATAGGTTCACGCATAGATCAAGTTGCCGGAGTAAGTTATGGAGCGTTTATCGTACCCGGCTTAATCATGCTGAACCTGTTAACCCACAGTATTTCCAATGCTTCCTTCGGTATCTATTTTCCCAAGTTTGTAGGCACTGTTTACGAAATGCTTTCGGCACCTATTTCTACTTTGGAGGTGGTGCTGGGCTATGTTGGTGCGGCGGCTTCGAAGGCGGTATTGCTTGGCATCATTATCCTGATAACTGCCAGCTTTTTTATCGATCTGCAGATAGCTCATCCTTTCGTCATGATGGTGTTTATTCTGTTAACGGCTCTGTCCTTTAGTCTGTTTGGGTTCATTTTAGGAATTTGGGCCGATAATTTTGAGAAACTCTCGGTGGTGCCCATGCTGTTAATAACCCCTCTGGTTTTTCTTGGAGGCAGCTTCTATTCCACGGACATGCTGCCCGAACCCTGGCAGTCTATATCGCATTTTAATCCGGTGTTGTATCTGGTGAGCGGTTTGCGCTGGAGTTTCTATGAAATATCTGAAGTCAGTGTGTTGGTAAGCCTGGCGAGTATTCTTATATTTATGTTTGGCTGTCTAGCGGTGGTGTACTATTTGTTCAAGACCGGTTACAAGTTACGTGGTTAAAGCTTAATCGCCTCTAGTTTACTCTCTGTCCGCCCCGAAACTCCATGACCTCAGAGTTGCCTCTCGCATCGGTATAGGTGCCGCGACCGTCTCGTTCTCCCCTTAGCCAAGGGCCCACATAACGGTCGCCGTTGGAGAAATAATAAGTGCCTTGGCCGCTTATTTGGTCGTTCTGAAAACCACCGGTAAAGCGATTGCCATTGGCGTAGTAGAAAGTCCCCTGGCCATTCATCTCATCGTTCTGCCATTGACCGTCATAGCGATCGCCGTTGGCCCATTTTTTCTCGCCTTGACCGAACTGCCTGCCGTCACGCCATTGGCCGGTATAGCTATTGTTATTGGTCCAGTTGAAAGTGCCATAACCATGACGGTTGTTGTTGCGAAATTGCCCTTCGTAACGATTGCCGTTTTCCCATTGGAACGTCCCCTGAGTCTGTTCACCTGCTCGCCACTGACCCTCATAGCTATCACCATTGGCAAAATAGTAGCTGCCCTGGCCTTCAAACAGATCTTCACTCCAATTGCCTTCGTAACGATCGGTGTTTAAAAAGTAAAATGTACCCCTACCGCTCTTTTGCCCGTTCTGATATTGACCAATATAACGTTCGCCGTTAGCGCGAATTAAGGTGCCTTGGCCATGTTGTCTACCGTTTCTAAACTGGCCCTCATAACGGTCGCCGTTTGAGAAAAAATATACGCCCCTACCGTTTTTTTGGTCATTACTGAATTGTCCTTCGTAACGGTCACCATTTATTAGAGTGAGAATTCCCTGGCCTTGAAAAGAATTATTCAGACACTGACCCTCGTAGCGGTCTCCGTCGTTCCAACGGTAGACACTGCTGCCGCTTTCGCAGCTTCCTCTAATCCAGCCATTTTCTGCTGCAGATGCAAAGCTCGCCAGAAAGGCTAAAGGAATCAGTATGAGGAGTGTTGAGCTTAAGTTATTCATGGCAAACATTGCTTGTAACTAAATTTAGATGGTTAGTATAAACTTTTTGAAATTAGTAGTGTGACCGATCGAGCCCTTCATCATATCCCTACCATTTTTTCAGTCTATGGACTGCGTCGCATTTTTTGCCGTGACCGTCCTACTATGGCACCTATTCGGCGGGGAAACTATCGGCGAACAGGACGCGCTTGCTTATCTTCCATCCATGATCGGCGTTAATCCAGCTAATTCTATATATGCCCGAGCTGGAAATTCTCGCCGCCCGGTCGGATTCTGTCTGCTGCGTAATGAGTGCCATATTCTCCGTGACGGCATTGCTGTCAGAAAGTTCCACAAATACCAATCCCGAGAAATGGTGTCGGGTTTGTCGATCAGCGAGGCGGCCCTGATGTGAATTCCTGGCATACTCAAGGATTGCCTGACTTCCTTCAATACGAGAGCCCGCAACCAGTTTGCCCTTGCGCCAGCGTTCCATTACTGCATCTGCAGTAAATAAATCAGTAAAGCCCAGTGCGTTTTTCGAGTCCCATCGATAGGAGTATTGAGCCAGTGCCTCACTGATAGCCATCTTGTTCGCCAAATCCCTGAGCTCATCGGCTGAAGCGATCGGCATGAATAGCAAGGAGATGAGGAACAGAGACGCGGCAGGGAAACTCGAAATTCGTAGAGAGTTAAGCATCACCAGGCACTCCTTTAACAAGTGTGCCTAGTTTAGCAGATAATTATTTATTCTGAAGTTGGGTCTAAATGGAGCGAGTGGCAATAGCTGGCTCGATTCTCGATGCCTTGGTCGATGGCCCCAATACCGCGAGTTGGCCGATGCCGATCAGTATCAACATGCCCGCCGGAGTGTAATACCAGCCCATTGTGGGCATTTCAAACAAGGATGAAAGAGCTATGCTGAAGGCTATGGTCAACACAGCGCCTATTGTTACGCCAACGCCGGAGATAAAAAAGTTCTCCAGCATAAAATAACGCAATATCTCTGCATGGGTTGCTCCTAAGGCTCTACGAGTTCCTATTTGCTTGCGGCGTCGATTGATACCGAAGACGGCGAGCCCCACGATACCCATGGATGTAATGAAAACTAGTGTAAGGATGACAACAAATAGAATTGTTGCCATTGAGGAATCGAGCCGATAGCTCTCCTCTCGGGTTTCATCCATGGACTTTAAGTCTCGAATAATTCTGTTCGAGTTATTTCCCGCCAGGAGTTCTTCCGTTTCGACCATCAACCTGTCTCTTTGTCCCGGCTCGGTACGTATTAGATAGGTAGAGGTGGAGCTGATAAAATTCAGCGGTACGAGCATCGCCTGCTCTACAAAAAAGGAATTGGTCCAGGGTGCTTGAAGGCGCTCAACAATACCGATAATTTGTACGGGATTGCTGTCGTTATAGAAAATTTTACCAACGGCAGTCTGCCCTTCTTCAGGGAATAGTGCCTCGGCCAGAGCTAAACTGACCACGGCCATAGGATAGTTTCGTCCTTCGCTTGAACGTTGATGTAACACATCGCTGCCGGAGAAATTTTCGCCAGCTATTAAATTTAAGCGCATCGTGTTCAATGCACGCTCATCGGTAAAGTAGACCGCCGCAGGTATCGATGGCAGCGTAGGATCATCTTCCAGACGAAGACCATCCGAGGAGCCACCTCCGCTAATCGGTATCGAGTTAATCGCGGTGGCATCAACTATGCCTGGCACGTTTCTAAGCAGTTCCAGGTCGTCTTGTTCAGTTATTTCTGAATTAAATTGATCACCGAACCCGGTGCTTCTTAGGTAAAACATATTAGGCTCATCCAGACCGCTGGGTCTGGCCATCAATTTTGAGCGCTCATTAATTATAAACACAGCATTTACCATGACGGTCATGGTGAATGCGATTTGCAACGAAATGAGTATCACACCTAACTTGTTCCGCGTTAAGGCACGTAATATTGGTCCGATTTCCATTGATTGACTCCAGTGTCTTATTGTCTCAATTGCTACTGTGTTTTTAAGTGAATGGCTGGATTTATATTGCAGGCTCGCCAGATTGGATAGAACCCGGCAAATATGGTTGCGAATATGGCCAGGATTAAAGTGACAGCCACGACTGTTGGGTTCAGCTGTATCCAGTCCGTCAACATCAGGTCATCGCCAAGAAGTACCTTGATACCTTCTAGTCCTGCCGTAGCGACAGCCAGGCCCAATATCCCACCCAGCAGTCCGATGAAGCCGGCTTCTATTACGTGTTGTAGAAACAACGATCCCTTATGCGCGCCTAGTGCCTGGCGTACGCCGATCTCAGCTGATTTGCCTAAGAACTTGGAAAGGAGCAGACCAATAGTGTTGAGCAGACACACTGCGAGTAACATTGCGGCCAAGGCTGAAAGTATTTTGGTTTCGTTGGGCATCACTTCTTCTTTTAGTAGCCATTCTTCGACGTCGAATAGCGCATTATTCATTTCTCGTGGCAGCCGACCAAACTCTTTCTGTTGCGCCGCGTAGTTATTGAGAAACTGCAGATAGTCCGCTTCCTCGTTACTGTCGCGCAGCTCAACCCAGTATTGAATCCAGACACATTCCGAATTCAGGAATCCTTCTTGCCCTGCGTCCGGTGCCTTCCAACAATTGGTGTTGCCATTGCGTGGAAACGATAGGGGAATAATCAGATTCCAGGGTATGTAAACCTCAGCACCTTCTTCAAAGGGGTTGTTGTTTACATCGTAGAATTTTGGAATCGGAGACCAGTCATCTAAAACTCCCACGATCTGGAAGTTGTATCCGTGAAGTCGAATAGTTTCTCCAGTCGAATCGGCGCCTCCAAACAAGCGTTCATTCATAAGCTTTGACAGCACTGTTACTTGCTGCAGGTCGTTGTCCGCTGCTCGATCCCAGCCGTTGCCGTAGAGAAAGGGAGTATTGAACATGGGGAAAAAATCTGCCGACGCTCCGCGACCACTTATAGAGAACGGACGCGCGCTATCGCCCTCTGGCTCGAGTATGCCGCTAAATTTTGATGTGGGAGTCTCTCTGAATGCTGCTTGCGATTCTAGTAGTGCGGTGGCATCGAGATAGGTGAGCTGTGGTGGCGGGTCTGCTTGTGTATTCGGGTTGCCGCTGTCTATCTGAACGTGAAAGAGTTGATCACTCTTTTGCGGGATCGGATTGCCACCCATCACGTAGTTCAGAGTGAATATAACCATATAAGCGCCGACACCAATCGCGACAGCCATTACCATGAGCGAACTAAGAATAGGATTCCTGCGGTAACTAAGCGCACTCAGGCGAAGATAGTATAAGAACATGTTTTTTCCTCGCTGCTCGATTTAGGCTGCCGTTGCTTCTTTATTTGCTGTCTCGTTGCTTGCATTACTTATACGCCCATCGAGAATATGAATATTGCGTTTCGACTGCTGCGCAAGGCTCTGGTCATGGGTTACCATGATGATTGTAGTGCCGCTGTCGTTTATTTCTTCCAGCAGAGCCATGACACCCTTGGCGGTGTTTGAGTCCAGATTTCCTGTTGGCTCATCCGCTAACAGAAAAAGCGGATCGCCCACCAATGCTCGAGCAATCGCAACACGCTGTTGCTGACCACCAGAGAGTTGGGCCGGTACGTGTTTTCTTCGCGCAAACAAGCCAACTGAGTCGAGGGCCTTGTCAATTCGCTCTTTACGCTCCGCACTCTTCATGCCGCGATATCGTAGCGGCACATCAATGTTGTCGAACAAATTCAGATCCGGCATCAGGTTAAAACTCTGAAAAATAAAGCCGATTTTCTGATTGCGTAATTTGGCTCGGGCATAGTCGCCCAGTTGTGATACATCAACATCGTCGAGGAGATACAAACCGGATGTATGGGTTTCGAGCAGGCCAGCGATGTTTAGAAAAGTGGTCTTGCCGCAACCAGAGGGCCCTGTAATAGTAACGAACTCTCCCTGATCGACAGTTAAGGAAAAATCGTCTAGCGCACAGGTCTCCACCAGATCGGTGCGAAATACTTTGCGAATATTTTTCATGTTGAGCATCAGATAGGCCTCGCTAATTGTTGATGAGTACGGCTTCCGCACTGTTGAATAAATCGGTACTTGAAATCACGATGGTTTCTCCAGGAGTTAAGCCCTGAAGTATTTCAATGCTTCCCAGACTTGTAGCTCCAGTAACTATTGCACGGCGACGGGCGATGCCATCACCGACAACATAGGCAATACGTCCGTTTCCACTGTCGAAGAACTGACCTCTTTGCACCATAGTTACATCGAATTTTTCTTCTAACAGGACACGGGTAGTAAGTCGTTGATTCTGTCTCAGGCCTTCAGGCACCTGGCCGTTGAATCGCACCCGGCCGGTAACCTGATTGGCAATTATTTCCGGAGATACGGCAACCAGAGTTGCATCAAAAGTTTCGGAGCCAGCACGTACGTCTGCTTGCATGCCGATAGCAAGATCGTCTGCATAGCTTTCTGATATCTGTACTTCTACTTCGAATGCTGAGAGGTCGACTACCGATAACACCGGCTGATTTTTGGCGACGTTGGTTTTTTGATCGACGGTCAGGTTTCCGACAATGCCATTTACCGGGGATGTGATTATTAATTCCTCAACCTGGCGTTGCAGGTCTTTAACCAATAACTCTTGTTGCTCTACACTGAGCTGCCGTGTTTGTAATTCGAATTCAAGGCGCTCGGCATCAAGCTCCGTATCTAAAAGAGAGTGTTTGTGCAGTAGTTCCGCGGTTTGCAGATCATCTTGAGCCTTCTCGTAATCCACTGCCGTCATGGCGCCCTGAGTAAATGCTGTCTCTGCGCGAGACATCTCTCGCTGCGCAGCTTTCAGTGCGATAGCCGCCGAATCCTCACCTTTTTGGCTTTGCAATTGCTGTTGTCGCGATGTAATTCGTTGTCTTTCCAATTCAACGCGCAGGGATGACAATCTCGCCTGTTCTTGAAGGAGCTGGTTTTGCAGTTCAGGGCTATCGATCGTAGCCATAGTCTGCAATGCGTGTACGGAATCGCCAGATTCCACCTCAAAAGTTATGGTGCCGGATTGAGTTGCATACAGGGTGGGGCTAACAGCAGCGACAACTCGACCTTGTACCGAGATATCTCGCACAAAATCGCCGCGAGTGACTTCGGCCATTCGTAGTCGCTCGGCCGACACAGATTCCTGAGCCTGGCTCCAGCGGGAGATTGTGGGCGCCGCAAACCAGGCTCCGAGGGCGAGAACGATCACCATTGACGTTAGAGTGAGAATGGTTTTCTTACTCGACTTGGGTTCCAGCAAGACGTCCTGTGACGAGGTATCAGATATTTTCACGCATTAACTCTTTCTCTAATTTTTATTGGTTTGGAAATACACGGGAGGCAAATTTGAACTCTTTGCAAAACAACCATGATTAACCGTAATTGATGACCCCGGTTACAGCCTGCACATTCCATCCAGTTCATCTCTTCTTGCTTCGAATTTTGTATTAGACGACGCCAATTTGCGCTTGGTTACATTTGATATAGTGGGTATGCAACACAGTGCCGGATTTTTCGTTTTTGCCAACAGAGTTGTGCTCTGATTGGACTGGCGGATCACCTAGTATTACCCGAGCAAGAATAGCGCCAGTTTTTATTTTTAATTAAATCAATGAGATATGTTCTTAGTTGGCCCAAGTGCTTGGTGCAAAGCGCTACTTAATGGTGAAGAATAATTAACAGTTGCAATTAATAATAGACTGGTCTATTATTCGCGACATGGCTAGAACACGAGACGAACAGAAGTTTAATCAATGTAGAGACTCTCTATTAGCGGTGGGTCAGGAGCTGTTTATTAGCAGCAGCTTCAACAATGTTGGATTAAACGACATCTTAAAATGTTCTGGTATACCCAAGGGTTCCTTCTATCACTACTTTGAAAGCAAGGAAGATTTTGCTCTGCAAGTGGTGGAGCAATACCATAAGGAAAACAAGGCTGCTCTTGCGGAGTTGCTATTAGACGATTCGCTGAGCGCGTATCAACAATTGAAGACGTTTTACAAGAACAACATCGATCATTTCAGCGAAGTGGGATATTGCCAGGGATGCCTGATGGCGAATTTGTCTCAGGAAGTGGCGGATGTGAATGAGGCGATGCGCTGCAAAATTAGTCAGTTCTCTAAAGAGATGGTAGATCAGATTGGCACTTGCCTGGAGCGCTTGGAAAATAACGAATTGAATTTGGGCCATTTGCGGCCCTGCGAAGCCGCTCAGGTCTTAATGAATTCCTGGATGGGCGCCATCATGAAGATGAAACTTGAAAAGAGCCGCGAGCCGCTGGACGTTTTTATGAAATTCTTCTTCGCCTATTAAGTCGTTTCGTTTTTTTTGTATTTTTAATAATAGACCGGTCTAATAATTAAGTATTAAGCAAGGAATTAGCTGAGTTAGTACGGATAATTGATAAACAAATGTAGTGAGCCTGTCGTAGGAAAGGGATAGATAGGCTACAAATCAGGAGCCAGACAATGAACAACACAAACAGACATACACATATTCCAAGGTTTAAGCCTCTCCTTGAATTGCCAATGCACAGAATGTCGCGTCCCTTCGGCATAGCCTTGGCAATTTTTTTATTGCTCACGGTGACGAACTCCTCAGTTTACGCCGCCGCCGAAAGTGATCCCTTTGAAAAGGTAAATCGGGTCACCTACGGCTTCAATGCCGGTTTCGATCGCATACTAGTGAAGCCCCTAGCTACAGCTTATTCAAACTATGCGCCGGAAGTGGCGAAGCTGGGAGTTAAAAACTTCTTCAGTAATCTTGATGATGTTCGGGTTACTTTTAACGATTTATTGCAATTTAAGTTTTCACAGGCCGCGGGTGATTTCGGTCGATTTGCGGTGAATAGTACCGTCGGTGTTGCTGGGTTATTTGACGTGGCAACGCCTGCTTTAAATTTGCAAAAAAACAAGCAAGACTTTGGCAAAACACTAGCTCAATGGGGCGTAGGTTCTGGGCCGTACGTTGTATTGCCATTCTTGGGACCTAGCACTGCCCGCGATGCTTTCGGCATTGGTATCGATTCTGTGGTTGATCCAATTCCCGCTGTGGATCATGTGCCCTCAAGGAATTCTCTGGTAGCAACAAAGAGCACAGACTTCCGCGCAAACTATTTGAACTTTGATGATCTGATAATTGGTGATGAATATTTGTTTGTTCGTGGCATCTACCTGCAGTCTCGGAAATACTCTATTCAGGGCGATTATGTTGATGTGGCATTCGATGATTTTTGAACGGCCATCGTGACAAAAGCATAGGGAGTTTAGCGATGATCAATATGGATTTTACAAAGCAAGTAGTCATCGACACTAAGTCTATAGACTGGGTGGCAAGCCCGAGAGCGGGCGTGTGGCGAAAAGCCCTAGCCCGCGAGGACGCAGAACGTGGACATGCAACCAGCATTGTTCGCTATGATCCAGGCGCAAAATTTCCAGTTCACGGCCACCCCCTGGGAGAGGAAATTCTGGTCCTGTCCGGAACATTTTCCGATGAGACGGGGGACTATGGTGAGGGAACATATTTTAGAAATCCGCAAGGCTTCAGACATTCTCCTTTCAGTGATGACGGCTGTGAGATTCTGGTTAAATTGCATCAGTTTGCCATGAATGACGATCAGCATGTCTGTATAGATTCAAACAAGGCCAACTGGCACCAGGGACACGGTAATTTGAAGGTTCTTCCATTACATCAGCATGAGTCTGAATCTGTTGCCCTGGTTTTTTGGCCTGCGGGGGAGAAATTTCATCAACATGTTCATGTAGGTGGCGAAGAGATCTATGTTATCAGTGGGGAGTTCATTGATGAGAATGGGCGTTACCCGGCTGGCACTTGGATTCGAAGTCCTTGTATGAGTAAACACACACCCTATGTTGCAGAAGAAACCTTGCTGTGGGTGAAGGTAGGCCATCTGCCGGGATAGCAACAGAGTCAATCTGGTTTAGAGGCGAAACCGTTAAATCAACTCGCACTGTACCATAGGGCCTTTTTCTTCTCCTGTACTGGCATCCCTGCTATTCTGAATCATCAACAACGATTCGAGGATACTGCTGTGACTGTTCGCTTATTCAATCATGTCTATAAGTTAGGCCAATTATTTGTCGTACTTATCACCACATTTCTTTTCAGTGGAGTTGTTTCAGCGCAAACCGCTGCAGAGGAGGAGCAAGCTATAACGGGTGCGATGGAGGCTATGGATGCGTTTATGCTTGGTTTTAATGCAAGAGATCCCGAAGCCTGGGCCGCATCCTTAAACTATCCCCATGTACGTTTTGCAAGTGGCACGGTAACCGTGTGGAATAGTGCTGACGAATTTGCGGATACAAGAGCCTTCGAAAATCTCGCCAGAGCAGGTTGGGACCACTCTCATTGGCTCACTCGGGACGTGGTATTAGTGTCTTCTGAGAAAGTACATATTGCTACTGTTTTTCAGCGCTTTAACAGTAGCAACGAAGTAATAGCCACTTATCAATCTTTATATATAGTCACTAAAGTCGATGGTCATTGGGGTACGCAGGCAAGATCTAGCTTGGCACCCTGAACGAACACTATCTGATCAAGATTGGGCGATGCGAGACTACGATAGTCACTTGCCGATCTGGGTTTGAATGCCTGCTTTGGGCTTTAACAGCTTCGTGAATCTAGGGCTCAGGGCTTGAACCAAAATTCAATTTCGCAAGTGTCCTCTCGAAACTCAGCACTATGTTCTTTCTCGGCTGGCACGTGATACCAATCGCCCGAACTAATCTTTACTGTTTCATTATCCATGGTAAGTAATAATTCTCCTTTAGTTATAACGCCAACGTTTTCAGTGGCGTGGCTATGGGCATTTATTACAGTACCAGCAGGATAGGTGGCAAATAGAACTTCGCAGTTGTTGGCTTCCAATCTTCGTGCTTCGAATTGACCGCTGAATTTAGGAAGCTTGCAAATAAGGTCGGGATAGTCGTCAGACAAGGCCATAGTAAATCTCCGGCGTTTTACTTGGTAAGCATTAAAGTTTTGACGGGTAAGTCAACTGAAGTCGCAGAAACCAGTAATTCTAATTCGTGTTAGCTTGCAAGCTGTCTTGATGCAGCATCCTAAATTTTCTTATAGTGGCCCATTGCGAGTCGGTCCAAAGGTTATTGCGTGACATGAACTGCTGCGACTCATACGCTTGCCGTGCTTCTGCACTGAGGCCAATTCCAGTTACGGGCTGCATAGCAATGACGCCTTCCATGAGCGTGTGTTGCCATGAAATACCAAAATCCAGTTGTTCTAATAGCTCTTGATAACGTTGATCATCCACTACACTTTCTGCAAAGTAGACTTCGCTGATGTGGGCATTGTTGATCAGTCTTCGTTTGTGTACTGTGGGAAGATTACTCCAAAATTCAATTCCTTTCTCTATGTCGCCCAACATAAAGCTAAGCGCGCCGTTGTTGAAATTAAAATTTCTTCCAAGTGCATATTGTTGCTGTAGTTGTTCAGACCCTGGGAGCATGCTTCCGGTCAAGACGCCGGCGACGATGCTGGTAAAATTGCTACTGATACCCACGGTATCCGACAGTCGTTGCCGCTCCATGTATGCTTGCGCTTCCTCATGCCGTCCCAACAATACCAAGTTTCTCGCGACGGCTCCAAGCATGCCAGTGTGATTTGGACGCTCCAATAATTGTTGTTTACGCAACTCCACCATGTCTTGGGGTAGAGCAACCATATGGCGATAATCCCAGATTTCGTCAGGAGAAATCTGAAATGGATCAACCTCATCGGCCACGTCCAGAAACTGTTCTGCCTCATCGTAGAGTCTGGCACCAATGAGAAACAACGCATAATGGGCAAGTGCAAATTCTGGCGCATTGCCTGCCAAAATTTCTTCTCTTAGACTGCTTTCCTGCAAGCGATAGTCATTGCCGTTGATGCGCAGCTGAATGGCACGAATGGAATCAAGAGCAGCATGACTGGCGTCGAGCCTAGCTACCTCGCGGTGCATCTCATCGATTAACTGACTGAGTTCTTGGATTTTTTCAACGCCACTATAAACAGCGTAATTATTAGCCGCTGAGACAACGCCGAGATAAGCGTTGATAAAGTTGGGATCTTGATCAATGGCGGCTAAATGGTTTTCTATCGCTAATTCAAAGTCTTTTGGATTAAATTGATTGTTGTAGAACTCTCCTTTCATGAAACGTTCGAAAGCGATCGCATTAGACGTTCCCCAATCTCGCATCTGTGATCGTTGGTTTTCGTCCAGATGGATACTAAGTGAGGTAACAACATTGGCTACGATTTCATCTTGAATTTGAAAGATGTCCTGTTTGTCCAAGTCGAATTGCTCGGAGTATTGGTGTACACCATCTTCTACTCGGATCAGTTGCACCGTAACTCTGGCTCTGTCACCCAGGTACTGAACGCTTCCTTCTAACAAATGTTCTACGCCTAATCGTTGGCCGTACTCCTGCACCGATTGGCGGCGGGGGTTCAACTCGCGCTCGTACGCCGGGCTGCTAATTTTTAATTGGCTCAGTTTGGAAAGACCGGTAATCAGAGATTCACTCAGGCCATCGACGAAAAACTGCTTGCTGCTATCTACGTCGCCATCCTGGCTGAAAGGAAGAATCGCCAAACTAATGTCGTTGTCTTGATTCAAGGCCAAATCGATATCCGACCAGGCTAGAATTACCAAGACCACAGCGGCTGCGCCTAGAGTTGTTGTGAATTTTAAAGAATTGCCTATTGAAGCACCATGCCACCAGTTAGTCTTGTCCTCAGAAATTCTAGTTACTTCGCCATGTGGAATAACGTCCGCTACTAGAGAGTAGCCGCGCTTTGGAACAGTTTTAATGTATTTAGGTTTGTGCGCATCATCGCCGAAGGCGGCGCGGAGCTCTGCTATCGCTTTGTGAACCGCGTGATCGGAGGAAATAGTTCCCTGCCAAAATTTGTCCAGCAGCTCGGTGGCACTGATAACGGCCCCAGCGTTTTCCGCCAGATACACGAGCACATCCATGCTTCTGGGTGTTATTTTGGTTTGCTCGGCACCGTTCGCAGCGCTGAGTGTGCAGGTATCGGCGTAAACGTGCCATTCACCGATTTTCAGACTATGACGGCCAGCAGCCATATAAACCTATCTCCTCGACTCTTCTGCCCCACAATTCAGGCGTAAGTCTTTTTTAACTGGATAGCGGTGTTAACTATCCAGATAATCTGGATACATAGAAGACCCAAATTCCAAGGAATGTGTTTCGATTATACGCCAGAATTCGATGGAGGAAAGCGGCACTTTTCCAAGGCATATGGAATGAATTTAGTAGGTTTAAGGGAGGACAGTCTACCCTGGCAGTACTGATAATTAGCCTATGGAAAAAAGTGGATTAACTTGTATTTTCACCACAAGATAGTTTTGCGGCGCTGCTCCTGACCTCTTGAAAATACAGGCCTGGCAGGGATTTTTTGAGTTTCAGCGCAGGACTCAGTTCAACGCAGAATTGTTGATAAGTGTGCCGGCATGTTCAACTGATAGCGATGCTGTGGAGTTCGGTCCGGCGCTGAAACTAACTAATTCCAGTATGACAAAAGCGATTTTCTCGATACTTGTCGCTGTCTCGAGCGAGCAGTTATTACCTGTTTGTTTATTTGAACACCAATTTCCGGCGAGTCTGTGATAGCGCAGCCGGAACGATTTAACCTCCGGAGGTAAGCGTGTCGAAACAAGTTACACGTAGAGAGTTTCTAAATTTGATTAGTGCGGCGGGTGGAACTGCCGCGGCGCTTAAAGCTGGTTCGGCGCTGGGACTGTTACCCAACACCGCACAGGCGGCTAGTTTGGATTTGAAAGCGGCAAATGCTTCCAGTCGCAAAATTGCGATTCTGGGGGCTGGACTCTCTGGCCTCACCATTGCCTATGAATTGAGCAAAGTGGGCTATGACTGCACCATACTGGAAGCGTCACACCGACCCGGCGGGCGCATATTTACCATTCGTCACGGAGATCTAATTGATGAAATCGGTAATCGTCAGTATTGCCAGTTCGACGACGAGCCGCATATGTACTTCAACGCGGGTGCTGCCAGAATACCTAGCACTCATAGAAATCTACTTGCTTACTGTAAAGAACTGGATATAGATCTGGAAATTTTCATCAATGAAAACAAAACTTCCTATGTGCAAGACGATGCTTTGCTCGGTGGTAAGCCGATTCGCAATATTGATTACACTACCCATACTCGCGGTTTTCTTGCAGAGTTGCTTGCCAAATCCTTAGACAATGCTGAAATGGATCAGCCGTTCACGGATGCTGAGGCGGAAACCCTGATGGGAATAATTAGTTCATTTGGGGATCTCGGTGAAGACCATCTATATAAAGGAAGTTTTCGGGCTGGTTACGCTTCTGGGGGATTTTTAAAACATGGCGTACAGAAAGATATTATTGCTTTTCGCGATCTATTGAAGACGCCCATGGGACGCCAATTGCTTAACGCGAATGAAGGGGACACCGGCCCCGTTTTGCTGCAAGCCAGAGGCGGTATGGACCGAATAATCCAGGGATTTACTAATCACGTAGGTCATCAGATTCGTTATCGTTCCATGGTGAATGCGGTTCAGGTTAAAGACGATGGTGTAGAAATATCCTATGATCAGGACGGCAGTCGTCACCTATTACAAGCAGATTATTGTTTCAACTGCATCCCCAGCCATTTGATGACCGGCATAAGCAATAACTTTCCTTCACAGTATATCAACGCGCTTAAGTATATCCGTCGTGGAACTGCTTATAAGGCGGCGTTTCAAGCGAAACAGCGTTTTTGGGAGGAAGAAGATATTTATGGTGGTATCAGTTGGATGAACAACCCCAGCAATCAGATTTGGTACCCAACCGCTGGCATACATAAACAGAAGGGCATTCTTCTAGGTGCCTATGACTACGGTAATGGTGAGTTACACACGGCGATGACCCAGCAACAACGAATCGAAGCCCATCTCACTGACGGTGAAAAAATTCATCCCAATTATCGAAACCTGGTGGAGAAACCCATCACCATCGCCTGGCATCGTATGAATCATATGTTGGGCTGCTCTGCTCGCTGGGAGCGCAGTCGCAGCGGTTGGACTCAGGAGGAAGAAGAGCTTTACCACCACTTGCAGCAACCGGTGAACGGCAGACACTATATGATAGGCGATCAAGTCAGCATGCATTCGGCCTGGCAGGAAAGTGCCGTTATGTCTGCTCAATGGGCTTTGGCCGATATGGACCAACGACTGCGCGTCCAGGTCGATGAATAAAGTCACGGCTGTTTGGACTGCTATTTGTCAAATTAAAGATTACAGGGGTTATCCCAGAAGTTGGAGAAGCAAGAATATGTTGAAGACTTTTTTCGCATTTAGTCTTTGCACGGTTTTTTGGGGAAGCCTAAATGCTGCAGAAACCGCGCGAGAGCCGATCAATGATCGATATTGCACTACCTGTCACGGTGCGGACGGGCGTGGAAATGAAGGCGTTCAGGCTCCCAGGCTTGCTGGCATGGAACCCTGGTACTTGAGGCGGCAATTGCAGAATTTCCGTGCCGATGTGCGTGGGGTTCACCCCGAGGACAGAGAAGGTATTGCAATGCGACCCATGGCGACCAAGCTAACGGATGCTTCTATCGATGACATCATTGACTGGGTATCCAGTTGGGAATACGTCCCCGCTGAAGCCACTATAGATGGTGACCCTGCCCGCGGCCGAAATCTCTACAGTGGCTGTGCCGTATGCCATGGTGGTAGCGCCGAAGGCAATGAAAGTCTGGGAGCTCCCGCTCTCGCTGGCCAGAATGACTGGTATTTGCTTACTCAGCTGAAGAATTTCATGGCGGGTTACCGCGGCGCGCACCCCGATGACAGCTATGGTGCGCAGATGCGTACCATGGTAAATACGCTACGTAATGAGGCTGGTATTCTCAATGTTGTCAGTTACATCAACACGCTTTCCCGTTAGACTAGGTCGAAGCCGCCAACAGGAGCCTACAATATGTCCATAATAGCGATAGTAAATTTAGTCCTCTTTACTGCTCTGCTGAGTCTGCTTTACCAATTCAGCAAGAACGACAGTTTTAGCCTTTCCCGTAGAGTGCTAATCGGCCTGGTTGCCGGCACGATTTACGGCCTCTACATGAAGCTCGTGTTCGGTGGCAATGCAATCGTATTGTCCGAAACTCTGGAATGGACCAATGTCGTGGCAAACAGCTACGTTAGTTTGCTGCGGATGATGATAATTCCGCTTATTCTGATCACAATGATTGCCGCTGTGCTGAAAGTAGAAGAGATCAAGTCGCTAGGCAAGATCGGCGGCACGGTGGTAGGGGTGCTAATGTTTACCACCATGATCGCTGCGCTTATCGGCATCATGATGGCTACGCTTTTTGGATTGGAAGCCGGGGATCTTGCTGGCGGAGCCAGAGAGTTAGCCCGAGCCGAAGTACTGCAAGCAAGGCAGGGGAATTTCGTCGATTTCAGCTATGCCGAGTTGATCGTTAGCTTCATTCCAACCAATATATTTTCTGATTTAGCACAGGGCCGTAGTATGTCGATTATAGGCGTTGTAGTGTTTGGCCTGATTTTTGGCATCGCTGCAGCCTTAGTTGGCGAAGAAAATTCTGATCACGGCAAGCGAATTCGCGATGGTGTAGATACTTTACAAGCAGTGATAATGAAATTGGTTAATATCATCATGTCACTGACTCCCTATGGGGTACTCGCATTAATGACTCGAGTGGTTGCCACAACCGATGCGCAGGCAATAATGAATCTGATTTGGTTTGTGGTGGCCTCTTATATCGCAATTGCGCTAATGTTTGTCGTGCATGGTTTAATGATTGGTCTACTCGGAGCCAATGTTAAAACTTATTTTCAGAAGGTGTGGCCGGTACTTACTTTTGCCTTCGTGACACGCAGCTCAGCCGCGACGATCCCGTTGACTATTCGAGCCCAGATAGAAGAGTTGAAAGTCCCTGCTCCGATCGCTAATATTTCAGCGTCATTTGGTGCCACCATCGGACAGAATGGATGTGCTGGAATCTATCCCGCGATGTTGGCAGTAATGGTAGCCCCGACCGTAGGAGTGGATGTTGATCTCAATTTTATCGTTACTCTTTTGATTTTTACTGCTATAGGGTCGTTTGGTATTGCTGGAGTTGGTGGTGGTGCTACCAATGCCGCTTTGATTGTATTTTCTGTATTGGGTTTCCCCATCACTATAGTTGCCCTGCTTATCTCTATTGAACCATTGATTGATATGGCGCGTACGGCGTTGAATGTGAACGGAGCCATAACTACCGGTATGATTACTACCAGAGTATTGGGTGACAAGTCGGCTGCTAGTGAAATCAATCTGCCTGACCCGGAAATGCAGAAGTCATAAATAGAAGTTTTTTTGTGGAAGTTATTAGAATGAGGTTAGAAGAATTATGATTAAATTTAGCAAACCAGTGTCCATTATATTGTTGACTAGCGTACTCGGCATCGCAGCAGTAGCGAGCGCCGCTGAAATAGTGAGAACTGGAGAAGGTAGAAATTTTTACAACAATATAATGATCCCGGCAGGTGCCGAGACTCTTTATTTGAGTGGCTCCGGTGCTCAAGCTTTGCCCGACGGAAGTTGGGGTGACATGGAGCAACAAACAATAAATACCTTCAGTCGCTTCAAGGAGACCTTGGAATCCCAAGGTTGGTCTATGGAAGACATTGTGCAGGTACGTGCCTTCGCCGTGGCAGGAGCGGATGGCGAATTAGACTTTGCGGGTTTTAACAGCGGCTATCAGCAATTCTTTGGTACCGATGAAAATCCTATGAAGCCAGTGCGCTCATTTGTTCAGATCGCCGGTTTAGTTGTGCCCGGTTGGTTGGTTGAGATAGAGATTCGAGCTGCGAGAATGCCTAAATAAGCGTTCGCTTGGCTAACGTAGCAATAAATAAAGGACTGAGGTGATGTTAAGACATTAGCTTGGTCCTTTTTTATTGTCTGTGATTTTTGATCGAGCGCTTTCACGAATTTCCCTTTAAATGCTGAGCCCGGCATTGATATTGTGCGTTCTTGGCAGGTGGGTTATGGTCAGCGAAAGTGCAATTCGATGGTGCGGCCAGAAGTGAGCATAGATCTGATCAGGCACTTATTGAGCGGCAATAGGAGAGAACAATGTATCTACGTATCCCCAATTTACTGAACGAAGAAAACCTGCAGCTGGTGGATGAATTAATAGCGACGGGGAGTTTTGCCGATGGGGCTGCTACTACCGGCGCACCGACTAAAGCGGTTAAGAAGAATTTGCAATTAGAATTACGCAACCATCCAAAACGAGACGAGTTTTTGAAGATGGTCACTAGCATAGTGAACGCAAATCCGCTGCTTAGGACCACAGCCTTTCCTCGCCGCATGACCTTTCCCTTAGTCAGCAAATATGAAACAGGCATGTCCTATGGCTGGCACATCGATAATCCGATTATGTCGGTGATGGGAAGCCCGGTTCGTACTGATATTGCGTGTACAATTTTCATAAACGAGAGCTCAGCTTACGCAGGCGGGGAACTAATTGTTCGTACCGGATCAGGGGATGTAAGAGTAAAACTGGAAAGAGGAGATGCCTTCATTTATCCAGCCACGAGTCGACATCAAGTCACTGAGGTTACCCGTGGTGAAAGAATAGCCGTAGTGTTTTGGATTCAAAGCATGATAGCCGATACCAGCAAGCGAGAGTTATTGCATGATCTTGGAATGGCCTATGACAGAGTCTTGAAGGAGTCACCAGAATCGGAAGCCTTGCAGGCAATACAACGTGCGCAGACAAATTTGGTTCGACGTTGGAGTGAAGTGTAGATTCTAAAGTTAAGAGGCTGGGGAGCAAAATCTTCTGCGTTACTAAAACATGGCGAAAAAATAGAAATGCTGCCTGAAATTCAAACTCATCCCTTGGAAAATACCCTGGAAATGCCGGTTTAAGGTTCTTCGTGCGAAAAACGAAATCCAAAATGCCGATGATGAAAAAATTCGGACGCATGAGAAGTTGGGGTAAGCTTGCACCTGAGTTCTCCTTCGCCCTCGATGGGGGTAAACAATCAACGGATGATTTTTATCGAAGCCTGCCCTTCAATAGATCGTTAATTCTTATCCTTATATCTGCCGTCTTCTTGTTTGTATTTAGCCTGCCTCTGTTATCCATGGGCGTGATGTCTGCAGGTGGCGATGACGACAGCTTATTCTCTTTGATCTTCATGGTGTTTTCTCTGCTGTGGATGTTGGGTTGGTCTTGCGGAGTAGCATTATTGCTCATTGTTTTTCTGGGCCTGATTCTCGGTAGAGAAACGGTACGGGTAACTGAAAATAAATTAGTACTGCGCATCGGGATACCTGGTCTCGGATTCGGAGTTAGTTACGCTAATGAATTGATCCGTAACTTTCGCTATCAGGATGGGGAAGTCTCCAACGAAAATAAATGGCGTGGACAACATCTCATGTTTGACTATGGTGATGAGACCATTAGGTTTGGCTCGTCAATTGGCAAACAAGAAGCTGAAAAGATTATTGCTCAGCTGCAAGCGCTGTTTCCACGGCATGCCGCTGCGCCTGTGGATCTATCTTCAATGACAGCGGCGGCCACCGCTGCCGAATTGGAAAAAGTCGACGCCATGGAAGTCGAACAGCGTTCTGCTGTGGAAATTGGAGAGCCGGCCAGCCTTGTTTCAGTATCCAGTATTGCCCTGATTATAGCGAACTTGATCCCTCTGTTTGGGGTAATTCTGGGAGGTTGGGAAATCGGCGAGATAATGCTGTTGTTTTGGGCTGAGAGCGCCGTTATCGGTCTGTACAATTTATGCAAAATGTGGCGTATAGGCCACTGCTCTGTACTGTTTTACGGTACCTTCTTCGTGGCACACTACGGTGCGTTTATGTCAGTGCACTTGCTTTTTATCTACGTGCTTTTCGGAGGCGAATTAGTCGGCGAAGGCGATGTCTCACAATTACAGGTATGGGTAGATTTACAGAAATTGTGGCCAGCACTTCTGGCTCTAGTTGTAAGTCACGGAATCTCATACTTCGTGAACTTCTTGAGTCGCAAAGAATATGAAAATCGATCGATGAGCCAACAAATGAAGGAGCCTTATCGCCGTGTGGTAATTATGCATCTAACAATTATTTTTGGTGGCTTTCTCACTCTGAGTCTTGGCTCAAGCTTGGCAGCTTTAGTGCTATTGTTGGTACTCAAAATCTTTGCGGACCTGCGCAGTCATCTCTTGCAACACACAAACTCTCCAGTTTGACTTATTATTTTGAGTTTCTACGTCTGTGATTAGACGGTGGTGACAGCGCAGCTGGTAGAAATAACTTCGAGCGGAAATCGCTACTCGGCAAAGCTTGAGCAAAAGTCGGTATTTGGGTAGTGGTCATCTCTTGATCATTCACTTACACTTTCTTCTGTTAATAATCTTAGGCCACCGATATGTCATTCACTCGATGTCTTGTTTTTTTGCTTAGTCTAACAATGCCCCCCTTGGTGTTTGGGCAGACACAGTTCGATGTGTTCGAAGCGAGTATTAGTGACATTCAGAGTGCATTACGGCAGGGACGGGTTACTTCGGTACAGTTGGTTGAACAGTATTTAGCGAGGATCGAAGCCTACGACAAGCAAGGTCCCAATTTAAATAGCATTATCCGTATTAATCCACGAGCAGTTGAGATAGCCCGGGCTCTGGATGAAGAGCGGCAACGAAGCGGTGCCAGGGGACTGTTACATGGTGTGCCGATTCTGATTAAAGACAACTACAATACCGATGACATGGCCACCACGGGTGGGTCCGTGGCTTTGGCGAATTTTATTCCCAATGAGAATGCAGCCCAGATAGATAAGCTGCTGCAGGCCGGCGCAATCATTCTGGCTAAGACCAATTTGCATGAATATGCTTATGGTATTACCAGTATTAGCTCAATTATCGGGCAGACACGAAATCCTTACGATCCTAGACGTGTGCCGGGTGGTTCAAGTGGCGGCACCGGTGCAGCTGTGGCAGCGAGCTTCGCGGCAGCAGGTTTTGGCTCGGATACTTGTGGTTCAATACGGATTCCCTCTGCCTTTAACAATTTGATAGGCCTGCGGCCAAGCAAGGGCATGTCCAGCATCTATGGCATATTGCCTCTGTCTCACACCCAGGATGTTGCAGGACCGTTAGCGCGTAGCGCCGAAGACTTGGCAATCATTCTGGATCTAGTCGTTGGCTTCGATGCCAGAGACGAAGCAACAGCGATAATGCAGTCAGTAGCAGCGCCAGGTTTCCTGGAGCGCCTGAATACTGCGAATTTGACCGAACTTCGAATTGGCAAACTGGCGGACTATTTCGAAAACGCCGGTGCGGCTATTCGCCGTACCCTAGACGAATCATTACAGTGGTATGAGCAGCAAGGAGCGGAAATCTTGGAGGTGGAAATACCGGATCTGGCCGCCTTAATTCAGCGGTCCGGATTGATTGGACATGAGTTCAAAACAGATATTGATAATTATCTGTCCGAATTTTCAGATGGAGAGATATTGGATTTAAGAACCATAGTTGATCTAGGTTTATATCACGAGGCTGTTGATGCTGTGTTAAGTCGTTCCAATTCCTCGGAGTTCAATGAGGAAAATTATCAAGCCGCGATGGCGGCCAGAACAGAATTGCGTAGCGCAATTGAGCAGGTTTTTTCGGATAATAATTTGGACGTGATTGCCTACCCTACCATAGGTAGGCTGCAAGTATTTACTGGCGAATCTCAGCCAGGGAGCAATTGCAGTATTAGTGCAAATTCTGGTCTGCCAGCTTTGTCTATGCCTGCTGGTTTCAGCAACAGCGGACTTCCAGTTGGTTTGGAACTATTGGGTAAATTCTTGCAGGACCCGGATTTACTCGCGATCGCCCAGCCTTATGAATTGGCCCTGCAAACGCGAAAGCCGCCGGCCACTACGCCAGCCCTGGAGTCTGGACTGGCGCCTCAAGCACAGTTATTGGATCTTAACTTCAATCAAGAAGGTGTACGAATTACCAGTAGCTTTGAATTCGATGTCGTCCATAACCGATTCAATTATACGGTTCGTAATAGGAGTAATGCTGAGCAACAGGTCCACGCCGTTACCTTGATAATCGACCAAGAGGGCAGTGGCAGGCTCAATGATCCCGTGGTTTTGAATTTGCTGCCGCCTGACGTAGTTGGTGCGGCCGGTACTCATTTCATGTCGCCAGAGTTCCGTCAGGCATTTGTTGAGCGGCGGCTTTATCTGAAAGTGTTTGCTGATCCATTTGCTCGCTCTGGAGCAACTCAGCTGATACAGTAAGCACAGATTAGAATTCAAGTATGGAAGATAATAACTTAGAAGAGGTTAGAACTATGAAACCCATTGCCACTATAAGAACGATAGGTCATTTTCTTGCTGTAAGTTTGTTGGCGTATCCGGCTGTGTTATTCGCACAGGAAGCGGAATTAGATTTCGATTATTTCAAGAATGAAGTGCAGCCAATTTTCCTCGCCAAGCGAGATGGCAATGTGCGTTGCATACAGTGTCATACTCGCAGCAGCGGTTTTAGGATTCAAGCCCTGCAGGAGCATCAGCTATTTTGGAGCGATGAGCAGTCGCAGATGAATTACGAGTCAGCCATCCAGTACGTTCTTGCGGGAGAGGACCCATTGAAGAGCAGATTCCTCACCCATCCACTCTCCGTGGATGCAGGTGGTGATCCCTTTCATGGTGGAGGCAAACACTTTCACAGCCAATTCGATCCCGAATGGCGCATCATGGCCGATTGGGTTGCCGGTGCCAAGACTAGACGCGAGCCTTCCGAAATCGCGGTAAGGATTATTCAAACCAATGCGGCGGGGGACGACTCTACGGTGATTGATCCTGCGACCAATGAGGTCGTCGGCCGGATTACTGATATTGAAATTCCCCATGGTGTGGTCGGCGCGCCAGGTGGTTCTCAGGTCTATATAACAAATGAGGCAATGCACAGCCTGGATATTGTTGATGCAAGAACCCTGCGTGTTAAGCGACGGATACCATTAAGTGGCAGACCGAACAATGTGGCGGTGACCAGCGACGGAAAGAAGGTTTATGTGGCAATCATGGAGATGCCAGGCTCAGTGGATATTATCGATGTAGCCAGCATGAGCAATGTAAAAACGCTGCCGGTAAATGGTGCTATTCATAATGTGTATGTAACCCCGGACAGCCGTTATGCTGTTGCCGGTTCTATCCAGACGCGAACAATCAATGTCATTGATACCCGTACTGACGAGGTAGCTTGGGAGCTGGAGATGAGCTCAGGTATTCGTCCCATGACCTTCGATACCAAGGCTGACGGTTCAACCAAGAATATATTTGTGCAGCTATCTGGCTTTCACGGTTTCGCTGTGGTTGATTTCGACAAGCGACAAGAGGTGGCCAGAATTGAACACCCGGCCGTACCCGGTGAAGAAGCGCATCTGGACGGCTTGCAAGGCGCGCCAGCACACGGTCTGGCTGTTTCCCCCGATGGAAAGACGCTGTGGTCTACGAGTAAAGTCTACAGCCATGTTTATATCCACTCACTGCCTGATCTAAAGGAAATAGGCCGTGTCTTTGTAGGCCAACATCCGGAGTGGATTACATTTACGCCGGATGGTAAACGAGTTTATATCGGTGCTGCCGGTGATCATGTCACCTATTCGGTAGATGCAGAAAAAATGGAAGCGATAGCAATGATTCCTGTGGGTCAGGTACCCAAGCGTGTTGCCACCGTGCTGATGGCGCTGGACTAAAGCAGTGTTTGCAGAATTCGGCTAGGGCAGAACTACCGAGATTACTATGGTGTAGTCACCAGTTTCGCTTGGATCGAAACTGGTGACACCTAGCCAATAGGTGCCGGCTTGCAGAGTAGGCTGCAGCGTCGAATTCGTTCCACTGCCATTATCATCATTTTGGAACAAGAGCTGCCCTACCTCACCTTCTATAACATCCACCAACAACAGGCTGGTATCAAATGCTGAAGAACTGAGATCGATTTTGAGTTTGGTAGTATTGCTAACGTCAAACTGAATTAGATCCAGGAGTTTTCCGTCAAATTTGAAATCGTTTGAGTTTAGAATTCCCTTTATGTTCGGATTCGGATTGACCAATACATCAACGCCATAGATCGAAGTGAATGAAGTGAAAGAAGAAGATGGTGTGTTGCTGCTCGAAATGATTGAAATATCATAGCCGCCCTGAGAACCATTGCTAGCACTGCTGGCTCCTAACCAATAGGTTCCCGCCTGTATCGTTGTGTTAATCCTGGCGTTGTTGCCCGATCCGGAGTTGTCATCTACAAAGGTGAATTCGGGTATCGATGCCTGTGAGGAAGTTACTCTAACAAGATACAGAAAAGGATCGAATGCCTGGGAGTTAAGTTGAATATCAATTGTGGAGTCATTCTCGAAGCTGTATTGATACAAATCGAGAGACTTACCGTCGAGTTGATCATCGCTGCTACTCAGTGTTCCAGCGAGATTGACACTATCGTTTGGCCCGGACAGCGTAGCGTTATCAGGTTCGACCAGAGCAACTCCGTAGATATTACTCACGGTCGTTTCGACGATCGTTTCGCCCCCATAGATAGATATCACACCATCTATGTCATCCGTTTGCAGCGCGTCATTGTCGGATACGAAGGGCCGCATAATGGCTGAATCTGCATTTGAGTGATCCAAGCCCAGGGCATGGCCAAGTTCGTGCAGCGCCACTCGTTCAAATTCGCTAGTACCATCGAACCTCAGAGGGCCGCTATACACATCCCAGGATTCACCGCTGTTAAAAACTATGTCGGCATCGCTTATGGTGAAACCGCCTGTACATTGTTGATTCAAACATTGTCCAGCGGTTAGAGTGACCGCCAGCGTATTTTCACCGAAGGCGCTACCGCACACCGTGGATCTAAAATCAACTCCAGTAACGCCATCGCCAAATTGATCCGTTCCGCGATCTATGCAAGGATCTAAAAATTCGTCTTCCGCAATGAATTTGAATGAACTTACAGCACTCCATGCATCCATGGATCTTTTGAATGCGTCATTCCAGCTTCCACCCGTGGGGGAGGTGCCTGGAATCCCAACGTGAAATACGGCTTGTCCGCTTTCCCAAAAGTTTTCAGAAACTTCGAAAGCATGGGTGGAGCTTACTAGTAGCAAACAGACTAGGAAAAAAGAAACGGTTTTCAAGGATAGGGACCCTCTGATTAACTCCAAACTGCCTCGAAGGGCGAGGCCTGAAGCGCCCATCTTCGTCGTTGCCGTTCTTACAAATAGAGTGGCCATTAGCGGCAAACGGCGTCTAGAATCTGTACGCTTCAGGTCACGCAGAGGTAATTTGGAGTTAATAAGAGAGTCCCTAGTTCTCAAGAATGCTTATGATTCTAGATTTAAATTCTTCAACGGTTAATGCGCGTTGAATCGTGATGGCGCTGATTTCGGTTATTACGCCAGCGGCGACATCGGTATTACCTTCAACCACGGACAAAGGTTTTTTAATGCTACTGGGTATGGAAGAAACTGCTTCGACTTCGGTGACCGGTTGATTACCAGCGGTGCTGATTCGGCGTACACCATTGTCGTCGACAATTATGAAATGTCCCTGAGACCAACCGATCAGAGGATTGATCAAATCCTCCGACATGGATTCGACGAAATAGATTCCTTGTTCCGCCAGTTCAGGTATGCGCATACCACTGACTTGGACAATCTGGCCGTTAAATACTCCGCCCATAAATTTTAGTTCTACAGAATCGGCAGAATAGTCACCTTTTATGACATCGTTTATCTGAAAGGTGACATACGTACTGATAATACCGCTGTTAGTGTCTTGTCGCGTCTCGCTATTTATTACCTCACCCTCGAAGACAAATTCGGCGTCGGCGGCCACCTTATCGATATCCATTCCGAGGATGGTGGTGGCACTGGCTGAAGCGAGCCCCAGCGAAAATAGACAGCATGTGAGAGTTGTTACGATATTTCTCAATCGGTAACTTGAATGCAGATTAGTACCCTGGCGCATATTTAGCTCCGTTCTGAAGTGATTCTTTAATAGAGCCATGCGAGCTGACAAGGGCTTCGGTGAGTAGTTCATATTCAACTATCCTGCTGAATGGGCTTGAGAATTATAAAACAGCGGTAAATACAAGGACAGGCAACAACCGCAGTTTATTCCACTGAACGCTGCTTTCCTTGAATGGCGTCGCAGAAAGCGATGAGCCCCGCTGATTCGACATCTGATCAAGGAAATTGTTCAAATTGTATCAGAGACTCCTTATTACAACGCATGAGCCGGTATTTTGATGACAAAAGGGGAAAACTTCGGGAAAACATAGTGCGATAACAGAGTCTTAGGACTTCTATAGTAAGGGATCACACTGGTATCGGGCGCTGGCCGGTAGTATCCTCGGCTCTTTGCGAAGATTAACCAACAAAATAAAATAATAAGATGCAGTCTAGCAATACAGCCAATATCATCTCCGGCGCATTAATCGCACTGGTCAACATATCTGTTGCCGTGTCCGTGGCAGCACTTCTATTTGCTCAGACGGACCCGCGGTTTATGGTGCCGGGCATAGCCATTTTACTGATCGGTACTCTGGTGACCGGGCTAGGTGGCACACTGTTCAGTGGCTATAAAGCCGTAATCTGCTCCCCCCGCAACGGTCTAATTCCTGTATTCGCTGTTATGGTAAGCAGCATCTATGTGAGTTTCGATTCTCAGTACTCGATAGGCGCCGAAGCGACCATCGTTGTTGCAATAATGGTTACCACGATGATTACAGGACTTTTCTTGTTGCTGCTTGGTCGATTGAAGTTGGGTAATCTGGTTCGTTATATTCCCTATCCTGTTACTGGTGGATTTTTCGCGGGAATTGGCTATATCTTCATTCAGGGTGGCTTAACAGTTGCGAGCGGTCGTGATGCCGATCTGCGTTCTCTTGCAGACCCACAATTTATTCAATTGGTAACCCCCGCTGTGGTTTTGGCTCTCTGTTTAATCATCGGCAAGATGTTTCGCGACAACCGCCTCTCTGTTCCAGGCATCTTATTGCTGTCGGTTCTGCTCTTCTACGCTGTACTGACCATGAGCGGTATTAGTCGAGAAGAAGCTGCTACAAATGGTCTTCTTCCAATCATAGAATCTGCTGGCACCTTGGTTCCCGTTTTCCATTGGGAGTATTTACAAGAAGTAAAATGGATAGCCATTTTTGAGCAATTCGGCGGTATCGTAGTTGTGGCATTACTCTGTTCGATGATGTTGCTGCTCGATGTTTCTGGTATTGAGCTGATCGCGCAAAAAGATCTTAATCCGGATCATGAACTACAAGTTATGGGCTACACCAATGTGGTGAATGGCATGCTTGGTGGTTTTCCTGGAGTGCATGATGCCTCTGATACGGCTCTGGTAGATCGCTTAGGTGGGAAGGACAGGCTCACAGGTATAGTGAATACGATTCTGGTTGCGGCTGCTATTTTCGCCGGTACGGAATTCATGGAGTTGGTTCCAACGTTTCTTCTTGGCGGTTTACTGATCTATGTAGGTTTGGAATTCTTGATCGACTGGCTTTGGAAGGCCAGGGACGAACTGCCTCTGTCTGACTATGTTGTTGTCATTCTGATTCTGGTTGTCATTATCTTCTCAGACATTTTGCAGGGCGTCACCTTTGGTTTCTTTGTAGCCATAATTCTATTCGTGATTAATTACTCACAGTTGAGTGTTATCAAAATGGAAACCAATGGCAGTGATCACGCGAGTAACGTCGATCGTGATTTAGAAACGCGAGAGTTATTGAACAAAGAAGGGCATCGCGTTCTTATTATGGTCTTGCAGGGATTTATCTTTTTCGGCACAGCAGACAAATTACTAACAGCTATTCGTTCGCGCATCATGGAGCTGGAAGGAGGAAAGTTTGATTTTCTGGTATTGGATTTCCATCATGTTAGCCAACTCGATACGTCGGCGATCGTTACCTTCTCCAAGCTAGCTCAATTGAGTGATCGAGTGGGGTTTCATATCGTAATAAGTAGCGCCGATGAAAAGTCGATAAAGCAATTAGTAAAACATGGCTTCTTTACTTTTGGTGAACATAAGATTGAAAGGCATTACAAGGAACAGTTGGATACCGCGGTTGACTGGTGCGAACGTCGCATCCTGCAAGATTTAAATCTCAACGATGAGGAACAGAATCTCGATCTTTCCGATGTGTTAGGACGTATTGCTTATGAACAAGCTGATGTTGAACTGCTGGCGGACTTTTTCGTGGTAGAAGACAGGAAGGCAGGTGAGTACTTATTCAATGAGGGTGATAGTGGGGAAAGTCTGTATTTTGTTGGCTCCGGCACCGTAGTCGTGGTACTAAAAGTGCCGCGTCAAGCTGAACGAATACTGCGCAAATATAAGGCAGGTGCCATCCTGGGTGAAATGGCCATCTATACCGGGGAGAATCGAACCGCGAGTGTGCGCATCGAAAATGATGCCCGTCTATTTAGACTTGATAAGGGAAAGTTGGAAGAAATGTCGCGTAGATTTCCGGCTTCAACGGCTGCGCTGCACACCTATATTGTGAAGGTGTTGTCCGAGCGCCTGGGTCGCGCTAATCGAAACTTGAGTCGATATATCTAGGGTCTCTCTGATTAACTCCAAACTGCCTCTGGCATTTGGCTTGTTCCGAGGTTGAGGCGCTTAGAGATTGCCTTCCGCTATGGGTCTCAGCACTACGGGGACCATTTCACTGCCTTGAAACCAACTCGCATCGATGCGCAATAGCTCTTCACCAGATTCGTCGAAGCGCAATGTCCCGGTAAACTCAACGTCCAGTCTACGAATTACTACCGTGAGAGAGAGCCCGTTAAGTCTGACTCTGTCTGCGGGCATGCCATAGATTCCCAAGCCATCACTAATCATCGAGGCCGTGTAGTTCCCGTCTTTCATCGCGAAGGTGAATATGAGCCCCAGGTCATCCTCGCCTATTACCAGGGGGCCGCCCCAGGTGCCGATAAGAGCAGAGGTTTGGATTTCCTCGGAGTGACCAATAATTGGAAACGCACACAGCAGGCAAAAGAGTAGATAACTAGCGATGGAATTTTTTGCTCTGTTCATGAGGCGGATGTTAAGCCGCTAACACTCTCGACGCAAGTTGCTAACTTGGCAGAGGCTCCCTAAGTTTATGGGACAAGCAGAATTAGAACAAATGAACGACCTCTACAATATGATAGTGGCCTATTTGCTTAATTACAGTTTTCAAATATTTGGCGCCGTCGTGGTGTTTATGCTAGGGGTCTTCGTTGCCAGACGTATTAGCAATATAGTACTCGCCCTGTGCGAGAAGAAGTCCTTGGATATAACGCTTAGTCGATTCTTTGCCAGCTGTGCGCGGATTGCAATCATCGCCTCCGCTGTATTGATCGCCTTGCCAAAACTCGGCATTCAGGTCACTCCATTCATAGCGGCTGTGGGTGCTCTTGGTTTGGGTGCTGGTCTGGCTGTTCAAGGCTTGTTGTCGAACTACGGCGCGGGTTTGAGCATTATATTTAGCCGCCCATTTGTGGTGGGCGACACAATTCGGCTAGAGGGTGTGTTCGGTGTAGTTAAAGAAGTTCATCTCGCTTACACCTTATTCAGCAACGAGGACGATGAAACAATCATCATTCCCAATAAACACATAGTCGGCGAAATAATTCACAATTCGCAGGCAGACACGGTGATGGAATTGTCGGTGGGTATCGCCTATGACAGTGATACCGATGCAGCCATGGCGGCAATCGAATCCAAATTGTCAAACATTACAGGCCTGAGTCAAGCCAGGGCCCTGCAAATCGGTATCGATGAATTCGGCGATAGCGCAATCACGCTGGCGGTTCGTGCCTGGGCGCTAACGGAGAAGTTTCATGAGGTGCGTTTCGCTGCCAAAGGCATTAAGGACGCACTCAGTGAGGCCAGTATTGCGATTCCTTTTCCTCAGCACGAAATTCGTATGCTGTCCTAGTTTTTAATGGGATTAGAGCTAAAAATTAGCAGGGTAATGTTGTTGCAGCTAATGACTGTATCCATTAACTTAGCTGCAGCGCGAGAGTCTGCGCTGGTTTTTGACCGAATGGCATTAATATGTTGGCTGATTGCCATTAGGTAGCAGAATGAGAACTCAAAATTAAAACCGAATGAGGTATCAAGCTAATGAATTATCTTAGGAAAGCTGCAATAGCCAAGAGAGTAATCGGGGGAATTACTGTCTCGCTAATGGTTTGTGTCAGTTCATTTGCTTTGGCACAGGATTCCGTTGAGTGGCTAACATTGGGAAGTGATTATGCGCACACCCGTTACCTGCCAGTCGATGAGATCACGCCGGAGAATTTTCATGAATTGGAGGAAGCCTGGGTCTGGGACGGGGCGAGCTTCAATGCCGCCAGTGGCCGTTCAACTCCCAGTTATGTGGATGGTAAGATTATTACCGTTGCCGGCCCGCGTCGCTACGTTGTTGCTATCGATGCCAAGACCGGTGAGACCATCTGGTCCTACGGCGAACCAAAAACATTTCGTTATGAATACTCTATGCGTAAAGATTACGGAAAAGGCGTAACCATCGCCGAGGTAAACGGGCGTAAAGTGGTTTACATCACCTCGCCTGCGTTCTTTCTTACTGCGCTGGATCTGGAAACCGGTATTCCGCTGGAAGGCTTCGGTCAGCCTGTTCCCATTGATGGATTTCCGCAAAGCGGCGTAGTCGATCTGCTTGCCGATCTGGGCCATCCCTATGATCCCTACAACGGCATCCCGTTAGAGACAGGTTATATTACTTCCTCGTCGCCTCCGATTGTGGTCAACGGAACTATCATCGTGGGTAACTCGGCAGAGCAGGGATACAACCAGGCTCGAATCGAAAACATTCCCGGTGATATTCTCGCCTACGATGCAGCCACTGGTGCCTTCAAATGGAAATTCAACGTGATTCCTCGTCCCGGCGAATACGGCCATGAGACTTGGGAAAACGATGCCTGGCAGTGGACCGGAGACGTGTCCTCCTGGGCGCCATTATCGGCAGACCCCGATCTGAATCTGGTTTATATACCAACTAATAGCGCCACTATCGATTTTTATGGTGGCTTCAGACCCGGTGACAATTTGTTTGCGGCAAGTCTTATTGCCCTGGATGCTGATACAGGCGAGAGGGCATGGCACTTCCAGATGGTGCACCACGATATCTGGAACTACGACACGCCGACTGCGCCGATTTTGTTGGATGTGAATATCGAAGGGCGTGATGTACCCGCCATTGCCCAAGCTACCAAGCAGGGTTTCGTGTATGCATTCAATCGTGAGACTGGCGAACCCTTATGGCCTATGGTAGAGCGGCCGGTTCCTGCCTCTCAGGTACCAGGCGAGAAACTGGCTCCCACGCAGCCGTTTCCAACCAAGCCTGAGCCGTTTGAGTTACAGGGTATATCGATAGATGATCTAGTGGATTTCACTCCTGAGTTGCGCCGTCGAGCGATTGCAGCAGTTGCTGATTTCGAGCTAGGCCCCTTGTTTAATCCACCTCTGCATTACGATAATGAATTGGGTAAAACAGCGGCACTGTGGTGCCCCGGTGGTGGTGGCGGAGCCAATATTAACGGGCCAGCCGCTGCTGATCCTGAGAGTGGTATTTTGTATGTAACTTCCAGTACCGGTTGTACTGCCCGTGTATTGGGCCCGGGAGCCGAAGCAGATTTACGTTGGGATCAACCTACGGGAACAACCTTTGCCGACTATGCTGTAGTGCGTTCAGCCAGTCCCGGTCGTATTCAGGGCATTCCCATTACCAAGTCGCCCTATAGCCGCATTCAGGCCATCGACATGAACACCGGTGATACCCTGTTCGTGTTACCAGTTGGTGAGACACCGGACAATATTGCCAACCATCCGCTGCTAGCTGGTGTCGATGTAGGTAATACCGGTAGTGGAGCCAAGGCGACCATGGTGGTTACCAAGAACATGTTGATCTATTCTGGTGCTACGGGTGACGGTACTCCTCATCTTTTCGCTGTGGATAAGAAAACCGGTGCGGAACTCGCCAGAATCGAGACATCTGAATTGAGTCGTTATGGAATGATGACCTATCAACATGATGGTCACCAATATGTGATGTTACAGAACGGGCCAAAGCTTACCGCTATGGCTCTACCCGGCGCGATTGTTGCCGGGGGCGATGATCACTAGTTAAGCATCTTCTCTTCTTGGCAAAAGTGAGAGGTTGGGGTAAAGCACAAAAAAGCCCGCTTCGCCTAAGGCCTGGCGGGCTTTTTTGACACTGCATTTTGAGCCTTTCGATCCAATTGTGTTCGATATATTGACTAAAGCACCAGGCAACCCTTTTCCGCAACTCGGTCTTATCGATTCTGCTCATTGGTCGTGCCACTAGACTGAACGAGGAAATGGTCTCGACTGATGCAATGGGCGAGAATTTTAACGGTACACTCGGTCTATGTGCGTGGAATAATTAGTTTGCACAGCGACGATGACTAATTAGACCCCTGCATTTTTTGTTCATTCTCAGCGAAAACCTCAGTCAGAAATTCTCGAAATAATTGCATGCGCTTGTTCGCCCGTGAATCTTTGTGGGCCAGTAGCCAGACATCAGATCTGTGCACATAGTTGCTAATTCTTCGCAGATTTGGATTTATGTCGGCCATAACACAGGGCAACATAGCCAGGCCCATATTCTTTTCAGCACAGAACATTTGTGTGTGTGGTTCGGCGACTACCAACTGTATATGGTGCGGCTGAACAGTTTTATATGGATCATTCAATTCCACGACAAATTTGTAATTGTCCCCTGGAGAAATCCAACGGTGAAAAGGCTTTTTATCAGAAATATAGGCTTCCAAATATTCCGGCGATGCGTAAGCCGCCTCGCAAAAAACCCCAACCTTTCGTCCTATTAATTGTTCCCCTGGACTGCTTGTCATTCGAATAGCAATATCTGCTTCCTTTGTTGACAGGTCCATTACTTCCAGGCTGCTATTAATATTGACAGTTATTTCTGGCCAGCGTTGACAAAATTCGTTAATCGCGTCAAGTAA
Source organism: Gammaproteobacteria bacterium (assembly GCA_021773355.1). Classification (GTDB taxonomy): domain Bacteria; phylum Pseudomonadota; class Gammaproteobacteria; order Pseudomonadales; family Pseudohongiellaceae; genus UBA9145. The sequence goes on along the minus strand of JAJFKE010000038.1, from coordinate 155,829 downwards.
TAGATAATCAATAAATAGACACGGTACTGTTAGATTAATATTTCCGCGTGGAACTTGATCCTGTCCAAACATGCGAACCTGTAGTTCGTTAAACTGCTGCCCCACCGGTTTGGCCGTTCTCAGCATTTCGTCTCCAGCCGGAGTCAGTTCTAAGCCCCGACTTTGCCGATTGAAGAGCTTTGTCCCTAAATTCTTTTCCAGTGTTTCGATTCGACGCGAGAGTGTTGTATGTCCGAGGTTTAATTTCAGTGCGGCTTGACGAAATGAACCCTCTTCCGCTGTAGTCAAAAACAATCTTAGATCGTCCCAGTTCATCTGGTTTATTCCTGCAACAGGCTGTTGCGTTGGTGGCTATAGTCATCTATTTGAATCACTAATATGCTACTCACTTTCTCGGCTAATACAAATCTAATTTACTAGGCGCATGCTGTTTCACTGCATGTACCTGGGCCTGCCGTTGCTCCTATTACCTTAAGCGACGGGCTTGTTCTTGTTGAACAAGCACTTGGCAACAGCGTCGCAAGCGGACAGTCAGCATTTATCAATCAACTAAACCAATCGAGGCTACTTACAATGAATAGCAAGCATCTACTTTTAGCTATATCCCTGGCTACGCTGACACTGCTTTCCAGCACTGTGCAAGCCGAATCATCCACCAGTACCGCGCTTAGTGCTTGCAAAGATCACATTGCTAAGATTCATGAAAGCGAAGACCTTCGCCGAAAAGTAAAAAGGATTCGTGAACGCAGGAACGATGTAGAAATTAAAGTAAATGTTGTTGCAGACGGCGAACGATTCAAGGCAGTTTGCGTGGTATCGAATGAGGGCGAACTAAGCTACACCACTGACCAAAGTGGTGAAATGCAATACATCGCTAGTGAAGACTAAAGCGATCAAGAGGCGCTAAGTAGCTATCTGCGTTTCACCGGACCGTAAAGGAACAATTGGCAATTTAGGATAGACCTATTTGGTCTGCTCGTGGAGTAAGTAGGTCTATCCCCCTTTTTCTCCCTATGCCTCCCCTATACCAAGTTCGACCTTTGCTGTCCAAATCAGCATTTCTTGATAAAAGGGCTTAGGGGCATTAATCTTTGAAGAATCGCGGTGGAGTGTCACTTCATCTTTCGAGATGATGGAGTCAGGCATGATTTCTTTCTTGGCTTGGTTGCAGCGTTAATCACTGTACGGGGCGACGCCTGTCTTGGGTTCTGATGCCAAACCGCTATCACCTATTGGCTTTAGTTCACAATAAATCTCTGTGTAATTTGGTTTCGCCACTATTGTTAGGAAATATTATTTTGCTGAAATACTTTTATAACGGCCTGCATTTGTTTTTCATATTTCTTCCATCTGCCTATAGACGACGTATACAAGGGTTGCCTAACTTGCTTGGCACTCGCTGTAGGTACTGCATCGATGCTTTATGAAATTCCAGACAGGTAGGTGCCCAACCCAGACCTATATAGTCCAGCATTGCTCAAATATGTGTCCCTGAATATAGAGCCAGGGGTTCCTAGGAAACCTGATTAAATCGATTCGCGAAGAGTGATTGCCGCTGTGTCATCAGACTATCGAATTCGCTGATGCACAGTGCGGTATCTTTCAGATCATAGTGGCAATTTTAGTATGAAAAATTCAGAGCAAATAGCAGCCGATATTTGCTCAAGCAGGTATCAAGCGGATTTCTCCTCAGGCATATTACTTTAGCCTTGGGCAAGGTATTTAGAATAAACTCTACGCAGAGAAAATTTACGGGCATTTTGTCGATAAACAGTTTGCCGGGTTCCAAGCTGTTACCCAGAATTTTTAGATAGATTTCAGCTATTGAAGACATACTTTGCTGGCTGGCTAGTGAAATTAGCTACTCATCCAGTACCGTCGGAGATTTGGTTTTGGAAACTATCTTCACGGCAGGCTAATTCCTGCACTTCTCCCAGCGAGCTAATTGCCGAATGGCTATTTAGGATTCGTTGCAGCAGGGTCGTAACGGAGCGTCCATATATACCCCCACTATTCCGTAGCAAAGAAAGCCCGCATATCAAGGAAGTTTTGTGTATAAAACCGTTACATCTTGTTTCTAGACTTGGATTTTCAGCTGCGCTATTCTTCATCTCCTTCTGATTTTTGAAGGATAGTTAATGCATTGAATTTTATAAGATTATTTACTTTTTTGCGACAATCTTTAAGCCGAGAAGGGCGTAATCAGTCTCATCCATCCATTGAGGATACTAACTAATGAAAATCAAATTTATCGCCGCTCTGATGCTGCTTTGCGCTACCTTTATCGGTACTGCTAATGCGCAAGACACTGTTGAATGGTTAACACTAGGAAGCGATTATGCTCACACTCGTTTCTCGCCGGCCAACAAGATCGATGCTTCTAATTTTGATGAAGTTGAAGCTGCCTGGGTCTGGGATGGTTCCAGTTTCGATGCTCAGTCCGGCCGCGCCACTCCTTCCTATGTGGATGGCCGTTTGGTATTTGTGGCGGGACCACGCCGCCACGTGGTGGTAGCCGATGCTGGTACTGGCGAAACTATTTGCTCCTATCGTGAGCCCAATACCTATAGACACGAATATTCAATGCGTAAGGACTACGGCAAGGGCGTTTCTATCGCTGAGATAGATGGTAAGAAAGTGATCTATATCGTTTCTCCTGCCTTCTTCCTAACCGCATTGGATTTCGATACCTGTTCACCCATAGAAGGCTTTGGTGGTCAAATCGCAGTTGATGGTTTTCCAACAACAGGTGTGGTCGATCTATTGGCTGACCTGGGTCATCCCTTTGATCCCTACGATGGCATTCCATTGGAAACGGGTTATATCACCTCTTCTTCGCCACCGATTGTGGTGAACGGAACCATCATTGTTGGCAACTCAGCCGAGCAGGGCTACCACCAGTCACGAATTGAAAATATCCCTGGCGATATCCTCGCCTATGATGCCGTGACCGGTGCCTTCAAGTGGAAATTCAATGTAATTCCCAAGCCCGGCGAGTACGGTCACGAGACCTGGGAAAACGATGCCTGGCAGTGGACGGGAGATGTCTCTTCCTGGGCGCCTTTGTCCGCCGATCCAGAGTTAGGCTTGGTCTATATTCCTACTAACGGTGCAACGGTTGATTTCTACGGCGGCTTCCGCCCAGGTGACAACTTGTTTAGTACCAGCCTGATCGCATTAGATGTGGATACTGGCGAACGCGCCTGGCACTACCAATTAGTGCATCATGATATCTGGAACTACGATACCCCAACGGCTCCAATTCTGTTGGATGTAACTATCGATGGTCGCAAGGTTCCTGCTGTTGCTCAGGCGACCAAGCAGGCGAATCTGTATGCCTTTAATCGGGAAACCGGTGAGCCTCTGTGGCCTATCGTTGAAACACCAGTTCCAGCGTCAAAGATTCCCGGTGAAAAATTAGCGGCTACGCAGCCAATTCCAAGCAAGCCTGCTGCCTATGAGCTACAGGAAGTGACACTGGACGAGTTGGTAGACTTCACCCCTGAGCTGCGTCAGCAAGCCATAGAAGCACTGGCTGATTACGACTACGGTCCTTTCTTTCAGCCGCCTCTGCATAGAGACAACGACGAAGGTAAGCTCGGTGCATTGTGGTGCCCGGGCGACGTCGGTGGTACTAACATCAACGGTCCAGCCGCTGCGGATCCAACTTCCGGCATTATCTATGTCACTTCGGTTAAAAACTGCTCTTCGCGCATCATGGTTTCCGGTGCCGAGGCAGACACGCAGTACGAAGCACCTACCGGCACAACCCTGGCGCAGTATGCCGTTGGCGCTGGACGCGGTGGCCCACGTCATCCGGCAGGTATTCCTTTATTCAAGCCGCCTTATAGCCGTATTACTGCTATCGACTTGAACACGGGTGAGCACCTCTGGTACATCCCGGTTGGCGAAACGCCGAATCGTTATCTGAATAACCCTGCGCTACAGGGAATCGATATCGGTAACACTGGTACCGGTGCCCACGCAGTCATGGCGGTTACCGATACGATGTTGATGTATGCCTCACAGACAAGCGATGGCACACCCGCACTGTTCGCCGTCGATAAAGCCACAGGAAAACAGTTAGGAAAAATTGAAACTCCAGCTGTCGCTCGTTATGGCATGATGACTTATGTGCACGAGGGCCATCAGTTCATCTTGTTGCAAACTGGAAGCAGCCTGACGACTCTGGCGCTGCCAGGTTGGGACGAAGGCCACGGTGGCAATACGCACTGAGGTTTGATGTGATTGACGGAAAGGGTGGCTTAGGCTGTCCTGTTTTTGTTTCAAAAAAAATGTGACTCAATAGGGTATTGATGCAATGAACCATCCCCACCCTTGCCAGGCATTTGCATTCTTGCTGCTTAGCGGCCAAGTTGAAAACCCTTAAAGCGGGAATGGAGATTGATATGTCAATCGGCGTACCCGGTATCGATATTGCAAAAATTTCTCTACTGAGTGTCGCCAGAGTATGCTGAATTTACTATCTTGACAGAATGTGATCGGACTCAGTAAAAAAAGAGGAGCCAAAGCTCCTCTTTTTCCATTATAGAAACATAATGATCAAGACATCTTAGATATCCTGCACGATGCGGAAAGAAATCATCCGTCCGCGCGGATCACTTATAAAAGTGTCCATACCACCAAGAGTCATCTGCACATCGGGAAGTTCATCAAGCAGATTACGAGCTCCAATTTCCAGTCTGGTTCTTCTTCCGGTACCAAGAAGATCTTCGAAATTGTAACTGTAAGTCAGATCGACCAAGGTCTCCGCATCAACTATATTTCTATAGCAGGAAGGGAGGTCACAGAAGCCCAGAAACGCCAGCGTGCTGAATCTGCCTGCAGCTGCTAGACCGTTCAAGCCCGATGAGAGTCCGTTTAAGCTGATCTCATCGGTATAGCGAGCGGCTAACATGACATTGTGGTTATTGTAGTTCCAATTCAGCGAGGCGCGAACATTCCATTCGGGTATCGGCGGAACCGAACCGATGGTGTCATTCTGTTTGCCTACTGCATCGTCTTGCAGGGTAGGAGTGATATCGAACAGATACTCATCCATCTGCGTTGCACTCAGATTGAATCGAAAATCGCCCCAATCATTAGTGGTGTAGTTGTACGAGAGATAATAGTCAATCGACGTCACGTTCATAGACTGCGAGTTTATGTCGGAAACAAAAATCTCCAGTAAGTCACCCGAAGCTGGGTTTCTGAGCAGATTGGGTGAGCTTAGGCCATTTACCCAGGAGGCGATATCCGATGGATTGTTGGCATCGCGACCACTGGCTGTAAAAGCCGCAAAATCATCATCAATGATGTTCTGCGCAGTAGTTGAGGCGATACGATCCACAAAATCGAACTCTGTATAGTCAGCGCCAAAACTCAGATCGCCACCAAATACCGGGAAGGTAACTGTAAAACCCACGTTCCAAATATCAGCAGTTTCTGACGTTAGATCAGGATTACCTCTGTTGGTAGTGGTCTTAAATGTACCCAAATCGCCACCGATGGCATCATCTACTGTTTGCAGGAACGATACCGCCGGCGCAAACAAGTCGTTCAGAGTCGGTGCAATAAAAGCCTCTGAATAAGAACCACGTACCGCCACGTATTCATGGGGCTGCCATCTAAATGCGATCTTCGGATCAAAGGAATTACCAATATCACTGTAATCCACATAGCCTCCAGCCAGTGTTAGTTCAAGATCGCCTACCACACTATCGGACAAAACTGGCACTGCGATCTCAAAAAAGGCTGAGTCAACGGTTCTATCGGCGGTGAAATCAAAAGCGCAGCCGTTGATCCAGCGATTACATTGGTTTGCGATATTGGGCTGATCGTTCTCGGTTTCGAAATAACGCGTGTTAACACCGAACGCTGCAGCGACCGTACCCCCTGGTATCTCAAAAAGATCACCAGTCACCAGACCTTCCAGCAAGAACAGACTCTGATCGCTGAGGGTGTCATAGACAACATCTACCGTATTCACCACATCGTCGGTATTATCGAATTGCGGTGTGCCGGTATTGGCACAGATTCGGTTGGTGCACTGAAAGGCAACGGTCGAGAACGGGTTGTACCATGCGTCACCCGATATACCAAGGTTGCCAACTACGCCGTCCTGAACTGCACGCAGGTCAGCGTTTTTCCCGCGAATGATTGACTCAGTTCTTTGATAGGAAGAACTCAAACTGGCAATCCAACTTGAGCTGGGTATTTCCCATTCCAGAGTTCCGCCTATACGCCAGTTCGTAGTGCTGAAAGTATGCTCAGCTGTGTGCGATCCATCCGAGTTGCGGCCCTGGTCGGGTTGATTTCCCAACTTACCAAATAGTCGCAAATTAGAGGCAACAACGTCTTCGTTGAAGGAAATGCCGCTGGAAGGGTTGAACGGGTCTGCCGACAATTGAACTGCTCCACTGGCATCACGTAACGCTCGTCCATCCGGGCCTACCTGCGCATAGATTGGCTCCAAGCCATTACCCCGATCAGCCATGGCCGTATAGGGGTTGCCCGGGTGTTCGCCCGGGATAGTTGGCAGCAAGTCGACGCGGCCACCGGGGTTGGAGTTAGAGCTGCGACCGTGCGCATCCTGCTTGGAAAACATAAAGTCGCCTTCAAAGCTAAGACTATCGTTGAGTTCATATTCGTAGTTGGTCCACAGAGACGCTTGCTTGTTGTCATTTACATAGTTGAACCATTCACCGAAGTAGAACTGGCAGGTAGTACCGGTAGCATTAGGCTGGCCGCTGATATTGTTTCGATAAGCAGCTTCATTGGTGCCGCCGGGCCCGTTGTCAACACCACAACCAGGGTCGGCCAATTGACTAGTCGTACCAGTTAAAAGGCCGTCCGCGCCTCGATTGGGAACGCGGTAGGAGCCTGGGTTGCCATCATTAGACCTGGCAAAGGCTCTGGGGAATACATAGTCATCTCGATCACCCTGTTTTAATGCACTTCTGTCCCGAAACCCCAGGGCAATGGTGAAGTGGCCTCGATCTGAAGAAGCACCGTGGATGAATTCGATAACGTCTTCTGCATGATCACCACGACTGTCTTCTGTGCGGAACAATGAAAGTTCATTACCTTCGAAATTATTTCGTGTAATGACATTGACCACACCAGCCACGGCATCGGAACCATAAAGTGCCGAAGCGCCATCTTTAAGAATGTCGACACGGCCTATGGCAATTTGCGGAAGGAAGTTATTCAGGTTGCTGGAGGAACTACGCTTTCCGTCCACCAATTGCAGGGTAGCGCCTGATCCCAGCCCGCGCAGGTTAGCATTAGTGCTATTGCCTTCCTGGAATCGACGACCGAAGCCATTAGCTCTGATGTCAGAGCCAAAATTCATGGTCTGGTTGGAAATAATTTCCCCAAGTGAAGGAGTTGCCTCCGCAACAATATCCTCTTGAGTGATAATTTCAACGGGCGACGCTGAGTCGAAATTGTCACGTCGTATGAACGAGCCGGTTACAATAATTTGCTCGATGGAGTCGTCCTGAGCGCTGGCGACGGGGGGTATTGACAAGCCTAGGCCTATCGCAACACCAACAGAAATCATAGATTTTCTTTTATTCATTATCTGCTCCTGTGGGTTTTTTGGCGTTTTTGTAACAACCGTAGAACTATAAAGTTGCCTTAGCAGAATAAGTGCCCTTAGCCGCATTGTCTATTACTTCCAGCCGGGTCTGCATTTTCTTCTAGAAAAGCCTGACCGGAGGCATCGAGTGGGGTTACAAAATAGTCGGGTCTGAAGCGGGTGGTAGCTGCAGTATTTGCATCTGTGATCGTTACCACTCCGTTACTTCGTGAAGTATTGAATTTGAGCCCGCGTGAACCCAGAGAATCGAAGAAGCTGTCATCGGCAACAAAGGGGGCAATATTCTGAGTTCTGCCGTCGGGATAATCTACCGTATAGGTATAGTCTAAGTCCGAAGGGTCAGTTCCCTGGGGAGTATTCAGTGTAAACTCGCTAACATTATCAGAGCCTGCTTCTTTTTCGGTGACATCGTCAAAACCAAAAGTTCCAGAAAAGACGATGGCATCGGCAGTTTCCGGTGAGACCTCTGCGCCGTCATCGGGTATCGCTATGTCTGTAATCTCATCATCGATAGCATCGGCAGCCTCGGTAACTTCCTCACTGGCAGTGGGTTCTTCCACAACGGCTTCTTCTTCGATGATGGCAACGGGAATTACCCGCGTAACCACAAGCCCGTTGGCACCATGAATGCTGTCAAGATAGCTGATAGCGGTTTGTGAAAAGGAGTTATCGATAAGCGTCAGCTGTTGCAAAGAAGACAGCGCGCTCACATCAATAGTGGTCAACTGATTGCTGGACAAGTTCAACGAGTTGAGAGTGCTTAACTGACCAATGCCGAAGGCGGATTGAATGCCTCGGGCAGTACAGGACAGTGATGTCATCTCGTTAATGAAAGTCCAGCCTTGAGCCGTTGCTCGCTGCTGCGTTGGCATCTGCAATGGAGGAGAATGCACTGCCTCCAACTAGTAAGACACTAGTGTCAGCGAAAGTCAGTTCTTCTATACTGTTAACGTGCTAGTGAAGCTGCCTGCTTGGGCATTCCCCATAGCAGCACAGAAAAACCCTAAAGCAATCATAAAGTTGGTTTTTAGCGAGGGGTTTGAACTCGACATGGGTTTGTTCTCAAGGGCCTGCATTGGCGTGGTAAGTTTCATTGCCTGCGACTTGATCTCTCTGCATTCGTCGGTCTTTTGGACAGAGTCAAATTTTTAAACTGAGTCGCTATCAGGTTTTACGTATTTCTTCCGGATCAGCGCGTCACGGCAGTTCTCTAAGCAAGCCAATTCGTATTGGGCAAGCAAACTTGTAGGAAAACACTCACAAGTTCGTCATCTATCTACGTGACAAACCCATTTCCACGCAGATGCTCGTGTCAGTTATTTAGTTGACGTGCAGTATCCAGGTTGGTCGGTGTATGTGCGGTGAAAGAAGGTATTGAAAGGGGGGGGGGGATTAAATTTTAATCAATTCCCTAAAGTGAATTCAAAATTAGTCATAGGGGCGCGATTGGTTCGAAGTTTATCTGCGGGAAATTTCTCCCCGAGGGCAGCTTTAGCTCGGCGATAGTTACGCTATAACCAACATTGAATTAATCAGCTCTGGCAGCTTGTTCGTATCGTAGGGTTTCGAAATGCAGGTGATATTGTCTGACTCTTCGATTTTGTCTTTCAAAATTTGCTGAGTGTAGCCAGTGGCTAGTAGAATTGGGGTCCTGGGTTTTTCTTTCAATATCAGTTTTGCCATGTCGATGCCATTCATACCGCCGGGCATCATGATGTCGGAAAAAACCAGATCAATTCCCGGGTTATTATTAAAACGTTCTAACCCAGAGTTGCCATCGTTTGCTGCGATGACCTTAAAGCCTGCTTCCAGCAGCATTTGAGCAGCGACATCCCTGACGCCTGAGTCATCTTCGACTAACAGAATCGTCCCGTTGTATTGTTCTTGCAAATCTTCAGAGGAAGTTTCTTGCTGTCTGGATTTAAGCAATTCATTCGCCAGAGGTATGTGCAGAGTGAAGGTAGTCCATTCACCCTGCCGGCTTCTAACGGTAATATTCCCACCGGATTGCTGCAGGAAGCCAAAAGCCGTGCTCAGGCCGAAACCGGAGCCCTCGCCCATGGCCTTTGTTGTAAAAAATGGGTCGAAGATCTTGTCCTGAATTTCGGCCGGAATACCCATGCCATTATCGGTGACAGTGAGTTCTACATATTCTTGTGCACCAGCCTTTACTGGAGTTGATGAAGGAGGTTCCGTGAGTTGGATGTTGCGTGTACGAATAGTGACTTTCCCGCCCTTAGGCATGGCGTCCTTGGCATTGACACAGAGATTAACAATGACGTTTTCAAACTGTGTGCGGTCGATTTTGACAGTGTTGCTCTCCTCACTAAGACTTAGTTCAAGTTCTATGTCCTCTCCTAACACACCATAGAGAAACCCTTCCATATCTGTTAGTAAACTATTGATGTCTTCCGCTTTGCTCAACAGAGCTTGCTCCTTGGAGAAGCTCAGTAGGCGTTTATTGAGATCTGCCCCATTTTTAGCGGCCTTTACCAGATTATCGATTATTTCCGTTTCCCCCAACCGTCCGTCGCTGGTCAATCGACGCTTCAGAAACTGCAGGTTACCCATGATGACTGTTAGAAGATTATTGAAGTCATGTGCCACGCCGCCTGTTATGCGGCCTATTGCCTCCATTTTCTGCGATTGCAGCAGTTTCGCTTCCATTTCCAATTGCTTAGTCATGTCGAAGAAGCTGACCACAGCGCCTATCAAAGCCCCGTCTTCGGAAATAGGCCTGCAAGAGAATGTAACTGGAATGATTACATCGCCTTTTCCGCAGAATACCCCACCGACGGATTGAACTGGCTTGCCTTGAAGCAGGCAGGCATTTATTGAAAGTCGGGTGGCAGCTTCTTTGCCAGTTTTGCTGTTGCTCCGAGACAGGGTTTCCAAAGCATTCTTTCCAATGACCTCAGCCTCTTCGTAATGTAAAAGCTGTAATGCCATTGCATTCACGAAACTGATATTCCCCGCACTATTTACCCCAAATATGCCCTCGCCCACCGCATCGAGTAGCAGCAGTTTCTCTTTCGCTGCCATGGCTAATTTGCTATCTACATCGATCTTTTCTGCGAGTAGTTCTTTCTCCCGTTCTATTCTTTTGAACAACTCTTCCTTGCGCAGCTCCAGTTCTATTTTTTCCTCTCGCAACTCAGCATCCAACAGCTTGTTCTGCAGCTTCAATTTGATAGCTCGGTTTAGATCGACATTTACTCGCATAGCTAAGAAGGAAATGAATACGAGAACTAAAGGTAGTGCGGAAGCTAATTGAAGGTCTCTTTCAGAGCCATGATAAAGCAAAAAGCCCACTTGGCAGAAAATCGTAGGTATTGCGAAACAAAAGAAAAGTTTCCTAATAGTGGACAGGTTGATCACAGCACTGGCCAACATTGCACAAGCCCAAAGCAACGACGCTCCCTTAGGTGCTTGTAGTAAAGCCTCAGCACTAAACGGAGCCATTACCCAGGTATTGCCCCAGAGCAAACCTGACAGAAGGGCGGTTAGCATCAGAAATCGTTCGCGTGACTTAGTATTTTCAGGCTGGCTTGTTAGCTTTTTATAATGATGGTTACCGATGAAACCAACAATATTTACCAGTAGGAGAACTACAAACCAATAATAAGTAAATGGGTTTTGAGTTTGGGGTATGAATACAGCAAAGACGAAGAGCATTGTGCCGGCAATGACATCTGTCCGTAAGACTATTGGAAGTTGCGCGAAGACAGAATTTACTTTTTCCTGGTAAATCTTCTGTGCATCCAAATTGTAATTTTCCATAGGGCCTTGCCAGTCTTCAGGTGGTAACCAGATCGGTTTCCGATATTACGCATGCCAAGGTTGCGACACTGCCTGAGCAACAGAAACTACCGGTGCATGTAGAGAGTACAATACCTACGGATTCAATTAACTGCTTTGCGGTGGCTCTAGTGTTTCTTAATTTACTCCAAACTCCCAAGATACTGAGAAATAGAGGACTCTGGAAAGGACAGCGTACACCTACTGCTAGCTCAGGGCAATAATGTGCTGGTCGCCACGCCCGGAACCTGAAGAAATAGTTTCTCATCCTCGATCCCCTCAGATTAAGGCGGGATGATTATACGTGAAATAAGGACTTAGTTGGATATTCCACTATTTTGTCAGATTAGTACTATTTGAATATCTAGTTATCATAAAATTGAATTTCCTAGAGGTTCTGTTGTCAGGTTATGAGTTGCTATTAAGCAGTATGTAGGCCTTTACACGTTTGGTTTTTTTGTGTAATTCCATCCAGATTTTCCGCGCTTCTTCAGACTTGGCTTTTTTTGCGCGCATGTAGGAAAGCAATTCGAGTGGGTTGATATCTAGTTCACTGGCAACTATTAGGCATTTTTCTTCGCTCAGGACGCCTTCAATTCTAATTCTGCTCAAATGTTGGCGAGAAATCTGCAAGTAGTTAGCTAGGTCGCTATCAGACTTGAGGTTCTTCTTTTCTATCAACTGATCTAGATAGGTCCCTACGTAACTCATTCTTAAGCCACCAAGTAAAGCGTGAGAAACTACCTACATAGATGTCAACTGGATACGTGACAATGGCAAAAATTAGACTCAGTCGTTGTTTGTCAGCTATAGCGTTGACGTATTTTTGACTAACATTAATGCTACGACAGAAATTCGCTTCTACTAAAGCAGTAATTCATAAATACATAGAAGAACCTGCCAGCAACAAGTTTCTGCTGGTTAGGAGAACTATCTCACATTATTTTCCGATTCTCCTACAAGATGGATTACATATTAAGATGAGAAGGGGCTGTAGACTTGTGTTGCCTGCTAATTGACTTTGCGTAAAGAAACCATTTCCGGAGCCGCCAAGATAGGGTGCGGGGTGTTGGAAAAATGTAAGCGGTTTGATCAGTCTTAGAATTGAGTAGTAATAGTTTTCTACATGATGGCGTTATGGAATTACATGAAGACAAACCTATTTTCAAAATATATATTTCCTTTTGATGAGCCGACGAATTTTAACCTTGATCTTGATTCTGATCTAGACACTAAAATTATTCGACAAGCACAAGTGCATGCCGTATTTAGGCACTTGCCGCTAATTTTCCTATCAGATATTGTAGTTGGGACATACTTGGCTATCGCCTTATTTATGTCCACCGGTAGTCCCAGAGTTTTCATTTGGTGTGCGATGCTGGTTTCCGTCACTCTCACCAGAGGTGTATTAGTCTATCGTCATCATAGACATCCGAAACTCATGTCTACGCTTGAGTCTCGTTGGCGTTTTTTGCTTTACGGCGGGGCCATTTCGGGTGTTATATGGGGAAGTGCCTGGTTTACTCTGCCAGCCAATCCAAGTTTCATACAAATGGGAATGGTAGTTCTTTGGATTTGTGGTGTGGTAGCGGGAGCGGCGGCCTCATTGTCGATACTAAAGACGCTTTTTGCGTTTTTCTCCGTGCCGCCTGTTTTAATAACTACTGTTTCCCTGGTTGCCTCTGGGTCTGATATATCCCTAACACTTGCCGGAGCATTTTTATGCTATATCGCGTTCATTGTTCCACTCGGTTTGCATATAGGAAAAGACCTAAATAAAGGCATCGTTCTACAACTGCAGAATGTTTCTCTCAAATCGAAACTTGTGCGGGACGAAGATAAATTAAAAAGAAAGGAAGGAGAGTTAACCCAGCGACGAACTCGGGAACAAGAGTTGCTGATGAAAAATGAAAGCGCTGACAGGAAGCTTCAAGCAGCAGCCGAAGAAAGATTGCTGCTTTTGGATTCTATTGAAGAAGGAATCTATGGGATAAACAGCATTGGAAAGATCACGTTTATAAATCCTTCGGCATTGAACTTACTCAACTATCGTGAAGACGAAGTTCTCGGAGATAAAGCGCAGAGGCTAGTTAGGCGGCGTGGAGGAGACATTGAGGTTTTTATAAAATCGACCACGGCTATTTCTCAGTGCTATCTAGATGGAAAATCGATGACCGGCATGCATAGTGAATTCGTCGGCAAGGACGGACTGGTTCTGCCGGTGCGTTTTTCCTGTTGGCCCATTGTTAAAGAAAGCAAGGTGATAGGAGCAGTGATTTGCTTCTCAGATATTTCCAGGCAGAGGGAGATGGAAGCTCTGCTTAGCCAGTCGCAAAAAATGGAAGCGATTGGGCGAATAACAGGTGGAGTCTCTCATGATTTTAATAACCTGCTAACTGTGATTATGGGAAATATTCAGTTCCTCAAGAGAAACGCCGAGGGTCGAGACGTTGATCTGTTGAACAAAGTAATGATCGCGGCAAGAAACGGTGCGGAACTGGTGAATCGTCTACTTGGTTTTTCAAGGGAGCAGGCTTTAAAACTGGCACCGGAAAGCATTAACGAGCTATTACTGGATTACCGGAGTTTTTTACAACGCATTCTGGGGGAGGAGATTACGCTTGAATTAGATCTCGACAACGAAGTGTGTATTGGCATGACTGACCGCGTCCAGTTAGAGAACGCGTTACTCAATCTTTGTGTTAACGCCAAAGATGCAATGCCCGATGGTGGCAGACTGGCGATATCGCTGCGCAAGGTCAAATCCCTGTGGTATTTAAACGCGGAGGAGGGCGCTCCAAGAAGTGAGGAATGTATTGAACTCAAAGTGGAAGATACGGGCATTGGTATGTCACAAGAAACGCAAAGCCATGTATTTGAGCCATTCTTCACCACCAAGAAAAGAGATGAAGGAACCGGCTTAGGGCTAAGCATGGTGTATGGTTTTTTAAGGCAGTCGGGTGGAAATATAACTGTCGACAGCAAAATTGGAGTTGGTACAACGTTCAAGTTATTTCTGCCTCTCGCTAATAAGGATAGTGTCAAAAGTACTAAGTCGCTAACTGAAGTTAAAAACCTCCCTCAAGTCAAATATCAGGGCACCATCCTGGTGGTTGAGGATGACGACAATGTTAGAAGCGTTGCAGCGCATATGCTCGTGGATGCGGGCTTCGAGGTTGTTACAGCAAGAGATGGAAATTCCGGATTGAAGCAGTTCATTGACCATCCAGAAATCGATTTAGTGTTTTCAGATATTGTAATGCCAGGCGGCATGAACGGCATAGAAATGGCAAAACGAATACTCAGTAGAAATCCTAATGCTCCAATTCTTCTGGTCACCGGATATACTGAAAATGCGATCAAGAACGGTATTCCGAAACTCGATAATGTTGTATGTGTGCCAAAGCCTTACGATACTAACGAACTACCAAAGGTAGTCCACTCTTTAATTGATAGGGCGGCATCATGAAAGCTGAATTTGTGAACACATTCCCACCTAAGTTACTGGTAATAGACGATGACGAAGGTATTACAGACTTCATAAAACATGTCACAGAAGAGATGGATTTTTCTGTGAACTGCGTAAATGACCATGAGTCGATTGGAGAGACATTTCGTAACTTTAAACCAGACGTCATTTTTTTAGACCTATGCTTGCCGGGATACGATGGAGTGGAAGTGCTTCATTTCCTCGCTGATATGGGTTGTAAGTCCAAAATATTCCTTATCAGCGGAATTGATGGAACGATTCTGAAATCCGCAAGTGAAGTGGGTAAGCAGTGTAATTTGAATATCGCAGGTACGCTTGCCAAACCTTTTTTAATTGAAGATATTCAAACAGCCTTGAAGAACGAATTAGAACCGTCATCCAAGTTCACCACCCAGGAATTTCAGAACGTTTTGGGAGCAGGAGAGTTTGTGCTTAGCTATCGACCGAGAATGGCTATTCGGTCCCTGGCAGGGTCTGCTATTGCCAGTGTAGAGGCCCATGTTAATTGGGTCGGCAAGCAAGCTATTCCGCAATCGGCGGGAATCTTCATGCCTAAGATACGAGCTGCTAATTTGATCAAGACATATTGTCATGTAGTAGTGGATAAAGCATTAGAGACCTATAGCGGATGGTCGAGTCGTGGGCTTGATATAGGTATTGTTATCAATATTGATGACGCAATGATCATAGACCATACGCTTCCCGGTTTTCTCGCCAGTGAAGTGGATAAATGCGGGATTTCGCCCAATCGAGTGACATTTGGAATTAGTGAAAAGGCTGCTCTTTCAAATTCAACAGCAGCTTTGGATTTTCTTACGCGATTGAGAATAAAAGGATTTAAGGTATCAATAGAAACCATCGGGTCTGATTCCTCGGATCTTAACAAGCTGCTCCACCTGCCATTTACTGAGCTTAGAATTAGTCGTGATATTGTTAGGCGCGTGACAGAAGACGTGGAAGCGGAATTTAATGTCAGCACCTTAATCTCCCTTTGTAATAAGGCTGGATTGGCGACTTGCGTGGACGGCATAGAAACCGAGGCATGTCTTAAATTCATATACGATTGCGGTGCTACCGAAGGGCAAGGTATATATTTCGGAGATATACTGCAAGCATCTGAGGTAGAGCGATTCGCCACCGGAAATAAAAATGGCAGCAGGGAAACAGAGACTCCGATGCATGAAACTGCTGGCTCCAGTGGGTAGGAAGCTGGTAAGTGAGAGGGATGGGACAGAACGAAATTACTAATATCGTGATTGACCTTTAATAATTCCGACCTGTCTTTTTTGACTCTAAATCTCGTTTTTACTTCCAGTTACTGGCAGGATCGTTTGGATCAGATTTCAGAAACCGAATCAGGTCGGCATGGAACTGATCTGGAATCTCAATCTGCGGCGCATGGCCTACGTTAGGGTAGAGCAATATTGCTGAATTCTGCAATTGGTCGGCAACGTTGTGCGCGAGAGTTGGAAAGTCATCTACCAGACCATCTTCTTCACCGCCGACAACCAAAGCCTTGGTTTCGATGTGCTGCCAGTCATACACAACCGGATCGTCATACAGCATCTGCCCTTGCAATCTGCGTACCTGTGCCAGCCTGGGCCATTCACCGCTCATGGTTTGACCGAACTGCCGGCGTACGAACTCCAGGTGCTCTGGAGGCCATTTAAGTGGGAAATAGCGCTGGTGTCCGCGCAGAATAGATTGGTAAGTAGTAGCTCCGCCGCCAACAAAAGGGTCTCTCCAGGGGCGACTCTGACGTTGATCGGTTAGGCCGATCTGATTAACCATGACCACATGGGTAGTGACTTCCGGATAAACCATGGCGAAGCGGCTTACGGTCATGCCGCCCATGGAATGACCCACTATGGCGACTTCCTCTATACCTAATTCATCCAGCAGGGATTTCATATTGGCGGCGACGAAATTAAAGCTATAAGGCAGAATCGGCTTTGAAGATTTGCCAAAGCCTATGCGGTCTACGGCAAGAACGCGGAAACCTGCCGCTGCTAGCGCATTTATTGTGGGGGTATAGGCTTCAGAGTAAAAGTTCATGCCGTGTTGGATGAGTACAGTTTGTCCATTGGAGCGGCCACTAGGGGGAACGTCCATATAGGCCATACGTAGGTCTTGCTGGAAGCGGTTGAGCTCCAGAAAATGCACGGGATAGGGATATGGTATCTCTTCGAAATTGGCAGAAACAGCTCCCCAGTGGGCTGGCGGCTCCGCCGGTGCAACTTCTGGCCACTCAGTCTGTGCAACGGCGCTCGCCGCTACCAAACTAATGAGAATAGTGCCGATAGATAGAAGTAATCGTTGTTTTAGATAGTACATGTTCAACTTACCTTGGGTTTCGCTTAGGTTATTATTAGTCGCTGATGGGTAACGAGCGACAGAGTATTCCAGATTGTTCATAATCTTTCAAAGCGGCTGTTCTCTGAAAAGCCGAGTCTACTCTGGGCTGCGACAAAACCGCGAGTCCGGTCTGACAACTCCCAGTTTAGCCGGCGAGAAAACCTCTAGTTCTCCTTTATGCAGCGTGGATCGCTGTTCTGGATGTTGGCTATGGTTTCACGATCAATAGGAAGTGGAGCACAGCCATGGTCTGTGCCGCAGATTAGATCCCACTCGGGCCTGGCTAATACATGACAGCCAAAGCAGTTGCCGCCGAATCGATTAACCACTTCCGTGGTTCCGCGTACGGCGATTTCCGATCCCTGCTCAGAAACATTGAGTTCGAAGAATTCCCAGTCATTGGTGGCTTCGTTCCAACCAGATTCGTGCTTTATCATCACTTCGGTAGGAACTAATGAAATCAACGAGCCAGATGGATACTCTCCACCTGTGTCTGAATTGGCGACGGCCACGGTAGCCTCAAGCTCGCCGAGCATATTATCTACAAAAAAGGCACCGCTTCCTGACTTGGTCATTTCGTTCAGGCATTTGAATAGCGCAGCAGTCACATCCAGCTGTTTTTCTTTGTCCTGTGAATTACTCTGACCTATTGCTGTTATGGAAAAGCAAATAAGCAGTGCCATTTTTAGAGGCTTAAAGAACCCGTTGAATTTCATAAACTTCTCCTGTTGATAGAGTGAATAGCTGTCACCAGCTTTCGATCGCTTTGCATAGTATTGGGTCTGCTCCTGCGTTGCAAAGAGATTCAGGCCTGGCAGGCGGCTAAATCTGTTAGTTGGGTTCTCCCAGTTCTAGACTACCTCGGGTGCTGCGCTTATTCTAGCTGGTCAGCAGCTTATGAGTTCATAGGGAGACTTTTAATGTCCAGATTCGCTATAGCCACTTTATTTTTGTCTTTATTGTTAGTTACTCCGGCCACTGCCCAGGTAGATGTAGATGAACTGTACGATTTGGTTGAGCATGGCTATGCCTATAATGACGGCGTAAAAATTCACTATGTGAGTTTGGGTGAAGGACCGCTACTACTGTTTATTCACGGCTTTCCAAATCAGTGGTACGACTGGCGTTATCAGATGGCGGCCTTGGCTGGAGACTATCGGGTAGCTGCGATTTCCCTGCGTGGCTACAACCGCAGCGATAGACCCAAAGGCGTAGAAAATTACGAGATTCCCCATCTTACAGCCGATGTGGCAGCAGTAATCAACGATCTAGGAGTCGAGAGGGCCACTATTATTGGCCATGACTGGGGTGGCATAATCGCCTGGTCTTTCGCCGAGGCTTATCCGCAATTGACAGAAAATCTGGTGATTTTCAATCGTCCCCATCCGCGATCCCGCAAACGGGAGATGGCCCTAAACAACGAACAGAAACAGCGCAGTGCCTATATCGCCAGATTCACCACCACCGAGGGAGACCTCGGTGGTATGGATGCGCAGCGGCGTGCGCAGAGTCATCAGGGGACGGTTTGGTATGAACGTTATCTGGCGGCCTATCAACGCTCTGATTACGAAGCCATGCTGAACTACTACCGAGCCTATTATCCCAAGCCGCCCTGGATGGTTGATGAATCGCCTATAGTACCACTGCAGGTTTCGGTATTAGAGTTTCACGGTTTGGATGACGGTGCCTACGTGAATCAATCGCTGAATGATACCTGGGAGTCCATGGGGCGAGATTTGACTCTGGTTACGCTGCCGGGAATAGGCCATAACTCGCAAAATACCGGAGACATTGCATTCGTAACCACTATGCTTAGCTCCTGGTTGGAGATGCAAAGAAACAGGCGATAATGGTCCTGCTCACAGAGTTAGTAAGAAATGACTAAGCCTGAGTTATTGCTATGCGGAGTTTCTTGAAGCGTTGATGTTTCCGTACAGCGAACGCACAACCATTTTCTCATAGTCGTCTATTAACGCCTCGTTTTCGTTTCGCAGTTCATGAATTTTCATGAGAGCAAATTGTTGCGTGACTAGTAGCGGAAGCACTATTCTCTCCCGAAGTTCGATGCTTAGTCGAGCACGTGGATTGTCCTGCAATAGAAAATCTTGCCCAGCTACTTTTAACACCATGGTATGAGTCAACTGGTACTCTGCAAAGATCATCTTCCAGAATTCGCCAAATCTTTCATCCATTTCCATATAACGGGTTAGCTGGAAATTGGTTTTAGCCAAATTCTGCATACTGTTGGCGATGAGCGCACGGAAAAACCCAGAATCCTTATAAAGTTGTATACAGTGCTCAAGTTGGCCAGCAGCTTCCTGCGCGTGCAAGGCGGTACCCAAGCCATAGTAGCCAGGAACGTTTTGTTTTAACTGAGCCCAGGCACCAACGAAGGGAATCGCACGCAGATCTTCGAATTTCAATTCAGTGCTATCGCCACGTTTTGCCGGTCGACTACCGATGTTGGTCATATTGTAATAGTTCAGAGTACTCATCTCTTCGAGATAGGGAAGAAATAAATCATGCTGTTTTAAGGACTCGTATTTTTCCAGACTGGCTTCGGCAAGTGTTTGGATCAGTTGGCTCTGCTGAGTAGTGAGCTCTCTTTCCGGGCGGTCATAAAGATTGTTTTCCAAGCCGGCCGCCAATAACAAGCTTAGATTATGTTGGGCTGCTGGTTTTACTCCGAAATTGGAACTGATGGTCTGGCCCTGCACGGTCATCTGTATTTGATTGCTCTCAATTTTTTTGCCCAAGGCGGCGTAGAATAAATAGGCATTGCCTCCACCACGGGCAGTAGGGCCACCGCGACCATCGAAGAAGGTCACTTCTATTCCGGCCTTGCGGGAAACGGCGGTGAGATCTTCCTTCGCTCTATAGATAGCCCAATTGGCCATTAAATAGCCGCCGTCTTTGGTTCCGTCGGAAAAACCCAACATTACAGTTTGACGATTGCCGCGCTCGCTTAGATGCTTTTTATACACCGGGTTGGCGTATATTTGCTGCATGTACTCGCCTGCTCTACGTAGATCGTTGATGGATTCAAATAGAGGAACTATATCGACGCTTAGTGGTTTTCCCTGCCAACCGCAGAGCTGGAACAGGGCATAGGCTCGCGCCATATCAATCGGTCCATGGCAGTTACTGATGATATAGCGATGACAGCCTTGCTCGCCATTGACTGCCTGAATGTCACTTATAACGGGAAACGATTTCAATGTGTCTTGCAGAATAGCTTCATCGAATGAGGCAATATCAATATTGCCTGAGACCCTGAACAGTTGTTCTACCTGTTGCGGCTCGCTTAGCTCGCTCATGGCTGAAATCAAGTCAGGGTTTTTCTCGGCGACGGCACTCAGGGCCCGGTGGATAACCCGGCTATCTTGTCGAATATCGAGGCTCGCAAAATAGAATCCAAAAAGGTTCACTTTGCGTCTAAAGGAACGTAGTTTATCGAGATACAGGCTTTGATTTTTTTCTACTAGTATTTTTTCGATAGCATTAAGTTTGGCGATCAATACCTCTGTGCTCAAACAATAGACAGGATTACTTTCCGACAGTTCGTCGTGCAACTGTTTTTCAATATCATCGAGAATGTCATAGATTCCAGTGAAGGTAAGGCGGCGCTTTAAATCCCGAACATCGCGGTGGTAGCAACTCGCTATGCTGTAACGAAGTTTTGCAGCCACTCGTCGAGTGATTGCTACGGTCACGAAGGGGTTGCCATCGCGGTCTCCGCCTGGCCAGAAACCAATGGTCATAAGTTGGCGGTTCTGAGCGATTTCCTGTTCGTACTGGCTGGCGAGCTTATCGACGATCTGCCCCATAACCGGGTAAAAAATATTTCCCAGATACCAACTTAACAGTACAGCTTCGTCGTAGGGGGAGGGCTTTTCTTTGCGGGAAAAGGGTGTATTCCCTAGCTGCTGCAATAAACCTCTTACCGCCGAAATATCGCTGCGAGAAATGGCACGGGTTAGGTCATTTATTATTGCCAGCACCGGCCCGGGATAGAACTGTGTGGGGTGTGCAGTTAGTGTAACTCGAATGCCAAAATTCTTAAGAACTTCAGAAAATTCTTTATCCAGTTTTTCGGATTCTACTTTCTCCACGACACTTTGTAAGATTTTTAGCTTATCCACTTGATGCATTTTTTTGTAGGCTGCATCTTCGAGTGCATCCACCAGCACTACTTGTCGCTCAACGTATTGTATGACCTTAAATAGGAAATTTATTTTCTCTTGTGCTTTGAAATGAGGTTTGTGCAGTTCAAAGAACTCTTCGATGATGGAGTCCGGGCTTTTGCCAGCGTCCAGACCATCGTGACAGGCTGCATCGAGAAGCGGTAGCAGCAATCCAGTCTTCTCGACAGCATCCAGCGGCAAGGTTAGAAATAGGCCGTTGTACAGTTGGTAGTTCAGACCAATCAGTTCTTCAAATGTGCTTGATAGAGAGTCGCTCATTGTTGTCCGTGTCACAGTTTGCTGTAAGGGGTGCTGCTATTGTAACCGAATATTTGCACTGCAAGTTATATGCAGAATAGATTAGCAATCGTCGATAAAATCTAACTTGTTAGATTAACAGGGGGAGTCATGAGTATTTCTAGAAACCTATTAAGAATCTTTGTTGTTGCAACCGTATTACCAGCCCTCATGAGCTGTAGTGCAGAGCAGGATGCTTTGACACCGGTTACTGAATCGCGGGGAGTTATCTCTAATTCTCAGCAACAAGCCTTGGAAGCGGCTAATACCGTTGAACAAACCCTACTCGATGCTGCTGCTCAAAGAGAAAAAGAATTGCAGGAACGACTGCAGCGCTAATTGCAATTCAGGCTATTCGAACAGGGAGACATCCACAATATCTGCCATGGCTTTGTAGCCTGCATCATTTGGGTGCAAATTATCTTCGGTAAAAGCTGGAAGAATACGGCTGGGATTGGCAGGGTCTTGTACAGCTTTCTCAAAATCAATGACAGCATCAAATTCTCCGCCGTTACGTATAAATGCGTTAACCTCTTGCCGAATTAATTCGCCCTCTGTGGTGAAATAGGCTGCACCCTCGTAAGGTGTCAAGGTTGCCCCAATAATCTTTATTCCCCTGGCGTGTGCACGAGCAATAACTTGTCTATAACCGGCAATAACTTCACTGGCAGAGATCAGCCCCGCTCTTGCTGACATACCAATATCGTTGATGCCTTCCATCAATACCATATGACTAACATTGCTGAGAGCGAGCACATCTCGTTCGAGTCGAGCCTGTAGGTTCTGACCAAATAGCGGATTGGCCTCGGTGGTAACCCGATTACCACTGATGCCTGCATTTACCACTGCAAACTTCTTGCCCTCGGCATCACTAAAAAGCTTGCGCGCAAAGTGATTTGGCCAGCGCTGATTTGCACTCGCTGTGGATCCCCAGCCATCGGTAATTGAGTCACCGACTGTGGCTATCGCCGAAACCGCCTCGGAATTTATAACATCTATAGCGGTCAATAGATTCCAGGCCGGGATTTCCGCTGCCACCGGCAGCTCGGTAGCGGAGCTGTGATCGCCGTTTTCCGAAATATAGTTGGTTTGATTGGCTAAGGCATGGGCCGTTAGAAAACCACTGTCTTCAGGCAGATAAAGGCTAACACTCAAATTTGCCAGTTCCGGAACGGGGTAGGCGACAGGGTCGCTAAGAATGACCGCGCCTTTGGCTATGGTCACCGAAGATTGACCGGCAAAACGGAGTGCAGCATTGCTGTCAGCTTGAATGGTACTGCCTTCCGATTGAATCGCCAAGGAGGCTGCGCCTATTGTTATGGGCTTGTTTCCATGTAAATTACTCAGCCGTATTCGAACACTGCTGCCACCCACGCTGGTGTGAGCGATTAAACGCAGGGTTTGATCTGCGATACCTTCGGGCTCATCTTCCGAATTTGGCAGGGTACTGGGCGAAGTGGACCAGCTTGTTACCCAGCGCGGATCGCTGTGTTCCTGCGCATAAGAATCGTAGCCGGTAACAGAGATAGCCAGCAGAAAGATGAAGGTGAATTTTGCTAATCCTATTAAATCTACTTGCTTGTGACTGTTACTCATACTATGCATTGTTCTGTCCTGCTAAATAGCTGCCTGCAATTTTGTAGCGGGCATTGATTTTGATTGCTTCGAGTAAAACACAGAATTCTGAAGATGAGAATCTCAATTCATCAGTTGCTGCCTGTGCCCGCCTGCTATAAATTCTGTACCAGTGCTGTTTGACCGTGGTACTGATGAAATACCTGGAAAGAATTAGAGAGGGAAGACATGGAATTACTGCCCGCTATAGAATTGGAATCGCCTAAAGAGCTTGCGGTAAACGCATCGATCATCTGGTTGCATGGACTGGGAGCGGACGGCAACGATTTTGCGCCCCTGGTTCCGCAACTGGATTTGCCGGATAGTTTCGGCATTCGTTTTATTTTTCCACACGCTCCCTCTATTCCGGTGTCCATTAATAATGGCTATGTCATGCCCGCCTGGTACGACATCAAGCAGATGGATGTCGATAGACACGTGGATGAAGAGCAATTGATGCAGTCGGCTGCCGCGGTGCACGATTTAATTGATAGAGAGATAGAGCGCGGAGTCGACAGTAGCCGCATCATTGTTGCGGGATTTTCTCAGGGTGGGGCGGTAGCTTTTGAGGCGGCCTTGACCTATCCGAAACCGCTGGCTGGCATAATGGCCTTGTCCACTTACTTCGCCACCGCCACCAGTATCTCCATAAATCCCATCCAGAATACCATTCCCATCCTGATATGCCATGGCAGTATGGATCCGATGGTACAAGAATCTCTGGGGCTTAAGAGTCTTGCCACCCTGCAAAATCTCGGCTTTGTACCGGAATACAATAGCTATCCCATGGAACATTCGCTCTGTCCCCAGGAGATCGAGGACATAGCCGACTGGATTTGCCGAACCCTCTCCTAGCCCATACATCCAGGCCGCTGATTTATTTTGCAGCTTGCATAAAAAACTGTTGACCTTAGAGCCAACTCTAAGCTTATACTTCGATCCAGTTTCACCGTATTTGCTTCAGCATTGGGACCAAGGACATGTTAAAAATCAGCGAGTTATCTGCACAGACCGGGCTTTCAGCCCACACCCTGCGTTTCTATGAGAAGCATGGGCTGATCAATGCCAGCACTCGAAGCGAGGCTGGTTATCGCTTCTATTCCGAGGCGGACGTTCGCCGCGTCGAGTTTGTGAAGACCGCACGCAATAGCGGTTTCTCCCTGGAAGATATTGCCCAATTGCTATCCATAAGAGTGGATAAGCAGAGCCACAGCTGCCAGGACGTAACTGATATTACGCAAAAGAAGCTGGATCAGGTGAACGCTAAAATCGAGGAACTGCAGTCCATACAACAAACTTTGGAAATCCTGCTAGAGAGTTGTTGCGGCGGACCTGAAAATGCAAGCCATTGCTCGATCATGGAGGCGCTGGACGAAGGGCTGACTCGAGACCAGGCAAGGAGCGAATCACAATGAATCTGTTAACCATATTTTGGAATCTTGTTATTGAAAGTGCACCCTGGTTGCTCCTGGGTTACTTGCTGGCGGGGATCATAAAGCAGGTGATACCCAGCGAATGGGTGCAAAAGCAGTTGGCGAAACCTGGCTTTGCCTCCATTGTTAAAGGTGCATTAATAGGCGCTCCACTGCCCCTGTGTTCCTGCGGTGTAATACCTACGGCTCTGGCCGTACGTAAGGCTGGGGCTTCAAAAGGTGCCACCTCTTCTTTTTTAGTAGCCACGCCGGAGACTGGGGTCGACTCTATTTCCTTCTCTTATGCGGTCTTGGGTCCCATCTTCGCGATTGCCAGACCGATTGCCGCCTTAATCAGTGCTATTGTAGC
Source organism: Gammaproteobacteria bacterium (assembly GCA_021773355.1). GTDB lineage: Bacteria > Pseudomonadota > Gammaproteobacteria > Pseudomonadales > Pseudohongiellaceae > UBA9145. The sequence continues at coordinate 130,706 of JAJFKE010000038.1, read as the reverse complement.
CGGTGTGTTGGTGAATAGTTTTGATCAGGAAGAAAAAACGCAGCAGCCTGAAGAGGCAGCTAGCAGCTGTTGTCATAGTAAGCCGCCGCAAGCGCCTGTCGAGCCTAACATGAGCAGCAAACTTATAAGTGCCGTGCAATATGGCTATGGCCGTATGATTTCCGATACCGCAAAGTGGCTGATAATAGGTTTGCTAGCGGCCACGGTCATTACAGCCGTGGTACCTCAGTCTTTCTTCTTACGTTGGGGTGACGGTCTGCTGGCCATGGTGATTATGGTGATAGTGGGCCTGCCCATGTACATCTGCGCCACCGCATCCACGCCCGTTGCCGCCGGCCTATTGTTTGCAGGAATTTCACCCGGCGCGGCTCTGGTATTCATGTTGACTGGTCCCGCCACTAATATTGCAACCATGGGTGTCATCAAAGAACAGCTGGGGATGAAGTCTCTAATAGCCTATATGGTGGGAGTGATAGTAACGGCGGTTGCCTGTGGTCTGCTGCTTAATCAGCTATACCAGGTTTTCGCCTGGCCGTTACAGCTTTCAATGATGGAGCATGGAGAGAGTTATCCCCTGTGGCGTCAATTGGCCGCTTTTCTGCTGGCGGCATTGCTTGCCAGAGTCTGGTTGCAGCCTCTTTTTAGTCGCAAGCCGAAAATGCTTGAGAGCACTTGAGAGGGTCCGGAGCTAGATGTGTAGCCGGCGATAGTAGGTGAGCAATGAGCAAAAGCTAATTTTCACTTGGGCAGCGTATGCGGTGTTGTCCATCTAACTCGAAAATTCGGTCAGCCTGCCGCGGAACAGTGAGCAGGCAGTGCTTGGTGAGTCTTTCGAAATGCTGAATAAAACGCCTGATTGCAGCTTCGTCCATTAGGCCTGAGGCAGGATTTATTGTTAACTTGCGCAGCTTGTGTTCCTGCAGTAAACGCCATTCGAACACTTGTTCGAAGGCAGGCGCTTTAAGCATCAACAGCATGTCCAATTGCGCAAACAGAGTCTGGTAGTCTCCGGCGAGTTGCTGATTAACATACCGCCGCCACCGACCGTCGATGTCTTCGCTGAATTCCAGATCGTTAACAGGCCGCTGTAATTCTTGTTCGTTTTGCGCACTTGCTCCTACGAACCAGCCGTCCAGAATGATGATATCGATTGGGCCCTGTACTTGAGAGCAGCGTTCAGGTGGCAGGCAATCATCTTCGGCCTTGTCGAAGCCCGGGAGCGTTATACGGTCTGTTGCGTTAGCTTCGCCTAATTGCTGAATGAGTTTTTGTGCCAGGCCAATGTCATGAGTGCCGGGAACTCCCCGGCTACGAAGCAAGGGATGAACAGTTCTGGCCAACGCCTCGCGCCTGACCCTGGAATAATAAAAATCGTCAATGGAAAGATTGACCACTTGGTGTTTGCCACTAGCCAGCAGCGAAGCCAGGAGTTTTGCCAACGTGGATTTTCCCGTACCCTGCGCTCCATTAATCCCCACTATAAAAGGGCGCTTGTTATTCTCCTCAAGCTGTCCTTCAATATCTTGAAGGAGTGGCAGGAAACATAGGCTGGCGTCCTCCAAATAGGAGCGGGGCAACTGCTCTTGCTGAATAAAGTCTTCAATAAGCTGTTGATACATTGTGAGTAGATTACCCCGTAGCAAATTTCGTTGCGAAACTTGTGTTTGAGAACACTGTGCGGTGTGTTCGAAAAACTTCCTGTGTTAGCATTCCTAAAGTTTCAGCAAATCCTGATTATGTCAGTAACGGGTTAGCAAGTGTTTTCCGCCCAATAGCAAACCGAATAGTCGATTCTACATCAAATGAAATCTTCTTTACTGCCGGAAAGACCCTTGCTTATTTCGCCTACCTTGGCGTCGACTATTGGTTTGGAAGAAGCGGTCATGCTGCAAGTATTGGCTGAATTCATCAACAGCCGTGAAAAATGTCATCGCTCCATAAATCGGAAACTGGATTGGGTTGAGCTCAGCGATCAAGACCTGCAGCAGGCCTTTCCATTCTGGGCAACTGTGGACATCAGGCGAGTGCAAAACAGTCTGCAGAACCTTGGCCTGATTATTATTGAGCCGAACACAGATACAGCGGCGACGCAGACGCGTAGCAGCTTCTATGCCATCGATGAACCCAGTATTGAAGAAAATAGCGGCGCAAGGGATAGCGGCCAGCAACATGAATCAGATGCGCACACCCAGCATTCGGCAACAGTAAGCACCGCCAGCGGTAGTGCTTCACTAATTGCACCCAATTGGCAGCCGGGCCAGGACTGGATCAGAAAATGTAAGCAACACGCGATACCGGAGCCGTTTATCCATGCTCAGGTAGCGGAATTCGTAGGCTACTGGCGTGATCGAGGTCAGGCGCGTTTTTCCTGGGGTAACGCCTTCTATAAGCATGTGTTAAAGGAATGGCGAAATGAACAAACCAGAAAGGGTGCCTTCGAAATGGCCACCGAAATGTCAGCTCAATGGCGCCCCAGCGAAGACGCGATTGGCATATTGGAAATTTCCGGAATCAATAGCAGTTTCATCGAAGACGCAATTCCTGAATTTGTGCTTTACTGGCGTGAACGGGGAATGGTTAATGGCGCCTGGAATACAAAATTTATTGAACATATTCGCAGACAATGGGCAAAATTTTCCGCCTCATTCGGTTACGACGATACACCAAAGGCAATACCTTCCGATTGGCAACCCAGTGGTGACTGTTTCGAGATATTGCAGTTAGCGGAAATCGATGAGAAATATGCGCGCAGCAGGATTCCTGAATTTGTCATGTATTGGAAAGATAGTCAGCAGGTGAAGTCCTCCTGGAATACTGTATTTCTTCAGTTCATCAAACAGGACTGGGCACGACAATTAAAACAAGTTGAGAACGCAGATTTAAGTTATGCAGAAAATCAATCCCTTGTTGGATCAAGCCAGCAAAGAATTAAAGAAAGATTCCAGCGCATCGCTGACAGAAGTTGGGCCGAGTAGTAACAGGCAACTTGGTTCGGACGCGGTGGCGGAATCGACGGGCGAGTTTAATGATGACTCGCAGCTCGATCATGTCGATGCGATTAATCAAATCTTTGCTGAATTTGAATTCGCTTATCACAATCAATTTCACAAGGCGTTCAGCGATGTCGAGAGCCAGGTCATAGCAAAAAAGTACTGGCTTGGCTCTCTGGAACAATATTCACCACTGCAGATCGTGCAGGCCGCGAAACAGGTGATAAGAACACAGGACTATCTGCCGTCTATAGCTGCACTGGTTAAGGCCTGTGAACAGGGATTCGATTTGTTCGGCCTGCCTTCACCGCGCCAGGCTTTTTATGAGGCCTGTGCAGCTGCCTCTCCAAAGAGAGAACAGCAATGGAGTCACGAAGCCGTCTATCTTGCAGGAAAATCTGCGGGTTGGTTCTTACTCGCGAACGAGGCGGAATCGGCGTCCATGCCGGTATTCGAGTATCACTACAGTCTCTTGTGTCGCCGGGTGATAAACGGCGAAAAATTGATCCTGGACACGCCTACGCCATTAACGGACAAAATTGAGCGACCGCTGAGTAAGCTCGAGACCAAATCACGACTCGCTAAAATGCGCGAGGAATTAAATCTTTAGGGTCCCTAGGCCTGATCGGGTGGTCAGTTAACTGTTCAACTTCTTGTATTTGATTCTGCTTGGCTCAGAAGACTCGCCAGTTCGTTTCCTGCGTTCGGTTTCGTAATCGGTGTAATTGCCCTCATGCCAGGTCACCTGACTGTCGCCTTCGAAGGCGAGTATATGGGTGCAGATTCGGTCAAGAAACCAGCGGTCGTGAGAGACAACTATCACGCATCCGGGAAACGCCAATAGACCCTCTTCGAGTGCACGCAAGGTTTCGACATCTAAATCGTTGGTGGGTTCGTCCAGGAGTAATACATTGCCACCGCGTTTTAGTAACTTCGCCATATGCAGTCGGTTGCGCTCGCCACCTGATAAATCTTTGACAAACTTTTGTTGATCGCCACCTTTAAAATTAAAACGGCTGGCATAGGCTCTGGAAGAGATTTCGTACTTGCCTATCTGCAGCTGTTCCTGTTCATCGGATATCTCCTGCCAAACGGTGTTTTCTCCGTTCAGCTCGTCCCTGCTTTGGTCGACGTAGGCCAGCTCCACGGTCTCGCCTAATTCTATAGATCCACTATCAGCTTGTTCGGTTCCGACCAGCATGCGCAAGAAGGTAGTCTTGCCGGCGCCGTTACCGCCTATGATGCCAACTATGCTTCCCTTCGGTACGGAGAAGTTCAAATCCTCGATCAAGCTAATATCGCCAAAGCCTTTGCACAGATTAGTAACCTCGATGACCTTGTCACCCAATCTGGCGCCGGGTGGAATATAAAGCTCTGAGGTTTCATTGCGCTTCTGGAAGTCCTGCGAATTGAGCTCTTCGAATCGTGCTATACGCGCCTTGCTTTTGGATTGCCTGCCCTTCGGATTAGCGCGAACCCATTCCAGTTCTGATTTTATGGTGCGCTCATGGGCCGCCTCCTGCTTGGCCTCTGTTTGCAGGCGCTTCTCTTTCGCTTCTAACCAGTGGCTGTAATTGCCTTCGTAGGGAATGCCATGTCCGCGATCCAGTTCAAGAATCCAGCCGGCTGCGTTGTCCAGGAAATAGCGGTCATGAGTGATGGCTACTACGGTGCCGCTGTAGTCTTGCAGAAATCGTTCCAGCCAGGCCACGCTCTCTGCATCCAGGTGGTTGGTGGGTTCATCTAATAGCAACATGTCTGGTTTGGATAATAGTAGCCGGCACAGAGCCACGCGGCGTCTTTCCCCACCTGATAGTTTTGCTACCGCGGCATCCCAGGGTGGTAGACGCAGGGCATCCGCCGCTCGCTCAAGAATCCGTTCAATCTCCCAGCCATCGCAGCTGTCGATCTGCGTCTGCAGCTCGCCTTGTTTCTCCAGCAAGCTGTTCATTTCATCGTCACCCATGGGTTCGGCGAATTTGTCGCTTATGGCGTTAAACTGCTCCACCAGGTTGATGATTCCGCCCACGCCTTGTTGTACGTTGCCGCGCACATCCAGATCTTCATCCAGTGCGGGCTCCTGAGGTAGATAGCCAATATTGATAGCGGATTGGGCTCTTGCTTCACCATTAAACTCTTTGTCCACGCCAGCCATGATTCTCAGCAGAGTGGACTTGCCGGACCCATTGAGGCCCAGCACGCCAATCTTCGCGCCGGGGAAAAATGAAAGCGAAATATCCTTCAAGATTTCTCGTTTAGGCGGGACGATCTTGCCAACTTGATGCATGGTGTAAACGAATTGTGCCATTCTAATTGTTCCTGAGATTAATGCCGTTACTGATGTTGGACTTAGGCCATAGATTATTTCTAATAGTCCTTAGCAAGCCGGGACTATGGGGGCGTTATTATTGCACAGCCCAGCGGCTTTTTTCTGTTAAAACGGCGTCAGATTGCCAAGAATATTAATGCCCAAAATTAGGCGCATCATGTAGAATAGCGCCTTCAAAAAATCCTGAGCTAAGGCCAGGATTTCAGATCCTGAATAAACCCTTGGAAATAACCACCAGCCCTCGGAGCAGCAGATGTTTAAGAGCGATACCAGTCTTTCGGAATTTGACCCAGATATAAACGCGGCCATGGAAGCTGAGAGAATTCGCCAGGAACAGCATATTGAGCTAATCGCATCGGAGAATTACACCAGTCCTTTGGTAATGCAGGCTCAGGGTTCGGTTCTGACCAACAAATATGCCGAAGGCTATCCGGGAAAGCGTTACTACGGCGGCTGTGAACACGTCGATGTCATCGAAGAAATCGCCATTGCCCGTGTGCGAGAGCTGTTTAGTGCTGACTACGCAAATGTGCAACCTCATTCTGGCTCACAGGCCAACGCGGCTGTCTACATGGCCTTGTTGAAGCCCGGTGATACCGTTCTCGGCATGAGTCTGGCCGATGGTGGACACCTCACCCATGGCGCCAGTGTTAGTTTTTCCGGCCGCATCTATAATGCAGTGCAATATGGCCTCAATAGTGAAACTGGAGAAATCGATTACCAGCAGGTAAATGCTCTGGCTCAGGAGCACAAGCCGAAGATGATAATGGCTGGCTTCTCCGCCTATTCCCGAGTCATAGATTGGCAAAAGTTTCGTGATATCGCCGATAGTGTTGGTGCTTATTTTGTGGTGGATATGGCCCATGTTGCCGGCTTGATCGCAGCGGGTGTCTATCCCAGCCCGGTGAATATAGCTGACGTGACTACGTCGACTACCCACAAGACTCTGCGCGGACCTCGCGGTGGAGTAATTCTGGCAAAAGCGAATCCGGAATTGGAAAAGAAACTTAATTTCTCCGTCTTTCCGGAGAGTCAGGGTGGGCCATTGATGCATGTCATTGCTGCCAAGGCGGTTTGCTTTAAAGAAGCCATGACTGAAGATTTCAAGGTTTATCAACAGCAGGTGCTCGCGAATGCCCGAACCATGGCTAAGGGTTTTATCGAGCGCGGATTCGATGTGGTTTCCGGTGGCACCGACGATCACCTTTTCCTGCTGAGTCTGATCAAGCAAGATATTACCGGTAAAGATGCTGATGCCGCCTTGGGACTGGCAAATATCACGGTAAACAAGAATGCGGTTCCTAACGATCCCAAGCCACCGTTCGTGACCAGCGGTCTTCGTCTTGGCTCGCCCGCAATTACTACCAGAGGTTTTGGTGAGAGTGAGACTGCGCAATTAACCTCCTGGATGTGTGATATTCTCGATGATATTGAGAACGAAGCAGTAATTACCGAAGTTAGACAGAAGGTGCTCGAACTTTGTGCGCGCTTTCCAGTGTATCAGTAGCGTATACAAGGTTTTCCCGCACTGCGGCGGAATTAAAAATTTCTAAAATATTAGGTAGAACGATAGGTTTTTTATGCATTGTCCTTTTTGTGGCGCAATTGATACCAAGGTAATAGATTCCCGATTAGTGACCGAGGGAAATCATGTCAGGCGACGACGTGAGTGCATTACCTGCGAAGAGAGATTTACCACCTACGAGTCAGCCGAATTGGTAATGCCCAGAATTATTAAGCAGGACGGAATTCGCGAACCCTTCAACGAAGATAAGTTGATGACTGGCCTAACCAAGGCGCTTGAGAAGCGGCCGGTCAGCATTGAAAAAGTTGAAGAAGCTATTACTCGAATTAAGGCAAACCTGCGGTCTTCAGGTGAGCGGGAGATACAGTCCAGAGATGTAGGTGAACAGGTTATGAAGGAGTTACGCGGCCTCGACGAAGTGGCGTTTGTAAGATTCGCATCGGTATACCGCAGCTTCAAAGATCTCAATGAGTTCCGTGCTGAAATCGATCGCCTCTCCGAAGACAATTCTAAATAAGTTCAGTATATTGAGCATTGTTAATTTTCCTCAATCTGCAATGGACGTGTAACGCGAAACCTCGTTGCCGTAATTGCTTTCTCTGAGACGCAATGAAGTATATTCGACACAATCTACACGGCACTGTTTACAGGAAAAGCTACAACGCCACTTCTATTCATCTCAGTCTGAAATAGAACATGAAAAAACTTTCTAACAACGAACTTGACGCCAATATTTTTGACTGGCCAGTTTATATGCGGCGAGCACTAGAGCTCGCCTGCAACGTGCTAAGCACTACTCCTAATCCCAGAGTTGGTTGTGTCATAGTAAAAGATAAGAAAATAATAGGCGAGGGTTGGCATGTCGCGGCCGGTGAGTCTCATGCTGAGATCATGGCCCTGCAGCAGGCGCAAGAAAGTGCTGATTCTGCTATCGCTTTCGTCAGCCTGGAGCCTTGTTCCCATGTGGGGCGTACCGGACCCTGCTCCGCAGCATTGATTGATGCAGGAATTTCTAAAGTGGTTTTGGCGAGTATCGATCCGAATCCTGAAGTCGCCGGCCAAGGCGTTTCGAATCTGCTGGCTGCGGGAATCGACGTTGTTCAACTGGTAGATTTTGATCAAGCGGCACGGCAGATTAACCCCGGTTACTTTAAACATAGAGAAAGTGGATTGCCCTATGTGAGATGTAAGTTAGCCATGAGTTTGGATGGGCGCACCGCGCTCGCTAGCGGCGAGAGCAAGTGGATAACTGGTCCTGGCTCGCGCAGTGATGTGCAGCGACTACGTGCAGCGAGCAGTGCGATTATCACTGGCATAGAAACAGTGTTAGCCGATGATCCTTCTATGAATGTACGCCTAAGTGAGATGAATCTTGACGAGGAAGAACTGGCGCGTAATGAAATCGCTTTGTCGCAACAGCCACTTCGCGTAATTCTCGATAGTAACTCTCGTATGCCGGATACAGCGAAAATTCTTGAGCCTCCCGGCGCTGTAAAAATATTTGGCACAGGTCGATTAACGGGAAATAAAAACCTCACTTCCAATGTGGAATATCTAACTACGGAAGGTGGTGGAGAGAGAGTAAACCTGCATTCTGTGCTAGAATCGCTGGCCTCTGATTTCGCCTGTACTGATGTTTTGCTGGAAGCAGGGGCCACGCTAAGTTCAGCCTTTATTCGAGCTGGTTTAGTTGATGAGCTAATAGTCTATATTGCTCCGAAGCTGTTAGGCAGCGACGCCAAAGCTTTGTTAGCTATAGTAGGTCTGAAATCGATGTCCGAGAGTATTGAGTTCGAAATATCAGATCTGCGGCAGATTGAGAATGATATTCGCGTGGTGCTGGGGCCAGTTTAGTTTGTGCGATGTTTTTGAGACTGGGAACTACTAAGTGGAAGTTTGCAAATGTTCACCGGAATAATTCAAGCGATAGGCTCGGTCGTTAAGCTGCAACAATCAGGTTCTGACTGGCGGCTGACTATAGATAGCGGAGAACTCGATCTGGGTGATGTTACCCTGGGCGACAGTATTGCAGTAAACGGTTGTTGTTTGACTGTAGTCGATATCCAGGGAATGAATTTCGATGCAGATGTTTCTACGGAGTCGATGCGCTGTACCGCCTTGGCTGAATTCGTCAGTGGCGGCAGAGTTAATCTTGAAAAAGCCATGTTGGCGAGCGGGCGTTTAGGAGGCCACATTGTAAGTGGCCATGTCGATGGCGTTGGTACCTTGATTCATTCAGAGGCAGATGGGAATAGTGAAAAGCTGGTGTTTGAAGTGCCGCTGGAATTGGCCAGGTACATTGCCGCAAAAGGTTCTATCTGCATCGACGGAACTAGCCTCACGGTAAATGAAGTAAGCGGTATTAATTTTACGGTAAACGTGATTCCTCACACACAGACTGAAACAATAATTGGTGAGTACTGTGTGGGTAGGAAGGTAAATCTCGAAGTTGACTTGGTGGCGCGCTATTTAGAGAGACTAAGTCAGGGGAATGAATTGCAACAAAATACAATAGATAAGGATTTCCTGACAAAGCACGGCTTTGTCTAGAGTTTTAAAATACTATGAAACTGAATTCAATTGAAGAAATCATCGACGATATTCGCCAAGGCAAGATGGTGATATTGATGGACGATGAAGATAGAGAAAACGAAGGCGACCTGATAATAGCCGCCGAACGGGTGCGCACCGAAGATATTAATTTTATGGCGACCAATGCGCGTGGTCTGATCTGTCTAACCTTAACTCATGAGCGCTGCCAGCATTTGAAATTGCCGCTCATGGTGAACGAAAACAATACACCCTACAACACGAATTTCACCGTTTCTATAGAAGCGGCGACTGGCGTGACTACGGGAATATCTGCGGCGGATCGCGCGCGCACGATTCAGGTCGCGGTGGGCAGAGAAAGTGTAGCCGGCGACATCGTTCAGCCGGGTCATATATTTCCTATTATGGCTCAGCCCGGTGGTGTGCTGCGCCGCGCTGGCCACACCGAAGCAGGTTGCGACCTGGCTAGACTGGCAGGCTATATGCCGGCGGCGGCAATTGTAGAAATCATGAACGAGGATGGATCCATGGCCAGGCGCCCCGATCTAGAACAGTTCGCAGAAAAGCACGACATCAAGATAGGAACAATCGTCGACCTGATTCACTACCGCATTGCCAATGAGCACACCGTCACCAAAGTGTCGACCAATAAAATGGAAACCCAACACGGTGAGTTTGATGTTCATACTTACAAGGATTCGATCAGTGGGAGTTTGCATCTGGTCTTCAGCAAGGGTGAAATCTCAGCCGACAAACCCTTGTTAGTGAGGGTGCACATTCCGAATACCTTGCGTGACATATGTGAGGTATATAATACCAACCGCACTAGCTGGTCATTTAGCGATGCCTTAAGAAAGATCAACAGCGAGGGTAGTGGTGTGGCTGTGTTATTATCCGGCGACGATTATGGGCAAGATTTAGGTCAAAACATAGCGAATGTGCTTACCGATGGTTCGGAAGCTTATCAGGCAAATAGAGCCGGTAGTGACTTGACCATAGGTACTGGCTCTCAGATTTTAAGAGACCTTGGCGTTGGCAAAATGCGATTATTGAGCTATCCGGCAAAGTTCAACGCAATTTCCGGTTTTGATCTGGAAGTTGTGGAGTTTGTCCCGTTTGAGAAATAGATTAGATACAGCGTAGAGCTGAAATCAGAGTTCATAAAGAATAAGCAGGTAAAAGCAATGGGTACTATAAAGACAATCGAAGGCAACTATAACAACGCAACGGCGCGCTATGTAATTGCTGTGGCTCGATTTAACAGTTTTATCGTAGATCACTTGCTTGAAGGGGCAGTCGATGTGTTGCGTAAGCATGGGGTTCAGGATAAGGATATAGTCATCATTAAGGTGCCAGGTGCATTTGAATTACCCTTGGCCGTTCAAAAAGTATTAGCCAGCCAGGAGTGTGATGCTGTTATAGCCTTGGGTGCTGTTATTCGCGGTGGCACTCCACATTTCGAATACGTTGCCGGCGAATGTGTGAAAGGACTTAGCCAGGTTAGTCTTGCCAGCAGCAAACCAGTCGCATTTGGTGTGCTCACCGTAGACAGTATAGAGCAGGCGATTGAACGGGCCGGCACAAAGGCTGGAAATAAAGGAGCCGAGGCGGCGATTACCGCGGTAGAAATGGTTAGCCTGCTTAGACAACTGGAGAACTAAGTGGCCTCCAGAAAGGCTGAGCAACAGTCTAGCGCCCCAGCAGCAGCCAAAAAGACAGCTCAGTCAAGCGGCAAAGTACCATTAGCGCAACGTCGTAAAGCACGAACCCTAATCCTGCAAGCCCTGTATCAGTGGCATATAGGTAAGTCAGAGCCATTGGAAATCGAGGCACAATTTCACGAACAGAATGGTGGAAAGATTGATTGGCAATATTTCTCCGAGGTGTTTTTGGAAATCCCCAAGCAACAGGAAGTTCTCGACCAACACATTGTTCCCCTGTTAGATCGCAAACTTGCTGCTCTTGATCCAGTGGAGAGAGCTTTGCTCTATCTCGGCACCTTCGAGTTAGCGAATCGCATCGATATTCCTTATCGTGTTGTTATTAACGAATGTGTCGAACTCGCGAAAATCTTTGGTGCTACCGAGAGCCATAAGTACATCAATGGCGTATTGGATAAATTGGCAGCTACTCTACGCCCGGTGGAATTGTCTGGCAAGAAATCTACAGCACACAAAAGTCCAGGTACTTAAATTGCGCTGACGGACTTCAGCAGTATTTCCGGTAATCTGAAACATGCAAAATTCAAGCAGCCAATCAGAGTTTGAGATAATTAGACGGCATTTCGCGGAGTCAGGATTGGGCTTCCAGAGGAGCGGCGTCGAACTCGGTATCGGTGATGATGCAGCCCTGCTGGATATCTGTTCCGACAAATTACTGGCGCTGTCCATGGATGTATTAGTTGCAGATATACATTTTCCCGCTTCCGCCGAACCGTCTCAAATTGCTAATCGAGCTCTGGCCGTAAATCTCAGTGACCTTGCCGCCATGGCCGCCGAACCTTTTTGCTTTACATTGGGTTTGGTATTGCCCTGCAGTGACGACTCCTGGTTGAAAAAATTCAGCGAAGGATTACGGCCTTTAGCCGTACAACACAATTGTCCCTTGGTGGGAGGGGATATTAGTAAGGGGCCGCTGAGTATAAGTATTCAGGTGCAGGGCCTGTGTAGTAAATCGCAGCCGCTGCTCAGAAGTGGAGCAGGGGTTGGAGACAAGATTTACGTCAGTGGCACTGTCGGAGATGGTGCCATCGCGCTGCTAGCACTCGGTCTGGACTCACACCTGGGAAATCAGTTCCAATTCTCTATTGAAAAACCTGCTGACACTTGCCAACAATTTTTTGAGGACGCGTATTACCAACCAAGTCCTCGAATTGATCTGGCGCTGGCGGCAGGTAAATACTTTAGCAGTTGTATCGATATTTCAGATGGCCTGTATGGAGACCTGCAACATATTCTCGAAGCCAGTAAAGTTGCAGGGCAGCTATGCCTGGATAAGATTCCCTATTCCGCCTCCGCCCTATGTTGTGTGAATGATGAGAATAGATTGATGGCGGCCCTGTATGGCGGTGATGACTATGAGTTGTGCTTCACCGTGCCTGCTGAGAGCTGCGCAGATTTAGAGCGAGTTGCCAATCAAATTGGCGTTAGAGTCAGTTGTATCGGAGAGATAGTTGCTGGCAGAGGCATAAATTGTATCGACGCCAAGGGTTCCCTGAGAAACTTTGAGTCGTTTTCATTTCAACATTTCAATTACAGGGTGCCAGGCTAAACATGAAATCAACGATCGCAATATGGCGTAATCCTGTGCACCTGATAGCCTTTGGCTTTGGGGCCGGGTTATCGCCTAAAGCGCCTGGAACGGCGGGTACTGCGGTAGCCATGCTGATCTATCTGCTGCTGCCTGCCATGCCACCCTTGATTTATGCAGTCTTAGTACTGCTGAGCTTTGTTTTAGGGATTTGGCTGTGTGGGAAAACCGCTGCTGATTTGGGTGTGCATGATCATGGCGGCATCGTCTGGGATGAGTTTGTAGGTTACTGGATTACCATGTTTATGGCGCCCATTGGCCTTCTTTGGGCCGTTCTGGGCTTCGGCCTGTTTCGTTTACTGGATATCTTCAAGCCCTGGCCCATTAAATGGCTGGATAAAGAGCTGAAAGGCGGTATGGGAATCATGCTTGACGATGTTTTAGCAGGTATAATGGCCGCCCTGTGCATACAGGCGATTGTCATTCTCATGGCATGAGGCCCGGGGAATTCAAGAGGAAAGCTTTTTGACAGTATCATGTGTAGCATCGGCAGCCTTGCCCACACAGTGGGGCCAATTCACGATTCATGGATTCGAAGATAATAGCAACGGCAAGGAACATGTCGCCTTGGCTTTCGGTGATCTGGAACAGGATCAACCCGTGCTGTGTCGAATTCATTCAGAATGCCTTACCGGAGATTGTCTTTTCAGCTTGCGCTGCGATTGTGGAGCGCAGCTTCAGTGCGCAATGGAAAGTGTCGCAAAAGAGGGTCGAGGATTAATTCTCTATTTGCGTCAGGAAGGTCGTGGTATCGGACTGCTAAACAAGATCAAGGCCTATTCTTTGCAGGATTCTGGAGCAGATACGGTAGAAGCCAATGTGCAACTCGGTTTCGATCCAGATAGTCGAGAATATCAGATTTGCAAACCGATGTTAGATCACTTTGGTATCAAGAGCCTACGCTTAATGACCAACAACCCAAGAAAAGTTGATGCTCTTATCGAGATGGGTATTGATGTGGCAGAAATAGTGCCAATCCATACGGGTTCCAATCCCCATAACGAGAGTTATCTTGCAGTCAAAGTTGACAAGATGGGGCATATAAATAAGCCCTCTTAAGCTTGTTGAGCTAACGAGTTAGTCTGTGATTACCGCGAGTAAAAAAATTATTGTAGATCTACTGCGCCACGGGGAACCGGAAGGTGGTGAAGTACTTCGCGGCCGAATCGATCATCGCCTGAGCGAGAAAGGTTGGTCGCAAATGCAAAAAGCCGCTGCACTATCTGCAGAACTTACTCAATCACCTGTTACGCCCGCTTGGACTCACATCATTTCGTCCCCACTACAACGCTGTCGCACATTTGCTGAGCATCTTGCAAAAGAAACCGGACTTGATCTGCAAGTGCTGCAGCAGTGGCAGGAGATAGACTATGGCGACTGGGATGGTATGCCGTTAACAGACTGGCGAGAACAGGCGGCTTCACAGCTCAAGGCGTTTCGAAAAGATTTGTCGAAGTTGGCGCCGCCCAATGGAGAGGACTATCTCTCGTTTAAAGATAGAGTTCTTGATGCCTGGCGAGAAATTGCAAGGCTGCCCCACGACAGCCATGTGTTGATTGTTACTCACGGCGGAGTACTGCGGGTGGTGTTACCTACAGTATTAGGCATGCCGCTTAACCGCAGCTATCCGCTGCATATTCCTTTTGCTTCATTTAGCCGTATCAATCTGCAAGTGGATATTGGTGCGGAAGGTCCGATAAGTGGAGAACATGAGGATGGGCAGAACGCTGAAGGTAGAGTTAACGCAAGCCTGCTGTTTCACAACGCGGCTGAGTACGCTGGTGGTTTCTAGGGGCCCTCTGATTAACTCCAACACCTCTGCGTGATCTGAAGCGTACAGATTCTAGACGCCGTTTGCCGCTAATGGTCACTCCCTTAGCAAGAACGGCAACGACGAAGATGGGTGCTTCAGGCCGCGCCCTTCGGGGCATTTGGAGTTAATCAGAGGGTCCCTAGCGGCTCTGTAGTCTGGTTCTGGCCAGGTCGATATATTCACACATTCTTTCGGCGCCGATTAAGGCGCGTGGTGTGTGCCGCTGCAACAATTCTGGCGGAACGAAAAACAAAGAGCCATTGCTAACCGCAGTTAACTGCGGCCAGCGCAGCCATTCATCCAGCCACTCCGGTCGTTCAATATCCATACCGCTGGCGATGATGGCCGCTGGATCGCGGCTTAGTACAGCTTCGACACTAACCTTGGGTGCCACCAGTTCTATCTCGGCGAAGATATTTATGCCGCCACAAAGCTCGATGATATCGTTAATAAGTTCATTGCCACCCGCACTGATTAAAGGCCTGTCCCATACTTGATAGAAAGTGCTCACTGGCGTTTTATCTTGATAGTTATCCATCAGTGACTGTAGTTTTTGATGAAAAGCATCGAGAACAGGCTGAGCTGATGACTCGGTGCCTGCGAGTATCGAAAGCCGTTGCAGATGGCTTGCAATTGATGAGAGGTTTTTAGGCTCGGCTATGTAAACGGTTAATCCCAGTTTCCTTAGCCGATTTACCGATGCCCGTGGATTTCCAGTCTGCCAGGCAACGATCAGGTCTGGTTGCAGTTGTAAGATTCTTTCCATATCTAACAGATCATGCCTGCCAACTATGGGAAGCGATTTTGCCGCCTCTGGATAGTCACTGTATTCGACTACCCCGACTAGTTTTTCGCCGGCGCCGGCGGCAAACAGGAGTTCGGTGAGGGAGGGGGCGAGGCTGATGATTCGCCGGGCGGGATCGCTTAGTTGGATCAGTAGGCCTTCGTCATCTGTTACTTCTATTGCCAGTGAGTTATTAGAAAAACCTAGCCAAACTAGTGCTAGCAGTATTCTTAATCGAATATTAGTCCTTAGAAGAAGTTGATTCGTAAGCATTAGTAGTCGATACCCTTCTGAACTTTTACACCGTCATAGAAGGCGTGCTTGTTCTCACCGAGCTCAGTAACAGTATCAGCCAATTCGATCAGTTCTTTCGAAGCATTGCGACCGGTAACCACAACGTGTTGCTGCTTAGGACGATTCTCCAGTGCTCCAAGCACCATTTCCTTGTCCAGGTATCCGTAAGTGAGCATATAAGTTAACTCATCGAGTATCACTACATCGAATTCCGGGTTGCTGAGCATTGCTGCTGCTTGTGTCCAAGTCGCGACCGCGGCAGCTATGTCTGCATCTCTATCCTGTGTATCCCAGGTAAAGCCTGTATTCATTACATGAAATTCCACCAGCGGGTTGTCAGCGAACAACATTTGTTCACCGCACTCCCACTGGCCTTTGATAAATTGAATAACACCGCATCGTAAACCGTGCCCCACACTGCGAGCGAGCATGCCAAAGGCTGAAGTGCTTTTGCCCTTGCCATTACCCGTCAGTACTATCATCAGCCCCTTGTCGATGGTGGCCTTGGCAATGCCGCCGTCGATATATTCTTTCTTCCGCTGCATGGCCTTCTTGTGGCGGATTTTTCTTTCTTCGGCTTTTGCCACGATGTGCTCCGATCCAAATATTAAAAGTTTAACCTGATACCAATGTAGAAGGCTTTTTCTGCTGAATTGAATCCGCTATTTCCTAAGTCTATTCACGCAACGCGTTCTCAAATCGTGCATAGGTCTCAACTGAATCCCTAAGCGATTAACTGCTATATTCAAGACCTCAAATTCCTCAAGCTGAACAGGACTGCCAAATTGTTCATCGATTGCACCTTTGGTTTAGGTCAGAGAATTCTATCGAGCAAAGTGAAATAAGCAGTATTTAGTGGTCTAAACTGCCTCTGATTGAATCTTGCAGTCTTTCAGCTTTTTGCGAATAGCATCCGCTATGGACTTATAATCTAAACCCACAGAAGCCAGCATCTCGGGTGCTTTCCCGTGTTCCAGGAAATCATCGGGCAGTCCCAGATTGAGTACGGGTATTTGATAGTTTGAGGCTAACAGAAATTCATTTACTGCTGAACCGGCGCCTCCTTTGATGGAGTTCTCCTCGATGGTGACTATCAATTGATGTTTGGCGGCCATGTCGCCGATTATTTCTTCATCGATTGGTTTGACGAAGCGCATGTCTATCACTGTCGCATTCAAACTGTCTGCGGCTTCAATCGCCGGGCTTACCATGCTACCGAAAGCTAAAAGCGCTACTGATTTTCCATGTCGCCTAATAACAGCCTTGCCGATTTCTACCGGGTTTGGGTCTTTATCTATTGCCGCTCCTGGGCCTTTTCCTCGCGGGTACCGGATCGCCGAGGGACCCATGTGGTGGTAGCCCGTGGAAAGCAGCTTGTGAGTTTCGTTTTCATCGCTGGGCGTCATTACCAACATATTAGGAACGCAGCGCAAGAAACTTAGATCGAAACTACCGGCATGGGTAGGTCCGTCTTCACCTACCAGTCCGGCGCGGTCTATGGCAAACATGACATTCAGGTTCTGTAGCGCCACATCGTGTATGAGTTGATCATAGGCGCGTTGCAAGAACGTGGAATAGATAGCAACAATCGGTTTTAGTCCCTCACAGGCCATGCCGGCGGCAAAGGTAACTGCATGTTGTTCAGCGATGGCGACATCGTGAAAACGATCTGGATAGTTGATGGCAAAGCTTTTCATGCCCGAGCCTTCACCCATAGCTGGAGTGATTCCCACGATCAATTCATCCTGTTCCGCAATATCACATAACCAACTGCCAAATACTTCTGAGTAGCTGGGAGACGATGTTATCGATGTTGCCGAGGAGACAGCAGCTGATTCAACGTTCTCATCATCAGCGGCATCGAGTTTCATTGCGCTACCCGCATCGATCTTGCTCATCGCGTGCATGCCAAACGGATCGTTCTCAGATTCCAGATAGCCTTTGCCTTTTTGTGTGACGATATGTAAAAGTTGCGGTCCGCGCAGAGTCTTGATGTTATTTAAAATCTCCACCAGGCCTGTGACATTGTGACCGTCTATCAGACCTATATAATTGAATCCGATTTCTTCGAAAAGAGTGCCAGGTGACACCATTCCCTTCATATATTCTTCGGCGCGGTGAACTGCCTTCAACGCAGGTGGAATCTTCGATAGAACTCGCTTGCCTCCGGTACGTATAAAATTGTAAGGTTTGCTCGCCCACATGCGCGCGAAATAACTGGATAAGCCACCGACGTTATTAGATATAGACATATTGTTGTCATTGAGTATGACCAGAATATTGTCGTCGAGATGGCCGGCATGATTCAGCGCCTCGAACGCCATGCCGGCAGTCATGGCGCCATCGCCTATGACAGCGATATTATGTCGTTCAGTATTCTGCAGCCTACCCGCAGCCATCATGCCTAGCGCGGCGCTAATGGAAGTGCTGGAATGGCCTACGCCGAAGGCATCGAATTCGCTCTCATTACGATTGGGAAAGGCTGCTAGTCCGCCAGCCTGACGCATGGTCAGCATCTGATCCCGGCGGCCGGTAAGGATTTTGTGGGGATAGGCCTGGTGCCCCACATCCCAAACCAATTTATCATTTGGGGTGTCAAATACGTAATGCAGGGCAATGGTGAGTTCAACCACACCAAGGCCGGCTCCGAAATGACCGCCAGTCTGCCCCACCGAATACAGAAGAAAGGAACGCAACTCTTCCGCTAACTGCTCTAGCTGATCAAGCTCCAGCAGTTTGAGGTCCGATGGATTGTCTACCTCATCCAGCAGCGGTGTGGCCGGTCGTGACCGGGGTATTTCATTTAGCATGGTTCTATTTCAACTCCAGATGACCCAATTTTCAACTGCTAATGGCAGTTCCTGGGCCAGAATCGGGCGTAAGTTAAAGCACTGTCGCTAAATCGTCAATTAAAGGCCACTTAATGCGGCCTACTAACTACGTATGCGGCTAATTTCCTCAGTTGATCGGCGCGCTCAGGAAAATCGTCTAAAGCGTGGATTGCCTTGTTTGACAGCTCGGAAGCCAATTCTTTCGCCGCATCCAATCCTAGTAAAGTCACATAGGTGGGTTTGTTCTGTTTTCGATCCGAGCCCTGAGGTTTGCCCAAGGTTATGGTGTCGCTAATCTCATCCAGTATGTCGTCTTGAACTTGGAAAGCCAGACCGATGTAGCTTGCATAGTCAGACAGAGCAGTTACCTGAGCATCGCCAAGCTGATCATTACTCATTCCGCCGAGTAATACGGCACAACTTATAAGCGCCCCCGTCTTGAGCTTGTGCATCTGCTCTAGTTGCGACAGAGTCAAATTGGTGCCTACTGCCTCAAAATCGAGGCTCTGACCGCCAACCATGCCGGTAGCTCCGGCGGCCCGACTAAGTATTTGAACCATGTCCAGCCGCTTTTGTGCACTTATTACCGAGGAATCGGCGCTCAGTAGTTGGAAAGCCAGTGACTGCAAGGCATCGCCTACCAGTATGGCGGTGGCTTCGTCGAAGGCTTTATGTACGCTAGGCTTGCCACGGCGTAAATCGTCATCGTCCATAGCTGGTAAATCGTCGTGTACCAGAGAATAGCTATGAATTAATTCCACAGCGGCAGCCGTATTGTCTGCCGAAGACAGTTCAGCGCCAACGGCGAGAGCGCTAGCGTAGACCAGCACTGGACGAATTCTCTTTCCCCCACCCAAACAGGCGTATTCCATTGCTTCTTTAAGAGTCCGACTAGAGATATCGGTGTTCAGTTGTTCGCCGAGTCTGTGGTTAACCCGCTGCTGACAATGTTGCAGAAATTCATCCAAGGTTTGAGTAGCTGCAGTGTTCATACTGTTTATCTAATCTTCGACGTCTTCGAGATTTAGCTCTTCGGTATCGCCGTTCTCATTCAGCAGAACTTGTACTTTCTGTTCAGCATTCTTGAGCGCGGTCTGACACTCGCGCGTGAGCTTGATGCCCTTCTCGAAAGCTTGCAGTGATTCCTCCAGGCTAAGCTCACCTTCTTCCATAGCAGAAACCAATTCTTCCAGGTCTTCCAACGCCTTCTCGAAATCGAAGTTTGCCTGTTTTTTCTTGGTCATGGCACTATTCCTAAGTCTGGAGTGTTCAGCGGTGTCCAGGGATCATCCCCTGGACTCCAAGGCAACTTGAACCTTGGTGTCTAGCTGTAAAGAGGGGAGATTATACGCCAAGTCCCCTGGATTTCACGCCTAAACAGAGATGATTGTTGCGTTAAAGCGGTCTGTTGATCATTGCCCTGGTTTCTGCTGCAATAGCCGGATACCAGCTCTTTGCAATCAGCGTCTCTGATAGCTGTAAAACCGCAGACACTGGTGGGTGCAAAACTGCAGACACTGGCGGGTACAAAACTGCAGACATTGACAGGTGCAAAACTGTAGACACTGGCGGGTACAAAACTGCAGATATTGAAAGGTGCAAAACTGCAGACATTGAAGGGTGCAAAACCGCGGACACTGAGCGTTGAACGCATAGGCCCAGAGCCCTAAGAGTCAAATTCGGGGGAAAGCATGGTTTTAACGAAATATAAATCACTGCATTGCGTAGCTTCATTTCGATCGGTGCTCACCCTTCTATTGCTGTGTCTGTCTCTTTTGCAGTCTCAATTTGGGCACTCGCAATCCAACTCTTTCGTCTCCACTCAGAACTCTCCCGCGGTTAAGACCCTCGGGGCCGTAGACTATATCGAGATAAATGCAGCTGATCCATCCGGTAACTTCAAGCAACTTATTATTTTTGTACATGGTACACCTGGCTCTTATACCGCGTTTAGGAGCTACTTGGCTGATCCAGTTATGCAAGAAAAATTTCATATGATCTCCGTTACCCGCCCCGGTTGGAGAGATGATGACGATACCAAGGTGCCGTCGCTGCTGGAACAGGCAGCGGCTTTGCAGCCGTTCCTGGCAATGGATAGATCTGGCAAAGGAGCGTTGTTAATGGCTCATTCCTACGGCGGCCCGGTAATCGCCAGAACAGCGATGGAATTCCCGGATCAAATAGCGGGCCTGATATTTGTAGCCACCAGCGGAGACCCGAGATTAAGTGGGCCGCGTTGGTATAACCGCTTCGCCGTGGTGCTGCCGCGTTTTGTGCTTGGGGCAAGTCTTAAAGGAGCGAATGCCGAGATCATGCCGCTGCGAGCGCAATTGGAAGAAATGCTGCCACGTTGGCAAGATCTCACCATGCCGGTATTGATAGTACAGGGGGACCGGGATCGCCTGGTCCATCCTGGCAACGCCTTGTTTATGGAACGCATGCTGGTTAATTCCGAGGTGCGTTTTTTGGATCGGCAGGGGCAGGGTCATTTTGTGCTGTGGGAGGAGGCAGAGCTGATACGTGACAATTTAATCGACCTATTTCACAGGAATGCCTCCGTCCCCGTAGAGGTCCTGAGCGACTAGGCACTACCGCTAAAACGGCTAAATAACTCTGGCCAAGGAATAGTTTGACCCTGCTCACTTAGGCCATTACTCTATGCCCTCATGAATTTCTCCTTATCAATCACATCATGCTAGAGCCGAGTCCTAAGAAGTCCTATATTCCACAGGACTGGCGTATCTGGTTCGGCTTAAGCCTTACCCTGTTCTGGTTTATTTTCTTACTGATATATATCGACAGGAATGTCGGCTGGGGCTCCTTTCTGGATTTGCCCATAGAAGAAATGGGTACGTTTCTCGAAGGTGCTTTCGCTTTTTTAGCCTTTCTCTGGTTGGTAATAGGATTGTTTATCCAACAGTCTGTATTGGCAGAGAACAATGAAGAGCTACGACGCAATAATCTTCATTCTGAGAAGCAAACTCAGGCTATTGCCGCTACCGAAATGAACGCAAGGCAAGAGACGTTTTTCAAGATTGCCGAAAGTACTCGCAGGCAGTTAGGTGCTATATCGGGCTTGCTATTTATTTCGAGTCAAGGCCCCGTTGGAAATAATACCTATACCACTGAAGGCTTGGCGGATATTTGGAAACAGTTTGCCGGAGGAGATGTCGAGGTATTTTCCAGATTATTTCTAACCATGCCTGCGGCCGGTGACGTCGATTATGCAGATCTATTTTACGGGACAGAAATACGTCGTCGTCACGCCGAGAACTTTTTGGTGGGCTATAATCGCCTGATTGAACTGGCAAAAGATTGCGATACAGACAATATCATATTGGATACGCTTATTTACTCGGCTCACGGTATTCTGAATGCAAGTATGAGGGAGTTGCATCCAGCGATTAAATTTGCTCCGATAGAAGGAACAGATACGGCTCAGTACTTGGAGCGGATTATCAATTCACAAATAGAGAACATTTAGGTTCTCAGATAAATGTCGCCGTTAATATGGCGTAGGGGGAAGTTATGGAACTAGTGGCGATAGTAATCGTACTGGCAATATTCGAGTATCAGTTTTTCAGCATTAAAGTGGGTCTGGCTAGGGGCAAATACGATATCAAGGCGCCGGCTAATAGTGGTCATGAAATTTTTGACCGCTACTATCGAGTGCATCAAAACACCTTGGAGCAACTGATAGTTTTCATTCCTGCCATAACTATCTATGGCTACTTCGGTAACCCAACTTACGCAGCGGGGCTTGGGGTAATATACCTTATTGGCAGGATCATTTACTTCATGGGGTATGTGTCTGATCCGGCCAAGCGTGGCACCGGATTCATCGTTGGTTTTTTGCCTACAGTAATAATGGTAGTGGCCGGTCTGGTTTCTGCGGTGATGGACTTGCTAGCTGTGAGCATATAGCTGGTCTGTTACTTCATGTTCCGGACTCTGTTGGGAGTTCGGCACATGATTATTTTGTATTTGCCTCGCTCCTAGTTAAAAATCTATCCGCTGAAACGAAAAGATAGACTCCTAGCGTAAAAAATTCTCGCTCTTTTTGTAGATTTCATAGTTAACGAATATTAGTAGTATGCAAATCGCTGCGGCTAGTAGCGAGGGTCCAAGCCCGAGACTCTCAAAACCAAATGGAAAAATTCGAAAATTATCATCATCGACTCTAGTCGAATTGTTCGAAAATAGTTCGAGATTATTAGCTATCGCAAAAAATAGTACCAGTGCGGAAACATATCCCCATTGCACGGCTTTTGGTTCAAATGCTGACAAGTCTATGGCTATTGAAATAAGAAACATTAGCAGCAACATGCCGAGGGCGTTTGAAGCGAGCTTCGGTATATCACTGACTGTGAAAGCCGCATCTATCGTCAGCGCGTACAACAACCAGAAGCCGGCCGTTATTCCAAGCCATAGAAAAGCCACCAGCCAGCCAGAGAAGAAAACCTGAAAATGAGTTGTTGGTAGCTGTGTATACAGCTGGGTACGTTTGTGATCGCTGAAGGACGAATAATTCGCAATGATTGCCACCCAGTAGGCCAAGGTTGTCATGGCGGAAAAGATATAGGTGCTGTTTTGGTTGTACCAGCATGCACCGAGCAGGACAATATTGGCAGCCACTAGCAAGGCTAGATAATTTTTACTTGCCTCGTATTCTATCCTAAAGAGCTTATTAAACATGACTGACCTCTCTTGCTGATCTGCGCAATATCTCAACTGCAATTTTTTCAAAAGACACATTGCGTGCTTCTATGGATTCCGCTCCCGCCTCATTCAAAAACGAGAGAGTTCGCTGGTAATCATCGGAAAGAATTATGTGTTGCCGATGCTCGCTTTTATGTTCCACCACATTGGGAACTTCTTCCAGTGGGCCAGAGAATTGGCAGCTTATTCTTCGCCAGTTATCCGTTAAATCTTCTTTAATTTCATCTCGAATAATTTGTCCTTCGCTGATGAACACGAACCGATCAGCGAGAGGTTCAAATTCGGCGATATGATGAGTGGCATATAGCATAGCTGTTTCTTCTTGCTCGGCCAATTCGAATAGCAGTTCCATGAATACGTCTCTGGATACTGGATCGAGACCGGTAGTGGGTTCATCCAGTAGCAGTAGTTTAGGCTTGTGAGCCAAAGCAATGACTATTCCCAGCTTAGTGCGTTGGCCTGTCGAGTAGTTACGGACTCTCTGGCTGAGATCCAGATTTAACTGTCTTGCGATTTTCTTCGCTTGCTCTTGCGACCAATCAGTATAGAAGGCAGAAAAAGCCTGCAGATTCTTTTCTCCCGACCAATGTTCAAAAAGAGGTAAATAGTCACCAACGTAGCCGATTAAATTTTTCCATGAACCATTTCCATCTTGCGCTTCTATGCCATCTATCAAAATCGAACCCTGGTTTCGGCTAACAGTTCCCATGATGCTGCGAAAAAGAGTGGTCTTGCCGGAACCATTTGCGCCGACAAGACCCATGGCGCAACCGGTGGGAAGTTGAAGGTCGAGCGACCCCAGAGAAAATGTTTTATAGGCTTTCACCAAGCCTCTTATTTCAAGTATTGCCATTGTCTTCTCCTTCACCGATGCACTGTGCAAACAGCTGTTCCAGTTCGCTTTTGCTCAAGCCATCGCGCTTCGCGTTTTTTAACAGGTCCCGTAATTGTTCCCTAAATCTCCGTGCAGCCAACGCCGATTTATCACTCTGCTGTATTGCCGCAACATAAAAACCCATACCGCGGCGAGAATAAATGAGTCCTTCTCGTAATAGTTGCTCATAAGCCCGCTGCACGGTAATGACGCTGACCCGCAGTGATTTCGCCAAGCTGCGAATCGAGGGTAGAGCATGGTCGGCTTCGAAATCCCCAGTCAAAATCCGCGCGCGGACTTGACCGATGATCTGCTCTTGAAGCGTTTCCGCCGACTGTTCGGATATGTTAAGTAACATGGGCTAGTCCTACTGTGTATATACAATATATACAGTCGTTCAAAATCACAAGCAGTTTTTCAAAAATTTATTAACTTATTGAATATACGGGAAAATATTGAGAAAGAGAGACGAGCACGTTGCGGGATTAGTCTTCCATGCCCCGAACTATTTCGGTAAGTGAGCGAAAATCTGTCTTGCCACTGCCCATTCTGGGGAACTCGGGAACTATTACAAACTTTTTGGGTAGAGCGAGATTGGGCAATTCTTTGGAGAGACGCTTGCTGAGTTCTTGTTGATCAATTTCGTTATTGGTGACCGCCACAATTCGTGAGCCGCGCTTGGCGTCGGGAAGTTCTACCGCACAACACTCGACCTCTTCGGGAGTGAGGTCATTCAAAGTCTCCTCAACCATTACCAGGGAGACCATCTCACCGCCAATTTTCACAAAGCGTTTCAGTCGTCCCTTGTGCCAGAGATAACCGTCTTCATCCAGGTAGCCCAGATCTCCCGTATCGTACCAACCGGACTTAATTCGTAGTGATGATTCCTCGACATCATTGAGATAGCCTTGCATGACACCATCTCCCTTCACCAGAATCTTACCCATTTCCCCATGCATACAATCTTCGCCGCTATCGAGATTTTGAATTTTAACCGTCGTGCCTGGAATGGGAGTGCCTATGCTGCCGGGTTTGTTTCGGTGCCTGGGGTTGGCCGAGATTACCGGTGAAGTCTCCGTTGTTCCGTAGCCTTCAATTATTTCAATATTATGTTTTTCTCGATATTGTGCTCGCAATTGCTCCGGGCATTTATCCGCACCAGATACGGCTAGTTTAATACTGGCGAAATCTCCAGGCTTGGATTGTCTGACATAGCCCTCAAGAAACAATGGAGTACCAACTAATAATTCTGGTTTGTATTCCTTGATTATCTTTGCAATGGTTTTAAATTCCAGTGGATTGGCGTAGGTGATCGAGGTCATGCCAAAGCACATAGGTGTCCAAAGATTAATTGTTAGGCCGAATACATGGAAATAGGGGAGAACGGCAAGCAACATGTCCATGCCGCGAATTTCCATCATGTCCGCGAAGGAATCGATATTGGACAAAATGTTTTTCTGAGACAGCTGTACGACTTTTGGCTCTTTCTCGCTACCACTGGTAAACAAAATCACTGCAGGTTGATTCAGGTTCGACCTGCCAGTGACTCTTTTCAGTAATGGCAGCGGTAGTTTTGATTTTATAAACGCCAGAGCTTTCTCAAAACTCTTGAGAGAACTGAAGATGTCTTCAATGAAAATCATATCCGGCAACTGTTTGCAGCCAGTTTTCTCTAATAAAGTCTTAGTGGTAATTATCACTCGAAAATCGCATTGCTCCTGCCCATACACGCAATTCTTCTCTGCCCCAGTGGAATAGTTGATCATGACAGGTGTTCGACCAGCCATCAGTGCCCCGATAACAGCAAGCCCGCCTGCGGAAGATGTAGGTAGCATAATGCCAATACGTCCATGTTCCAGTTTTTTAAAACGCCTTGCCAGAATGAGTGACGCGAGAAGAGCTTGCTTGTAACTGATATCTCGATTGGTAGCACGATCGATGAAGGCAATCTTGTCGGGATTGCTAATTGCAGAATCAATAAAGCGATGTTGTAGCATTAGTTTATCTTAGCGCAGAATAACCGAGCGTGGAACCATATGACCGACGATGATAAAGTGTATTAAAGTTTGACCAAGCCAGTGCATAGTTGCTCGGTAAAACGAGCCTGGCGTTGCCGTGGAGAAAGCTATGAAGAATGTAGCAATAATTACTGGAGCATCCCGGGGTATAGGTGCGGCTACGGCATTGAGACTCGCGGATGAAGGCTATTCGATTTGTATCACCTATCGAAAAAATGAACAGGCCGCGAATTCCATTTTGGCCGCATTGCAGGAAAAAGAAGTCAGTGCCATAAGTGTTCGTGCAGACATATCCCTTGAGAAAGATGTCATTGCCCTTTTTGCGGAAGTAGATAGCAAACTGGGCAAGCTTAGCCATTTAGTAAATAATGCAGGCCGTCTTTTGCCCCAGACCAAGTTAGTTGATCTATCCGTAGACAGAATCAATAGTATCTTCGCGACCAATGTAACGGGCACGGTTCTTTGCTGTCGTGAGGCAGTAAAGCGTATGTCACTTTCTCTTGGCGGTCCCGGGGGTGTCATTGTGAATGTGTCTTCGGTGGCGGCGAAGCTTGGGTCTCCCCATGAATACATCGATTATGCCATGTCCAAGGGTGCCATAGACACACTCACTAAAGGTCTCGCGGTAGAAGTGGCCGAAGAGGGCATTAGAGTGAACGCCGTCCGACCCGGAGTGATTTATACCGACATGCATTCTGATGGAGGCGAGCCGGATCGGGTAGATCGGGTAAAGAATTTTGTGCCGATGAAACGCGGTGGTACCGCGGACGAAGTGGCCGAGTCGATTTATTTTTTGCTGTCAGAACGGTCCTCTTATAGTACTGGCGTAATTCTGGATGTTTCAGGTGGGCGTTGAATAGTCGGCGCAAACTCATTGCCAAGAACTTGCGCACATCGATCCGCAGCCCTAAACTTCTCCTTCTCGAATAAATCACACACCTAGCACCGGACCCGATATGATCAAACACCTCAACACAGTCTGGTTTGTGATTGTGGCCGTAGTACTGAGTTTGATTGTCATTTTTCCGGATTTGGTGAGTCGTGAGTCAATATCTCATTACCTCAATCAGATGGGCTCAATGGCACTAATGGCCTATGTACTGCTGTCGTTGACTCGTTCACTGTTGCTGATTCCCTGTACGCCGTTTGTACTGGCTGGTGCTATTACCTTTCCGCAGTGGTCATTTCTAGTGTTCGTGATTTCTCTCGCAGGAGTTGTGGTTGGCGCTTTCCTGGTATACAGTTTCCCCTCTTTTGGTAGCTACGATGAGCTATTGGAAGAAAAGTACCCTGAAAAAATCGCCAAACTGAAGCAAAAAATGCAAAGTAAAAATGCATTTTGGTTTGTTGTAGGCTGGTCTTTTTTCCCTTTGGTGCCCACCGATGCGGTCTGCTATGTAGCCGGGATGGCCAGGATGCCACTGCGGAAAATGTTGTCTGCTCTACTTATAGGCGAGTTTCCACTGGTGACAGCCTACGTATTTCTTGGAGCCGAAATTGGCGAGTGGCTTAGAATATGAATGCACGTTTAAAATTTAGTGATTCTCTGAATCTTATAAAGAGCTTTAGAACCTCTGGAACTATTACACCTAGTTCCAGAGTACTAATCAAAGCTCTGCTTGCTCCAATAGATTTTGGCAAGGCTCGCTGTATTATCGAATTGGGGCCAGGCAATGGCTGTGTTACTCGGGCGATCCTGGGTCGCATGCATGCCGACTGTGTTTTAATTTGTTTTGAGGTAAACGGTGATTTTATATCTCAGCTAAATTCGCTTGGGGATTCCAGATTACGAGTCGTAAACGCTTGTGCTTCATCCATAAGAACTATTTTGGATGAATTAGAAATCGCTGATGTCGACCATATTGTATCGAGCTTGCCACTGGCTCTGATCGATGATGATATTGTGCAGAACATACTTCGCTCGGTCAGTTCGAATCTTCGTGAAGGCGGACGCTTCCTGCAATATCAATACAGCTTGAACAACTATGCGGAGCTAAAGCCAATCTTTAAAGCTGTGAAACTGGATTTCACGTTTAGAAACATGCCCCCTGCATTCGTCTATGAATGCATCAAATAAGCTGCCGTTCTAATACCTCCCGAGTCAGTTTTCTTCACTTGTGGCGGCCCTGGGCAAGGCGTAGACTTGCTGTTCACTAATACAACTCTCCAGTTCTTCACAGTTAAAACACAATCGATTGGAAAAGTGCTGAGGAATACCTACACGCAGACGGAGGCAATTATGTCACTACGCATCAACGACGAGGCACCAAATTTCAGGGCGCAGACCACGCAGGGCGAAATCGATTTTCACGAATGGTTAGGTGACAAATGGGGAGTACTGTTTTCCCATCCGAAAGACTTCACACCAGTATGCACTACCGAGTTAGGTTATATGGCCGGCCTGGAAGACGAATTCACCAAGCGTAACTGCAAGATTATCGGTTTGAGTGTGGACCCAGTTGATAATCATGACAAATGGGCAAAAGACATCGAGGAAACTCAAGGCCATGCGGTTAATTACCCGATGATAGGAGACAGCGATCTGAATGTTGCGAAACTTTACAATATGCTGCCAGCTGATGAGCCAGGCAGTTCAGAGGGCCGAACCGCAGCAACTAATGCGACGGTTCGTTCGGTATTTATTGTAGGTCCAGATAAAACCATTAAATTGATGCTGACTTACCCGATGACTACCGGAAGAAATTTTGACGAAATCCTGCGTGTATTGGATTCAATGCAGCTAACGGCTAAACATAAAGTGGCCACGCCGGTGAATTGGAAAAAAGGTGATGATGTAATTATCGTGCCTTCGGTATCCGACGACGAGGCCAAAGAAATGTTTCCTGATGGATTCAAAACTATCAAGCCTTATCTGAGAACAGTCAAGCAACCAGATTGAATCCATAGGGCTTGGGCTTGATGGATGAAAGGCTGACCAGCAATGCCTGGCAGCCTTTTTCTTAAGGTAGTTTGAAGGCTACCAACTCGGGGCTGTATTCTCGATCGCCGATAGCGACGAGGATATACTGCTCTCCCTCGTAGAGGTAACTGATGGGCGGCCCAGAAGTGCCTGCCTCCAATTCAATTTCCCAAACAATGTCACCCGACTCCTTGTCGTATGCCCTGAACATCGGGCCGCCACTATTGGTGGCGATTTCAACGGGCATGTCCGCGGGAATCCTGCCTCCAGGTCTTTGCCTGGTGAGGCCTTCACCCAAAAATAGCAGTGTCTTGGTAAGCAGTGGGGAGGGTCTGCCCGGTACACCAAGTTTGCCTAGATTCAGGTCAACCAGGTCAGGGTGGTCAGTGGGTCCGTCGCCGTTCGGCACCATCCACACATGTTCACCGGTGTTCATGTTGATAGCAGTAATTCGTCCATAGGGCGGTTTAAACAATGGTAGTCCCCTGGGTCCGGCTATCCAGCGTCTAGCCCCTTTCACATAACGGAGATTAGTGACTTCGGGGTCGCCGGGAACAATATCAGCCACGAAGGGAGAGGTTATGGAAGGAATATACAAATAACCTGTCTCTGGATCGAAGGCAGCTCCCTGAACATCGGCTCCGCCTTGAGACCCGGGCAACTGGATTGTGCCCTGGGTGCCGTTAGGGTCACTGCTGCGAATAGAGGGTGGTGTAAACAGTGGGCCGGTTACGAAATTATTAAATATCTGCAAAGCTTCGGCGTGTAGTTCCGGCGTAAAATCGATCAGGTTTTCTACAGTAGCTCCCTGCCTATCGAATGGAGCCGGCTTGCTTGGGAATGGTTGAGTGGGTGAGGTAACTTCTCCCGGTACATCCGATTGCGGAACAGCTTTCTCTTCGATCTCCCAAATAGGCTCGCCGGTTTCGCGGTTAAAGACAAAGGCAAAGGCCTGCTTGGTGAGTTGCGTAACGGCTTTGATCGGTTCACCGTCAACGGTAATGTCCATCAGGATCGGTGCGGCCGGTGGGTCGTAGTCCCATAGCCCATGGTGCACGGTCTGATAGTGCCATACTCGCTCGCCGGTTTCGGCATCGACAGCTACCAGAGACTGACTAAACAAATTGTCACCAATTCGATGGCCACCGTACATATCATTGGTCGAAGACGAAATCGGCATGTATATCAGCCCAAGCTCTTCGTCTGCACTGAACAGCGCCCAAACTGGCGAGTGCCCGGTATAGGACCAGGACCGGTCCTGCCAGCTAGCGGTACCGAATTGGCCATCCTGAGGAATGGTGTTGTAAGTCCAACGCAGCTCGCCGGTTCGTACATCGAAGGCATGCACATCGCCGCGGAAAGCCTCCTTATTGGAAAAAGTATCCGCCATGGATTGGCCGATGACAACAACATCGCGCACCACCATAGGTACGCCGCCCCAGCGGAACAGTTCGGAGCCTTCGGGCATAAGTTGCAGATTGACTCGGCCATCTTCACCAAACCCTGGTACCGCCTCGCCGGTGTCGGCATTCAGGGCATACAGGTATGTGCCGCGTTGAACCAAAATGCGCCGGTCATTGCCTTCACTCCAGTAGGCGACGCCGCGGGTATTGGCGCCAGGCAGTCCTTCCGCGCCCCCTACCGGCTCCTGCACCCAAATAGTTTCGCCGTTGCCGGGATTGAAAGCCTCCACCAGGCCCACACCGTTTGGCACATAGGCCATGCCGTTTTTAACCAATGGCGCGGATGTCCACGTGGATGTATAGCGTTGCGCCGGGTTCATTGCTGTGTAGTAGGCATCCAGAGCCGGCCTGCGCCAGGCGACTTCGAGTTGGGCTACATTGCTAGCGTCTATTTGATCCAGATTGGTGTATTTGCTACTACCGTTGTCTGCGGCAAACGCCCCCCATTCGCCCACAGTCGAGGTGCTGCCAGTCTCAATAGTTACTGCGGGCGCTGCTGTGCTGTCCATTGAAGCAGCGGGTTCCTGCTCTGGACTGCAAGCAAGCAGGGTTGAGAGGAGGCCGAAAAAGAATACAGCTCGAAGATTTTGGAAAGGCGTTGTTATTGTTTTTAGCCAGCACATTAGGTTTACCTCATTAAGCACAATATCCAGAAGATGGCTCGATTCTAACCAATTACAGCCAGATTTCGAGAACAATTCGATTAACAGAGGCGATTGGGAATATGAGATGTTTCTCAGAGCTCTTGAAAGACCCCGCTCAGGAGCTTAGTCTCTAATTCGGGCGGCCGCGTAAAGGCATTAAGATTTACCTTTAGAAGGGCGCAACCTTAGTATGTATGGGGCTTGTAGGAAATTGCCTGTTATCAAGCTTTACGGAAAAAGGGGGCGCTAGCGGCAACCTACCGAGAACAAGTCGCCGACCGCGCCCCAACGCGCAACGTCAACTAAATATGAGATACAGGGCAAGCACGGCCATTAACACTAGAGACAGGTTTAATTTTGATTGCGACTCTGACCTATTTTTCACCTTTTTCCTCCGATTCATTAGACTTATTCGTGAAGACTGATTCACGATAACAAGGTTAAGCGAGCATGAAAGTATTTAGTATGCGTCCAGCATTCCATGGATATTCATCCAGTAGTATTGTGGCCTGGTACTACGACCGGGCCTGGAATACGATGACGGGAGCTAAGCGCGCCATCGTGGCACGGGCGGTCGATTTGTATATCGGGGATATTGCTGAAGAATATCGAACCATAAAATTCAACCTTCCTGAGAACCCCGATGATGGTGATCAATTTCTGCAATGTAATAAGAAGAATATTAAAATCATCGATGACTTCTTTGCGGATAATTCGGTGCGCTCGAAACACTTCCGCGACAATATGGAGATATTCATCGCTCGCGCCATCGATGAAATTTTTGAGACGGACATTTGCGAGGTTCTTAAGCAACACCTATTCCCAGAGCGAGTTGTTCCCCACACCGAAGATCAGCTGGATGAATTATTAATGGAAACTAATTCCAGTTATACGGCGGCGGTAAACGACTGTGTTCGAGTATTCAGGAATGGGCTAACTGACGACAGCGACGAAGATTTAGAAATTCTCGAGAGTAAACTACTTTCCGCCAGAGAGATGTTAGACAAGAATGTTGGCGCCATCGAGCATGAGCTAACGCGGCGCAAGACAAAAAATTAATTTAGAAAATAGACTGTCCGGTTTTATCGGCTATAAACACTGGGCGATAATGTTAAGTGAACAAGTTATCAGGAGCCTGTCTCATGTCTCTCAATCCACTACTCAGCAGACGGCAAATACTTGCCGCCGTGACCGCTGCCAGCGCCTTACCCTTTGCGAGTCTCTCTGCTGCTCCGAATAAAGTCATGCGCGGTGCGTTGATGATACTCAGCACTCCCTATACCGATTCTGGAGAAGTTGACTATGAGGATTTGCTAAAAGAGGTGGCGTTCTGTGATAGCTGCGGCGTGCAAGGCATGGTCTGGCCGCAAAATTCAAGCGAACAAAGATACCTGAGCAAGGCGGAACGAATTCGTGGATTCGAGGTACTTGCACAAGCCAACCGCGGTCGCGATATGGCTTTGGTATTCGGAGTACAGGCCGAAGACACTGCGGGCATGTTGGAATATGCAAAGGTAGCCGAAGCGCTGGCGCCAGATGGCATGATCGCCATCCCGCCAACCACTGCTAATTCTCTCAGCGAAATACACTCCTACTATGCAGCCCTGTGTGAGATAACATCGAGACCCATTTTTGTTCAGACCAGCGGCGGCCCGGATATAGAATTGACCATAGACTTTCTGGTTCAGCTTGCTCGTGACCTTCCTCAGTGTGGCTATATAAAGGAAGAATACGGAGATGTGCACGCACGCATGCTAGCTCTACAGGAATATCAACCTGAGCCAATAAAGAGTGTTTTCGGTGCAACCCTGGGCCGAGGCTGGCTCTATGAAATGCGTATTGGCACCGATGGTGTGATGACTGGTGGCACAATGTACGGCGATGTTTATGCCAAGCTCTGGCAATTGCACCTGGAGAGTCGTCAAGATGAACTGAGGGAGTGCTATAGCAAGCTATTATTGATGCAAAATCTCGATACTCTGATACCCGGCGTGCGGCTGTATGTGCTACAGAAACGCGGGGTGTTCAAAACCACGAAATCAAGACGTGGCGATTATAGTTTTTCTACTCAGCAGATCGCAGAGATCGAATACCGCCTGGAAGCCCTAAAACCGTATATGAGTGTCTAGATTTTTAGCGGAGAGTCCCTAGATTTTGGGCCAGCTCTAAACCTCCCGCAGTAAGCGCATTCCAGATGGGAATTCCTGAATTTTGCCGCTTTGGTGATCCGATCTCTGCACAAATGCGTATTTAGAAGCAATGTACAATTTATCCGCCAAACAAGAAGGGTTTAGCACTACGGTGGGTCTAACTGTTAGACTGACTTCAGTGAACAGCCCTACACAAGACGTGCACACAGAATACAATCCGGCTGCAATCAGCGATGAGCAGCTGTTGATTGCTGTCGGCAATTCGCAAGACATTAATGCCTTTAATCAATTGTTCCAGCGCTTCTCGAATAATATTTTTGCTCTTGGTATGAAACTAACGCGCAACGAACAGCTATCCCATGACTTGATTCAAGAGGCCATGTTGAACGTATGGCAGAAAGCACCTCTGTATGACCTGGACCGTGGTACTGCCAAGGGCTGGATTTACACGCTTAGCCGCAATCGCTGTTTCGATATGCTGCGTAAGCAAAAGCGTCAACCGAATTGTATTAGCGCCGATGATATTTGGCCACAAGAAGCAAATACCGAATTAATGCCCTTTCATGAGGACAGCAGTGGGCAGGAAGTTGAGATTGCATTGATCGAGCGTTTCTTCGATCAACTCTCTGAACCGCAGCGCGCTGTGGTGGAACAAATATTTATGCAAGATCGCACCCATGAAGAAGCCGCCTCTATTCTACAAATACCCTTGGGTACCTTGAAGTCACGATTAAGGCTTGCTGTTGCGAAATTACGCAAATTGATTGAGGTTGAACAATGAATACCGAAGTAAATCTACATCCGTCCTCCGAATTACTAAACCAGTTTATTCAGGGCGAACTAGCCACGGGAAGAAGCGTTGTAATTTCGGCGCATGTGGAGCTGTGCAAGACTTGCTCAGAAAAAACCAAGGAGCTGCAAGCCTTAGCGGTGTCCTCTTGGGTAGACCCTGATTCTAGTGAGTCAAGTATTCGCAAAACCGCTGGCGATTACTCGGCCATGATTCAAAATATTGTAAAAGAGGAACAGATAAAAACCGAACAGCTGCCAGAGCTTGTAACAGCAAGCCTAGGCCTGCTGGATAGCAGCATAAGCTTGCCGCGTGTACTCGCCAAAGCGGCAGCCAAGGGTCTGGTATGGAAGAAGGTCGCAGGCGGAATCAGTGAAGCCCAGCTACCTTTAGATAACGAAACACAGTGTGGCTTCATCTATATGGCACCTGGATGTCAGGTTCCGGTGCATACCCATGAAGGAAGTGAAACGACTCTGGTTCTGGATGGTAGCTTCGAAGACGAATTAGGGAAATACAGAGCTTTCGATTTTATAATTCGCGACCAAAATCATCAGCATCAACCGATTAGCAAGGAAGGTTGTCTGTGCTTTGCCGTGCTCGATAGCCCATTAACTTTTACCAGTGGCCTGGCCAGACTGATGAACCCCATCAATCGTTACAGATTTCGAAAGGCCATTTCCAAGTACGCCTGAAAATTTTCAGCAATTCTAGAATTTCCCAACTAGGCTTTACGCCGGGCGTCAATATTCATGGCTATGGAAATACGTTCGCGTTTGCCTGAATAAGGACGCACGCCGTGTCTTAGCCAGGCAGGAAATACCAGTATATTGCCACGCTCCAGTTTTAACTCCACCTCATACTGCTGGGGCTCGCTATCCACGCCTATCATTCGTAACGCTGTGTTGTGCATGGCCGACATGGGAAAACGTGGGTCTTCCATATAGAAGGCTCCGCCCACGTCTTCGGAAGAATCCTTTTCGTCCCCCATGTCCAAATATAAGACTGCGGCCCAAAGATTGCCCGGATGTGCATGCATGTGATTGAGGCCGCTTGCGGGAGTCACATTCGCCCACATTCGAAGATGCCATTCATAGCTATCCGGGCTGGCCTCCTGAAAATGGCCCATGCACTTTGCGATATTAATTGCGGTTTCCGCTAACTTAGCCGCCGCGCTCCCGCCCCACTTCAACATATCTGAGTCTGAATGCCAGCTGCCAATATTGGAACGCTGCAAACCGCTGGTCAGTGCTCTGTTCTGTCGGATGCTTTTCTCCAGATCGATTAACAGTTGGTCTCCCTCTTTCATACGGCAATAGGCAACAGGTGTTTCGAAGAAGCCTACATGCTGGGCTTCAACTCTCAATGGATATTTTTGAGTCTGGTTTGTCATAACAGGGTAATGGTAGATCGGAAATCATTACAGAAATAAGACTATTGATAAATATTTGCTAACAGCTGCGGAGATTGATCGGGGCTGTAGTGCTCCATTCGCTTTCAACTGTCAAAAAACTGCAATCAATTCGTCGCATAACTGAAACATGACAGTTCTATTATTGCCTCACTGAATTTGTATCTATCAATAGTAGACCAAGGAGTCGAAATGAATTTTAAGCGCACAAAAATGAATGCCATTGCCAGTGGAGTCGCATTGGGTATTGCCGCAATGAGCGCGCAAGCAGCCGATCAGCCGATTTTAACAACAGCAGGAGCACAAAGCAGCGCTGTGTTTACCGGTGGCGCAACCATTAATGGTGGAGCCAGTTTTCTTTCTGAAGTGCCGGCGGATTCGGCGGTGGATTTGATCGTGACAATCAAGCCAGCGGCTGCGGATGTGGGCCAGGTTGGTAACTTGGTTGTAATTATTAACGTGCCAGGTGTGGGCTTTTTTATTCAAAACTCTTCGGGTGAATTTCTGCCCTGGACAGAGGCAGACCCAGTTGTAGCGGCGAGTACAAAAACTTTGGCTGCTTCTGAGCCTCTTACAATATTTTCAGGTTTAGTTGGGTCAGCAGTAGGCGCAACTAATGTCGACGTTCAAGCATTCATAGGCTACTACACAGACTCTGTCGCTAATATTAGCTATTCCTCGACGCCGGCCAATTTTTCTATTGCAGCGGCAGCGGCTTCAACTTGCCCAACTGGTACCACGGCTGTATCCGGAACTTTCAAAAACAAGTCTGTTTGTTCCTTAAGCGGAAGAATCGAGACTGACACACATCTAACTTCGAATTTTTCCTATATTCTAGATGGTGCAGTATTTATTGGTGCCGACGAAGTAAGCGGATCCAAGACCAAGCTAATTATTGATGAAGGAACCACTGTGTTCGGTCAGCAAGGGTTGAATTTCTTGACCATCGCACGTAACGGCCAGCTGCATGCTAATGGCAGTGCCAGCAAGCCGGTAATCTTCACCTATGAAGGTGACGATACCGCTACGGCAGCCACCAGCGGTCAATGGGGCGGCATCATTCTCAATGGTAATGCGCCTCTGAATGTTAGTGGTGGCACGGCAGAAGGCGAGGGCTCAACTGGAATCTACGGTGGTCCTGATTCTGCAGACAGCAGCGGCGTGTTGACCTATGTACAGGTGAAGTACGCGGGTCAAAACATTACTGAAGATAATGAGCTGAACGGCATCGCCTTTCAGGGCACAGGTTCAGGTACTCTTGTTGACTATGTTCAGGTGCATAACAACTCAGATGACGGAATCGAGTTTTTTGGTGGCACTACCAACGCGAAACACATAGTTCTTACTGGCAACGAAGATGACGCGCTGGACTGGACTTTTGGTTGGTCAGGCAAGGCACAATTCATCGCTATCAAGCAGAACACAGTTAGCGAGCACTGCATAGAAGCGGACAACAATGGCGATGACAACGATGCACTTCCGCGTTCGAATCCAACCATTTCCAACCTGACCTGTGTCGGTGATGCGGCCGCTGGTGGTGATGCCGGTTTCAGATTGCGGGAAGGTACTTCGGCCAAGATTTCCAACGTAGTTATGTCCGCTCATAACGACTACTGCCTGGATATCGATCAAACCGCGACATTTACTAATGCGGGTGGTTCAATAGCGGCATTGAATGGCAACCTGACATTGACCAATTCGCGTCTGCTTACAGGCTGCCCATTCAGTGCCAGCGAGGGGGATTTGTTCTCCGTAGCCGATTTCTTCGGCGCTCAAACTGGCAGTTCCCTGGGCGAAGTCGATCTGACCGGTACTATCGGCTGGATGAATGGCCCAATTCTGAATGCCATAACTGCGTCGATTCCAACCGATCCTTTTTTCGAGCAGGTCGATCATATCGGTGCGATTAAAGATGCCAGTTCTGACTGGACTGCTGGTTGGACTTACTCCGACTAGTACTACCTTCAATTTCGGCGAATCCATTCGCCGGAATTAACTAGACGGAAACAGGAAGCAGAAGTAGATTGCATTATCTACAACCTTTGTCGGGGGGTATTCATATACCCCCTTTTTTTGCCCAAAGTTTTGCATCGTTCCAGGATGAACTAACTTCATATTGAAATATTTCTGCAATGTAACTGAAATATCACTGTCACAGAATCGCAATAAAATACCCGCTTCGAAATCGAACTTACTATCGGAGCAATCAGCATGAGCAAACACGCGACGCCAATAAAATTCCTGGCTATCGCCATCGCATCAGCCTTCAGCAATGCGGCCTTGCCCCAGGATGTGCCGCAGATTGAGGAAATAGCGGTAATCGGACAATTTGTTCCAGATGAGAAGCGTTCCACCTCGTCCGTATCTAATGTAGTCGGATCAGAACAATTTCAACGCTCCGGTGATTCGAATATTGCCGAGGGGCTGAAACGCGTAGCGGGGCTTAGTACGGTGGATGGGAAATTCGTCTATGTGCGCGGTCTCGGTGAGCGCTACTCTACAACTCTGCTCAATGGCGCCATACTCCCCAGCCCGGAACCGATCAATCGAGTTGTACCGCTGGACCTGTTTCCTACCGCTATTTTAGATAGCGTATTGGTACAGAAGACCTACTCGGCGCAATTTCCCAGTGAATTTGGTGGTGGTGTTTTGCAGCTGCGCACCAAGAAATCAACCGACGAATTTTTTTGGAATGTTTCGACTTCAGCCGGCTTGACCGAAGATGTGAATTTCAAAAATGGCTTGACCTCATCTGCTGGCAACAAGTCCTGGCTTGGCTATGATGATAATTACCGCGGCATCCCACAGCCTTTGAAGCTGGCTACTGCCAATGGCCAAGAACTGCGCCGGGAAAGTCAGTTCCTCGGGGGCGGTGGTTACTCGCCTGAAGAATTGCAAACAATTGGTCGCAGTATGCGCAATGAATACAATCCGGATAAGGAATCCCTGCCAGCGAACTTTAAACTATCAACCTCTCTGGGTAATTTTCATGAATTGAGCGACAGCGGCGCACAGATTAATTACCTCGCGGCGGTAGACTATTCGAATTCCTGGGATACCAACGAAATCACCCGAAAGAGTTATAGAACCAGTAATGCCGGTTTGGAAATCGGGGATGACTTGGAGTATATGGGCACGGAACATAGCATCGATCTAAGCAGCATCTTTACTGCGGGTATAGATTTCAACAACAATCACAACATCAGAACCACCTCTGTCATGCTGCGAAAGACAGACGACACTGTTTCCGAAATAAACGGTGACCTGGCAGCGGAAGCGATAGTGCGCATTAATCAACTGGAATGGGTTGAAAGAGAATTGTTTTCAAATCAAATCCAGGGCGATCATTATTTTCCCGAGTTTAACGAACTGGTTGTAAATTGGCGTTACAGTAAGGTAAAGGCTGAGCGCGATGCGCCGGACGATAGAGAATATCGTTACGACCTTGAGAGTGACGGCACTTATCGTTTCTCGACTCGCGCCGATGGCAACGTCAGGCGCTTCAGCGTGCTAGATGACGATGCAGAAGATTATGCAGTGGATACAACAATGGTTTTTTACGGCCCAAAAGATTCGATAATTACGGCTAAAGCTGGCTATGTGCATACCCAGAAACAACGTGAATCAGAGGTGCGTCGCTATTCATTCTTCGATCAGGGCAGCATCGCCTTCGATGAAGACCTTTTGCGGTTGTCTCTAGAAGAGATTTTGGCACCGCAAAACATAGATCCCAACGGTTTCGAACTAAGGGAATTTACCCGACCTACTGACAACTACGATGCAGTGAATGATTCCGATGCCTATTATGTAGAAGCGGAATTAAATTTCGACGACAGATTACGCTTTAACCTGGGATTTAGAAACGAAGAATTTACGCAGAATGTCCGTACTTTCGATTTATTTCGTGACGTAGAAGTGAATGCAGAGCAACAGAGCGAAGATACATTGCCGGCGTTCAGTGCAACCTTCATCAACAATGATCACCAGTTTAGAGCCGCTTACAGTGAAACCCTCTCGCGACCGGATTTTCGCGAATTGTCACCGGCTGCCTTTACTAATCCGGTAACTGGAAGAGAAGTAGTCGGAAATCCTAATCTTAAAATTGCCAGTATCAAGAACTATGATTTCCGCTGGGAATGGTATTTCGCCTTCAGCGACTACATGTCGTTTGGATTGTTCTACAAAGAGTTCGAGAATCCAATCGAATCTGTTGTTCAGCCTGGGGCAGAATCGCGTCAGACTTTTACCAATGCGGAAGCTGGTGAGAATGCTGGCGCGGAGTTTGAGATTTACAAGCGTCTGGATTTTCTCGGCGACCGTTGGGAAGACTTTTACATACAAAGCAATGTCGCTTACATCGAATCCGAGGTAGTGATTGCAGATAAGGACAGGGGCATACTTACCAGTACCTCACGTCCCCTGCAGGGGCAGTCAGACTGGTTATTCAATGCGCAGATTGGCTATGAGCCTTTTTCAGGAACTACAGCGACACTTCTGTATCACTATTTTGGTGAGCGTATAAGTGAGGTGGGAGTAGAGGGAGCGCCGGATCTTGTCGAGCAGCCCTTCGGTGAACTAAATACAGTTTTCATTCACGAGCTGAATGACCACTGGAAGATGACAATCAAGGGTAAAAACCTGTTGGATGAGAACAGTGAAATCACCCAGGGTGGATTCATAACCACAGGCTTCAATCGTGGTAGAGAGATTAGTTTGAAGCTGGACTATAGATTTTAACTGTTCTTGCTGTCCCGTTTAGGGGCGCGAAATATTCTCTAGCGATCTTAAAAAGTTATATTTGAAACAATGGCTTATAAGCGACGAGATTCCGCAAACTAAACGCGATTTGGTGCCCGATTGTCACATAAATGTAATATACTGCTGATTAAATATGGCTAACACAAAATTCTTTGAATCGTGTTTTTTGAGGCCCAAATGTCTGAATCCACAATCTTAATCGTCGATGATGAAATCTCTATACGCGACATGATCGGTATTACACTGGATCTGGCTGGTTTCAGCAGCATCAGTGCGGCCAACGCTCATGACGCTCACGTGTCCATAATTGACAAGAAGCCGGATCTGGTTCTATTGGATTGGATGCTGCCCGGTGGTAGTGGTATCGAACTGGCACGACGTCTGCGTCGCGATGAGATTACCAGCAATCTGCCAATTATCATGCTCACTGCCAAGACCAGTGAGGACAATAAGGTGCAGGGATTGAACGAAGGCGTCGATGACTATGTGACGAAGCCTTTCTCTCCGCGCGAATTGGTTGCTCGCATCAAGACTGTTTTACGTCGAGTAGATGGCAAGCAAAAAAATGCGGTCCTTCGTGTGTTTGACTTGCAACTAGATCCCACCAGTCACCGCACCTCGATAGAAGAACAGCCCATCGAAATGGGTCCAACGGAATTTCGGCTATTGAAATTTTTTCTGTTGAATCAGGAAAAAGTTTTTAGCCGCGATCATATTCAAGATGCGGTATGGGGTGGGAATGTCTATTTGGAAGAGCGTACCATAGACGTGCACATTCGTCGTTTGCGCAAGGCCCTGTCTTCGGTGGAGAACACTTCAATCGCCTACGATAAATTGGTACAGACCGTGCGCGGAGCCGGTTACCGTTTTTCGGTAAGACAGTTCTAGACTACTAGTTAAACGCTTTGCTTATTTCTTGTTTTTCGACAGCGTAAAATCCGTTCCGGCCATTTTGATTTTTAAAACTTTGCTCCCGGCAAAGTAAGGTTTCCATAATTTTATGCAAACCGGTACAGCTACGTTCAAACAAAAAGCGGTAGCCATCAGAGTATAAAAAGCTTCAGTCGTGATGATGGAGTTTTGTACATAGCCGATGTCTATCACTACGAATGCGAGTTCTGCCCGTCCCAACATTCCGAAGCCTATAAGAATACTCTCGTGCCAGGCATAGTTTCCGGTGAAGCGCGCGGACACAGCAGCGGAAATGATTTGTGCGAAGAAAATACCCAGCGTTAGGATCATGATCTGCGGAATTACTGCAATTAAGATACTTTGGTCGAATACGATCTTCGAGCCCAATTCTACAAAGAAAACCGGACCGATCCAGGAGAAGGCAACGTTGTCTACTATCTTCTTGGTTTGGTTGTAGTGGTCTGTCTCCGCTTCCTCAAACAGATGGAAATATTCCTGCTTGATAATCAGTCCTGCCATGTAGGCACCTACAGCCGGATGAAAGCCGAACTGATAGGACAGAAGACTAATCAGCAAAGCTATCAGCAGCACAGCCAAGGTTGCCTGTTCTCCCTTACTAAAGGCAATGAATTGTATGATGCCAAAACGCTGCAGCAAAGGGATGCTATTGAATAGACGCAATTCACTGCTTAAGGGGAAAATAAATAAATGTAAGCCGGTAATTACCAGAAAGAATAGCGCGGCTTTGCCAAGCACGACTGCAACGCCCAGTAAGGTAACGTCGGCTGCACCAGTTGCCAGCGGAACCAGTATGGCAACCGCGGCGAGTGAGGCTATGTCATCGAGAATAGCTGAAGTCATGATGCCGGTGGAGGCATCCGTGTTTTGCAGTTTCTCGCTTTTTAGCGAAACCATGGTGAGAGAAACGGCGGTGGCGGTCATGGCGAGTCCACACATTATTGAGAGTCGTGAATCCTGCCAGAAATACAAAGTGACATAGTAGGCCACAGCGAAAGGTGCAAGTGCACCAAACAGAGCTATGCCCCAACTGCGTTTAATGCCTTGAATAAAATGACTGCTGTCCTCTTCGAAACCCAGGGCAAACATGATAAGGATGATGCCAATCTCGGAAAAACCGCGGATAAACTCGGTGCTTTCAGTAGGCAGCACACCGATGTTTACCATTAGGGAGCCGAATGCCAGAAAGTAGAGTACGGCAGTTAGCTTGGTTTTGTGTG
The DNA here is from genome assembly GCA_021773355.1 of Gammaproteobacteria bacterium. Lineage (GTDB taxonomy): Bacteria > Pseudomonadota > Gammaproteobacteria > Pseudomonadales > Pseudohongiellaceae > UBA9145. The sequence continues at coordinate 88,384 of JAJFKE010000038.1, read as the reverse complement.
CGAGGAAGTAGGAGAGGAAAACACCTGACCAAATGATGGCCAGGAAAAACATATCGTGCATAGCACAGTCCCTTGGAATTCAGAGACCCAGACTAGAGCATTCTGGCTGGGAACAAATTGATCAATTCGATATTTAGTATACCGAAGTTTTGCGCCAAGTGAGCTGCTTGCTGGGGAGCGGGTCACGCTGGGGTTTAATAGCTAACATAATTGGCCCCAAATTGCGCTTTCAGGCATCTTGCCAAAGGATAAGGATTTTCTCGCAGGCCTGCCTTCGATTGTGCTGAATTGCCTGATACAGGCGTTAGCCACTGCAGGCACTAATAGAGTGGCCAGTAACAAAGCAGTCGCCATACATCGGGGCAGCGTTGCTCTCACTCGCTTACTGTTCGAATTGGTCCGCAGCGATGGCAATTGGCAAACTATTCGGAGAATTGGGACATTCTGCTTGTTACTCCGTTTCAATAGCTCAGTTAGTCGCTTCTTACTTACAGCTGTCATCAGGGCAGCCTGGCCCTACTGGAATCCCTGTCCTGCTAACTTTTAGCTAGATCTACTGCCAGGATTCTCATTTCGGGGTTTGCACCAATTTGGTGCAATTTGGCGGCCAATGGACAGCAGAAAACCCTTAGCGTGGGGGCGTAACGGCGAAGGAATCCTCCTACAAGCCCCTATTTCCGGGTAAATATTAGTTATTGATAAGTAAAACAGTCGAAAAAAGGCAATTATTAGCAAAGTTTTAACAATTTGTTACAGATGTGACTTTTTGTTTCTAAGTAACCCGTGTAGAATCCGCGCCACGTGGTTCATAAGTCATGAACTGCATAAATCTAAAGAAATCTGGGCATGAAACCTTAGGGTTTTGGTCTGGATTTTCACTTATATTAAGGGGGACATTTAATGTTCAAACTAAACCAGAAGGCATCTGCCTGGAGCATGGCGTTCGCAGCCATTGCAACAGCAGCGTCTATCGGCACGGCTCCCACTGTGTACGGCCAGGAGCAGATACTGGAAGAAGTAATCGTGACGGGTTCACGTATTCGTCGTCCAGGTCTTAGCTCTTCAAGCCCAATCACTTCGATTGGTCTGGAAGAAATAGAATTTGCACAGGAAGTTGAAGTTGAGCAAATTCTGCGTGATTTACCTTCCACAATCCCAGGTGATGGACAAAACGTTAACAACGGCACCGACGGTGTTTCAACTGTTAACCTTCGCGCCTTAGGACCAGAGCGTAACTTGGTTCTTCTCAATGGCCGTCGTATGACTCCAGCTAATCACAACGGGCGTGTGGATCTGTCCACTATCCCAACAGCACTGATCGAGCGAATCGACGTAATTACCGGTGGCGCATCTGCGGTATACGGTTCTGACGCTATCGCCGGTGCGGTAAACATTGTGCTTAAGCAAGATTTTGAAGGTTTCGATCTTCAGATCAACCAGACAACTACTGGCGACAGCGATGCTGACACAGACAATATCTCTCTGACTTTGGGTTCTGCATTGGAAGGTGGTCGTGGCCACGTAGCTTTGAACCTGAGCTGGTCTGAGCGTGAAGCTGTTCTTCTTGGGCAACGTGAACTAGGCAACATCGGTATCGAAACTGGTTCCGGCGCTGGTTTTGCAGAATTTAATGCGGGTCAAGGCCCACAACCTGCTCCAGGCAATTGTCAGGGACCCGGTGCTGTTGCCACTGGTGGTTCAACTACTTCAATGCCAACTCGTGCGAACATCGCCGGTGCTGGTAACGTAGGTCAGTTCCAGGAAGACCGCACGCTATTCACTGGTGATGCAGGTACTGGTCTTGGTCCTCGTGGTGGTTGTTCAGTATTTAACTTCAACCCGTTCAACTTCTATCAAACGCCTAGTGAGCGCTATAACGCCTTCTTCACGGGTGATTTTGAGTTCAATGAGAACCTGGAAGTTTACTCGACAGTCTCTTACAGCAACATTACTGTAGACCAACAAGTAGCTCCTTCCGGTACTTTTGGTGCGCAGTTTAATGTGCCTTTGGCGAATCCTTTCTTCGGTACGCAAGCGCTGAATGAAATTCTTACTTTCGCTAACGACTCTGCTACAGCAGGCCTAATCTCACCGGGTGGACAAGGTTCTAACTGGAATGACGTGAATGGCAATGGTGTAGTTGATACTGCTGACTACCTGAAGATGCAATTACGTCGTCGTACTCTCGAGCTAGGTGCACGCTCCGAGAAATACGATACCGAGTACTTCACTTTCCTGGCCGGTGCTCGCGGTTCTCTGTTAGGTGACTGGAACTACGATGTGTCTTTCCAGTACGGTGAATCAAACCGAACTACTGTTCGTGATGGTTACACTAACCTGACTAACATCCAGAATGCACTGGACAGCGTCGATGGCGTGACTTGTGCAAACGGTGATTCGTCTTGTGTGCCTATCGACTTGTTCGGTGGCTTCGGCACAATTACTCCTGCAATGGCTGGCTATGCTCGTGCAATCGCCTTCCAACAGCAGAAGTATGACCAATCAATCGGTCAGATCATTTTGGACGGCCCTGTTGATTTCATCCAGATTCCATCTGCTTCAACTCCTCTGGCGTTGAGTGTTGGTTTTGAAACTCGTGACGAATTCGGTTCACTTAACCCTGACGAATGTCTGAAGCTTGCTCCAGCATCATGTCAAGGTGGTGCCGGCGGAAACCTGCTGCCAATCGCTGGTGGTTTCCGCGTTGATGAATTCTTTATAGAAGGTTTCTTGCCATTGGTTGATGGTATGGACTACGTTGATTCTCTAAACCTGGAGTTTGGATATCGCGATTCTGACTACAACACTGTCGGCAATGTCGATACGTGGAAGGTCGGTTTCAACTGGACAGTTAACGATTCATTGTTGATTCGTGTAATGGAGCAGGAAGCTTCACGTGCGCCTAACATCGCTGAATTGTTCTCGCCAATTACTACTGCTTTGCGTAATGCTACCCAGGACCCATGTTCTGTAGCGAATGCGGGTAACATCGATGCCAGACTACAAGGTCTTTGTGAGTCTACTGGTATGTTGCCAGCGCAAGTTGGTGTGCTTCAGGACATCGTTTCTGGTCAGGTTAATACCCTTGAAGGTAGCAGCCTAACTAGTGCGCCTGCCGCAGAAACAGCAGATACTTTTACAGCTGGTTTTGTCTGGACACCAGAAGTGCCTTTCTTCGAAAACGCAATGCTGTCTATAGACTATTACGATATCGACATTACTGACGTTATCGGTGAGTTCTCTGCTCAGGAAGTTCTAGACCAGTGTTATGTTCTTGGTCTGGCTAGCTCATGTGCGAACGTTGTGCGTGTTGATGGCGACCTGACTACACCAGCATCTGGTATCCGTCGTCTGACTACTAACCTTGATTACGAGAAGTCAACTGGTTACGAAATCGGCTTTAACCTGGGTTACGACCTTGGTGAGTACGGCGACCTGTCTTTCTCAGGCATGATCAACAAGTATTCTGAGCAAGAAAGCCAGAGTTCTTCTACTAGCCCTGTGATCGATTGTTCTGGTTTCTTCGGTACTAGCTGTGACCCTGTTTCTGACCTTCGTTGGACTCAGCGTACCTCCTGGAACTGGGGTGACTTGACTGCTTCACTACAATGGCGCCACATCGACGCTATTGATATTGAGCGTCCAGAAGCTGCAGCGACTTTCGCAGCCTTCAGATCTATCGATGACTACGACTATCTTGATCTGTATGTCAGTTATAACTTGTGGGACGATCGTGTTCGTCTGAGTGCTGGCATCGATAACATCACTGACGAAGACCCACCTGTAGTAGGTAACGAAGCAGGCGACACTTCTTCAAACTCTGGTAATACATTCCCAAGTAACTATGATACTTTGGGTCGTATGTACACTTTCGGTGCTCGTTTGAGCTTCTAATTCCGAAAAGAGTAACGTATCGAGAAAAGGCGAACTTCGGTTCGCCTTTTTTTATGCATGGGATTTTTGAAGAAGATTAGGTGGTGATGTTAGTAAAAGAAAATTAGCATATTCCTAAAAGCTCTCTGGCTTCATAAGGCGATGCGACTGTACGTTGATGACTCTTCACCCCGTCTGCGACCGCCTGAACTAGCGCAGCGTTATCTACTGCCTGACTACCATCGGCTAATAGCAGGTTATTCTCGAAGCCTACCCGGCAATGACCGCCGCGTTGTATTGCTTCAAACATGCATGCTGCCTCACTGGCGCCGAAGGCGCACAGCGACCAATCGCTAACAACGGGCAACTTTGCAAGCAGGGCTTCCAGCTCCGCTGGATCAGATTGTTGATTCTGTGTATATCTTCCTAACACTAATAATACGGATACATTGTCATGCGGGACTACGCTGCGATTAAGTAAGTCGCTGAAGTGAACAATGTCGTCCTCGGAGTAAAGAATATATTGTGGCTTGATGTGCTCACGCTGTAGGAAGGAAAAGAACTTGGCCGAGGCTTTTTCATCACAGCCTTTCGGACTGATTTCGCGAATGGCGAGAGAGACTGCTTCCGGCCGCACCTCATGTACTACCTGTATTTGCTGCTCTCTCTGGTATAGGCCAACCGCTTCAGTGGTAATCTGAACGATCAGCTCTTCGCCTACTTCATTACGAATAGCTTTTATAGCCGTGCGGTACAGATCAGAATCCAGTGAATGGAGCAGTTTAGAATCTCTCACATGTAAGTGCAGCATGCAGGCGCCGGCTTCCAGGCAGGCAGCAGCAGTCATCGCCAGTTCCTTGGGACTGAGCGGCAATTTCGGGTGGTCTAACTGAGTTTTTCTGGCACCATTGGGAGCAACCACGATCATTACTGCATTGTTGTTCTTCAAGCGCGATATCCTTCTGGACTGGTCATGATTGACTCGCAGTTTCGCAAACCCAAGATGCTACTACAAGGCAGGCAACTGTCGTATGCTAGCGGCCTGGCTTGCGTAGAAACTGGCTTATGCCGGTGTTATCAACAGGTCGAAGCCAACGGCCCTGTGGTTTGGCTTCACGAATAAATCGTTCGCCAGTCATTTGCCTAGACACAAGGCCCGGGAGAGACCATGAAATTTAGACTAGCTGTACCGCTATTGCTATACCCGCTGTTATTGACTGCTTCCATGTCTTTGTCTGCTGCGGCCGAGCAAGAATGGGAGCTACGGAGAGATCGCGATGGAATACAGGTTTATACCCGTGCCGTTGAAGGTTCGCCCTATGATGCGGTGCGCACCACGACGGTCATGAACGATGTGCGTCTTCCATCACTGGTGGCTTTGATCGAAGATGCAGCAGCCTGCTCCGATTGGGCAGATCGCTGTGCCGAGTCTTATTTACTGGAGCGAATCAGTGAAACAGAGTCCCTGATATACACCCACAACGACATGCCCTTTCCAGTTAAAGACCGCGACGTATTGGCGCAGGTTAAGTGGACGCAGGACGATGAGACTTTCGAAGTAACCATGAACAGTACCGCCACCGAGGGAATAATGGACGAAGTACGGGGTCGCTTGCGACTAAAAAAAGCCGTGGCGAAATGGCAATTCACGCCGCAGTCAGATGGCACAGTGATGATTAGCAATGAAGCACATATCGATCCAGGCTCGGCCTTACCCGGCTGGGTTACGAATATGTTGCTTATCGATGCTCCCTTCGAAACTATGAAGTCATTCGTCAACGAGGTGCAGAAACCGAAGTACAGTGAGGCAGTGTTGAGTTTTGTCAAAGAGGTCTCTGAGTGACCCGATTCAGTTTTTAGAAGCACAGGAGAGAAAGCGTGTCTCACGACCACACAGAACCCCCCTCGGATCTCGAGCTTAGAGTAAAAGCATTGGAAAGCCTGCTGGTAGAGAAGGGGCTAGTAAACCCGGATGCACTGAATATCATCATCGATACTTACGAGCATAAAGTGGGGCCACGCAATGGTGCCCATGTGGTTGCTAAAGCCTGGACCGACCAGGACTTCAAGCAAGTCTTAATGCAAGACGCCACCGAGGCGGTTGCGGGTCTAGGTTACTGCGGTCGTCAGGGTGAACACTTGCAGGTGGTGGAGAATACCGCAGACACGCACAACCTGGTGGTGTGCACTTTATGCTCCTGCTATCCCTGGACAGTATTGGGTTTGCCTCCGGCATGGTACAAATCGGCGCCGTACAGGTCGCGAGCGGTTAGCGATCCGCGCGCCGTGTTACGAGAATTCGGCACGGAACTGGACCCCGGTAAGAAAATAAGGGTTTGGGATTCCACATCAGAAATGCGTTATCTAGTACTGCCGCAGCGACCCGAGGGTACCGAAGGCTGGAGTGAGGGGCAGCTACAGCAACTGGTCAGCCGCAACTCCATGATCGGTGTCGAGCTGGCTCGAGCTGCAGACGCCAGCGCCAGGGGTGAGTCGTGAGAGGCGGGCATGATCTAGGTGGGCAGGTCGATATGGGTCCAATTAATCCTGAAGCCGAAAACGAAGAACCGGTGTTTCACGCCGAATGGGAACGACGGGTGTTTGCTTTGACGCTGGCGGCCGGCATGTTGGGGCAGTGGAATATCGACGAATCACGGCACGCCAGAGAGCGGCAAGATCCTCTGACCTATGTTAAAAATTCCTATTATGAAAATTGGCTGGAAGGATTGGAGAAGTTGCTGCTAGAAAAGGAATTGATAAGCAGTAACGAGCTGCAACAGGCGGTGGCAATTGAAATATCGCTGGCATCACAGCGGTTTTCTGTACCAAATCCCGAACAGACCAAAAAGATACTCTACTCGGGAACACCGAGCCTGATGGAGACAGATAGCGAACCGCGGTTTCAAATAGGAGACAGGGTGTTAGTGAAACCCAGTGACAGCACAGGTCACACCAGAGCGCCACGCTACGCACAGGGTATTGTTGGTACCGTCAGCGCACGGCTCGGCTGTCATAGTTTCCCTGATAGCAATGCGGCGGGCGGTCACGAAGGCAAGCAGCTCTACCGGGTGATATTTGACGGCACTGATCTTTGGGGTACAGAGTCGGACAAGACAGAAGTGGCAATCGATCTTTGGGAGCCCTATTTAGAACAGGCAAATGCTTAATGGAAACCTTTCCCTTTCAACCGCTGGATGATGAGGGCCCGGTATTCAATGAGCCTTGGGAGGCGCAGGCCTTTGGTCTTGTCCTGGCCTTGCATGAGAAAGGTCTGTTTAGCTGGCAGGAATGGGCCGCGGTGCTGGGCGAGGAGATCGCTGCCGCACAAGCCGAGGGTGATCCGGATTTGGGCAATACCTATTACCACCATTGGTTATCGGCTCTGGAAAAAATTACACGGCTTAAGAATCTCTCCAACGAAACAGAATTAAGAAGTCGAAAGGAACAATGGCATGCGGCCTATGTGAATACACCCCATGGAAAGCCCATACAACTGAGTGCTGGCAGAAGTGATTAGATCAGTCAGCTTTCAAGGTTTGCTAATTTTGTCTTAAGCGCCGCAAACTTTTCCTCATGATGCAGTTTTGACTGGCAAATATCGGCAGCCAATAACAGATACCTGTTCGCCGATTCCTGCTGCGAGTTCCCATCGACGAAATTTTCAAGAAGCTTTACCGCTACCACGTACTGCTCCTGGGAAGCACTGGCGGCTACGATGGCTTCTAAGACTTTGTTGGATTCGGGGTAAAACTTGGTGTTCTGCCGCAATGCCCATTGGCACAGCATCAGAGCGCGCATGGAATCTTGCTTCTGAATCAAATGGGGCAGGTAGAGTTTAAGGAAATGCAGGGCTGCTTCTGTGTTTGGCCATTTTGAAATTGCATCGAAAACGAAGTCAAATCGCGCCCAGTCCTGCAGGCGAATAACAGGATCGATTAAGTCTATTACCTGTAGCAGCCGACCATCCTTCATCTGCCAATAGGCCTGCTCAATTACCGCAAGTAATTTCTCATTGTCCGCAAAATATTGATCGATACGACTTTGTTCCTCCGCATCGTCTCGTTGCGGAAACAATTTACCCATGTTGCTTTCGGCAATCAGACCTAAAAAGCGGAAATAGATGAGCAATAGGAACAAAGCCAGGGGTAGAAATAGCAGGAAGCCAAATAAGCCTAAGGAGGTACTTAAGTAGAGCAGCCAAGTAATTATTATCAGGCTAGCTATGGCGATCAGGTAATCGGAGCCCGCCATCAGCATGAAGGCAATCAGACTGATTGGGTTTAATGTTTCAAATAGGCTTTCATAGAGTGCATTTAGTACCAGCGACGCTGGAAACAGGACTAGCAAGAAGCAGGCCGCAAGAGCTGCTAGATAATCAAAACCCGCAGCTTCAAGTTCCATGATTAGCCCAGCGAATAGCAATAGCATCAGTAATTGTCTGGGAAAACGCCCGCGACCGTTCAGTATGCGAAAAAAGTCATTTGAAAATGCTGGAGCTTCGTTCTTGCCGATGCTGGTGGTTTCTATTATTTCGAGACCGTATTCGAGGAAGGTATTGATAATCATCGCCACGGCGAGTATTGAAAGAACATACAGAGGGGCGCCGCCGCTAACGACATAACTGAAGACACTAATTATCGAGAGTATGAACACAAGCAGGCAGAGTAGGCCGATTAGGCTTAAACACTCCAAACATAGGGGATAACGAAACAGGGGTTTAGTTGGGCTGTGCAAGAGAAATACTCAGATTAATTCAGAGGTGGATACCAATAGCCGCGACGATACTCTATGCCCGATCCTTCAAGTGCTGCCTCAAACAGGTCAAGACTTTCATCTATCGTGATGCCGCCGGGTAATTCCGAGCCTGCATAGTCGGGAGTTACCGCGCGCCGTGCATAGTCTTGATCGTAATGGTAGCTGTAGACTACTTCCGGGCTTAGCAGTAGCGTGCACTCTGCCGCGGCGGCTGGTGTCATTCTGCCGCGGGGAATATTTAACGGCATAAAGACAACGTCTATGTTTCGAAGTGCTTTAACTTCGTCCACACATTCGGTGACACCGGCAAAGTACAATCTCTTGCCGCCCAGAGTAACCACGTAGCCATTGGCTTCGCCCTTCGGGTGTTCGGGTGCGCCGGGAATGATATCGTAGGCCGCCACAGCTTCTATAGTGACGCCCGACACCCTAATTGCTTCGCCATTTGCCAGAACGATGCCCGAGGGAATCTGGTCTTTGCCGTTCGCTGCAATTATGATGCTGGTATTCTCCGTCGCCAATTTCGCGATTGCCGTTAAATCCAGATGATGCCCAGGGTTGTCGGTTATCAGGATTAGATCGGCCGTCTTGGCGCCAACGAGTCGCAATCGATTCCAGGGATCGATTTGTATCACACTGTCTGCGTACTCAAGTTGCACGCTGGAATGAATCAGGGGAGTGATTTCTATGCTGCCGCCTGAGGCCACTATGTTGTCCGCCCAAGCTGTAGTTGAGGATAGGGATATCTGCAATAGCGATAGGAAAAGTACAGAGTTGATTCGGCTTAGCTGGGTCATAATGTTTGCTTCTTGTGAATTAGTGGTATGAATCGAGTATAAGCGCAGTTGCTGTGTCTTGGGAATGCCGATTGCTAGTGCTCAAAGTCCTGTGCGCAACTGCCAGCGACGGGGCCTTTACTAGCCTACTTTTGAATAGATCCAGTTATTAGGCGCAATCAGCAAAGTGGTTGCGCGCCATAGCCGCTGGCGGATATAGTTCTTTGCAGCCAACAATAATAATTATCCTCAGCAAGAGGAGGAGTCCATCGATGGGCGATGAAAACAACAAGGCCGACAACGAGTCAATGGTTCAATCTCTGGACCCAAAGCAACGTTCACGTCGAGATTTTCTAGAGGGGGCTGGAACAACTGCCGTGCTAGGCGCGGCTATTCCAGTATTAGGTGTGTCGACTGTGCACGCGCAACAGGGCAGTGCGACGGCTTCGGCAACTAGTACTATTCGACTGACTGTGAATGGTCAAAGCCGGACGGTTGAAGTCGGTGACAACTGGACTCTGGCCGAGCTGCTTAGAGATCAATTAGATCTCACCGGCACCAAAATCGGCTGCAATCGCAGCGAATGCGGTGCCTGTACGGTGATCATGAATGGCAAGCCGGTCTATTCCTGCAGCCAACTCGCAGTTTGGGCGGATGGGGCCGAGATAACCACCGTAGAGGGTCTGGCCCAGAATGGTCAGTTATCTCCTCTGCAGCAATCCTTCGTCGATAACAATGGTCCACAGTGTGGTTTCTGCACGCCGGGTCAGCTGATGACGGCTACTGCACTTTTGGCCAACAATCCCAGTCCAGATTCAGATCAGGTGAAACAAGCCCTGGTAGGCAATCTCTGTCGCTGTTCCAACTACAATGCCATCGTCGAGGCTGTGGTAATGGCCGGTGAGAAACAGGGAGCTGTGGCATGAGCGAAGCAAGAAATTCAGAGCCAATAACGGTCACCGAACCACTCAATACCATTGGTCACTCCACGCCGCGAGTCGACGCCATAGAACGGGTTACTGGCGCTGCCAAATACACTCGTGACATCAAGCTGCCTGGCATGTTGTACGCTAGAGTGCTGCGTAGTCCTCATCCCCATGCACGCATCATCAGCATCGATGTCAGCGAGGCGGCACGATTACCCGGCGTGCGCGCAATAATTAGCGGAGATAACGCCCAGGTTGTGTGGGGTGCCGGCTCCATAGCGGGGGGCAGGCAATATAATGACCCCACCAAGGACGCAACGCTGCACAAGCGCTACATTTTCAACAATCCGGTGCGCTGTGTAGGCGACTCTGTCGCTGCGGTGGCGGCCGTTGATCGCAGGGTTGCCGAACAGGCTCTGGCCCTGATCAAGGTAGAGTACCAACAGCTACCCTTCGTTCTGGAACCCGAAACAGCCTTGGCCGACGGTGCTGCGCAGGTGTGGCCGGAAGGTAATCTCTGTCCGGATTTTAGAAACAATTATGAGCCCATGGTTTCTAATCTGGGGGATATCGAAGCGGGCCTGGCAGCGGCTGATCAGGTATTCGAAGACCGCTACGAAACCAGTTTTATTCACAATGCGCAGATGGAGCCGCGTTGTGCCCTGGCCCATTGGCAGGGTGAAAAGCTAACGCTATATACACCAACACAGGGCATCTCTAATTGCCGCCATGACACGGCGCGAGACCTGGGATTGGAAGATCATCAGGTGCGCATCGTCTGCAATTATATGGGCGGCGGATTCGGCAACAAGAATCAAAATCAAGATGCAGACCTGGTAGCAGCCACTTTGTCCAAAAGTGCTAACGCGCCGGTGCTGCTGGAATACTCTCGTCGAGAGGATTGGCTAGGCGTGCACGGTCGCTGGCCAACAGTGCAGTACTACAAGGTGGGGGTTAAGGACGATGGTACCGTAACCGGCATACAAATGCGTGGCTACAGCGGTATGGGACCCTATCGTAAGAACTCCGGCGGCATCAGTGGCATGGATGCTTATGCCTGTGAAAACCGCCAGCGAACTATCTATCCGGTTTACACCAACCGCACTACCTCGGGTAATTTCCGCGCGCCATCTGAGCCTCATGGCTTCTATGCCGTGGAGTCGATGATGGATGAAGTCGCTTACAAGATCGGCATGGACCCGGTTGAGTTTACCTTGAAGAACATGCGACGTCCTACGGAAGACAGACCCTACACTAATTATTCCCTGGACGAATGCATTGCCAAGGGCGCAGAACAATTTGATTGGCAGGCCAGGAGACGTGTGACACCTGGCTCCGACGAAGGACCCATCAAACGCGGCGCAGGATTTTCCTTCATGATGTTTCGGGCCGGTGTTGGTACCAGCAGCGCCATCGTGAGAGTCGATGGCCAGCAGCAGTACACCTTGTTCGTCGGTGTGACCGATATAGGTCCGGGTGCAAAAACAACCATGGGCATGATAGCGGCGGAAGAGCTGGGCATTCCTCTGTCGCAGTTGGAGGTAGTTGCTGGCGATACTGACCGTTGTCCTTATTCGGTGGGCGAATCCGGTAGTCGCACTACAATCATGACCGGTTACGCCGTGGTGCAGGCGGCAAAGGAACTGAAACAGCAAATTGCGGATAAGGGATTACCAAGTGGACGCGATGTGCTGATCGCTTCAGCAACTCCTAGTCCAACCACGGACGGCAAGACCCGGCAATGCTTTGCTGCACATTTTGTCGAAGTGGAAGTGGATACTCGCACCGGCACCACCAGGATTTTGAAATACACTACGGCGCATGAATCTGGTCGCATCATTAATCCACAAACCGCAAAGGATCAGATTCGTGGTGCAACTATTCAAGGTATAGGCCAGGCGCTACATGAAGATTTATTATACGATCCTGCCAGCGGTCAACCGCTAACCACCGGCTATTATCGTGCGCGACATCTCACTCATCTTGATATTCCTGATATCGAAGTAACATTTATCGAGGTGGATGATGGCTATGGACCCTTCGGTGCCAAGACTGCAGGCGAAGCTGGTATTATTTTGGCCCCGGCGGCGGTGGCCAATGCCATCTCCAATGCCATCGGCGTGCGCATGACCTCGCTTCCCATCTCACGCAATAAAATACTGGAGGCATTGACATGAAAGCACTGACTAACATCAATGCCAACTCTCTTGAAGAAGCAGTGCAGGCAGCGCAGCGGGCGCGGAGTCAAGGTAAGTCAGTATTTTACTCTGGTGGTGGCACCGATCTACTGCAGCAGATAAAAGATGGCACGGCAGACGCTGATGTCATCATCAATCTGCGTACTGTCGAAGATGGCGGTTTTATCGATCGCGGTGAAAGTGGCACTGTAATTGGTGGGCTAATCACCCTTGACCAACTCAGTGAAGCGGTACTTGCTCCCGGTTTCAAGGTTCTCAGTGAGGCTGCGGCAAGTGTTGCAACGCCACAGATACGTAATGTTGCAACATTGGCTGGCAACGTAACTCAACGTCCCTGGTGTTGGTATTATCGCAACGGTTTCAATTGTTATAAAGCCGGAGGCGATCAATGCTTTTCCGTGGTGGGTGAGAACCAACAGCATGCAATCTTCGGTGGCGGTCCAAGTTTTATTGTTCATCCATCCGATGTTGCCCCGGCACTAGTGGCTTTAAATGCAAGCTACATTACTACAGGGCCCGACGGCGAACGCACACTGAGCGCTGATGAGTTTTTCATAAGACCTAGCCAAGACCCAGGGCGTGAAAATTCTCTGATCGATGATGAATTGTTAGCCAGTATTAGTATTCCTTCATTGCCAAGTACTGCAGTGAGTACCTATCACAAGATAATGGATCGTGAAGCCTGGACCCATGCAGAAGTCAGTGTGGCGGCGGTGCTGGAGCTAAGCAATAATGAAATACAGCGAGCCAGCATCGTATTGGGTGGTGTAGCTACAATTCCCTGGCGGCTTTCTGTCGTTGAGGAATTTTTGCAAGGCAGGCAACTCGATGCAAATACTGCGCAACAAGCAGGTGAGCTGGCGATTGCCGATGCGCAGCCATTATCGAAGAATGCATATAAGCTGCCGATGACCAGTGCCGCAGTTGAACGAACATTGCTTTCTCTGATTGCCGGCTAAAAGAGACAACGAATGAACAGAAGAGAATTCTTATTTTTCAAAACTGACGGCAGCAGGAAAATCGCCGAGCTTTCTTGCGAGAAATTATTCGTACACTATCAGGGCTTGAGTTCGGGTTTTCATCAGGCTCAGGAAGAGGCAGGTAGTTTTGATGAGGCAGACTGGTGGGCAGGTGAGCCGCCGCTGTTTATAGCAAGCATAGATACGGAAGCGTTTTTCCGCAGTGTTCAATCTGAAATTAACGACGTGGATTCATTGCAGGTACTTGATATGGAATGGCTGCAGCAAGGGGATTTTCGCATTCGCGTTGAAACTTTGTTGGCGGCGGTTCGGGCTAAAGGAAGTGATGTTATTTTTCAGACAGAAGAGCAGGTGACTTGAGTATGTATATTAGGTTTGCATTAATCGCGACTAGCTTGTCGTTTCTGCTTGTAGCCTGTGATGGTGATCTACAAATTCCTACCCAATCGCAAGTGGAACAAAATGTGGAATATATTGACGCAGAGCTACGCTATAACGTGGAAGCTGCTCTTGCTGCAGCCACCGATCTGCCTAGAGGTTTAACAGTTCAAGTGATAGATGGAATTGCCACTATATCCGGGTCGCTGGATTGCGATGATTGTGGCGGCATGAGAACACCAGGAACTCTCGATACCATTCAGCAGTCTTTGGGTGCTATTGTTCGCGCGGTGCCGGGAATCAGCGATGTGCGATTCTTCTTCTTAGTGTCAGCTTCAGAAAGCACTAACTAGAAGCCAACCCGTTATCGAGAATTTAAATGGATTTATTGCAGTCTCTTAAAAACCTCTTCAATTCTTCGCCTATTCCAGATGTCGATGCAGGCCTGGAAACCGCTGGCAAGCATTGGGGCGAACGCGCGCGTGAGCAGATTCAAGTAAACAAACCGAATTCCTGGGCCGAATGTCCCATGGTGAATCAGGAGTATATCTGTCCTCTGATTTCCGGCAAGCCCAATGTCGGCTGGTTGGAATATGTGGCGCGAAAATATTACTTAAGCCCGGTACAAAAGGCTCTTAGTCTTGGTTGTGGAGGAGGAGGCTTGGAGCGTCACGGTCTGCAAATGAATATGGCAGAGCACTTCGACGCCTATGATGTGTCCGAGGATGCAATTAAGATCGCCGAGGACGAAGCGCGTAAGAGCGGCCAGCTAAGTTCAATCAACTACCACGTCGCCAACCTGAACAAATTGCAATTCGAACCCGAGTCCTACGATGCCGCCTTTGCCTCACAGTCGGTGCATCATATCGAAGCCTTAGAGCACTATATGCAGCAGGTGCGGTTATGCTTAAAGCCCGGCGGCTACTTCATCATCAATGAATTCGTCGGCCCGAATCAGTTTCAATGGACGGATAGGCAATTACATCACTGCCAACGACTGCTTGATGAAATTCCAGAATCATTCAGGCAAACGATTCGTGAACCCGGTTTTAAGCATTCAGTAGAACGCCCAACTATCGAATATATGAATAGCTACGATCCTACCGAAGCAATTCGCTCGGCGGATATTATCAAGCAACTAGAGAAGCGGTTTGAGATTGTGGAGCGTAGAGACTTTGGCGGCACGCTGCTGCATTTAGTGTTGGACAACATCGCCGGCAATTTATCGGACTCTGACGAAGGCAACTTGATTCTCCGCGGCCTATTCGCCGAAGAGCAAAGATTGATTAGGGAAGGTGAGATCGGCAGCGACTTTACTTTATTGGTTGCACAAAAAATTTGAACTGTTGTTAGTAGAATAATTCATGGCCAAATTTCAAAAAATAAAAGACCGAGCTGAGCAAAGAAAAGGCGGTGGCGCAGCACTCAAGAAGCTGCTGCCTAAGGTTTCTAGCAATAAGCAATTGGCAAGCTTGGGAGACGATCGCTATCTCGCGATGATGACCAAATGTATAAATCAGGCGGGTTTTAGTTGGAAAGTTATCGAGAACAAGTGGCCACAGTTTGAAGAGGCGTTCTTCGGATTCAATCCCCATAAACTTGGTCTGTTATCACCGGAGCAGTGGGAAGCCTATACCAGCGACAGGCGAGTAGTACGCAATTGGCAGAAGATAAAAGCGCTGCAAGAGAATGTGTTTTTCGTGCAGGAAGAATCACGTAAGCACGGCAGCTTTGGAAAATTTATCGCGGACTGGCCCGTGTCGGATCAAATTGGTTTGATGGCCTACCTTAAAAAACAGGGTTCGCGCCTGGGCGGGCAGAGTGCCCTGTGGTTTCTCAGACAAATGGGCAAAGATTGTTTTATCCTTTCCAGAGACGTTGTAGTGACACTGAAAGGAACAGGCCTGGATATTGCCGAACAACCCAGCAGTCAACGCGACCTCAAGAAAGTACAGGCGCAGTTCAACCAATGGCACGAGGAGACAGGTCTGCCTTTTAGTCATTTGAGTCGAATTGCAGCCTGTTCCGTTGGTGAGAACTACATGTGATGGATGATTTCCGCGAGTTAAAATTAATGCCTGACTGCCGGCTCTGTGCCCTTGTTCATCTGGTCCATTAATATCTTCTCACCTATCAGGATTCTTGCAACTCTGAAGCTGTTTCAATTCGGTACGTCACTTTGTTTCAGATCGACACAGATATTGATTTCAGTCGTTGCAGTACGCTCTAAGCTATTGAACTAGAAGAAAATTATAAATAGGACCGATAATTGCAGAGTAATGCTATCAAACGAAAGCAATGGACTTAGCTGTCCGTTTGGGCATAGTTTGAGCAGTTTAATACTATTGGCCATGGTAGCATCATGTTTAAGAACTACTTGAAGGTAACGCTTAGAATTCTATACAAAGAGCGCATTTACGCTTTTGTGAATTTGCTGGGATTGTCTATCGGATTTGCTTGTTGCCTGACGGTTGGACTCTATTTAAAGAACGAACTTACCTACGATCTGCATAATCTAAATCATGAAAATATTTACCGACTCGCTGAGGAACGGGTAGGTGGTGAGAGTACCACCTATAGTAGAAACACCGCAGGGGCTACAGCCCCACAGTTACTAGCGAGTTACCCGTCTGTAAGCAATTTCGTCCGATTTAAAGAGTTTTCTTTTTCATCGCTATCCAACTTTTTCCAATACGGTGATCTAGGTGATCGTGAGACAGATATACTGTATTCAGATAGCAGCGTATTTGACATATTTACTTTCGATGTAATCCATGGGGATTCTTCCACTGCGCTTGTTGAACCTGGGAGTATAGCTATAAGTGAATCGTTCTCCAGAAAATATTTTGGTGTTGGAAACCCAGTAGGTAAGATTCTCACCACGGACACGAGCAGCTATACGGTAACCCTGGTTTTTGCTGATCTACCGGACAATACTCACTTAAAGTATCGGGCGCTTATTTCCTACGCGACTCTTCCTGACACCTACTCGTTACTTTTTACCGACAACCAACACTATACCTACTTGCAGATGCAAGAGGGCTACGCTGTTGAAGATTTCAAGGAAATATCAGACAGCTTTTTGGATGAGTTTGCTTCAGAAGTAGATCCAAACAGGCGAATGAACTACTACCTGGAACCGCTAGCCGATATTCACTATGAATCGGTAGTCATCGGCGACCGGCCCCGAGGAAATGCACAATCTTTGTATGCCGCTATCTTGGCCGTACTTTTCGTATTGACGGTGGCCTGTATTAACTACACTAATCTGGCTACCGCGCGTGCAACCCGACGAGCACGCGAAATAGGCGTTCGTAAACTTGTAGGTGCGGTAAGGAAGCAACTAATTGCACAATTCATTGGAGAGGCGGTATTTTTCGCTTTCATGGCATTGATAGTGGGTTATTGCATCGCAGAATTCGTGCTCAACTTCACCTCATTCGACGAACTCATCGGCATAACTATTTCATCTGGTATTCAGTTGGACCCCGTAGTACTGACCTTGCTAGCAGCACTGACATTGCTGGTAGGGTTTATCTCTGGTCTTTACCCCGCATTTTATCTCTCTTCTATCCTGCCGTTGGCCGCAATTAAAGGCGTCATCGAAGTTAAGCAAAAACGGCCGCAATTAAGATGGGTGTTAATGCTGTTGCAGTTTGTAATATCCATCAGTGTAATCAGTGTCACCATATTGATGTTTCAACAAATGAGATTTATAGACAATATGCCACTAGGTTACGAATCTGAGAATAGGCTTATATTGAGGACTCGGGAGGCCAGCGTTGCCGAGAGACTGCCAACACTAGTCAATGAGTTGGAAAGTATTGGCGGTGTTCTAGGCGTAGCGAACGTAAATCAATGGAGTACTCCGAATGGGATAGGGCCCGAGCGGTGGCCTGTAAATATGGAAGCTGAGACCGGGGAAACTGCTTATCAGATGGCAACGCTCTATGCGGCAGGCAGTAACTACATCGACGTGCTAGGTATGAATTTAGTGCAGGGTAGGAATTTTAGTGATGAGCTGGCTTCCGATGTCGATGGTGCCGTATTAGTCAACGAGGCAATGGTTCGTTACATGGGTTGGAGTGACCCATTAGGAATGAAAGCGTCCCCGGCAGCCACACCGCTGGATGCAACAGTAATTGGAGTTGTAGAAGACTTCCATTTTCAAGGCCTGCACCAGGAACTTGGTCCTTTGGTTATTATGCAAACTCGATTCAATAATGCTGAAACATTTGATACGAATAATTTGGTTCTGCAGCCCCGAAACCTGATTATCAATATTGCGCCGGGAGCGATCTCGGAGACTCTAGGTTTAGTTGCAGATGCCTGGCAAGAATTTGACCCTAACCACCCCCTTGATGCAGAGTTTCTTGATCAAACTCTAAATCAGTTATATTTCTCAGAACAACAGGAAGTCAATCTCATCAGCGGCCTGGCTATTATTTTGGTGACAATTACTTGCCTAGGCTTGTTCGGCATGGCGGCGTTCACAACGCAATTGAAAACTCGGGAAATTGGCGTACGCAAAGTGCTTGGCGCTTCTTCGTTGCGTATTATCTCAATGTTGTTCAAGAATATTCTTGCAATCGTCGTGTTGGCCTCGATGCTTTCCTGGTTTATCACTTATCAAATCGCAGGCCAGTGGTTAGCAGGGTTTTATTACCACGCAGATATCAATCCGGTTATTCTGGTGATTGCAACCTTGATTACGGCGGGGCTGGCCTTTGTTACTTTGGTCAGTCAATCTTATAGAGCCGCTCATTCAAACCCTGTGAATGCGTTGAGATACGAATAAATTGGTAATGAACTGGTTACCACGGCAGCAAATTGGGAAAATTCGGAAGCCGACAGACGGAGACTGATCATGGCTAATAACACTATCAATTTAGCTTTACGCAATCTCCTAAAGGAAAAAGTCTATGCCGTGTTGAATATAACCGGGCTGTCGTTGGGTATTGCCTGTTTCATCATGTTAGCCCTGTATCTAAAGCATGAACTAACGTATGACCAACACAATGTTCTTCACGAGCGCATATATCGAATAAATCATGATATTGATTACGGGAATACTCGAAATCGCAGAGCGCAGTCTTCTTATTATCTCGCCCCAGAATTGGTTGGGGATTATGCTCAAATAGAAAGCTATGTCAGCTTTCGACCTTTATCTCAAATTTCCACTTTGCTTAGCTATGAGAATGAATCTCATTATATCGATAACATCTATATTACGGACAATAGCGTCTTCGACATATTCACTCATGACATTATTTATGGAAATCCAGATGAGGCTCTGACCCAAGCAAACACCGTTGCTCTTAGCGAATCGATAGCCAGGCGGTATTTCGGCGAGGAAAATCCCGTGGGTGAGATACTTTCTACGGGTGAATCAGGCTATCGAGTCACTCTGGTTTTTGCAGACCTTCCTGATAATACCCATTTTAAGTACGAGGTATTGTTGGCAAACCAGGGCGAGCTATCGCCTTCTTCCAATCAGTCTGAACGGAGGTTAACAAACCTTTGGAATTTGAATTCATATAATTATTTGCTTATGCGAGAAGGCTATAAGCTATCTGACCGCAGCGGCGAAGAATTTCACGATTTCTTCGATCGAGTAATGGCCCCCATAACCCGGCCAGGCTATAGGGCTCGATTCTACCTTGAGCCGCTCACCGACATTCACCTGGATTCAGTGGCACAACGAGATCTGCCGCAAGGCAATACCTACTACCTCTATGCATTTAGCATAGTGGCGGTATTCGTTCTTCTTATTGCTTGTATTAACTATGTGAACCTGACTACTGCTAGAGCCACTAGACGAGCCAGGGAAATATCAATTAGGAAAATTCTTGGTGCGGACAGACACAA
The DNA here is from genome assembly GCA_021773355.1 of Gammaproteobacteria bacterium. Classification (GTDB taxonomy): domain Bacteria; phylum Pseudomonadota; class Gammaproteobacteria; order Pseudomonadales; family Pseudohongiellaceae; genus UBA9145. Next base: position 68,630 of record JAJFKE010000038.1, on the reverse strand, counting down.
ATTGGTTAGTCAATTTCTAATTGAATCGATTGTGTACTCGCTATTAGCTCTCGCCATCGCAGTCAGCACGGTTGAGTTTTTTCTTTCAGGGTCTGCCGAAGTTGGTCTATTTGGCAAGAATCTTAGCCTGAATTTCTGGCAGGATTCGCAGGTGTTTGTTGCTCTAGTTTCCCTCGGTCTCGTTGTTGGAATTCTAGCAGGCGTTTACCCTGCATTTTATCTTGCCACTACAGAGACCAGAATTCACACAGTGAGGGTGGGCCGTAAATCTCTTAGTGGTATCGTTAGAGAGGGCTTAGTGCTGTTTCAGTTTACTCTCTCTATTGCTGTTATCGCCGCAACAATTTTAATGTATTTACAAATGAAATACGTAGACGGTAAACCTTTGGGCTTCGATAGAGAAAACAAGCTGGTTATAGAAGTTCAAGGAGCTGACACCATCGAGAAAATCCAGAACCTGGTCACGCAATTGGAAAGCAGTCCGCAAATCAATGGTGCGTCATTGGTTCGTGGTAATCCGGTGACTAACCGTTCTAGCTCTGCCATGGATGCACTTCTTGACGACGGCACAACTTTCAATCTTGACTACAACACCACCAGAATTGACGAAAAGTTTATTGACCTGATGGGAATAAATTTGATTGCAGGCAGAGACTTCGAAACAAGTTCGCAACCGTCCTTAAGGCAAGTAATCATTAATCAGGCTGTTGCCTCGGCTTTGGACTGGGACGATCCTATTGGCAAGACTTTTACCGGAGGAGACCCTGAGCCGTTCACGGTAATCGGTATGGTGGAAGACTTTCATTTCGAAAATATGCATGAAGAGATTAAACCCTTTGTTTTTTATAAAGATGCTCTGAATTTCGAAAACCTGACTCTCAATCAAAGGGCAAACGAAACGCGCGAACTGATTCTGGATATAACAGGGGAATCCCTGGAGGACACCCTGGCGTTTATTCAACAACAATGGCAGATATTTGAGCCTAATTATCCGCTACAGTTTGAATTTTTGCACGGGAAACTGGATCAGTTGCATCTATCGGATAATCAACAGATGAGCCTAATCGGAATCTTTGCCGCTATTTGTATTTTCGTGTCCTGCTTAGGTCTTTTCGGGTTAACAGCATTCACTACCAGTCAAAAAACGAAAGAAATTGGAATACGCAAGACTCTCGGAGCATCTCCGGACCAAATTATTCTAATGTTGTTTCGTAGTATTTTCACGCTGTTGCTGGTGGCTTCATTAATAGCTTCAGGCATCGCCTATCTGGGGATCAGTGGTTGGCTGGAGAGCTTCTATTATAGAGAGGCCATCAATCCTTTGGCGTTTGCGCTTGCCGCCATCATTTCAATCGCGATCGCATTTTTTACTTTAACAATTCAATCCCTGAAGACGGTCATGCAGAATCCTGTTGATTCATTAAGATATGAATAAAATGACATGGTTTGGATAGTGCCTGCGAAGGTGTTATCAGGGTAATAAATGGCAATCTGCATTTGCTGGCATGTTTTGACAAGCGAGTTTCAGATAGATATCCGTCACTGGACGGTTTCTTCACTGAGGCGATCTTCAAGAATCTCCAACAAGGCATCGGTGGCGCTAGAATGATCGTCGAGTCGTCGCATTGCACGAATGGCGGCTCTTCTAACCGACTCATCGCTGTTGCTTCTATAGATTTCCAACACTACCGCCACAGCAGATTCCCGCTCGGTATCGCCCAATGCCCTGGCTCCGGCGGCAACAATTTCCGGATTCGTTTCGCCCTGCAATAATCGCTGCAATACTTCCACTGCTTGCTCTGATTCCGAATCACCGATCCCGCTTAAGGCAGCCAGGCGTCGTTGCTGGCTGCCGGTGCTGGCATAGATATGATCCAGCGCAGCTACGGCTATATTGTCTTCGCGATCGGCAATGCTCTCGATGGCTACAGCTGCTGTTTCATCGTCGCCGTCGTTGATTGCAATGCTGGAAAGGAAATTAATAGTCTCGGGGGTTTTCACGTCAGAGATTTGTCCTAGAATTATCCGACGTACCTCAGCATTATCATGGGATGCATAACTGTCTGTGAGCACTTCAACAGCAGCGGGGCTGCCCATATCCGCCAGGGTGTCGGCGGCCTCCGCTACCAAGCGAAGTTCGGTCTCCGTGGATAGCACGCTTGCAAGAATCGGTAGTGCCTGACCGGGTTCCCACTCATCCATGTTGTTGATGATGGCGGCTTTTACAGAGGCTGGATAGGTTGGATCGCCGACAATGTCTTTCAGCAAGTCTCTAGAGCCTTCTTCTTCTCGATCCAGCAACACCAGAACTGCATTGTGGCGTACCTCTTCGGACTCATCGTTGTTGATAAGCTCGATCAGCTTATTGCTGACATTCTCGCCCCTAACATCTTCCAGCAACAACACAATTCTGCTGCGTAGTGCTGGATTGGTGGTGCCCTCCAAACGCTCGATAAGAATTTCTGCTGCGCGCTCGTTATCTCTGAGCGCTGCCATCACAGTTAGTAACTCATCGTCGCTTGAACTGCGGGAGCGAACTATGCTCCGTGCTCGTACTCTTTCTTCTGATACCCTGCGCATATCTGCGTACAGCGCTTTAATATCTTCGATAGTGGCTTGATCGGGAAGCTCGGGAAGCTCCGGCAGTTGCGGGAGTCGAATTCTACTGCGTACAGTATTGACGCGTTCTAATTCACGTTCCACCTCATTCATGGCTTCGGCTATGGTTTCGGCGATATTGTTGTCTTCAAAGTCAAAATCAAAGTCGAGATCGAAATTTGGACCCGATGGAAAATCAATTCTTTCGATAAATTCAGAGTTGCCGCGTGCAGCGAAGCGAGATGCTATCACTAATAATTTGGACCTGGCATCGGAAACCCAGGAGCTTTCAGGCCAGGCACTGACAAACGCCTCATAGCAATTAAAATGCTCGGCATCCTGGTTGCTGGATTGCTCCAATGCATAGCAGTTCCAAAAAGCGGCATCGTCTACCCAGGTACTCTCGGGCCAATCGTTCTGGAACTGCGTGAAATATTCCTGTGCTTCGGTCCAGCGCTGTGCCAACACCAGGCCATAGCCCTCACGGTAGCTGGCGTCATCTTCTTCGGCTGCAATTAGGGCGGCAGTGCTGAGCGACAAGGTCGCCGCGGCAATAGCTAATGCTAGTTTGTGTTTCATGTTGATGCCTCATTTATAGGGTGCAATTCAAATCACCATTTCCTGATCACGCATTTCCAATAATCGAATCTTGAATAGCACGCTGTTGGTTTCTATATAGCGTTGCAACAGATCAATCCCTTGTTCCATATTGGATTCATCAAGATTCGCGACTTGCAGCAGTAAAAATTCAATGTCCTTTAATAGTTTAGATTGCCCGGAGTTAAAGTCGTCTTCCAAATTCGTGCTCAAAAAGCTGGCTTCGCTCGCCATGTTTCGGGCGAAGCCCTGTCGCAATGGAATTTGCGAATCATTCTCGGATTGCGCGTTGGCAACCAATAGCAGCATGACCTCGGCTCTGGTCAGGTAATTCATTAAATCAGGACTAATAACCTGGTTTGCAGCGATTGGATTCGATGGCTGTTCATCGTTGTAACTGACAGTGAGTAGGGAGAAGAAAAAGACGATGCTCGCGGCGAGAGCCAAAGCGGGGCCATAAGTGAATAGCCGGCTACGCCTCTTGGGAAGCTGGCGAAATCGCTGAGCGTCCTCTCTATCGAGAGACGGTTCCAGCTTCTGCCAGATATCCTCCAGAGCGGCGCGTTCTGGAATATCGTCGAAGCTACCACTGCTCACACCGTTGATTTCCAGCGTCTGCTTGGCCTGTTGCATTTCGTTCATTAGAGTTTGGCAGCTGGGGCACTGGTTCAGATGCTGCTCTAATTGTTGAGATTGCCTGCCATCTAACTGATCGTATAAGGCATCGGCGATAATATTCTGACAGGAATCGCAAGCTAACATGTTTCAATCTCCTGTATCGATTGCTGTGTCGTGGCAAGTTGATCACGCATTTTTCGAATCGCTCTAAATAGAATGTTTTTCACCGTGCCTTCGGAGCGGTCGACGACCTCTGCTATTTCTCGAAGCTTGAAATTTTGCATGTGTCTGAGTGTGAAAACTGTTTGTTCGAACGGGCTTAATGTCGTCAATGCCGATTCAATTTCTTGCTGTAACTGACTAGCCGCAACTGCGGCCTCGCCGTGGCCGGATACACTTTCGTCTGCAATATCATTATCAAATTGCGTTCCGCTAGCCATTGGCAGGGAACGGCCAACCTGGCGTCTGCTATCGATTGCGGAAAGATAGGTAATGCGATGCAGCCATGTCGATAGCTGAGAATCGCCGCGAAATTCCGGCAGCGCTCGATAAGCCTTGATAAAGGCCTCCTGTACCACGTCCTCGGCAAGTGCCGGGTCGCGTAATACAGATCTGGCGATGGTGAACATGCGCTGTTTATTGCTATTCACAATCTCCTGAAAGGCTTCGCGATCGCCTTCACCAGCCCGCTGGGCCAACGTCCGTTCAGCCTTTATAGCGAGTTGATTTCGCTCTTGATCGCGCTTAAGCGGGTTGATGGCGATTATCCCCATGGTGAGTATCTCTTCTATCTAGTATTGAGACGTTGGGGAATAGGAAAGGTTTGCATGGGGTGGAGGATTATTTGGCCTTAGATTAGCCAATTTCTAGCCAGATGGTAAGGTTTTATAAGAGTGCGTGTAGAAATATCAGCCATATTTACCAGATTGAGGTATTGCCGTAATCCGATATGTTCAAGGGGCAGATGTTGGTGTTTGTTTGGCTACAACAGAACCTAGCCCCAGCTCATTTTTTATTCATATCGCAGTGCTTGTATGGGGCTCCCACGTGCAACCCTAGTTGTATTAATCGCTACAGTTAGCCAAGAAATAGCCAGCGCTATGAATCCTGCAGCGATGCAAAGCGGCCCTAATAACCAGCTATCTATCTGGTAAGGGAATTGCTGTAACCAGTTCAACATAGCCCACACGGCAATAGGCCAGGCAAACAAATTTGCCATCAAGATTGGTTTTGAAAATTGCCAGACGTGGAGCCTCACTATGTCTTTGACTTTGGCTCCCATCACTTTGCGCAAGCCGATCTCTTTGGTGCGTCGCTCCACGGTGAAAGAAGCTGAACCGAATAAGCCAAGGCAGGCTATGGATATCGCCAGCAGTGAGAAATTCACCAATATCAATGCCTCTGTACGTTCTTGAGAAAACTGCTGTTGCATTGCTTGATTAATGAAAACTGTGTCCGCTGTTGTGTCTCCTACCACGTTTTCCCAAACTGATTGAATTTGAGCAAGCAGAGTTTGGCGGTTGCCTTGAAATCGTAGCGTCAAATAGTTGGTTTGGCTAGGCGAGAGGGTATATATCTCAGGTCTTGGCAAAGTACGCAAACCGCTGAATTGAACATCCGCAACGACTCCCACTATAGTCAAATTGACCACGTCGCCGCGGGGCGAGTTAACCTCTACCGACGAACCCAGGTCTTTTCCAATGGCCTCTTGCGCCGAGTTAAAACCCAGCAGCCTGGCAGCGGAACTATTCAACACCGTGTTCACATCGATAATGTCTTGATCATAGGTATCGACTGTCTGCTGCTGTTGAATGTATGTTAACGATTGATCGCGCTCCTGCTCATAATAACGTCCCGCAAGAAGTGGTATTTCATAGGTGTCAAAAAAATCGGAATCAATATGGAATGTTGGCAGCATTATAGGTGAAGGCTCTGCCCCCAATCCTTTTCTGGTATAGGCAATAATATTATAGCCTCCTTGCATGGGTCCAAAAACGGAAAAACTTGCCTGGCTTACCGCAGGGAGAGCAAGTAATTCCTGCTTCAACGCGCTTTTCTGTCCGGCATCCAAACTGAACATACTCGACAAGCCAATCAAACCTTCTTTGTTGAATCCCGGGTCGCGTGAATTAGAGTAATTAATCTGAATATAGACGACAGAGGTTGCAATGATTAACGCGATGGACACGGTAAACTGGAAAATAACCAGTGCATTTCTTAACACCATTGCTCCTTTGGTATCTGTCGAGCGATTGGCTTTTAGGGTGCTCGCTGGACGAAATCGGGATAACACAAAGGCCGGATATAGACCGCCGATGAAACTAACAATTAACAAAAGCAATAGTAATGACAGATAGGTTTCCGGATTGGAGTAGGACACGTCCAAGCTTTTATTCACAAAGGATTCGAAAACCGGCAGTACCAACTCAACAGCCACCAGTGCTAACAACATCGACAGCAGCACAATAATAAAGGACTCTCCCAGGAATTGAACGATTAGCTGACGACGACGAGCCCCAACCACCTTTCGCATTGCCACCTCACGGGCGCGTTGAGTGGCCTTGACAGTTGTCAAAATCGTAAAATTGATGCTGCCAATTAAAAGGACAAGAACGGCTATTGCAGCGAATGTCAGCACCGCAGTACTACTTCCACCGGCTCTGGAATCATCAAAAGCTGAATTCAGGTGAATATCACTAATATTCTGCAAGTCATAACTTATTCTGTCGCTGGGTTTTACTTCTGATCCCGCCATCATTGCTGATATATCAATATTCTGATCGATGAAATCAGGAAGTAGGGCACTAAATTGCTCAAAATCGACCTCAGGCCCAAGTTGTATATAGGTTTTAACTGACTGTGATTGCCAGGCACCTAGAACCCCTCTAGTGGTTTCTCTAATTTTGCTTATTGAAGGTAAATCCAGAATGGAATTCTCGACCGGCTGCCGGTAGATTGCCGCCACCCGTAATTCAATAGCTCGGCCGAACACGTCGACAGCAAGTACTTCACCAATAGGATTTTCGCTGCCAAACATCTTGCTAGCGGATTCTTGGCTCAGCGCGATACTGCTGGGGTCTTGCAGGGCCGCTTCTAGATCTCCGTCGACAACTTCCAATGGAAATATGTTTAAGAATTGTCCATCTACAAAAGCATGGTTTTCAGCAAATGTTTGTGTGTCTCTTTGGAAAACTACGCCTGAGAATTGAAATATCTGGATGCTGTTGCTTATTTCCTCCGCAAAATATTGACTCAATGCTGGTTGTGCCAATATTGATGTAAATGAACCTCTGTCGAGAGTTCCTGCGGTAAACTCGATAGTCTTATTAACACGGTAAATTCGCTCGGCGTTCTGCCAATGTTTGTCATAGGATGTTTCGTCTTGAACATAAAGCACAATCAAAATACAGGAGGCTAATCCTATTGCCAGCCCACAAATATTTATCGCGCTATAGAGTTTGTTTTTTACTAGATTATTTATTGCTGTCACAAAGTAGTTTTTAAACATGGCCTATTCCTCATTCGTACCGTAGTGCCTGGATGGGGCTTCGTCGCGCGATCTTTCGCGTGTTGCCCGCTACGGTCAAAAACGCGATTGATAGAGTGACTACACCGGCGACTATGCAGAAGGGTATTAGCAATAAGTTGTTTATCTGATATGGAAAGCGCTGCAACCAATTCAGCATTAACCATGCAGACAGAGGCCAGGCGATGAGGTTGGCGAAGAATACCGGTTTTGAGAATTGCCACACCAGCAGGTAGACGATGTCTTTTACTTTTGCGCCCATGACTTTTCTTATTCCCAGTTCCTTGGTGCGACGTTCGACCACGAAGGTAGCTACGCCAAACAGCCCCAGGCAGGCGATGGAGATTGCGAGCAATGAAAATCCACCGAGGAGGGTAGCTTCGGTTCTTGTTTGCTGTAGTTGCCGATCAATTTCCGTCTCGATGAAATCGGTAATCAGCACTTCGTTGCCAATAACGGCATCCCATTTACCTGTTACTTCCCGTAGTATTTGCTCGGAATCTCCGTTGTATCGAAGTGTAATATAGGACAGGGAATCAGAATCTGGGGCCAGCGGAAAGAACGCAGGTTCCGGTACTTCATTTACGCTAAGAAATTGCACATCTTTGGCAACACCCACGATTGTCAAATTGATGAAGGACACCCCAGCTTCAGTCTGCCGCGGGCTGCGAATAATTTTGCCCAGAGCGTTTTCTGCAGATCCCAGGCCCAGACTGGTCACAGCGCTTTCGTTGACCACGACGTTACTACTTAGTTCTTCGCCATCCAGCATTGGAAAAAGATCGCTGCTGAACTCGCGACTATAGTAGCGCCCGGCAAGCAGTGGTATTTGGTAGGTTTCAAAAAAGTCATGGCCTACAACAACATACAATAAACTAACGTTCTCAACCGCCCCATTGCCAACCGCCTGAGAATCAGCCGGGGGACTAACGGGAAGGTGATTTCTATGGTTTGCCATGACCTTTGCCGATGAGAGAGTGACATCGCTTACTGCATTAATAGTTGCAAGCTCTTGGGCAAGATTATCTTTTCTATCATTGACCGTTGATCTATCCACGTCCTCGATGACTAGTAGATTGTTCTTATTAAATCCCGGGTCTCTATTACTGGAAAAAGCCGTCTGTCCATACACGACAGCCGTGGCGATAATCAGTGATACAGATACCGTGAACTGAAAGATCACCAGGGCATTTCTGAAAAAGGATATTCCTTTGGCCTCGCTCGAGCGATTGGATTTCAGGGTATGAGCTGGGTGATAGGCAGAAAGCACGAAGGCTGGATATATTCCCCCTATTAATCCTACTCCCACTACCAGGGTCAGAAGTGACAGCAATGTGCCTGTCGCTGCATAATCAATGTCCAATTCTTTTTCCAGAAAACTGCCGAAGCCTGGCATGAGCGTTTCTGTCAGTGCTAAGGCGATCAGGGTAGCTAACAGAGTAAGTAAAATTGACTCGCCGAGGAATTGAAAAATCAGTTGTTGGCGCTTGGCGCCCAGGGTTTTCCTCATGGCAACCTCGCGGCTACGCTGACTTGCTCGAGCAATGGTCAGGATCATGAAATTTATCGAGCCTACCAACAGCACCAGTACAGAGATAGATGAGAAAATGAGAACAGTTTGCCTGGTTCCATTGACGCCGGGCACAGTGCGCCCTTCGAGTCGAATATCCGTTAAGGCTTGCAGCTCAAAACTAATGACTTCGCTAGAATCGTTGGCTCCGCCGAGTGAAAACGCCTCGGGAATCTGAATATTTTGCCTGGTAAAATTGGCTAGTTCTGATTCAATACGGTTTCTATTTAGGTCGTTTTCAACCAGCAAATAGAGATGCATGGATTGGCTAAACCAGTTGTTGAAAAAGCTGGGATCTTGCTTGAATTCGTTCTCGTCCAATAGGGTTATCGCAGGAAGCGATAACTCGGAATTTTTTGGGGCGCGGTACACCGCTGCGACTTGATAGTCCTTCGTTGATTCACCGCGGATCAAGGAGAACACTTCTCCAATCGGTGAGTCATTGCCGAATAATCTAACAGCCAGGTCTTGGCTCAAGGCAATGCTGTTGGTGTTTTGCAGACTACGACTCAGGTCGCCAGCGGTCACCTCTAAATCAAATAGTTCGGTGAACTGTTGGTCAACCCAATTGACCTCCTGGTTGAAGCTGTTATTTCCAATTTTAATGTCTACATCGAGAGATAGTATCCGGCTCCCTGCATCGAACTCGCCGGGGAAAAAACTGCGTAAGGCAGGCAGCGCTCGACCGGGCACCCAGCCGGCAGTAATAGGAGCTTGGCCTGGAACCGTAAACGTCATATTTAATCGGTAGATCGATTCGGACTTCGCCCAGTGTTTGTCGTATGAAAGTTCGTCCTGTACATATAAGGTAATTAAAATACAGGCGGACAAACCTACGGCTAGCCCGGCTATATTAATTGCGCTATAGAGTTTGTTTTTTAGCAGGTTATTAAGTGCCGTCACAAAATAGTTCTTAAACATGATCATTCCTTATTCATAGCGTAGTGCCTGGATAGGACTTCTTCGTGCAACTCTTCTCGAATGCTCGGCCACCGTCGCGGCCGCGATAATCAGCGTCACGATACCAGCGAACAGGCAAAGTGGCAGTAGCAACCAGCTATCGATCTGAAATGGAAATCGTTGCAGCCAGCTGAGCATTAAGCCAATCGTGATAGGCCAGGCGATCAGGTTTGCAATCAGTATCGGTTTTGAAAATTGCCAGAGCAGCAGCCTGACAATGTCCTTGACTCTCGCGCCAAGCGCTTTGCGCAGACCGATTTCCTTGATGCGTTTTTCAACGGTAAAAGAAGCCAGCCCGTATAAGCCGAGACAGGCAATTACGATGGCTAGCATTGCGAAGCTACTCAACATACGCGCTTCGCTACGCTCCTGACGAAGTTCGTTCAACATGGCCTGGCTAACAAAATTTGTTATCAACAGCTCATTCCCCATCACCGATCGCCAGGCAGCTTCCACTTGTTCCATAGCCAGCAATGGATCGTCTCCAAATCGAAGCGTGAGGGTCGTGGTTCTATCTGGCGCAAGAATGAATACTTCGGCTTGAGCGGGTCTGTGTAAACCATGAAACTGTGAATCGCTTACTATTCCAATTATGGTAAGGTCTGCGAAGACAATATTGTCGTCGTCACCACCCGCTATCATGCGCGCCATCCGGCCTACTGCATCCGCAGCAGAGGCAAGGCCAAGCTGCCTTACCGCACTTTGATTGATGACAATGCTGCCCTTCAGGATTTGCCCGCTATTGTTCGCGTCAGGAACAGGCATGCCGTCTGTAACATAGCGCTCGTCGTAGTAACGGCCCGCCACCAGGGGCATCTCATAGGTGTCAAAAAAGTCTTTGTCTATATTCAACACCCCTATTGCGGAAGAATTGGCAATCCAGGACTCAACTTCAAAATCGATGCCATCCAGATTGCTAAGTTGGCTATCGGGTAATAGCGTTATTCGGCTAAACGTGTTTCTAAATTGCATCGCCTGTTCCGAGGCCAGAGTCACATTACTTACCTCTTCCAAATTGAGTAACTCCTGTTTAAGTAAGGCTTTTTTATCCGCCACTCTGTCTCTTGAAAGTCCCTCTATCATCAACAGATTTTCCTGATTGAAACCGTGGTTGCCGCGAATGGCGTAGCTTGCCTGCCAAACAATCACGATGGTGGAAATAATGAGAGCTATGGATACGGTGAATTGAAAAATAACCAGCAGACTACGCACCACCGATGAGCCCTGGGTGGTTTGAGAACTGTTAGCCTTGAGTGCCAGGGCGGGCCTGAAACTGGAAAGAATAACAGCGGGGTATAAGCCACAGATTATGCCAATGAATAAAAGCAAAGCAGATAACGCGATGTAGGTCATTGGATTTGAGTAGGGGATATCAAGAGTCACGCCCACGAGCCCTTCAATAAATGGAGATAGCAGCTCTACCGTCACAATAGCCAGAAATATCGCGGCTAAAACCACGAGAAAAGACTCTCCTAAGAATTGAACTACCAACTGATAGCGCCTTGCTCCCAGGGCTGTTCTCATAGCAACTTCCTTCGCTCTGGAAGTCGCCCTGGCAGTAGTTAGGGTAATAAAATTTATGCAGCCAATTAAGATAACCAGTACCGAGATAGCCGTAAAAACCAACACCGTGGTTTTGTTGCCCGGTGTCTTGAACTCGCCAACGCCAAAGGGGTTCAGGTGAACATTGGTCAGGGCTTGAAGATTGAAAGCAACTTCGCCGCTATCTTCCACACCGAGTTGCAGGGCTAACTGACTCATAAACTCGGGCACTTGGCTCGCTAGCAATTCGGAATCAGTAGACGAATTTAACTTTACAAAGGTAGCGGTTCTTGGCGCGCCGGGATTGAGAAAATAGGGCATGATGCCGGCTATTTCGTTCTCGTCCAGTAAGGCCAGTGCGGGCAAACTTAGTGCGGTGTTTTGCTCGGGTTGTTCATACACTGCGGTGACTTGAAAATCTCTGACCAAGGTGGATCTGGCTATTGAAATTCGTTGCCCGAGAGGATCTGTCTCACCAAAAAATCTGGTCGCCAACTCTGTGCTGAGAGCTATGCCGCTGTTATTTTGCAAAGTGGATTCCAGACTGCCGGCGATCACGTCGAGTTGAAATAGTGTGGTGAATTCTGCGTCGACCCACATAGTGCTTTCTTCGAATCGATTGCCGTCGATTTCAATTTCAGCGTTCAATTGCAAGACTCGACTACCGGTCTCGATTTCGCTGGAGAAATAATTTTGGAAATAGCCTAGAGTAGGCCCTGATACCTGGGCCACTTTTTCTGCATCCCTTCCTGGAAGGCGAAGCTCGGTATTTAGGCGATAGATTTTTTCCGCATCCTGCCAGTGTCTGTCATAGGAAAGTTCGTTAAGTACATACAGAGAAATCAAGATGCAAGCTGCCAGGCCGATGGCCAGCCCGGTGACGTTAATCAAGCTATAGAGCTTGTTCTTTAGTAGGTTATTGACTGCTGTAACAAAATAATTCCTTAACATGACTCGTCTCGCTTAGTTTTTGCGACGCACAGTATTGGTTTTCAATTTAGTGCCGCAGATAGGGAGTTCTCACCCCAGCCCAGTAAAGACTCGTCCTTGAATACCAAAGGGGTTGTTTCGTCTTTGCTTGTGCTGCTATCGGATCGAACCTGATGAGTTCGGTAATACAGAATTTGGTAGTTTTCTCCCGCCCTTGAAAATGCCTCAGAGAAATCGGCCCTACCCAATGCGCTCACAACTTCAGTTTTCCTTGTTCCTAAAACCAGGTTTTGGATAGTTTCGCTATTACGATGGGCTCTACGCTCGAACGAGTTTCGCGCAGTTGATGTTGAAAGATCGTCTTCCCTGGTGTTCCATGCTGCCTCATCAAGTTTAATGACACAGGAGCTAAGTCCTGTGCAAAGAGTTAAAGCAAGTAAGATATTCCTAAAACTCATATTCTTCATTCCTGTGAGTTGTATTAATGAGTAGGCCGAGTGACTATTTTCGAGTCCAATATCTGAATTGAAACTGTTCAGGTAAAGACTGATCGGCTTTCGGTATAGTCCGGGTATATGCGTTGATCCTCTGTTACCACCGCGCCATCAAACAAGTTGATCGTTCGCTGAGCGAAATCAGCATGGGATGGACTATGGGTGACCATGATGATGGTTGTTCCTTCGCTGTTAAGTCGCTGTAGCATTTCCATGACTTCCTGGCCATGGCCGGAATCGAGATTACCGGTGGGTTCATCGGCAAGAATGAGTGATTGGTTTCCTACTACCGCCCTTGCCACGGCGACCCGTTGCTGTTGTCCCCCAGACAATTGGCTGGGCATATGTCCTGATCTATGGGCCACGCCCACCTTATCCATTACCGCATTGACACGGTTTCTGCGTTCTTTGCTGGGAATATTGTGATAAAGCAGAGCGAGCTCGATATTCTGAAACACAGAGAGTTCATCGATTAGATTGAATGATTGAAAAATAAAGCCGATGTTGTGCTTGCGAATTTCGCTCAGTTTGTCCTCATTGTAAGCAGCAACGTCCTCATCGTTGAAAAAGTAATTGCCGCGGTCCGGGTTATCCAGCATACCGATTACGTTCAGTAAGGTGGATTTTCCACAACCTGAGGGACCCATGATGGCGACAAACTCGCCGGATTTGATCTCGATATTTATATTATTCAATGCTGTGGTTTCAACATCACTGGCACGGTATATTTTTTCAATGTTATGCAGCTTTAGCATAGAGTCTTCCTTCGGATAGTCTTTCTAGTACTTACCAGTAACCCATCTACAATTTGAGTTTGGCACGGGTGTAATAGTTAACTCAAATGGCCTGTTTCTGGTAAATCAGCAGTAAACCTGGCACTGGATGTTTGAGACGCCGCCGCTAAGCGATTCAGTCAGCGCTCGACATTAATGGGCACAGCCGAGATAGTACTAATTCAATACAATGATCGTGCCACTAATTTATCTATTTGATATATATAGATATTTCTAGAAAGAGAGGGATATTATTAGAACCTGAAATGTACATTAATGAACATTTTGTGTACGTTATTGAACACGCAGGAAAACAGTGATGGACAATATGGCGTTATTTCGCGAAAAAATACTTGTGGTCGATGACGATGAGGACATCTTGGTGGCCGCCAAATACCTGCTTTTGCGTCATTACCAGGCTGTGACGGTCTGCAACGAAGTCGAAAGCATTCCGAGCTTGATGGCAGAACATGGTTTCGATGTGATCTTGCTGGACATGAATTTTCATCCGGGCCAATCCGACGGGGAAATGGGGTTCATTTGGCTGAACAAGATTCTCGAGCTTAACCCCGAGCAAGTGGTGATTATGATAACCGCGCACGGTGGAGTCGATGTGGCAGTGGAAGCGCTAAAACAGGGTGCCACCGACTATGTGGCAAAGCCCTGGGACAATCAAAAACTATTGGCGACATTATCTGCGGCCACACAATTAAGCCGAAGCCGGGCTGAGGCAAGCAAGCTTCGGCAAAGTAATAAAGTCTTGTCACAGGCGTCGGCTCACAATAAACAAACGATACTAGGTGACAGCTTAGCCTTAAAACAGGTAATGAGTTTAGTAGGTAAAGCGGCGCCTACTGATGCGAATGTGTTAATACTGGGGGAGAACGGCACCGGAAAAGAGCTGGTAGCGAAAGAGATACATCGATTATCTAAACGTAGAGACCAGGTTTTCATTTCCGTTGATATGGGCGCTATCAGTGAATCCTTGTTCGAGCCGGAGTTGTTTGGACATAAGAGAGGGGCATTTACCGGCGCCAAGGAAGATCGCGTAGGTTATATAGAAGCGGCAAATGGCGGTAGCCTGTTCCTGGATGAAGTTGGCAACTTGCCACTACATTTGCAGGTTAAATTACTGTCGGTGCTGGAAAAGCGGGTAGTCTCGCCGGTAGGTGCAACAGATTCGATCCCGGTCAACATTCGTATTATTGCCGCGACTAATATGTCTATGACTGAGCTAAAAGATCCTCAGTATTTCCGTCAGGACTTGTTGTTTCGCCTCAATACGGTTGAAATATTTTTGCCAGCGCTACGGGATCGTGCCAGTGACATTCCCGGTATTGCTAATCATTTCGTTGAATTGTATTGTCAGAAATACGCGAAAACTCACAAGCGATTGAACCCAGGAGCAATTGAGGCTCTAACTCGTTATGGGTGGCCAGGAAATGTACGTGCTCTGCGCCATGCAATAGAGCGAGCGGTGATACTTTCGCTAAACGACGAACTAGAAGCAGAAGATTTTCAATTCAATCAGGCTGGCGCCGAGCAATCAACGCCGCCGAACAAAGGTAATGAGTCAATACGGTCTGATGGTCGAAATGGTTCAGATCAAGACCTAAACTTGCGACGCGTGGAATATCGAACTATCACTCTGGCGCTGAAGAAGCACGGCTACAATATTAGTCACACCGCCAAGGAATTAGGCCTGACACGGGCAGCGCTATACAGGAGGATGGAAAAATATGGCATTTAGACAGTTTGGTCTGTTCCTTCTTATCCGGCTCATATTTCTGATGCTGGGCGTGTATGTCTTTATCTTTCTCTTCAATGACCCGCGTTACCATGCCGCCACGCTACTCATGTTTCTGATTTTGCTAGCCCTTACCTACGAGATGTGGCGATTTATTAATAAGACCAATCGCGAGACATCGCGGTTTTTAGCCGCCGCTCGCTACGCGGACTTCGGTCAGCAGTTCGAATTTGAAAACAGCGGAGGAGGATTCGAAGAGCTAGGCAAGACTTTTACTGACATACTCGATCGCCTGCATGAACAGCGTCTATCCAGAGAGCAGGAGTCTCGACACCTGCGGGCAATGATAGAGCATATTCCCTCGCCGTTAATATCGGTGCATTCGAATGGTTCAGTGCTGTTGAGAAACAATGCGGCAAGACGCTTGTTTGGCATTACTCCTGTCATCAACCTCGAAGACTTCAGGAAATTTGGAGAAGATTGCTACAGCAAGATTCGTGACAGCAAGGCTGGTGAAAAACAACTTATTCATTTTGATGTTGATGAGATGAACTCTCAACTGCTGATGTCTGTCACCCAAGTTATCTCTGGCACTGGCTCAGAACGACTGATCAGTTTGCAGGACATAGGCAACGAGCTGGAGACCACCCAATTAAAGGCCTGGCAGGATCTGGTGCGAGTATTGACTCACGAAATCATGAACTCCATTACTCCGGTGAGCTCGCTGGCCCAGACCACGGTTGATATGGTGGATGATGTCAATCAGCAGGTAGACGATGGAGCCAAATACAAGCAACTGCTTCATGATATTAGACAGGCCAGCAGCACCGTGGCTAGACGTTCTACAAACCTGATGCAGTTTGTAGCCAATTACCGCAAACTGACGAAGCTACCGACTCCGGAAAAAATAAAAGTAAATATTAGCGAGCTGTTTGAACAAGTTGTTCGTCTTCTAAATATTGAACTCAGCGACGACTCTATTGAAGTAGTCACGGATGTTTCGCCGGTATCGCTAGAAGTGTATGCAGACCGAGAGCTGATTGAACAAACCTTAATAAATTTGATCCAAAACTCAAGGCAGGAATTGTTGCATCGTAGCTCTGGTACCATCAAGTTGCTGGCTCATCTCAACAAGCGCGGGCGCACAACTATTGAAGTGCACGACAACGGTAGAGGGATATCCCCCAGGCTACTAAAAAAAGTGTTCGTGCCCTATTTCACCACAAAACCCGATGGCAATGGCATTGGCCTGGCGCTGGCACGTCAGGTGATGGTTTCCCACGGAGGTTTCATATCCGTTTCAAACTTGGAATCAGGTGGGGCCAGGTTCAGCCTTACTTTTTGATTCGTATCAATCAGGGTTAGAGTATCTATGGACAAGTTTTTAGACGCGCTAACCCTGTTACACTTCAATTTAAGCACAATGGTGAATCCGTTCAGACTTCAGTCATGTCGTCTTGATAAGCCCTTGCCCATCATCGCCACGATGTCGAGCATACTCACTTCATCAGTGCGTATGTCGCCTATGAAATTTGCGAACACGGTCTTGCCTGGTTCCGCTGACATGACGGTGCTGCCGTAGAGCATGCTGCCATCCTCTGACAGTTTAAAATGGATGTCGACATGATCCCCATCGCTGCGTATGCGCAGCACATGCTGCCAGTCATCATCATCCAGTTGGTCCGATATTGTCGTCATCGATTCCGCAATCCTATCGAAGTCAGATTGCTTGCTGTCGAAATAATTGACATTGATACTCTGCAACTTCGATACATAGTTTGCCGTGTCCCGATCTTTTCTCCTTTCAAGTCGCTTGAAGAAACTCAGAATTCCAGGACTCAGATTAACCTCCACTTTGGGTTCCATTCCCGTAATAGTGGACAGGCTCGAGAAGTCCACGAAACCTGGATGCTCACTTAATTTCTCATCTGCCGCGAAACCCCACGGAGAAAGCAGGAGCATTATTGGCATTAGTAGCTGTTTGGCGTATCTCATAACATCACCTCTGATATTCATTATTTGGTGGTTTCTCTTACTAAATATGTACATCTAAGTTAGAGACGGTTGATGTGGAGATAAAGTTACAACAGGAATTTGTTGGAGCATACGTATAGTAGGTCTCCACTTAGGAAAATGTAGTGAGGTTTACTTGTCAACTTCGTACATGCGTACATTTTCAGAAAATGTTGACCAAATATCCACCCTAGAACGGCAACGAGCCTAATCACAGTGCAATAGGCTAGAGAGTGGTGTTTTTAGGATATGAGACTTTCGGCGTCGTATAGGTGTACTTTTGAACATAGTGATCACACATAACATAGTGTTGCAACGGGATTAGTTGTTGCCATCTTATGAGGTCTGATTTTTCAAAAAATGCATTGCAAACCAGAGTACTTTTTCTACTTTGTAGTAATCAGGCTCACAACCCAATGCTGTGAAGGTGGCCACGGTAAACTGTTATTCATTTACTCCGGCTCGATTTCATTTTATTCACATCGAATCGAATTCACCGGGTTGTCCAAAGCCGCTATCAGCGACTTGCTGGCAATGGTTACCCACGCAATGGCCAGCGCTACGACTCCAGAAAACAGACAAACAAGCAATAGCACCCATCGATCGATTTGATAGGGAAATTGTTCAAGCCACTGAATCATCAGCCATAGCGCGAGTGGCCACGCGAATAGATTTGCGATCAATACTGGTTTTGAGAAATACCAAACCAACATGCGTACAATCTCTCTCACTTTGGCGCCCAGCACTTTGCGAATTCCAATTTCTCTTTTACGACGGTCAACAGAATATGAAGCGGATCCGAATAGGCCTAAGCTGGCGATAATTACGGCTAGGAGTGAAAAGCTTGTTAGAATTTTTGCTTCGATTTCCTCTGACGAAAATTCCTGTGACATGAGTTGCTCAACGGTAGAACTCTGTATCAATTCACCCCCTATTATAGAATTCCATAAGTCAGTAATCTCTGAGATTGCAAGTAGCTCATCTCCAGTAAACCGTACTGTAAGGACGTCCGTAAACTGTGGGTTGAAATTGTATATCTCGGCTCTTGGTATAGACCTTAAATTAAAGAAATCGGTATCTTTCACTACTCCGATCACGGTGTAGGAATTCCCAGAGTCCACAGCTGTGATTTGACGTCCTACAGCATCTTCTGGACTTAGAAATCCAAACTCCCTAACTGCACTTGCATTAAGAATGATGCTACCGTTTCTGAGAACACTGCTGTCATTATTAACAATCAAAGTATCTCTTTCTAAAGAGAGATTTCTCCCTGCCAAGAATTCGATTTGGTAAGTGGCAAAGAAATCTTGATCAATCGACAACGTGCCTATTTGATGGTTGCTACCGGTCCCCCCTGAAATTGTGTAGCTGGGATAGATGTTGGCCATGCCCAGTTGTTGGGTTGGTTGATGAATCGATAGACTCGCATCAGTTACATTGGGCAGGTTAAGAATTTCATTTTTGAGTATGAATTTATTTTCATTAACGTTGCTTCTGAACAGGAGATTACTAATCGCAATGAGATTTTCCTTGTTGAACCCAGGATCACGCTCGCCAATGAACCTCATTTGTCCAAAAATTACCAGCGTTGAAATTATGAGTGCGATAGATACCGAGAACTGAATTACTACCAAGAAGTTTCGGAGATTGATCGAGTGAATGGGTTCAGCAGATTGGCTTACTTTTAGCGTATTGCTTGGATTGAATCGAGAAAGAACTATCGCCGGATAGATTCCGCCAGCGGATCCCACGAACAGTAATAGCGAAAGCAATAATAAGTAGGAGAATGAAGATGTGTAGTCAAATTCCAGACTCTTTCCAATTTCTGTTTGTAAAAGAGGTAAGACTAATTCAATAATCGCCAGTGCGGCTAATATTGAAAGGAATACCATAAGGAAAGATTCGCCAAGAAACTGGATTACCAGTTGGTGACGATGAGCACCCAAAACTTTCCGTAGAGCAACTTCTTTCGACCGCTGTGTTGCCTTTGCGATAGTTAAAACCATAAAGTTGATACTAGCTATCATTAGCACAAGAACCGAAATTGCGGTAAAAGCCATAACGGTAGTTTTGTTACCCCCGTCGGTAAGCTCGTCAAATGAGGAGTTTAGGTATAGATCAGAAATATTCTGAAGATCATAACTAATGATATCGCTTGGCACTGTATCTGGAGATCGCCCCATGCCAGATATATCAACATTTTGGTCCGTAAAAGACTGTAAAAGTGAGGAGAGGCTATCCACATCTGAATTTTCACGTAATTGGAAATAGCTATGTGTTGTCATTATTCCCCAGTTCTCCCCCCAGGGGAAATAGCTCATATCAAAGAGGATAAGAGCGGGCAACTGCAATACACTATTCTCTGGTGGGAGTTTGTAGACTGCAGTCACCCTAAATTCCTTATTCACGCCAACAACGCCAGCGCTACGTAAACTGACTATTTTGCCGATTGGATCCAATGTGCCGAAAAGAGTTGTCGCGAGTTGCTCAGTTATCGCAATCGAGTTTATATCCTCCAAGGTATTAGTCAGGCTTCCTGCCAAAACCTCGAAATCGAACATTTCAATGAAACCTCGGTCCGCCGTGTATATGGTTTCGCTATAAGTTGAATTCTCGAATGAGATATCCTGTTGCAGTGACATAAGACGACTGGAAAATTCTATTTCTTCAGAGAAATATCGACTCAAAGAAGGAGCCAGCAATAGAGAATTCCCGGATGACCGGCGGGGTACGTTGTCGAGAAGTATGCTGCGGTTAACCCTGAAAATCTGGTCTGCATTTTTCCAATGCTTGTCGTAGGATGATTCGTCCTGCACGTAGAGCGCAATCGTAATACAAGCCGCAATCCCCGTGGCTAGCCCCACTATGTTAAGAGCGCTGTAGAGTTTATTGGCCAACAGGTTTTTGATTGTAATTTTAATGGTGTTACTGAACATAGTGATTTACTCGTAACGCAACGCTTCAACAGGGTTTTCCGTCGCCGTTCTGTAAGCTTGGCTGCTCACTGTAATAAAGGCGATAGCCATAGTGATACCGGTGGCTAGCAAAAATATGGAAGGACTAATTTCTGTCTGATAGTAGAAGCGCTCTAGCCATTGGCTGCTAGCCCAATAAGAAATAGCGGAGGCAACTAGAGCTGAGCCCATTAATAACAGAGATGTTGTCTTAAACAGCATTAGAATGACATTCATGACGGAGGCGCCAAGGACTCTTCGAATGCCGATCTCTTTGATGCGTTGCTGTGTGTTAAAGGCGGCTAATCCAAGTAGGCCAAGACAGGAAATGAATATGCAGATACTGGAAAAAATACTAAACAACTGCAGTTGACGTTGTTCGGAAAAATAGAGCTGATCGATTTGTTCATCTATAAATTGAAATTCCAGCGGATGAACAGGGTCTATTGATCGCCATTCATCGGCCAGGGTTGCGAGAAATTCGCTAACAGAATCTCCTGCAACATTAACTATTGCTACTCTTGTCTGGGACTTTCTCTGACTATCAGATAGTCCAGCAAAGTTCATATTGTTGTAACTAATGACAGTTGGGCTAATTCGCTGGTGCAATCCGCGAACATGGTAGTCCCTAATGACACCAATAATTGTTGCAGGGGTGCGGCCAATTCCTATCGACATACCTAAGGGGTCATCCCACCCCATTTCCTGCATTGCCGTTTCGTTTATAAGAGCTCCTTCGGTCAAATCAGTAGAAATTTCCGTGTTGAAGTTTCTTCCCTGGACAATTTCGATGTCCATTAGTTCAAAGAACTTGTCATCAACATAGATGCGATTGGCTTCTCGCCACTGATCGAACGGGGTGCCTGGCATCCCTATCGGCCATTCTTGAATCGACAGTGTTCCCGGTTCACTAAGGGTTGCAACAATAGAAGAGCTTAGTATCTGACCATTTTGTTCTAGCTCACTGAAATAGAGTGCGCTTGTTTCGATTGCTTCAGCGCCTCTGAGCCTTATGTTTATGCGATTCTCTTTTGTGAATCCAAGAGATCTGTCTTGCATGTATTGCATCTGAGAATACATCAGTAAAGTTGAGGCAATGACAGCAATCGAGATGGCAAACTGTACGGCTACAAGAATATTACGCAGGCTAAGTCCCCTGGTGTTGGTAGGGTTTCTACGTTTTGCACTGCCAAAAGACATGTCAGTAGCGACATAGAAGGCTGGGTAGGACCCAGCAATTAGACCCAATAGAAGTACCGATAGGATTGTACCTATTAGGAGAGAAGGGGCAGTCAGGACACTCAGTGATAACTCTTGCCCAATGATCAAATGAATCGAATCAAATGACAGAACTAGTTCAACCAATCCTAGTCCTAGCAATACGGATATGAATGCAAAAATCAGCGATTCTCCTAGAAGTTGCGTGATGAGCTGACTTTTATTTGCCCCCAGTATCTTACGCACGGTGACTTCTTTAAGCCGCTTTAACGATCTTGCGGTTGCCAGATTCATATAGTTGATGCAGGCAATAAGCATCACCAGAATGCCTACAGTGGTGAATGCATATAGTGAAAACAAATTTGCCGACCTGCCCGAATTCACATCTGAAGACAGATAGATATCAGCTAGCGGTTCAAGGAACAGTTGATCGCCTAAATAACCCTGCCCCCTCTGGTTCTCCATATAGTTTTCTTCGAACTCCAACCAGAGCTCTCTAAAGGACTCTGCTGCATATCCCTCGGACATCATCAGATAAGTATGGGTTGAATTGGCTGTCAGATTGGGCTCGAACCGTTCCAGAAAGGGGTCCATTGACACCAGAGCGTCGTACCAGAGGTGGCTGGTTTGAGGCAGATCGGCGAAAACCAGAGTTACCGTAAAATCTTCAGCGTCAGTGCTAATTATTTCTCCGATTGGACTGACATCGCCAAAGTGTCGGTCGGCAAAAGACTCGCTGATAGCAATCGATCGAGGATTTGTTAGCGCTGTCTCCTTATCTCCCGCAACTATTTGATGAGTAAATATCTCGAAGACGCTGTTGTCCGCGTATTGAACATCGGTTTCATATAGCGCTTGTTCATCAACGCGGAAAAAGGCTCGAAACGGCGAGAAGCGAACATACTCTGATACCTCAGGATAATCCCTTTTCATATAGGGACCAATTAATGCGCCAACGTTCTGACTATTCTCATAAAAGCTGCCGCTTCTATACTGCGCTTCGGCTATTCGAAATATTTGGTCTCTTTTTTCATGGTGTTTGTCATAGCTGAGTTCGTTATTAAGATAGAGTGCGATAACCACACAACAAGCAACACCAACTGACAGGCCGACAATATTAATCAGTCCATAGATTTTTTCTCGCCAGAGAATTCTTAAAGTAATTGTCAGATAGTTTTTAAACATGGGGCACCTGATTGTTATCTATAGGAAAGAAAAGCTTCTCTCTAATTAAAACGCAAATACTGTACCAAAGATAAAAAGCTAGCAAAAACAACAAGATAAATCTATTTTTACGGTGTTGGAGCTAAGCTATGTTCCGAAATGAAACAATTCTTCGTGCCAATGTGGAACGAAAGACAATGCCTGGGAACCTAGAAAATTGACTCATACCTAGGGTTTTTATGTTTTTTTACCTACTATCTGGTTCGGATATTTTTGTGGATGTTCAATTAGACGTAGTAACGGCGAGAGCCTTTGTACTCAATTTCCAACGCTACTCTTTTAGCCGATAACTGGAGTAGTAAATATCTGCTTCCAGCTTATGTGACTGCGCAGTTTGATTTAACTCACTTAGCAGCGCGATGAGTGGGCCTTTTACACCATATTTTTCTACGAACAAATCATGTCGACTCAAACTTGATAACAATAAGTGGGCCAGTTCCATCGATGAAACTTCAAGCTCCTGTTTCTCTTTTCTTGCGGTTATCTCGTCAAATGCAACGCTGTTTGAAAAGTTAGCGGCATGATTGTAGCTGTGTGGCTTCTTGTCTGGATCAATATCAAATAGAGTTAGCGATTCATCGAATAACACTTCGAAATCATAAGCAATGACAAGAGCATTGCTAAGACATACGCGCCGTAGTTCGGCAGTAAGCGAGAGTGAATCAATATAATTTAGAGATCCGGCAAAAGTGGCTACTTCAATAGATTTATCTGGTATCGGTAAAGATTCGCCAGTTCCCTTCAAATAGCTAGTTCTCGCATTTCCAGTTACCTTCTCCAGCATTGACTCACTAGGCTCAACACCGAATACTTGAGAGCAATATTTAGCGAGAGCGATGGTTGAATAACCGGTACCACAACCTACATCTAAGCCACTTCCATATTTTGCATTTTCAGGAATAAGCAGAGACAGAATAATGCTGTGTAAGGGTGGCCTATAAGCAGAGTAGTGGTTGGCGACCGCTTGATTGTATTCATTGTTCATATGTCGGCTTTCTTGATCTTGTTCCCATTCACTTGCAAAGATGAATGAAATGCCAGGCAATAAGCTATGTATTGGTTGTTCATTTGCTGGAGGAAACTCCTACAACTACTCATACCGCAATGATTTCACCGGATTGGAATTGGCGACTTTGGCAGATTGTGCTGAAATCGTAACCACAGCAAGAGCAAACACGAATAGGCCAGCCAACAGGAATATTATCCAGCTAACATCAATTCTATAGGGGAAGCTCTGTAACCACTGGCTTATTCCAACGTAGGCCAAAGGCCATGCTATTAAGTTGGCAATGAGTACAGGCTTGGCGAATTGTTTGGATAGCAGGACAAGAATATCGGCCACACTAGCGCCAAGGACTTTGCGGATACCAATTTCTTTGGTTCGCTGAATGACCGAATAGGAAGAAAGCCCAAGCAAACCCAGGTTAGCGATAATAATGCTTAGCAGGGAGAAATAGCCAATTATCGCGCTGATGTTATCCATGTCTTGGTATAAGTCATTAAAGCTGTCTTCCACAAAATAGTAATCGAATGGTCGAGTGGGATCGAGGTTTCTCCAGTGTTCCTCCAGTGCTGTTAATAATGAAGGAGTATCTGCGCTGTCCAATTTTATTGAGATAAAGCTTTGAGCACCACTGTCCTCCGGTCGGTACAAGTGGATGATAGCCGCGATTTCATTTTCAAGAGACTGATAATGGAAGTCCTCTACGACACCCACTACAGTCCATCTGTTATTTACTTTCTTGCCTACTGCGCTGTCCCAACCCATATCGCGCATCGCAGTTTCATTGAGTATGATAGCGTCGTTCTCAGTGGAGAAATCTCTGGAGAAGTTACGACCCTCAATGAAATTCATTCCAAAGGTTTCAAAATAGTTATCGTCGTTTACTGAAATCAACATGCGCAGGGGTTCATCTGTTTGCCAATTTTCCGGTGTGGCGAAGGTATTATTTTGTTCATAACTTCCGGGAACGGACATTGAGGAAGCAACGGAAACCACCCCTGGTAGTTGCAGCACATTGTTCTTGAATGTTTCGATGCGGCTTGCCCCTATTTGAGCATCTTCGAAATCACCCAGACTGGCACGTAGCACTAGCACCTGTTCTGCATCAAAGTTCAATTCAGAGTTTTTCATATGCTGAACCTGCTGCCAAATAACGACAACGGCGATGATCAAGGTGATAGCGAAGCTGAATTGAACAACAGACAAGCCGTTGCGTAGTCGAACGCCGTGACGGCTAGACTGTAGTCTCCCTTTTAACGATTCAACCGTCTTGAACCCCGAAAGGAAAAAAGCAGGGTAACCACCAGATAGAAAACCCGCAACCAAGCCTACCAATAACAACAAGCTAAAAATAGCAAAGTCGTCGATAAAGCTTAATGATAAATCCAAGCCATAAAGCGAATTAAAGACCGGCAACAATATATCCGCTATTACAATACCAAGGCCCAGGGCGATGGTGGAAATTAGCATGGATTCTGAGAGGAATTGTCTAACCAGTTGCCAACGCAATGCGCCAAGGGTTTTCCGAACGCCGACTTCTCTCGCCCTTTCCATTGATCTAGCTGTAGCAAGATTCATAAAATTGACGCAGGCGATGAGAATGATAGAAAAAGCGATGACCAGCAAGGCATAGGAGGTGGCCTCGCTTCCTTCGGCTCTGTCATGCAACGATTCGAGCGGCCACAATCTGAATTTCATATTGTTGCTGCCGTTGGGGCCATCTTCACCGAAAAGAGTCTGCACCATTGTTGGAAACTGAGCTTCCAGGCCGGTAGCTTCTGCGGTTTTATCGAGCAGCAGATAAGTGTTGAGGAATGAACTTCCCCAATTGGAATTAGCCTGCTCATCATCAGGTGCAATGGCGCTTTCGAAGGAGACGATAACAGTTGGGCGAATGCTCGAGTTCTGTGGAATGTCTTCCAGTACGCCTGTTACCAAGAAGTCCTGGTTGAAATTAACAGTAATTCTCTTCCCGATGGGATTTTCGCTGCCAAAATATTTTTCTGCTGTTTCGCGGGAAAGTACCATGGAGTTAACACCATCCAGGGCGGTTTTGCTGTCTCCCTCGGCCAGCGGGAAACTGAAAATCTCGAACAGGCTAGGGTCGGCAAAAGTGACCTCTTCCTGATACTTTTGGTTGTTACTCTCAACCCACTGAGTCCTTTCGAAAACACGGACGCCGCTGACGATCGTAGGGAACTGGGCTTGCATGACCCCTAAAAGAGGAGTCCATGTATCGTCAAGCTCTCTTATGCCCTGGGCGGTATTTCTTTCTTTGATGACGAGATTTATACGCTCAGAGTTTTCATGAAAAGCATCATAGGTCAGCTCGTTCTTTGCATACAGTAATATGATGACACTGGAGGCGATGGCCACCGCCAACCCAAAGACGTTGATAAACACAAAGGTCTTATGTTTGATTAGGTTGCGGAAGGTGATATTCCAAGTGTTTCCGAGCACGAATTTCTCCTTTTCACATTATCTTTATTACAATTATCCGTCGTTCTAAATGTAATGCTTTCACGAATTTTGATACCAGCATTTCGTTTTTAATTCTGATTTGCCGTGAATCAAGAACGCTCACGTTATTAATTGGCAATAGCAAATTTCATTATTCATACCTAAGTGTGAGCACCGGATTCACGCTTGCGGCTCGCGCCGACACAGCAACAATAGTAATCCAAATCATCAACCCCGTAAGTGCGGAGCTGCCAAGAAAAATCACAATATCCAACTCGGCTCGATAGGAAAAGTTTGCCAGCCATCTTTGCATGAAGTAATAGGCAACCGGCCATGCAAGAAGATTTGCAAAAAGAATTAGCTTGCCAAATTTGGCGGTGAACAACTGAATTATTCCCCAGACAGTACTGCCAAGAATTTTGCGGACGCCTATTTCTTTTGTACGCGCTTCCGCCATGGAGCAGGCCAGGCCTAGTATTCCCAGACAGGCAACAAAAATGGCCAGTGTTGAGAAATAAGCGAATACTTCTGCCTGTCTTTCTTCTCCACGATACAGGGAAGAGTAATCACTCTCCAGAAACTGGCTGTCAAACGGCTGGTTAGAATTGAATCTCTGCCATACTGATTCGATATGGCTGAGTGTCTGAGTAATGTCTGTGCCCGCCAGTCGGACAGTCGCACGAGTAAAGCTTTGGCTGATAGTTCCCCATGTAGGGCCCGGAGCAATATATGCAACTGGTTCCAATTTGTTTTTCGCCGAACTGGTTAAGACATTTTCAGCTACCCCGACGATCTGACCTACTACTGCTCGACTAAAATCACTGGAGAAATCTATTTCGAATTGCTTGCCAAGGGCTTGTTCTGGTGTCCAGCCCAGCTCATTTGCCGCCTGTCGATTGAGTATAATTCCAGCACTTGGTCGCAATCGTTCAGCGGTGGGAACGATGAATTGGTCGGTTCCTCGCTCTAGAGAAAAATTTCGTCCCGCGATAATTGGAATGTCATAGGTTTCAAAGAAATTATAATCTATGCGTTTGAGATCCATGAAGCGAGACTCTACATTGCCCTCGGCGCGAACCGACCAACCGCTGCTGACGCCCCGAATACTGCCAGAGCTAACATGGGTGATGCTGGTGCTTTCGAGCAAGCTGGCTTTTAATTCATTCCAGTTTGGTCCGAGGCCCTCAGTGGGAGATCCTCGTAGGACTAATATGTTCTCGGTCTTGAAGCCTCGCTCAATCTGCAGCGCGAATTGTATTTGACGGATTACGACGGCTGTCGCTATAACCAACACGATAGAAACAGCGAACTGCAAGGTGACCAGAACACCTCGCGACCTGTCACCGTGCCCACCCATGGAAAAATTGCCTCTGAAAATTCGCACAGGCTGAAAACCGGAAAGATAGAGAGCGGGGTAACTACCCGCCAACAGTCCGATCAATAAGGTGAAGCCCAGCAATTCCAAAGCCAGGATTGGGTCCCTCATATAATCGAATTCGATTTCAGTCGCTAAAAACGTGCTGTAAGCGGGCAGTAGCAACTCTACCGAAACCAGAGCAAATATCATTGCTATTGCCGTCATGGTAATGCTCTCGGCGAGAAAGCGGCCGGCAATTTGTTCGCGCGAAGCACCTATGGTTTTCCTAACGCCAATCTCACGAGTGCGATGGGCAGCACGTGCGGTGGCAAGATTAATGAAATTAAAGCATGCGATGATTAACAGGCAGATAGCGATGGCGCTAAAAGTATAGATAGTGCTCATGCTGCCAGGAGTTTTGAATTCGGATTGACGATTGGACCGCAAATGTATATCAGTCAGTTTCATCGCAGTCATATCGTACGCGATATCACCTGTTCTCTTGTGCCGAGAAACAAATTCTTCCATTTGATCTTCTATAGAATCAATGGCAATCCCTGGTTTGAATAGGGCATAGGTGTTAAAAACGTTAAAACTCCAGTTGTTGGCATAGTCATAGCCTAGAAAAGCAAAGCCAGAGTCCATGGAGGCGAATGCACCAGCGCTCAAATGAGTGCGCTCCGGCAGATCTTCGATAATCCCTGTTACCCGCAGATCCCATTTAGATTCCAGAGTCAGCGTCTTCCCTATGGGGTCTTCATCGGCAAAATATTTTTCAGCGGTGCTTTGAGTAAGCACTACTGAAAATGGATCCAGCAGAGCTGTTTGTGGATCGCCTGCAAGCCATTGAAAATCGAAGAGTTCAAAAAAGCTTTGGTCGGCCCAGCGAAATTCGTCTTCGTAGCTAGTTTGATTGTCGTACTCCAATCGCACCCGTTGCCCCCAAATGCGAGCGGTCTGTTCAATTTGTTCCGGAAAATCTGCCAGCAACCGGGACGCGGCTGGAACAACATTGCCGGCAGGGTATCTAGGCGCACCGTTGTCACCCAAGTCAATTTCGACAGAGAATCGATAGATTCGATCTTCATTTGCGAAATGTCTGTCGTAGCTGGTCTCAACGCGAATGAACAGAAACAGCAAGATCACGCTGGCCAAGCCAATGGCGAGCCCCAGGATATTGATCGCCGAGTAAATCAGACGATTCCCTGATTTGCCGAGAACACTTAGCAAGTAAGATTTAAGCACTGACAAACTCCTCTAAGTCATGTCGCTGTCTAAGTTTTTCTAATTACTGACATCTCAAAGTATCCGCTGGATTTGCATTTGCTGTCTTATAAGACTCCAATATCATGGTCGCAAGCGCTATAACACCTACGATTACTGTAGCCAACACAAACACCAATGGATCAATGCTGGCTCGGTACGCGAAACTCTCCAGCCAATTACCGATAATCCACCAGGACAGCAGCGACCCTGTAATCGCTGCGATCGCAACTAAAGAAAGAATAGTTTGAGACAGCATGATGATGATTCGTAACACCGAGGCGCCCAGTATTTTCCTGATGCCAATCTCTTTGCGGCGCTGTTGTGTGGTAAATGCCGACAGTCCGAATAAGCCCAAACAGGAAATCAGAATGCTGATCAGGGCAAAGCTTCCAATCAGGTCGATTGCCCTGTATTGGGAGCGATACATCTCGTTAAGAGTATCTTCCAATAATTGATAAGAAAAAGGCTGATCCGGGTCCAGTTCTGAGAACAGCGTATCCAGGTAGGCGATAGTTTCGGCCATCTCTCCCTCGGCCACGTCCAGTATTAACCATCTATATACATAGGGTCTGCTTGAGGCTGGCAGGGATTTATAGTCGGGCTCATCGTGAGTAACCATCAACGGTTCAATGCCAACGCTCAAATCTTGAAAGTTGAAATCTTTAACCACCCCAACTACCTGAAGCACCGTGCCCCTATCATTCTCAATTAGCTGCCCAATAGGGTTGGTCCAGGCGAGCCTCCTGACTGTCTCTTCGTTCACTAAAATAGGCATCGTTGCACCCGTCCCAGAGGCTTCCTCAAAATCACTGCCTGCGACCAGTTCAATCCTCATTACGTCCAGATAGTCATCGCCCATTCTGAAAACTCTAAAACCCTGGGCTACTGCCTCGCCTGAGTCACGATTTGCGGTAAACAGATAAAGCGAATCTTCCATTTGACCCGGTAATTCCAGGCTAATGGTCGAGCCTAAAATGCTGTTTTGCTGTCCAAACTCATTTTTGAGGATCGGCAGCTTGTCGACAATATCTGCACCCTGTAAGCGGACGATAAGTTTGTTTTCTTTGTCGAAGCCCGGCGAGTAGGAGCGTATATAATCCAGTTGTTTGGTCATTAACAAGGCACAGGCAATAACGCTGAGAGAGCTCATTAATTGAAACAGTGTTAAACCCTTTCGAGTTATCCAGATTTGGCCACCGCTGTTGCCAATTCCTTGCAGTGCGCGGGTTGTCAGTATGGCCGATAAGTACAGTGCAGGATAAAGACCGGAGACAAGCCCTAGAACGATGGACCCAAAGACTACTATTAGACCAGTTGTCGGATTGATTAGTAGCGATAGTGAAACACCTCCACCGAGAATCTGGTTCAAGGGTGTGAACCGGATAATTTCAACGAGAACCAGTGCCAATATTAATGCCAGCAAGGAAAAGAACACGGACTCGCTGAGGAAGAAGATAATTAATTGCTTTCTTGAGGCTCCAAGTACTTTGTGAACGCCGATTTCCTTGGCCCGTTGCGCCGATCTGGCTGTTGCCATGTTCATGTAGTTGGCACAGGCAACCAGCAACATAATCACTGCTATAGCAAAGAAGATGGTTACATAGTACTTATTGGCAATAGCGTCGCTGCCTACGGTCTGTGACTGCAAATGTATAGACCGCAGCGGTTCCAGATAGTAGTCGATCCTGGTTTCTCTCTGAGCACCAGCGTCCGCCATATAACGATTCCAAAAATCAGCGGCAATACTATCGAATTCATTTACATCATATTCTGCAGGAAGCATTACATAGGTGTATACACTGGGATCCCATAGCAAAGCCAACGCATTCGGATTGTCTGCGTTGGGTGCATTAAAAAAATTGTAGGACAGAAGAATATCGTATTGCAGGTGAGCGTTTTTGGGTAAGTCCGCGAAAATCAGGTCTATTCGAAAACTTGAGCCCATTGCTTCTATGGTTTCGCCGATAGCCGCAGTTGGAGAGTTTCCATTTCCGAAATAGGCGTTGACAAACGACTGGCTTACCGCGACGGAGTTTGGGTCGACCAATGCGGTATCTGAATTGCCTGCAAGTAGTTCGTGAGTGAATACTTCGAACACGTTCTGGTCTGCGATCATCACACTATCCCAATTCAAAGCAGTATCACCGCGAGCGATTAGCATTGGATCTGAAGGGCTGGGACGCAGCCTGACAAAACTCTCAAACTCGGGATAATCTCGAACCAGCAAAGGGCCCACCATTCTGGAAGTAACAGCACTGATCTCGCTGCCGCCGGCGTTGCTAAGTTGTTGAACAACTCGGTGAATCCGGTCAGCGTTTTCGTTATGCCCATCGTAGGTCAGCTCGCTATATAGGTTCAGAGTTAGTAGCAAGCAGCAGGCTATGCTAATGGCAAGGCCAATAATGTTTATGCTGGCATACAATTTGTCGCGAAAAAGATTTCTAAAGGAAATTTTTATGTAGTGGCTAAACATCGTCTGTTCCTGGTTGCCGATTTACTCATACCGTAAAGCCAATATGGGGTTGCGACTCACAGTCTTGTATGACTGTGCAATCATGCTCAAAAAGGCCACTGCTATTGATAGTAGAGCGGCTACCAGAAACACCAATGGATTTATGTCCTCGTGATAGTAATAGCCCTTTAGCCATTCACTCATAATCCAATAGGAAGTAATCGATGCAAATACGGCGGAAAAACATACGATGCGTAATACACTTCCGAACAACATAAGAATAATTTGGCTGACTGTAGCCCCAAGAATCTTTCGCATTCCTATTTCCTTGGTTCGCTGCTCGATGGTAAAGGCAGTCAATCCAAACAGACCCAGGCAGGAAATAAAAATACAGATAGTTGCAAACAAGGCTATGAGCCGCATTTGTTTTTGATCAGAAACGTAGAGCTCATCAAGCATGTCATCCAGAAACTGAAACTCGAACGGGTGGGAAGGGTCGAACTCCTGCCACAATGCCCGAATGTGATTCAATGCTTCAGCGGTGGCGTCTGGGCTTATGCTGATGGTAAGTATTCGGTTCTGTCGAGCTCTGGCGCTTTCGCTCATATCTGCAAAACTGTCCGGAGGCGAAGGCCAGACAATCATCGATTCCACTTCATGTTGTAATCCCTGAAAGTGAAAATCTCCCATTACTCCTATGACTTCCACGAATCCTTGGTCATATCGAATTAGCTTGCCAATAGGCTCATCCCAGCCCATCTTGTTGACCAGTGATTGGTTCACCATTACCGCACTTGATGTATCGCTCTGTCTGGCTGAGTCGAAGTATCTACCTTCAGTCAGGGCCACTCCCATGGTTTTCAAGTAATTCTCATCACTGTAGAACCAGTTATAGGATTGGCTTTCAAAAGCACCCAGCCTGCTCTCGATCTCTGCCTGTCCGAATCCTACTATGTCGCCGATACGGTTCCGGGATGCGCTAACATTTATTATATTGCTGTTTCGCTGGAGTTCGTTGGCAAACGTCGGAATGCGTTCAATATTGTCGGCGCCATGAACTACCATGGTTAGCTTGTTCTCTTTATCAAATCCCAGCGGTTTTTTCTGTATGTACTCCATTTGCATATACATGAGCAGGGTGCAGGAAATGACGCTCATTGATAGCAGAAACTGCAGAAATACCAGTCGCTGCCGCATGGTGAAATTCGCCGACTTGACTGATTTCACAGGGGCCGATCTGGAAAGACTAAAAGCAGGGTAGAGCCCAGCAATGAACCCTAGTGCCACACTCCCCAGCAGCAGCAACCCTGCCGCTTCGGGCTGTAGCAGCGGAGTAAGTATCAGAGATTTGTCGAACAAGGTATTTATAGCAGTGAATCTAAAAATAAAATCAACCATGGCTACGGCTAGTATTGAAGCCAGCAGCGAGAACAGAATGGACTCAACAAGAAACTGAAAAATCAGTTGATGCCGCTCGGCTCCAAGTATTTTTCGGACCGCCACACCTTGTGCGCGTTTCGTAAAACGTGCCGTGGAAAGGTTTATGTAATTTATGCAGGCTGCCATCAGCACGAACAACACAATTCCAATGAAGGAAAAAACATTCGCCATGCTACCGCGGGGCAGGTCTCTTTGTGCCTTCGACTTCAAATGTATTTCATCAAGTGGTTCAAGTATGAACTCTGAAGCGCTGTTGAAACTTTCTTTATAAGTAGACATATACTGTCTAAAGAAATCCTTCGATACTTCGCGAAAGTCACTAGCCTGGTAATTTTCTGGCAATTGCACATAGGTATAATCTGTTCTTGAGTTCCACAGATCATGGCTAACACGTTCATTAAGCACCGGCGATACTCTGTTAGGGGATAGGCTGTTATAAGAAAACAGGGCGTCGTATTTTAGATGCGTATTGTCCGGCAAGTCCGAAAACACCAAGGTTATCTCGTAACTGGCCGTATCACCCTGCATGATTCTTCCAACAGGGTTGTCCTCGCCGAAATACCTGTTGGCGAAGCTCTCACTTACCGCCAAGGAATTGGGGTTGGACAGTGCGGACTCAGAATTACCGTGCACAATGTCGTGAGAGAATAATTGGAAAACTGCCTCATCCGCGAAATAGATATTCTCCCAGCGAAAGACCGTGTCTTCGTGCCTGAACAGGGAATAGGCAGAGCCAGGATTAAAGAATCGAACATAGGACTCGACATCGGGCGCGATACCGGCGATTAAAGGCCCTAGTGCATAAGAGGTTTGCGCAAACAGATTTGCATTACCGTTGGAATTAACTTCGTTTGCGATCCTGAAAACCCTTTCATGGTCAGTGAAATGACGGTCATAGTTCAATTCGCTTTGAAGGTATAGGCCCAGAACTATAGCGCAGCCGATACCTACGGCGAGGCCGCCTACATTAATCAGACTGTAGCTGCGGTCTCTATAGATATTACGATAAAATTCTCTTAGGCTATTTTTAATCATATTAAGAAGTCTTCACTATTTTTATAAACAATTTTCTTGGGTCCTGGATATAGCGGCACTTTTTGGCGCGCAAAGTCTATGGCTATTTAGCACATCTCAGCGCTACTGAAACAGAAGTTGGCACAGTATAAGAGTAAATTAGTAATACCACTTCCACGAGTCTCTTTTCTTACTCATAACGCAAAGCCTTGACCGGGTTCGCCTGTGCCGTACTAAAAGATTGTAAAGCCGTGGTTGTGAAGGCAACTGCTGCTGCTATTGCTGTGGCTATGGCGTAGGTAAATAAATTTAGTCCAAGCAAGTCAATTCTATAAGAGAACCCTTGCAACCATTCTCCGACTGCCCAAAAAGACATTGCAGATGCTAAAGCCGATGCGGCAATAATCAATACAGCAACATTCTTAAACAACATCAAGATAATTCTCGTGGTTGAGGCGCCAAGAATTTTACGTACTCCGATCTCTTTGGTTCTGATCGCCGTGGTGAATGAAGCCAGACCATACAGACCCATACAGGAAATGAATATGCATAAAGTTGAAAACAGAGCTATCAAACTGATCTGCTTCTCTTCTGAACCATAAAGGGCATTCAATCTATCTTCCAGAAAAGTCACTTCAAAGGGATGTGTTGGGTCGAAGTTAGACCACCGCTGTTGCAGCAGCGCAATGGTACTGGCCACAGACTCCTCAGCCACATCAAGAATCAACCATTCAGAATACGCATCGCTATTGGCTGGAGTTGCATTGCCCAATCTATTTGCATCCATGACTACTGGCATGACTTGATTCTGCAGTCCTTCGTAGTGAAAGTCTCTAACCACACCGATGACTTGCTTGGGCTCAGTATCCAATGCATTGAATTGCACGACTTTGCCCAAGGCGTTCTCCCAGCCCATGAAATTCATCAGAGCTTCATTCACGATCACTGAACCCAGTGCGCCATTCGGCCGCGAGTCATCAAAATCCCGTCCGGCGACAAGCTCTAGTCCGGTGGCCGCAATAAAACCCGGTTGAACATTCATGCGATTTAGCGCATGCCCAATCTGGGCACCACTGTTGTCTTCTAATGTCAGGCCTCGTGTATTAAGGCGTTCGCCAAAAATCTCCCGGCTGCTGGTGGCCGAAATAATTCCAGGGTTCTGCTGCAATTCATTGATTAGCTCGGGCAATCTTTCGACCTGGTCAGCGCCTTGAATTTTAAGCAGCAATTTGTTGTCTTTTTCGAATCCAAGCGCTTTGCTGCTAATGAATGTCATTTGCTGTGTTAGTAATAAAGTGGACGCGATTACGCAAATAGATATAGTGAACTGCAGAAAAACAAGCACCTGTCTCATACCCAGTTTCCGCCATGCACCCCTGCTTTTATTTTTTAAGGCAGAAGCGGGCGACATGCTAGAGAGATACATTGCAGGATATGAGCCTGTAACAGCTCCCAGCAGTATGGCGGCTGAAATCAGACTCCCCAGCACTTCTGGTCTAAATAATATCGCCATCGAAAGCTGTACATCCAACAGATTCGTGAGAGTGGGATAGGACAACATTCGCTCAGCCAATACAAATGCCAAGCCTAGTGACAAAAGGGTAAAGAATATTGATTCGGCTAAGAACTGCAACGTTAATTGCTTCCTACCTGCACCGATTACTTTTCTAATTCCGATCTCACGCGCTTTACGAGTCGCTCGTGCCGTAGCCAGATTAATATAGTTAAAGCAGGCCACAAGCAATACAAAGACTACAATAACAATATAGCCATAAACATTAAGTAGGTTGCCGTGTGGCTGGTCGTTGGAGGTCGTTGAACTCATGTGAATATCGGTCAGTGGCTCAATAAAAAATTCCCAGCTTATGTCTTGGCCGCGTTCTTCAAGTACTGCACCGATAGTGGCCATATGGTTCTCATAGAACAGTTCAGAGATTTCTGAGAAACGATCTTGCTGGTAATTTTCTGATAGCACCAGGTAACTGTAAGCGTTCATATTCCAGAGCAGTTGTAGGATGGTGGAATCATCGTATTTCGGCCGCAGGTTGAAGGATAGAAGTGCATCGTAGCGCAGGTGAGTATTTTGCGGCTGATCGGCAAACACCAGGCTTATCCTAAAATCAGTAGAATTGGATTCGAGAGTTCGACCAAGCGGATTTTCATCTCCGAAGTATGCCGCTGCCAATGATTCGCTGATAGCGATGCTCGATGGATCAATCAATGCGGTTTCTGGATCACCGTAGATGACATCGTGTGTGAACACATCAAACACGTTTGCATCGGCGATATAAACGTCTTCCCAATAAAAAGCAGTGTCCTCTGAACGCAGCAGATATCGATCACTGGAGGCGTCCGCAAAGCGCACATATTCTTCCACCTGAACAAAATCTCGTGCCATTAAAGGGGCCAATTCAGAGGAGGTCAGAGCGCTTAGGTTTGCATTACCACCGATAATGGCTTCGGTTCCTACTCGGACTATTTGCTCGTGACGGAGATTATGCTTGTCATAGTTCAATTCTGAATGAAGATATAAGCCAAGTATCAAGCAGCAGGCAATGCCGATAGATAGCCCGACAATATTAATTGAGTAATAGGTTTTCTCTCTTTGGACGGAACGCAGAAAATATATTAAGTACGTTTTCAGCATGAATACTGTCCTCGTTGTTATGATCAACCGATTGAATTTCTGTAGACTGCCGATGTGGCCATCAAGTTGTAGCAATTAAGATGCCATGGATATTAGCTAGGTATTTCAGCCACTTATGTCTAGTACATGCTTGTTATTACAGAGCTGTGTTTCGAATAGGAACAGTAGTCTGTATCAAAATAAGACAGTCGACTCTGTGACAATAGGCAAGAGCATTTGTATTCTGTTTAGAATGTAAGAGTAAACTGACTCCCTACACCTTCTGAACTGCTAACAGTCAATGTCCCCTTGTTCAGCCTGGTTAGTTGGCGCGAAAGACTCAAGCCGATTCCGCTACCCTGTTCTTTGGTAGTAAAAAAAGGAGTAAATATATTTTCCATTACGTCTTTACTAATGCCGCAACCATTGTCTTTGACCTGGATTAAGGTTTTTCCGTTCCGGTTTTTATTGCACCACAATTGAATGCAGGGATTCTCAACTACTTCCATGGCATCGATTGCATTACTTATCAGATTAATAAGAACCTGCTCTAGCAGTTTTACATCAGCCACCAGTGTGACATCGTGCGATTCAAGCTGGGTAATGAATGTTACTCCTTTGGAGTCCAGCATTTCTTTAAGCAGGGACTCGATTCTTTGGAAGAGAGCCTCGATTTCAATTTCGGAGAAATCGGGCTGTGGCAGATTACTTAGGCTACGATAGGAATTCACAAACTCCATTAGCCCCTGGCTGCGAGATGAAATAGCCTCGATACTTTGTTGCAGATCTCGATGCTGTTGCGAGGTTTCATCGGCTAGCCGAGGAAGTAGGGTCTTGTCATCCACAACTTTCTTAACGTAATGGCTCAGGGAGACAATGGGTGTCATTGAATTCATGATTTCATGGGTGAGGACTTTAATGACTTTCTGCCAGCTCTCAATCTCTCTTTCATCAAGTGCGTTCTTGATGTTTTGTAACGAAACGAGTTTGTAGTTCTTTTCCAATAGAATAAACTCCGTCGCAGTCAAGATTAGACTTTGAAGTTCATTTCCTAACACGGTTTTTAATACGATATGATCCCCAGCTCGAATCGACTTTAAAGTATCACCCAATTCTTTGTTCAACTTGCCGATGATGCTAACACTCGAAATGTATTTTTTGTTAAGGAGCTTGCTGGCGGCGTCGTTGATGAATTCGATTTTCCCGGTGTTGTCGAAACAAATTAAGGCGGTATCCAAATGCTCGACCACAGCATGCAAATAGCTGTTTTGCACACTGCGATCTCTTTTCAGCTTGCGATATTTCTCAAGTAATATTTTTTGTGCTTCAACAAGGCTTCTGGAACCTGAGCTCTGTGTCGAAGTTGCGGTAGACGTTGAGAAATCGTTGTGAGAAACGTTGCTCAGGAATTGCGCGAAGTCGCGATTACTTTTCTCGCTGATGCGGATGATATTGGAGGTGATTAGCACAACCAGTGTCAGGCTGATAATCGGTGTGCCAATCCAGTTCGTTTGTAAAATACTAAAGGTAAAGAGAAAGGCAGAACCTACCAATAGTGCGATTTGCACCATCAGCCTGACATGCTGTCCTCTTAAGCTATTTGTCAGAGAGCCCATATTTTTCCATCTTGCGATACAGTGTGGTTCTGCCCAGGCCTAATACCTTGGATACCTGGGTTAAATTGCCTTTATAAGTATCAATTGCTTGAGTTATAGCCTGTTTTTCCAGCTTGGCAATATTGAGCTCAGCCACTGGTGTGTTTTCTACGGTGCGGCCCACCAACATGTCCTGAATATTAACCGAGCCATTCTCAGACACGATTACGGCTCTTTCTAAAGTATGCTGGAATTCGCGAACGTTTCCTGGCCACTTATAGTGCTGTAATTTCGATA
The DNA here is from genome assembly GCA_021773355.1 of Gammaproteobacteria bacterium. Classification (GTDB taxonomy): domain Bacteria; phylum Pseudomonadota; class Gammaproteobacteria; order Pseudomonadales; family Pseudohongiellaceae; genus UBA9145. Next base: position 30,356 of record JAJFKE010000038.1, on the reverse strand, counting down.
GTTCACTTGTGCTTAGTTTTATCTCGGGTTTGTTGTATTTTGCCGAATAGATTTTTATGTAATGCTCAACCAACAATGGGATATCACTTGTGCGCTCTCTAAGCGGGGGTAGAACCAGTTCAACCGTATTGATTCGATACAATAAGTCTTTACGAAACTTCTCATCGTCCGACAGATCGGCAGCCGACATATTGGTGGCACAAATGAGTCGTATATCAATTGGTGCCGTAATATCGGAACCTACCCTGGTCACCACCCTGGATTCCAGTACACCGAGAAGCTTGGCTTGCAGGGAAAGATCAAGGTTGCCTATTTCGTCCAGGAACAGCGTGCCGCCGTTTGCTGTTTCGAAACGACCCGCTCGATTTTCTCTCGCATCGGTGAAGGCACCTTTCTTGTGTCCGAACATTTCGGATTCGAATAGGCTTCCGGTAATGGCACCCAGATCAACACTGATCATAGGAAGTTGTTTTCGCAAAGACTTTCTATGTATTGCTCTTGCTATAAGCTCCTTACCGGTGCCGTTCTCTCCGAGTATCAAAACACTGGCATCGGTAGCGGCTACCTTATCGATGAGGTCAAATACTTTTTTCATGGGGGCGGATTCGCCGATTATTTCTATAAACTCGGATTCCAGTTTTTCATTCAAGACCTGCTGGGTATTTTGCAATTGTCGGATTTTTCGCCGCGACTGGCTTAGCTGTAAACAGGTATTAACTGTGCTCACTAGCTTTTCGTTGTTCCAGGGTTTAACCAGAAAATCAGAAGCACCTTGTTTTATCGCTTCTACCGCCAAATCGATTTCGCCATAGGCGGTGGCCATTATGACTTGAGTATCCTCAGATAATTCTTTGATTTTACGCAACCAGTAAAACCCTTCTTCGCCGTTGGTTAGACCCCTAGTGAAGTTCATATCCAGCAGAGCCACGTCGAATTGTTCCTGTTTGAGCAGCTTGGGTAAATCGCTGGGATTCGCCAGGGTGTGGATTTGTTTATGGCCGTCTTTCAGGACTAGTTCAGCGGTTAGCAGCACATCTCGATCATCGTCGACCACGAGTATTTTGCTGGCGGCGTGGCCGCTGCTATTTTCATTGTTACCGGCTAGTGTCATACATAAAGTACCAAGTTTATTGCCCATGCTACCGGGAGTTGTTTCAAAATGAAACAAGTGGTGTTATTAAAAACACTTCGTCAGAGATATGTATTACGCATATCTTATTGATATTAAAGAATATAATTTTAGATAATAATACACAGACAATTATTGACATACTAAAGTAGCAATTTTAACGCCAACAGAGGTTTGCGGGAGCCCAGATCAATTAGTCCGTAAAATCCGGGGTGTTCTTCCAGGGAACTCTGGGATTGCGGGCTCAGTTTGGTCAATTGTTCTGTTTCGACACAGGCGTCCTGTTTCAATTTGAAACAGGACGCCTGTATTTACCGCAGTGCCTTTACATAAGCGTCTGATATAAAAGGGGTTACCGATTTGGTATGCCAATTGCACTCTAACTTATATCTGCGCCGTGGATTACGGATGGTTTATGTGGACATTCTTAATCTGCTTGGTCTTGAAGCAACTAAGCGATCCAGGGTGCAGGTGGGAGGGCCGATTTCGGCCCTCCTGATCTTTTTTCGGTTTGCTCAATGCAAGTCCAAACCACGAACGACTCAGTACGCTTGTTTGTCTGGTCACAAAAGGAAGCTAAGACATGATCATAAGAATTGAAAACATGGTGAAAATGTTTCGCACAGAAGAAGTAGAAACCACCGCTCTCGACGAAGTTAATTTGCAAGTAGACAAAGGTGAGTTCACTTCGATCATGGGCCCTTCTGGTTGCGGCAAATCCACGCTGCTACATATTCTTGGCCTGATCGACAATCCCGATGGTGGGAAATACTGGTTTCTGGACGAAGAGGTGTCATCCTATTCCGAGCGTCAGCGTGCCAACCTGCGCAAACAGAATATCGGTTTCGTGTTTCAGAGTTTCAATCTAATTGATGAACTGACGGTTTATGAAAATGTGGAGTTGCCCCTGATCTACACAAAAACTGCAGCGGCAGATCGCAAGAGCAAAGTGCAAGCGGTGTTGGAGAAAATGGATATGGCTCATCGTGCCAAACATTTCCCTCAGCAACTTTCAGGCGGACAGCAGCAACGAGTCGCGGTAGCCAGAGCGATTGTCAATCAGCCCAATCTTATCTTGGCGGATGAGCCAACCGGTAATCTGGATAGTGAACACGGCGAAGAAGTGATGAAAATTCTGTCTGGCCTTAATGACGAGGGCACAACTATTGTGATGGTGACACACTCGGCGGAAGACGCGGCTGTGGGGAAACGTATTGTGCGGATGTTGGACGGTAAGGTCATCAGTGAATCAGACAACCAGGACCGAACCGCGTTTGCTTAAGCAGTTTTCAAGAGTTACTGGGCGAGTGACTAATTTTTCTCACTGCCATTTTTTTATTGATCAACTCTTCATAATTGTTTGAAAAAGAATCACAACGAAAGGCGATCGAGGGTCTAACCATGTTCAGCTACCATTTTAAGAAGGCCTTAAAGAGTATTTTTCATCGTAAGTTTTACACCGCGATCGGAGTATTGAGTCTGGCCATAGGCATGACTGTCAGTATTTTGATTTTGTCTTTCGTGAATTATGAGAATAGCTTCGATGCTATGCATGACGATAGTGAGCGCATTCATCGCCTGAACTGGATCAGCGGAGATGGGTCTCACTTTGCGACTTTTAATAATCCACTGTCACCTGTATTAGCTACAGCCTTGCCTGAGATTGAAAATTTTACTCGAATTGCCATGACTCAGCGTTTGTTTACTGTGGATGGTGTCAGCCAATTCAAGTCGCTGAGCATGGTTGATGATGGTTTTTTTGAAATGTTCAACTATGAGGTGCTTGCCGGTGATCCCTCTTCGGCCATCAAGGATGTAGGCAGCGCCGTAATTACCGAGGCAGCCGCCCTGGAACTTTTTGCAGAGGCCCGGCCGGTAGGAGAGGTATTTTCCGTTGATGGCACTTTCGATTTTCGTGTTGCTGCAATCATTGCTAATAATCCTGGTAACAGTCATCTAGTTTCAAATGTTTACGTGAATGTAGAGAACGCCCCCGCAGTGTATGGATTCCCTCAATTATTTTCTTTCATGAATTCGGATATCATGTATCACTATGTCAAGTTTGCAGAAGGGATAAGTCCAATTACTGCTCAGGAGAATGCGATATCTTATGTAAGGGAGAACATCTCCAGCTTGTCAAATCATCAAATTTCCCTGCAGCCGCTTCGAGATATCCACTTCACAACGGATCTGCAAAATGAAATGTCCACTCGGGACGATGTGTCCGGTGTGGTTAAGCCGCTAAGGCAAAGGTCGGATCTAATCATATTTGCTGGAGTTGCTTTTCTCACGCTTCTTATCGCCGCCCTTAATTTTATGAACCTGCAGGCCGTTCAGCTTTCGAAACGTGCTCGTGAAATTGGCGTCAAGCGAATTGCCGGTTCCTCGCGGACAGACCTTGCGGCGCAATTTCTGACAGAGATAGGAATAATTTCGCTATTCGCATTTTTTGCTTCACTGATACTCTGTGAATTGTTCATGCCGTACTTCAATTCCATGGTGGCAGCAAGAATTGAATCTGAATCCTTTTTTACAGTTATCAATCTGTCTTTCCTATTGATGATGGCCTTAGGCGTGGGCATATTGGCGGGCATTTATCCTGCCATTACCGCAGCGAAGCTGTCGCCTGCAAATGCTTTACGGGGGCAAGTGGTCAAAGGAGTAAGTGCTAATCGTTTTAGGTCTGGATTGATCGTTGCTCAATTTAGTATTTCTATCGGGCTAATTATCGCCAGTGGCATCGTTAATACTCAAATTTCCTATGCTATGTCCAAATCTTTGGGTTTCGATCCTGAAAACGTGATCGCTATCGAGTTGCCTAATGCACAGGCGCGAGATGCCTACTCAGTGATGCGTGAGCAACTACTGTCCAATCCCGGAGTGATCTCTGTGTCGGCGGCTTCGGTAATTCCGACGAGGGACCTGTCCGATGGCAGGAGTATGGTTCGTGAAGGGGGTGATCCCGATAATGCCTTGCGAACTCGGTCTATTGCCATAGCTGAAGACTATTTTGAAGTCTTAGGTATGGAGTTCGTAGCAGGACGCGCTTTAAGTGATGATTTCCCAACTGACAGAGCTGGATCCTATTCAGAAACCGTCACTACCGTTCTGGGAGGCATAGTTTTAAACGAAACAGCGGCAAGACAAGCGGGCTGGAATGATCCACAAGATGCGATTGGCAAAAGGTTTTATAACGAGGGGACATCTAACGGTGTACTCCTGCATAGGGATATTGTAGTAGTAGGTGTTGTTCAGGATGCGCATTATCAATCTGTGCGTACCGATATCGCACCCATATCCTACATCCTGGACAATAATCTGAGCATAATGACAGTCAAACTGGCTGATGGTAATCAGGCCAGCACACTTGCTGCGATTGATCAGATTTGGCAGCAGAACGTTTCCGAATACCCGATACTACGAAGCTATTTGTCAGATAGCTATTCTGCATTTTACTCGGGAGAGAACCGAACCTTCGTACTGTTCATTGGCCTATCTTTGATCGCCATAATGATCGCCTGTTTAGGGCTGTATGCCTTGGCATCATTTGCGGCTGAAAGACGGACTAAGGAAATAAGTATTCGAAAAGTTTTAGGTGCCACAGTACGAAGCATTGCCGGTTTATTGGCTTGGGATTTTTCCAAGCTGGTAATTTTGGCTAATATTATCGCCTGGCCGTTGGCTTGGTGGTCTATGCAGCAGTGGCTAGCTAATTTTGCCTACCGTACGGATATTAATATAGCCGTCTTCTTCCTCGCTGGCGTAGCAACTTTTCTTATGGCACTGGCCACCACATTTCAACGGGCATATTCAGTGGCAGTGTCAAATCCAGTTGATTCTCTGCGAGCAGAGTGAATTTATTGATAGGAATGAATTTGGGGATTCTTTTATATGGCCATGGATAAAGCAATTGAAAAGAAGAAGCTCGCTATTTGGCAGTGGGGGCTGATAGTCGTAGTGGCTGCAGCAGGGATTTGGTTCGTGTATGGTCTGTTACAAGACGCTTCGATCAGGACTTACAGAGTTCCGGCGGAGCAGATTATTGTGTCCGATGTTGAGTTCGGTGCGTTCGAAGACCTCATTCCTATCCGCGGCACCATACAACCTCTGAATAGTGTGTTTCTCGATGCCGTGAACGGTGGTGCAGTAGAAGAGGTGTTTGTTGAGGAAGGTAGTTTTGTGGAGGCTGGGCAGCCCCTGCTTCAACTAAGCAATACCAACCTGAGATTAAACGCTGCACAGAATGATACCAATATAACGGAACAGATGAATTTCCTGAACAATATCTCTGACGGTTTCGAAACGACAAAACTGAACACAGAGCGAAACTTAATTGATACAGAGTATCGCATCATTACCTTGGAAAGGCAGAAAACCAGATTTGAATCGTTATTAGAAGAAGACTTAGTGTCACAGCAGCAATTCGATGTAGTAACGGACGAGCTTCATTATCAGAAGAAGGTTCTCGATAACCTGAAGGAGCGTCAAGTACTTGAAAACAGAATCCGCGAAGTACGGCTGCAGCAGATTGCTACTCAGACAAGCAAGTTAGAGGAGAATCTTCTGGTCTCTCAAAGTAGCTTCGAAAGCCTCCTGGTCCGTGCTCCAATTTCCGGCCAGCTAACCTCATTGCCAGTGGAGATAGGCGAAAGCAAACAGAGTGGTCAACGATTGGGGCAGATAGATGTTATAGATCAATATAAGGTAGTTGCGCAAATCGACGAGTTCTACGTATCTCGAGTTGCGGCTGATCAAGAAGCGACATTTACCCTATCAGGAAATGAGTATGACGCGAGGGTGATCAAGGTCTACCCGGAAATAACTGAAGGCACATTTGAGGTAGACCTGGTTTTCGAGAGTTTGCCACCGGCTAATATTCGACGTGGTCAAACACTGCAAATGGAATTGGTCTTAGGCAATCCCGTTGAATCACTTTTACTTCCCTTAGGTGGGTTTATTCAAGACACGGGGGGTAACTGGGTGTTCGTAGTGGATGCCACCGGTGAATACGCGACTAGAAGGGATATTCGTGTCGGGCGCCGAAATAATCGCTATGTAGAAGTTCGCGAAGGTTTGCAGCAGGGGGATAGGGTTATTACGTCTAGCTACAGTCAAATGGAAGATATGGAGCGGATTCAATTAACACAGTGATAAGTGTTATGAATTATATTTCAAATTTGATTGCGAGTAATCAATATGCTTAAAAGCTATTTGCTGACGGCTTTCAGAAGTCTCTACAGAGACAAATACTACGCTTTCATCAATATAAGCGGATTGTCTGCTGCGATTGCCTGCTGTCTGATACTTGGCTTATACGTTCAGTACGAAACTTCATTTGATAAACACAATGAACAGCAAGATCGGATTTACCGTGTTGTTAATTTGCTCAACACCAATGGCTTCATCGAAGATTTCGCAAAAACTCCACAATTATTAGGTCCATTATTGCAGCGTGATTACCCTGCTGTTCAAGACTTCGTGCGATTTCAACAGGTCGGGTCTACGCTCGTGCGTAGCAAGGACACGTCTGTTTACTGGGATTCGATACTATTTGCAGATTCTAACGTGTTTGATGTGTTTGACCATAAAATAATCTCCGGAGATACCGCTACGGCGCTGGTTGACCCTTTATCAATTGCGATTAGTGAATCTTTTGCCGAAGTCTATTTTGGCGATAGCGATCCTATCGGCCAAACTTTAAGCACAGATACATCAACCTACTCTGTTGCACTCGTTTTCGCCGATCTGCCCGATAGCAGTCATCAGAAATACGACGCACTGTTGTCCTTCAACAGACTCAATCCAGTTGGGATCGCCGATTTGACTTCGCAGAGAGGAGAAAACTCTCTCGGTAATACCTCTACCTTTACGTATCTGCTATTGCCGGCAGGCTACAACGTGGATGATTTTGATGCTATATCAAGAGGCATATGGGACACCTATATGGATTCCATCTTTGAAGACACAACGCATCACGACTATTACCTGGAGCCATTAACTGCTATTCATCTGAAATCGACAACCATTGGCGATCTGCCCCGTGGCAACCAATACTTCGTGTATTCACTGGCGGCTATCGGAATATTTCTGCTGCTGGTTGCTTGTATAAACTATGTGAATTTAGCGACCGCTCGAGCGACGCGCAGGCTTAAGGAAGTAGGTGTGCGCAAAATTTTGGGATCGAACAAATCGCAACTGGTCCAACAGTTTATTGGGGAGAGTGTATTTTTCGTGCTACTGGCGATGCCCATCGCCTTCGTGCTGGCAGAGTTGTCCCTAACCTTGCTTCCAATAAATGCACTGCTGGAAACGGATATTTCCATGCTGCAATTACTTATACCCAGTTCACTCAGTCTGCTGCTGGGACTAGCGCTAATTCTGGGTATTGTATCTGGGCTTTACCCGGGGCTGTACCTATCTTCATTGCCCGCGTTGTCGTCGTCCAGAGGGAAAGAAAACTACAGCGGGAAATCCAAAATATCACGGCAGGGGCTGGTACTTGTTCAATTCATTATCTCCATGGGCGTAATCACCTGCACGCTATTGATGAATTCACAGATGCAGTATCTGTACAACAACTCGATGGGCTTCGAGAGAGAAAATAAAGTAGTCATGCGTTTACGGGGCGTTTGGGATACGGAAAAATTGGATCGGCTCAAAAATATGGTGCTACAGAACACTAGCATTCAGGGAGTCACGGCGAGTTCCAGTGTGCCAGGTGGCGGTTTTAGCATCTCCGCGCTTGATACAGAAAGAGAAGATGGTACATCGGAGGTTCGAGTATTCAACTTCTACTGGGTGGGTGATGACTATTTGGATGTAATGGGGCTCGAATTGGTAGCTGGCAGATTTTTCGACCGTTCGGTTTCTACGGATGACAATGGTGCCCTCATTCTCAATCAATACGCAGTGCAGATGATGGGGTGGAGCGATCCTATAGGTAAATTGGTATCAGGCGTTCCAGTAGTGGGGGTGGTCAGAGATTTTAATTATCAAAATCTGAGTAGAGAAATGGAGCCTATGGCACTTGGTTACTCTATAAGTGCGGAAAACATGAACTATGTCACTTTGGATATTGTAGAAGGGTCGTTGGCCGAGGCTTTGATTTTTCTTGAAAAAACCTGGCTGGATTTTGAACAACTGCACCCGTTCAACTACGAAATCATGGTCGATCGCCTCAACCAGTTATATGGCTCTGAGCAGAGCCAAATGACGTTATTGGGAATCTTTGCCAGCCTCTGTGTGCTGATCTCTTGTCTCGGCTTGCTAGGTCTAACTGCCTTTACTACAGAAAATCGTTCCAAGGAACTGGGTGTTCGTAAAGTGCTGGGTGCGAGCTATCTCAATATACTTCTAATGTTATTCAAGAGTACTTTTTTCACTTTGATTGCTGCATCAATCATTGCAGCGGGTGCATCTTACTGGCTAATCTCGCAGTGGCTGGAAACGTTTGCCTATAGGGTGGAGATCAGCTATCTCATATTTGTCACTTCGACCGTATTTTGTGTTTTGGTATCGCTGTTTACAATGACCATTCAATCCTGGAAGACAGCTCACGCGAATCCAGTTCATGCTTTGCGCTATGAGTAAGATAAGGCTTTCGAAAAAACAGTTGGACGTTTGCGAAAATCGTTTCTGCTGCCCCAGGATTTTTACTATGTTGGAAAAGTCGCTGGCCGAAGATGACTGGGAATCTGCACCATGTTTAAAAGCTATTTCGTAATCGCCTATAGAAACATCCTCAGGCATAAGTTTCATTCATTCATTAATGTTTTTGGTCTGATGTTAGGCCTGACCAGCTGCATTATGATTATGCTTTATGTGCTGGACGAATTTGGTTTCGATCAGTGGGTTCCAGACGCAGATAATGTCTATCGCTTGGAAATGGACCTGTTTGCTGGTGGAAGAGGGGGGAGGAATGTCAAAACTGGGTTTCGCTCCAGAGCAGACCTGATCGAATATTTTCCCGAAGTCAAAGCGGCAACTCGATTGATCGACAGTTCAGTGGTGTTGCGTGCAGACGAGGAAAAATACCTCGAGAAAGCCTGGTTCGTGGATGAAAACTTTTTCGAAGTAATCGACTTACCCTTGATGTTTGGAGACAAGAACACTGCATTGCGGGATAAGTACTCGATGCTGATTTCGGCATCGATGGCGGCAAAGTATTTTGCCGATGAGCCAGCGGTCGGACAGGTATTGTTATTAGATGATCAGCGCGAATATCAAGTGGTTGCCGTGTTTCAGGATATTCCTGAAAAAAGCCACCTCGATATCGATTTCCTAATTCCCTATGACGAGAATGATGCCTTATACGGGTTTGGATATTCAGCCGATTGGCTGGCGATCGAACCTTACACCTATGTAAGCTTAGTCGAGGGGGCCGATTATCAAACAATAAACAGCCGTTTTCCGCAATTCTTGGATCGTTATTTTCCAAGCGAAGTTCGCCCCGAAAATCTGCAGATTTCAATGCAACTAAACAATATACAGAATATTCATCTGGACCCTGAAGTGCGCGGGAGCATGAAACCTGCCGGGAATAGGCAGATGCTGATTACCTTGTCTTTGATTGCGCTATTAATACTGGTTATTGCCTGCATCAATTTTGTCAATCTGTCCGTTATCAAGTCACTGGGTCGGGCCAAAGAGATTTCGGTGCGCAAGGTGGTGGGTGCGAACAAAAGCCAGCTCACATTTCAGTTTCTCTGTGAAACGGTGCTGGTTTCGATGCTCGCCTTGGGAGGCTCCATAGCGCTTGTCGACCTACTGCTTCCCCTCTATAACGAACTATTGGGCAGAGAGTTTTCAGTATTCTATTTCTCAACCCTAACAGCATTCATAGAGATGGTGTTCGTGGTTGGGGTCTTGGCAATGGCGAGTGGCCTGTACCCAGCTTACCGGCTCTCTTCATGGCAGCCTGCGAAGGTGCTGCGGGCGGGTTTCAGTAGCTCTCAGCAAAAAACAGCTTGGCTGCAGCCTGTCCTAGTTATGCTGCAATTCGCTATTTCGATTGCTTTATTGATAACTACCGCCGTCATATTTTTTCAGCAATCCTTCGTTGCTAGTAAGGACCTCGGCTTCCTGCCTCAGAATAAACTGGTCATCCGCAATATGGATGAAGACTTCTCTCGAAACAGCCGGCAGGGAATTGCGACAGAATTGGCAAGGATTCCAGCTGTAACGGGAACGGCTTTTTCAGTCGCCACGCCATCTGATTCTATAGAAGGCTTTACACGACAAGTAGCCGTGCCCGGACGTGTAGAGGACGGATTTAGTCTATTTCCCCGGGTTGTGGATTCGAATTTCTTTAGTATCTACGGAGTTCAGATTCGCGGCGGCCGAGAATTTTCGCGTCTGATAGCTAGTGACCAATTTAGTTGGGATTCGTATTCGCTAGAGAATGGCGCCGAGCTTAGTTTTTCTTCGGTCATACTAAATAGTACAGCAGTACAGAGAGTCGGGTTTCGAGATTCCGTAGAAGCCATAGGTGAAACGATTGTCATGGGCAACGTCAGGTTCGAGATTATTGGTGTAGTGTCAGATTTTTATTTTCGATCATTGCGTAGCGCGATTACTCCCGATATGTACATATACTCTCCAGAAAACCACATCGCGTTAACGGTTTCCTATGCTCAGGGATCGGATGTTTCACAGTTGACTCAGGACGTCACTGAAGTGTGGGATCAGTTCGTTCCGGGGTTTCCGGCAGCTATTGAGTTTGTGGAAGCCAATGTGGAGGCGCAATACGCGGAGGACCGACTGCAATTTCTGCTGATGACTATTTTTTCCAGCCTGGCAATTACTATTGCCTGCATGGGGCTCTATGCACTGTCAGCTTATTCCAGCCAACAGAGAACCAGAGAAATCGGAATTCGGAAAATTCATGGAGCACTTAGCATGGATATAATCAAAATTCTGCTGCTGCAGTTTTCCAAACCGATTCTTATTGCCAATTTTCTCGCCTGGCCGCTGGCTTTGTATGCGATCAATAGTTACCTGAACGGCTATCAGTACCGAATCGAGCTGGGGCCATTGTTGTTTATCGCATCCAGTTTGGCGGCTTTGGCTATCGCATGGCTGGCAATCGCCTGGCATGCCATTGGGGTGGCGAACAGTAATCCTGTGGAGGCGATTCGGTATGGGTGATGAATGATTTCAAAGAGGAGCGGGAACGGCAATCAGATAGTAGTATTTGTCGGTGGATTGAGCACAGGTTCAGTATGCCCAGCTATCCTATTCGATTATTAGGGTCCCCTTAGTTCAATGAATCATGCTTGATTAATGTTGGGAGAAGATTGATCTCATGTTTAAAAATTATCTGTTAATAGCACTTAGAAATTTTTTTGCAAATAAGCTGTTTTCCGCGATAAATCTGCTGGGTTTATCAATCGGTCTTGCCTGCGTGATCATGATTTCCCTGTTTGTAATAGATGAAACTAGCTACGATCAGCACTGGGGAAAGTCTGATCAGATATATCGCGTGATGCGCTCTTATTCTTTGATAGACGGCTCCACCGATTTGCATCTTGCCACTAATGCACCACAGGTGGGGCCGCTGCTAAAACAAGACTTTCCGCAGTTTGAGCATGTTGTTCGAATATTGGGCAGTATCCCTGTAATCTCGAAGCCCGGGTCAAATGATTTCTACTACGAAAGAGGGGTTTATTACACGGACGCCGATGTTCATGAAGTTTTTGACATATCTATGGTCTACGGTCAATGGGCTGGAGCCCTGGAGGCGCCTTTCACCATAGTGCTCAGTGAATCTTTGTCTGAAAAATATTTTGGTGAAGCTAACCCGGTAGGAGAGACCTTACTATTCAGCAACGACCTTCCATTCGTTGTCACTGGGGTCATGGAGAACCTAAAGCAAAACTCTCATCTATCACCCAATGCGTTTGTATCTATGTCTACTAGAGAAGCCCGATTTGGTGTCGAGAGAATGAACGACTGGGGTAATAACGACTACTACACCTACGTGCTTACTCCAGAGTCGTACGATATTCAACAATTCCTCGATGAATTGCCCGGATTCATGCAACGACACGTGCCAGAAGTTCCCAACGCCTCAAGTAGTTTTTCGGTTATTCCAGTGCAAGACATTCATCTTAATTCACATCGTGATGGTGAACTGAGCACTAACGGCAATGCGACACTGGTTTCCGCGTTTGCAGCAATTGCTCTGTTAATTCTTGCTATCGCTTGTTTCAATTTTATGAATCTTTCGACGGCTCGTTCTATCGCAAGAGCTGACGAGGTGGGTCTGCGTAAGATGTTTGGTGCAACCCGCAAGCAGTTAATCATGCAGTTCTTGGGTGAATCAGTTTTACTTACACTGGTCGCAGTTTTGGTGGCAGTTGGAATTTCCGACTTGTTCCTTCCTTGGGTTAACAATATGCTAGATTTGGATTTGGCCCTTGGCATCACTGAGAGTTTTTACAGTGTGGGATGGCTGTTCTTGCTAGCTTTAGGTATAGGAATTCTGGCTGGAAGTTACCCCGCTTTCTACATGGCAGGCTTTTCTCTTGCCAGGGTTCTAAAAGGTGAGCTGGAGACCGGTACAAAAGGAGAGTTTCTTAGAAAGTCCCTGGTGGTTCTGCAATTTACAATTTCTATCGTCCTGATAATTGCGTCTGGAATTGCTCTAAATCAGATTCGTTATGTCTTGGATCTGGATCTTGGTCTAAACACGGAAGAAATTGTAATTTATCGTGGGTTTTCGAGTGACGAAATGAGAGATCGATACCCCACCATGAAGGAAGAGCTACTACGTAACCCCGATATATTGTCGGTAACTGCGGCAAATTTGATGCCATCTAATCAGAATACCAATTTCCAGGGAGTTAGGATCGAAGGTGATGGATCGCAAGTAAGAATGATGGCGCCACTTGCCATTGATTATGATTTCTTTAGCAATTTCGATATAGACATCATTAGTGGGCGTGATTTTTCTCGCACAAGCTCCACCGACATGTATGTGTATCCAAGTAGAGAAAGCCCCCATACTGCAGGTGCTTTTATTCTGAACGAGTCGGCGGTTAAACTGCTGGGCTTGACGCCAGAAGAAGCCATTGGCCTCAATTTTCAAAACATACTTGCAGCGGATGAGTCCTTTACCGTCGAAGGAGCGATAATCGGTGTAACAGAAGATGTATATTTCTCCTCTGTCCGTGAACAAGTAAAGCCTTTGTTCTATCGGTTGGTGGATGACAATCCCAACTCATTTCCAAATATTCGTCAGATGGCTGTTAAAGTTTCTGGAAATAACCAACAGCAAACGCTGAGCTATATAGAAGATACCTGGTATAGCTTTATGCCAGGCGTGCCTATCGTGCAATCTTTTCTAAGTCAGAATTATGCGAGCCTGTATCAGGCAGATCAGCGGCAAAGCAATTTATTCGTGCTGTTTTCCGCACTCGCTATTTTAATTGCCGCTTTGGGTTTGTTTGGCTTAGCTTCCTATTTGACAGAGCAACGTACCAAGGAAATCGGTGTACGTAAGGTTCTCGGTAGCACCATTCTGGGCATAGTAGTTTTGTTGTCTAAGGATTTCTGCAAGTTGGTTGTTCTGGCAAACATGATTGCCTGGCCAATTGCCTGGTATGTAATGAACACCTGGATGCAAGGTTTTGTTTACAGAATAGATATCGGCCCGGGAATATTTGTTGCCGCAGCCACAGCCACTCTTTTGTTGGCGTTTGTAACCGTAGGGTCCCTAGCCGCAGTTACAGCCAACAGGAATCCAATTCAGGCCCTGCGGCATGAGTAAATTTTGTAGCGGATGACAACAATGAGAATACTGCAATGTGGAAGATCCTAGCATTACTAACATTACGAAAACTTTTCATTGAAAAGGCATTCGTTATTGTAAGCATTCTAAGTCTTTCAGTTGGACTGTCTAGCTTTCTGGTTTTGTCTTTGTATTTGCAAAGCGAACTTACCTATGACGAATCCCACCTAAATCACAACGACATATATAGAGTGGTTTCCAGATTTCCAACTACAGAGACAGCTCTCACATCTGATGGACTTGGTCCATTTCTGATCGAAGAAAATCCTCAATTAGGGACCTATGTTCGATTTCGAAAGTCAAATCAGAATACTCTAAGAAATGGTGAAAACAATTTTGCGTGGGATAATGTCTATGCCGTCGATCAACAAGTATTCTCGATTTTTAGTCATAATGTTGTTCATGGCAATCTCGAAAATGTATTTTCTGACGCGTACTCGGTTGCTATAAGCGAGTCAGTGGCGAAAAGTTATTTTGGAGACGAAAATCCCATAGGTGAAGTGCTATCTACCAGAGAAATAGACTACAAAGTTTCTTTGGTGTTTGAAGACCTCCCTGAGAATACTCATCTCAAATACGAAGTGCTACTGCCTTATGAAATATTCGGAATATTAAATCCAAGGTTAAATCAACAAAGCTATATCAATACTCTTTGGCGTCCAGTTGCTTATACATACATAATGCCTGCAGAGACCTTTGACCCATCTACATTTCCAGAGATTTCGGACAGGTTTTACGAGAAATATATGTCTGAAACAGGTGAAAGGGTAAATTCTAGTTACTCCGCGGAGTTACAACCACTCACGTCAATCCACTTTGGTGAGAAATTCCCTAATGACTTGGACACTGGTAATCAATTATATGTATACGCAATGGAAGCAATCGCTACTTTTGTATTGCTTGTAGCGGTTATCAATTTTCTGAATCTTTTGGTGGCTCGAATAAGCAGAAGAACAAGAGAAATTGGACAATTCAAGGTTATTGGTGCAAGTACTACTCAGTTGTTAGCGCAATATTTCCTTGAGGTCTTAGCAATTACCTTTCTTTCTTTATTGGCTGGGGTGGCCATCGCTGAGGCATTTCTTACTCTAACACCCATTAGTGCCTTTTTGGGCAAAGGAGCCTTAGAATTAGACATTAGCGACCCAGTGTTGTGGTTCAACATTACAATGTTGGGTTTCGTTTTGTCATTTCTGGCGGGCATCTATCCAGGTATCTACCTAGCACATATTCCTCCCCAGCTAGCACTGCGTAGAACGGTCAAATCGTGGAAATCCGGAATTACGTTTCGACAAATTCTTTTGTTCTTGCAGCTTTTCATATCGATGGTCGTCATTAGCAGTTCGCTCTTGATGACAGAACAACTTGAATATATAGGCAACAAGCAATTAGGGTTCGATGGCCAGAATCGAGTGGTTGTTCAATTGAAAGGCGCCGATATAGTGGAAAAATTCTCGGCTCTAAAAGAAGAGTTGGAAGCACAGAATGGCATCGTCAGTGTAGTTTCAACCAACGTTATTCCTGGCTCAGGCGCAAGCAATATAAGGGTTATCGCTGCGAACGAGCAGGGAGAAGCTATGAGCGAGTTGGTTAGCCAGGTTTCAATCGAACCCGAATTTATAAGCAGCATGGGTATGGAAATAGTGCGTGGCCGAGGATTTTCAGTAGGGGCGCAGCCTGATCGGGACTCATCAGTGGTGATAAATGAGTCATTTTCAAGCCTGATGAACTGGGACAAACCAATTGGGAAAAGAATATCACTTGGTAATGAAGAGAAATCGGTTATCGGAGTTGTTGCAGATTTCCATTTTAGATCTTTACACAACGAAATTGGGCCTCTGATTTTGACACCGTTTGAAGATAATTTCCTACCTTCACCTATTTTAAGAGCGCTAATTACACGTTATATAGTAATTGACATTGGTGAATCTAGTGTCGACTCGAGCCAGCACAGCATTGAAACAGTGCTGCGGCAATTTGATCAAGACTTTATTTTTGAACCCGTGTTTTTGGAAACCATTCTTAACCGGCAATATGAGAGTGAAATGAGTTTGGGTCAATTGACAAAGATTTTCGCTGGAATTTGTTTGTTGGTGTCGGCTATTGGACTATTTGGGCTTACTGCCTACACTGTGGAATTACGTCTAAAAGAGATTGGTATAAGAAGGGTAATTGGAGCCTCGACATTGCAAATTATTGTGTTATTTATCAGGCCTTTTTTACCGCTAATTTTTCTAGCTGCCATTCCATCATCGGTAATAGCATACTACGTGTTGGGCGAATGGTTAGAGAGATTCGCCTATAGGGCAGAACTCAACTACTACTACATATTTTTATCACTATTTTTGGTGGCATTGGTAACAATTAGTACGATTGTATTACGTTCAGCTGGCGCCTCAATTGCTAATCCCGTTCAAAATATAAGGTATGAATGAAACTTGGAGAATAAAGGGGCGGAAGGGTTATTTTCTGATTAACTAGTTCACTTATCAAATTTTAACCCCTCCGTCCCTTAGCCCATTGTTGCGGCGGCCGTAGCTATTCTCTTATTGGCGTTTGTAACCGTAGGATCACTAGCAGCGGCAACAGCAAGCAGAAACCGGTACTGGCGCGGCGTGATTGGAGAGCAGAGGGTCAACTTGCTAGAAAATATGTGGGCTTGATTCTAATGTAATTGAATTTCCGGGGGAGACGTATTAGCAATGTTAAAAAACTATTTGATAATTACTTTGCGAAATCTGTCGCGAGATAAGCTGTACGCGGTTATAAACATTATCAGTCTGTCGATCGGTGTGACCGGATTCCTCTTGGTTTCCCTTTATTTAATGCAACAGCTTAGTTTTGATCGTCATAACGAGCAACTCGATAAAATTTTCCGCGTAAATATGGAAGTCAGTCGGGACGGTACCGAGGGTCTATGGGCAATTACTCCAGAACATTTTGCCACGCTGGCTTTGAAAGATTATCCACAGATTGAACAGATGGTAAGGTTTCACCGGCTTTCAGTTGATCCTGTACTATTTCAACACCAAGCTAGCGCTTTTTATGAAGAGGGTGTCTACGTTGCGGATAATAGTGTCTTTAGCATGTTTACCCACGAGATACTGCTTGGCAATTCAGAAAACGCTTTGTCCGAGCCACAAACCATGGCCGTCAGTGCATCGTTCGCGCTAAGGTATTTCGGTGACATCAACCCCATTGGTCAAACTGTAAGTTCAGGAGGTTCCGATTACAGGATCACTCTGGTTTTTGAAGACTTACCTGGCAACACCCACCTTAAATACGACGCTTTAATTGCCTATGCTGGGGCTTTTGTATCAGAGTATTCTGCACCTTCGCTTTGGAGCCAGTCTTACTATACCTACATTATCTTCAATGAAAATTACGCTACAAGCAATTTTCATGAAATATCCGATGATTTTTATGCCAATCATATGGAGGATTTCTCCAATCGCAGAGGGCTGGGAAATATAGACATCAACTTTTATATCGAACCCCTGGGGAGGATTCATTTCTATTCCAATGCGCAGGAAGATCAGCCTCGCGGAAATATTTTCTACCTATACGCCTTCGCTGTAGTAGGGCTTTTCCTCCTGATTGTTGCATGCATTAATTACGTAAACCTGGCGACGGCCCGGTCTACAAAAAACCTGAAACAAGTCGGAATACGAAAAATTCTGGGGGCTGAAAGAAAGAGTCTGATCTATCAATATCTGGGTGAATCTTTCTTTTTCTCATTTTCTGCAGTGGTGATAGGAGCGAGCCTGGCTGAACTGCTCTCCACAGTATTAAGCACAAGTTTGTTCCAGGGCGAGAACCTCAGTCTGAACTTGCTTACCGATCCTCTTGCCGCGGCCGGGCTGGTCACTTTGGCGCTGCTCATAGGTTTCTGTTCGGGCTTGTATCCTGCATTTTCGGTGACGTCCTCAAGTGTTGCTGCCTCGCTTAGGGGTAACGATAAGAAATCGAACTCCAGATTTCGTCAGTTTTTGGTACTGACCCAGTTTACAGTTTCGGTGGCTGTAATTTCTTGCACCATGCTTATGTATCTGCAAATGGAATACATTCATAGCCGAGACCTGGGGTTTGAAAAAGATAACAGGCTAATTCTGAATGTTCGGGGCGGCGACAACGTTGAGAATACTCCAAGATTTATTCAACAGTTGAAGGAGCTGGATGGGATATCGAATGCCTCTATGTCTTGGCTGGGTGTGCCAGGAGGGACCACGTCATATCGTGACACGAACGTTATTGATGACTCTGGGGAAACGAAAAACCTGGGCGTATATTACACTCGAGCTGACTACAACTACCTGAATACCTTGGGAATCGATTTGGTAGAAGGCAGGAACTTTGACGAAAATATAAGCACGGACAGTTCCCGCAGTGTGCTCATTAACGAAACCATGGCGAGGGTTTTAGAGTGGGAGAACCCAGTCGGTCGGATAGTGAAGGGGCGCAGCGTTGACATGGCGGTAGTCGGAGTCGTCAGGGATTACCATTTTCAACAACTGCATAGCGAGATAGGGCCACTGTTGATCGCTTTCGATAATCATGACTATCTAAAGGACATGAGTGATTCTCGGAAAAAAGCGGAAAACAGACAGCTAATAATCGAATTATCAAGCGCGGCGGACACATCGGTTCTCGAAAACATAGAGGAAGGGTGGAGAGCTTTTGACCCCGTTCATCCATTTGAATATCAATATCTGGATGTTTCACTGAATCAGCTCTACGACTCTGGTCAACAACAGATGACCTCGATCGCGGTATTCTCAGTAATCTGTATTTTCATTTCCTGTCTCGGTTTGTTCGGCTTGACCACCTTTACTACAGAGCAACGAACGAAAGAGATAGGTATACGAAAAGTTCTAGGGGCCTCTACACCCAATATACTAGTGATGTTGTTCAGAACCATTAGTCTGATAATACTCAGTGCTTCTGTCATAGCCACTGTCATTTCGATCTGGGCTATGAACCGCTGGTTAGAGAGTTTTTATTACCATTCTGAGATCGACATACTGGTATTCTTCGCCGCCTTCTTTATGGCGCTGGTAATAGCCTTTGTGGTAATTGCATTGCAGTCTTTTCGTGCAGCCGTTAGAAATCCAGTTATGGCCTTGAGATTTGAGTAGCCATAAAGTACGCACCAATGATCAAAAGCTATTTTCTAGTCGTATTGAATGTCTATGGCAAGATGGTGCTCTCTGTTTGGGGCCGGAATTTGGTGCTTTCTCTGGTTTTTCATTTAACGGATTTGGTTAGTACGATGATGAAAGCAAAGAATTTCCAGTGATTCTTTAGAAGCGCCAAATACTATCGTCGAAGAGCTAAGATACCTATGGGGCATTATGCGTTCAAACACTCTTAAAACCACGATTAGATATTTCCTCAATAACAAACTCTACACTGTTATTAGTGTCGGCGGTTTGGCAGTGAGTTTTGCTGCTTGCATATTGATTGCTTTGTACGTTCAGAATGAATTTTCTTATGACAAGCACTGGCGGGACTCGGATCGAATCTATCGTGTAAATTGGATAACTATGCGAGCTGGACGGGTACCACAAAAATACCCCGTAAGTTCAATGTTATTACTTCCCGTGCTAAAACAATATTTTCCTAATGACATTGAATTAGGTGCTCGCTTGCTGCAATCATCGGCTCCAGGGCAAGAATTGGTAATAGGAAATACGCATTTTTCTCAAGCCTTAAGCTATACAGAAAAGGATGTTATCGAGCTCTTTCAGTTCCAAGTGCTTGAGGGAGACTTGGAGACTGTATTTGAAGACACCAATAGTATCGCTTTGAATGAGGATTCGGCTTTGCAATATTTTGGTGTCGAGAGCCCTATAGGCCAAATAATTTCCGCTACGGACATCGCAGGAGGTTTGCAAGAGTATAGAGTGGTAGCTGTATATAGATTAGCGCCGGGAAATACGGTGCTAAACTTGCCTAACATGGTGCTGTATGACGAAGAAAAAATATCTCGATGGGGCACTCTTTGGTCCAGCTGGATTTTAGTTTCTACTCAAAATTATATTCGATTGAATGCCGAGACGGATCTTGAATTTCTCAATGCTAATATGGTTGAGTTATTGGATAGTCGCGTAAACCTTCCTCCAGAGCGCTTGGAATTTGGACAAAAACCCAGTGATGTCGTTGCTGTTGAATTTCAAAAAATGCTAGATATTTACTTTGACCCCATACCTTTCCAGAACTATGACAGTGTCAGTGGAAATAGGGCAACGGCCTTACTATTCATGTCTATATCGGTTTTGGTAGCATTGGTAGGCTGTGTAAATTTCATAGTCTTAACCACGGCCAGAGCAACACAGAGGGAGCTAGAAATCGCCCTCAAAAAAATGCTCGGTGTTCGACCAGGTCGGTTGGTTGTCCAGTTCATGGGGGAGTCATTTCTTGTAGTCTTTGCTGCAATTATACTGGCGCTTCTCGGAGTGGAATTGCTAATGCCATTTTATGAGGGAGTAGTAGGGGAAAATTTGGGCTTGCCTTACTCCAGTTCAAGCCTCTATTTGTACCTATTAGTTCTAATAATTGGATTTGGTTTTTTGGGAGGGGTGTATCCGGCTGTTATGTATTCCAAGCTCTCCTCAAGTAGAATATTTCGAGGTGGTAGATCCCGAGTGTTAGGAAATACTATGAGTTTTCGAGGTTTCTTGGTGATATTTCAGTTCGCTGTGGCAATTGTCCTAATAATGGCTACGGCCACGGTGTATTGGCAGCTATCGTACTTAAATAAAATCGATCCCGGATTCAATCCTAGTGAGTTATTAGTTGTGGATGGCTTCGCCCAAGCAGAGGTAAGCCCACACCGAGAGGTAATTAAGCAGGAAGTTCTCAATTTGACTGAAGTTGAAAGTGCCAGCTATTCATCAGCGAAGCCCAATTCGGGGCTTGGATTTATGTATGACTATCGCGTGCAAGGAGAATCGTCGAATAGTATGGAGACAGCAATTTCTACACTATTTATCGACCACGATTTTTTTAAAACTTTTCAAATCCCTCTTTCGGCGGGGCGCTATCCGGAACCTGGTAGAGATCCACAATTGCCGTTTCGATTATTTCCAGTGCCGGAAGAACGCCAGAACCAACAGCCAGCCAGTATTTTAATTAACGATGCTGCCGCGAGACAGTTCGGATTTGGTTCTTCGGACGATGCCCTGGGACGCATTATTGAGCATGGTGAGCCGGGCACGCAGAGTTATCAAGAATTTCTGATTGTGGGAGTTGCTGCCGACTCACAATTTCAAAGTGTTCGATCCATTCCTGAGCCACAGGTTTATTACCTTGATCTAAGTAGTACCTATAACCTAACCATCCGTTTCCAAGGAAACTCACAAAAGTTTCTAGCCGAAGTCGAACAAATATGGAATTCGGTTGTAGGTGATCGGCTACTAATTACTGGTTTCGTTCAACAAGAGATTTCCGAAGAATATTTGCGCGAGCAAAATGAGGGGAAACTGCTAGTTTATTTTTCTATGCTTTCCATCTTTATTGCTTGCATAGGTCTCTACGGCATGGCTACATTTTCTCTCGAGAGACGCACAACTGAGATGGGTCTACGTAAAGTCCTCGGTGCTCAAATGGAAGATATTGTTACCTTGTTGTTATTGCAATTCTCCAAGCCCGTAATATTTGCCAACATAATTGCCTGGCCTATCGCTATGTGGTCCATATTGAATTGGTTGGAACGATTTCCTTATCAATTCGACAGGTGGATGCTCATTCCTCTTGGTCTGACGGCCGGGCTCATTGCTATGGGGGTAGTGTTTTTCACCATAACAATGAAAGGCGTAAGTGTGGCAAGAGCCAGTCCGGGAGAATCACTTAGATCTGAGTAGTATTGGCTGGGATAAGAGAGAGTCGGGCGAGTTCTTATTAACTGTCAACTACCTGTCAGGCGACATTCCTCGTTGATATGAAGTCGTCCGCATCGGCTTATAACAATAGCATTCAAGCTCCAAGAATATATAGGGAACTAACTTAATAGGGGCAAGAATTTCGATCAGTTGAATGAAAAACAGCTACTCCGATTTCTTTGGTTGTCGCTGTAGCAATCTAAGATGAATTCTAAATAGACTAAATATTCAAGAAACTCTAATTTTTTTTATAACAGCTGAGTTCGCGAGTCATTGGTGCTTTTCCATGTGACTCTAGTTGCTCTTGATAACTACTCCGTCCTCAAGGGTCACACGCTACATCCCTCTCTCAGAAAAGTGAGGGTCATGGGTTACCATGCAAAGTGCCTGTTAACCTTCTCAAGCATCGACATCGCTCTTGCATGGCGCTCTGACTTGCTCATCTTGCGAAAGCTTAAAGACAGCGGTAAACGATAGGGTGGCCCTTGCCAGTACAGCACGCATGCCTGGACTATTGTTTCCAGTAATGGCAAGAAGTATATCCGCATTCTAATTTTGCGGACGATTTGTGAGTAATTTCTGGAAAACCTATCGATAGAGAAAGAACAGGATTAATGCAGCTATCCGATGCCTTTTATACGAATCTGGAACTCAGTCCACTCGCCAGTTTTACTTTTTAGGGAGTAACTAAAGCCGTGTTGATTCAAAATTTCTCTAACTAACATAAGGCCCACGCCTTGGCCGTTGCTTTTGGTGGTATAAAAAGGGTTGAATAGATTGGATTTATCTTCTTCTGAAAGTGCTCCGGCAGAATCCCTGATTGTCATTAGCGTGTCCTGCTCCGAAATGCCGATGCTTATTTTGAGTTCGCCATTTCGATCCACTGCTTCATAGGCATTCTTGATTATGTTAATGAGTGCTTGCTCAAGCAGGTGCCTATCTATGTACGCCGGGGGAACCTGTTCATATTGTGTGATCCATTTGATATTTCTTTTTTCCAGCTCAAGCGAAAACATAGCGCGCAAGGTTTCTAGCAAACTGGGTAGGTCAATTGGTTGGCAATCTGGAGAGGGCAGATGTACCACTAATGCCAGTCGGTTCATGAATTCAGCCAGGTTTGAATTGCGGGCAATGACAATGCTTAGAGCTTTCGAAAAATCTGCCTGGTCTTCGCTGTTTAACTGACTGCCGTAGTCCATGCAGCTTTCTAACAAGCTATTGGTTACCCCGATGGTATTCTTCACCTCATGACTGGTCATGCGGATAAGTTTTTCATAAGCATGCCGTTCCACCGACTGCAGCTCTTCTGTGAGTTCCTCCAGAATCAAGAAATCGCGATGAAACCCCCTATCATAAAAACTCGACTTCTGAATGCGGAATCGTTGTCCGTTAGATAGATTTAGCAAGCAGGGTGGGGCATTTGCATCGATTGCCACGCCTAGCGGAGAAGTAAGCTGCTGCAGCGTCTTACCTCTTAATTCGGTAAGTTGGGTAGCAAGCATTTGCTCAGCGGCAGGGTTGGCGTTACTGATCAAATCCTCGAAATCGAAGATAAGTATTCCCGCTGGGGTTGCCTGTAGCAGTCTGTCATAAAAGCTCCGTTGCTCACCAAGTTTGAGTTGTTCATCGTGAAGCTTTTCCAGCATTTCGTTATAGATATTGGTCAGGATGTCCATCTCACCTACTCCAACCGGAATAAAGCGGGTGGAAAAATCTCCTGTAGTCAAACTCTGTTCGACGCTGGCAGCAAAATCAAGAGGTTGTAAGGCGCGTCTGACCAGTAACACGCCAATGGGAATTGAAACCAGCAGGCTCAGCTCGGTCAGGAAAAACCAATAAAGCTGGTCACTAATAAGGAAGTAGATTCCCAGAGAGATGGGAATGAGGTACATGAGAGCGACATAAAGAATTAGCTGTCGCTTTAGGGTCAAAGCTGTACTCCATGCTTCTCGAGGCGTCGATAGAGTGATTGCCGGCTCAGTCCAAGAGCGCTGGCTACCTGAGAAAGGTTGTTCTGATATTGATGCAATGCCTTCCTGATCATCGCTATTTCCATTTCTGCCAGGGTCATACTACCTACTGGCAAGGTGGTGTCACTCTGCTCCAGGCTTTCGCCGACCTGTTCCGAATTAAGAAACGCCTGTTCATCAAGTGTCGTTGATTCCGACATCAATACGGCTCGCTCTAGCGTTTGCGTAAGCTGGCGGATGTTTCCGGGCCATGATTGGGTTTGTAACCATTGCCGGGCGCCACTGCCGAGGATTAGCTGATCGAAGTTGTACCGTTGACAAAGACTTTGTAGGACATGCTCTGCAATTAGCAGTATGTCACCTTTGCGTTTGCGTAGGGGAGGCAGGTGAATGGTGATCAGATTTATTCTATAGAGTAAATCTTCGCGAAACTGCTTGCTGGCGACCAACTGTGTCAGGTTACGATTTGTTGCTGCTATGACTCGTACATTGGCGCTGAGTGTCTTGGAAGAACCCAAGGGTTGATAGCTTTGGTCCTGCAGTACTCTTAATAGTTTAACCTGTGATGATTTTTCCAGGTCACCTATTTCATCGAGAAAAATACTCCCCTTATGTGCTCTGCCGAAATAACCCTCGCGATCAGACTTGGCATCGGTAAACGCACCTTTAAGATGACCAAACAGCTCACTTTCAAATAGGTTACCTGGAACCCCACCCAGATTTACTTTGATATGGCTAAAGTTCTTGCGGTGAGAGTTGTTGTGGACTGCGTTGGCAATTAGCTCTTTACCGGTGCCGCTTTCTCCCAAAATAAGAACCGAGGCATCGGTTTCGCTGATCCTGCCAACGGTGGATAGAATTTTGAGCAGTTCCGGGTCTTCGCCGATGATAGAGCTGAAATCATATCTAGAATCTAACTCTTGTCTGGTGGCTTCATATTCAGCCTTAGGTTGTCGCAAGGCCAGCGCGGTATTGACACACTGCAACAGTCTTTCATTGCTCCAGGGTTTTGCGAAAAAATCATTAGCTCCCTGTTTCATTCCTTGTACAGCGAGATCAACAGATGCCCAGGCAGTCATTAGTATTACGGGAATCTGAGTATTTTGTCTGCGAATGTCTTTTAACAGGGAAACACCTTCTTCGCCGCTGGTTTGGCGCGAAAAATTCATATCCTGAAGTATCAGATCGGCTTGGTGCTCAGACATTAGATGAAGTGCCTGCTCGGGATTGAATGCAACAATAGGCAGGTGTCCTGACCGCTTCAGTAGAATGGACAGCGATTCTGTAATTGACTCATCATCGTCAACAATGAGGATTTTTTTACTCATCGATAGAATGCTCACAGGCCCTATTCATAATGTAAGGCTTCAACTGGATCGACTTTTGTTGCCGACCAGCTCGGATATAAGGAACAGACAGCGCAAAGGCAGAGTAGCGATATGCTGCTTACCACTAAAGAGCTCCAGAACAAGGACCACTCAAGGGCTTCCACATATCCAGAGATGGGTAACTGGACGACAATAACGAACCCTATCGCTACGGCAAATAAACCCAAGACTACCATCTCCAGTGTAATCTGTTTTCGTACTGATGAGCCAGTGGCTCCTAAAGCGCGGCGTACACCCATCTCGCGAGTGCGCTGAATTACATTTTGCCAAAGTACACCAAATAGACCAAAGCCCACTAACATGATCATAAAGGCTACAACTATACCCATGGCGATAATCGGTGAAACATTCTCGATGTAGTGTTCACGTTGGAGTCGTTCCCAAGGGTTGATGCTGAATCTTACGATCGGAAGTGAAGATTGCAGGGCGCTTAAATTGGTATAGAGTTGCTGTTCAAACTCACCGCTGTTAACCCCTTCAGTAATCATAAGAAGGCTGAAAGAAGAGAGTAGGTTAAAAGCGGCCCGCTCTCCGATCAACGGATCCCGCAAGAACATATAGTGACGTGGTTCGGCAAATTCTCCTTCTTTGCGAAACTGATCGAATACTCCCACAACCCGATAGCGTCGCAGATTAGCGTTAGAAGATGGAGTGCTGGTAATCTCTTCACCCAGCACGGGTTCATTGCCGAACAGTGAATCTCTCAAAGACTTACTGATCACTGCTGAACGCCAGTCCTGGCCGGTGTCCTCTTGGCTGAACCAATTGCCTTCGATTAGCTTCATGCCGATATCCGCCGGCATGCCTTCGGAGACGAGCATCACGCCTACAAACTCGGTTTGTCCATTTCGATAGGCGCCCGTGGTCAGCCCGCCGGTAGTGAAAGGCAGGCTATTGATTGTGTGTAGTGCTTTGACTCCATTTATTTGCCTAAGGACTTGCATGGCTTCGTCACGGATATTGATGATTGCGGTTGGCTCTGTGTACTCGCGCAGACCGGTAAATACATTGGAATCGAGTGGCTCATCAGTATCTATGGTGATAGTCCAATTGTCGTTAGCAGTAAACCCGATAGGTAGATTGAAAAGCCTGAAGTTATAAATCAGCAATGCAATTAATGAAAACATAACCAGAAAAGTAACGATTAATTCAAGCAGGATCAGGCTGTTACTCTTCTTGCGATTCCACATCATAGTAAATATATGTCTGATCATGCTGCAGCTCCCCGTAAAGCATACACTGGGTCGAGGCGAGACATCTTCCAGGCTGGATAGAATCCCGATAACAGGGCGAAGAATAAAATTAGACCCAAGCTGATGAAGAACACTGGTAGATCGATTTGAATATAGCCGAAAGATATCTGGAACATTCCGCTGTGGGATAAGAAATACAGCGATAGAGAAGCAAATAGAAAGCCAAAGACACCACCAATGGCGGTTAAGATAATGTTCTCCGTCAGAAATTGTCCTACCAGAGTTTTCGCGGAGGCACCAAAGCTTTTTCTTACTCCAATTTCTCTGGAACGTTCCAGTATTCGGCTGGTATTCAAGTTAACAAGATTGATAGCGGGCAGCGCCATGAAGAGAATGCCGCCGATGAGCAGAAGAGACAACATAAAACCCACATCGTCGCGCTCAGTCTCCTCGAAGCCATAGATCGAAAGCCGACCCAGGATTCGGCGGGCGAACCTTTCCAGGTTGGTTTCGGTCCGGGAATAACCCTTATTGTATGACTGCGGATCTGACGGCTGAAAACTACCCATGACAGTCGCATATTCTTCCTCTATCGCTGGCAAATCCCCGGTGTTATTTCCCATTAGTATGGCGACATAGGGTCCAACATCATTTCTGGCAACGTTGCGTTCCGCAGTCGCGAATATTGGCACCCAGATATCGCTGGCGGCGAGCTCTTCCGGGTAGCCAATGTTTTCTACCACCCCAATCACTTCGTAGCTGATATTTTGAAAAAATAAACTCTGGCCTATGACACCATTCTCTCTTTCCCCAAAATATCTATCCCTGGTTCTTTCATTGATCACGGCTACCGGCCTGGCTTCTTCATGTTCTAGCCGACTGAATGGTCTGCCTTCGATAAAATCGAATACAAAGACTTCCCAGAAGTTCGCATCTACGTGTTTCACTAGCGATTGAATTCTAGCTCCATTGCTATACCCCGCGACTTCCGATGCAGTACTAAAGTAGGAGATAGTTTCCGGAGTGTTCATCGGTAGAACGTATTTCTCAATGAAGCCGTACCCCAGTTCACCGTTTCTGGAGCGTGAAGCTCTTCCGTTTTCCTCATACCTCAACATCAGGCCTTCCACTATCAGATAGTGATCACTGTTCCGTTCGACGCCTTCTGAGGACAACGCTGATTGAAAGATTGCTGTAACAAGAATTAGTATCATCAATGTAAATGCGATACACATGATACTAATGCACGTATACAGTTTTCTTCGTAGTAGTACTTTAAATGCCAGTTTAAGATAATTTTTTAACACAGTAATATTCTCAGTGAACAAGTTGTCCGTCAAACATGCGTACAATACGTTGGCAACGACGTGCCTTTTCCTCGTCATGGGTTACCATAACCACAGTGGTGTTTTCCAGTTGCTGCAAGTCTTCCAATATGTCCATGATTTCGTCACCCATTTTGCTATCGAGATTTCCGGTGGGTTCGTCGGCAAGCAGTATCTTCGGTCTGCCGACTATAGCTCTTGCGATGGCCACCCGTTGTTGCTGCCCTCCAGACAGCTCGGTGGGAAAGTGTCTGAGGCGCGCGCTAAGGCCTACCTTTTCCAGCGCCTCCGCTGCTAATTTGCGCCGCTCCTTGCCTGAAACGCTACGATACAGCAAGGGTATTTCTACATTGTCAATCACGTTTAAATCCGGAATCAGGTTATAGCTTTGAAACACGAAGCCGATCTTTTGGTTCCGCAGCCTGGCGACATCTTTATCTCTATAGGAGTTTATTTTTTCTCCCTCAAGATAGACTGCGCCCTCTCCAGGGCGAGCCAGTAATCCCATGATGTGAAGCAGCGTCGACTTGCCACAGCCGGATGGCCCCATGATAGAAACGAACTCACTCTTTTCTATCTGCAGGGAAATGCCTCTTAGTGCGAGTGTCTCGATGTTTTTAGTCTGATAAGTCTTGCAAGTATCCTTAAGTTCTATCATGGGCATCTCCTGATGCAATTGCTGATTTGTCGGTATTGAATTTATCGAATCGCTACCTGGTCCAGGTGCATGTAATTCGACATGTCTGAAATTATTATTTTATCACCCAAGGCAAGGCCATCTACTATCTCAACAAACTGACTGTTTACCATGCCTAGCTCAACATAGCGTTTTTGCAAGAAATCGCCTTCGATGGTGAAAATCTCATGCCTCCCGCCGCCGTTAAAGACGATACCATTACTTGCGCGTAAACTGTGTGCATCATATTGGGTGATTATTTCCAGCCCTACACGCATATTGGGTTGTAATCGAGTGTTGTCTGGATTGTCCAAATCCACCTGTAGATTGACCACACCACTGCTATCGATCGTTGGCAATATTTTTGTAAGTCTCCCATTCAAGATTTCCTCTCCAACTTGCACTTTGACCGGAAGGCCTTCATAGAACTGGCCACGATAGAAATCTGAAATGGTTCCTGCTACATGATAATTACTCAAGTTGGCAATTCTAACTAATTCCATGCCTGGGTTTACACTTTGGCCAAGCTCATTCAGCAGACTGGTAATGACGCCATTGGAAGTTGCTTTTACCAAGCCCTCATCTCGTAGCCTTATTCGTTCGACTAGTTGCTGTTGTAAGATATTTTTTTCCAGTGATACCCGTTCTATTTCATTGGCCGCCGACAGCTGAATATCTAGCAGACCTTCGTCAATCTGGCGCAGTTCAATCGCGGTTTTTCTGACGTTGATTTCTCTCTCATCCAGATCGAACTGGGAAACAGCCCCTTGTTCGAACAAAGTTCTGTATCTTTGTTCCAATAGTTGCTCTCTTTCGAGGTCGATACTCAAAAGCTCTTTTCTGCTCTCTAATGTGCTTACGCTTTCCCTATGTTGCTGCGAGAGGACTTTCTCTTCGACTGTTTTTAGTTCGATCTGATCTTTTAAATTTGTGATCTCCAATTCAATTTGAGTGGTATCCAACTCGAGAATTGGCATGCCGATTGTCACTTCACTTCCCAGGTTCGCATATACAGCAATAATGCGGGACGCGATAGAACTGGCGATTACCTCTTCAAACTTAGGTGTTATTACTCCCGAGGCAGAGACTGTTGTGCTGACTTCGCCCAGCTCAACGACTGATGTTCTGTAATCGGTGAGGACAATATTAGGCGTGATCAGCTTGCGTAAATATATAAACGAAACAATCAACACGGCTAGGGCGACGCCCAGTCTACCCAGTAGCGTTATGGTTCGTATTCGAATTGTATGGCTGTCCAGTTCTCGATCCATAGAGCTATAACACTATTTGATAAAGCCAGGGTTGCTAGTAGTAGTTTTAGTTGTACAATATTCGTGCCAATAATTTGCCTGGGGCTATTTCTTCAATATGTATTTGATAACTCAGCCTTTTCCGTACAAGAATTCCAGATAGTGGTAATTGCCGATAATTTTGATGAATTACTGTTGTCCGAATGCCAAATTTTCTGACCGATATCGGACACAGCAGGCTGATCTAAGACATCAAGGAGTACCGACAACAATTCGCCTTAAGGGATAATCAGGCGATGAAATCATCAAAATCAATATACAAGCGGTACAGATTTCCGCCTGAAATCATTCAATATGCGCTGTGGCTATATTGTAAATTCAAGCTAAGTCATTGAGACGTCGGAGGATTTGCTGGTGGAACGAGGTGTTATCGTGAGCTATGAAGCAATTCGACGCTGGTGTAATTAGTTTGGATCGGAATACGCCTAACTACTAAGAAGAAAACATCAAGGATATGGTGGTGCTATCTTTATTGATGAAGTGTTTATAATTTATTCAACCTAGGCCGACATTTGGTATCGGCAAAAACTTACAAGTTATTTCGGTTGAGTGCCTTTGCGATGTGTGGACTCCACCACCCTAACAAATTAGGGTGAAGTCTCTTCAAAAAACAACGGAGTCCATACAATGAAAAAGTTAAACGTGATTGCGATAGATTTAGCAAAAAATATTCTTCAGGTATGCAAGGTCAGTAA